>CAXBCN010000004.1:0-311304 GCA_963974535.1 uncultured Cellulophaga sp.
ATTTCTGCAAGTGGAACCGATGGTGGTGCTTTTTATGATGATACAGCTGTAAATAGTGCAATTGCAACTAATGGTGCCGCAATAGCAGCAGATATCGATGGTGATCCTACCAACGAAATCCAAATTATTTCTTCTTCCAATTCATCAATTACCACCACCCTAAATGCTAATGGGAAAGATTATGATTTAACAATTGCAGCAATTTCCGGAGGAATGGGGGGGCTTATTGTAGATAATAGTATAACTGCTTCCGATTTAGCTCCTGATTCTGTGGACTCTTCAGAAATAAGGTTTGACGCAGTCGGTTCATCCGAAATTAGAACTAATGCAGTAACCTCAGATGAAATTGATGATGATAGTATAACAAATATTGATATTAACAGTGCCGCTGCTATTGATGGGACTAAGATAAACCCTAATTTTGGAAATCAGCCAATAATAACTACTTCAGGATTAAGTGTTGGAGATGATATACTTTTAAATGGAAATATGGTAATTGCTGATTATGTATTTGAAAAATATTTTTTAGGTTATTCTAAATTAAACGCTGATTATGAGTTTAAAAGTTTAAGCGAAATTGAGAACTTCATTAAAAAGAATAATCACCTTCCTGGTATGACATCAGCATATCAAGCTAAAAAAGATGGTTATTGGAACTTAAGCGCATCCAATTTAAAAAATCTTGAAAAAATCGAGGAATTATTTCTTCATACCATAAATCAAGAAAAGCAAATTGAAAAATTAAAGTCTGAAAACAACTTGTTATCCCAAGAATTAAAAAGTCTAAAACAACAAGTTGAAGCCATAAAGGCAATGATATCTGCTAAAAATGATTAAAAACATAAGGTACATACTCGTTTTTCTAGTGGGCCTAATTGCCAATGCCCAAAGCGCCTTGCACCATGCGGGTACTATGCAAGTGCATGCGGGTGCCAATGTGGGTTTTCATACTAATTTTATAAACACGGCGCCTTTTGATCAAAACCTAGGATTAGTGGGTTTTTATGGGGCTAATTTTTTAAATATTCAAGGCAGCGTTTCCCCTGTTTTCTATGATTTTGAAGTCAGTACCAACAATGGTGTCGCATTAAATATTCCTGCCAGTGTAAGCAATAGTGTAAATTTTATCATTGGAGATGTCATTACGCAAAAATCCTTGTCAGACATCTATTTTGCGCTAGTGGCCGATGCTATGTATGTGGGCGAAAGCGATTTTTCTAAAGTAGATGGGTATGCCTTAGTCACCAACCAACAAGCCTACTCATTTCCTGTAGGGGATGAAGTACAATTGCGTCCCTTGATTATGAATTCGCAAAGTATCAATTTAACCGCAAAATGTGCCTACTTCTTTGAAAATCCTAATTCGCCTTTCTCTTTTTCAGAAATTTTCGACACTACCGAAACGGCTAGGCAATTAGACGCTGTAAACGAAAAAGAATTCTGGCGTTTAGAAAGTAGCGTACCCTCTACGGTAACTTTGTCTTGGAATCTGCGCAGTGATATTGGCGCCTTGACCGAAGAAACTGAAAATTTATTGGTGGTTGGATGGAGCAAAGTCAATAAAGAATGGGAAATATTAGGCAATTCGTTCGTTAGCGGCGACGTTTCTAATGGGATAATTTCTTCAGAAAGCTTTATACCCGATGCCTACGAAGCCATCACTATTGGTAGTTTATTAGTACCTCAAGACAGAATGGTGATTGATAATTTTTATATGTCGCCCAATGGTGATGGTATAAACGATGTTTTAGTCATCGATGAACTTACACTATCCCCAAATAATAATCTTAAAATATACGATCGCAACGGCTTGTTAGTTTTTCAAAAAGAAAATTATTTGAACGAATTTGCAGGAATTTCTAATGTCGATACTTTGGTTATTGATAGAGATAAAGGCTTACCTGCTGGAATTTATTTTTATGTTGTAAACCTTTTTGATTTAGGTTTTGAATTTCAAGGTTTTCTGTACTTAGCACGCTAATAGATCTTACTTAAATAATAGTATGAAAAGTTCTTGGCTTTGGCGCTTTATGAGTTCATTTTCATGTCGATTTTTAAGGTATTCAATCGTAAAGCTTGCTTAAATTTTTACTTTGGTTGCTTCTACTTTCCATTTCGCTAGCAATTATCTTTAAAATTTTAGTATCAAAATAGACAATAAAGCCTAAAAAAAACGTTACTAGTTTAGGTCCGCAATGAGTTGCTTTTTGAAGGAAGTTTAAGCGTATGCTAGCATCAGCTTAGAACAGGTTAAGCTACCAAAAACTCGAGCTTTATTAGGCCAACATGCTTTTAAGGAAAAAAGTACATCGCAGTCATATGATAAATGCCAGAATTTTGACCTTGGAATGCCATACGAAATTAGGCCATCAAAAAAATTGGTATTGTATTTGAAATACCCCTATTCGGCTCACATTTTATAGGTCATAAAAAAAATTAAAATGCAAAGAAGATCATTTTTACACGCTACCGGAATTACAGGCTTAGCCCTAACACTATTTCCAAACCTAACTTTAGCGCAATTACAAGCTCAGGAAAAAGAATATTCGCTCTCTGAATTAATGGGGAAATCGGCCATAGATTTGCATGGTAAAGATATTAATCTAGTCAAAGAAGCCCACGATGCTTTTATCGAAATGAAAAGGGCCGCCTACAGCGGAGGTGTCGATTTAAAAATTGTTTCTAGTTACCGCAGCTTTGACCGACAACAAGTTATTTTTGAGCGTAAATATATAGCCTATACCGACGAAGGTATGGATCCTCTAGCCGCAATCAATAAAATTATTGAGTACTCTACGATTCCAGGCACAAGTAGGCATCATTGGGGAACCGATATTGATGTGATTGATGGATATCAAAAAGTAAGTGGTGATGTCTTGGTGCCTTCAAAATATGCTGAAGGACAACCATTTGCCAATTTTAAAAAGTGGATGGATGAAAATTCTGAAAAATTTGGTTTTTATCTGGTCTATACAGACAACCCCAAAAGAAGAGGCTTTAAATATGAACCATGGCATTATAGCTATGCTCCTATTTCAGTGCCTATGTTAGACGCTTTTAGAAGTAAAAATATAGTACAACTGTACAAAAATGAAACCTTTCTAGGGAGTGAACATTTTACAGCCGGTTTTTTAAGAACCTACATCGCAGATCACCTACTAGATATAAATCAGAAACTTTTATAGGCTTTTTGTACTTTAGGTATTTCTAAAGGCATAAACCGTGAGAAGAGGTAACTGGAAAATTAAAATTTTTATCGGACTAGCTATAGTCGCTTTCGCATGTATACAAAAATGTAATAACAGCGAAACAAACCCTTATACCCATAGAGTTCAGAATATAAACATGAATTCGGATCAAGAAATTGCCATTGGCTTAAAGAGTAGACCCGAAATTACACAGCAATACGGTGGTTTACATGCTGACCAGCGCTTGCAAGATGTAGTTGATGTCCTTGGAAATACCTTGGTAAAAAATAGCATCGCAAAAGATACGCCTTACCCATACGAGTTTCATTTACTTGCAGACGCGAATACTATTAATTCATTTGCCTTACCTGGTGGGCAGATTTTTATTACCTATGCCTTATTTTCAAAATTAAACGAAGCCCAACTGGCAGGGGTTTTAGGACATGAAATTGGTCATGTCATCGGCCGGCATTCTGCGGAACGGATAGCAGAAGGTAATTTTTGGCAAACTATTTCTATGGGGGCATCGGTAGGGGCAGATGCAGGTGATATTGTAGGCAGTATCGGGCAAAACACTTTACTTAAAAATGGTCGCAGTGATGAACTAGAAAGTGATGATTTAGGCGTTCTTTTCATGATGAATTCGGGATACGACCCCAATGAAATGATTGAGGTAATGAAGATTTTAAAAGCAGCAGGTGGTCACAATAGACAAGCAGAATTTCAAAGTACGCACCCCGATCCAGAAAATAGAATAGAAAAAATTAAGGAGGCCATTAAAAAGTACCAAAAACAAGCTTAATGCATTTCAACTAATAAATGGTTAATTTGTCGAAATAGTAAAATATTTTATTAGTTTTGTGACACCCACATCCTTACTCTATTACCTCTAGCCCTTATAGCTTTGATTTACAAATCATTAAACGAAACTATATGGCAACACTTCTACATTTTAAAAATGTTTATTTAGAAGCATTTGAAGACTGTAAACCTGCATTCGTTGTAGTTTTACTCAAAATTTATTCTTTATTTTCTGTGATTATGATTTCCATGGCGTTCTATGCTTTTTTTTATAGAGTATTCAGTGGATTCAAATTTTAATACACTAGCCCTTTTACTTGAACACTAAAAGAAGAAAATAACGATAAGAAAAAAGCCATTTACCTAGTGTAAATGGCTTTTTTAATAGAAGCTACTGGCCTATTTATTTTTCCAGTTTTCGCTAATCACTTGTAAAGCATCTGTAGCATTGGCAGCTTCCGCATACTGTTTAATGTTGATACCTTTATCGCATGTAATTCTAATATTGGCACCATTTGCTATCAGCACTTCTAAAATCTCCACTTTGTTGTAACGAGCAGCGAAAATAGCAGGCGTCATTCCTAGTGATTTTTGATTAACATCCTCTCCTAAAGCAATCATGCTTTTGACAGTTTTAAGGTCTCCTTTTACGATAGCATTGCAAAAAGAACTTAAACCCACAGGTTGTTCTATTTTTAAAACGCCCATGGTTTCTATGGCCGGTTTTGCTGTTACATTCATGGCACATAATGCCATAGTCAGTACTGTAATTGTGATTGTTTTTCTCATGATGATTGTTTTTTGATTTCCGATTTACATCGGATGATGACTATGAATTTTATATTTTAAAGACGAGTTAAATCTCGTTTTGTTACTATTTATAAGAAAAGAAATAATTAATATGAGGTTTTGTGGTTCAAAAAAGAAACTGAAATAGTTAGCATTAATAGGCATTTCGTCTTATTTTTGAGGTTTAAACAGTAGGCTCCATGAACAAAAAAGTAATATTGATGATTTTAGATGGTTGGGGGAAATCACCCAATCCAAAAGTTTCTGCAATTGACAACGCGAATACGCCTTTTATGGACCGAATTCAAAGGGAATATTCTAATGCCAATCTTTTAACAGACGGCATGAATGTTGGACTCCCTGAAGGTCAAATGGGAAATAGCGAAGTGGGGCATATGAACCTCGGTGCTGGGCGTATCGTGTATCAAGATTTAGCAAAAATTAATAAAGCTGTAAAAGAAGATAGTTTAAAAGACGAAAAAGCATTAAAAGAGGCTTTTTTATTTGCCAAAAATAACAACAAACCTGTTCATTTTGTAGGATTGTTAAGCGATGGAGGGGTTCATAGCCACACCTCGCATCTTAAAGGACTAATTAAAGCGAGTGAGGCCTATAATTTAGATAAGGTTTACATTCACGCTTTTACAGACGGTCGTGATGTAGACCCTAAAAGTGGTAAGGAATACTTAAAAAATATCATTGAATTTTGTGCGGATAAGAAAGCAAAATTAGCTACTGTTATTGGGCGTTACTATGCGATGGATAGAGATAAACGTTGGGAGCGTGTAAAATTAGCCTACGACTTGCTCGTAAATAGTACCGGACTTAAAACCAACGATATTGCCACTGCGGTACAAAATAGTTATGATGCTGGTAGTACTGATGAATTTTTAGCTCCTATGGTCCTTACGGAAAAGGATGGTACGCCAGTCGCTAAAATTCAAAATGGAGATGTTCTCATATTTTTTAATTTTAGAACGGATAGAGGTCGAGAACTTACTCAAGTATTGAGCCAGATAGATATGCATGAACAGAATATGCACAAATTAGAGCTCTACTATGTGACCATGACTAATTACGATGAATCTTATAAAAAAGTACATGTAGTGTACGACAAGGATAATATTGAAGAAACATTAGGCGAAGTATTAGCGAAAGCAGGAAAAAAGCAAATTAGAATTGCTGAAACTGAAAAATATCCACATGTTACTTTTTTCTTTAATGGGGGTAGAGAAATTCCTTTCGATGGAGAAAAGCGCTTGCTCTGTCCTTCACCAAAAGTGGCAACCTATGATTTACAACCCGAAATGAGTGCCTATGACATTAGAGACTCGATTTTGCCAGAACTTGATAAAGGAGAAGCAGATTTTATTTGTTTAAATTTTGCAAATCCTGACATGGTAGGTCATACAGGCGTAATGTCGGCAGCGATTAAAGCTTGTGAAGTAGTAGATAGTTGTGCAGAAAGTGTGGTCATGGCTGGGTTAAAAAATGGATATAGCACAATAGTCATTGCCGATCACGGAAATTGCGACACCATGATAAATCCGGATGGTACACCAAATACAGCACACACCACAAATCCAGTTCCTTTAATTTTAGTGGATAAGGAGCATATAAAAATCAAAGATGGGATTTTAGGGGATATTGCACCTACCATTTTAAAGCTTATGGGCATTCCACAACCCGCGTTAATGACTCAAAAACCTTTGGTATAGCATTTTACCAGAACTAGTATCTTTAGAACTTATGATTATAGTAAAAACACCGGAAGAAATAGCTCTAATGCGCGAAAGCGCCTTAATTGTATCGAAAACATTAGGAATGCTCGCTAGTGAGGTAAAGCCTGGGGTAACCACTTTGCATTTAGACGCACTAGCAGAAACTTTTATTCGCGATCATGGCGCTGAACCCGGTTTTTTAGGCATGTATGATTTTCCAAACTCGCTTTGCATGAGTCCAAATGCCCAAGTAGTACATGGCATTCCAAACAGTACTCCTTTAGTAGATGGTGACATTATTTCGATAGATTGCGGCGCTTTAAAAAATGGTTTTTATGGAGATCATGCCTATACCTTTGAAGTAGGTGAGGTAGCTCCTGAAGTAAAAAAACTCCTCGATATTACAAAAGCCTCTCTTTATGTAGGTATTCGAGAGTTTAAAATAGGAAATCGTGTGGGCGATGTAGGCTATGCGATTCAAAAATTCACGGAAGAACACGGCTATGGTGTTGTACGGGAATTAGTAGGGCACGGATTAGGCAGAAAAATGCACGAAGATCCTGAAATGCCGAATTACGGAAAAAGAGGGCGTGGCAAAAAATTTGTAGAAGGTATGGTCGTTGCTATCGAGCCGATGATTAATATGGGTACACATAGAATACAACAACTAAAAGATGGTTGGACTATTTTAACAGCCGACGGCAAACCAAGTGCACATTTTGAACATGATGTTGCCTTGGTGAATGGCAAGCCAGAACTTTTATCGACATTTAAATATATTTACGAGGCCTTAGGCATTACTAGTGACGAGGAAGATGAGTTTAGACAAGCTTAATTTAGAGACCTAAAACTATTTCGCAAAGTTTCACAGAGCTAAACGCAGAGCAGCGCAAAGTATGAAAAATAATGATTTGACAAATAGTATTATAGGTGCTGCGATTGAAGTTCATAAAGCACTTGGTCCGGGACTTTTAGAGTCTGCTTATCAAGAGTGTCTTATGTACGAATTAAAATGTAAAGGATTAGAAGTCAAAAAAGAAGTTGCCTTACCAATAGTTTATAAAGAAGTTAAGTTAGATCACGGGTACAGACTAGATTTGCTCGTTGAAAATCGCATTGTTATTGAACTTAAAACCGTGGAATGTTTCACTGATGTGCATTTTGCACAAATATTAACTTATTTAAAACTTGGGGGATACGAATTAGGCCTTCTAATAAATTTTCATACCTCACTATTAAAAAACGGAATTAAACGTTTTATACATACACCTTTGTGAAACTCTTTTTACTCTGAGTAACGCTGTGAAACAACCTTTAATGTCAAAAATTTTCAAATACATACTCAATCACGTTCCAAGGCCATTACTTATAAAGCTAAGTTATGTCGCTAGGCCTGTTTTAGCATTTTCTATGCGCGGAACTAGGTATATCGATCCCATAGACGGAAGAGGTTTTAGGCGCTTTCTCCCCTACGGTTATGAAAATCCAAGGGAAAACGTATTATCGCCTTCTACCCTCTCTTTAGAGCGTCACAGACTACTTTGGCTTTACTTAAAAAACGAAACAGATTTCTTCAGCAAGCCATACAAGGTATTACATTTTGCTCCAGAACAAGCTTTTTACAAACGCTTTAGACAACTCAAAAACCTAGACTATACCACAACCGATTTAGATTCGCCTTTGGCAGATGTTAAAGCTGACATTTGCAAGCTCCCCTTCAAAGACAACAGCTTTGATGTGATCCTGTGCAATCATGTGCTAGAACACATTCCTGACGATAAAAAAGCCATGGAAGAGTTATTTAGAGTTCTAAAACCTAGCGGTTGGGGTATTTTTCAAATTCCTCAAGATTTAAAAAGAGAATACACCTTCGAAGACCATACCATTACCGATAAAAAAGAAAGAGCTAAAATTTTTGGACAATATGACCATGTTCGAATTTATGGAAAGGACTATTTTGATAAATTGAGAAGTGTTGGTTTTGCGGTAGATGAAATAGACTACACGACAACACTAGGTTCAAAGCACATTGACCATTACCGATTAGCAGCGGGCGAAGTGATTCCTTTGGTTCGAAAATAAAAAAGTAGTTTTATTCTTGGATTACTATGGCCTTAAATCCTTCGCTTATAAATTCTTTGATTTCACCGGCATCATCAATATAAATAATATAGGCTTCAATATTCTTTTTTTCAGATAATAGCGCCAGAGAATTCTCTAAATCCATAGCCATAAAGGCAGTAGCGTAAGCATCAGCTTCCATGCAGGTATCCGCTAAAATAGTAACCCCTAAGACATTCGAATCTTTCGTGTAGCCGCTAATGGGGTCCACGGTATGCACATATCGTTTCCCCGTGCGTTGGTCTTCACGAAAGTGGCGGTAATTCCCGGAGGAAGCTAATCCTTTGTTATTTAGGTTGATTAAAGCAGCAGGATAATCTCGATCATTTGCTAAGGGATCATCGATACCTACTACAAATTTTTTATTTTTTATCTTATTTTCTCCTTTTGCGACTAGTTCTCCCCCTACTTCGACTAAATAGTTGGTGATACCCTTAGCGTCTAGCATTGCACCTAATCTATCCACGGCGTAGCCTTTGGCAACAGCATTAAAGTCGAACACGATTTGAGCATCCGCTTTACGGATGCGTTTGTTGGGCAATAACATGACTTTTTCAAATCCTACATATTTCAAAAGACTATCCACAATCACAGAATCCATTGCAATTTTTTCTCCAGGACCAAACCCCCAGGCATTGACCAAAATACCAACGGTAGGATCAAAATAGCCCTTGGTAGTTTCATGAATACGCTTAGATAAATTAAAAACTTCTTCGAACATGGCATCGACGATCACCGTAGAATCACCAGCATTTATTTTTGAAATATCAGAATCGGGGATATAGGTAGACATAGACCTATTAATGACCGTAAAAACCGAATCTATTTCTCGTTTAAAATCTCGTGGAACGGTATCAAAGAAAAGTATAGAGTACGATGTACCTAATGCCGGACCCGTAGTACTTGATTGCACAAATTCATCAGAACAGGAGGAAAAAAATCCCAAAACTACAAGTCCAACAGCTGGGCCTAAAAACTTAAATTTTAACAAGTCCATCATAATCAACAATATATTCTTCATTTAAAAAAACTGGTTGTTTATACTCTTTTGCATTCACCAAACCAACTCCCGCATAATAGGTGTCGGCTTCAAAATTTATGGCATGTGCCTTCATTTTATTCAAATTATCCATATCCAAATCTGTAGGATCATTAGGGTAACAAACAGATTTAACCACAATAAAATGAAGTTTTTTATTTTTGGTACATACAAATTGAGGGTTTTTTTTTAAGACGCTATTCACGGATAGAAACTCAAAGCCATCCGCCTCTAATTGTTTCCCTACAATATTCATCGCAAGATTGTGTAATTCTTGTTCTGTCAATGCTCTACTCATAGCACAAAAATACTATAAAATTTAAGCATTTAGGCAAATAGACTACCCTAGAAAAATCTAATTAGTAAACATTTTTGAAATACGCCAAAGTACTTCGAATTGAAGGCATTGAAGATAAAGATGACCATACATGCCAAATTTATCAAAATTTTAGTTCCGATTGCATTAAAAAATTAGTACCTTAAAATAAAAAAAGGCTATGACACTTTCTCCAAGACTTGAAATGGCATTAGGAAAACTCTATCATGCGTTTCACAACGATCAATTACATCCCGAATACTGCACAAAATGCGCCGTTGGGAACATCTGTGACAATTTAGAATTTTGGCAAAATTTTACAGAATTGCATGGCTCTACCCAACTAAACTATGTGGGCATTGTCAATCAAAAATTTGGCAAACGATTTTATGGCTATACTCCCTTAGAATTGTTACAGATTGAAGCTGCATTTTTGCAAGGCTGTGGTTATACACTACCCTTAAATACGACCAACAAAAAACCTAAAAACCCAAAAGATAAGTCCGTTTTATTTAATGGCCTATGCGCAGCGGTAGCCTTCCTCTGTCAACTAGATGGCGTTTCGAATGTCATGGATTTACATAAGTTATTTCAAATCGAAAATGACCAACCCAAATATCAACTGCAAGAGGTATTGAATTGATAAATTTAAAGGCTACTCATCTAAAGCCTGCTATTTGAGCCTACCCCCATAAGAATAGGGTGCTTTCGTGTATTTGAAGTACCTCTAAGCCTATTATTTTAGGTGTTAAACTTATAAGCTCAGGAATCAAGAAAACTATGCCAATTCAATGGCTTTAAGAACAGATATCTACAATATAAAAAATGCAACCAATTGGTTGCATTTTTTATATTGTAGATACATACGGTTATCCACCGAAATCATCGAATCTAATGTGTTCATCTGGAATTCCAAAATCTTCACCCATTTTCTGAACGGCTTTGTTCATTAATGGAGGTCCACAGAAATACAATTCAATATCTTCAGGAGATTCATGTAGATTTAAGTAATTATCTATCACACAATTATGAATAAAACCAACAAAACCATCTCCAGGAGCATCAATATTTTCTTTTACTTTCCAGTTATCTTCTGGCATTGGCTCAGAAAGTGCCATGTAAAATTTAAAATTAGGGAAATTCTTCTCTAACTTTTTAAAGTGATCAATGTAGAAAAGTTCACGTTTAGAACGACCACCATACCAGTAAGTCACTTTTCGATTCGTTTTTAAAGTATTGAATAGGTGATATAAATGAGAACGCATGGGTGCCATACCTGCACCACCACCAACATATAGCATTTCACTTTCTGATTCATTGATGAAGAATTCACCATAAGGACCAGAAATCACAACATCATCACCTGGTTTTAATCCAAAGATGTAAGAAGAAGCGATACCTGGATTTACATCCATCCAACCATTTTTTGCTCGATCCCAAGGTGGCGTTGCAATACGCACATTGAGCATAATTTCTTTACCTTCCGCTGGGTAAGAAGCCATCGAATAGGCTCTTTCTACAGTTTCAGGGTTTTTCATGACTAAAGGCCATAAGTTAAACTTATCCCATTCAGCCTTAAATTTATCGGGCGTTTCATGCTCATCTGGGTGCGCTGTAATATCAATATCAGCATATTTTACTTCGCATTCAGGAATTTCAATTTGAATATACCCACCTGCCTTGTAGCCCATATCTTCTGGAATTTCAACAACAAACTCCTTAATGAAAGAAGCTACATTGTAATTACGTACCACTTTAGCTGGCCATTTTTTAATTCCAAAAACCTCTTCTGGAATGGTAATCTCCATATCTTGTTTTACCTTTACTTGACAGGCTAATCGAGCTCCATGCTGTAATTCCTTTCTTGAAAAGTGAGGAGTTTCGGTAGGAAGTGCTTCTCCACCTCCTGACAACACATGGCACTCACATTGAATACAAGTACCACCACCGCCACAGGCAGATGGCAAAAATACTTTATTACTACCCAGTGTCGTTAACAACGAACTACCTGAGGCTACTTCAATTTCACGCTCTCCATTGATCAAAATCTTAACAGGACCAGACGGAGATAATTTTTGTTTTACTACCAATAACAATGCTACTAATAACAAAGTTACTATCAAGAAAGCTGCTACGGTAGCTATTACCGTTCCTACTGTGCTTGCGGCTAATATCATCATATTACTTTATTTATTTGTGTTGTCAGCTACACTTAAGACAGTCTTAATGTCAGCTTCCTTTTGTTTAACCTCTTTTTTTACCTCTTGTACTTGAGTTGTCTTATCTTCTGCAGCAGCGGCTTCATCACCACCAGTTAACATTCCTCCAAAACTCATAAAACCAATAGCCATTAAACCAGTGATAATAAACGTAATGCCTAAGCCTCTTAAAGGCGCTGGTACGGCACTATACCTGATTTTTTCTCGAATAGCAGCTATAGCCAAAATTGCTAAGAACCATCCAATACCTGAAGATATTCCATAGTTAAAAGCCAGACCCAGTGTTTCTATTTCTCTAGATTGCATAAATAAGGAGCCTCCCAAGATGGCACAATTCACGGCGATCAAGGGTAAAAATATCCCTAAAGAATTGTACAATGATGGAGAAAATTTCTCCACAATAATTTCAACCAATTGTACCATAGTTGCTATGGTCGCAATAAACATAATAAAAGACAAAAAGCTAAGATCATAATCCGCATATTCGGGTCCAAGCCAGGTTAAGGCACCCTCTTGCAATAAATACTGATCAAGTAGCCAGTTCAGTGGTACTGTAATCGCCAGTACAAAAATTACTGCTGCTCCGAGGCCCACTGCTGTGGATACCTTTTTTGAAACTGCTAGATAAGAGCACATCCCTAAGAAATAGGCAAATACCATGTTATCTACAAATATCGATTTAAAAAACAATTCTATATGTTCCATAATTTTATAAATTCTTTATCAAGTATTCAGCATTGAGTACTTAAGCACCCTACCTACTAGCTATTTACTAAGTTTTTAATCCTCTATTAGTGCTTTATTTCTACTACGCTGAATCCAAATGATAATCCCCACCACAATTAAAGCCATGGGAGGCAATACCATAAAACCATTATTTTCATAGCCAAGGGCAAACAAACCAGTTTTTTCAACCGGATCTCCCATCACTTTAAATCCGAATAAAGTTCCAGAGCCTAAAAGCTCTCTAAAGAAACCTACAATGACAAGAATTACACCGTATCCTAAAGCATTACCGATACCGTCTAAAAAAGACCTCCATGGACCATTGGCTAAAGCGAAAGCTTCAAAACGACCCATAATGATACAGTTGGTAATAATTAACCCTATAAATACAGAAAGCTCTTTACTTAAAGTATAGGCAAAGGCCTTTAGCACCTGATCAACAATAATAACCAAAGTGGCTACAACGATGAGTTGGGCAATAATTCTGATTTTTGATGGAATGATGTTACGCATTAATGAAATTACCACGTTCCCTACACCCATTACAAATAGTACGGATACGGCCATTACTATCGACGGCTTTAACTGCGCCGTAATTGCCAAAGCAGAACATATACCCAATACCTGAATGGTAATAGGGTTGTTATCTAATAACGGATCGCTAATTAATTTACTATCTTTTTTTGATAAAAGTCCCATAGAAAATTTAATTTAAAGTCTTAAAGTAAGGCATATACATTTTCACATCTTTCTTTAGCATTGCAGAAACACCATCGCCTGTAATGGTAGCTCCAGCTAAAGCATCAATTTTATGATCATCTTTTCTTTCGTTTTTAGGGTCATTGTTCCCTTTAGCGACAGTGATACCCTCAAAGACATCTCCGTCTAAGAACTTTTCGCCTGTAAAGTCGTCCATAAAATAACGTTGTTTAATTTCAGAACCAAGACCTGGAGTTTCTCCTTTATGATCAAAATAAACACCAGTTACGACCATTTCTTTATCTAAAGCTACAAAACCCCAAATAGCATCCCATAATCCTTTTCCTCTAACTGGAACAATATACACTTCTTGGCCTTCTTTATCCCCTACAAAAATGGGCAAACGTCGACTATACTCTTTATTCTTGGCCTTTGTTTCTTCCTTTTTGATATCGATAAGGTAGGCTTCATCATTTTCTGTTAATTCTCCATCTTGAAGAACATATTGCTTTTTGATGTACTTTTTAAATTCTTGCTCGACTCTGTCGGTCGGAATAAATACAACGTCATTAGCACCTTCATTGTCATTTACACCTAAGGCATATAGGATGTTCTGTTGTTTTTCGTAACGTTCGTTAGCCTTTACCATCGGCTTTAAACCCGAAGCAAGACCTGCTAAAATAGAACCTACAACTAAAACCATAATGATGGAAAAAATTATTGTATAACTATTTTTTTCTGTATTGATTGCCATAATTACGCTGTTTTAACTTTAACACGTTTCATTCTACGCTTTACATTGCCTTGTATTACATAATGATCTATCGTTGGTGCAAAAACGTTCATTAATAATATTGCTAAAAACACCCCTTCAGGATAAGCTGGGTTAAAGACCCGAATCATAATAGAAATAAATCCTATAAGAAAACCATAAATCCATTTTCCTTTATTTGTTTGAGAAGCTGTAACGGGGTCTGTCGCCATATAAACGGCTCCAAATAAAATACTTCCAATAATTAAATGTTGCCAGAAAGGAACACTCATTAATCCGTAAAACTTACTCGTTTCAGTGATCCATCCCGATTCGATGACACCATTAAAAATAAGACCCATTGCTAGCGCTCCAATTAAGGTGCTTACAATAATTCTCCAGCTTCCTACTTTCGTAAATATTAAAAATAAGGCTCCTAGAATAATTAAAACTTTTGATGTTTCACCGACCGAACCCGGAATTAATCCCCAGAACATGTCCCAATAATCATAAGCAACTGCATTATTCTGGGCATAGGATCCAAGAATGGTTTCTCCTGATATAGCATCCGCAGTACCAGCACGCTCAACAGCTCCATGTACCCAAACCTTATCTCCTGACATCCATGTTGGATAGGCAAAGAATAAAAATGCACGGATCGTTAAGGCTGGATTAAGAATGTTCATCCCTGTACCTCCGAAAACTTCTTTACCGATTACCACTCCAAAAACAACCGCTACTGCCAACATCCATAAAGGAATATCAACAGGGACAATTAATGGCACTAACATCCCAGTAACCAAATAGCCTTCTTCTACCTCATGACCTTTTATTACAGCGAATAAAAATTCTACCGCCAAACCAACGCCATAGGAAACAACAACTAAAGGTAAAACTGTCCAAGCACCAATTATTAAGTTGTCGATCGTCCAGAATGACGCCCCTAAAAAGCCTTTGGCAGACTCTATTTCGCCAAGTGCCAAATAGTGTTGGTACCCGGCATTATAAATACCAAATATCAAACAAGGTATTAAGGCCATAATGACCGTATTCATGGTCCGTTTTAAATCGTCGGCCGCTTTTATGTGAGTCCCGTTATGCGTGGTCTCATTAGGTAAATATAAAAAAGTATGGAGTGCATTAAAGGCAGGTGCCATTTTCTTTCCTTTATACTTTTCTTTTAAATTGTGTAAACTACTTTTTAAGCTCATTATCCTATCTCTTTAAGCATTAAATCCAAGCCCTTTCTTATGATATCTTGATGTGGTTGTTTAGACACACAGATAAATTCTGTTAATGAAAAATCTTCAGGAGCTACTTCGTACATTCCTAAAGCCTCCATTTCGTCTAAATCCTCATACATACACGCTTTTAAAATTTGCATTGGATAAATATCCAAAGGAAAAACCTCTTCGTATCCTCCGGTAATTACAAAGGCACGGTGCTCTCCGTTGGTATTGGTATTTAAATCAAATTTTTTATTTGGTGTTAACCATGAAAAAGTTAGCGCTCTAGAATTTGATATTTTATTAAAAATTGGCTTATTCCATCCAAAAAATTCATAATCATCACCCTCGGGAATCGCTGTAACCGTGGTATTATAATAACCTAAATTACCCGATTGACTTGAGGTAACCCCTGTTAAAATATCGCCATTAATAACCCTAAACTTGGCTTCATTTACGCCACTAGCATATAAAAAAGTTGCTATTTCAGCTCCAATTTTAGTCGTGTAGTATTTTGGATTTTTTACAGAAGAACCAGCAAGAGCTATGGTTCTATCCGCATTGAACGTACCCGTTAATAGTGCTTCACCAATAATAATTAAATCTTGAGGAGCAACCACCCAAACTAATTCCCCCTTATTAATAGGGTCAATTTTATTGATTTGTGTTCCCACTAAACCGGCTGGGTGTGGCCCTGAAACTTTATGGTGTTCTACCCCTTGCAAACCTGCAAGCGGAGAATTAGAACCTCCATGAGATACATGCACTTTTCCTGCTGTTAATTTTGCTAACGCAGTAATGGCAGCCTGTATTTCAGTTTCTTTGCCCTTTAAGGTGAAATCTAAATCCGCAGCCAAAGGCGCTGTAGTATAACCAGAGATAAAAATAGCTTTAGGGCTAGTTTCTGGGTTTGCTATCACGTCATATGGGCGCTGCTTTATGAACGGCCAACAACCAGATTGAAGTAAAAAAGATTTTACTTCAGAAGCTGAAATGGCTCCTAAATTTGGAATTGCATGCGATACCGCTACTTGTGCTTTATCCGCTGTAATTTTTAAGGATAGAATACTTCGCCTCTCTCCTCTCTTAATTTCAACCAACGTACCACTTACAGGAGAAACAAAAAGCATATTTTCATGATTTTTGTTATAAAAAAGCGCTTCACCTGCTTTTACTTCTGCGCCTTCTTTCTTCAGCATTTTTGGGTTGACCCCATGAAAATCCTGAAGATTTATGACATAAGCATTACTTAAAGATGCCTTAGAAATATCTTTTTCTGCGGCACCAACTAATTTAATGTTTAAGCCTTTTTTAATTCTGATGTCTTTAGACATATTGCTATAAACCTTAGGTTAAAAAAATTTCATGCAAAAATAAGACTAAATGGAAAGTTTTCATAATTATTGTCTATAAATTTACAACTTATAACGAAGTTAATTTTCAAGGCATGCTTTTTGTTTAACTTTGTTGAAAAATACTGCTATTTCATGAGGTTCTTTGTTAAACATATCTTGTTTTTTTTGTGCATACACTCACTTTTTTCCCAAGTTCAGGAAGAAGTTAACCCGCCGTCAAACATAAAATCTATTATTTTTAAAGGCCCCACAGACGACCAATTCCCTGTGGTACAACTGGGCGATGCTATTTACCTGGATTTTGATGACATCACAGCGAGTGAACAAGATTTTTATTATAAAATTATACATTGCGATTATGACTGGACGCCATCTGATTTATTAAAGTCTCAATACCTTAGGGGTATTGATAATTTAAGAATCATCGATTATGAAAATAGCTATAATACCTTGCAACCCTACTCGAACTACAAGCTCAGCATACCTAACGAAAACACAGGGCTAAAAGTAAGTGGCAATTATATGCTAGAAATTTATGACAGTAATTATGAGCTCCAGTTTTCTCGACGTTTTTTAGTGTACCAAAACTTGGTAAACGTAGCCGCAACGATAAAAAGAAGTAGAGATTTTGAATTTTTAAATGAAAAACAAGTAGTGCACCTCACTATTAATTACGCCAACTTTCAATTAATCAACCCCTTGAAAGAGGTAAAAATCTCTATTTTACAAAATTATTATTGGCCCACTGCTATTTATAATGTAAAACCTCAATACACCATAGGAAATCAGTTGGTGTATAAATATGATCAAGAAACTAGTTTTTTTGGGGGGAATGAATTTTTAAATTTTGATACTAAAGATTTGCGCGCGCCAACAGTAGCGATTTCATCGATAGAGGTTTCAGATCTTTACCATCACTATTTATTTACAGATATTTTTAGAAATGACAGGCCGTATACTTATTTCCCTGATATTAATGGAGATTTCGCCATCAATACTTCCCAAGGAGCGGACACCTCAAGAGAGGCAGAATATAGTAAAGTGCACTTTAGCCTGCCTTATGTAGAAGAAATAGGTTTAAATGAAGTGTATATTTATGGGAAGTTCAATAATTTTATGTTGGATGAAGAAAACAAAATGACCTTCAACGCCAATAATGGATTATTAGAAGCCACTTTAAAACTAAAGCAAGGCTTTTACAATTACAAATATGTGATCAAGAAAGAAAACGGCGACGTTGATTTAAACAAGGTATCCGGAAACTTTCATTTTACCGAAAACAATTATTTAATATTGGTTTATTATCGTGATATCGGTGCTCTTTATGACGGACTGATAGGAATAGGCACAGCAAATTCAAAAAATATCAGCAATTAAACTACACCGTATAGCTTCAAAAAATTAACTTATAACGAACATTTATCCTATTCATTTATAGTTTAAGAAAGGTTTATTATATTGCCCTAGTTTTAACTTTGTACGGAACATCAATTAGCGAAAGAAGAGATTTACTAAGGAATTAATACCCGTAAAATTTTCTTAAAGTTTACGATAATTGCCTTCGATTTTATAAATTAGCAAGGATAATTATAATTTTTGTTCTTTTTTTTTAGCATTTTAGACTTTGATACTTATGACTACACTTATAACAAAAGGCATAAAAATTTCAGTAAATACTAGTTTTGAAGGCACTTTCTTTAAAAACTACAAAACGCATTATGCTTTTGGGTACACCATAACTATTGAAAATCAAACGAAAGACACTGTTCAGCTTACTTCGCGCCATTGGAGAATTTACGACTCATTAAATGAGTTAGAAATTTTAGAAGGGGAAGGGGTTATTGGCAAAAAACCGGTGATTAAACCCGGAGAATCTCACACCTACAGCTCTGGATGTTTATTAACTTCGACCATAGGGGCTATGAAGGGGCATTATACTATGGTAAATTTAAAATCGGACGAAAAAATTAGGGTGTCTATTCCTACTTTTAAATTTAACACCCCGTTTACTCTAAACTAAACACTTCTTTTTCTTTTTTACTTTTTTCACCTTTTTTGTTTTAGTACCTTTACACTTACTTTTTAAAATTAAAACAAAACAACATGGGTAAAGGATTTTTTCAAGTTCCTATAGCAATAAACGAACCTATAAAAGGGTTTGCTCCAGGATCTCCTGAACGACAAGAAGTATTAAAACAATACCAAGAATATTTTAATGGGAGTGTCGATGTTCCAATGTATATTGGAAAAGATGAGATTAAAACCGGCAAAACAAAGCCTATGTCTCCACCACACGATCATAAACATCAAGTAGGTCAATATCACGTTGCGGAAAAAAAACACGTCAGCCAAGCCATCGAAAACGCTTTAGCATCAAGACAAGCCTGGGCCAACTTAACTTGGGAACAACGTGCTGCTATTTTCCTAAAGGCTGCCGAATTAATTGCAGGTCCTTACCGGGCCAAAATTAATGCAGCCACCATGATTGCACAATCTAAAACAATACACCAAGCTGAAATAGATGCGGCTTGTGAACTGATTGACTTTCTGCGATTTAACGTAGCATACATGTCGCAAATTTACCAAGAGCAACCTGCTTCTGCTGAAGGAATTTGGAATAGAGTAGAGTACCGTCCTTTAGAAGGTTTTGTTTATGCTATTACTCCTTTTAACTTTACAGCTATTGCTGGGAACTTACCCGCAAGTGCTGCCATGATGGGAAATGTAGTTGTTTGGAAGCCAAGTGATAGTCAAATTTTTTCAGCCAAAGTTATTGTCGATGTTTTTAAAGAAGCTGGTGTTCCTGATGGCGTTATTAATGTGATTTATGGCGATCCTGTGATGATTACCGAAACCGTATTAGCTAGCCCCGATTTTTCAGGCATTCACTTTACGGGTTCTACGCATGTTTTCAAAGAGTTATGGAAACAAATCGGCACTAATATTCACACTTACAAAACCTACCCTAGAATTGTTGGGGAAACAGGAGGAAAAGATTTTATACTCGCACATAAAACAGCAAACACTAAACAAGTGGCTACAGCTATTGTTCGCGGTGCTTTTGAATTTCAAGGACAAAAATGTAGTGCTGCTTCAAGAGTTTACCTGCCTAAATCTACCGCAGATGAAATTTTAAATCATGTAAAAGAAGATTTAAAAACAATCAACGCACCAGGTTCGCCAGAAGACATGACGAATTTTGTCACTGCTGTAATTCACGAAGCTTCTTTTGACAAATTAGCAAAATATATAGACGGCGCTAAAAACGCGAAAGATGCTGAAATTTTTGCTGGTGGTAATTATGACAAATCAAAAGGATACTTTGTAGAGCCAACTGTTATTTTAACAAGCAATCCTAAATATACCACCATGGAGACCGAACTTTTTGGACCTGTAGTGACGGTTTATATCTATGACGATGCAGACTGGGCAAAAACTTTAGAGCTTGTAGATGGCACCTCAGAATACGCATTAACAGGAGCTGTTCTAGCTACAGATCGGTACGCCATTGATGAGGCTACAAAAGCATTGCAAAACTGTGCTGGAAATTTTTATATCAATGACAAACCAACAGGGGCAGTTGTTGGTCAACAACCTTTTGGCGGTGCTAGAGCTTCGGGAACGAATGATAAAGCAGGTTCTATGCAAAACTTACTACGTTGGGTTTCTCCAAGGTTAATTAAAGAAACTTTTGTTACCCCAGTAGACTACAGATATCCATTTTTAGGATAATACAGGAACATTAGTACCATGCTATTAGCGTTCAAAAGCCACTATATATGTTGATGATATAGTGGCTTTTTTTAATTTTTACAAGAAACGATATACTATCAATGTAAATTTAACGTTAATTAATTGTAAACTTAAAGCAAAAAATACTAAATTTACTTCTCAAAATAGACGGATTATGAAGGAAAGCGCATGTACCAGTAAAAAAACTAATAACTCAGTAAGCTTCAAAAGCATTGAAACTTACATAAGAGAGTATGCAAAAAACTGTAGACTATCGTACTTAAGATTATTGCACATGTAAGAGTACAGGTAAAAAACAGTTTTAAAAAGTTCTAGCAATGTTTACAAAACGTTTCTAGAACTTTTTTTATCCCCTAAATTTTAAAGGGAGGTATACTACTTTTTTCGTCTCGAAAAAATCTTCCTCGTAATAGTCCGACAGGTTAAAAATTTCTGCCGTCCTATATTCCTTTAATTCTTCAGATAAATCACCGCCCTTTAAATATAATATTCCGTTTTTCCGCTCGTGTAGTGATTCTTTTTTGATTTTCCCTTTAACCCAATGTGTAAAAGTAGGCATAGCTGCCACTGCCCTACTCACTATAAAATCAAAATTACCCTTAACATTTTCTACTCGATCATTAATGGTCGTGACATTTGATAAGCCCAAACCTTCCACGACCTCGTCGACCACTTTTATTTTTTTTCCAATAGCATCTACTAAAGTAAAATGCACTTCTGGAAACAAAATCGCCAAAGGAACACCAGGAAACCCCCCTCCGGTTCCTACATCAATAATTTTTGAACCTGGTAAAAATTGTTGAATTTTGGCAATTCCCAAAGAGTGTAAAACATGGCGCAGATACAATTCATCAATATCTTTTCTAGAAACTACATTTATTTTTAAATTCCAGTCTTTATAGAGCTCTGATAATTTTAAAAACTGCTGTTTTTGTGTTTCTGTTAGCTTCGGAAAATAGTTTAAAAGTATCGCAATATCCATAGTGTAAATTGAAAATTTTAAGCAAAAATAAGGTTTTATAAATCATAATTATTTCCTTTTTTTGGGTGCTATATACTTTTATACATTCTGAATTAACTTATCTTTGTAAAAAATAATATTATGAGTAAAGAAACCATTCGATTTTCAAGAAAGGATTCTACGGATTTTTTCAAGACACTAAATAAGAGAGTTAACGAATACTTCAAAGAAAATAAATTAAAAAAAACAGGTGATTGGCGTTTGCATTTAAAAACAGCCATTATGTTCACCTTATTTTTAGCTCCCTACTTCTTAATTTTAACTTTAGGACTTCCTATTTGGGCTAATCTATTACTTACTATTTTAATTGGTATTGGTATGGCCGGCGTGGGAATGAATGTGATGCATGACGGGAACCACGGCTCCTATTCTAATAAAAAGTGGGTTAATAAATTAATGGGAAGCAGTATTTATATTCTTGCCGGAAATGTATATAACTGGCAAGTTCAACACAATGTACTACACCATACCTACACGAATATTCACGAACATGACGAGGATTTAGAAGCAGGAAGAATTTTACGCTTTTCAGAACATTCTGAATGGAGAAAACACCATAAATTTCAACATTACTATTCTGTACTTTTATACGGATTATTGACATTTAATTGGGCCATTACGACCGATTTTCAACAAATGTACCGCTATACCAAGCGTAAACTTTCGTATGGTAAATTACCGAATCCAGTAATGAATTGGAGTAAATTAGTAATTACCAAAATCATATACGTTAGTATTTGGATTGTTTTACCAATGCTTATTTTAGATATTGCTTGGTGGCAAATCCTTATTGGCTTTTTTGTGATGCATTATGTTGCTGGTGTTATATTAAGTGTAACGTTTCAGTTAGCGCACGTTGTCGATCAGGCCGAAACGCCGTTGCCCGATAAAACTGGTACCATGAAAAATACTTGGGCCATACACCAACTGTTTACTACGGTTAATTTTGGAACAAAAAACAAAATAGTAAATTGGTTTACTGGTGGTTTAAATCACCAAGTAGAACACCATATTTTTCCTAACATTAGCCACGTGCATTACACAAAAATTGCAAAAATTGTAAAAGAAACAGCTAAGGAGTTTAATTTGCCCTACAACGAATACAAGACAACAAGAAAAGCTATATTTTCGCATTTCAATCACTTAAAGCAGTTGGGCAAAAAACCAACGTTACAGTATTAGAAAACCGGAAGAACATATGAGCAATCAATTATCAGATAGGGTAAACAAATTAGCAATCTCTGCAACCCTTGCAATGGCAGCAAAAGCAAGAGAATTAAAAGCTGAAGGAAAAGATATTATCGGGCTCAGTCTGGGGGAACCTGACTTTAATACGCCAGATTATATTAAAGATGCTGCTATTCAAGCTATTAATGATAATTACAACTCGTACTCACCAGTGGATGGGTATGTTGAATTAAAAGATGCCATTATCACTAAATTTAAAAGAGATAATCGCTTAAGCTATAGCCAAGCGCAAATAGTGGTATCTACTGGCGCAAAACAATCTTTGTATAATGTAGCTCAAGTTTGCTTAAATAAGGGAGACGAAGTTATTTTACCTTGCCCATACTGGGTGAGTTATAGTGACATTGTACAACTAGCCGAAGGTGTTCCGGTAGAAGTAGCTACTTCTATAGAGAATAATTTTAAAATGACCCCCGAACAGTTAGAAGCTGCAATTACTCCAAAAACTAAAATGCTATGGTATAGTTCGCCTTGCAACCCAACTGGCTCTATTTACAGCAAACAAGAATTAAGAGCCTTGGCAGATGTACTCCAAAAGCATCCAAAAATAGTTGTTGTAAGTGATGAAATCTACGAACACATAAATTATGGTGTAACGGCTCATGCTTCTATGGCTGAGTTTCCTGATATGTTTGAGAGAACAGTTACCGTTAATGGTGTGGCAAAGGCTTTTGCTATGACCGGCTGGAGAATTGGGTACATAGGTGCACCAACCTACATTGCACGCGCCTGTAATAAACTGCAGGGACAAGTCACCAGTGGAGCCAATTGTATTGCGCAACGTGCTGTGATTACTGCCCTTTTAGAGCCCGTAAGTAAAATTAGCTATATGGTAGATAAGTTCAAAGAGCGCAGAAAATTAATTTTAGGCTTACTCAAAGACATTCCTGGATTTATATGTAACGAGCCAGAAGGTGCTTTTTATGTGTTCCCCAATGTTACCGCTTATTTTGGTAAGACTTTAAACGGAACTAAAATTACGAATTCATCTGACTTATCGATGTATCTATTAGAGGCTGCCAATGTAGCTACGGTTGCAGGAGATTCTTTCGGAAACAATAATTGTATTCGAATTTCTTATGCCGCTAGTGAAGATCAAATTATTGAGGCTTTAGCAAGAATAAAAAAGGCGGTAACGATATAAACCTATTACCTTTACTAGGCATAAAAAAAGCTTCAATTTTTATTGAGGCTTTTTTTTGAGCTCAGCTAGAAGGAAAATTCAATACTAGTGTTGCAACTTTAAAAGCTCTTTTTATGACTTCATTTTACAACCAACCACTTTTGCATTTAGCTCTAAAAGCTAAAGCATGAGACCATCACATCTTCTTCCAGAAATACGGAGTAAACAAGATCAATACCGTAAAAAGTTCTAACCTCCCTAAAAGCATTAAGAAGCCGCACCACCATTTACCAAAAGGGGGCAAACTATTAAAATTACTCAAAGGATTAAGGGTACCTAAAGCCGGACCTACATTCCCTAAAGAGGATGCAGCACCACCAATAGCCGACATAAAATCTAAACCTAAGGCACCCAATACTAAAGAGCCTATGATGAACAGGAGCATATATAAAACAAAGAAGGCTATGATATTGTAAACAATATGTTCTCGCACTGTTTTATTATTATACCGAACAGGAATCACCGCATTGACGTGTAAGGTGCGCTTAAATTCTAATAACCCGTTTTTAATAATGAGCAAGTGGCGCATTACCTTAATACCACCCGCGGTTGAACCTGCGCATCCTCCTAAAAACATGAGACCAAAAAAGAAAATGGTTAAGAAAGGTGTCCAACTCGTAAAATCAGCACTTACAAATCCAGTGGTCGTTATGACCGATAAAACTTGAAAAAGCGAATGCCTGAAAGCACTTTCTGCTTCGCCAAAAACCATGGGGTAATAGGCTGAGGTTTCTACGTTTGCTTTAAAAAAAATGACTAAGGCTGCAATGATTGTAAAAGATAGTACAAAAATGCTATAAAATTTAAACTCCTCATCATGCAGTACTTTTTGAACTTTACCTTTAAAAGCATAGTAACTTAAAACAAAATTAGTTCCTGCTAAAAACATAAAGAGCATTATAATGTACTGAATTAAAGGCTGGTCATTCCAATAGGCAACACTTAAATTTTTAGTTGAAAAACCACCTGTAGATAAGGTGGCTAAAGAGTGATTTATAGCGTCAAAAAAAGACATCCCCGCCAACTTTAATAAAATGGTTTCTGCTACAGTATAGCCAAAATAAATTAACCAAAGGCGCTTGGCCGTATCTGTAATTCTAGGATGTAATTTATCCCCTGTGGGCCCTGGTGCTTCTGCAGCAAAGAGTTGCATTCCTCCAATGCCTAGCAAGGGTAAAATAGCAATAGCTAAGACGATAATACCCATGCCACCAATCCAATGTGTTAAACTACGCCAGAATAAAATGCCTTCCGGCAACACTTCAATATCATCTAAAATTGAAGCTCCTGTAGTGGTGTAACCTGAAATAGTTTCGAAAAAGGCGTTTGTTAAATCTGGGATAGCTCCTGAAAACATATAAGGTAAAACCCCGGATAAAGACATGATTAACCAACCAAAAGTAACGATAATATATCCTTCTTTTCTACCTACTTCTTTTTCATGACTTCGGGTTAAAAACATAGCTAAAGTACCCACTATCATGGTTACAACAGCGGCTAAAGCAATATCGATGGTCACCCCATCTTTATAAATTCCACTAATCACAGCAGCCAGAACCATGAAACCTCCATTACAGAGTATCAAAAGTCCCATCAAGTGAAAAATTATCTTGTAATTAAGTCTCATTAAAGAAACATTTTTTCAATTTTAGGAATCGCACTTGGCAAACAACACACGACTACTCTATCCCCTTCTTCGATTTTAAAATCACCTAAAGCAATTATCCCAAGGCCATCTTTAATCACCCCACCAATGGTCGCATCTTTAGGGAAGTCTAATTCCTTTATACTTTTACCGTTTACAGAAGAACCTGACTTTACGATAAATTCTAAAATTTCAGCGTTTAAATTATTGAGTCGTGTTAAAGCCACTACTTCTCCCCTTCTGATATATCGGAATATGTTGTTCGCTGCTAATAATTTTTTATTTATAAGGGTGTCAATCCCTATAGAGTGCGAAAGCTGAAAATAGTCCATATTTTCAACCATGGCAATCGTTTTTTTAATTTTTTTAGATTTCGCAACCAAACAAGACATAATATTGGTTTCTGAATTACCGGTAACCGCAATAAAAGCATCCATGGCGCTTAGGCTTTCTTCATCTAATAACTCAACATTTCTACCATCCCCATTAATGATTAAGGCATTGGGTAATTCTTCCGCTAGATCAAATGCTTTTTCTTTATTTATCTCGATAAGCTTTACATTAAATTTATTTTTACAAAGGTCACGAGCGGTTTTATACCCCACTTTACTCCCTCCAAGAATCATTACATTTTTAATGTCTCTTTTTACCATTCCCGTTAACTTGTACAACTCGCTTACACCTTCTTTAGCAGTAATAAAATACACTTGATCTTCTTCTTGAAATACGGTATCCCCGCGAGGAATAATCGTAAATTGTGTGCCTGTTCTTTGCAAAGCAATAGGCATAAAATTAAGTTCTGGAAATATTTGAGCCGCCTCCTTTACTGTTTTTCCAACAAAAGGCGCTGATTTTGGCAAGGAAACACCACACATAATAAGTGCCCCGTCTTCAAACTCATAGGTATCGTTAAATGCTGATTGATTCAGTAATAACTGTATCTCTTCAGCCGCTAGTTCTTCGGGTGAAATTAATTCGTCTATACCTAGTTTTTTGAAATCTACGAGCGATTTATTTTTTTTGAATTCGGTATTTGATATCCGAGCAATGGTCTTTTTACACCCCAATTGCTTTGCCAATAAACACAAAGTAATGTTAGTGGTTTCGGAAGAAGTGACCCCAATAACCAAATCTGATTTCTCTACCTGAGCCTCTATTAGCAAGGATATTGATGTAGCATCACCTTTAATAACCCGAATGTCTAGGTGCGAATCTGCATAGGCTAAACTTTCTTTTACACTATCAATTAGGGTAATGTCTTGGGATTCGTATGAAAGCAACTTTGCTAAGTGAAACCCCACTTCACCAGCTCCTGCTATGATAATTTTCATTTGTTACAAATGTTGTTTTCCATTACTGCATACCCATTTTCAAGTGTCATAGGTTTTTCTAAATTGGAATTTCCTTTATCAGGAACGGGTATAAAGCCCGTTTTCTTTGAAAAGTTTCAATTAATTTTCGCTGTAAAATTACACAAATAAATTTTCATGAAATTAAATTGTAGCTTATAAAAACAAAAAAGCTCTAAGTTTATTGTTCTCTAGAGCTACAATAAGCAAATACGAAATTGTATCTTTGCTAAAAATTGCGTCCATGAGTAAAAAAGTTACTCCTTATAAAAATTCCGAGCAAGGAAAAAAAGAACAAGTTACCCGAATGTTCGATACCATCTCAACCAATTACGATGGTTTAAACCGTGTTATTTCGTTTGGTATTGATATTAAATGGCGAAAAAGAGTTGTTGCTATTTTAAAAAATAAAAAGCCTCATACTATTCTAGACATAGCCACTGGAACAGGAGATTTAGCTATTAATTTAATAGCAACGGGTGCCTCAAAAATAATAGGTTTAGATATTTCTCCCGGAATGTTAGCAGTAGGACAAAAAAAGGTCACTGAAAAAAAACTAAACAACACCATTGATATGGTGGTTGGCGACAGTGAAGACTTACCTTTTGAAGAAAATACTTTTGATGCTGTTACTGTAGCCTTTGGAGTCCGGAATTTTGAGAACCTTGAAATAGGGCTATCCGAAATTTATAGAGTGTTAAAAAAAGGAGGTAATTTGGTAGTTTTAGAGACCTCTGTACCCACTAAAACACCATTTAAACAAGGTTATAATTTCTACACAAAGCATATTTTACCTAAGATTGGCCGCTTATTTTCTAAAGATGATGTCGCCTATGAATACCTTTCGGAATCAGCCGCTGTTTTTCCGCATGGAAAAGCTTTCAACAATATTTTGGAGAAAATTGGGTTTATAGATATAGAGAACAAACCTCAAACACTTGGGGTAGCTTCTATATACGTAGCTACAAAATAAGGTATGAAGAATATTATTTTACTGTTTTTAGGCCTATTTATAAGTCTAACAATGAAGGCTCAGTTTAACGAAAAACCCGTCCTCAACATTGCCACTGAAGATGAAAAATTATTAAATTGGGGTTATTTTTTGGGTTTTAATCAGTACGATTTCAAGTTCGACTACAAAGAAGTCCCTGAAATTGGCGATATTTTGGTATCTACTAAGGCTGGTTTTAATGTTGGCTTGATTGGTGAAGTGCGCTTAAATAAATTTTTAGATGTACGTTTTGAACCAGGATTATTCTACGCCCAAAGAACAATTGGTTTCAGAGGTTTTTCCGACGAAAACAGAGCCATTAGAGAAGTAAAATCAACCTACATCAACTTTCCTTTACTTTTAAAAGTTAGCACAAAAAGAATTGGAAACTGGAAGCCTTTTGTTATTGGTGGCGCCTCTTATGCCTTAAACTTAGGCAGTAACGAGGATAGTGTTGATGATAATTCTTCGGGCACGTTTAGAATGACAAAAAGTAACTATAATTGGGAATTAGGTTTCGGCATTGATTTTTACTTGGAATATTTTAAATTTGCACCCTCTATTAGAGGAGTTTTTGCCATCAATGACGAGTTAATCCCAGATAATGACCCTAATAGTCCTTGGACCGGCAACTTAGATGGTATGAGAACAAGAGGTGTTTTTATTAACTTTACTTTTGAATAATTAAAATATCCCTCGTATCGTTACCGAAAACAAAAGCTTAAACCTGTTCAAAGGAGAAACAATACAACAAGCCTAAGTGAAATGAGCTCTAGTCTCTATAGTTTACAAACCAAGAAGCCTTCATTATGTCATAGCTCCTATACAGCTATCGCCTTATTTCATGCACTATAATTGCCGTAGCAGTGGCCACATTTAAACTTTCGGTCGTGCTTGCTCCAAAATGATTTATAGTTATTCTTTCAGTAACTAGTTTTGAAATTTCCTCAGATATACCATTGGCTTCATTCCCCATTACTAAAATTCCCGGATCGGTGAAATTCACTTTATGAACAGGAGTTCCATTCATAAAAGCACCATATATAGGAAGGTTTGCTGTTTTTAAAAAATCTACTAAGGCTACAGAAGTCACTTGCACCCTTGCAATAGACCCCATAGTAGCTTGTAATACTTTAGGATTAAAACAATCAACATTGTTGGTTGTGGTTACTATATTTTTAATTCCGAACCAATCACACAGTCTTATGATGGTGCCTAAATTACCTGGGTCACTGATAGTATCGAGCGCAACAATCCAATCATGAAGTGGTATTTTTTTTGGTTTTGGAATTTTAAAAACCCCTAAATACCCATTTGGCGTACTTAAACTGCTCATTTTTTTTAAATCATCTGCCTTGATCAGTTCCACCTTATAGGCTACACTTTTCACAAAATTGAGATCTGTGCTGTATATTTTATAGGTTTCAAAATCAGAAGCCATAAGCTCATGAACCGTTTTTTTGCCTTCGACAACAAACAACTGATGCTCATATCTGTATTTTTTTTGCTGTAGGCTTTTTATAAATTTTATTTGGCTTTTACCAACCATTCAAATAATGTATTTTTGGTTTTTAGAGAATCACTTAGTTTGAAAAAAAACACTGTAAAAATAGTCTTATTATTCTTAGGTTTAATCATCAGTTCTTGTAATACTCTTAAAAGAGTTGAAGATGACGAGCTGCTATTGGTTAAAAATAATATCTTGGCTAATGGGGAGAAAGTGAACGACGAGAATGTTAAAAGCTTAATTATTCAAAAACCAAATACGGCCTTATTCGGTTATCCGCTAAGCTTAAATATTTATAATCTTGCCAAAAGCAATCCAGACTCATCATACCAAGCTTGGCTTTATAAAAAGCCTAAACGCAAAGAGCGCCTTAGAAAACTTATCTCGCAAAAACAATTAGATAGTCTTGGAGAATCTTTTTTTGTAAAAGGCTTTAGCAAGTGGCTTAAAAAAACAGGACAAGCTCCTGTAATTATTGACACCTCCAAAGCAAGAAGGTCAATAGATCGCGTCAAAGCGTATTACGGCAACAGAGGATATTTTAATACCAGAGCAAACTTTAAGGTAGATAGTAGCAGTAGCAGAAAACAAAGGGCTTTGATAACCTATGACATTCAACTAGGAAATCCTTTTATAATTGATTCTACTTATCGCAGCATTGCCTCATCTGCGGTTGATTCTATTTATGAAAAAAATAAGGATAACTCTTTCATAAAGGCTAAATCACAATTCGAATTAAACAACCTGACAAACGAACGGGAGCGTTTAACCGATTTGTTTAGAAATAACGGCATCTATAATTTTCAAGAAAGTTCTATTTTTTACAATATCATTTCAGATACGGCTCTTGCGGCCAATGATCCAAATTTAAATATTGAATTAAACATTGATAATTTAAAAAAAAGAGGCGATAGTGCAAAGACCGAATATAAAGTGTACAGGTTTAAAAAAGTAAATATTTATGCAGATCACCTCTATGCTGATTTAAACTCTCCATTAGATTCTGTAAGTTATAATGGCTTTACTATTTTTTTTAGAGATAAATTAAAATACAAACCAAAAGCACTTACCGATGCCATTTTTTTAGAAAAAGACAGTATTTACAGAGAAATTAATAGACTACGAACGTATCGACAAATAAGTAACTTAAACAATTTTAAATACCCAAACATTGAAATTCTACCAGACACTACGAACCATACTCTAGCGTCTAATATTTATCTCGCTGCAAGAGACAAGTATTCGTTTAATTTTGAGACCGACATAACACATTCAAACATTCAATTTGCGGGAATTTCTTTTACCCCAGGTTTAAGCATTCGAAATGTATTTGGAGGCGCAGAAAACTTAAGTATTTCTGCAAGAGCAAGTTTGGGTGCCTCTAGAGATGGCACCATACAAGACGATCGCTTTTTTAATGTGCAAGAATATGGGGGTGATGTTAATTTAGACCTTCCTCGAATCTGGTTTCCGTTGGTGAACACAGAAAAGATTATCCCCTACTATATGCTTCCTCAAACACGACTGTCATTAGGAACAAGTTTTCAACAAAATATAGGATTAGACAAGCAAACCTTTAATAGTATTTTGGGGTATACTTGGACTCCAAAAACCGAAACGAAGCATAGCTTTGAATTGCTTAACGTACAATATGTAAAAAATGTGAATATTAACCGTTTTTACAATGTGTATCGAAATAGTTTTAATCGCCTAAATGCCATAGCCCTACAAGATGTTTATATAAACAATCCAGGTCTAGCCGACTTGTACGAAGATCCCAATAATGACGGTACCCTAAGACTAAGTATTCCGAATGGTACCAGAATTTTTACAGATACCATTTTATCTGGAAGTATTTCGGCTACGTCTACCGATTTTAATGAGGTTAGGAGCATCGAAGAAAGAAGAGAGCGTTTAAGTCAAAACAACTTGATATTTGCCTCAAACTATACCTTTTCGAAAAGTAATAAATCTAGTTTGACCGACAATAGTTTTCATCAATTTAAGATTAAGGTTGAAAGTGCTGGTAATTTACTTTCCCTGATGTCTACTATTATCCCCTTCAATACCGACGAAAATGACAATAAATTAGTGTTTAGTGTTCCTTATTCACAATATATAAAAACAGAATTTGACTATATTAAGCATTGGGAAGTTTCCCCAACTCAGGTTATAGCCTTTCGGAGTTTTATAGGAGCCGCTATTCCCTATGGTAACGCTGACAACATACCTTTTGTACGAAGTTATTTTGCGGGTGGCTCTTACGACAATAGAGCCTGGAATCCGTATTCCTTAGGTCCAGGGAGAACCAATAATTTAAACGATTTTAATGAAGCTAATTTTAAATTGGCCTTTAACCTAGAATATAGATTTCCCATGGTTGGAAATTTTAAAGGAGCATTATTTGCAGACGCCGGAAATATTTGGAATGTTTTAGATAATGTAAATGACCCCGAAGCCACCTTTAATGGTCTAAGCTCCTTACAAGATATTGCCTTAGGCACAGGTTTTGGTATTCGGTATGATTTTACGTATTTTATTTTCAGAGTTGATTTAGGTTTTAAAACCTATAATCCGGCCGAAGAAATGAATAATAGATGGTTTAGAGATTATAATTTTGCCAACTCCGTATTACAAATTGGCATTAATTACCCCTTTTAAATTTGGTGGATCGAGGTATTTTCGAAAACCAAATGGCAGGGCTAAGGTTTATAGATAATGTTCTTTGGTCTTAAAAAACACAACAGTCTCTTAATAATTTTATTACTTTTGTTTTTCATTTTAGATGTATACTAATAAATTAGACTATTAAATTATGGCGCATACTATAAAACCAGGAGTTGCTACTGGCGATCAAGTTCAAGAGATTTTTAATTACGCAAAAGAAAAAGGTTTTGCTTTACCAGCGGTTAATGTCATTGGGTCTGACACCATAAATGCTGTTTTAGAAACTGCTGCAAGTTTAAACTCGCCTGTTATCATTCAGTTTTCAAATGGTGGAGCTCAATTTAATGCGGGAAAAGGATTGTCTAACGATGGTCAAAAAGCGGCCATACATGGAGCTATTGCTGGTGCAAAGCATATTCACCAATTAGCTGAGGCTTATGGAGCCACCGTTATTTTACATACCGACCATTGTGCTAAAAAATTACTTCCTTGGATTGATGGTTTATTAGACGCAAGTGAAGCGCACTACGCTACCACAGGTAAATCCTTATTTAGCTCACACATGATCGATTTATCTGAAGAGCCATTAGAAGAAAATATTGCTATCTGTAAAGAATATTTAACCAGAATGTCGAAAATGGAAATGACTTTAGAAATAGAGTTAGGTATCACAGGAGGTGAAGAAGATGGCGTGGATAACTCAGATGTTGATGATTCAAAATTATACACGCAACCAGAAGAAGTAGCTTACGCTTACGAAGAGCTTTCAAAAGTAAGTCCACGATTTACCATTGCAGCAGCCTTCGGTAACGTTCACGGTGTTTATAAGCCTGGAAACGTTAAGTTAACGCCTAAAATCTTAAAGAATTCTCAGGAATATATTTCAAAAAAATACAATGTAGAACACAATCATATTGATTTTGTATTTCACGGAGGTTCAGGTTCTACTGTAGCAGAAATTCGCGAAGGAATTAGTTACGGCGTTATTAAAATGAATATCGATACCGATTTGCAATATGCATTTTTAGAGGGTATTCGCGATTACTTTCAAGACAAAAAAGATTTTTTACAATCTCAAATTGGCAATCCTAATGGAGCTGACGAGCCTAACAAAAAATATTATGACCCAAGAGTTTGGTTGCGTGAAGGCGAAAAAACCTTTGTAAACCGTCTAAAAAAAGCTTTTGAAGATTTAAACAATGTAAACACATTATAAAGGAATAAAACAATCCGTTTTTAACTAAATATTCAACCTATGTCGTCTTGGTTTAAAAGAAAAGAAAAAGGAATACAAACAGCAACGGAACAAAAAAAAGATACTCCGAAAGGACTTTGGTATAAGTCGCCCACTGGAAAAATTGTTGAATCAGATGATTTAGCAAAAAATTTCTATGTAAGTCCTGAAGACGATTACCATGTACGTGTTGGCAGTAAAGAATACTTTGAAATTTTATTTGATGATAATAAATTTAAAGAACTCGATGCGAAATTAACATCTAAAGATCCGCTTAAATTTGAAGATACTAAAAAATATGACGCCCGTTTAAAGGCCGCAATGGCCAAAACAGGCTTAAAAGATGCCGTCAGAACAGCAGTTGGTAAATCCTTTGGAAAAGATATTGTTATTTCTTGTATGGATTTTGCTTTTATCGGTGGTTCTATGGGTAGCGTTGTTGGTGAAAAAATTGCACGTGGTATCGATTATGCGATTAAAAAGAAAATGCCCTTTGTCATGATTTCAAAATCAGGTGGAGCCAGGATGATGGAAGCTGCATTGTCTTTAATGCAATTAGCAAAAACATCAGCAAAATTAGCGCAATTGGCAGAAGCAGGTTTACCTTACATCTCGGTATGTACAGACCCAACAACGGGAGGAACAACAGCTTCTTATGCCATGTTAGGAGATATAAATATTGCTGAGCCGGGTGCCTTAATTGGTTTTGCCGGTCCAAGGGTAGTTAAAGAAGCTACGGGAAAAGAATTGCCTGAAGGTTTCCAAACCTCAGAATTTGTATTAGAACATGGATTTTTAGATTTTATAGTACATCGAAGAGATTTGAAAACGAAAATAAATCTTTATGTAGATTTAATTCAGAATAATCCTATCAGGTCCTAACCTATTACATGGAATACTAGAACACAAATGATTTTTTCAAACAAACCCTTTTACTTTTCAGTGAAAGGGTTTGTTTTTTTTTAATTTGCCCTAGCTAAAAATTCTTTTGTCGTTCAATTATCTAAATTTATCTGACATATTATTTAATTCAAAAAGACTTACGGTTTAGCAAAATAATCGTATATTTGCACGCTGATTTATAGAAAATCACATACATAAAAATCATTTAAAATAATATTGGAATGTATTTAACACAAGAAGTAAAAGCTGAAATTTTTAAAAAACACGGTGGTGAAGCAAAAAACACTGGATCTGCTGAAGGGCAAATCGCATTGTTTACACACCGAATTAACCACTTAACTGGGCATTTAAAAAACAACCGTAAAGATTACAACACGGAGCGTTCTTTAGTGAAGCTAGTGGGTAAAAGAAGAAGTCTTTTAGATTATTTGATTAAAAAAGATATCGTTAGATATCGTGCAATTATCAAAGAATTAGGTATTAGAAAATAATTTTTAAAGGGGAAGCTAAGCTTCCCCTTTTTTACGATTACCCCTTTATTTTTTATAAAAGTATAGGGTATTTAAAAGTCCCTGAAGCAATTTTAGGGCAACAAAAAGCTTGCATATAGTTTTTCATTGGTCAACACAACTACTACAGCACAACAACTGTCCCGCCTTGATAAAGCGAAAAGATCAAAGTTTAACTAACTTGTAAATAGCAAGTTATAAATCAATTTTATGATTCCAAAAGTTTTTAAAGAGGTCATAGACCTTGGCGATGGAAGAGAAATCTCTATCGAAACCGGAAAATTAGCAAAACAAGCTCATGGTTCGGTTGTAGTACAATCAGGAAAATGTATGTTATTATGTACAGTAGTTTCTAATTACAAACAAAGCGATGTAGATTTTTTACCTTTAACGGTAGATTATCGTGAAAAATTCGCAGCGTCTGGGCGTTACCCAGGTGGCTTTTTCAAAAGAGAAGCAAGACCAAGTGATGGCGAGGTATTAACAATGCGCTTAGTGGATCGAGTTTTACGTCCGCTTTTCCCAAAAGACTATCATTCTGAAACACAAGTGATGATTCAGTTGATGTCGCATGATGACGATGTTATGCCAGATGCCATGGCCGGTTTAGCCGCATCCGCAGCGATACAATTATCAGATTTTCCATTTGAATGTGCCATTTCTGAAGCAAGAGTTGGTCGTGTTGATGGAAAATTTATCATTAACCCCACAAGAGCTCAGTTGTTAGAGTCAGACATCGATATGATGATTGGTGCTTCTGCTGATTCTGTGATGATGGTGGAAGGCGAAATGGATGAAATTTCTGAAGAAGAAATGACCGAAGCTATTAAATTTGCGCACGAAGCCATTAAAGTACAATGTGCTGCTCAGGTAAAATTAGCGGAAGCTTTCGGAAAAAAAGAAGTTCGTACCTACGAGCCAGAACGTGAAGATGAAGCTTTAGCTAAAAAAGTTCATGATATGGCATACGATAAAGTATATGCTGTAGCCAGAGCTGCTTCTGCAAAACACGAACGCAGTGCGGCATTTGATGCCATTAAAGAAGAAATAAAAGCATCTTTCTCAGAGGAAGAATTAGCTGATTATGGGGGTATGGTTTCTAAATACTTCTATAAAGCTGAAAAAGCGGCTGTTCGCGATCTAACTTTAAATGAAGGTTTGCGTTTAGATGGTCGTAAAACAGATGAAATTAGACCTATTTGGTGTGAGATAGATTACTTGCCATCAACACATGGTTCTTCTATTTTTACACGTGGAGAAACACAGGCTTTAGCCACAGTAACTTTAGGAACTTCAAGAGAAGCTAATCAAATAGATATGCCCTCATTTGAAGGTGAAGAGCGTTTTTATTTACATTACAACTTCCCTCCTTTTTCAACAGGGGAAGCCAGACCTATTCGTGGAACATCACGAAGAGAAGTGGGTCATGGTAACTTAGCACAACGTGCCTTAAAAGGCATGGTACCTGCTGACTGCCCGTATACAGTTCGTGTTGTATCAGAGGTATTAGAATCTAACGGTTCTTCATCCATGGCAACCGTATGTGCAGGAACAATGGCCTTAATGGATGCGGGTGTTCAATTAAAAAAACCAGTTTCAGGTATCGCTATGGGATTAATTTCTGATAGTGCTTCTGGAAAATACGCTGTATTGTCTGATATTTTAGGGGATGAAGATCACTTAGGAGATATGGATTTCAAAGTTACAGGTACTGCTGACGGTATTACCGCTTGCCAAATGGACATTAAGGTAAAAGGATTGTCTTATGAAATTTTGGTAAATGCTTTGAAGCAAGCTCGTTTAGGACGTCTACATATTTTAGAGAAATTAGTAGAAACAATTGCGACTCCAAATGCAGATGTTAAAGGACATGCTCCTAAAATGATTACGCGTCGTATTCCTAACGAATTCATTGGTGCCTTAATCGGACCAGGTGGAAAAGTAATTCAAGAGCTTCAAAAAACTACGAACACTACTATTGTAATCAACGAAGACCCTATTACTGAAGAAGGTATTGTTGAAATTTTAGGTGTTGGTAGCGAAGGCATTGATGCCGTTATGACAAAAATCGACTCTTTATTATTCAAACCTACCGTGGGTAATGCTTACCAAGTAAAAGTGATTAAGATGTTAGATTTTGGCGCTGTAGTTGAATATTTAGATGCCCCAGGCAACGAAGTTCTATTACACGTATCAGAGCTAGCATGGGAACGTACTGAAAATGTTTCTGATGTGGTAAACATGGGTGATGTTTTTGAAGTGAAATATTTTGGTGTAGATCCAAAAACACGCAAGGAGAAAGTTTCTCGTAAGGCATTGTTAGATAAACCAGAAGGCTATGTAGCAAGACCACCAAGAGAAAACAACGATCGTAGTAGAAATGATCGCAATAGCGGTGGTAGAGACAATAGAGATCGCAAACCAAGAAGAGACTAATCAGCTCTTTTTCAAATAGTAAAAGGCCCTAAATTTTAAATTTAGGGCTTTTTTTATGCTTTTTAACAAAAAAAGACCTGCTCGATGTAACATTTTTCTTTTTTTCTACGTATAATTTAATGCAACCTATGCATAACCGCATAAATTAGAAAGCATATTTAGATGAGACAGCTAAAGATTACAAAACAGGTAACCAACAGGGAAACCGCTTCGTTAGACAAATATTTACAAGAAATTGGTAAAGTAGATTTGATTACGGCCGATGAAGAAGTAGAATTAGCTCAGCGGATTAAAGCTGGTGATCAAGCCGCTTTGGAAAAATTAACCAAAGCCAATTTAAGATTCGTGGTATCTGTTGCAAAACAATACCAAAATCAAGGTTTAACCTTGCCTGATTTAATTAACGAAGGTAACTTAGGCCTTATTAAAGCTGCTCAACGTTTTGACGAAACGCGTGGTTTTAAATTTATATCCTATGCCGTATGGTGGATTCGTCAATCTATCTTGCAAGCATTAGCAGAACAGTCACGTATTGTTCGTTTGCCTTTGAACAAAATTGGATCTATTAACAAGATTAATAAAACTTTCGCCTTCTTGGAACAAGCGCATGAGCGTCAGCCTTCTCCAGAAGAAATTGCAAAAGAATTAGACATGACGGTTGAGGATGTAAAGCAATCCTTAAAAAACTCTGGTCGTCACGTATCGATGGATGCTCCATTAATTGATGGTGAAGATTCTAACCTGTACGACGTATTGCGTAGTGGGGAGTCTCCAAATCCTGATAGAGAATTGTTGCATGAATCTTTACGCACTGAAATTGAAAGAGCTTTAGAAACCTTAACACCTCGTGAAGCAGATGTTATTCGCTTATACTTTGGTTTGGCAGGTCAGCATTCGATGACTTTAGAAGAAATTGGTGAAACTTTCGACTTAACCAGAGAGCGTGTACGTCAAATAAAAGAAAAAGCAATTCGTAGGTTAAAGCACACCTCTAGAAGTAAAATTTTAAAAACATATCTTGGCTAAGAACCAAGCACTAATTTCTATTATTCTTTTTTTCACTATTGGAAAACTAACGAAATAATCGTAATTTGTGGACATTAACAACAGTTATCATGACTGTTCGTTTTTTGATTGATGAATAAACTCCGGCTGATTACCGGAGTTTTTAATTTTTAAAAACTTTTAAAAAGAAACTCCAGACTTGAAATGCAAGATAGCCCAAAACAAGAACAGCCCAACAACCCACTTCACGGTGTAAAACTTGCTGATATGCTCGAATTTCTAGTAGAAAAATACGGCTGGAAAGAATTGTCTTTGCAAATTAATATCAATTGTTTTAAAAGTAACCCATCGATAAAATCAAGTTTAAACTTTTTAAGAAAAACACCTTGGGCTCGTGAAAAAGTAGAACATTTATATTTAAAGTCTATTTAAGAATAATGGCATTACACCTTGTTTTATTTGAACCTGAAATACCGAATAACACCGGTAATATCGGCAGACTAAGTCTAGCCTCTGGTTGTCATCTACATCTGGTAAAGCCTTTTGGCTTTGAGTTAAGCGACAAACGCGTAAAACGTGCAGGATTAGATTATTGGCAACACCTATCGCTTACTATTTATGAAAGCATTGGAGATTTTTACATGCAACATCAGGATAAGAATTTGGTTTATTTTTCAAGTCATGGTGAAAAAACACATTGGGAAATTCCCTATGAAGATGATATGTTCTTGATATTCGGAAAAGAATCAGTTGGTTTACCCAAAGACATTATCCAAAAGAACGAAGGCAACGTATATAAAATACCCCTGTACAGCGAACATATTCGAAGTTTAAATGTATCGAATGCGGTAGCTATCGTTGTATATGAAGGATTGCGACAGCTTCATCTATAATAGAATGCTTCAACGAGCCCTACATTAACTTCCTGAAGTCTAGTTCCTTTTTATTCAATGGTGTTTTTTAATTCTAAGGGCTACAGACAACACCCATTGTATAGCCTGTGGCATTAAGCTTCATATAATCGAAAAATGGTATAGCCTAAGCATCTAATTTTGTATTTTTGTACCTAAATAAAGTTTTTCTTTCCTATGAGTCGAACAAAAATAGCTCCGTCATTACTTGCAGCCGATTTCGGAAATTTACAACGCGATGTAGAAATGGTGAACACTAGCGATGCCGATTGGCACCATATCGACATTATGGATGGTGTTTTTGTACCCAATATCTCTTATGGGATGCCTGTGGTAAAAGCTATCGCTAAATACGCTACAAAGCCTTTAGATGTGCATTTAATGATTGTTGACCCAGATCGCTATATCAAAACTTTTGCTGCATTAGGTGCGGCTGTTTTAAGTGTTCATTATGAAGCCTGTACCCACCTGCACCGAACCTTACAAGCCATAAAAGCAGAAGGCATGAAAGCAGGTGTTGCGCTTAATCCGCATACCAATATTTCTTTATTAGAAGATACGATTAATGCTATTGATGTCGTTTGCTTAATGAGTGTTAACCCAGGGTTTGGAGGACAATCGTTTATAGAAAACACCTACGATAAAATAAAAGCTTTGAAAGCACTAATTATAAAAAAAGGCGCCAATACCTTAATTGAAATTGATGGTGGTGTTTCTTCTGAAAATGCAAAAGCCTTAGTAGACGCTGGAGCAGATATTTTGGTCGCTGGTAGTTTTGTTTTTAACAGTAAAAACCCAACAGCAACTATTTCACAATTAAAGGAAATTACAAAATGACAAACCATTTTGATGTTGTTATTGTTGGTGGTGGCCCCATAGGAATTGCTTGTGGATTAGAGGCACAAAAAAAAGGACTTAACTATCTCATTATAGAGAAAGGGGCTATCGTAAATTCCCTGTACCACTACCCTATTAACATGCAATTTTTTTCCTCTTCTGAGAAACTAGAAATTGATGAAATACCGTTTATCAGTAACGAGGCCAAGCCAAAACGTAACGAAGCTTTAGAGTACTATCGAAGAATTGTTACCAGCAATAAATTAAACATTCATCTTTTTGAAGCGGTTGATGCCATAGAAAAAATAGGGACTAACTTTTCAATTAAAACTTCTAAGAGCACCTATTCCGCAGAACATGTCGTGATCGCTACAGGGTTTTATGATATCCCTAACAAACTGAATATTCCAGGCGAGGATTTGGATAAGGTAAGTCACTACTACCATGACCCCCATTTTTATGCACAACAAAAAATAGCCGTTGTGGGTGCCAGTAATTCTGCTATCGACGCTGCACTGGAATGCTACAGAAAGGGCGCTGAAGTAACTTTAATTATTCGAGGCGAAGAAGTAGGTCAACGTGTTAAATATTGGGTTCGCCCTGATATTATAAACCGTATAAAAGAAGGTAGTATTAAGGTATACTACAAGGCCTCGCTTACTGAAATAACAGCAAAGGAAATAAGCATACAGGCAGCAGGTAAAATAGTTACTATGGCCAACGATTTTGTCTTGGCCTTGATTGGCTACAAACCCAATTTTGCATTTTTGAAAAAACTGGGCATAACACTTTCGCCAGACGACAAAAAACTACCTACCTACCATCCTGATACTATGGAAACAAACATTGAAAATCTTTATTTAGCAGGTGTTATTTGTGGAGGTATGGAAACCCACAAGTGGTTTATTGAAAATTCTAGGATTCACGCTCCAATGATCATAAATGCCATTTTAGCCAAACAAAATTAGTGAGTTCTAGGCTTTACTATAATTTTAAAAAACAGGTTTAAAGCTCGATGGCAATGGAACGCTGCACGAGCTTTTGGTGCCTTGCAGTAGCCTTGAAAGCTATCGAAATACCTCAAGCTTTTAAAAGCTAAAAAAATGGATAAAATAAAAGAGACCAATGCAATATTCCATGCAAATTGTACCTAGCCTTAGTTTTATAGTTCTGGCGTTAAGCTTATTTTGAGACTATCAAAAGGAATAGAATCTGTTTTGACGTCGGGTAGCACAATGCCCTGAATAGAATCTATAGCCACTGGCATTTTTGATAAAATTTCTAAAGAATCTCTAATTCGTAAGTTTTTTAAGTAAAGGGTATCAGCTTTGGCAAATTCGTAAGCCTCGGTGGCATCGAATTCTAAAAAAGGTGGACATGGAAAATAATCAAAACTGTACTGAAAATTAGTCAAAATAGGTCGTTTCCAATAGCTCAAATTTTTAAAAATAGAGGCTACAATGGGCAAGGCTGTATTCGCCCCAGAACCCATTCGGGTGCTTGAGAATTGCACTCTTTTATCAAAAGTACCCACCCAAGAACCAACCACCAATTCTGGTGATGCACCAATAAACCACCCATCTCCATTATTTTGAGTAGTTCCCGTTTTCCCTATCAAATTATAAGGTATGGCATAGCCTGACATGCGCGAAGCAGTGCCCGAACTCACCACACCTTCCATCATTTTTTGCAGTTCCTTTATATGCTGATTACTGGCCACACGACCATAATATGCCGGTTTGGCTTCATAGAGAACAGTGCCAGAATCGTCTAAAATACGTTCAATAGCATAGGGTTTTATTGTACTACCCCCGTTTGCAATGCTGGCATAGGCCGATACCATTTCGAGTAAACTAATATCCGCTGTACCTAGAACAATCGATGGTACTTCCGGCAACTCTGTTTCAATACCCATTTTTTTTGCTTGTGCCAAAACTCTTTCTATGCCCGTTCGAAGCTGTATGCTCACAGAAACTGTATTTATAGAATTTGCTAAAGCTCCATGCATACTATAGCTACCACCATAACCTCCCCCTGAATTTCGGGGTTGCCAATCCTCATATTTGGCATAGGTTAGCAAACGATTATCATAATAATTACAAGGGTCTTGGCCTGCCTCTAAGGCTGCCAAATAAGTAATAGGTTTAAAAGTAGAACCTACTTGTCGTGGTGTTTTGATATTATCAACCTGGCTAAAACCATAATCTATACCGCCCACATAACCCATAATTCTACCCGATGTACTGCTCAAAACCAAAACACTGGCATGCAATCTGTTGATGCTTTTTGCAATAGAATCTTCTAAAGTTTGTAGCTGATTTTTATAGCCTTCGCCCACAATCCAAAATTTTCTGTTCTGTTTCTTTTGTACGAAAACATCGATTTCTTCTTTGGTTTTTCCTTGTTGCTTAAGGTTTTTAACAGCTAGGTTTTGATTCACTAATTTTTGAAGCAAAGAATCTTTTCCCCCTTCAATAGTTGCCGCATCCCAATATTGATCCATCAGCTTCTGTAAGCTTTCAATTTGACGGTTTAAGGCTGTTTCTGCATAGTTTTGAATTGATGTGTTTAAGGTCGTATAAATACTTAACCCATCGGCTTCTAAATCATAAATATGCCCATCTTCAGCAGGATTGTCTTCGGCCCATTTTGAAAATTCTTCGGCTACTAAATCTTTAAAGTAAGAAGAAAATGTAGACGTTTTTTGTGGCGCTTGATAATCTAATTTTAAAGGTACTATAGCAGCTTGTTTTTCCTCTGAAGTTAAAAAGCCATATTTTTCCATTTGACTCAAGACCACATTTCGCCTCAAAACAGCTCTCTCTGGATTTGTTCTTGGATTGTAAAACGACGGAGCTTTTAATAGGCCCACTAAAGTGGCACTTTCCGTGAGGGTTAATGCCTCAGGTGCTTTATTAAAAAACCGATAGGATGCTTTTTCTAGGCCGTATAAATTTTCTCCAAAGGATACCGTGTTAAAATATAACAACAGAATATCTTCTTTTGAATAAATACTTTCTAAACGTCTTGCAATAAATAACTCTCGAATTTTATTGATAGGGGTTGATAAAAAAAACTGTTTTTGTCGACCAAATATATTTTTTGCGACTTGCTGGGTTACAGTACTACCACCACCTGCATTTTGCCCTAATATAATAGATTTTACAAAAACACGACCATAGCTTCGGTAATCGATACCCTTGTGCGAATAAAACCGACTGTCTTCTGTTGCAACGAGTGCATTTTTTAAACCTTCTGTTAATTGTGTGCTGTCTATATTGGATCTATTTTGTAAGTAATAATACCCAATAGCTTCCTTATTGGAAGCATATAAAGTTGAGGTAATAGGGTTTTTCAACTGCTTTAAATATTCCTTTGTTGGCAACTTTCCAAATGCTCCAAAATAAATTAAAACAACAAAAAAGATTAAAAAAACAAGCCCAGTACCTAGAAAATAAAAAATACTTTTAAAAGGATGTTTTTTAATGAACCCAAAAACTTTTGTGGCCTTAACTGCCATTTGATTCCTTAAGTTTTTGAGTTTTTCCATAGTGACAAGATACGAGCTAAATTTACTTTTCTATTGCTACAAAGCTGTGCAAAATTATACTTTTTTTTAACACCAATTAAAAATTGGTTTTTTTAGGATGAGTATGCCTAATTTGTTTTGCTATTTTTTTAAGAAAACTAGTCAAAAGGCGATTATTTAACACTAAAAGGTGCTTATGGGAATTTCATCTGATTTTTATAATCATGGTTTTGGAGCTATAGCCAAGGTACTCACCTAAAGATTATCCTAAGCCTTAGATTTAGGTGTTAAAATCTCCCTGAGATTCACAACATACGCTATTAACTATTTCATAATCCAACCATAAATTGTACAGTTGATGAACATAAGGGACAAAAAAGCGACCTAGTGGTAAAAACCTACTTGGATTTTCATTTAGTGACCTCGAAAAGATGAATTAGGTTGATCCCGCAAAGCTCCGCTTTGAAAATAGTAACAACAAAAAAACGCACAAGTACACTTGTGCGTTTTTCCGTATGGCATTATTTATTCGTGACCTCGAAGGGATTCGAACCCCCAACCATCAGAGCCGAAATCTGATATTCTATCCAGTTGAACTACGAGGCCTTATTCCGAGCGCTAGTCACGGAAATTTTTGTATTACATTAAATTCTTTTTGACCAGACTTGCAATAGTTTTGCCGTCTGCTTTACCAGCCAACTCAGCGGAAACTATCCCCATGACCTTCCCCATATCTTTCATTCCTTGAGCGCCTAAATCTTCGATAGTTTTCACAATAACCTTCTCTACTTCTTCTTCGGATAATTGTTCGGGTAAAAACTTTTCGATGACAGCAATCTGGGCTAATTCTGGTTCGGCCAAATCTTGCCTATTTTGTGCCATGAATATCGCTGCACTATCTTTGCGCTGCTTCACTAATTTTTGAACCAATTGAATTTCTGCCTCTGCCGAAATTGCCTCTCCAGATCCTGTTTCAGTTTGTATTAATAACAAGGCAGACTTGATGGCTCTTAACGATTCTAAGGCTACTTTATCTTTAGCCTTCATCGCTGTTTTCATCTCGTTCATTACCTTTTCTTGCAAACTCATAATTTCATTTTTTTTGCGGTGTAAATATAAAAATTAAACCCGAAAACACAACTTGTTTTCGGGTTTTAAAACTATACACCATTAGGTTTTAGTCTACGTTGTCGTGTAAAAATGAATTGTTAGAACGAATTTGTATTTCGTCGTTGCTGTCTTCACTTAATGAAGTTCTTGAAATTCTATTTTCTCTATTCACTTCATTTAAACTAACACCCTGCCTTTTATACGCCGGATGTTTTTCTATTTCATCAAGGCGTTGTGCACTATTCGTTTGAAATTTATAATTAAAATCTTTCAGCTTTCTTTTTCGTTCTTCGGATCTGCTTCTCAACAAATCCTCTAAGGGCATGTCCATAGGATCTATTTCTGCATCTTGATGACCTTTCGAAAGGGGTTTTTCAACAGTTCTTCGTTCAAAAACAATATCATCCTCAATCAACTTTGGCTCAAAGTTCTCTGCTTTAGATGTGGCACCTGTTAATTTGTTTTCTAGTTCCATATAGTCATCAAGACTATATCTTTTTTCACCTTCTTTATTGTATTCTAAAACAGGAATAACTTCAATGTGTTCTTTTACTTCAATATCTTTAACTTCATCATCTAATGAAAATAAAAATACATTCTCTTTCTCTTTGGGCTTTTCGTTTTTAGGAGCTGAATTTTCGGGCATATCAAAACTAAAAAGAAATTGGTCGTCTTCAACTTTTGTAGAAGTTACTGTTATAGGCTCAACAACCTTCATATTATTTATTTTTGATTTTGAATTCACGATAACAAAATCTTCAGCTACATTTTCCGCTCTAACTTCTTCATAGAAAACATTAAAATTTTTGATAAAACTAGAACTTGGAATCAAATCCATTTCCGGTTTTTCTGCCTCCAAAACATGCTTCACAATCTTAGGCTCTTCTTCTCTCTCTTTCTTTACAACTGCCCTAGGTGACTGTTCCTCTTCCTCTAACTTAAATACTACATTTTCAGCTCCCAGTAAATGTTGCTCTGCTTTTTGTTCATCCCCTAAGGTATGAATGATTTTTTTAGACTCTGTATTTACAATCGTATCCTGTTGATCTATGTTAAACCCCGTAGCGATAACGGTAACGGCGATAGCTTCTCCAAGTGTTTCATCTTCACCAACACCCATGATAATATTCGCGCCATGGCCTGCTTCCCCTTGAATATGATCGTTTATTTCTCCAATTTCATCAATAGTAATTTCTTTACTGCCAGAAACAATTAATAACAACACATTTTTTGCGCCTGCAATTTTGTTGTCGTTCAATAAAGGAGAATCTAATGCCTTTGAAATAGCTTCGTTAGCCCTTGAATTACCAGAGGCTGTTGCAGAACCCATGATGGCTGTACCACTATTCGAAAGTACCGTCTTGGCATCACGTAAATCGATGTTTTGTGTATAATGATGGGTTATAACTTCCGCGATTCCTCTTGCGGCAGTTGCCAATACTTCATCTGCCTTTGAAAAACCTGCTTTAAAACCTAAATTTCCATAAACTTCTCGAAGCTTATTGTTGTTAATAATAATTAAAGAATCTACATTTTTTCGTAATTTTTCGATACCAGCTTGAGCCTGCTTGGTTCTCATTTGACCTTCAAAGACAAAAGGAATGGTGACAATACCAACCGTAAGGATATCCAGTTCCTTAGCTTGTTTAGCAATCATTGGTGCAGCTCCAGTTCCCGTACCACCGCCCATTCCGGCAGTAATAAAAACCATTTTGGTATTTGTACCCAACATGTTTTTTATTTCCTCCATGCTTTCTATGGCAGACTGCTCCCCTACTTCAGGATTTGCTCCAGCCCCTAAACCCTCCGTTAATGAAACCCCTAGTTGAATTTTGTTTGGAACGCTACTGTTATCTAAGGCTTGCGAATCCGTATTACAAATAATAAAGTCAACGCCGTTAATGCCTGCCGTGTACATGTGATTGATGGCATTACTACCTCCACCACCAACGCCGATTACTTTTATTACATTACTTTGATTTTTTGGTAAATCAAAGGCTATACTTCCAAATTCATTATTGTTGCTCATCCTAATTGTATTACTGGTTATACTGTGTTCTCGTTTTGATATTATTCTGCGTTGTCTAGAAAATCTTTTAATTTATCAGACCACTTGTCAAATATTGATTTACGCTCTTTCTGTGCCGTTTTTGGCTCAGAAGTTTCAACGCTATTTCCATTTTTACCATTTTCCTTTAGCGCCTGTTCTGTCGCTGAAATTGCTTCTTCCGTCTCAAGTTCAACCGCCTCTTTTTTAGTTTTATTTTTTAAGGCATTCATAAGCAAGCCTACGGCTGTTGCATACAGCGGACTTGCGATTTCTTCATCCGAATCTCCCGCTAAATGCTCATTTGGATAGCCGATGCGCGTATCCATTCCTGTGATGTATTCTACCAATTGCTTCAAGTGCTTTAATTGACTGCCTCCGCCTGTTAAAACAATACCCGCAATAAGTTTCTTTTTTTGATCGTCATGACCGTAATTCTTAATCTCAACATATACCTGCTCTACAATCTCTACAACTCTAGCATGTATTATTTTTGACAAATTTTTAAGGGTAATTTCCTTAGGTTCTCTTCCTCGCAATCCTGGAATAGAAACAATTTCATTGTCCTTATTTTCACCAGGCCAAGCCGATCCAAATTTAATTTTTAGCAATTCTGCCTGTTTCTCGATAATGGAACATCCCTCTCTAATATCTTCGGTAATGACATTACCTCCAAAAGGAATTACCGCAGTATGTCTGATGATTCCATCTTTGAAAATAGCCAAATCTGTTGTTCCTCCTCCGATGTCAATCAAGGCTACTCCGGCTTCTTTCTCTTCTTGACTTAATACGGCATTGGCCGATGCTAAGGGCTCAAGGGTGATACTCCCTAATTCTAATCCTGCACTTTTAATACAACGACCTACATTTTTTATTGAGGATACTTGACCTACAACTACATGAAAATTAGCCTCTAATCTTCCGCCATACATCCCCATCGGTTCTTTAATTTCTGCTTGCCCATCAACTTTATATTCTTGAGGCAATACATGAATTATTTCTTCACCCGGAAGCATAATTAATTTATAAACTTGGTTGCAAAGTTTATCAACATCATCTTCATTAATCACTTCTTCAGAATCTGGGCGGGTAATATAATCGCTGTGTTGAAGACTTCTGATGTGCTGTCCTGCAATACCCACAACAACAGAGCTTATTTTCAAACCTGAATCTGTTTCTGCTTCTTCGACGGCTTGTTGAATTGATTGTATGGTTTGTGTGATATTATTAACCACACCTCTGTGTACGCCTAAACTCTTAGACCTACCGATACCTAAAATCTCTATTTTACCGTACTCATTTTCCTTGCCGATAATAGCTACAATTTTTGTTGTCCCGATATCTAACCCAACTGAATATTTACCTTGCTCCATATCTTAAATTTTAGTGCACACAACCTGATTATTATATTCTAAACTTACTAGACTATAGGTGCCTAACATTTTATCTTTTGTTCCTTTTACGTAAAAAGCCTTAAACTTTTTAAATTTTTGATCCAATGCTTCTGCCTTACCTAAGTTCACAACAAAATTATCTGTCCTAATTTTTAACTGATACTTGTTGTTATTTAAAGCCCGAATGCCAATAACGTTCTTATGCAAAAAGTCATCGCCATTGATATGGTTTAAAATTGCAAACACATCTTCTAAACTTTTACCGGTAATGTTCCCTGTGATAATCGGAACCCTTGCGGAATGATTTGGAGAAAGTGGCATCTGCTTTCCTTCATCATCAAGATAAAATATGGTATTGCCTTCTACACGACCTATGGGTTTCCTTTGAGCGATTTTTGTCGTCAAGGTTCCGTTTACAGTCATATAAACTTGCACATTTTTAACCATTTTATTAGCCTGAATGGCTTTTTCAATAGTATTCAAAACTAATTTTTCTTTAGGCACATTTGCAAACCCTTGGAAATTTTGTATTAACAATTTATTAACCATGCCCGTTGTTAAGTATAAGTTGTCCCCATCGGCAAACTGAACATCCAAATCTGTGATGACTTTATCACCACTTCTACGATTAGAAAATGCATAAACACCTATCATGCAAAACATTAACAGTACAACTTTTACTATGTTCCAGTTGATTTTCATACGTTAAACGCTTTTTCAATTTTCGAAACTTCTAACCCAATATCGCCAGCACCCATAAGCACCAATACTTCTGGTGCATTTTTTTTAATTTCCGCGACTAAATTTTCCTTTTGAATAACTTTTTTATTTGGATTTTCTATTTTTCCTAATAACCACTCTGACGTTATGCCTTGCATTGGTTTTTCTCTGGCAGGATATATATCTAATAAAAAAACAGTTTCAAATTGTGCTAAGCTTGCGGCAAAATCGTCGGCAAAATCTTTTGTTCTAGAAAACAAATGAGGTTGAAACACAACCAATACCTTTTTATTAGGATGCATTTCTGCCACGGCATGAAATACTGCATTTATTTCTGTCGGATGATGCGCATAATCATCAATAAAGACAAAATCGTCATTTTTAATTCGGTATGAAAATCTACGTTGTACCCCTTGAAAACGCTCTAAGGCAGGGAATAAACTTTCAGGCTTCACATTCGCCTCTAGTGCCATGGCCAATGCGACCAAAGCATTTAATAAGTTATGTCGACCTGGCTTCCCAAATCTGACCCCTTTATAGAGCACTGTTGGTGTTTGAACATCAAAAACATACACACCGTTTTGTATGCTAATATTTTTTGCGCAGTAATCAGAATCATCTTCTATGCCATAGGTGAGTCCCTCTAATGGCAAACCATTGCAAACCAATAATTTTCCATTTTCCTTTATTTTAGAAACAAATTCTCTGAAAGATTCATGTAGTGCTTCGCCGGTGCCGTAAATGTCTAAATGATCTGCGTCCATTGAGGTGATACAGGCTATATTCGGTAAAAGCTGCAAAAATGAACGATCAAATTCATCTGCTTCAACCACAGAATATTCAGAACCTTGGTAATAAAAATTACTTTTGAAATCATCTGAAATTCCACCTAAGAAAGCCGTCATAGGCAAGTGCGCTTCTTTTAACAAATGGGCTAAAATACTTGATGTTGTTGTTTTACCATGGGTTCCTGCTACGGCAAAGCAAAAAGTTTCTTTCGTCACCAAGCCTAAAACAGCAGCTCTTTTTTTTATTTGAAACCCATTATTCTTAAAATAATTAAGCTCCGCATGATCGTTGGGTACTGCCGGTGTATACACTATTAAACAAGAGGCTTTATCTAAGAATTTAGCTTCAATTTCAGAAAGGGCATCGGTATAATGAATTTCCATTCCTGTCGCTTCTAATTCTAAAGTTAAAGGGGATTCGGTTTTATCATAGCCCCCTACGTTTTTACCTAAAAACATGAAATACCTAGCTAAGGCCGACATTCCAATGCCTCCTATTCCTAAAAAATATACGCTCTGTATCTGATTTAAATTCATTTCATTCATGGCTTTAGGCTTAAAGCTATAGTTATTAAGCTGTATGCTTTTATTCTCTGTTCTCTTTTCTCTACTCTCTCTTCTCTCTTCTCTCTACTCTCTTCTCTCTTCTCTCTTTTCTCTTCTCTCTTCTCTCTTTTCTTTTCACTTTACCAATCAATTTACCATCAATCAGCGAAGGACCACCAAGACCTATTTAAACAACAACTTCTCTATCTCATCAACAATTGCCTCAGTTGCATTCGGCATGGCTAATTTTCTACAATTATCAGCTATTATTTTTTGCTTGTTCTTATCGGTAAATAAATCTGTAAATAGCGTTTCAAATTCAGATTCTAAATCACTTTCTTTTATTAAAACGGCCGCCTGTTGGTCAACCAATGCTTTGGCATTTTTAGTTTGATGATCTTCTGCCACATTGGGAGAGGGTATATACATCACAGGTTTTCCCACAATGCATAATTCCGAAACAGAACCAGCCCCAGCTCTCGAAATAACGATATCCGCTGCAGCATAGGTAAAATCCATACGATTTAAAAAATCGTAAACTTTTACCCTTGTTGACTCGTACTTTTTATAGTCTTGATAGTACAATTTTCCACATTGCCATATGACTTGAATTCCTAAAGTTTCAAAATAAGCAAGTTCTTTTTCGATCAATTGATTGATGCGTCTTGCACCTAAACTTCCGCCTAAAACAACTACAATCGGCTTTTCTACACTTAATCCAAAAAATGATATTGCTTCCTTGCGATCCACCTTCATTGCTACGAGGTCACTGCGCACAGGATTTCCTGTTTTTACAATTTTTTCTTTTGGAAAAAATTGTTCCATTCCATCGTAAGCCACACATATTTTTTTTGCCTTTTTTGCTAATAATTTATTAGTAACACCAGCATACGAATTTTGCTCTTGCAATACACAAGGGATCCCCAATATTGAAGCTCTTTTTAAAAGAGGGCCACTCGCGAACCCTCCCGTACCAATTACTACATCAGGTTTAAACCTTTTTACTATGGTATTTGCCTTTATCAAACTACTTATTAATTTTATAGGAAATAGGAGGTTTTTAAGCGTTATTTTTCTTTGAATTCCCGTAATCCACAAGCCTTCAATCTTAAATCCTGCTTGAGGTACTTTTTCCATTTCCATCCGATCCTTTGCACCAACAAACAAAAATTCAGCATCAGGATACCTCGATTTTAATTCATTTGCAATAGCAATTGCCGGGTAAATATGCCCGCCTGTACCACCACCAGAAAGTATAAATCTATAATTGTCCACTTAATACTTCTAAAGGGTTATTTTCATGGTCATCCACTGAACTAGGTTCCGTACTTGCCTCTTTATTACTCGCACTTAAAATAATTCCAATGGCTAAACAGGTCATCCATGTGGAGGTTCCACCGCTACTGATTAAAGGCAAGGTTTGGCCCGTTACCGGAAATAATTCTACTGCGACTGCCATATTAATAAAGGCTTGAAAAACAATAGGCAAACCTACGCCTACCACTAATAATTTACCAAAAACTGTAGCATTTCCGTTGGCAACAACGACAATTCTAAAGAGTAATAAAAGGTAAAAAAAGACCAATAGGAGTCCGCCTACTAAACCATATTCTTCGATGATAATGGCAAAAATAAAATCGGAAGAACTTTGTGGTAGAAAATTTTTCTGGACACTTTTACCTGCTCCTTTGCCAATAATACCTCCCGTAGCTATGGCTATTTTTGCTTTTTCAATTTGATAATCTGCTTCACTATCTTCCCCGTTTAAAAAATTGTCTATTCTGTTTTCCCAAGTAGTAACCCTATTTGGAAATAAATCTGGAGCAGCCTTTGCTATTAAAATAAATAAGACCAAAAACAAAGCCCCACTACCCACAATCCCCAATAGATACTTCATAGGATATCCACCTAAAAAACAAAGTACCATGACCATAAAAAAGATAATAGCTGCAGTTGAAAAGTTTGCTGGAAGTATCAGAATTATGACTAAAAAAACAGGGAGCCACAAGGGCAAAATACTCTCTTGAAAGCGTATTGATTTGTCCTTTATTTTCGTTAAATACCTTGCTACATAGGCCATTAAAACTACCGCTGCTAAGGTTGATGTTTGGAATGTAAAACCTATTAAAGGCAATCGAATCCATCTACTTGCATTGGCACCACCAATGGTTGTTCCTTGTGCCAAAGTGTACACTAAAAGCAGTAAAACAATGGGCATGGCTATTAAAGACAAACCTTTAAAAAAATGCGTCGGAATTTTATGTACACCATAAATAATGGCAAAGCCTAAGGCCAATAGAAAAGCATGTTTAAACAAAAAGCTTATCGTTGTACCTGTACCGTTCCCAACAACATATACAAGGTTACTGCTCGCGCTGTAGACTGGTAAAAATGAAAATAAAGCTAAGAGCGCCACAATGGCCCAAATAGCTTTGTCTCCTTTTATTTTGTTGAAAAACTCCATCCTTTCTTATAGGTTTTTTACGGCTTCTTTAAACTGTTGACCGCGATCTTCATAATTTGTAAACAAATCAAAACTTGCGCATGCCGGAGATAATAAAACTGTATCTCCTCGTTCGGCTAATTTATACGCTACTTTAACTGCTTCGTCCATCGCAAAAGTTTCCACCACCAAATCTACAACGTTACCAAAGGCTTCTTTGATTTTAGTATTGTCCTTTCCCAAGCAAATAATGGCTTTTACTTTTTCTCTTACTAAAGGCATTAGTGATTTATAATCATTGCCTTTGTCTATCCCACCTACGATCCAAACCGTTGGAGATTTCATACTTTCCAAGGCGTAATAGGTTGCATTAACATTGGTCGCCTTTGAATCATTGATATAGGCCACATGATGAATTTTAAGCACGCTTTCTAAACGATGTTCTGCACCCTGAAAATTTGCTACACTCTGCCGAATGGTTTCTTTTCGGATACCAATAAGTTTTGCTGCTGTTGAGGCTGCCATGCTATTTTTAAGATTGTGTTTGCCTTCTAGAGCTAAAGTGTCTGTTTTCATTATAAGTGTTTCGTTATTTGTAATAATCTGTATATTCTCGTTTAAACTAAATGCGCCTTCTACCACTTCTTTTTCAATAGAAAACGGTAGTAATTTGGACTTAACAGGGTGTTTTGAAAGCCAGGCTGTAAGATCTTTATCGTCTGCATCATAAATGAGATAATCATCTTCGGTTTGGTTTTCGGCAATTCTAAATTTTGAGGCGATATAATTTTCATATACATACTCGTACCTGTCTAAATGGTCTGGTGATATGTTCGTTAAAATGGCGATATGCGGTCTAAAATTCACAATACCATCTAACTGAAAACTGCTGATCTCTAATACGTAATAGTCAAAATTGTTTTCTGCGACCATTTTTGCATAACTATCCCCAATATTTCCTGCCATCCCGACGTTTAATCCTTCGTTTTTTAAAATGTGGTTGACCAACATGGTCGTTGTGGTTTTTCCGTTACTACCGGTAATACCGATAATTTTCGCGTCGGTATAGTTTGAGGCAAATTCAATCTCTGAAATCACAGAAATTCCTTTGCTTTTGAGTTGTTGCACGATAGCCACTTTATCAGGTATGCCAGGACTTTTCATCACTAGATCTGCATTTAAGATCCTGGCTTCAGTATGTTGCTCTTCTTCCCAATCAATTCCAAAATGTTCAAGAACTTTTTTATACTTCTCTTTTATTTTGCCTTTATCTGAAACAAAGACTGTAAACCCCTTTTGCTTTCCTAAAATCGCAGTACCTACCCCACTTTCTCCTCCTCCTAAAATCACTAAGCTTTTCATGACCTACCGCACTTTTAAGGTTACTATCGTTACGATCGCCAATAAAATACCCACAATCCAAAAGCGTGTTACAATTTTACTTTCGTGATATCCTTTTTTCTGGTAATGGTGATGTAGTGGCGCCATTAAAAAAATACGCCTTCCTTCTCCAAATCTTTTTTTGGTGTATTTGAAATACCCAACTTGCAGCATTACGGAGATTGATTCCGCAAAAAAGATTCCGCACAAAACAGGGATCAATAATTCTTTTCTAATAATAATGGCTATGACAGCAATGACACCTCCAATAGTTAAACTACCCGTATCGCCCATAAAAATTTGAGCTGGAAAAGCATTGTACCATAAAAAACCTACTAATGCCCCAAGAAATGCAGCAACAAAAACTACTAATTCACCCGCTCGTGGAATAAACATAATGTCTAAGTAATTAGAGAATATAATATTTCCAGAAATCCAAGTAAAAATGCCTAATGTTAAGACAATGATTGCTGAAGTTCCCGCTGCCAGACCGTCAATCCCATCGGTTAAATTTGCCCCATTTGATACTGCGGTAACAATAATAATTATGATGGGAATAAAAATTAACCACGCGTATTTTTCTGCTCCATCGCCCATCCAAGAAATAAAACTGGTATATTCTAATTCATTATTTTTTACTAAAGGAATGGTTGTTTTTGTAGACTTAATCTCCTCACTAATTTGCCTTTCAGCATTGTAAACGAGTGATGAGTTTAGTTTACTATGTTCTTTCATGGTAACTTCTGGATGAAAATAAAGCGTTGCTCCTACAATTAAACCCAAGACCACTTGACCTAAAACTTTAAACTTTCCTTTTAAGCCACCTTTATCTTTCTTAAATATTTTGATATAATCGTCAATAAAACCTATAATTCCCATCCATAGGGTGGTAACGATTAAAAGCATTACATAAATATTATCTAGTTGAGCGAAAAGCAATACTGGAATAAGCGTTGCAATTATGATGATGATACCCCCCATGGTAGGTGTACCTGACTTTTGTTTTTGCCCTTCTAAACCTAAGTCACGAACGGTTTCTCCTATTTGTTTTTTTTGTAGGTAAAGAATAATTTTTTTACCATACACCGTTGCAATTAACAAAGACAACAAAACAGCCAAAGCAGCCCTAAACGTGATGAACTGAAAAAGTCCGGCACCTGGTACTTGGTAGTTTTTCTCTAAAAATTCAAATAAATAATATAACATCTTATTTTTTAGTTGGTGGTTGCTATTGGTTGTGTTTTGAATATTTCTCTATTACTGCTTTAAATATTTATTTGTCTAGACTTTTTAACATGTCTTTTACTGTTTGAAAATCATCAAAATCTACTCGAACTCCATTCGTTTCTTGGTAGGTTTCATGGCCCTTACCTGCTATTAAAATGATATCGTTTGCATGGGCCAATTGGCAGGCTGTTTTTATCGCTTGGGCCCTGTTTTCTATAACCAGTACTTTACGAACATTTTGAGGCTCTACTCCTTCTTCCATCTCTTGAAGTATGGCCTCTGGTTGTTCTGTCCTAGGATTGTCTGAGGTAAAAATCACTTTTGTACTCATATCAGAAGCGATATGACCCATAACCGGGCGCTTAGACTTATCTCTATCGCCACCACACCCCACAACGGTGATGACGTTTTCATTTCCAGTCCTCAATGTATTAATTGTATCAAGTACATTTTTAAGCGCATCCGGCGTATGGGCATAATCAACAATAGCGGTAATTTTTTCTTTGGAAATAAAGTACTGAAATCTACCAGCGACATTATCAAGCTCACTCATGAATCTCAAAATCTCTAGCTTTTCTAATCCTAACAAATCTGCTGTAGCATAAATGGCCAACATATTGTATGCATTGAAATCACCTATGAGCTTTGACCACAACTCTTCGCCATTAATTTTTAACAACTGACCATTAAACTGATTTTCTAAGATCTGAGCTCTATAATCTGCGTACGACTTTAAGGCATAGGTATATTTTCTGGCTTTCGTGTTTTGCAACATCACCAAGCCATTTTTATCGTCAATATTGGTTAGTACAAAGGCCTTTTTACTTAAATTGTCAAACAATAATTTTTTAGTATCTCTGTAGGCTGCGAACGTAGGGTGGTAATCTAAATGATCGTGCGAGAGATTCGTGAAGATGGCACCTTCAAAAACTAGGCCTTCGGTTCTTTTTTGATGTATTCCGTGAGAACTCACTTCCATAAAACAAAATTCAACCCCTGCCGCATTCATTAAACTTAAATGCTTGTTGATGGTTAAAGCATCTGGTGTTGTATGACTTGTTTTATAGGCTGTATCATCCACCAATATTTTTATGGTTGAAATTAATCCAACTTTATAACCTGCTTTTTTAAACAATTGATACAACAGGCTACTCACTGTAGTTTTACCATTAGTACCAGTGATCCCTACTAATTTTAAATTTTTGGAAGGATTTTCATAATAGTTCGATGCCATTATAGCCAATGCCTTGTTGCCATTATCTACTTCAATATACGAGACTTCATTCACCAGAACCTCAGGCAAGCTTTCACATACAATTGCTTTTGCCCCCAATTTAATGGCCTTTTCTATGTATTCGTGACCATCAGTAAGCGTGCCACGAATAGCCACAAAAACATCGTCCAGCTCCACCAAACGAGAGTCGAAACAAATTTTATTGACCATCACAGATGTAGAACCACTCACTGCGGTTAAACTTACTCCGTACAATATGTCTTTTAAAGATTTCATGATAATTCTAATACAATTAGTTTTACTTCACTGATATTAGCATCCTTTACAGATTGTCTCTTTACTTTACCGTTGCCCGTTACTTTTACTTTTATCCCTAAGTTTTCTAAAATTGCAATGGCATCCATACCACTCATACCCTCTACATTGGGCACTCTATTGTGCTTTTTATTCGCTTCGGCATAATATTGTTGGTATTTTTTATCTAATACACTGCTCTTTACTTCTAAACTTTCTACTTCATCCACCAAAGGAGACGTGGCATATATTTTCTGCGCGATAGATTTAAATACCGGTCCTGATACATCAGCTCCATAATACCCAACACTTTTATCAGGTTCGTGAATCACTACTATACAGGAGTATCTAGGGTTATCTGCAGGAAAATAACCTGCGAACGTAGAGATGTACTTTAGTTTGTTCGGGTCTTTCGAAGTATAATCTTTCTGAGTAGTACCGGTTTTTCCCGCCATAGAAAAATGAGGAGAATATAAGCCATGACCTGTACCATGTTTTTTTTCAACCACATCTTTCAAAAGTGCTTGCACTTTTCCAATAGTTTCTTCTGAGCATATCGAGGGATTAATGACCTCTTTGTCGAACTTATAAATAGTTTTATCCCATTCTTTTACTTCCTTTAAAAGTCTAGGCTTTAACATTTCACCATTATTGGCTATGGCATTATAAAATGTGAGAGTTTGCAAGGGCGTTAAGGATACTTCATATCCGTGAGACATCCACGCCAATGAAATTCCAGACCAACCTTTATCTCCTGGATAGCGAATTACGGGCGTACCTTCCCCTTTTATAGGGAGTCCTAATTCTCTGCTCAGCCCCATATTCATTAAGCGGTTCACAAACTTTTCAGGTTGATCTTTATAATTATTGTGAATTATTTTTGCAATAGCTGTATTCGAAGAAACTTCAAAGGCTTTTGCCACCGTTAAGGCTCCATAACCCCCTTCTTTAGAATCTTTAACCCTTTTGTTATATACTTTAAAAATTCCTTTTTCAGTATCAACAATAGAACTGGTATCAATGACTTGATCTTCTAAAGCGACTACCAATGACATCAATTTAAATGTAGAACCTGGTTCATGCGATTCACCAATGGCATAATTTAAGCGTTCGTAATACTTACCACCTTCTGTTTTTCCCAGGTTAGATATTGCTTTAATCTCACCCGTTTTTGTTTCCATTACAATGACACAACCGTGATCGGCTTTATATTTTTCTAACTGTCCTAAGAGTGCATGATGGGCGATATCCTGAATATTGACATCAATGGTAGAATACACATCATAACCATCCTTTGGCTCTACAATATTATCCATCCCTATCGGCTTCCATTGTCCTTTAGCGATTTTTTGCTTTAAGCGACTGCCCTTAATTCCGCTTAAATAATCAGTAAAAGCCCCTTCAAGACCAACCCTTGTGGCATATCCTTCATCATCAAAACGCTCGTAACCAACACTGCGTTCTGCAATTTTCCCCAAGGAATGCTCACGAACTGTATTTTGCTCTACCACAAGACCACCTCTATTGGGTCCTTTTTCGAAAAGCGGAAATTTTTTAACCTGAACGTAATCTGAATAATCTAAACCTCGAGCAATTATGGCATACCTATTTTGGTTTGCCTTTGCTTTTCGCAAGAGTTGTTCATAGTACGATGCAGGTTTTCCTAATAATTTTGAAAGTGCTTGAGAAAGTGGCTTAATATTTTCCTTAAAATCAGCATCCTTAACCGTAACGGCATCAAATCGAATATTAAAACGCGAAACGGAAGTGGCCAGTAAGCTCCCATCAGAAGAATATAAATTACCGCGATTTGGAGTTATGGTAAAGACTTTTTCGGTGGTATCCTCAGCCATTTGGCGGTACCTGTCACCATCTGTCATTTGAATGCTAAAAAGTTTCACCACGACAAACACAGCAAATATAAACAGCAGGCCCGCCACGATATACAAGCGTTTCAATATGTTTTTTTCTGTAATTGCCATTATTCAGCCGATTTAACTCTTATTTTAAAAGGAGGACTTTCTGAAGGATATAACCCATCATCACCTAACTTTCGCAGTATTTCTGATTCTAATTTTAATTTTTGAACATCCGTTTGCCCGTCAATGAACTCACTGCGCAATTCTTTAACCTCTTCATTTAAGGCGGCAATTTGATGTACCTTGCTATCTGCACTATGTGAACTCGCAATCATCACAGCAGCTAAAAAGGAAATGAAAATGATGAAAATCCAATTCTTTGGAGCCGCTTCACCGCTTACCAAAAACTTTCCTTTTAACAAGTCTAATATTCCCTTTCGCATGGCAATTGATCGCTTTTATTACTTTTTTAATAATCGTTCTAAAAACACTTATACTTCTTTACTTTTCTCAGCAATTCTCAGTTTAGCACTACGAGATCTATTATTGGCAGCGATCTCTTTTTTGCTTGGCACTATCAGACCTCCTACTTTTTTTAGGGGAAGCTTCATATTTCCGTAAAAATCTTTTTCTGGCTCCCCTTCAAACTTTCCTGATCGGATAAAGTTTTTCACCAATCTATCTTCCAAGGAATGATAACTAATGGCACTCATCCTACCTTCCTCATGTAATAAGCCAGGCACCTGTTCTAAAAATTCCTTAATTACTTCTATCTCTTGGTTCACTTCAATTCTGATAGCTTGGTAAATCTGCGCTACTATTTTATGCTCTAAACGAGCTGGTAAAAATTGTTTTAGCACTGCTTTTAATTGTGCCGTGGTTTTGATTTCACCCTCTTCTCGACTAGCAATAATGGTAGTCGCCATGGCATTTGCATTTCGCAAATCACCATATTGAAACAACAGGTTTCGCAAACTATCATAGTCGTACTTATTCACGACGTCGTACGCTGAAACTGTATTTCGCTTGCTCATACGCATATCTAAATCCGCATCAAAACGGGTAGAAAAACCACGTTCTGCAACATCAAACTGATGCGATGACACCCCAAAATCAGCCAAAATACCATCTACTTTTTTAACACCATAAAACTTTAAAAACTGACTTATAAATCTAAAATTTTCATGAATCAAGGTGAACCTTTCATCTGCTATGGTATTTTTTAAAGCATCCTCGTCCTGATCAAAAGCAAATAAACGACCGTCAGGCCCTAAACGCTTTAATATTTCTCTAGAATGTCCACCACCCCCAAAAGTAACATCAACATAAACACCGCCGCTTTTGATGGCTAAACCATCAACAGATTCGATCAACAAAACTGGGTTATGATACATCATCTTCGTCTCCTCCCATTACTTCTTCTGCCAAGGCAGCAAAATCTTCAGCGGTATCCTCTAACACCTTTTCATAACTGTCTTTATCCCAGATCTCAACTATATTGATGGCTGAACTCAGCACCACATCTTTTGAAATCTTCGCGATATCCATTAAATTCTTAGGGATCAATAATCTACCGGTAGCATCTATTTCCACGACCTTTACACCAGCAGAAAACCGACGTATAAAGTCATTGTTCTTCTTGAGAAACCTATTTTTTTTATTCATTTTCTCCATCAAAAGATTCCATTCTTTCATGGGATACAATTCTAAACAAGGTTGAAAAACAGACCTTTTAATCACAAAGCCATCGGTCAGCACAGGAGACATTTGATGCTTCAGGGAAACAGGTAACATGACCCTCCCTTTTGTATCTGCTTTGCAGTCATATGTTCCAATGAAATTGATCACTATATAGCCCTTGTTTGTATTTAAAACTCAAATATATAGAATTTATTACCACAATTTACCACTTTATACCACATTGTTAATAAATTCCCTAATTTGAGCCCGTTTTGTGTTTAAAAAAACAAAAATTAAGCTTGAAGCGTTATTGTGACAGGCATACGAACTACATAAAAACAGTGTTTAAACCATCTAAACAGACTCTTTACAACAAGTATGCTTATTTTCTTAGGAAATGTTTATATTTGTCCGTACAGAAGTTAATCTGCGTTAATGGAAGAAACATTAATTACTGAAGGGAAATACAAATATCTTGAAATTGGCGAGGGCACTCCCATTATTATTTTGCATGGACTTTTAGGAGGTCTTAGTAATTTTAATGGTGTTGTTGAACACTTTCCCCCATTAGGCTATAAAGTTTTAGTACCTGAATTACCAATTTATACCATGCCTTTGTTAAAAACAAATGTAAAAAGCTTTGCAAAGTTTTTAGAAGGTTTTATCAAGCATAAGGGACTTAAAAAAGTGATCCTTTTAGGGAATTCTTTAGGCGGTCACATTGGCCTTTTGCACACAAAACTAAATCCGAACTTAGTAAAAGCTTTAGTCATTACTGGTAGTTCTGGACTTTACGAAAGTGCTATGGGCGATGGGTATCCCAAAAGAGGAGACTACGAGTTTATCAAGAAAAAAGCACAAGATGTTTTTTACGATCCCGAAGTGGCAACGCCTGAAATCATAGATGAAGTTTTCGCTACTTTAAACGACAGAATAAAATTAGTTAAAACCTTAGCTATTGCCAAAAGTGCTATCCGTCACAACATGTCTAAAGATTTGCCACATATGTTAACGCCAACCTGTATAATTTGGGGCAAAAACGATGCGGTAACGCCTCCTAATGTAGCTTCGGAATTTCATGAATTGTTGCCGGATTCAGATCTATTTTGGATTGAAAAATGCGGCCATGCACCCATGATGGAACACCCTAAGGAATTTAATACTATTTTAGAAGCTTGGCTAAAGGCTAGAAAATTCTAAGGTAACATTCACTATTCTTTAATTCTAAAATTTACAGGACCTTAGCGCTTCAAAGTTTAAAGGTTCTGCACAACGCATAACACAAAAGTGTATCCCGATGAAAATAAAGTCCGCAGAATTTGTTATTAGCAATTCTAAAGTCACTCATTGCCCCAAAGACCCTATACCTGAATATTCATTTATAGGAAGGTCAAATGTGGGTAAATCATCACTCATAAATATGCTCACGCAGCGCAAAAACTTAGCAAAAACATCAGGTAGGCCAGGAAAAACGCAATTAATTAATCATTTTAAAATTAATGACAATTGGTTTTTGGTAGATTTACCAGGATACGGGTACGCCAGAGTTTCTAAAAAAGATAAAAAAACGTTTCAGAAGTATATTACCGATTATTTTTTAGAACGCAAACAATTGGTAAGTGCCTTTGTTTTGATTGATATACGCCATGAGCCACAACCTGTTGATTTAGAGTTTATGCAATGGATGGGTGAACATCAGATTCCGTTTTCTATTATTTTTACCAAGGCCGACAAACTAAAACCAAAGGCTATTGAACGAAATGTTGAGCGCTATATGCAGCAATTATTAGCCAGCATTTGGGAAGAAGCACCTAATTACTTTATCACTTCTTCCACTAATGGCATTGGGCAAGAAGAGGTATTACAGTATATAGACAGCCTGAATGAAAACTTTAAGAAAAATAATTGGGCCGATTTAATCTAAACGATTTTCTACCAATTCTATTAAATCGTTCACACTTGCTAAGACCTTAAGTTCATCTGTGCCGATAAAAAACTCTAGGTTGTAGTTTGTTTCTGCCAGCACCACTGGATAGGTGGTTTTAAATCCGAATTTAGAGGCATAGGCTTTCAAAAATTCATCCTTATGCAAAAATTCCATGGGAATTTTGGAGGATTTTCTAAATTTTTTCCAAAGAATTTTCTCTTGAAATGTACCAAAAGTAATAGCACACAACTTGCAATCATAGGTACTTGGGCTAAAGAGTTTATGTGCAACATCTAAAAAGGCATTTTTCTTTCCTGAACTTGCATTATAAATATAGATTAGTTTTTTGAGTTCTTGTTTTTGTTGTTGCATGAATTGTTTTTTAACCTAAAAAATCATGGTACCGCCTCATCCTCTACAAACTGAACCGTCTTCGCTATATGTTTACTTTTTTAATTCTAATTTTTCGGCGAAATAATCACAAAAATCTTTCATAGTTGCTGTCATTTTCTCGTCTTGGGTTGCTTTCATGAAAGTGTCAGACAAGGAAACTAATGTTTGATGAAAGAAAATTTTCATTTCGTCTACAGGCATATCCTTAGTCCATAAATCTATCTTTAAAGACTCTTTATTTTTGCTATCCCAAACAGATAACAACATGGCTTTTGCCTCCTCGTTATCTATGCCACCATCTTGAGCAGACCATGTAAGTTCTTCGGGCACACGATTCTCGTCTAAGCCTACTTTTAATGATATTTCTGAGGTGTGAAGTATACCCATTAGTTTCTAGGTTTGTAATTTGATTTCTTTAAAATTTCTTCCGCCGGAATTCTTAGCATTTGATTAAAATCTACGTCGTTATTTTCCATGAATGCACGCACAATCTGCCATCCAACATACCTGCCAATTCTACCAGGTGATTCGTTATCTAATTCTAATTGAAACTTAGAAAAAGGAGCTGGGTCTAAAAATCTAGGTTGTAATTGCTTATCTGTACTATACAATAAATCTCTATTCACAAAATAACGCCAAATATCTTCTTCGTTTAATTTAGCCCATTCTAATTGTTCTGCTGTATAGGCGATACGCTGTTCTTCTGACTCAAAAGCCATTATTTTATCTTTCAAATACAGGGTTTTTCCAAAGTAAATCATTTGATCTAAGAAGGTTCTCCCTCTTCGTTGGGGTAGTATTGAACCACAAAATTCTGAAGCTACATCTGAAACCAAATATTTTTCATCCAATCCCTTTTTTACATAGCCTTGAAATCCTTGGTAGAATTTATGTTCTTCACCCAAATAATTATCTAAACCAATCAACAACAAAGAATCCGTTAAGATCACACGATTCTCATAGTTCACATCGGAAGTTAAGGTAATTACTTTGGGAATTGTAAACTCTGGGAAATAATATTTTATATGTTTAAATAAGCTAGTTAATCTAGTTTTTTGAACATCAAAATTTGAAAAAGCCTTTTCTACTTCAGTATTCAATTCTATTTGTATGGTATCATTTAGTTTAGCCATCCAAATACTATCGGGGTATTGCGCAGGAAATAAATACGGATACTTGCCTTTTAAGATGGGTAAACTTTCAAGAGTGGCCGAAGCAAACTCTTTATCAAAACGTTCAACCTGTATATCTAAGGCTATTTTATCGATTTCTTCGGCAGTTTTGTCTTCATCTCCACAATTCACAAAAAGGAGTGGCAAAAAAATTAAAACCACAAAAATTAGCTTCTTCATATAAAGTAGTATAGAATTATTTTATTTATTACTGCTCAGACATTATTTTTACGCTGCAAAGTTACTAGATTTTAACGAAAAACAAACATCCATGCAAACCGAAAAAATAATAAATCATATTGTAAAGTGGTTAAAAGAGTACGCAACGAATGCAAAAATGAATGGTTTTGTTATTGGTATCTCTGGGGGTATTGATTCTGCAGTAACTTCAGCCTTATGCGCAAAGTCGGGTTTAGAACTTTTATGCTTACAAATGCCCATTCACCAAGAATTAGATCAAGTAGGGAGAGCATCAAGACATATTGACTGGTTACAAGAAAATTTTACAAGGGTAAAAAAACTGGAAGTAAATTTAACGCCAGTATTTGATAGCTTGATCGCCGCTTTGCCAAAGGTGGCGAATGAAGAGGAGCGTTTTATGTCGCTAGCAAATACAAGGGCAAGACTCAGAATGACAAGTTTGTACTATTTTGCAGCATTAGATACCTATTTAGTGGCTGGCACTGGGAATAAAGTAGAAGATTTTGGTGTAGGCTTTTACACCAAATACGGCGATGGTGGGGTAGATTTAAGCCCTATTGCAGATTTGCTAAAGACCGAGGTTTGGGAGATTGCTAGAGTTTTGGGGATCAACGAGGAGATTATTAACGCAGCTCCGACAGACGGTCTTTGGGGCGATGATAGAACAGACGAAGATCAATTGGGTGCCTCCTATCCAGAATTAGAATGGGCCATGGCCATGGCAGACCAAAATAAAACTTCTCAAGATTTTAAGGGAAGAGAAAAAGAGGTTTTTCAAATTTTTAAAAGACTAAATACAGCAAATAAACACAAGATGGTACCTATTCCAATTTGTGAGATTCCAAATGAGTTGAAATAACCATTTATCTTATAATTTAGTAAATAAAACGAAAATATAACAAATTAGAACGGTGTTCCATAAAAAAATATCAATTTTACAAGGCAAATAAGATAAAAAAACTTTACATTGCATGTCAGAATTTATGGGCATTTTCTTTGTAAGCTAATAAATCGTAAAAAAAGTAAACCATGATTAAAGTATTGATTGCAGATAACCATCCTGTTGTTAGAGCTGGAATAAAGTTTGTCTTAGACACCGCTTCTGATTTTGAAGTTATCGGAGACGTGGCCACAACAGCTGAGTTATTTGAAAAATTAAAGACCGTAATTCCTGATGTAGTCATGTTAGAGATGGACATACCTGAAATCAATGGAATTGCAACGCTTAGAAAAATTAAATCTGAGTTCCCTGACATTAAAGTTTTGATATATAGTGGTCAGTCAGAAGATGTTTATGCCTTAAGTACTATTAGAGCAGGCGCCTACGGGTATTTGTCAAAAAGCGCTGATTTAGATTATATCATTACTGCTGTAAGAAAAGTAAGTAAAGGTGATATGTTTATTACGAATGAACTAGCGCAAAGACTTGCGTTTGACGAAGGCACTAAAAAGCCAAGAAGATTCTTTAGAAAGCTTTCTTCGAGAGAAGTAGAAGTTTTAAAAATGTTAGCCAGTGGTAAACGCAATAAAGATGTTGCTATTGGTCTTAATTTGAACGAAAAAACAGTAAGTACCTACAAAGCGCGTTTAATGCGAAAATTAAATGTCGACAATTTGGTGGACTTATTACAACAAGCGAAAGCTTTAGAACTATATTAGACAAAATATTTCCTACAAAAAAACCTAGCTTTTGCTAGGTTTTTTTGTAGGAAATATTCTGATCGCTACTTTAAGACAAAACTCGATTTAACTTCTGATTTAATAATTTATTAAGTTGAATATAATTGATAATTTCCTCTAAAATTTCTCGATTGTCCTTTTCCACATCCTGAGTTTCATTTTGTAAGGTATGTATTCTTCTTTTGATTAAAAAGCAACGTAAAGTTAAAATTGTTTCGCTCGCCAATTGAGAAATTCCTTGATCTTTACTCTTAGGATAAATATCTTTACTGGCCCAATCATGCAAAATATACTTTTCTTCCTCCATTAAAATAGACGATATTTCTGATACCATATCTTGTTCTAAAGAGGCTATGAACGTTTGAACCGTAAAATTTTCGTTTTCATTAAGTTCTTGGACTAATGTTTTATAAATGCGCTTAAAGTTGCCATTACTAAGTTCTATTTCATCGTCCTGTAAGTCTAAAAATATTTTCTCGTACACCTTAGCATCTAAAAATTCAGGCTCTAAGGCTAATTCCCCTTTTTCATTTTCTTTGAGAATTAAATCTTCAAAGCGTTGTGATGTATGGCCGTATAACAGTAAAATTTCAATAATCTTGCGTTCTAGCTCAAACTGCACATCGACTTTTTGGGTAGCTGCCTCGTTACGAACCACTTCAAAAGCTTTTTGATTCTCTTTTACTTTTTTGTTGGCATCGGCCATATCCTTTTTTCCAATTTGAGCGAGTGTATTAAACAAAACGCCTTCGGAAATATTCATGATTTGAGCACACTCCTGAATATAAATTTCTTTTTGAATTCGATCTGGAATTTTAGAAATACTATGAACAATATCGCGAACGGTATCAGCCCTTTTAATGGGGTCGTTTGCAGCTTCTTTCATTAAGAGAGAAGCCTTAAATTGAATAAAGTCTTTAGCGTTCGTTTTTAAATACGCATTAACCTCGTCTAAACTATTATTTTTAGCAAAGCTATCTGGATCTTCTCCTTCAGGAAAAGAACAGACTTTGACATTCATCCCTTGCTCCAAAATAAGATCGATACCTCGTAAAGAAGCCCTTAATCCTGCAGCATCACCATCAAACAAAACCGTTATATTTTTAGTAAGTCGGTTTACCAATCGAATTTGTTCTGCTGTCAATGCGGTTCCGCTAGAGGCTACTACATTCTCAATGCCCCGCTGATGAAACTGAATTACATCAGTATAGCCTTCTACCAAATAACAATTATCCTCTTTTGCAATGGCTTGTTTTGCATGAAAAATACCGTATAATACTTTACTTTTATGGTAAATATCACTTTCAGGAGAATTTAAATACTTGGCTGCTTTTTTATCGTTTATTAAAATTCTACCTCCAAATCCAAGTACCCGACCGCTCATAGATTGTATAGGAAACATAACGCGACCTTTAAACCTATCGAACTTTTTGCTGTTCGCAGGATGCTCTGGATTTTCTTTTACAATGCTTAAGCCGGTACTTTCTAAATATTTTAATTGATAACCTTTATCTAAAGCTTCGTTGGTAAAAGCGTCCCAATGATCTAAACAATATCCCAAAGCAAATTTTTTGATGGTTTCATCCGTAAAACCACGTTCTTTAAAATAACTAAGTCCTATTGCTTTTCCTAGTTCGCTTTCCCATAAAATTCGAGAGAAATATTTCTGAGCAAATTCCGACACTAAATACATGCTTTCGCGCTCGTCGGCCTGAACTTTTTGCTCGCTAGTTTGCTCAGTTTCTTCGATTTCAATACTGTACTTTTTGGCTAAGTATTTTATAGCCTCAGGATAGGTAAAATGCTCATGTTCCATTAAAAATGCCACCACATTTCCTCCTTTTCCACTACTAAAATCTTTCCATATTTGCTTTACGGGACTGACCATAAAACTAGGCGAACGTTCATCGGTAAACGGACTTAAACCTTTATAATTAGCTCCTGATTTTTTTAATTGTACAAAATCACCAATAACCTCCTCTAAACGGGCGGTTTCATATACTTGATCGATGGTGGTTTTTGAAATCAAATTATAGATTTAAAGGTTACTTCAATTCGAGTTTTAAAGTGCTGCCATTTTATAATGGAAAAAGATTCAAATATAACCAAAATTTTATAGGCAAAGGGTTTAGGGTCATTAGATTTTCTTTACCGCAAGGCTAAAACCGGCTACCCTTTTGACAGGCCTTTGGATAAAAAGCTGTCATCGATTCCTGGGCCCTTCACATGAAAAGTTACAATCTAATGTGTGCCAGAATAGGAGACTATTAAAAGTACGCTCTAATCGCTTTAAAAACACCTAACAGTGTGTTCTGATAGTAAAAAAACCTACAAGCTCATCCGCAGAAAAAGCGAATTAGAGCGTGTAGGTTTTCATGATGTAAATCGGTATTCGTATTCTTTGAAACTACTCTTTACATAATTTGTAAGTTGCTACTGCATGCACGTATAGCTTAAGACTTTTAATGTTCCTAATTCCATAAGTCGAATTGCCTATGACTATAGGTCAAATCGCAAGCCTAGAGAAATATTGTTTTGCTCCACCAAAGCATCTTTAAAAATAGGATTTAAATCGTATTTCAGATATAAAGTGGTGCCACCAAAACCGGCATAGGCACTAAGCCCATAAATTAAATTGCTGGTGTTGTAATCTCTTTTTAATTTATCTTTTACTTTGTCACCATCGCGTTCATACTTTAATTTTTGACGTGTACCTAAATTAAAACCACCGTAACCACCTAGCCCGACTCTAAACCGTTTATCTAAACTATAGCGAATAGAATTCTCATTTTTACGCATTTTTGAGGGTCCAAATTCAAAATGAAAAGGGAATACTAAGTTATCCATGCGCAGTTTTGCTTTGTCTAATTCTACATCAAACTCTTCTAAAACTATTTCGTCATTGTTATTTACAAAATAGCGATTATCGGTTGGTTTAAGTCCATTAAACTGAAAAGAAAATCCGTAATTGAACCGTAGAAAATTAGAGTTCTGAAAAACACGGGTTCGCCATTGCCAACCCATTTCAAAAAATCGACTGCCCCCTATTTTATACGGCGAATCATCAAGGACCTGCCCATCGATCACAGCGTTGTTAAAACCTACAGCTATGACCATATCTGAGTAGGTTCTAACGTCGTATTTTAATTCATAGTTTTTTTTAGAATCGCTAAGTTTAATTCCGAATATTTTATCATCATGATCATCTTTGTGACCAAATCCTATTTCTATTTTACTAACTTTATTTATTGTATCCAATTCAAGAACTTTACCTTGATTTCTTTCAATAAGGGCAATTTGATTATCTACAATACTCAGTCTATTTTCAATATTTAGGGCTCGTTTTTTAGCCGCTGATTCTTTTAGCGTTTGCGCTTCACTTTCGCTTATTTGTTTTTTCTCTAAACGCTTATTAATTGCTTCAATTTCAATCTTTAAGGCTTCTTTTTCCTGAGATGTGATTTCAGTTTTAAGCTTTTCTAATTTTTCTACACTGGTTTCATAATTTTTTTTGTCCTGTGCAGTGCTCTGTTGCAAGGCAAAAGCAAAAAATAAAATGACGATGTACTTTAGTTTGTTGTTCATACGAGTTGTTTTTGATGATTGATTAATGAATAAACTATTCCCTGCTCCTTTACAAATTTCAGTTTGAAGAAGTCGTTTTTAACGGTTAAAATAATAATGATTTTACTTGTTCCGGTCAGCTAAAGCGGTCCTCACCTTTAAATAGCCATTTTTTAAAGTTTCAAAAAGCTGGTCTCGAACTGATAAATCTAGCTCTGTTTCTGCTTGGTTTAATAACGCCAAGGCATCAATGCTATTTGATTCTTTAAAGAGTTCCTGTGTTAAAATCTGCTCTTGCGCCTTTCGCAATAAAGCATCAATTTCAGCATCTGAAACGGTAGAATTCTGCAAGGCTAAGGCATCGACTTGTGCTACCACTAAATTAATTTTTTCATCAATTAAAATATCTATAGCTAAGTTCGTTTGGTGCTCTAATTGTAATTTAGGTTTTTGCGCCATAGGCAATGCCGCGTTATTTTGAGCCGTAATAGTATGGTTCGGCGCTACTTTATTTATAGAAGTACTTATGTTTAACTCTTTAGTCTTAGCTATAGCACCTGAATTGCCACTTATTTCTATAAGCCCTTCTTTTAGTTGTGGCAATTCTTTATCAGCCTTATTTTTTGGGGTAAAAACCACAGGCTTCTCTTGAACCATGGTTTCTCTGTCTGCCTTATAAAATATGAGCATCGCTATCAACAAGCCGATGACACTGGCGGCGATAGCATACCAGGCAATACCTTTTTTAGTTGGTTTCTGCGCGGTAGTAATTTGACCTGAAATTTTCTCCCAAGCTTGTGGAGAAGGTGGTATGGTACGACCCTCTAACTTTTCTTTTATTGCTTCTTCGAATTTAATGGGTGCCATAGTTTAATTTTTTAGTTTCCTTTAACTGCTCTTGTAAAATTCGCCGTGCTTTAAACAATTGCGATTTTGAAGTACTTTCTGAAATCTGTAACATCGCTGCGATTTCAGCATGCTTATAGCCTTCAACAGCATACAACACAAATACCATTTTATAGCCTTCTGGAAGTTGATCTATCAAGCCTTGTATTTCTTCAACATCAATACCTGACTCCACTTCAATTTGATGCTGTGTATGTTTATCATACAACTCATCATCAAAAACAACAAATTGGTTTTTACGAAGGTGGGTTATAGCTTCTCGAACCATTATCCTGCGAATCCAACCTTCAAAACTACCTTCGAACTTAAAAGTATCTAAATATTTAAATACCTTAACAAAGCCCATAATCATTACATCTTCTGCAAAAGCAACATCTTTTATATACTGCCGACAAACACTTAACATCTTAGGCGCATGCTTTTCATACACCTGCTTTTGAGCTTCTCCGTTTCCGGAGCAAGCCTTTTTTATGAGCTGCTTTTCATTGGTATAAAATGGAATTATTTTCACAGGTTAAAATTTCTTAGCCTTCAACAAAAGACCATTCCTTTAGGTTTCTATAAAGATAGACGAGTCTTGTTGTAAAAAGGTTGCCTGACTCCTCAACTATTTTTAAAATAAACGAACAAAAAAACAGTAAACTACTGATAATCAATCAAATTATATTAAATCAAAAGAGCTATTTTTTAAATCTCTAATTGCAAATCATTAAAAAATGATTTAGACGAGTGCCTATGAAATGCTTTGGAAACTAGCACAATAAAATTAAAAAGCTGTTTACTTTTTTCGGTCTACCACGTAATTCACCATCAGTTCTAATGAATTTTTATAGGCTGAATCTGGATAATGTGCTAGTAATTTTAAGGCCTCATCTTTAAAAGTGAGCATTTTGCCTACTGCATACGCCAGCCCTCCATTATTTTTTACAAAAGCAATAACTTCTTTGACTCTTTTTTTATCCTTATTATGATTTTTGATGGAATTAATGAGCCATTTTTTTTCTTGTGGGCTACAGGTATTCAGCACATGGATTAAAGGTAAGGTCATTTTTTGCTCCTTGATGTCGATTCCTGTAGGTTTACCAATGGCTTCGTTTCCATAATCGAACAAATCATCTTTAATTTGAAAAGCCATTCCGCAGTATTCACCAAATTTTCTAAAGATTTCGACCTCTTCCGATTCTGGCTTTACCGCACAAGCACCTAAACTACAACAAGCCGCTATTAGGGTAGCTGTTTTCTGGCGTATAATTTCGTAATATACCTCTTCTGTGATATCTAAGCGCCTTGCTTTTTCAATTTGTAATAATTCGCCCTCACTCATTTCACGAACGGCAATGGATATAATTTTTAACAAATCAAAATCTCCATTATCAATCGACAAAAGCAAACCTTTAGACAACAGATAATCACCGACCAGAACCGCAATTTTATTTTTCCATAAGGCATTAATTGAGAAGAAACCGCGGCGTTTGTAACTTTCATCCACAACATCGTCATGAACTAAGGTGGCGGTATGAATCAGTTCTATGACGGCAGCCCCTCTATACGTGCGCTCATTTACCTCACCATTATTGATCATTTTAGCCGTTAGAAAAACAAACATTGGTCGCATTTGCTTTCCTTTTCTATTCACGATGTAATGGGTAATTCTGTTTAATAGCGCCACCTTTGAAGTCATGGATTCATAAAACTTTTTTTCAAAAAGTTCCATTTCCATATTGATGGGTTCCTTTATTTGAGCTACTATTTTCACTAGCAATTATCCCGGCAAGGGCTTATATATTGTACCCCGCTAAATTAACAAAAAGGAATCAGAAATAACGATTCTAAAATATTAATTGAGCAGGTGTTCGCTATTTAGGTTTAACGGTTGCACCCTAGGATTTGTTCGCTAATTGTCCACATGCAGCATCGATATCTTTTCCACGAGAACGGCGTACAGTTACTGCAATATTATTTTTTTCTAAGGTATACACATACCTATCTATGGCTGCATTTGAGGCTTGCTGAAACTGTCCGTCATCAATCGGATTATACTCTATTAAATTAACCTTTGAAGGTGCAAACTTGCAAAAATCAACGAGGGCATCAACATCGCTCTGTTGGTCATTTATACCTTGCCAAACCACATATTCGTAAGTAATTCTACTTTTTGTTTTAGCATACCAGTATTGCAAAGATTCGCGTAAATCACTGAGTGTAAATTTGGCATTAAAAGGCATTATAGATGTTCTTGTAGCATCAATTGCGGAGTGTAAGGAAACAGCGAGTTTAAATTTAACCTCATCATCTGCCATTTTTCGAATCATTTTTGGCACACCTGAAGTAGAAACTACAATTCGTTTTGGCGACATCCCTAGGCCTTCAGGAGAAGTGATTTTTTCTATTGCCTTTAAAACGTTGTTGTAATTCATTAAAGGTTCTCCCATCCCCATAAACACGATATTGCTTAGCGGACGATCAAAATACAGTCTGCTTTCATTATCAATGGCCACCACTTGATCATAAATTTCATCAGGGTTTAAATTTCGCATGCGTTTTAAGCGCGCAGTAGCACAAAACTTACAGTCTAAACTGCAGCCAACTTGGCTTGAGACACATGCCGTAGTTCTCGTTTTTGTAGGGATTAAAACCGATTCTACAATTAAATCATCATGTAAACGAACCGCATTTTTTATGGTGCCATCCGTACTTCGCTGAATAACATCAACCTTGATATGATTGATGACGAAATTACTTTCTAGCATATCTCTTGTGGCTTTCGATAGGTTCGTCATCACCTCAAAAGAGTGAGCAGATTTTTGCCAAAGCCATTCATACACTTGATTCCCTCGAAAAGCTTTGTCGCCGTTGGCTTCAAAAAACGCACGAAGTTGTTCACGTGTCAGGGCTCGAATGTCTTTCTTTTGAATAGTTTCCACAGGTTAAAGATAGGATAAAAAAAACCTGCTACGCTAAATTTTTGTTCTAGCGGTAGCAGGATGTTTGTTTATAATAAAATTATATAATTAACATGGCATCGCCATAAGAATAAAATTTATATTGCTCTAGAATAGCTTCTTTATAGGCTTTTTTCATTAAATCATGGCCCATAAATGCCGAAACCATCATCAACAAAGTTGATTTTGGTAAATGAAAATTCGTAATCATACAATTCGCAATACTAAAATCGTAGGGAGGGAAAATAAATTTATTGGTCCAGCCCTCATAGGTATTTAAGGTTTGCTGAGAAGATACTCCACTTTCTAAACCACGCATAGCCGTAGTACCAACGGCACAAATTCTCTTTTTATGCTTTTTAGCATTGTTTACTGTTTCGGTAGCTTTTTCTTCAATAATAAGTTCTTCGCTATCCATTTTATGTTTAGATAAATCTTCCACCTCAACAGGGTTAAAAGTACCTAAACCAACATGCAAGGTAAGTTCTGCAAAATCAATTCCTTTTATTTCCAATCGTTTTAATAAGTGCTTGGAAAAATGTAGCCCTGCCGTTGGGGCAGCTACTGCTCCTTCATGTTTTGCATATATAGTTTGGTAACGATCTGCATCTTCAGCTTCAGTTTCTCTTTTAATGTATTTAGGTAAGGGAGTATCACCCAATTCTTTTAATTTTTTTCTAAAATCGGTATAAGAACCATCATATAAAAAACGAAGTGTTCTACCTCTAGACGTTGTATTGTCAATTACCTCAGCGACTAAAGTATCATCATCACCAAAATACAATTTATTACCAATTCTAATTTTTCTTGCTGGATCAACTAAAACGTCCCATAAACGCTGCTCTTCGTTTAACTCTCTCAACAAAAAAACTTCTATACGAGCTCCTGTTTTTTCCTTATTACCATAGAGCCTGGCTGGAAACACCTTGGTATTATTCAACACCATGACATCACCTTCATCGAAATAATCAATCATGTCTTTGAACATTTTATGTTCAATTTTACCTGTCTCTCTATGAATGACCATCAATCGAGATTCATCTCTATTTTCTGATGGGTATTCTGCTAAAAGTTCTTCAGGAAGTTCAAAGCTAAAACCGGATAATTTCATATAGATTTTTTTGTTATTGTTTATGCGACTGCAAAGATACTATTATGAATAGGGCCTTGTCAAGTAAATACGTGTTTATATTTTGGAAACGTGACAATTAGCTTTTGGATGCTCGGTTTTGTATCCTAAAAGTGAGCCAGTTGTAAGCTTAGAAAAGAGCAAAATTGCTATATTTTATCACTAAGAAAACTTCAAATCAATCTACCTTGATACCCAACGAAATCATATCTTTCCAAAAATCTGGATACGATTTTGAAACCACTTCAGCGTCATTGATGAAAATTGATGTTCTTAAGGCTAAAGGTGCAAAAGCCATAGCCATTCTATGGTCATTATAGGTGTCTATGGCTCTATTCTTCTTTATTTCGTTGGAAGCATTTAACGTAAGTGTTTTATCCGTTACTGAAATCTTAGCACCTAGTTTTGACAACTCTGTTTTTAATGCTTCTAAGCGATCTGTTTCTTTGATTTTTAAGGTGTGTAAGCCTGTAAAATGACACGCCATTCCCAATCCAAAACAACTCACCGCTATGGTTTGTGCAATGTCAGGTGCGTTGGCTAAATCTAAATGTAATACTGCCGATTGATGATGGGATACTTTTTTTAGTATCACTTGATGCCCATCAAAAGTTGTTACTACACCAAAAGACTTGTAAATTGTTGCTAAAATACTATCGCCTTGAAGACTATTTTCATGATAGGCCGACAAGGTGATTTCAGAACCTATTTCCGCTAAGGCGCAAATACTATAAAAATAGGATGCGGAACTCCAATCAGACTCCACCACTAAAGTTTTAGCCCTCACTTCTTTTTTAGGAAAAACTTTAATGGTATTGCCTTCAAAAGTAGTTTCAATTTCTAATTGAGATAATAAAGCAAGCGTCATTTTTATATAGGGAACAGAAGTTATTTTACCAACTAAGGTTATTTCTAATCCGTTTTCTAAACTCGATGCGTTCAATAGCAGCGCTGAAATATATTGGCTGCTTATATCGGCTGGAAGTGTTACTTTTTGCTTTGTGATTTTTTTACCTGTAATTTTTAAGGGAGGAAAACCTTCATTATTCACATAATTGATATCAGCACCTAAGCTTTTTAAAGCGGCTACTAAAACACCAATGGGGCGCTCGGTCATCCGCTGCGAGCCTGTTAAAACTACTTCTTTGCCTTCTTGCATCGCAAAATAAGCCGTTAAAAAACGCATTGCCGTTCCAGCGTGATGAATATCTACCTCGCCTTCACTAATTTTTAAACCTTGTTGCATGACTTGCGCATCATCAGAATTTGAGATATTTTCAATACTGATATTCGCATACAATGCTTGTAGTAGTAAAATACGATTAGATTCGCTTTTAGAACCAGTAATCTTCAGAGAAGCATGAATCAGGTTTGTTGTCGGCGAGATTAAATGTAGTTTCAAAATAGTGGCTGTAATAAAGTTTTAAACGTAATAAATGAAGCTGTAAATATAAGGCAAGAAGTCTCTAAAAAAGATTCTAGCCATCAAAAATTGGTCTAATTAGAGCTTTTTGTTATTGTGATGCCGATCATGATCGCGTTTGGTTTTTAAAGCTAATTTTTCATCAAAAGCTTTTTGCAGATCTATTCCGGTTTGGTTCGCCAAACACAACACCACAAATACAACGTCTGCTAATTCTTCTCCTAAATCTTTGGTTTTATCTGATTCTTTTTCACTTTGTTCACCATACCTTCGAGCAATAATACGAGCCACCTCTCCTACTTCTTCCGTAAGTTGTGCCATATTGGTGAGTTCATTAAAATACCGAACACCATGTTCCTTAATCCAATCGTCAACCGCCTTTTGTGCATTGGTAATATTCATCATCTTAAATTTTAGATAAAACTACTTTTTCTGTTTCTTTCTCCACTAAAAGTTTATAAAATTCTTTTAGAGCACTATACTCTTGTACTTGTATCATAGAAGTGCTAATATCAATATTCACCATTATTTTTATTTCCTTATCTGACTTTGAAAGGTTGTATTTAAAAGACCCTTGATTATTTGGTAAATTAATAGCTATAGGTTCTGGCATTGACTCAATTTTATAGCCATCTGGAATCGTGACATTCACCATTAATCGCTCTTCCCAAGCATATCCAAAATCTACAGGGTAGTTTCTTTCGTCTAGTTTAAACGGGTTTAATTTTTCTGTCTTGAATAAAGAAGGTGAAAAATAAATTTTGTCCCCTATTACATCTGCCTGATTTTCTACATAAAATTCAAATTTTTCAGTAATGGCTTCACCTAAATCATTTTTATGATCTAAAGTATAATTAGAAATTTCCATCCCATTATATTTGTTTTCAAGCTTTTCTATGTAAGAATCCTCACTAATTTCGTTATTAGAATTTCTAAAATTGTATGCATTATATTTATTGTATATGGTTCGCATTGCACCCTTAACCGCACCATTATTGCTCAAAGTAGCTTGAATCATATTTACTTCTCCCGACTGAGCTGCCGCCCCTAATAGAATTGACACCGAGGAACCATCTTCTTTAATAAGCCTGCCAAACCAATTTAATGCCCTATTTGGAATTACATTTGGCTCTGCATATTTATTGGTAGCATCGAGTAAAATAATTTCATTATTTATTTCTGCCGAGGCAATGACATAATTAAAACCTTCTCGTGTTGGAAAAATTGGAATTCCGTTATTTTTTGTACTTACCAAAACTGGAAATGCTTTTAGGCCTGCTTCTTTTAACATAGCGACTAGCATTAAGTTGATATCTGCCACATTTCCCGTTTTTTCCTTAAATGCTTTTTTTACGCCTTGGTCCGTATACTTACTGTAATAGTTATTCCAGTTCATAGTTTTTTGTACATAGTAAAAAATACTATTCATTTTTTCAACATCAGTGGATGCATTGGCTAAAATTTGGACTAAATCGTCCTTAAAATACCGCGTATTATCTATTTGGCTACCAAAATCGGGACTATCATAGATGTTTTTTGCTACTTTTTCCCAAGTGGTGGCATAGGTTTTCATTGGTTCTTCAGGAAAGTTAATATACTGCAACTCGTAATTCACCGCTGATCTATAATTATTAATATTATCTACATAAGGTTCTTCCTTTAGAGCTGGAACATCCTGCATGGCAAACTCTGATATATTAATGATATAATCAATGGTACTTCTATTAACGGTAGTTTTAGGCGCATCATTAAAACTTCCGCCACTCCGAGTTTTACTACTCAACATAATTTTACCCGATTTTTTACTTTCCTTTGGGAAAACATTTAAGTAACCTTTTACATTGGGATTGAACGCAAAATACTCAGGTATTTCGACCGATATTTCTTGTTTTTTAATGGGAATATCATATTGAAGGACAATCTCATCTATATTATAAAAAAAAGGAGAATATATAGTGTACATAAACTCTATAACGCTTCCTTCCTTTACATTAGGCAGCGTAAATTTTTCTCTTTCGTAATATTTTGATACTTCTTCAGTAAAAGTTTCATTACTTTTTAATTTACTCTCATCTATTTTACCATCTTGCAAATTATAGGTATACGCTTTTAGTCCTCTAAATGATTCTTTTTCATTACCAGCATCACTCAGATACAATAATTCTGATACCGTTGCATAATTAAAACCCTCTTTTTTGTAAATTTTAATACGCTCTCTAACATCTGTAACTAATTTAAATCCCGTTGATTGAGAGTATTCATACTTAAGGTTAACGGAACGATATAAAACAGCTGCAGCAGCTGATGAATCAGTAGGATGAAATTTTTCCTCTAATTCTTCTTCTGAAACTTTTCCAAAATCATAATTTTGAGCTGTCACAGAAAAAAGAAAAAATAAAAGGAATAGTGTAAATAATAGGTTTTTCATTTCAGTTAAATTTATTGGTTTATTTTTTGATCAGTACTATTTTGGAACTATCATTTTGGGCAACTTCTTTTCTAAAGTTCCTGTAAGATTCATAGCTTTCCTTCGGGTATTTACCTTCTTTTATGAATAGTTTACGGGTGTACAAAATGCTTTTTTTATCTTCGGAGGCTTTAAAACTTAAGGTATAGGTTCCGAAATCACTTAGAATATCAACAGCATTCGGTATTGCTTCGAGGGTATAATCCAAAGGTAATTCTATACTTATCTCATCCTCATCTAAATAACCTCGTTGAATTTCCAATGGAAACTGTCGGTTTCTGTAGCGTTTAGGAACAAAGACATTTTTATTGAAAAAATTAGGAGAAAAAAGCAAGCGCTCCCCGCTTTTCGTTGCGTAATTGTCTGCTGTTATCGATACATTTTCACGGAAAACAATGGTATCCGTGTCATTCTCAAAAGTATAGCTCTCAATAGTTAAGTTATTTACGTAGCTCCAAATACTCTTGTAATACTTTACAATATCGTCTGGTGTTTTATCCTTTATTCTAAAATGATTGTCATATTGAATACCTTTCGTAAGGATTGTAACCTGTCCATGAACTGTATTATCATCTGAAATTGAATATTTCCCTTCGGTTTTTTGATAATTATCACCATTTAAATAGGCTGGAGTTGTTGCCAATTCGCCACCTTCTGGCTTAATTAATAAAACCTGCCTTCCATCTGTAAAATCACCTATAAAACCAAACGGATGCACTTGAGACGTGCAGTCTACCCAATATAATTTATTCTCATACGGAATCGCTAAAATTACGTGATCCCCGGCCCATAAGTCTGGAAAATCGGTCTCAAAACTTACTTTAGTATCCCCTGATTCTACATGGGCGTAGTACGATGTGACACCCACTTCGTTAAGCAAGGCTTTTGTGTAATTTGTCAAGCCTTTACAATCGCCGTATTTTACCCGATCAACTTCAATAGCGCTAATAGGCTGAATACCACCCACTCCGACCTGAACACTGATATAGCGCGTATTTTCTTGAACATATTTATAAATTATTTTTGCTTTTTCGAGATCATTGGATGCGCTTGCTGTCAATGCTTTAATAAGGTTAATAGTAGGTAAGGGAAGTTCGTCTTTATCAGCGATATGATTGGTGTACATCCATGAACCTACTTCTTGCCAATTGTTTATAGTACCTCGAAAACCTTCATAATTAAAATTCACCATCCTCGGATGTATTTGGGGGCTAATTTCAATAAAAGATGGCGCTAATTCTTCGTATTTAATAGCTTTAATATTGCTTGCTTCGTAGCTAATACTGTTCTCGGTATTTGTTTTAACAATAGTGCTGTTCTCAAGGTTTTTTTCTTTAATAATTGGTTTGAGGTCCGGAGAAGCATAACTAATGGTGTACTTACTTTTTTCTGTACTTACATAATACCCATCTAAAAATTGCCATGGTGTAATAAAACCAGTGTTTTTTGTTTTAGTTTCAACAACAAATTCTACGGTGTAAGGATAGGAAACCGGCGTATATTCTAAGTAAAGTACTCTAGAATCTGAATACATTGTACCACCACTAACAGCACTTACATCTTTAAAATCATTTTGTTTTATTTTATTAATTTCATTTCCTAACTGATCGTATATCACAGCATGGATAGCCGTGATTTTTTCAGAATCATCATACCATTCTCTGGCATTCACATAGTCATCACCCTGTTTATTTAAAACAGTGACCACTCGTCTTTTTGCAACTACCAATTCATCGATAGAATTAATATGAATAGAAATTTCATTGTGTCGAACTACGGCATTGGCGTCTTCTTTGAGGCTTTTATCTATGAGTATAGAGGCGTAGTTTATATTTTGTGAGCTCAGTAACTGACAAAAAATTAGGGTTGTAAGGGAGATAAAAAAGCGCATTACTTTTGGTTTGGTCTTTAGGAAAACCAAAATAAGATAATTTCTTACAAAAGCATTAAAGAATTCGATAAAAAAATGCTATTCTCTGTTTTTAGAGTCTATCACAATAGTCACGGGACCATCATTACACAACGCTACCTTCATGTCAGCACCAAAAATACCTGTACCCACTTTTTTTCCTAATTCAGTTTCTAACTGCCTAACAAAGTGTTCGTAAAGCGGTGTGGCCACCTCTGGTTTTGCTGCCTTTATATACGAAGGTCTATTGCCTTTTTTTGTGCTAGCGTGCAAGGTAAACTGGCTTACAACGATAACATTTCCTTCGCTTTGGAGCAGCGATTGATTCATGATACCTTCAGCATCATTAAATACGCGTAAGTTGATAATTTTTCTAATCAACCAATCCGCATCCTCTTCTGAATCTTCATGTTCAATACCTAAAAGTACGAGGAGCCCACTTTCTATTTCTGAAATAAGTTGATCGTCAACCCTAACACTTGCTCTTGAAACCCTTTGTAAAACTACTCTCACTTTTTCTCTCCGTAAATGTCAGTTCTATAATTTTCTTCCTCTCCCGTTATCATTTGTACATAACTGCGGTACCTGCTCCATGCAATTTCATCGATTTCTAAAGCATTTTTAATGGCGCAATTGGGTTCTTCTAAATGCAAACAATTATTAAACTTGCAATTTTGTTTTAGTTTAAAAAACTCTGGAAAATAATCTCCAATCTCTTCTTTTTCCATGTCTACTATTCCAAAACCCTTTATGCCAGGGGTATCAATGATTCTAGCCCCCATATCTAAATCGAACATTTCAGCAAAAGTGGTGGTGTGTTGCCCTTGTAAATGTTGCTCTGAAATTTTCTTCGTTTTTAAATTTAATTTAGGCTCAATGGTATTTACCAAAGTGGATTTGCCTACCCCTGAATGCCCAGAAAACATGCTGGTTTTATCAAGCATCAAGGCTTTAAGTTGATCGATATTTTTACCCGTAGTGGCAGATATTCCAATACAAGTATAGCCAATATTTCGATACAAGGCAGCCAAGTATTTTACTTCCCCTAATTCGTCTTCAGAATAGGTATCAACCTTATTAAACAGCAAGATGGCCGGTATGTGATAGGCCTCCGAAGTCACTAAAAAACGATCTATAAAACTGGTGGATGTAGGCGGATTGTTTAAGGTAACCATCAAAAAAGCTTGGTCTAAATTGGCCGCAATGATGTGCGTTTGTTTTGATAAGTTTACCGATTTACGGATAATATAATTTTTTCGGTCTGCAATTTTAGTGATAATACCTATGGTTTCGTCCCCAATTTTTTCAATGTCAAAATATACCGAGTCACCAACGGCTACAGGATTGGTACTTTTAATGCCTTGAATTCTAAATTTACCTTTAATTCGGCACTCATAAAAGTCTCCGTCTTGAGCTTTTACCGTGTACCAACTTCCAGTAGATTTATATACAATTCCTATCATTACGTATGTGTGCCAATTGTGAATTGCAAAATAACGACTTTTAAATGAAATAGATTTTAATTGCGAAACGGATTAAAAACAAAAAGGGGATAAAAAAGTAGTTCATCCCCTATAGCTTTATGGTACAATCCTATGTGTTAGTCCTTAATAGTAATTCTTCCGCCTGCGAAGGTTTTTTCTTTGACCTGTTTAGGGTTGCCATACACATCAACATCGCCTCCTGCTTTTATAGAAATAGATGCGCTTTCTGTGGCATAAACTTCTGCTTCACCCGCAGCTGTGATTTTTACTGAAGTAGTTTCTGTTCTTAGTTCTTTTCCTTCAAAAATGCCTCCCGTATTTAAAACGATATCTTGATTTTCAGCTATTCCCGAGGCTTCTATAATGCCACCAGTCACGGCTCTTGCATCTAAATGATTTACTTTTAAGCCTATTTTTATTTGGGCTCCTTCTTGTGCTTTTAGCTCAATCGTATTTTGTTCAATAGTTTCGTTTGAGGTAATTCTAGCACCTTCATTGCCATCAATCAATTGTAAATCTGTATAATACACCTCCACAAAGGTATTTTCTCCGCTAAAAATTTTATCCAGTTCCATGCGAATTTTTAAAACACCGTTTTTGTTCACTAAATTAATATCATTGACATTTAGACCTTTAACCAAAACCCTATTTTCGTCTGATTTAATCAGATTTACTTCAATTAAATCGAACACCTTAACCTCGGTAAAATTCCCCATATTTTTATCTAGGGTACGTTGTGCAAAAGCACTACTGACTAATAAAATTGCTAGAAAGCTGATATAATTTTTCATATTTTGTGTTTTGTTTTTCTTAAAGATACACTTCAAATAGATTTGTTACAGTTCAGAACATAAAAAAACCGTTTTCATAAAAACGGTTTTCTCTGTATTTAACAACATTTAGGAGTTTATTACCTTCTCCTGATGATTAATCGATTCTTGGTGAATGGCTTTGAACATTTTTAAGATAAACTCTTCGCTTAATCCTTTAGCTTCTCCTTCCAGGATCATGGCACCCAAAATCTGGTTCCATCGGTTAGACTGCAAAACAGCAACATTTTTCTGTTTTTTTAAAGCACCAATCTCGTCGGAAACCTTCATTCTTCTGCCCAATGTTTCAATCAATTGGCTATCAATAACATCAATCTGAGCTCTTAAATTGCTAAGCTCGTTATTGTATTCAGCTTCTGTATCAGATTCCTTTCTAATTTTCAAATCACGCATAATTTGCACTAATTTTGATGGTGTTACTTGCTGTGCTGCATCACTCCAGGCATTTTCTGGATCAAAGTGCGTTTCAATCATTAAACCATCAAAATTGAGGTCTAATGCCGTTTGACACACATCAAAAATCATTTCTCGATTCCCTGTAATATGCGACGGGTCATTAATTAAAGGTAAATCTGGAAATCTATTTTGGAATTCAATTGCCAATTGCCATTCTGGAATGTTTCTATATTTTGTTTTTTCATAGGTAGAAAAACCTCTATGAATAGCGCCCAAATTTTTAATTCCCGCAGTATATAATCTTTCAATTCCCCCAAGCCATAGCGCTAAATCTGGATTTACCGGATTTTTTACGAGTACAATTTTATCGGTTCCCGCTAGGGCATCAGCAATTTCTTGCATAATAAACGGACTCACAGTAGACCGCGCACCAATCCATAATAAGTCGACGTCATGTTCTAAGGCTAATTTTACATGTGCGGCATTAGCAACCTCGGTACAGGTTTTCATTCCTGTTTCTGCTTTTACCTTTTGTAGCCATTTTAAACCTAAGGCGCCAACACCTTCAAACATTCCAGGGCGGGTTCTTGGCTTCCAAATACCTGCGCGATAATAATTTACATCGGTATCTTTTAATTCGTGTGCAATTTTTAATACTTGAGCTTCTGTTTCTGCACTACATGGACCAGCAATAACTAATGGATGATCTAATTTCATATCATCTAACCACGTGCGCATTTGTTTTGAATTTTCCATTTCTCCTTGTTCTATTTTTTATTAATTGGAATTCCGTTTAAAATCTCTTTTATTCTATTGGTACTATTCATTTGCTGAAAAATACCTTCATAATCATCTTCATGAATCATTTTTTTAAATGCCTCTAGATTCTGAATATATTCTTCTAATGTTTCGATCACATTTTCTTTATTCTGCTTAAAAATGGGGGTCCACATCGCTGGCGAACTTTTGGCTAAGCGTACCGTACTTTCAAAACCACTTCCCGCCATATCAAAAATATCACGTTCGTTCTTTTCTTTTTCGATGACCGTTTTTCCCAACATAAAAGAACTGATATGCGATAAATGCGATACATAAGCTATATGCTTGTCATGTGCAACAGGATTCATATACCGAATGCGCATGCCTAATTGTTGAAAAATAGCTAAAGCTTGTTCTTGCAATTTAAAGGCTGTTTTTTCTACCTCACAAATAATATTTGTTTTACCATGAAATAAACCATTAATAGCTGCAGTCGGGCCAGAAAACTCTGTTCCTGCGATGGGGTGACAGGCCAAATAATTTCTTCTTTTAGGATGTGATGTTACCGCATCACAAATTAAAGCCTTTGTTGACCCTGCATCCAAAACAACTGCATTGTCATTTACGACATCCAATACATTTGGAAGTACAGAAAGTGTAACATCTACGGGTACTGACACGATTACCATATCCGCTATCGACAAGTCTTGATAGCTTGCCTTTTTATCTATTAGTTGAATCGCAAGTGCCTGCTCTACATGTTTATCGTCGGTATCTATCCCGTAAATTACCGCTTCTGGATTCAATGCTTTGATATCCTTTACCATGGAGCCGCCAATTAACCCAATCCCTATTACAAATACATTCATTTTTTTTCGTTGTTGGTTGTTCGTTGCTAGTTGTCGGTTGTTGGCCACTATGAATAGATACCCTCAACTGTCATGCATCACCTATGAACTCATTTCAAAACCTCCCGATGGCTTCTTTAATTTTTTCTTCCGTTACACATAATGAAAACCTAATATATCCTTCTCCATTGCTTCCGAAAATAGTTCCTGGAGTTATAAATATGCTTTTGTCGTATAAAATAGTATCAATAAATTTTTCAGAAGATGCAGCTCCAGCAGGTAATTTTGCCCAAACGAACATTCCTACCGCATTTTTATCATAATCACAATTTAACTTTTCAACCAATTGAAACATTAATTGTTGCCTTTTTTTGTACACCGTATTAAATTCATCAAACCAATCTTGTTCGCTTTTTAAAGCGGCGATAGCTCCTTTCTGAATTCCGTAAAACATACCAGAATCCATGTTACTTTTTACTTTAAGAACAGCATTGATGTGTGCTTCATTTCCTAAAACCATTCCCACTCTCCAGCCGGCCATATTAAAAGTTTTGCTTAAAGAGTTTAATTCTAAGGCCACTTCTTTGGCACCCTCAACACTTAAGATACTCGTTGGTTCCGAATTGAGTACAAAACTATACGGATTGTCGTTTACCAATAGTATCTGGTTACGGATTGCAAAGTCTACTAGCGCTTTCAATTGAATTTTACTGGCCTTGGCGCCTGTGGGCATGTGGGGGTAACTCAACCACATCAATTTAACTTTTGATAAATCTTGTTGCTCCAGTGCTTCTACATCTGGAAACCAAGCGTTTTCTTCTGTTAAATCGTATAATTTAGGGATAGCGCCAATTAAATTGGTGACAGAGCTATAGGTCGGATATCCAGGATTCGGAATTAAAGCCTCATCCCCTGGATTTAAAAAAGCCAAACTAATATGCATAATACCTTCTTTCGAACCCATTAACGGCAACACTTCGTTTGTTGGGTTTAGCGCAACACCATATTTATTGGCATAAAAATTAACAATAGCTTCCCTAAATTCTGGCAAACCCTGATAACTCTGGTATTGATGTGCTCCATCCTCTAAAACAGCTTGTTGCATGGCTTCTAAAATGGCCGATGATGGCGCCAAATCAGGACTCCCGATTCCCATATTTATAATGGGTTTTCCTTCTGCCATTAAGCCACGTACTTCTCTTAATTTCCTAGAGAAATAGTATTCTTCAACTGTGTGTAATCTATCTGCTGTGGTGATCATGCTCTTGCATTTTTATATTCTCCTAAAATTCTGAATTCTTCTGTCATGATTTCTAGTAAAGATTTTGATTTTTCAAAATGTGCATAGGTATCAAAAGTTACATCCACAAAAAATGCATATTTCCATGGGCGTTCTATTACTGGTAAGGACTGTATTTTAGTTAAATTTAAATTACAATCACTCATTACATTTAAAATAGCCGCCAAACTTCCACGCTTATGATCGGCTATAAAACGTATAGATGCCTTATTGATATCCTCTTTCGGCAGCACTTTATTTTTTGTTTTCAGAATTATAAATCGCGTAGAATTATTGGTAATCGTCTGAATTTCAGAAGCAATAATTTCTAAATCGTACAAATCTGCAGCTGCTTTTGGCGCAATAGCTGCAATATTTTTCAATTGATTTTTTTGAATTTGCATAGCAGTTTCGGCCGTATCTACGGCTTCCACTAATTTAATTTCTGGATAGCATTTTAAAAAATCTTTACACTGCAATAGTGCCATAGGATGTGAATGTACTTCTTTAACATCTTCAATTTTCTGCCCTTTTAAAACCATTAAATGATGATGAATATTTAAATAATGTTCTCCGATAATGTGTAAATTATTATGATACACTAAATTGTAATTCGGAATAATAGATCCCGCAATGGAGTTTTCAATGGCCATGACAGCTTTGTCAGCCCTACCTGATAAGGTTTGGCTCACCAACTCATCGAAGGATAAACATTCTACCAAATCGATATGCTCCCCAAAAAAATCACGAGCTACTTGATGGTGGTTAGACCCCTTTATTCCCTGTATGGCTATTTTTAATTTCATTTTAAAACGTTCATTAGTTGTATTAAAACCTTTCAACTCTGCCCAAAGTGATGTATACTTTAAAATAACACCAAAAAAAAAGTCTCGTGCGATACGAGACTTTAATTGATATTATATTTTACATATACTACAACAGTCTCGTACCTCTCTTATAAAAGAAGTAAAAAAAGAAACCGTTCCAGAAATATTGCTTTGTCATAGGATACTTAACTAGAGCTAAAGTACTACTAATATTTAAAAATCAAAATATACCGTCATCTTTTTTTTAATCTTTTGTTTTTTTACTAGAATATTGAGAATTAAAGTAAAAACTACGCTGTTATTTATCAAATAGCTATTCTTGGCTGCAACAATAGCTTTCTTAAATTATAAAAAAAGACATTCAATAACTTCATCTAATTCATTTTGAATCTCAGGGTTGGTGCAGTTGATTAGAATTGAAATCACAATATTTTGCTCTGGATATACAAAAAAATTAGAGTAGCCACCAACTCCATTCCCTATATGGCCATAAAAATTTCTTCCCGAGGTATCTTTACTCACTTGCCATCCTAAACCATAATAGAGCGGCTTATCATGAATCGTTTCAGACCTTAAAAACTGATTCAAAACAGCATCATTTAAAACTTTTTTATCTAAAAACGCTTGTCCGAAAAATGCAACATCTTCGGCTGTGGCTAAATAACCACCGCCAGCCAATTTAAAATGATTGTTGACAGGAATAGCTTCCCGGAAACCTAGCCTATTTTTTGAATAAAATGTAGTCATGTGAAGATTAGTATCTTTAGTAAATGTAGCGTCAACACCTAATCTATTCGCCGCAATAGTATTTTTTAAACCTAGGGGAAGTAGTACTTTTTCATAAACATAAGTTGCAAAAGGGATGCCCGTAATTTCTTGTATTGCTAATGAAATTAAAACCCAGTCGTAACTAGTATACTGATACCTAGTACCAGGCTCAAAAAGCAAGTCATCATCCTTAAAAATTGCAATACTCTCCTTGATGGAATAAGGTTCATTTAAACCATATTCCTTCCCCAAATAACTTCTAATTCCTGCCGTATGACTGGCTAATTGACGTATGGTAAAGTCCCATTTCTTTTTGGGATAATAGGGTACATACGTATAAAATGAAGCATCTAAATCAATGAAACCGTCTGCTACCATATGCGCTAATGCCGTTGCCGCAATAGGCTTTGAAACGCTGGCAATTCTAAATATTGAGCTTTGTGGATCTACAAGGACTTTATTTTCAATATCGGCAAATCCATAGCCTTTTTGCAGATAGCTTTTACCTTCTTTACGCACACAGATAGCTAAACCAGGAACTTTTTTATTTGTAACCAATTGTGACAGTAGATCATCTGCTTTTGCTAACCCTTGTAATTCTTGGTCATCATCCACAATACGACTGAAAGCAAAAATATCTTTTAGATATGTTAATAGTGGCTTTTTCAATCTCTAAATAGCAATTTACCTTTGTACAAGGCTTCCACTTGAATAATAGGTGGCTGATTATAACTGAGCACGTCTCCTGTTCCTACTATGGACCCACTCAAGGATTCTTGTGGATTGAGCAACATGTCATTTGATCCTCGGTGAAATAAACTGATATTTTGAGCCACTAAGTCTCTAGCTTGTAATCGTGAATCTCCTGCCGCGAAATTAATATTGAAATTTTGAGTCGTTCCCTTAAGGTCAAAAAAAGCAATGCCGTTTGATACAATAGTTAAATTGACAGTATTCACTTCGAGATGGAATTCCCCATCGGTAGTTTCTGCTTCTGGAACCGTAAAAGCTTCAGAAAGTAAACTTAGGGATGGATAATTTAAAACACCATCACTGGTGATAGGAAAACCTGTACTACTCCTTATTTCAGCAATGTTTGGAGAGGATACATAAACCGTCGTTAACCCGAAATCACGAACAAAATTACAGCTATTTTCATTCCTAATAATTAGCCTATTGTCTATCACCTCAGCGCTGATATCATTTCTAAGAAATTTCCCTGTTTCTAATACTATTTTTTGTGTATCACTCTGTTTTACCACTAGTTTCACTCCTTCAAAAACAGTAATTGCAGTAAAAGTCGCCAAGGTAATTTCTTCTTGAATTATTTCACCAGAATTTTGAAAACAGTCAGGTGCATTTTCGCTAGAACATCCGAAGAAAGTCCATATAAAAATCACTAGTAATACCTTTGCCTTATTCACTTGGTAGATGTTAGTTGTTCATTAAAATATCATTGCACTTTATAATTCAGTACTTTTTTCTTACTACTTATTGTCGTATTCCTGTATTGTATTTTGAGTTTAGCCCTTCAACTTGAATTTTTTAAACTTAAAAATCATTTTTAATTATTCATTTTAAGTTTTCAATTATAAGCGTATCCCCACTCCAAGCTCCACTGCTTCGGCCTTCGCACCATGTGATTTTAAACTGATAACCCCATATACTTTATCATTGAAATAGCGCTTCATTCCCATTCTATTATACACTCTCCCTTCAAAATCGAAGGGGTAATACACATAATACCCCAACTGAGTTATGACAGAAGTTTTATTAAAAAACAACTCGTGCCCCACAAAAACACCAACACGTTTATAATCTGCATCTGGGCTAATGTTTCGTTCAGGAAAAGCAATAGATTGGTAGCTGATTAATTCTTTTAAAAAATTTGAAAAATACACATCTGTACCTAATTGAATAGCACTTAAAGTTCCCAAGCGCTTATCGGCATACCCTGAGAATATATAAAATGGAAATTGACCTGAATTAATGACATCACTTTCATTGACACCCGTTCTAAAAGCGAGATTAAAGCGAAGAGGTTCTGTAATTTTCTCTTGGTCGGTGGTTACATACTCTGGTTCTTGACCGCCATCTAAATCGTAGGTGAAACCCGCATTAAAAACAAAGGTATTTGTGGATGTATTGGGCGCTTTTACATTGGCATTTGAATAGTGAATTATAGAAACTCCGGCTTTAAACCCAAGTCCTTTAAGGATATTCTCTTTGTGAAAATTAAACATTAAATAGGTAGAACTTAATAGGTTCGTCCCAAACGCATTGTTTCTAAAATTATCTACTTTGTCATACGGATTTGTATTGTAAGCAATGCCTTGACCAAGTCTAAATTGCAAAAGTCGATTTAAAAAGTAAAAGTTATAATGCGCATAGAGTCCAAAATTTCGACCCAATACGTCATTATTGAATTCTTGATAAACAAAAGAGTAGCCAATATCAGGATAATTAAAGCGTTGTTCCCAAGCTTCAAATCCGTAGGTTTTTCGATTTAAACTCACTATTAAACCCGCTGGATGTGAATTTATTAAATGCGAAACATCAGGATTATGAAGCAATATGGTGCCATAAAACTGATTAGCGTCTAAAGTGTATCTTTTTTGTTCCTGGGCTTCTTGAGAAAAACAAATACCTGTGAACCCTAGAAAAAATAGTAAACCCCTTAGTTTCATTTATTTTATAATTAAGCCCAAAAGTAAGAATTTGCTACCAACATGAAAGCGCCTAAATTTTTTATTTAAAAGACTTGCTTTGCAATGGCTTTAATATTGTTTGATTTTCCCATAGAATAATAATGTAGCACAGGAACTCCAGCGGCTTTTAACTCTTTGGACTGTTGAATTGCCCACTCGATACCAACTTCTCGTACAGCTGCATTATCGTTACAATTTTCTACTGCTTCAACTAAGTCTTGAGGAACGTCTAAACTAAAAATTTGGGGTAGTAATTGTAAATGCCGTTTCACCGCAATAGGTTTTATTCCAGGAATAATTGGAACATTGATTCCGATAGCTTTTGCCGCTGCCACAAATTCAAAAAACTTTTGATTATCAAAAAACATTTGAGTGACTACATAATCTGCACCAGCATCCACTTTTTCCTTAAGTCGTTTTAAATCAGATTTCAAAGATGGTGCTTCCATGTGTTTTTCTGGATAGCCAGCGACACCAATGCAAAAATCAGGACGATCATCTCCTTGAACATCATCATGTAAATATTTACCTTTATTTAAATTTTGAATTTGAGTCACTAATTCATTAGCATAGCAGTTCCCGTCTTCGGTCGGAATAAAATATTTTTCTTCTTTCATAGCATCACCACGCAACGCCATAACATTATCAATACCCAAATAATGACAGTCGATCAACATATATTCTGTTTCTGCTTTTGTAAAGCCACCACAAATTACATGCGGAATGGTATCTACATTAAATTTGTGCTTGATAGAAGCACAAATACCTACGGTACCCGGACGCATCCGCGTTATTTTTTTATCGTATAGCCCTGCTTTGTCTACATAAATATACTCTTCTCTTGATGTGGTGACATCAATAAAAGGAGGCTTAAATTCCATTAAAGGATCTATATTATCGTACAGATCTTGAATACTATTTCCCTTTACAGGTGGTACAATTTCGAACGAAAAAAGTGTATTTCCGTTAGCGTTTTTAATGTGGTCTGTTACTTTCATACTAGCCTCTCCCTCCGCCCTCTCTAAAAGAAAGGGAGCTTAAAGGATTATTTAAATTTATACTATTTGTTCAATCATACTTATTTATTCCCCCTTTGGGTTTAGAGGGCCTTTAATCGTCCGCAATAGTTGTTGCCAACCACTTTGTTGCTTCCTCTAATGCTATTCCCTTTCTCATGGCGAAATCGGCTACTTGGTCTTCTTTGATTTTTCCTAATCCGAAATAGCGTGCTTCTGGATTCGCAAAATAATACCCAGAAACTGAGGATGCTGGCCACATGGCTAAACTTTCGGTAAGCTTTACCCCTATTTTGTTTTCAACATCTAATAACTCCCAAATCGTCAACTTTTCTAAATGATCTGGGCAAGCAGGATAACCAGGCGCTGGCCTAATTCCTTTATATTTTTCATTGATTAAATCTTCATTAGTCAAAGTTTCGCCAGAAGCGTATCCCCAGTATTTTGTGCGCACTTCTTTGTGTAGGTACTCGGCATAGGCTTCTGCCAAACGATCTGCAAGTGCTTTTACTAAAATAGAATTGTAGTCATCTAAATTATCTTTATATGCGTCTGCCATTTCATCGGCTCCAAAACCTGTGGTGACACAAAAACAACCAATATAATCTTGTTTTCCTGAGCTTTTAGGAGCTATAAAATCTGCCAGAGCATAGTCTGGAACACCTTCGCGACGCTTTAATTGTTGACGGAGCGTTCTGAAAACATATTCTTTACCCTTACTTTCCAGTACAATATCATCGTCATTTATTGCATTTGCTGGGAATAAACCAAAAATGGCTTTCGCCGATAATCTTTTTTCTGAAAAAATCTTTTTCAGCATTTTTTGCGCATCTGCAAAAAGTTCTACGGCTTGTTCACCAACCACATCATCCGTTAAAATATCTGGATATTTGCCGTGCAATTCCCAGCTTCTAAAAAAGGGAGACCAATCGATGAAGGGCACTAATTCTTCTAAATCAATATCCTCAAAAATATGAATTCCTATGTCGTTCGGAGTCGGAATTTTAGTTTCATTCCAAGTAATTTGGAACTTATTTTCACGTGCCTCAGCAATGGTTTTGTATTCTTTTGCTTTTGTTCTACCTAAAAATTTTTCACGGAACGTTTCGTAATCTAGTTTAATGTTTTTCTTGTACGCATTTGATGATTCTTTTTTTAATAAATCCCCAACCACCGTAACGGCTCTTGAAGCATCATTTACATGCACCACGCTGTTGCTGTATTGCGTGTCAATCTTAACAGCAGTATGCGCTTTACTTGTTGTTGCACCGCCAATTAATAAAGGAATTTTAAAATTCTGCCGTTCCATTTCTTTCGCCAAAAATACCATTTCATCTAAAGAGGGCGTAATCAATCCGCTTAAACCAATAATATCTACCTGATGTTCTATGGCAGCTTTAATAATTTTTTCGGGAGGCACCATCACTCCTAAATCAACTATTTCATAGTTATTACAAGCCAAAACAACGCTCACGATATTTTTACCAATATCGTGGACATCACCCTTAACCGTTGCCATTAAAATCTTACCTATTCCCTTTTCATCACCTTCGGTGGGATGAAGTAATTTTTCTTCTTCGATGTAAGGAAGTAGGTACGCCACCGCTTTCTTCATGACACGAGCTGATTTTACCACCTGGGGTAAAAACATTTTGCCGCTTCCGAATAAATCACCAACCACATTCATGCCCGTCATTAAATTACCTTCAATAACCTCAATGGGTTTATTGGCATTCATTCGAGCTTCTTCTACATCATCAATAATATATTGGTCGATTCCTTTTACCAAGGCTCTTGTAATTCGATTTTGTAAGGGTTCTTCTCGCCAAGACAAGTCGATCTTACTAATTTTTGCTTCTCCTACAACCGATTCTGCAAAATCGAGCAAACGCTCTGTAGCATCGTCTCTTCTATTCAGAATTACATCTTCAACGCGCTCTAATAAATCTTTAGGAATATCATCATAAACTCCCAGTAAACTAGGGTTTACAATACCCATATTCATTCCTGCTTGAATGGCATGGTATAGAAAAACCGAGTGCATAGCTTCACGAACGGGGTCGTTACCTCTAAAACTAAAAGACACATTACTTACACCACCACTAACACTACAGTGGGGTAAATTTTCACGAACCCACTTCGTTGCTTTAATAAAATCTAAAGCGTTGAGTTTGTGTTCATCCATGCCTGTTGCGACAGGAAAAATATTTAAATCGAAAATAATGTCTTCTGGAGCAAAATGTACTTCATTGACTAAGATGTCGTAAGAACGCTTGGCAATTTCAATTCTACGCTCATAATTATCAGCTTGGCCTGTTTCATCAAAAGCCATGACTATAACTGCTGCACCGTAACGTTTTATTAATTTCGCATGGTATTTAAATTCTTTTTCTCCTTCTTTTAGACTGATAGAATTCACCACGCATTTCCCTTGAACCACTTGTAAACCTGCTTCGATAATTTCCCATTTCGAGCTATCAATCATTATGGGGACTCTAGAGATATCGGGCTCGGCAATTACTAAATTTAGAAACTTCACCATGGCTTCTTTTCCATCGATCAGTCCATCATCCATATTGATATCAATAATCTGAGCACCACCTTCTACCTGTTCACGGGCAACACTTAAAGCCTCTTCAAACTTTTCTTCTTTAATTAATCTCAAAAATTTCTTAGAACCAGCTACGTTGGTACGTTCGCCAACGTTTACGAAGTTTGTTTCTGGAGTGACTACGAGGGGTTCTAGACCACTTAACTTTAAATATTTAGTTATCGGTTGTCGCTTGTCAGTTGTCGGTAGTGAATTGATTTGAGTCATCAATGGTTAATTTTTGTAATATTTGATAAATCCGTTAATGAGCTTTTTACATTTTAAAATCTGTATAAATAATTCATCAAACCGTTCTTTACTGAGATACCCTTGGTCTAAAGCCAGAAATAATTGCGTTTCCAATTCATATAAAGATCCTCTTGAAATATGCAGGAATTGAATGGTATCTGCGGATGTTCTTCGTCCGCAACCTTCAGCAATATTTGAAGGTATAGAAACTGAACATCGACGTATTTGACTTGTCAAACCATAAACTTCTTCCTTTGGAAAAGTCTTAGGTATTTGATACATACAATTGACCAATACTCTAGCTTCTTTCCAAACTTCTAATTCCGTATATTCCATTTCGCTTTTATTTCTGACAACCATCAACCGACAACTGCCAACCTTCTAGGTTCATACTTTGCTACCACCTCCGCAATCGCCTTAATATGCTCAGGAGTAGTTCCACAACATCCACCAACAATATTTACTAATCCTTTTTCTGCGTATTCTTTAATTTGGGCTGCCATTTTTTCTGGTGACTCATCATATTCTCCAAAAGCATTAGGTAAACCTGCATTTGGGTGTGCTGAAACTGCATAGTTTGTTTTAGCCGATAACACTTCTAAATGTGGCACTAACTGGCTCGCTCCTAAAGCACAATTAAAGCCCACGGATAATACAGGAATATGTGAAATGGATATTAAAAAAGCTTCGGCTGTTTGCCCTGATAATGTTCTTCCTGAAGCATCTGTAATAGTTCCACTTACCATAATAGGAATATCGATATTACGTTCTTCTTTTACCTCTTCAATTGCAAATAATGCGGCTTTTGCATTTAGGGTATCAAAAATGGTTTCTACCAGCAACAGATCAACTCTACCGTCTAGTAGCGCTTCAACTTGCTGCTTGTAAGCGATTCTCAATTCGTTAAAAGTAACACCTCTAAATCCAGGATCATTAACATCGGGCGACATGCTCGCCGTTTTGTTGGTGGGGCCGATGCTACCGGCTACAAAACGCGGTTTATGGGGTTCTTTTGCCGTAAATTCATCAGCTACTTTTCGGGCTATTTGAGCAGATTTGTAATTTAATTCATATACAAAATCTTCTAGAAAATAGTCCGCCATGGCGATGGTAGTTCCAGAAAAAGTATTGGTTTCAACAATATCGGCTCCCGAAGCAAAGTATTGTCTGTGCACATCGGCAATTGCTTCTGGTTGTGTGATGGATAACAAATCGTTATTCCCCTGTAAGGGATGCTCCCAATTTTTAAAACGTTCTCCACGGAAATCTTCTTCAGTAAATTTATGCCTTTGGAGCATAGTTCCCATAGCACCATCTAGAATTAAAATTCGATCTTTTAATACGTCTTTTATATTTTTCATTTTTTAAAAAAGAAGCCTTTTTTTATTGAATTACTTCGCTCCAATGAGCCTTTGTATTTATTCGCAATATGAAATTGACTCGTAAAAATTGGATAGCTACAAAGAAACGTTAGATGCTTCGTAAAAGCAAGGAAACTATAAAATAAAACCTTCTAGTTGAGGGCTAGAAGGCTTCTAATACTTGTTTTAAAAAATACTAAACCAATATACTCTGAACAACTTCTTTTTTGGCTTCTTTTTTACTACCGTCAAAACCTTCTACCCCACCTACAGTGGTGTATTTCATTACATAACGTTTACCTGGATGGATCAGTTGATAGGCAAACTGACACATGACCGCTGCTTCGTGGAAGCCGGAAAGTATTAATTTTAGTTTTCCCTCGTAGGTATTGACGTCACCTATCGCAAAGACTCCTGGAATATTGGTTTGATAATCTTTTGCGTTATTTACTTTGATGGCATTTTTTTCGATTTCTAAACCCCAATCCCCAATAGGGCCTAGTTTTGGGGATAGGCCGAATAATGGAATAAAATTATCAACCTCCAAAAAAATTTCTCCTTTTTGAACATCGTTGTGTTTAATGGTCACCGATTCTAATTTCGTTTTACCTGAAATACCTATTACCTCCGCTTCTGTAAATAATCTAATTTTGCCTAATTTGGCTAATTCTGAAGCCTTCTCAACAGAATCTAATGCTCCTCTAAACTCATTTCTTCGGTGTACTAAGGAAACTTCATCAGCCACATCAGCTAAAAAAATAGCCCAATCTAAAGCGGAATCACCACCACCTGCAATCACAACTTTTTTATAGCGGTATACTTCGGGGTCTTTAATAAAATAATTGACCCCTTTGTCTTCAAAATCTTGAAGCTTCGGAATCAGTGGTTTTCTCGGTTCAAAAGAACCTAAACCACCCGCAATAACGACTATCGGAGCATGGTGTTGGGTTCCTTTATTGGTGCGTACCACAAAGGACCCATCTTCTAATTTATCCAAAGTCTCGGCGCGTTCCCCTAAAGTAAAACCTGCCTCAAACGGTTTAATTTGTTCCATTAAATTATCGACTAAAGTACCCGCCAAAATTTCTGGAAATGCCGGTATATCATAAATGGGCTTTTTGGGATATATTTCTGAACATTGTCCTCCTGGTTGTGGAAGCGCATCAATTAAATGACATTTTAATTTTAATAAGCCTGCTTCAAAAACGGTGAATAAGCCTGTTGGTCCGGCCCCTATAATTAGTATATCTGTTTTTATCATTTTTCCTTTATCAATTTATTTACAATTTTTTTTAACGCTTACACGAGACACCTACAAATAATTGGTTGAACTTATGAATTCCTAATTCGAATAAGTCTTCGACAAGCTCTGCCCGAGGTTAAGGTTTCTATTCGTCATAATTCCAAATCCTTTGCAGTAGTTGTTAACTAAGAAAACTAAATGGCCATGGCTACTTCCCCTTTATAATTCTCTATTGTATTGGCTACTATTGCCCTATGGTTTACTACTTCTCCGATGATAATGATTGCCGGATTGGATAGCTGTTGTTTGTCTATTTCTTTTTGGATGTTTGCGATGGTGCCAATGCCCACTTTTTCATCTTTTCTTGTTCCATTTTGTATAATCGCTATTGGAGTTTCTGATTTACCCTCCTTTTTGAATACCTCAAGAATAGCCGCTAATTTTGACATCCCCATTAAAATAACTATCGTAGCTTTTGATTTTGCTGCTAAAGCTATATCTGTTGATAATTGATGGTCTTTCGTTGTTCCCGTTATTACCCAAAAACTTTCGGCTGCGCCTCTCAAAGTAACTGGAATATTTTGACTCGCCGGTACGGCCAGCGATGATGAAATTCCTGGAATCATAGCTACTTGTAAACCATGTTCTGCGGCGTATTTCATTTCTTCGGCTCCACGCCCAAAAACAAAAGGATCACCCCCTTTTAAACGTACCACATGTTTTGTTTTTCCTAAGCTTACGATAAGTTCATTGATTTGCTCCTGTTGATACGCATAACAACCCCTTCGCTTTCCTACAAAAATTAATTCTGCATTTTTGGCATAGCCCAACAACAGAGGATTTACTAAAGCGTCATAGAGAATCACTTCAGCACTTTGTAAGGCTTTTATGGCCTTCAAGGTGATGAGTTCTGGATCGCCTGGACCTGCGCCAACCACTGTTAAGCGCCCCAAGCCCCCAAAGGGGGAACGATTACCTTCTACCTCCCTAAAAAGGGGAGGACTTTCTCTTAAGTTGTCTAAAAAAATTTTATCCATAGTACTTCTTTCTTGGAAAATTTATTTCGTTTTCTTACCGATTTTAGCTCCCTTTTGGGTTTAGGAGCCTACTTCTGCTAATTCTTGAGTTCTAAAAACTTGTACTTTATGCAGAAATCCTTTGGTATCTTTCAAATACTGCTTTGCAAATTCCTTTGTGGGGCTGTTCTTATTGATTTGTAGCGCTAAATTTTCAAAGCCATTTTTAACTAAAATACGTTCTGTGTCCACAAACTTTTCATCAAAATCTTTTAGGATACTGATGTGCGTATTGGTTTTTACATTTTCCATAGTGAGCATGGCCTTTGCCGTGTTGACCATTGCTGAATAGGAGTGATAAATACTAGCCGCCCATTTTTGTTCTGCAAAACAATTTTCAGCATTATCAATTTTTTCTTCGCTTTCAAATAATAAGGTGGTAATTAAATCGATGACCACGCCAGCGCATTCTCCTACACCAATCGCTTGCACATAGTCTTCTGAAGTTCCCCAATCGATAAAATCACTTGGCGTTAAATTATCAACATCGGTTAAATGCTTCAACAAATCATAGAAGTACTTTTGCTCTTTTTCGGCGTAATAATCCGGATAACTTAACTCACCTCCATTAGCGTCAAAATCATTTAAAATAATCCGCAGGGCTTCAGGACCTCTTTTGCTTGGAATTTTCACTACTTTATCAGCGAATTTCCCTTCTCCATTTCCGATATTTCCACCACCTAATAATACTTGTAATGCCGGGGCCACCAACTTATCTTTAGTTCGGACAGACATTCCTTGAAAACCAATATTGGCCATATTGTGTTGGCCGCAAGCGTTCATACAGCCACTAATTTTAATGACCACATCAGGATTATTGCTATAATCTGGATATTCCTCTTTCATCATGCGCTCTAACTCGGCAGCAATACCAGTGCTACTAGCAATTCCTAAATTACAGGTATCTGTTCCTGGGCAGGCAGTAATATCCACAGCCTTGTTATAACCGATTTCGGCAAAACCTAGTTTTTGAAGTTCGGTATAGAAAAAGGGAAGTAATTCTTCTTTCACATAGGGAATCAAAATGTTTTGCCTCAAGCTCAATCTAATTTCTGCAGCTGCGTAGGTTTCCACCAAATCAGCTAAGGCACGTGCTTCTTTTAAATAAAAATCCCCCAAGAACACCTTTATCCCAATAGCGTAATAGCCTTTTTGTTTTTGCTGAATTACATTAGATGATTTCCAAGCATCAAAGGCTTGCTGGTCCTTAAGTACAACTTCAGGAGCTTCAATAGTGGCAATTTTGGGTTGCGGATACCCTTCTGAATCAATAGGAAAGGTTTTAATGGGCACTGAAAGTTGCTCCTCTTCGAGTAAGCTTTTAAATCCGTCTAAACCTAAATCTTTAAGTAAAAACTTTAAACGAGCTTTAGCTCTACTCTTTCGTTCCCCATAGCGATCAAAAACTCGAACTACACTTTCCATCATTGGAATTATTTTGTCGGTAGGCAAAAAAGAATAGAGTTCATCAGCGTGGCGAGGTTGTGAACCTAAGCCACCACCTAACATCACTTTAAAACCGCGAATTTTATTTTCTATTTTAGCAATAAAGCCCAAATCGTGCATATAGGAAAGCCCCGTATCTGCATCACTCGCAGAAAATGACACTTTAAACTTTCGTCCTAATTCTTGGCTAATAGGGTTTCGTAAAAAATACTCAAATAAGGCCTGTGCATAAGGCGAAACATCAAAAGGTTCCTGCACATCTATCCCAGCCGTTTCACTGGCTGTTACATTCCGAACTGTGTTTCCGCAAGCTTCACGAATGGTAACCTCTGATGCTTCCAATGCTGCCCATAATTCGGGTGTTCTATTTAAATCTACATAGTGAATCTGAATATCTTGACGTGTGGTAATATGCAATCGACCAATGGAATATTCTTCAGATACATCAGAAATTTTTCGTAATTGATGTGAAGAAACTTTACCATATGGTAATTTTATACGGATCATTTGCACACCGGGTTGGCGCTGTCCATAAACACCGCGGGCTAGACGTAAACTTCGAAATTTTTCTTCATCAAGCTTGCCATTTTTGAATTGTTCAATTTTATTGGCTAAATCAATGATATCTTTTTCTACTATCGGATTTTCTATTTCTGTTCTAAAACTTTTCATAAGGTGGCCCCACCCAAGCTCCCCAAAAGGGAGGAGTTCGTTATGGGTATTTTTTAAGTCTCCTCTTAAACTCCTAGTAAGTGGAGAAACTCCAAAGGAGTATAATTGTTATTATTTTTTAATCTTATTCCATTTATTCCCACTTAAGGGTTTGGGGCATTTACTTTATAAACCCCGCTCCTACGGTGCTGTTTGATTTTGTATCAATGACGATAAAAGAACCGTTGGTACGATGTTTTTTAAAGGCATCGTAAAAAATTGGTTTGTTGAGTTTAAAGCTTACCTCAGCGATATCATTCATCCCTAAGGCATCGACCTCTTTATCAATCCCAGAATAATCTGGATTAATCTTATGATGAATGGCATCTACTTTTGCTAAAACTTTATGAACCCCGTGTTGCACAACATATTTATTCCCTGCTTTTAATTGCTCTGAATCCATCCAAGAAATAGTAGCGATAAATTGTTTATCAATGGTCGGTAAATCATTCACTTTTACCAACATATCACCACGACTTACATTGATGTCATCTTCTAAGGTAATGGTCACCGAAGAGCGCCGAGATGCCGTTTGATATTTTTTATCATAGCAGTAAATCTCCTTGATTTTTGATTTTGTTTGAGATGGAAGTGCTACCACTTCATCACCTACACTTAATTCGCCGCCATACACCTTACCTGCAAATCCTCTAAAATCATGAAAATCTTCTGTTTTTGGGCGGATAACATATTGAACAGGGAATCGTGGTGTTCCTATATTTGAGACTGCCGCCATATCTAAATTTTCCAAATGTTCCAATAAAGTTTTCCCCTTATACCACTCCATATTGTTAGATTTATGAACCACATTATCTCCTTTTAAGGCACTCACAGGAATAAAAGTGATTTGCTGGTCTTGGTAATCTCTTTTCCCCATTAATTCTGAAAAGTCAGCTTTAATCTCAGTGTAACGTTCTTCGGAGAATTCTACTAAATCCATTTTATTAATCGCTACTACAACATCTTTAACTCGAAGTAAATTATTAATAAAAAAATGTCGGTTGGTTTGCTCTATAACCCCTTTACGTGCATCAATTAAAATTATAGCCGCTTGCGACGTAGAAGCCCCAGTTACCATGTTTCTTGTGTATTCCACATGACCAGGTGTATCGGCAATGATGTAGCTTTTTTTTGCGGTAGAAAAGTAAATATGCGCTACATCAATAGTAATTCCTTGTTCGCGCTCTGCCACCAAACCATCTGTAGCCAAAGAAAAATCAAGGTAATCATAGCCTTTTTGTTTACTTGTTTTTTCTATAGCCTCTAGTTTATCACTGGTGAGCGATTTTGTATCATAAAGGATTCGACCAATTAAGGTACTTTTTCCATCATCGACACTACCGGCTGTTGCTATTTTTAATACTTCCATTATAAAATTCGTTGTTCGTTGTTGGTTGTCCGTTGATGGTATTAAAAAAATCATCAAACCTTTTCCAAAATTTTAATGCTTATAAATTGTTTTTAGATTTGCTATCAGCACTAACAACTAGTAACTGACAACTATCAACTAATTTAGAAATAACCTTGTTGTTTTCTTTTTTCCATGGCTGCGTCAGAGCGTTTATCATCTATTCGAGCTCCCCGCTCAGATATGGCAGAATCTCTTATTTCCTGCACCACGGAGGCAATATCAGATGCCTCTGAAAATACAGCTGCGGTGCAACTCATATCTCCCACCGTTCTAAAACGAACCATGCGCTCTAATACTTCTTCATCATCTTCTTGATATACATAATCAGAATGCGACCAAATGAGTCCGTCTCTTAAAAATATTTTGCGTTTGTGAGCAAAGTAAATCGAAGGAATTTCGATGTTTTCTTTTTCGATGTACGACCAAACATCAAGCTCTGTCCAGTTTGAAATTGGAAAAACACGTACATTTTGACCTAATTCAATTTGGCCGTTGAGCATATCAAAAAGTTCTGGCCTTTGATTTTTTTCATCCCATTGTCCAAAATCATCACGTACTGAAAAAATCCGTTCTTTAGCTCTTGCCTTTTCTTCGTCTCGGCGGGCGCCACCAATACAAGCATCGAATTTAAACTCCTCGATAGCATCTAATAAGGTGGTGGTTTGAAGTGAATTTCGGCTTGAATATTTTCCTGACTCTTCTTTTACTTTCCCCTCATCGATGGCGTCTTGCACGTTACGAACAATAAGTTTTACCCCTAATTCTTTAACCAATTTATCACGAAAAGCAATCGTTTCAGGAAAATTGTGCCCGGTATCAATGTGCATCAAAGGAAACGGAATTTTCGCTGGCCAAAAGGCTTTTTGCGCTAAACGGACTAAGGTGATCGAATCTTTACCGCCAGAAAATAATAATACTGGTTTTTCAAACTGCGCAGCTACTTCTCTAAAAATGTAAATAGCTTCGTTTTCTAAGGGATTTATATGTGACGTATTCATTTTTTTTTAGTTGATGGTTGTTCGTTGTCGGTTGATCGTTGATTGTATTATTTATTAAAATTGTTATGTTCTTTATTAATGTTAGTCGATGGTATAGTTTATTGTAACCAACAACCATCAATCGTCAACTGACAACTAAGTATGTAATCCACATTCTCTATTTTCTAAAACCTTTGTGGGATCAAAATATTTGTGTTCGTTGGGTAGCTTATGCTCCTTTAAATAGCCGTCTAGTTGTGCGTCTGACCAGTAGTAAAAAGGACTTACTTTTAAGACGCCATCGTGACTTACACTTAATATATCTAAGCGGTCTCGCAAAGCCGTTTGCCCTTGTCGTAAGTTGGTAAACCAAACATCAGGCTTCCACTCTGCCATGGCCCTTTTAAAAGGTTCTAATTTTACTTGCTCCGTAAAAATTGCGTGGTTCGGATCTTCTATAGAAGGGATGCCCATCACCGCATTACGATGCGCGGTAGTTTGCTTTGGGACATATAATTTTACATTCAATTGTAGCCTTTCAATTAAATCATCAGCATGAGCATAGGTATTTGGCGTATTGTATCCGGTATCGCACCAAATTACAGGAATATCGTGCCTCACATCTGAAACAGCATGTAAAATTGCCACTTCATAAGGTCTAAAATTGGTCGTGATGAGTGCATTTTTTGCATATTGCAAGGCCCAAGAAATAATTTCTACTGGTGGAATTCCTCTTAATTGTATGTTTAAATCTTTCACTTGTGCTGTTGTAAAATTCATGTTATCCTGTTATTATTTGCCCCAACTTACTTTGTTCCATAGACGTTCATGGAAAAAATATAAAATCATTTTTGTTATAAAGTCTATAGAAGCTATGGATGCTGCTAAGGCTATTTTACCGGTAAGTATATAGGAAATTAAAAGAGTGTCTAAAGTTCCTATAATTCTCCAACTTACTGCTTTAGCAATACTTCGAATTGGCTTTTCGGAACTTTTATCGATTTCATAAGTACTTTTTGATTTCTCTTTAGCACCAACTAATTGCTCTGTAATCATTCTAAAATAAAATTATTTTACTACCCTATAGATTTTATAGGGTAAACAAATGTAACTAAATTTTTAATTTGAATCGGGCAAGATTAAATTAAATTACCTTTTAATCTATAGTTTTAGTAGATTACTAAAAATGAGTAGCTAATATTGCAGAATTTATAAGCCTCAAGGAGAAAATTTTATAAAACTAAATCGGAAAGCGTGGTATTTTTATAGACTTCTAAGTTTGCGTCTCTAACTTGAAGCATTAATTTATGTACCCCGCAGTTGTTTTCATCGGGACAGTCGTCGCAAGTTTCGTAGAAATTAAGACTCACACAGGGTACCATGGCAATAGGCCCTTCTAAGACGCGCATGATAGAAGTCATCTCAATATCTTTAGGCTCTTTAATTAAATAATAGCCACCGCCTTTACCTTTTTTACTTCCTAAAAAGCCAGATTTGCGCAAAGACAATAGAATAGTTTCCAAAAATTTCTGAGAAATATTCTCTGCATTGGCAATATCTATGATTTGAATAGGCTTCTTAGGTTCTTGTTTTGCCAAGAATGTAAGTGCTTTTAAGCCGTATTTTGTCTTTTTTGATAGCATTTTGCTAATATAAGAATTTTAGAAAGCTAAAGGAATAGGCTTAAATAGATTTTCTAATTAGTGCTGTGCGATTTTTCCAAAGCATAAAATGTTGTTTGCACATAATCTTCATCAGCTCCGGAATTATTCTGATTGTAAACACCAGCTTTAAAGTACATGTATTGGCCGCCAACATTATACCCGCTATTTACCATATCAATGGTTTTAACCACATCTGTTTTACCTTCTCTACTGATAGTAACTGTTAAACTGTCTCCAACAACTTTAATAGTATAATCGAATTTTTCATTCAGTGCTATACCATCTACAGGGTTCGATGCACTACTGCTCCTTGAACCTATCATTTCATGCCATTGTTCATTGCCATAACCATCTGCAGGTTCATGAGCAAAATATATTGAACCTAACTCATTGTCTTTTAATTTTCTGTAGTATAAACGAACAGGTTCATCGTCATTAGCATGTATTTGTCCGATAATGACACGCCCCAATTGATTACTACTTCCGGTAGTTGTAACGTAATTTACAGCAACTGTTGCCTTCATTTCACCGTCAAACCCTGCTGCAGCTATTTTATCAGCTGTGGGAGCCGTACCAAAGACCCAATTATTTTTATTGACACCTTGAGTTTGTATGTTGGTGTTAGTACCACGCAACATTTCGCGAAGTTCAACACGAGTATAACTTGTATTCGTAGAAGTTTTAAAACCAGCCACAGGACATTTAAACACCATCCCACCGTCATCTGCGGTATAGAAATATTTAGGATTTTCATAATTTAAATTCAGCTCAGTCACAGAAATAGTGGTTGCTGTTCCAGTACCGCTATTTTCAGGTATGCTCAAATTCCAGGTAGATAAATCAAAATTTTCTGATGGTTTTTTAGTTGGATCTAATACTCCAGAAGGATTGTTATTTACTATTTCTTCTTCTTGCTCTTGTACTTGCTCCACTTCATTTATATCTGAAGAACCACAACAAATGAGGAGTACTAAAATGGGCAACATACAAATACCTTTGCTTAATTTCATCACTATTTTTTTATAAAAATAGTGATTTCAAAGCATAATTGGTTAACCAATTATATAAATTCCTTGAAGAAGCCTAAAAAATATTTTAATTGCAACTGTAAATTGAAAAGATTAGTCATTTTTTAGGGCCTGATCTATATCTTGAATAATATCATCAACATGCTCTAAGCCAACAGAAACACGTACCATACCATCCGTAATATTTACAGCTTCTCTTTCTTGAACAGATAATTTACTATGGGTAGTAGATGCTGGGTGGGTAACAATACTTCGTGTATCCCCTAAGTTTGCAGATAGCGACAAAAGCTTAATGGAGTCAAAAAACTGCCTACCTGCCGACAAGCCTCCTTTTACTTCAAAAGCAACAACCGTTCCACCTGCTTTCATTTGTTTTTTAGCTACTTTGTACATAGGGTGCGATTTTAAAAATGGATACTTTACCCAATTTACCTTTGGATGATTTTCTAAAAATTTCGCTAATTTTAGGGCATTTTCACAATGACGATCTACTCGGACCGCTAAGGTTTCTAAACTCTTAGAAATTACCCAAGCATTAAAAGGTGATAAGGCGGGCCCGGTAATTCTTGAAAAGCGATATATTTTATCAATCAAGTCTGCACTTCCAACAGTAATACCAGCTAAAACTCGCCCTTGGCCATCCATTAATTTGGTCCCCGAATGAATCACCAAATCAGCTCCAAATTGAATAGGTTGTTGTAGGTAAGGTGAGGCAAAGCAATTATCGATAATTAAGATTAACCCATGTTTTTTAGCAATGGTACTGAGCTTTTCTAAATCTAGAATATCAACCCCCGGATTGGTGGGCGATTCTGCATAAATAATTTTGGTGCTAGGCTTAATGAGTTCTTCTATACGCGCTACATCATTTATTTCAAAATAATCAGAGGTAATATTCCATTTGGGAAAAAAATTGGTGAATAAACTGTGCGTTGATCCAAAAACATTACGCGCTGAAACCACATGATCTCCAGCATTTAAAAGCGCTGCGAAAGTCGAAAAAACGGCAGCCATTCCTGATGCAAAGGCAAAACCTGCTTCAGCACCTTCCATTTTACATACTTTTTCTATAAACTCATTGCTGTTTGGATTCGAGTACCGTGAATAAATATTGCGCTCCTTTTCTTCGTTAAAAGAAGCCCTCATATCTTCTGCATCTTCAAAAACAAAACTAGACGTTACATACATGGGAGTTGAATGTTCTAAAAATTGTGAACGCTCCGTTTGTGTTCTAATGGCTTCTGTTTCAAATTTTTTCTTCATAAATTTATTTTTTCTGTCCTAAGTTCAGCGAAGTAGTTTTTTCACAGAGTGGCTCAAAGTTACACAAAGCTAAAAGAGCTTCGCTAAAAATTATATATTCCCTAAGCCTTCTCAATAATCCTTAAAATATCCCCAAAAACACCACGAGCTGTAACGGCTGCTCCTGCCCCTGCTCCTTGAATGACTAGGGGATGTTCTCCGTAGGATTCGGTGTAGATTTCGATGATCGAATCTGAACCCTTTACTTGCCCCAAGGCACTTTCTTTGGGTACGGAGATGAGCTTAACCTCTAAATTGCCTTTTTCCTTTTGTAAATCACCCGACAAATCACCAACATAGCGCAGTACGTGATTTGGTTTTTGCTCCTTTTTAATTTTTTCAAAAATAGCATCTAAATCCCCTAATTTATTTTTGAATTCGGATACCTCAACATCTTGTAAGTGCGTTGGAATTAAATTTTGAACAGAAATATCTGAAAATTCGTTGCTTAAATCTAATTCACGAGCTAAAATCAATAATTTTCTACCCACATCATTGCCTGAAAGGTCTTCGCGTGCATCAGGTTCGGTGAATCCTTGATCCATGGCTTCTTTTAAGATTTCAGAAAACGGTCGATCCACCTCTGAAAAGGTATTGAAAATATAACTTAAAGAGCCCGAAAACACCCCTTTAATCTGGGTGATATTTTCACCTGACAAATGTAATAATTTAATGGTATCAATCAAGGGTAGGCCCGCTCCTACATTCGTTTCATATAAATATTGTTTTTGATTTTTTAATAATTCAGCCCTCAACTCTTGATAAAAATCGATGCTTAAGGTATTCGCTATTTTGTTCGACGAAACCAAATCAAAACCGTTAGCAATCATGGTGTGGTATGTGCTTACAAAAGTTTTATTTGCTGTATTATCTACTGCAATTAAGTTCTCTAAATGATGTTCTTTCGCAAATTCAATAAGGGTATCTAAGGTATATGCCATTCCGTTTTCCGCTAGGTTAGCTTTCCAGTTTTTAGAAATTCCTTTGTTATTTAAAAGCACTTTTTTAGAGTTCGCTACCGCAAAAACATTAAGCTGAATACCTTTTCGTTCCTCGATATTTGCCGCCGATGTTAAGATTTGATCAATGAGGGTTCCACCCACGTTTCCATGACCAAAAATAGCAATGTTTACCTTTTTACTCATCCCAAAAACCTGACCGTGCATAACGTTTAGAGCTTTGTACAAATCGCTTCGACGTACTACCAAACTCACATTTTTACCCGTAACTGTATTGTTAAATAGCAAAGGAATGATCTGATTTTTTATCAGTTCATTAAACGGCTTATGAAACGAGCTTAAATCTTGACCCACGATAGATATCACCGAGACATCATTTGTTACGGTAATCATATTTACATCTTTTGTTTCAAAATCAGAGCTAAATTCTTCTAACAAAACTTCTTTTGCTTTCGACGCTTTATGGGCATCAACGACAAAACCAAGACCGCGTTCTGAAGATCCTTGAGAAATGATATTTACACTGATGTTATTAGCGCCTAGCGTTTTAAAAACTCGAGCATCGACCCCAACTTTACCGAGCAAACCGCGACCTTCCAAATTTACTAGAGCTACATTTTCAATGACAGATAAAGATTTAATACCTTCTTTATTAGATTTTGCGCTAATTAAAGTTCCCTTATTATCGTCTTTAAAAGTATTTAAAATCCGAAGGGGAATGTTCTTTTCAATTAATGGAATGATGGTTTTAGCATGTAAAATAGTTGCTCCAAAATTGGCTAGTTCATTCGCTTCGCTATAGGATAATTCTTCAATTTGTTTGGCATCTGGCACATAATCTGGATTTGCAGTAAATATTCCATCCACATGCGTATAATTCTGAAGTTCGGCAGCATCTAAAAAATTAGCTAATAAAGCGGCCGAATAATTACTTCCATTACGGCCAAGTGTAGTAGTTTCGTTATCGTCATTTGACCCTATAAACCCGGTAAAAATAGGTATAAAGTCGGCTTTTACATTTGTATAAGCGCGAACTATGTTTTCTTTTGAAAGAGCCTCTAACACTTTGGCATCACCAAAATTAGCATCGGTTTTTATAAAATTACGTGTATCCACTAATTGGGCTTTAATTCCTTTTTCATTCAATAAGGCCGTGACAAGCTTTCCTGAAATCAATTCTCCAAAAGCCAGAACTTGATCTTTAATTTTTAAACTATAATCCCCTAAAAGTGCTACACCAGCAAACAAATTTTCCAAGGTATTAAATTCTTGCTTTAAATCTACGTTTACATCGTTTTGCTGATAGGTTTTAAAAGCATTAAACTCCCTTATATAATCTTTACCTTTAACGGCTTTCTTTAAAATAGCTTCTAACTGATCTGTACCTTTAGCGCGCGCCGATAAAACAACACCGATGTTTTCGCCTTGACGAACTTTGTTACTAATTATAGACAGCACCCGTTCTAAGCCTTCCCCATTCGCCAAAGATTTGCCGCCAAATTTTAGGATTTTTATACGTTGACTTTTTCCATTCTCATCAAAAATACCTTTGAGTAATTGCTCCATTTGCTGAAACTCTATTAAAAAGGCATCGTGCCCATGTAAAGAATGAATTTCTCCATAGGTAACATTACTATTTACCTGGGCTAATTGCTTAAAAGTATCTTTATTCTCGGTAGCCGTAAAAAACAAATCAGAATCCACTCCGATGATATGGATGTTGGTCTTACTCTGTTCTATCATAGTAAAGACATCTTTATTAGTTCGTGTAATATCGATGGTCTTTAACAACTGATTCATTAATTTATAGGCAGAAAGCTGAAAGCGTTCTTGCAATTTTGCTCCGTGGTGTGTCAACCAACTTTCTACATTAAAAACCTGTAGTTCTTCGTTTGTGCTTCTTTTAAAACGCTCCTTAAAAGAGGCTGGTGTTCGGTAACACAACATGGCGTGCATCCGTGCATCATGAACAGGTTGACTAGAATTTACTAAAAATTGTTCTTGAATTTGGCAATTGGCAATTAACCAGTCGGTAGATTTCCAATCCGATGCTACAGGAATTAAATGTGTGCTAAGCTTCGGATGTAAAGCCATCATTTCCCAAGCGATTCCACCCCCCATAGAACCGCCAATAAGAGCAAAAAGCTTTTTTATCTTAAGTTCTTCAAGGCCTATTAAAAAAAGTTTTGCGATATCTTGAGCTACAAAATCTTTGTAATTTTCCACCACAAAACCATCATAGCCATTCCCTGGAACATTAAAAGCAAGTACCGTATATTTAGTGGTGTCGATACATTTTCCGTCACCAATTAAAGCGGACCACCAGCCATTTTTGCCTGCTACATCAGAATTACCTGTCAAGGCATGATTCACCAATACAATAGGTGCACTATGTAATTGCGGTCCAAAAACTTGATACGACAAATTAATATCTTGCCGAACACCACCAAAATTGGTGTATTGATTTATTTTTATATGATGTAACATGTCGTATTTATAATTAACTAGATGACTTAAAACAATTCTTTTAACCCCAAAAATTCCTTAAACAGCTTTTTTTTAGTTCTTTGCTTCCCTTAGGTTTTATTTCACGCCTATATGAAGCGCTTTAAAGGCTTCCTGTAAATCTGCCTTTAAATCTTCAATAGCCTCTAAGCCCACAGATAAACGAATTAAGTCTTGTGGTACGCCCGCAGCTTTTTGCTGTTCTGTATTTAACTGTTGGTGTGTAGTACTTGCGGGATGAATGATCAGTGATTTTGTATCGCCAATATTTGCTAATAAGGAAAATACTTTTGTTTCATCCGTTACTTTTTTAGCTGCTTCAAAACCGCCTTTTACACCAAAAGTTACCACACCACTTTGTCCTTTTGGCAAGTATTGTTGTGCTAAATCGTAATAGGCATTGCTTTTTAATCCTGGATAATTTACCCAAGCCACTTCTTCCCTACCTTCTAACCAAGTAGCTAATTCTAATGCATTTTTACTGTGCTGTTGAATGCGGACCGATAAGGTTTCTAGGCCTTGAATAATTTGAAAAGCATTATATGGACTTAAAGCCCCACCATAATCCCGTAGGCCTTCTAAGATTAATTTATAGGTGAATGCGGCTGCTCCCAAAGCTTCACTATACACCAAGCCATGGTATCCGGCACATGGCTCGGTAAATTCAGGGAATTTCCCATTGGTCCAGTCAAAAGTACCCGCATCAATAATAGCGCCTCCTAACGAGGTTCCTTGTCCGCCGATATATTTTGTCAATGAATGAATCACCAAGTTGGCCCCATGCTCAATTGGGTTTAATAAGGCTGGTGTGGCTACTGTATTGTCGACAATAAAAGGTACTTGAGCCAGTTTTGCATGTTTTGAAATCGCTTTTAAATCTAGTACATCTAATTTTGGATTCCCTAAAGATTCTACAAAAAAGGCTTTGGTATTTTCTTGTACTGCTGCTTTAAAACTTTCTGGGTTAGAAGCATCCACAAAAGTGGTGGTTATGCCTAATCTTGGCAAGGTAACGTTCAATAGATTAAAAGTTCCTCCATACAAACTACTGGAAGCAACTAGATGATCTCCGGCCTTTAACAGCGTTAATAATCCTGTGGCAATGGCCGAAGTTCCTGATGCGAATACTACCGCTCCTATACCGCATTCTAACGCCGCTAAGCGATCTTGTAAAATTTGGTTCGTAGGGTTATTTAAGCGAGTATAGATAAAGCCCACTTCTTTAAGAGCAAATAAATTGGCAGCATGATCGGTATTTTTAAAAACGTACGACGATGTTTGATAGATAGGCACTGCTCTTGTTCCTCCTGTTTGCGTAGTGTCGTGACCAGCATGTAAAGCCTTAGTGTTAAATTGATGGGTACTCATGATTTTTAATTTTTAAACGTTAACTCCAGGACTATCCTTGGAGCATAATAATTAAAAAGTTCAATGCCAGAAAGCATGAAAAATGCTACTAGCAAAAAATCAAAAAGTTATAAGAAAGAAATATGTAATTACTGGAAAAGTAATTCTTATTTTCGTTATCTGCCGCCAATGCCATAGAGCACATTTGGTAGAATGTAGCACCTTCATTGTCTCTTGCAGAGAACAAAGGGTTGCTAAGGTTTCAAAGGGTCTATTCCCTCCACCTTTCTTGATAACTATTCAATACGTGTTTGAACTTACGAACTGCAAATATAAGTACGGAACTTTTTAAATTCCTAATTATTGATGAAATTTATTAATTTATCCTGTTTTTGTTAGAAAAACAGCTCTTCCTATTTCAATACTCCGATACATGTTATCGGTAAACATTCCTTTTTCTCTGCGCCGCTCTGTATGCACTCAGCGCGACTAAGTGAAACAATTAGTCTTAAATTATTTCAGGGAGCTACACCAAGAAAAAAGGCTTACACAGAGTGATCATTTTATAATCCAAAAGCCGCTTTCACTTGCTCTTGCATGTCTAATTTTTCCCAAGTAAACAATTCCACTTCTTTTTCAACCTTACCGTTGTAAGGCGATTCAAAAGTTTTAGTAATCGTTACAGGTTCTTTCCCCATATGACCGTAAGCGGCCGTTTCTAAATAAATAGGATTTCTCAATTTTAAACGCTCTTCGATAGCAAAAGGTCGCATATCAAACAACTGCGCTACTTTTGTCGCAATCTGCCCATCACTTAATCCTGTTTTGGAGGTGCCATAGGTTTCTACAAAAATAGAAGTAGGTTTTACCACGCCAATGGCATAACTAACTTGCACTAAAATTTCGTTAGCCACTCCGGCAGCCACTAAATTCTTCGCTGCATGTCGTGCGGCATAAGCAGCACTTCGATCTACTTTACTTGGATCTTTCCCACTAAATGCACCGCCACCGTGAGCTCCTTTACCGCCGTAGGTATCTACGATAATTTTACGCCCGGTGAGGCCTGTATCCCCATGTGGACCACCAATCACAAATTTTCCCGTTGGGTTAATGTGATAGTTAATCGCATCATTAAACAAAGCTTGGGTATGTGTTGGTAATTGTGCTTTTACTCTTGGAATTAATAAGCTAATGATATCTGATTTTATTTTAGCCAACATTTTTTCATCATCCGGATCAAATGCATCATGTTGGGTAGAAACTACGATAGTATCAATGCGTTGCGGCTTATTGTTATCGTCATATTCAATAGTGACTTGTGCTTTGGCATCAGGACGTAAATAGGTGATTTCCTTATTTTCTCTTCGTAATTCCGCTAGTGTTTGTAATAATTTATGCGAAATATCTAAGGCCAAAGGCATGTAATTTTCTGTTTCTTTGGTCGCGTAACCAAACATCATTCCTTGATCACCTGCCCCTTGCTCCTCTTTTGACCCACGATCAACACCTTGATTAATATCCTTTGATTGCTCATGGATTAATGAAATTACACCACAAGAATCGCCGCTAAATTGATATTCCCCCTTTGTATATCCTATTTTATTGATGACATCCCTCGCAATTTGTTGAACATCTAAATAGGTATCGCTCTTTACTTCACCCGCGAGTACTACTTGACCTGTGGTAACTAAAGTTTCACAAGCAACTTTGCTTTCGGGATCAAAGGCTAAAAAATTATCTAATAATGCATCACTAATTTGGTCTGCTACCTTATCTGGATGTCCTTCACTAACAGATTCTGAGGTAAATAAATATGCCATTTTGTTTTACTTTCTAGAACGGAAATGACAGCATAGAAAAGTTGAAAAGAAGAAGTGTACGAACAAAAAGTTAGTCACAACTGCTTTAGCATTTTTCTTGTACTAAACCATGTTTAGTGCATGAGGTTGCAATCAGTCAAATCCATCCTCAATTAATAGATTGCAAAAGTAGAAGAAAAAATGTTATTTGAAAAATGGTTTAACAGCAAATTGTTAGGCATGCTATTTTTAAATGCTAATTAAAGATGTGCCAATGGCTCAAGCCCTAAATTAAAAAAAGGTCAGTCTTTTTGAGCAAAAGGCTGACCTAAGTTTTGATTGTATTTTTAATCTATTTCAGAAAAAAATTAATTTCCAATACGAATACTGTTGCTACCACCACGACCTCTGAATTGCTCGCTCATTTCTTCCATCTTGTCCATCATAATTTTATTGTATTCTATTTGCGAGACTACTTTTCCTTTTTTAGGTGCTTCAAGGGTAACTTTCTCCTCTGAATTCATGACGACTTTGGTGCACAGTATCACTGTATTTCCGGCACTCACCTCTAAAATTAAACCAGGTAAGCCCCAATATCCTCCTGGCCCTTGACTGATAGGGATTTCCGGGGTAAACCATGCTATTATTTCTGTTTCTTTAAGTTCAGGTGTCACGGTAAAAAAAGAATTGCTTTTGGTCGAATCTTTTTTTGCTTCTTTATCCGCTGTTTCCTTATCACTTTCTCTTTGGCGTCTTTGGCGCATGGCTTCAAAACTTGTGGTATCAACGGGTTTAATGGCGGTCGCCTTATAAGCCGTATAATTCCCAATTTTTTTACTCTCTGTACCCATTTTCCATTCTAGTTTTTCAAGCTTATCTTTAATGAGAAAAACTTTTCCAAACATTTCAGTTTCGTTGGTGAAACTTTGATCTTTTAGGTTCTTATACAATTTACCGCTCCCTCCAAAACTACCAAAGCGCATTCCTCCGCCTCTTCCGGCACTCATCGCCTCTAATTTTTCTTCTTCAGCATACATGGCCACAGAGGTATCAAAATGAAGCACAAAGGTTTTTTCAAACATATCTTTCATTCGTTCCATCATTCGCTTTTTTTGGTCTTCTGATATTTGTCGATTTCCAAAATTAAAATCACCCATAGAAGTTTTGGATTGATAAATGGCTTTACCCTGAAAATCTTGTGCTACACTAGGCACTATAAAAGCTAAAAAGGCTACTAGCACTAAAAATTGATGTCTCATGATTGATGTATATTTTGTTGTAAGACTGTTTTTTTTTGATTTGGTTTAATTACCTCTTCAATTTTTCTAAAATAGCGATAATTTCATTACCATCACCCATTTTCATACCTTCCTCTCTTTCATTCATCACATAAGCGATACCATTTTCAATATATTGCAAAACACCATTGGCATCTAAAAACAAGTTTAAAGGATAGGCCTTTATTTCTAAAGCGTCTGTAAAAGATTTTGCATCGACCAAGTGCTTAAATTTAAAAGGGTGCTTTTTTAAAAAGGCTGATACTTTTTCTTCTGACTCGTAGGTAATTGCCACGAAATTGATGTCGCTTTTATATTGTTGATATAGGGTATTTAAAACAGGCATTTCATCTATACATGGAGCACATTTCGTAAACCAGAAATTGATCATAGTAGGTTTACCACTTAATTGGGCCTCATTGAATTTGTCTCCTAGGAGTGTTTTTAATTCAAAGGTTGGAAATTTTTCTCCAACCAATTTAGCGAGATACCCCTTATTGCCGCCGCCTCGACTTTTCCCGTCGTGGATATCAAATGAAATGGTTTGAATGATGGAGTCCTCCTTAGTTTCTGTATTTTTAATTTTAATCTCCACAAAAATTTCTTGCTTGCTGAGCTTCCCAAATTTTTGTTTCAGTTCTTGTTTTTGGTTTTCGAGTTCTACTTTAGTTAATCTATTTTTTCCGTTGGTAGAGTAATATTCGGTTTGTCCAAAGCTATTAAAAGCCCATAAAAATGTAGTACATATAAGGAACCTTAGGTGTAATGCGTTTTGAATTAAAAGTGTTTTTTTCATCTGTGGTATTTTTAGGATATTTTTTTTAGATGGCTACTGAAAGTCTAAGCTAGATGGGTAGGCTTTTAGTGTAGCGCAGGTTTTTTAGTGTAGATTATAGCAAATAGCGATACTTATGAACTCCAGAATAGCAGCAAAGCGATTCTATATTTTAGTCAGTATTTTCTTTGCACTCTCGGTTGACCTCCTCATGGTTTCAATAAGAGCTTCTTTTTCACTTATTAAACCCTTTACCGAATATGTCATATTTTTAATTTCAAAGGTATTCTTGGAAAAAGCTTTTTGAACATTTTCTGAAGATGCTATTAAGTGTTGAAGTTGTGCTATAGTATCGCTATCTAATGAAGAAAAATCAGCTTTAGCCTCAAAAATTCCTTGCTCTTCAAAAGCCTTTTGCACTTGATGCATGGCATCTTGTAAAAGTTTTATACGTACTTTTTTTTCGTCATTTTGTTCTGTTTTAGCATTCTTAACTACCACTGCATGGTCGATTTTTAAAAAGACTCTGATCTCATAATCATCATCATATCCATCAAAAACAGAAAAATTCTTTTCCCAATCGACAACATCTAACTCTTCCAAAGAATTAACAGTAATTCCAATTTCTGTAAAATTGATCTTACTTTTTGAATCTGTGGAGCTCTGTGCTGTTATTCCCGCAGTTAACAAAAGACTGAATACTAGGGCAATCATCGTATTTTTTTTCATGATAAATATATTTTAGTTAAAATTATACTTCAAATTTAGGTGTAGAAAATCGTATTGATAGTTAACCAACGTTAACGTGTGTTAAGGGATGAAATATTAAAATGGAATAATCTCTACCTTTGTTTTATGAAAAAATTCAGTACAAAATTGCTGCCCTATATCATCGCAATAACGATTGCCATAACTATAGGAATTCAAATATTTTGGAACTTAGACCAATATGAGTCGAATAAGCTGCGATACATTAACGATACTCAAATTGCACTAGATAATAGTGTAGAAGCCTACTTTGCCGAAATTAGTAAAACTGACTTAGTGACTTTTTTAGATGTAGATAAGGACACCATCTATTCTTCGAACAGAGCGAGTAGCTTTATAAAAAACAATAATGAAATTAAAAAAATTGCCATCGAAAACATCGAAACTAATGAGTCGAAGGATAGTATTAAAAAAAATATAATTTCAGGAATAAAAAGTGCTAGAATTTTTCCAAAAACCAAAGTTATTTATGGGCAAAAAGCCTTGGATAGTATGGGAGACTTAAACTCATTTTTGAATAAAATGACACTTTCTATAACAAGAGACTCACTTGATCTGGTGCTTTTAGATTCCATTCTAAAGGATGAGCTAATCAGAAAAAAAATGGTCATCAACTACCAACTTATTGAATTAAAAAAGGATAGTTTATTGCAGCAATTCCCGTTAAAACCGAACCAACTAGCCTTAGAAACTTTTTCAAAATCAACCCTTTTAAAACCTGATCAAAAAATACAATTAAATTTTGAAAATGCCAGCTATTTGATTTTTAAAAGAGGGATGGCAGGTATTGCCTTTTCTTTATTACTATCTATAGCCATAGTAAGCACTTTATTTTACCTAATCCAGATTATTAAAAACCAAAAACAATTGGCCGAAATAAAAAATGATTTAATCAGTAATATAACCCATGAATTTAAAACACCCATAACCACCGTTGCTACAGCAATTGAAGCGATTCGAGATTTCAATAAAAAAAACGACAAAGAAAAAACCAACAACTATTTAGACATATCCCAGCAACAATTAGCAAAACTGAATACCATGGTTGAAAAACTATTAGAAACTGCTACCCTTGATAGCGATGCCTTAATGTTGAGCAAAGAACCAACAGATATTATTGAATTACTTCAAAATTTGGTACAAAAATACACCTTGGTTGCACCACATAAAAAAATACGGTTTACACCTTCTACTGATACATTAGTACTCAATTTAGATCCGTTTCATTTTGAAAATGCACTTACTAATATAGTAGATAATGCTATAAAATATGGAGGTGATACCGTTACAATTGAGTTAAACCAGCTTGGAAATAGCACTGAAATTCGATTTAAAGACAACGGTACTGGAATTTCAAAAGCACATTCAGAAAAAATATTTGACAAATTTTATAGGATTCCTACGGGAAACAGACATGATATTAAAGGTTTTGGAATAGGCTTATACTATTCCAAAAAAATCATTGAAAAACATGAAGGTCGCTTATTCCTAACATCTGAATCGAATTCCACAATCTTTCAAATACAACTATGAAAATAAAAATACTGTATGCTGAGGATGAAACTTCATTAGGTCTAATTATAAAAGAAAGTCTAGAAACCAGAGACTTTGAAGTATGCTATTGTTCCGATGGCCTTAGCGCTTACGAATTATATAAAACAGAAGATCCCGAATTATTGGTACTCGATGTGATGATGCCTAAAAAAGATGGTTTCACTCTAGCTAAAGAAATCCGAAAGGAAAATCCGGATATTCCTATTTTATTTTTAACCGCTAAAACGCAAACAAAAGATGTGGTTGAAGGCTTTGGACTAGGAGGTAACGACTATCTAAAAAAACCATTTAGTATTGAAGAATTAATTGTGCGCATACATGCGCTCTTAAAAAGAAGAAAAGCAAAAATAAAGTTTGAAAATATAGTTTTAGGCGCTTTTACCTTTAATCATATCAAGCAAACCTTAACGTTTGATAAGGAAGAATACGCCTTAACGCACCGAGAGTCCGAATTACTTTTTCACCTGGCTGACAAGCGCAACCAAATATTGGAAAGATCCTATATTTTGAATAAAATTTGGGGTGATGATGATTTTTTTAATGCCAGAAGTATGGATGTTTTTATTTCTAAGCTTCGCAAAAAAATAAAAAAAGACCCTACCATTAAAATCTTAAATATTCGCGGTTATGGGTATAAATTAGTGTGCTCATAAAACATTCATGTATTTCATCAACTATATTTTTAACAAGGCAAGATTCGTTGTATATTGTGTGCCCGTTTGAAAAGTTTTAAGTTTTAAATTTTAAGGCTCAACGGGGAATAAATAATCATATGTTTCAAACGCTCAAGGCTTAAAGCATACAGCTTACTGCTTAGCGAATAAAATAAACACATTATGCATGTTGCTGTTGCAGGAAATATTGGCGCTGGTAAAACTACCTTAACCACCTTATTGGCCAAACATTATAAATGGGAACCTCATTTTGAAGATGTTGTAGACAATCCTTATTTAGATGATTTTTACAACCAGATGGAGCGCTGGAGTTTTAACCTACAAATTTATTTTTTAAATAGTCGCTACCGTCAGATTCTGGAGATTCGGGAAACTGGAAAAAATATAATTCAAGATCGTACCATTTACGAGGATGCGTATATTTTTGCGCCTAATTTACATGCGATGGGCTTAATGACCAATAGAGATTTTAAAAATTACTCTAGTTTGTTTGAACTGATGGAGCGTTTAGTGCAGCCACCTGATGTGTTAATTTACCTACGCAGCTCTATTCCTAATCTAGTGAACCAAATTCATAAACGCGGCCGCGAATACGAAAACACCATTTCTATTGATTATTTAAGCCGCCTGAATGAACGCTACGAAGCTTGGAGTCAAAAATACGAGAAGGGAAAATTATTAATTATAGATGTAGACCATCTTGATTTTGTAGCCAATCCTGAAGATTTAGGGGCTATTATTCATAAAATTGATGCGGAGATTAACGGTTTGTTCTAAGACTTCGAATCCTCTTAGTGACCCCATTTAAAGAATCGAGACCGCTGCACAAATAGATTCTAGATCATTTATCACTAGTGTCCGATAAAAATTTATGGGATAAATACAAAACACGAGTTAAATTAGGTTTCAAGAGTTTTTATAGGAAGTCAGCTTGCTTTTCATAAAATTTAAAAACACGGATATTTACCTATTTAACTATTGATTATCAAATAGTTAGATTTAACTCTTGGTGCTATAACCTTGCAGCCTGGTCATTTATCGAAGTCGAAATACACGGTCTTATGCCTCTTATCGGACAGTAATCATTATGTATTAAATGGCAATTTTCAAATAAACCCTAACTCTTTTGCATGGGCTACAGCCTGACTGCTGTTTTCTACAAATAAAACAGGTGTTGTTTTATAATTTTCAAAAAGCCCCTTTACACGGGTCATTTTTCGCTTGTGATTTACACTCCTCAGGTAAATAGCCAAAATACGATCCGGAAAAAGTGAGGCTATTTCTTTATAAATATCGGCATCACGCTCTCCACTATCACCAATTAAAATAAAGCCTAAATCTGGATAGGTCGTTAATATATTTAAGATCTCAAGCTGTTTTTGAGGTTTGTCTCCTACTGATTTTCTTTTAAAGATAGACTGAAAACTGCGCAATAAAATAGGTCCTTTTGGAAAATTATTCTGTCTTAAAAACAAATCTAAATAACGGTATAAATTCCATGGGCTATGACTCACATAAAAAATAGGGTTCGCATGTTCTAAGGTTTTTCCAAGATGTAATTGGTTGTAAAATTCCGAAGCTCCTTTGAGCGGCAGGCGCTTTTTAGCGGTTTTAAATACTGTGTTGTAGAGTACTTTCCATTTAAGTCTCGAGACTACGCCCGTATGTAGTATGGTATCGTCAATATCAGTAATAATACCGTAATTGGCTTTTACTGACGGAATCAAAATTTTACCTTTAAAGCTATTTTTTTGTTGAATGATACGCCTTATCGGGATATCGTCATAAGCCACTTCAAAAGACAACCAGCCTTCTTCATTGGCAAAAGCACCTAAATCTTGTACTTTAGTTTTTACTTTAAAATACCCATGATGGTCTGTTTTTGCCTTCAGAATAGTTCCATTGGGCAAACTAATATTTAATGCGATGTTCTTTATTTCATCAGATTCAAAACGTTTCCAAGTATTCAATACCAAATGAAACCATCCTTTTTTGTCTAAATCTATAGTTTCATCCTCCAAAGCACGACCTCTCAAATAAAAATGTGATGCTGTACCATAGGCGTCAAAACATATAATTTGTAAAGGATCTTTTTGAAAAAATGACATCATGAATAGGTTTTTCTTGAAATGAGATTCAATCGATTGGGTTAAATAGCCCTAGGGCTTATGGATTTTAGCTTTAGTAATGCATAAAAATAAGAAAATTTGAAGCTAAGCATCCGAAATGAATTGGGTGCCTTTAACTCTTTTGCTCTAATACACTTTTATGTGTATCAAAAATAAAACCTGCTAATAGTACGATTAGCAGGTTTAAAAATAAAGTTTTAAATTGATTTCAGGACCTTTATTTTCTGATATCTACTTTTTCAATTTTAACATCAACATCAGCATCATTGCGATTCACTGTTGTATTTTCAAAAGCTACTAATTGTGCTTTTACCTCTTCTTGTGTTCCTTTGAAAATTTTCTCTTCCGTGATTGATTTTCCATTCGTTGTAGTTGTATAAACAACAGTAGCCTCTGCTAAATCGTTAGCACCAACATTCATTTGAATAGAAGTTTCTATTGTTTGCTTGTCGTTTCCATAGGCTGCCATTCCTTCAGCAGTAATTGCGATACTTGGCGCTATAACCAAAGCAACAACAGACATTAACTTTAAAAGAATATTTAAAGAAGGACCTGAAGTGTCTTTAAATGGATCACCTACAGTATCACCTACAACAGCTGCTTTATGTGCGTCAGAACCTTTACGACCATCGGCTTCAATCATTTTTTTTGCGTTATCCCAAGCACCACCAGCGTTCGACTGGAAAATTGCCATAAGAACTCCCGCAGAAGTTACCCCAGCTAATAAACCTCCTAACATTTCAGCACCACCAATAAAACCAACAGCTACAGGAACTGCAATAGCTAATAAACCAGGTAATACCATTTCTTTAATCGACGCTTTGGTCGAGATATCAACACATTTATCGTATTCTGCATAACCGTCCGCAGCATCAAAAATTGCTCGGTCTTCTGCGGTTGCCTTAGACATATCAGAATCGTACTTACGCATCACACCAAGTGCTGCTTTTAATTGAGGAATATCTCTAAATTGGCGACGTACTTCTTCAATCATGGCCATCGCTGCTCTACCTACGGCATTCATAGATAAGGCTGAGAATACAAAAGGAAGCATTGCACCTACCAAAAGTCCAGCCATTACAGTTGGTTTAGAAACATCAATTGAAGAAACATTAGCGACTTTCATAAACGCTGAAAATAAGGCTAAAGCCGTTAACGCTGCTGAAGCAATTGCAAAACCTTTACCAATAGCAGCAGTGGTATTCCCAACAGCATCTAATTTATCGGTACGTTCGCGAACTTCGTGTGGTAACTCAGCCATTTCGGCAATACCACCTGCATTATCAGAAATAGGACCATAAGCATCTACAGCTAATTGAATTCCAGTATTGGCTAACATACCCACTGCAGCAATAGCGATACCGTATAAACCTGCAAAATGATGTGATACCAATATGGCGGCAGCAATGAATAGAATAGGAAACATAGTAGACATCATCCCCACTCCTAAACCTGATATAATATTAGTTGCAGCACCAGTTTCAGATTGTTTTACGATAGAATTTACAGGTTTTGTACCTGTACCAGTATAATACTCGGTAATTTTACCAACGGCTAAACCAGCTACTAAACCAGCTATCGTTGCCCAAAAAACACCTAATGCACTATATTCAACACCGTCATACATCCATGTTGCTGGAATTAATGAAGTGATTATAAAATAAGAAGCAATTACCATTAGTCCCGCAGAACCAAATTCGCCAATATTTAAAGCTGTTTGCGGATTTCCACCATCTTTTACTTTTACGAAGAAAGTTCCGATAATAGACATTAGAATACCTACCGCAGCTAATACCAAAGGCAAATAAACTGCACCTAGACCACCAAAATCTGGTGTAATAATAAATGCCCCTAAAACCATAGTACCGATAATAGAACCTACATACGATTCGAATAAATCAGCTCCCATACCTGCAACATCCCCTACGTTATCCCCTACGTTATCTGCAATAGTTGCTGGGTTTAATGGGTGATCTTCTGGAATACCAGCTTCAACCTTACCTACTAGATCGGCACCAACATCTGCTGCTTTGGTATAAATACCACCACCAACACGTGCAAATAAAGCAATAGATGATGCTCCTAATGAAAATCCTGAAAGAACATTCAATACCATTCCTAAATTTTCCGGTCCTTCCCAAATTCCTTGGTAAATAGCGAATAGGCCACTTAGTCCTAAAACCCCTAATCCAACAACACCAAGCCCCATTACGGCACCACCAGCGAAAGCTACTTCTAAAGCTTTTCCTAATGAGGTTCTAGCCGCTTGTGTAGTTCTAACATTGGCTTTTGTAGCCACCTTCATCCCAATAAAACCTGCTAAGGCCGAACAAATAGCACCTACAATGAAAGATACAGCAACCATTCCGTTCGATCCTACTTCATTAGTCCCTTTTACATAAAGCAAGGCTGCAACAGCAATAACGAATATTGAAAGAATTTTATATTCTGCTTTAAGAAATGACATGGCACCATCTGATATACTCTTTGCAATTCGTGTCATTTTTTCATTTCCGGCATCTTGTTTTGATACCCACATATTTTTCACAAAGACAAACAACAATGCCACAACTCCGAAGATGGGCAGAAATTTTAATAGTATTTCCATAATTATTTTAAATATTTGTTAATTAGTTGGCGGTAAATGTATGAAATCGATGCAAATAAAAAAAGCCGCTTTTAAAGATAAAAGTGGCTTTTTGTAGTTTGTTTCTTGTAGACTTAAATGGTAAATGTTCGCTTTTTCTTGTGTTCGCTTTCATCATAACGCTTCACGCATTGATGGTAAATATCAATTGCCTCTTGAGCATTACCCCAACCACCAACATCAACTTTCTTTTTTTCCAAATCTTTATACACCTGAAAAAAGTGCTCAATTTCTTTTAATCGGTGCGGGTTTAAGTCATTTATATCATGGTTATTGTTCCAAATAGGATCTGAAACAGGCACGCATATAATTTTTTCATCGGGTCCTTTTTCATCAGTCATATGAAAAACACCAATAGGCCTAACCTCCATAACTACCATAGGGTATGTTGGCTCCGATCCCATCACTAAAACATCTAATGGATCTTTATCAAGTGCTAAAGTTTCAGGTATAAAACCATAATCACCTGGGTACATCATGGACGAAAAAAGCATTCTATCAAATCTAATTTTATGTAAGGTAAAATCGTATTCGTATTTATTTCTACTCCCTTTTGGAATTTCTATTAAAACATCAAATGTTATTTCTGCAGTTTTACTCATAATTTTCACTCTAATTTTGCGTCAAAGATACTTGATTAAATTTGTTCAAGTCTAGTAAACCCAAGAAAGATATACGATTTTCACCTATTTTTTAAAAAAAAATTTACGAAATCGGTATCGTTAAGTAAGCCATTTTAAAAGCTTAAAAACTAAATCCAAACGACCCTGTAACACTAAAAGGCCTTGCTTCTGGATTTTCTAAATAATTTCCTCGAAAATTAAAATCGATTCTAAAAATTTTAAAAATATTTCCAACGCCTAAAGAATATTCCCAATAAATTTTATCGCTTGGCGCTATTAGAGGAATATTCGTTGGACTATTTAATAGTACATTCTCATCCGATAATGAACCCCAAGCTCCTCTTAAACCAACTATTTCCCTAAGGTTCCATTTTTTTATAACAGGAATTTTAGAGAAAAAACGCCCATTAAAATTATGTTCCAAATGTACCGATGCATAGGTGTCAGTTACAAATTCATAAAAGTTTAAGTTGGGGAAAGTGCCATAAATAGAAAATAAGGTTTGGTTTCCGGGCACTACATTGAGCAATCCCAGCGGTACTTCTCCAAAGGTTTTCCCGAGCTCTATAGTACTGTTGAGTCTTCCAAAACCTCCTATTTGCCATGGTTGTGTGTATGAAAATTGTAATTTTTCATAGTCAAAATCACTTTCTAAGAATCCTTCAATACCCTTCGTATAATTTAAAAATAGCGTACTGTAGGTGTCGTTGATATTCCTACGCTCCACCCCATATCCGATGGTCCTCCTACCTGGGGTATAAACTAACGTAGTGTTGATATCGAACTGTTTTATTTCTGAATTAATTCCAGTAGGACTCGTGGTATCCATATAGTCAAGACTAAAAGCATCAGGAAGTGCAGAACTTAAGGTCCGTAAAGAGCCGCCAATTTTGATCATAAAATTAGTTAAGGGTTCTACCTCAACGGCAAAAGTCGATAAGTCGATATTCGTTAGTCGGTCATTGGCACCTACCGAAAATAAGGAAGATGAAGCAGCGCTTCTGCCCAAAACATCGTTGGTGGCGGTAAGGCTTAATCCCAATTGTTCAATATCGCGCCTATTGCCCCCTGAAATTATTAATCTCGTTTTTTTATCTAGCAACCATTTCGCAGAAATACCATGTTTAAATTTGTGATCTCCAAAACCATAAGCCGTATACGCCTCTATACGCCAAGGATCATTCTGCCCGAAGTAGGTTCTTGCTCCAGCACGCACGCGAATGCCTTCTGCGTCGTTAAAACCAAAAGTGCTGTACACATCACCTATATCTAAATTCCATTTATCTATTTCAACATAGCCCGAACCTAAGATACTTACAATATTGTAATAGCTTTTAAATTTTGGCACTGTTTTTAAAGTGTCTAGTAGTTTATAAATACCCTTTTCGTCTTTATTTAAAGCTTCAAGTCGGTTTTCTTCCCAGAAAAAATTATCCTGCTCTACTATCGAAGTGCTAAATTTATTTTTTAGATTTTTATAAAAACTCTCATTTTTTACTTCATTGAAAGCATAATTATCATAAACTGTTGTTCTTTTGCCATAAATTCCTTTCGAAGCTTCTTTTTTACTTAGGCTAAAGTCACTCAACATATAATCGCGCTTCAATAAAAAAACAGAGTCATTCAGTACCTCAAAATCTTGTTCAATATAAATCTCTTTTACCCAATTGATATTGGCACTTTTGGTCACTTCTAGATTTATTTTTTTAATGGCATAGGTAGAATCATTCACCCAAAAATTACCTTTAAAAGTCAATTCGTTTTTTCTTCTAGGATAATAAATAATATTATAGCACCATTTTTTATCAATAAAAGCGCTGTCTGTCAATACATAATTATAAACATCAATACCTGTTTTTGAAAGCGGGCTCGTAAAGCTTTTATCAAAAAACTTCAGGTAATTGTTGTAAATATCATAATCAGCATATAAATCTTCAATAAAGGCCGTTAGTGCTTGGTTGTTGCTAAAACCTGAATTTTTAGTCCCTAAAATATCTTCTTCTTCTTGGCTTAAAGTATTATCTCCATATATCTTTGAAAAGCTTTCGTTTATAAAAATAGGGAGGTAGGTTTTTCCTGTAATTCTTGAGGTATCTAAATCTTTAAAAATAAACTCCAAACCTTTAAATATTTTATTCTTTATCAGCGCACTATCTATGGTATTCAAGTCAAACTCCACTTTTTCGTACTTATTAAAGCTATACTGATCGTATTGTTTTACCCCATTTTTTCGTCTTTGTTCCCAAATTTTTCTAAGAATATCGATCGCTGGATTATTTTTTTTGGATTGTTTCCCGGAGTAAACAATTACTTCTTTTAACTGTTCACCACCTTCCAAAAGAATAATTTTCATTTGGTAATTTACCTTTTTCTCTAAGCGAATTTCTCTAGTTTCATAGCCTATAAAAGAGGCTGTGATGGTGGTATAATTAGCATCAGACTCTAAATAAAAAATGCCATCTTCATTGGTGATTGTTCCCTCTGTAGAGCCTTTAAATAGAATATTGGCAAAAGCCACCGGCACATCTTGTTCGTCTACGACAATACCACTTATTTTGGTTTGCGAAAACACCAAAGTTGAGGTTAATAAAACCAATAATTGTAAAAAATTTTTCATGGAATCTTGTGAGTATAAAGTATCAAACAGGGCTATAACCTAAAAAAGCTCTACTGACACATTTGTCAGTAAAGCTTGTCTATACTTACAGCGTATACCGCTTATTTATACATTACTTTTTTAACCGATTTAATAACGTCTTCGTAGTTTGGTAACCATTCTGCCAACAACACAGGAGAATACGGCGCTGGTGTATCTGCCGTGTTTATTTTCTCAATAGGCGCATCTAAATAATCGAAAGCATTCGATTGTACATGGTATATAATTTCGGAAGCAACATTGCCATAGGGCCATGCTTCTTCTAAAATAACCATTCTGTTGGTCTTTTTAACCGACTTTAGAATCGCTTCGTAATCTAAAGGTTTAACAGTTCTTAAATCTATAATTTCACAGCTGATACCTTCTTTGGCTAATTCATCAGCAGCTTTGAAAGCCTCTTTTATGATTTTTCCGAATGATATGATCGTGACGTCTGTACCTTCTCTTTTAACGTCTGCCACTCCAATCGGAATGATATAATCTCCTTCTGGAACTTCACCTTTATCTCCATACATTTGTTCGGACTCCATGAAAATAACAGGATCGTTATCTCTAATCGCTGCCTTCAACAAGCCCTTTGCATCTGCTGGGTTCGATGGCACTATAACTTTTAAACCTGGGCAATTAGCAAACCAGCTTTCAAAAGCCTGTGAATGGGTTGCACCTAATTGACCCGCAGAACCTGTTGGCCCTCTAAATACGATAGGACAATTAAATTGACCACCAGACATTTGACGAATCTTAGCCGCATTATTTATAATTTGATCAATACCTACTAAGGCAAAATTAAAAGTCATAAACTCTATGATAGGACGATTGCCGTTCATAGCTGAACCAACTCCAATGCCAGCAAACCCCAATTCAGAAATAGGCGTATCAATCACTCTATCCGCACCAAATTCATCTAACATTCCTTTTGAAGCTTTGTAGGCTCCATTGTATTCCGCCACTTCTTCACCCATTAAGTAAATAGATTCATCTTTTCTCATTTCTTCGGACATCGCCTCACAAATAGCTTCTCTAAATTGTATTGTTTTCATGTGCTTTTTTTAATTCTGTTTTAATGATCACAAGTAGCCTAAACAAGTAAAATAACGATGCTATCATGCTATTACGAGTAGTAAAACGAGAGCGTTTAAAATCATTATTTTCAAGGGTGAACAAAAATAGGAAATAATCCGTCATATTAAAGCCTGAAATACTCAAAAAAAGTTATAAAATTTACTATGCATGCATAGTAAATTTGAAAAATATTGGTTATCTTAGCCCTGTTTTAAAAAATTTAAAAGCGTTAAGAATGAAAATATTAGTATGCATAAGCAATGTACCCGATACGACGTCAAAAATAAATTTCACGGAAGGTGATACTAAATTTGACACTAACGGGGTTCAATTTATTATAAATCCTAATGATGAATTTGGACTTACTAGAGCCATGTGGTTGAAAGAAAAGCAAAATGCTGTAGTACATATCGCCACTGTTGGTGGCGCCAACGTTGAGCCCACTATGCGCAAGGCATTAGCCATAGGTGCTGATGAAGCTATACGGGTAAATGCAGATCCGACCGACGGTTTTTTTGTTGCAGAACAACTAGCAGCCGTGATTAAGGATGGTGCCTATGATTTAGTGATTGCCGGTAGAGAGTCGATTGATTATAATGGCGGAATGGTCCCTGGGATTATAGCTAGTATATTAGACATGAATTTCGTGAACACTTGTATTAAACTAGAGATCGAAGGAACAGAAGCTACAGCCATGCGAGAAATCGATGGTGGAAAAGAAAAAATAGCAACCACATTACCTCTAATCATCGGTGGGCAAAAAGGATTAGTGGAAGAAAGTGATTTGAGGATTCCAAACATGCGTGGCATTATGATGGCGCGACAAAAAAAGCTAACTGTTATAGAACCTATAGCCGCCATACACGCAACAAAAGATACTAAATTTGAAAAACCTGCTGCCAAAGGAAGTGTTAAACTAGTCACTTCTGTAGATGAACTTATAGATTTACTTCATAACGAGGCTAAAGCCATATAAACGATTCCTTGTTCTAAAGAATTAGAGAATTTGATCAGCACAATATAGGTCTTTCAGAAAAATAGTAACAAATAGCTAAAACACCTTTCTAAGAAAGTGTTTTGTACAAAAATTAAAAAAAATTGAAAATATGTCAGTTTTAGTATATACAGAATCAGAAAACGGAAAATTTAAAAAAAATGCATTTGAAGTAGCTTCCTATGCCCATGAAGTAGCTCAAAAAATGGGCACGACAGCAACGGCCATTTCCTTTAATGCATCGGAGAATGAAAGTTTAGGAAACTACGGTATTTCTAAAGTATTAAACATTACCAACCAGGAATTAAAAACGTTTAACGCCAAAGCATTTGCCGCTGCTATTCAAGAAGCCGCAGCAAAAGAAGGAGCTAAAATTTTAATTTTAAGTTCTAGTGCAGATACCAAATATTTGGCACCTCTTTTAGCAGGTCATTTAAAAGCGGGCTACATCCCCAATGTAATTGCTGCTCCAGAAAGTACCAATCCGTTTACAGTAAAGAGAACCACTTTTAGTAACAAAGGCTTTGCTATTTCCGAAATTACTACGGATGTTAAAATTGTTGGTGTTTCAAACAATGCTTTTGGCAGCATTGAGAACCATATTGCGACTACTGTCGAAGATTTTAGTCCTACATTAAATGGGAGTCATTTCTCGACAAAATCTGTTGACATCGATAAAGTAGTTGGCAAGGCGACCATTGCTGATGCCGATGTTGTGGTTTCAGGAGGGCGTGGTTTAAAAGGTCCTGAAAACTGGGGAATGATAGAGGAACTTGCTGATGTTCTTGGCGCTGCAACGGCATGCTCAAAACCAGTTTCTGATTTGGGCTGGAGACCTCATGGGGAACACGTAGGCCAAACAGGGAAGCCTGTTGCTAGTAATCTATATATCGCTATCGGAATTTCAGGTGCTATTCAGCACTTAGCTGGTGTAAGCTCTTCAAAAGTAAAAGTAGTTATCAATAACGACCCAGAAGCACCCTTTTTTAAGGCTGCTGATTATGGTATTGTTGGTGATGCATTTGAGGTAGTTCCTTCATTGATTGAAAAATTAAAAGAATTTAAAGCACAAAACGCTTAATTTTTTATAAATTGTGCCTCCTTAAAGGGCTGTTTAGATAATTGGTCATGCCCTTTATTTAAACAGCCTTTTACAGTTTACAAATTCTTATGAGCTTAGTCCGATTAAAAATAAAAGGAATATCATACAGCCAAACACAGAATGGTGCGTATGCCCTTATTTTAAATGAAGTTGAAGGTGATAGAAAATTACCCATTATTATTGGTGCTTTTGAAGCACAATCTATTGCTATTGCTTTAGAAAAAGAAATAAAACCTCCTCGCCCATTAACTCATGATCTTTTTAAAAATTTTGCAGATCGTTTTGATATTACGATAAAGCAAGTCATCATTCATAAACTAGTAGATGGTGTTTTTTATTCCAGTATTATTTGTGAAAGAGATAAAATTGAAGAGATTATTGATGCCAGAACAAGTGATGCTATCGCCTTGGCGCTACGCTTTAATGCCCCTATTTTTACCTACAAAACAATTTTAGACAAAGCGGGTATCTTCCTGAAGTTTTCTTCTAAAGACAAGGAAGATGAAAAATCAGATGATAGTATTATGGTGAACGAAATTCTTCAAGAAGGAGAAACTGTAGAGATCACAGGTTCTGCCAGTGACGGGTATTCAGAACTCACAACAGAAGAGCTATATAAAGAGCTCGATAGCGCAGTTGCCAATGAAAATTATGAAAAAGCCGCTAAATTACGAGACGAAATTTCTAAAAGAGAATAATATTCAATACTACAAGAGCGTATCCATTACGTGAGTTCCTATTTTTTTTAATAAATAAAAATGTTTTAACGTATGAAAAACAGCTTTTGGTTTCTAATCATCACCTTTTGTATTGTATTTCCATCCTTTGCCCAAGAAGCAATCCCTGTTGATAGTATCACGACATCAGCCGAAATGATAACGCTGGGCGATATCAATCAAGAAACCTTAAGCATCATAAAACCAAACGATGGGTTTTCTTTGAACAGTTTATGGCGAGGTATGCTAGGTATGGCGGTGCTCATTCTTGTTTCTTTCCTTTTTAGCTCGAACAGAAAAGCCATCAATTGGAAAACTGTTGGGATTGGTTTGGGACTTCAATTAATTATAGCCATAGGTGTTCTCCGAGTACCTTTTATTCAATATGTTTTTGATAAAATTGGAAAAGTATTTGTAAAAATATTAGAGTTTACAACAGCTGGAAGTAAATTTTTATTTGAAGGTTTGGTGGTCGACATGGACACCTTCGGGTTTATTTTTGCATTTCAAGTACTCCCCACCATCATTTTCTTTTCAGCCTTAACTTCTGTTTTATTCTATTTAGGGATAATTCAAAAAGTGGTCAAAGTTCTCGCTTGGCTTTTAACCAAAAGCTTAGGGATATCAGGAGCAGAAAGTTTAAGTGTCGCCGGTAATATTTTTCTTGGACAAACAGAAGCACCTCTGCTGATAAAAGCCTATTTAGAGAAAATGAACAAGTCCGAAATACTCTTGGTCATGATTGGCGGTATGGCCACTGTTGCTGGAGCGGTATTAGCGGCCTACATTGGATTTTTAGGAGGTGATGATGAACTCTTAAGGCTACAATTTGCCAAGCATTTATTAGCAGCCTCGGTAATGGCTGCACCAGGAGCCATTGTAATTTCAAAAATATTATACCCGCAAACCGAACCTATAAATACAGACGTTCAAGTCTCTAACGAGAAAATTGGCACGAACTTTTTAGATGCTATTGCCAATGGAACCACAGAGGGACTAAAACTTGCTGTCAATGTTGGCGCTATGCTTCTTGTATTTGTTGCCTTTATCGCTATGATCAATTGGGTTTTTGGCGCCATAGGTGATGTCACTTCTGTCAACGATTGGATTGCAGCAAACAGTTCGTATCAAAAACTATCCTTAGAGTCTATACTCGGCACCATTTTCGCACCTTTAATGTGGTTAATTGGTGTTGCAAAGGAAGATGTGATGCTTATGGGTCAATTGTTAGGTATTAAATTAGCTGCAAGTGAATTTATCGGATACATTCAATTAGCAGATCTTAAAGATGTGGCTAACGACACACATTTTACCTATAATAAATCAGTTATCATGGCTACCTATATGCTTTGTGGTTTTGCAAATTTTGCCTCTATTGGTATTCAAATTGGCGGTATTGGATCTTTAGCTCCCGGACAACGCAAAACATTGTCCGAATTTGGCTTGAAAGCGGTTTTAGGCGGCTCTTTAGCCTCCTTACTTTCTGCGACTATTGCGGGGATGATCTTGGGCTAAGCCCCTAGCCCCAAAGGAGAACTCTAACTATTAGGGTTAAAAATTGATAATTTCAATAGGCCGTAAAGGCCTAGTAGAAAAAAAAAAATCGCCCTAGTCCTCAATTAGAGAACTCCTAAAATAAGGCTATATCCCGCTAGCTAATTTAACAGGTTTATAAATTTAAATTTCGTTAATAATTATTGATAAGTAGCTTTTAATTACGCTATATAATTAGCAACGATGCTCTATTTTTGTGATATACTAATATAAAAATTCCCCTTTGGGGGCTTGGGGGCGGATGAAACAATACCACGATTTATTACAACACGTTTTGGAAAATGGCAACCAAAAAGGAGACAGAACGGGTACGGGAACTAAAAGTGTTTTTGGCTATCAAATGCGCTTTGACCTTAGTGAAGGCTTCCCTATGGTTACCACCAAAAAATTACATTTAAAATCAATTGTTTATGAATTACTTTGGTTTTTAAAAGGGGATACAAATATTGATTACCTCAAAGAAAATGGGGTGAGAATTTGGAACGAATGGGCTGATGAAAACGGAAATTTAGGTCCGGTTTACGGCCACCAATGGCGCAATTGGAATAGTGAAGAAATTGATCAAATCAAGGAAGTTGTAGCCACCCTAAAAAACAATCCCAATAGCAGAAGAATGCTAATTTCTGCTTGGAATCCGAGTGTGTTGCCCGACACGTCAAAATCCTTTTCTGAAAACGTTGCTAATGGAAAAGCTGCTCTACCACCCTGTCATGCCTTTTTTCAATTTTACGTTGCAGATGGAAAACTATCTTGTCAATTATACCAACGCAGTGCTGATATATTTTTAGGAGTTCCCTTTAATATTGCCTCATATGCTTTATTTACTATGATGATGGCACAAGCCTGTGGTTACCAACCCGGCGATTTTATTCACACCTTTGGCGATGCCCATATTTACGACAATCATAGGGAGCAAGTTGCACTTCAACTAAGCAGAACGCCAAGAGCTTTACCTAAAATGATCCTTAACCCAGATGTTAAAGATATTTTTGACTTTACTTTTGAAGATTTTACCTTAGTAGATTACCATCCGCATCCGCACATTAAAGGAGCTGTGGCAGTTTAAAAAAAACAAAAAAAGCGGCAACAAACTAAAGTTTATTGCCGCTTTTTTTTATAAATTTTCTTAGAAATCTATAATTCTAAAACTGCATTTTCTGCACCAGCATAGTCGTTCCATTGGTAACGATCTGCTTCCGTATCATTTACAAAACTATCATCAACAAGATACCTAAACTCATAAGATGTTTCTTTAGGTAAATCTAGTGTTCCCTTGAAGGTTCCATTTTTTAATTTTCTTAGAGCTCCTTTTTTGGGATTCCAATCATTAAAATCACCAACAACAAATACTTTTGCTGCTTCTTCCGCTGGAACTGTAAAGGTTACTTTACAAACCGGCTTACTTTTTAAATACTGTTTTGTGATGGCCATAATCTAGTGTTTTTATTTGAGCTGCAAAGCACGTTATAAAAATATTGATTACCAACTAGTTAGCTCCGATTTGCGATTTCAGCAAAATAGGAATTACAAAAAATTGAAATTATCAAAAGAATACTCAATTTTTTTACATTTTCTAAACCTTTACCTTGATTTTTTTATGACATCAATAACTTTTCTGATGTTTTTTGTCGTGTTATAGAAGTGAAAACTTAGCCTAATTCCCTTTCCACGTTGAGAACAAATAATATGATGATGGGTAAGCTGGTCGAAAAGCTTTTGATCCCCAGCAATCGTAAAAATGGTGCTATGCGTTTTTCGCTTAACCACACTTTCTTCTAATACCCCCAATTTAGAAAATTCTTGTAGAGCAAATGCACTTAATTCTCTATTTGCTGCACTTATACTATCCATCCCAATATCTGTCAAAAATTCTAAAGACTTTTTTAAACTCCCAAAGGATAAACTATCTAAATGTCCTGGTTCAAAATGTTTGGTGAATCTGGCATTATCTTTTTGAGTAAGATCGGCATTTACACTATTAAACCCAATAGTTTTTAACGAGAAAAAAGAACTAGCTGTATCTTTAAAAAGCATAAAACCATTACCGCTACCAGCCAGCAGCCATTTATAAGCACTGGCACCTAGAACATCAATCCCTGAATTATCAAAATCGAAAGACTCGGTTCCACAGAATTGGGTTCCATCCGCAATAATTAAAAGTTCAGGCTGCGTTTCTTTTAACTTCTTTAAAAATTCAAGATCAATTTTAATTCCATTGAGCCATTGCACCAAACTTATAGCTAAAACCGTAATTTTTTCTTTTGAAATCGCTGACAAAATATCCCTTTCTAAATGCTCAGTACTATCGAGGTACTTACAATCAAAACCTCTGCTTTCGAAAGGCCAAGTTAAAGAAGGATAATCGTCATTTACGAGTAAAACCTTATGCTTTTTATCCAAGCCTTCAAGAAGCATGTTTAACCCAATCGAAAAATTTGGAATCAAGGCTACATGCTCTTTTTTACAATTAAAAAACTGACCGACAGCCGCTCGAGTATCGATGATCGTCTGTAAGGCTTTGGTTTTAAACATACTCCCCCCTATTAAATAATCTAGATCATGTTCTTGGCGCCAATCTAAAAGACGATCAAATAAAATACCGTGAGCGGCAGTATTGGCATAAATATACTGGTCTAAAATCGGGAATTCTTTACTAATATTTTGCATCGTATAAATCGTTAAAATACTAATTGTAGTATCTTTGTAAGGTAAAGATACTTAATATCCATGTTTTCTAAAGCGAAAAATAAACCTGAAATAGATCTAGAACAACACGAACTTTTAGAGCATGCACAGTTGCGCGTGAAACAAAAAAAACGTTTGTATACCCACTTTGTGATCTTCCTTGTCGGAAGTATTTTTTTGATCCTCATCAATAAAATACTAAAATATGGCGCAGATTATAATTGGTTTATTTGGGCCATAACCTTTTGGGCTTTTTTATTTGTCATCCATGTCATTAATGTGTTCTTTACTCAAAAATTCATGGGGAAAGTTTGGGAACGACAACAGCGTGAAAAATTAGTGTTAAAGCAAAAGCAAAAAATTGCATCCTTACAAAAAGAAATAGAGACCGACTTTCCTATTTCTCAAATAAATAAAAAAAAAGAAGATTGAAAACGATTACTCTAATTGCTGCAGCAGCTGAAAATAACGCTTTAGGTAAAAATAATGATCTGCTTTGGCACTTACCTGACGATTTTAAACGCTTTAAAAAAATCACGACAGGACATGCCATTATTATGGGACGCAAAACCTTTGAAAGTTTCCCCAAACCCCTTCCTAATAGAAAACATATTATTATCACAAGAGATAAAAATTACGCTACAAACTATCCAGATTGTTTTGTGGTACATAGTCTTGAAGAAGCTTTAGTTTTAACTGAAAAAGAGCCCATCGTTTATATTATCGGAGGCGGAGAAATTTACGCCTTAGGACTACCTTTCGCAACCAAAATAGAACTAACTAGAGTTCACGCAAGCTTTGAAGCAGATGCTTTTTTTCCTGAAATTGACCCAAAAAGGTGGAAAATTATTCAGGAAGAATACCATCCTAAAGATGAAAATCACAACTACGATTTTACTTATTTAAGCTATACCTTAAAATAAATTTGCTGTTTTTCTAAAAATCTAAAAAAGCAATTTCAACCTCATAGCCAGTTAAAAATTCTTTCAGAACAGAGACTTTGGCATTACTATAAAATTGATGTATTGGGTTATTTTTCGGAGCTAATAAGTTGCGGCTTTCTAAAATATTCTTAGTTTGCCTGGCAACAGCTTCGCCAGAATCGATAATGTGTATATGAGCAGGCAGAATAGACTCGATGACAGGCAGTAAGTACGGGTAATGTGTGCAGCCTAAAACAATGCAATCTACACCTTCTGCCACCATAGGATTTAAGTACCGCTCCAGCAATTCTTTTGTTTCGGGATCATTAACCCTGCCTTGTTCAATCAGTGGCACTAAACCCTCGCCATTTTGCTCTATCAGCTCAATGCCGTGCGCAACAACTTTTGAAGTTTGGTGAAAAAGCGAACTTGACAAGGTACCCTGTGTCGCTAAAATCCCAATTTTCTTAGAAACGGTTTGCAATGCCGCAGGTTTAATAGCTGGCTCTATCCCAATAAATGGAACAGGGTACTTAGCTCTTAAATAAGCAATAGCATTGGTGGTGGCCGTATTACAGGCTACCACTATTAGCTTACACCCACGTGCTATTAAAAATTGGGTATTCTTTTCGCTTAAGGCAAGTATTTCTTCTGCACTTTTTTCGCCATAAGGGGCATTTTTACTATCTGCTAAATAAATGGTATGTTCATCCGGAAGTACCCTATTAATTTCCTTCCATATAGAGGTGCCACCAACACCAGAATCAAAAATACCTATGGGTTGTATATTCATACCTAAGCTACCTAATGAAATCGAAAGTTACATTAATTTTATTGGTTTACGAAAATGATAGCCCTGAATTAGCAAAGGTCAAAAAATTAAAAAAGTACCCATCCCCTATTGCAAAAAAAAATCCACTTTTTACAAAGTGGATTTTCTGAATTTGTTATTAGGTCGTTATTAAAAACCCAACTCTTTTTTTACTAATGGCAATAAATCTGTTCCTTTCGCTACGATGACACCACTACCTTGTGATGAGTCTAGCACATAGTTTACCCCTTGTGCTGCTGCCACTTTTTCTATGGCTGCCTTAGCCTTATCAGAGATAGGGCCTAATAATGCCACTTGCTTGTTTTGAAGCTCTTGCTGCGCTTTTTGTTGCGCTTCTTTAATAGTTCTATCAAAACCTTCTAATTCAGCCATTCTTTTCTGATTTTCTTCATCAGACTTTGTAGCCGCTTCATTTTGATATTGCTTGTATTTGTTTTGCATTTCAGTAACAGAGCTTTGAATGTCAGCACCATAGGTTTCTTGCAACTTTTTAAGCTCAGCTTCAGCAGCCTTCATTTCAGGCATTGCAGACATTAAATCAGTTACATTAATATGGGCAACTTTATTTTGTGCATTTACAAAGCTTGATGCTGCTACAAATAAAACAACTGCTACTACTATTTTTCTTAAATGTTTCATGTTTTCTTAAATTACTTTTGAGTGTTAAATAAATGGTTTAGTGCTCCCTTCGGAGGATTTTGAGTTTAAATTATTGATTTCCTTTTTTTTCTTTTTCTTCTGCTTCTACTTCTTTTTTCTTGGCTTCGCGCTCTTCTAACAATTTTTTACGTCTCGCTTCGTAGGCATTTTTGCGTTCTTCTCTTAGCTTTAATTGTTCTTCTCTTTTCTCCGCAGCCGATTTATCTCTTGCTTTTTGAGCTTCTTCTGCTTGTGATAAACGCTCTTTTAAAGCATCTGTCATTTCTCTTTCTACTGGCTCGCCTTCAAAGTCGTCTAAAGCGTTTCGTTTATTGACTCTTTCTTTAGCGGCACTCACCTTTCGCGTTCTTGAAATAGCATTTAATACCAGTTCACTAAGGTCTAATCTCTTATCGGCATATAACATGACGAAATCAGCTGATCTGTCGACAATCATGTCATAGTTTCTACTCTGTCCTATTTTTTGAACCTCATTAAAAACCTGATCTTGAATCGGCTGTATTAATCGTTGCTTCGAAAGAATTAAATCACCATTGGGACCAAAACGATCTTGTTGATAATCGAACATTTCTTTCTCTAAAATTTTAATCTCTTCTTCTCGCTCGGCAATTAATTCGTTCGTTAACAGTACTTTTTCAGCCATCAAATCTTTTTTCATTTGATCTATGGCACTCTGTTCTTGCTCTAGCTCTAATTTCCATTTTTGGACCTTTGCGTCGAGCTGCTCGTTGGCCTCTCTATATTCTTCTACATTTTCAAGAATATACTCCATATCCACATACGCGATTCTTACGCCTCGTTGCTGTGAAAATAAGCTTAACGATAAAAGCATCGCACTAATACATAAAAGAACTTTTGTTTTCATTTCGTTTCTATTTACTGGTATAGAAAATATCGTGCCAAAATAAATAAATATTTTAAGAATGTAGGTAAAATAGTAAAGTTTAATATTAAAAACCCAGATTTTACGATACCTCTTCTAAAACACGTACCACTATCAAAATTAAATTAATTCGTTTTTTTTTGATGGTGTTGCTACGTATGTAAAGCTCTAAAACTGTTGCCCAATTATAAAATGAGTTTGGAAACCGCTTGGTGTTCCTACCGGACTGCTATAATCATTATCAAACCCGTAACCAAAATCGATTCCTAACAAACCAAAAGCAGGCATAAAAATACGTAAACCAGCACCAACTGATCTTTTTATTTCAAACGGATTAAAATCATTAAAATTGTTGAAAGCGTTACCTCCTTCTACAAAAGCTAAACCATAGATAGACGCAGATGGCTTTAAGGTTAAAGGATATCTAAGCTCCATGGTAAACTTATTGTAAATGACCGCACCGTCTTGGCGACCAGTCACCGGGTTGAATGGCGTTACAGAGTTGTTTTCATAGCCTCTTAGACCAATATTTTCACGACCATCAAGCGTAAAATTACCCATACCATCTCCTCCTAAGAAAAAACGTTCAAAAGGCACGTTACCCTTTCTATTGTTATAATTTCCTAAAAATCCAAATTCTGCATTGGTACGAAGTACTAAAGACTTGTTACTTGCTCTACCCACTAAGGTAGTATACCAATCACCTTTAAAGTTTACTTTATAAAACTCTAACCATTTAAAACGTTCCTGATTATTTTCTTGTAATTGTTGTTCTGTAGTAGCGTTGGCCAAATCTTCGTTGAGCTGATTATAATCCGTATCATTTAGCAAGGACCAAGGCGGGGTAAATTTAGCGCGTATTTCAAAATTAGAACCATAGGTAGGGAAAATGGGATTCGACCCCGCCGATCTTCTTGAAATACCCAAAGTATAGGCTAGAGAATTGGCATTACCGTTACCGAAATTTAAGTTGGTAACGTTAAAATCATTAAATTGATAGAGTTGATACCCTAACGAATGCGATATGGTAAAGAAATCATCAGGCCATTGTACTCGTTTTGCTAAGCCTAAGGTAATCCCTGTAATGGCAAAACTTCTACTTTTGTCTACTTCAAACCTACCTCTAAATTGCTGCGTTCTGTCAAAGTCAAAATTTCTTGTTCTTGATAGTGAAGCACTGAAACTAACCGGTTTTTTACCACCTAACCAAGGTTCAGTAAAACTTAAACTATATACTCTAAAGGTTTGACTCGCCTGTAAACGCAAGGCAAAACTTTGACCATCACCCATAGGCACTGGCTTGTATTCTTTTTTATTAAATAAATTTTGAATTGAGAAGTTGCTAAAAGATAAGCCCAAGGTTCCTATAAAACCACCTCCACCATAGCCCCCTTGAAGCTCTATTTGGCTAGATCCTGCTTCGACAACACTATAGTTTAAATCTACAGTACCATCATTTGGATTTGGGTTGATCACATCGGGTTTTACATTTTCAGCATCAAAAAAGCCTAAAGCTCCCAATTCTCGTATACTTCTGATAATATCGGACTTATTGTATTTTTGACCTGGTTGCGTTCTTAACTCTCTAAAGATAACGTGATCATTTGTTCTATCATTACCATCAACGGTCACGTGATTTAAAAACGTTTCTTTACCTTCAATAATTCTGATTTCAAAATTAATGGTATCATTAACCGCAGAAACCTCAACCGGGTTGATACTAGAAAACATATAACCATTATTCTGGTATAGACTAGTAATATCATTAGGATCAGGCTTCGAATCGTCAGCAATGCGCTCTTTTAACAACACCCCGTTATAAGTGTCGCCTTTGCGAATCCCAAGTACAGTGGCTAATTGTCGGTCGGTATAAACAGAGTTCCCAACAAAATCTATTTCACCGAAGTAATATTTATTACCCTCTTCAACTTTAATTTTAATATCGATTAAATCCTCCCCATTTTTTATTATGGTATCTGATATGATACGCGCATCTCTATAGCCTTTTTCCGCATAGGTCTCGACTAATTTTACCAAATCAGCTTCATATTCTTCAGGGATATATTTAGACCTTTTTAGTTTTAAAATATTTTTTAAAGATTTTTCTTTTGTTTTTTTAAGCGACTTTTTTAATCTTTTGTCTGATAATTTTTCGTTCCCTTCAAAACTGATACTGCTTATTTTTACTTTAGAACCTTTTTTTACAGTAACCACCATGCTTTGGGCGTTGGTCTCGGAAGTGTCTACCGCGGTCACAATATTGACCTTGGTATTTAAAAAACCTTTCTTTTTATACTTGTTTTGTAGGTAGTTTTTAGAATTGGATATGAGATTTTCGGTGATTTTTTTACCTTTCTTTAAATCGGTATCTTTTAAAATATCATCAACCTGACCCTTTTTAACACCAAAGACCGTTACATCGGTTAAGGTAGGACGCTCTAATATATTTAACTCTAAATAAATTTTATCATCCTCTATTTTAGTAATATAAAAGCTGATATCACTAAAAAGCTCTAAACTCCAAAGTTTATTAATAACGGCACTAATTTCTTCACCTGGCACGGTAATTACTTGCCCTTCACGAAGTCCCGTGTAGGTTTTAACCGTTTGCTCGTTGTAGCTTTGAACACCAGTTACTTCTAAGCCCGCTAGAATATACTGCTTCCCCTCGTCATAAGAGGTTTCTTGCGAAAAAACCGATACACTACATAACAATAAAAATAAGGTGATTTTTTGAAGAGAGTTGCACTTTTTTGCAGCTCTAGATAAGTTGTTCGCTAGTTTTTCCAAATCTTCGTTCTCTATTTTGGTAATTTAAAATTGCTTCAACCAAATGTTGCTCAGTAAAGTCAGGCCATAAAACCTCGGTAAAATACAACTCAGCATATGCAATTTGCCAGAGTAAAAAGTTACTGATTCTATGTTCTCCACTTGTACGTATAAGCAAATCTACGTCTGGTAAATTATGCGTGTAAAGATGGTTATTAATAATGGTTTCATCAATATTTTCAACAGAAATTATATTATTTTTAACTTTGGTACTTATGGCTTGTATGGCATTTTTAATTTCTTCTCTTGCGCCATAACTTAAAGCCAATGTTAATGTTAAACCAGTGTTTTTACTAGTTTTCTGAATCACCTCTACCAATTCTTTACGTGCTTTTTGGGGTAAGGAATCGAGATTTCCTATAGCATTTAAAGCGATGTTATTTTCCATAAACGTGGCCAATTCTTTCTTTAGAGAAGACACCAACAAACGCATTAAAGTATCGATTTCAAATTTAGGCCTGTTCCAGTTTTCGGTAGAGAACGTATAGAGGGTAAGGTAGGAGATCCCTGCTGCAGCACAAGATTCTACGGTCTTCTTAACGGTTTTTACACCATTTTCATGACCAAAGACTCTTATTTTTCCGTGTTTTTTAGCCCATCTACCGTTACCATCCATGATTATAGCAAGGTGATTTGGCACTTTATTTTTATCAATCGTATCTATAGTGGTCATCATATGTGTTACTCAAAACAATCAGAACAAGGCTTTCTTTTGAAGGCGTAAGTTAAGGTAATCCCAGAAAAAACGTACCAATCATTGCTAAAAATATTGCCAAATTCAACATTTAGAGGTTCTAAGTTTGCATCTGCCGGATTACTAAAGTCGAGATTATCCGTAAAAGTGTACCTAGCCCCTATTTCACCTCCCAGGATTAATGATCTTGTAAGTCTGTATTTAAAACCAATAATCATGGGTATAGCGAATGATCCATCTCTTTGATTATCGTAATTTATTACTTGATTGGCATCAATATAATTGTAATCATATCTAAAGTAGGTGATGCCAGTGTATAAATAAGGTGTAAAAGCAGGTCCTAATCTATGCAAGTTGTACTCTGTGAAATTTAATTCCAACCCTGCAGATGCTTCCAGAATATTATTATTCACGAGATACGCACGTTGTTGCCTTGAACTCATATTTGATTTTGTGTCATCGGCAGTAAATTCTCCATACAAAACACTAGCACGCCATGCGTAGCGCTTACTGATATTCCATTTAAAAATACCCCCAATACCAATTCCTGAAGGGGCAATATAATTTGATCTGCCAACATCTCCGATATTATTTACGCCACCAGCCATTATGCCAATTTCATAGGTCTGCCCAAACATTTTAAAAAATGTTAGCACAAAAAGCAATAAAAAAAATGTTCTCATCTATTTTAAAAGTTTGCAAATATAAAAATTTGAAGTGTATCCTTATACTCTTGTTCTCCCTTTGATAAACAACTTTTAGTAGATTTTATTGCTTTTGCAGCAGGCTAATTGCGCTTATCTTCACCCCAAAGTAATTTATTGCGCAAGGTCTTTAAAAAGCTCTCCGAAGTATATTCAATCATTTTAACAGTAAAGCCAGCTTTTTTAACTATAATTTCAATTCCATTTTCTAAGGTGGCGATCCTAGAATCTAAGGAAACTAAATGAAACTCCTCTCGACCCGAAACCCTCAAGCGAATTTCAGTATCATCGGAAATTACTAAAGGTCTTGCGTTTAAATTATGAGGTGCTATTGGTGTTAATATTAACGATTTTACAGTAGGTGCAATAACGGGCCCTCCACAACTTAAAGAATATCCAGTGGATCCAGTTGGCGTTGCCAATATGAGACCATCTGCCCAATATGACGTTAAAAAGTCATTATTCAAATAGGTTTCTACAGTAATCATAGACGTCGTATCCTTTCTGCTTACAGTCACTTCGTTCAAGGCAAAATTTAAATTGTCGAATTCTGGTGTTGGCGGATGGGTGCGTACCTCAACTAAGCTGCGCTCAACGATGGTATAAGCTCCAGCAATAAATTCTTTAATTACCTTACGTACATCCTCTTTTTTAAATGTTGATAAAAAACCCAACCTGCCTGTATTTACCCCTACAATTGGAATATTTAAGTTTTTCACATAGGTAACAGCTCTTAAAATAGTACCGTCACCACCAAAACTAACCAACATATCAAAAGTATCATCTAAACCTTTGGCTTCTGTAAAAAGTGGGTAGACTGCTAATTTCTGTGATTCTTGCAATACCTGATAAAACTCTTTTTCAAAATAAACTTCAGCAGCTAAGCTACTTAATTCGTCGAGTAATTCCAGTACATAATCGAGGGCATTGTCAGAATATGCTTGTCCGTAAACAGCGACTTTCATACCACTAAACGTTTAAATATTTATCTAAATAATCTGATCTTTCTTTTAAATCCTCTAAAAACTGATCATCATTATTTCCAAAAAGAATACTATAGTTGTACCGTCTAAAGGTTTGGATCACATCGTTTAAATTCTCAGCTCCAATTTTTAAAGTAACTTGAATTAAATCATTTCTATTATCTGTGATAAAGGCTCCTATAATTTTAGTATTGTTAGTCTCTACGATCTGTGCTATTTCGCTAAACGAATAATCTTTCACTCCTTTAGCCACCACTAAAATACCCCCCGGTTCAGAGAAAAATGGAGTGTCAATAAATACACTAACAATCGTATTTAATTCATAATATCCCTGCACGACTGCATCTTCATCTAAAACAGGAAGAAGATTAGCCTCATTTCTAGAAAAAGCTTCTAAAACATCGAGCCAAGAGGTTTCGGTATGTACAAAAACAGCTTCTAATGAGTAGCGAAAATCCTCTAAACTCGTCGCTACATCAAACTCTTCAAGGTCGTTTTCACAAATAACTCCTAGAAATTTACCTTTTTCTGTGACGGCCACATGAGAATAAGTCGTGCCTTTAAAAAAGCGCACAATTTCTTCCATTGAAGTCGTCAACTTAAAAATTGGAAGGGTACGTATGATGTGTGATTGTATATTCATATTGGTGTATATCATGCAAATTACTAATTAAATAATTCAAAAAGCATACCTAATTTGTATTTTTGCCAAATAAAAAAACTATTGAGAATGACAAAATTAAGCGTTAATGTAAATAAAATTGCCACACTTCGGAATGCAAGAGGTGGGAACATGCCAAATCTATTGCAGGTTTCTCGTGATATTGAACGTTTTGGTGCACAAGGTATAACTATACACCCAAGACCCGATGAAAGGCATATCAAGTATAACGATGCGCGTGCCCTAAAAAGTATCGTCACTACTGAATTTAATATAGAAGGAAATCCAAATCAAAAATTTATTGATTTAGTTTTAGAAACAAAACCAACTCAGGTAACCCTCGTTCCAGATGCCGAAGATGCCATTACGTCTAATGCTGGCTGGGACACCCTAAAACATCAAGACTTTCTAAAAGATGTGATTGCCACCTTTAAAGCAAAAGGTATTAGAACCTCTATTTTTGTTGCTCCTGACGCTGCAATAATTGAAAATGCAGCTAAGACTGGTGCTGACAGGATTGAGTTATATACTGAAAGTTATGCCCAAAACTATAGTAAAGCGAACAATGAAACAGAAAAACACAATGCCGTCAGTGCTTTTATTAGCGCAGCAAAAATGGCAACTTCTGTTGGCTTAGGTATCAATGCTGGGCATGATTTGAGTTTAGACAACATTCAATACTTTAAAAAAAGTATTCCGAACTTATTAGAAGTGTCCATCGGTCATGCTTTAATTTGTGAATCCCTATATTTCGGATTAGAAAATGTCGTTAACATGTACTTAAACAAACTAAAATAATGCAACTTTTACATTCTCAAATAATTGGAAAAGGAAAACCTTTACTTATACTACATGGCTTTTTAGGCATGTCTGACAATTGGAAAACATTGGGAAATACCTATGCAGAGAATGGTTTTGAAGTTCATTTACTAGATCAACGAAACCATGGAAAAAGTTTTCAGTCGAACATTTTTAATTATGACGTTCTAGTGGAAGATGTAAAAAACTACATGGCGCATTATAATTTAGAAAATACTATGCTGTTAGGCCATTCTATGGGTGGCAAAACCGCGATGCAATTCGCTTGTAGCTATCCTGAAAAAATTACGAAATTGCTTATTGCCGATATTGCTCCCAAATACTACCCACCACATCACCAATCTATTCTTAATGCCCTGAATGCCATTGATGTAAAAAGTTTAGATTCCAGATCTGACGCAGATGATGCTTTAAAAAAGCATATTAAAGATACTGGCGTTCGTCAATTTTTATTGAAAAACTTATACTGGGTCGAAAAGGGTGTCCTTGATTTTAGGTTCAACTTAAAGGTGCTAAGTGCTAAAATGGAAGAAGTCGGAGAAAACATCAGTTCAAATGCCACTTATGAAGGTCCTTGTTTATTTCTAAGAGGTGATCGGTCAGAATATATTACGCCGGAAGACCAGGCACTAATCAAAAGACACTTTCCAAAAGCCACTATTAAAACGATAGCAAATGCAGGCCATTGGCTGCATGCCGAAAATCCTGATCAGTTTTTTGAGTATTCCTATAATTTTATGAACTTCTAAATAAATAGGATAATTTATTATGCATGCATAATTTTTTTTGCAGTACCGTTGTTAGTTTTATAATTTTAGTTAAATTTGGAAAACATGCATTTATTTGCATCTCAACTAATCTATAACTCGTATTTTCATGAAAAAAATTTTTGCATTAATTGCCTTTAGCTTCTTATTTATCTCTTGTTCTGATGATGACATTATCGAAGAGCCAGGTATAGCACCCATTGTATATACAAGTGGTACTGCTGATTTTACAACCTATGTTTCTGTTGGTAACTCGCTAACAGCAGGTTATTCTGATAACGCCCTTTTTAGAGAAGGACAAGAAAATAGTATGCCTGTTATGTTGGCTAGCAACTTTAGTCTCGCTGGCGGCGGAGATTTTAAAGTTCCTTTTATGGCAGACAACTTAGGCGGATTAACCTTAGGTGGGTCCCCATTAGCTGGTTTTGGAAATCGTCTATTTCTTTCCTTCACTACAGGATCTCCGACCCCAACACCTGTATCTGGTGCTGGAACTACTGAGGTTTCTGCGCCACTTACTGGCCCGTTTAATAATATGGGTGTACCTGGAGCAAAAAGTTATCACCTAGGATTCGCAGGCTATGGTAATGTTCAATTATTACCAAATGCCAATCCTTATTTTATTAGGATGGCTACATCACCCACAACAACCATTTTAGCAGACGTACTAAGCCAAAACCCAACCTTCTTTACCCTCTGGATTGGTAATAATGATGTTTTAGGCTACGCAACGTCTGGTGGCGCAGGTGTAGACCACAATATCACCGGAAATTTAAATCCTGCAACCTATGGCAGTAGTGATATTACAAACACCAACACTTTTGCAAGTGTTTACAATAGTATACTACAAACCATGACCGCTAGCCCATCAGTTTCTGGCGGGGTAGTCGCAAATATTCCAGACGTTACTACCATACCTTATTTTAAGACAGTACCACACAATCCGGTTCCTTTAGACGCCGCTACAGCTGCTTTAGTAAATGGGGCCTATGCACAATACAACGGTGGAATTCAACAATATTTGGCCGGATCTGCCATTACACCCGAGGAAGCCGCCCTTAGAACTATTTCTTTTTCGGCCAGTGCTACCAACGCAGTGGTCATTATTGATGAAGACTTGACGCCATTACCCGGCCTGCCCAACTACAGACAAGCTACGGCAAATGATCTATTGGTATTGCCTTCAAGATCATTTATAGGGACTTTGGCAAATCCTAACAACCCAACAAGCATTAATGGTGTTGCCGTACCCCTAGCTGATCAATGGGTTTTAACGCCTCAAGAACAAGAATCAGTAGCAACGGCTATCACAGGGTATAACCAAATTATAGCAACATTAGCTGCTCAGTATAATTTAGCTCTTGTCGATGCAAATTCCTACTTAACAACTGTTGCTGCGAGTGGTATTACCTTGCAAGATGGCAGCAGAGTTACGGCAACTTATGCCACTGGCGGAGCATTTTCCTTAGATGGTGTACATCCTTCACCTAGAGGATATTCATTATTGTCGAACTTATTTATTGAACAAATTAATGCCAAATACGGTTCAAATTTACCTGGTGTAAACCCATTAGATTTTAAAGGGCTTTATATTAACTAGGTATTACATTTATAACTATATTTAAGGTGCCTTTTGGGGCACCTTTTTTTTTAATCCTAAAAAATCAAGTATGAAACTTATATTACGAATTTTATTAACTGCCATTTCTGTCGTAATTCTATCAAAAATTTTACCTCATGTATCTGTAGATAGCTACTACACCGCAATTATTGTGGCCATAGTTTTAGGTTTATTAAACTTTATTGTAAAACCAATCCTAACCATTTTAACCTTACCCATAACCATACTTACCTTAGGACTTTTTCTATTAATTATCAACGCTCTAATGATTCTTCTGGCAGATCGTTTAATTGATGGATTTATGGTAGACGGCCTTTGGTGGGCCTTGTTATTTAGCCTTTGTTTGTCATTTCTACAATCTATTTTTTACTCTTTTTTGAAAGAATGATCAAAAAATAGGTTCCTATTTGAAATTCAGTAGTTTAAAAATTTGTTGCAATTCACAATTTATAGTACTTTTGCATCCCATTTTATTGATGTAAAACAAGTTATATAAATGAATATCACTAAAGAACAGATTGACGAATTAAATGCTGTTGTAAAAGTAGCCGTTACAAAAAACGATTACCAAGACAAGGTTGAAACTATTCTAAAAGATTATAGAAAACAAGCCAACATTCCTGGTTTCAGAAAAGGACAAGTACCTATGGGCCTTATCAAAAAGCAGTATGGAAAAGCCGTATTGGTTGACGAGGTAAATAAGTTAATTCAAGACAACCTTAACAAGTACCTTACGGAAGAGAAATTAGATGTTCTTGGAAATCCATTGCCAAAACAGCGTGATAATTTTAACTGGGATTCAGATGATTTCGATTTTGAATTTGAACTAGGTTTAGCGCCGTCTTTTGAAATTAATTTAAAAGCAAAGAAACCTATCATTCATTATACTATAGTGGCTGATGATAAAATGATTAATGAACAGATTGAACGTATTCAAAAACAATACGGAAAACTGATTAATAAAAATGAAGTTGGTGCCAAAGATGAAGTTGTTGGAACCTTTACCAATGAAGCAGCTGAAATTGAAAATAAAGCAACCATCACCCTTAGTGAACTAAAGGATAAAAAAGCTATTACTGCCTTCATGGGCAAAAAAGTAGGCGATACCCTTAGTGTAAACACAAAAAAATTATTCAAAGAAGATGAAGATTTAGCACGTGCGATGGGCGTGGAAATTGAAGTTGCGAAAAATTTGAATGTTGACGTTTCATTTAGCATTGAGGAAATTAACGAAAGAGAACCCGCTGCATTAGACCAAGAATTATTTGACAAACTATTTGGTCCCGATGTTATCAAATCAAAAGAAGAATTAAAAGCTAAGATTAAAGAAGATTCAGAACAACAGTTTGTGCAACAAACAGATCAAAAGCTTTTAAACGATGTTACGGAAGACTTCATAGAAAATACGAAGTTTAATTTGCCTGCTAACTTTTTGAAAAAATGGATTCAACTTACTGGTGAGAAAGTACTATCTGACGACGAAGCCACGGCCGAGTACGAGAAATCAGAAAAAGGCTTACGCTACCAACTTATCGAAGGTAAAATTATCCAAGAAAATAATCTTCAGGTTCAATTTGATGAATTGAAAGAATTTGCCAAAGGATTTATCAAATCTCAAATGGCACAATTTGGTCAATTAAATCCTGCTGAGGAAGAATTAGACAATATAGCGGCTCGAGTATTATCGAACCAAGACGAAGTAAAACGACTTTCTGAACAATTAATGAGTCAGAAATTAATAAGCCTTTACAAGGAAAAGGCCAATCTTAAGACAAAAGAAGTTACTTATGAAAACTTTGTTAAGGAAGTTTATGGGTAGTTTTGCAAAGATAAAATAAGTATCTTTACGGTGTTGAAAGCTTTATTTCAACACCTTTTTTATTATAATAATAGTTTAAAAAATATATGGATTACGGAAAAGAATTCAAGAATTACGCTATAAAAGATCAAGGTATTAGCAGCATGTATTATGACAAAATCATGAGTAGCATGTATCCTGTTGGAATGACTCCAAATATCATTGAAGAACGCCAAATGAATGCCATTGCCATGGATGTTTTTTCAAGGTTAATGATGGATAGAATTATATTTCTAGGTACAGGAATTAATGATCAAGTTGCCAATATTGTACAAGCCCAGTTGCTATTTTTAGAAAGTGCTGATGCGGCTAAAGATATTCAAATATACATCAACTCTCCAGGCGGTAGCGTATACGCAGGTCTAGGTATTTATGACACCATGCAGTACATAAAGCCAGATGTGGCTACTATTTGTACGGGCATGGCAGCTTCTATGGGGGCAGTTTTGTTATGTGCAGGTGAAAAAGGAAAGCGCAGCGGACTTACTCATTCACGTGTTATGATCCATCAGCCTATGGGTGGTGCTCAAGGCCAAGCCAGTGATATTGAAATAACAGCACGAGAAATTTTAAAGCTTAAAGACGAATTATACGAAGTTATTGCCTTACATTCTAATCAAGATATTGAAAAAGTGCGCGGTGACAGTGACCGTGATTATTGGATGAAGGCTGAAGAAGCTAAAAATTACGGAATGATCGATGAGATTCTTGTAAGAGAAAAAAAATAATTACGACGAAATTCAGTAAAGTTACTTAAGTAACAATAATCAAAAATAAACGAATTTTTTTTCGTTTTTAAAGTGTAGTGATAGTACAAAATTATGGCAAAAGAAAGTTTAGAATGTTCTTTTTGTGGTCGTAAAAAGCCAGAAACAAATTTATTAATTGCAGGTTTAGATGCACATATCTGTGATCGTTGCATTGAGCAGGCTCATGGTATTGTAGCAGAAGAATCAAAACAAAGTAAAAACGAAGATCTTTCTTCTGAGTTAATATTAAAAAAACCCTTAGAGATTAAGGAGTTTTTAGATACGTATATTATCGGTCAAGAACGCACCAAAAAGGTCATGTCTGTTGCCGTTTATAATCATTACAAAAGATTGTTACAGCCTACGTCTAAAGAAGACGATGTAGAAATTCAGAAGAGTAATATCATCATGGTAGGGCAAACTGGAACAGGAAAAACACTCATAGCTAAGACCATTGCCAAAATGCTCAATGTACCTCTTGCCATTGTTGATGCTACCGTTTTAACAGAAGCTGGTTATGTTGGGGAAGATGTAGAAAGTATATTAACTAGGCTTCTACAAGCCGCAGATTACAACTTAGAAAAAGCAGAACGCGGTATTGTTTTTATTGATGAAATTGATAAAATTGCACGTAAAAGTGATAATCCATCTATTACTAGAGATGTTTCGGGCGAAGGCGTACAACAGGGTCTATTAAAACTTTTAGAAGGTACCGTAGTTAATGTTCCACCGAAAGGCGGAAGAAAACATCCTGATCAAAAATTCATAGAGGTCAATACAGAAAACATTCTTTTTATTGCTGGTGGTGCTTTTGATGGTATTGAAAGGGCTATTAACAAGCGCTTAAACATGAAGTCTATTGGATACAGTGCTAAAAAGGCAGAAGATCAATTAGATGAAACCAATATTTTACAATACATTATTCCCAAAGATTTAAAAGATTTTGGTTTAATTCCAGAAATTATTGGTCGATTACCGGTATTAACACATATGAATCCTTTAGATGCTGAAGCGCTTAGGGCCATTTTAACGGAACCTAAAAATGCTATCATTAAGCAGTATGAAAAGCTTTTTAAAATGGATGATGTTTCCTTCACCATTACAGATCAAGCCTTAGATTATATCGTAGAAAAAGCCATTGAATACAAACTTGGTGCACGTGGATTGCGCTCTTTATGCGAAGCGATTTTTACAGATGCTATGTTTTCTCTTCCCAGCAGTGATGAAAAAGAATTAAAAGTAACCAAGTCTTATGCAGAGAAAATGCTCTCTTTCGATACCATTAAAAAATTAAAAGCAGTTTCCTAAACTTGAAACTGCTTTTTAGTCACATTTGCCAGTAATTCTTGACATACTTCTTTGATTATTTTCTCGTCAGAATACAATTCGTGGCCAAAATTATGTGCTAAATTTATTTCAGTTTCCGTATCCTTTTCCCAGGTGACATCTGGTTTGTTTGCATCGCTTGAACCAAATAACAAGGTTCTAGGGAAGTTTGCTTTGGATTTTTCTAATCGTATACGCGTACTCGATATGGCATATAATGATTTTATGGGCAAACCTAAAAGCCCTGCTTTGTAAACAATAGTCCCACCTGTACTAAAAGCCAAGTAGTGACTAGGTTCTTTTTCTCTCTTTAAAAGATGGTGGACTGCCGTAGCTATACCTCCACCTACAAACGCTTCATGTAAATTCTCCTGATTCTCAACCTCCAAATTTATATTGGCTAGTGCTTGACAATCGTAAAAAACAATATCATAATGCTGTTGAAGATAGCCAAGGTAGGCTGTTATCCAAAGTCCTTTTTTGGTGCCCCACATGTCTGAAACAATTACTAGTCTTTCTGCCATACATATAGTCTTTAAAACTGATTAGGTTAAATTCCACAGTAAACTTGAAACTTTAATGACAAAAAAACTATTTTATTTGTTTACCAGAAGCAATTCATCGATATAGTCCCTTTTATTTGATAATCGCGGTATTTTATGCTGCCCACCCAACTTATCTTTCGACTTTAACCAATCATAGAACAAATTTTCTCTCGCAATATGTACTTTAGGCATCTTTAAGGTACTATTGTTATAGCGTTTAGCTTCATAGTCAGAATTTAAAGATTTAAGCGCATTGTCAAGAAGTTCTGTAAAATAGGCTATATTTTCAGGTTTTTTTCTAAACTCAATAATCCATTCGTGCCCCCCCTTTTCTTTACCCTCCATAAATATAGGTCCGGCCGTATAATCTTTGATTTCAGCTTCTGTTTTCAAACAAATGCTTCGTAGCGCCTCTTCGGCGTTTTCAATAATCAATTCTTCACCAAAAACATTAATATGATGCTTGGTTCTACCAGTAATTTTTATCCTATACGGGTTTATTGAAGTAAACCGCAAGGTATCCCCTATCTTATAACGCCACAACCCGGCATTGGTAGTAATTATTATCGCATAATTTATATCTTTTTCGACCTCCCATAGCGGCAGTACTTTTTGTTCTTCCGTTCCATAGGTATCCATCGGTATAAATTCATAAAAAATACCGTAATCCAGCATCAATAATAATTCGTCCGAGTTATTGCGGTCTTGAATGGCAAAAAAACCTTCTGAAGCGTTATATACCTCATAATAGTTAAAACTTTTTCTGGGAAGTAGTTTTTTATACTGGTCTTGATACGGATTAAAATTTACTCCACCGTGAAAATAAACCTCTAGGTTTTCCCAAATTTGAAACAAATGATCTTTTCCAGTTTCTTCAATTACATTCGTAAGCAACACCAGCATCCACGAAGGAACACCTGCTAAACTAGTTACATTTTCCTGAGTACTTTCTTTTATAATGGCTGCAAGCTTTGTTTCCCATTCACTCATTAAAGAGACTCTATTACTGGGCGTACTACTCAATTCGGCCCAAAAAGGCATATTATCAATCAATATTGCTGATAAATCTCCAAAAAAAGTATCGTTGTCTTTATACAATTCTTTACTACCCCCAAGCCGGAGACTTTTACCCGTAAAAAGCTGAGAATTTTCGTTGTTATTCAAGTATAAACATAGCAAGTCTTTTCCTGATTTATAATGACAATCCTCTAAAGCCTCAGTACTTACTGGAATGAATTTACTTTTCGCATTGGTAGTTCCACTACTTTTTGCGAACCACTTTATATGCGTAGGCCAAAAAATATTCTGTTCTCCTCTTCGTGAACGCTCAATATCGGGTTCCAGTTCTTCATAAGAAATTATAGGTACTCGATTTTTAAAAGTTTGGTAACTCAAAATACCACTAAAACCGTGTTTTTTACCAATCTCAGTATCCCGAGCAAAGGAAAGTAGTTGCATTAATACCTCTTCCTGAACCTCAGCAGGATACTTTACAAAAAGTTCAATTTGATGATAACGCTTTTTAAGCAGCCAAGAAGCTATAGAATTAAATAAGGGTATCGGCATTTTTGGGTATCTTTAAGCGTTATTTATAAATTGTTTTTCGATGAACAATTTAAGGAATCGTTTTGAAATTTATCAGTTTAATTTTTAAAGTTTTTTATGTTGTACGAAGGTGTTTTAAAAAAAATGCAAACAGAATTAGGAAGCCCAATTCAATATTACATGCTATTTTCCAATGACTTCTTAAATGTAAATCAGGTTTTAAACAAGCAACTAACGATACATTTTACAAAGTACCAGTGTTTACATTGTGGAGAAGATAAACCTATATTCCGACAAGGTTTTTGTAAAAATTGTTTTTTTGATATTCCATCGGCTGGCGATTGGATCATGCGACCTGAATTAAGCACAGCCCATTTAGACCAAGAAGATCGCGATTTAGATTATGAAAAAAAGGTGCAATTACAACCGCACATCGTTTATTTAGCAAATTCAAGCAGCGTTAAGGTTGGCGTAACTCGAAAAACCCAAGTACCCACTCGATGGATAGATCAAGGCGCACACGAAGCTATTGAAATTGTTGAAGTTCCCAACCGCTATTTAGCTGGCATTACCGAGGTGGCCCTAAAGGAATACGTCAGTGACAAGACGAATTGGAGGAAAATGCTCAAAAATGACGTTTTAGACGAAAACCTTTCGGACTGGAGAACGAAACTGAAAAAGTATATTCCTCAAGAGGTGCTCCCCTATTATTTGACCGAAAGTATAGAAACTCAATTAGAATTTCCTGTTCTAAAGTATCCTACCAAAGTTAAAAGTCTCAATTTGGACAAAACACCTAAGTACCAAGGTACTCTAGTAGGCATTAAGGGTCAATATTTAATCTTTGAAGATGATACAGTTTTTAATATACGAAGCAATGAAGGGTATTATGTGTCGTTGCAGGTGGATTAATAAACAGAAGCTAGCGCCATGAGCCAGACCTATTTAGCTCTCGACTCTTGGCGCTAGATTCTTTTTAAAAGTGATGAACTACTTATTTTGGTCCTAACAGAAAATTAATACTCCTAGATATTAATTCACCGTATCTTTTTTTACTTCCGTTTTCTTTTTCTTATTCAACAACCCACCAAGAATACTTTTTGCAGCATCTTTCACTGCCCCATTGTTAGCTGATGCTGAATCTTTTTTAACCGTAGTTGAATCCTTTTTTCCACCTAGCAAACCGCCAAGAACATTTTTTACAGCAGAATTAGTATTGGCATCTGAAAGGGAGTCTTTCGTTTTTTTGTTTCCTGAAAGTAAACCACCTATTAAGTCTGTTGCTTTGTCCTTTCCTTTACTAATTAATTTTTGTTTTTCTATTTCAATTAGTTTTGTGGTCAAACTTTTTACCCCAGAGCTTAGATCGGTAGATACATTTGGACTCAAATAATCCCCGCCAATAGTAGCCATAACCGGTATCGTTAAATTATCAAGAGACGAATCATCAATTTTTGCAATTAAATTCGTAACATCTTTTCCTAAATATTTGGCAGGAACATTAATAACGGCAGAATAATTTAGTTTTTTATCGAAAGTGTGGCTTCCTGCGATATCTAGTGCAATATCTTGATAATTAATCGTAAAGGGCTTTACCTTTACGCTTCCATTTTCAAAAGAAAGTGCTGTTTTCAACTCTTTAAGATTTAGTTTATCAAAATTTAAAAAATCGAGTTTGGAACTTAAAGCTGATAACACTTTAGTCTCATCTGGATTCACTTCTGTACCTAAAAGCTCCGCTAATAAATTACCTGAAATAGTGGATAAGTTTGGGGTAAAATCATCATTTAAACTACCTGATATTACCAAATCAGAATTTAATTGCCCTTGTAAAGCGTTAGCTATGGGAGCCAATATTTTAAACAATTCTAAGGCTTTAAATGTCTCTCCAATTTTAAAGTTATTCATACCTAATTTCATCGCAAAACTTGGTATAGCCCCTTTTGTGGAAACCTCTCCATTAAAGGCTAAGTTGCCCCCAAAAATGGAAGAAGTCATGTTTTGTAAGGTTGCCTTCTCATCTTTTATAATCAGCGTTCCTGAAACGTTCTTTAGACTTAAATTGTCATAAATAACATTAGATGCCGTAGCATTAATGGTCGCGTCTAAAAACGAAGGGATTTTCACCTGAGCTGCATTAGTTGTGGATTTACCAGCCGATTCTGTCGTGGTACCTGTTGGTTCTTCAACCATAAAATCAGTAACGGCAAAGGTATTAGAGCTTAAATTGAAAATTCCTTCTACATTTTCATCATTGAACATAAAACCTAAAAGATTATTTATGGTACCGGAGGCTTTAAAATCTGTTTGCCCTGTGAGTCCGTTGAGTTCATTTAGAGTCACCGTTTTCGGGTTAAATGTCACTGTTGTCGCATCAATTTTTACGGGACTTTTTAGCTCTTCGGAGGTATAGACGAAGTTCTTTAAATTAAGATTTCCATTGATATTGGTGTTTTCATATTGCTTATTTTCGATCGACGCCATGTCAAAAGCAGCATTAACATCAAGGGTTAGCAAGCCTTCTAAATTCAAATCTGCAGGAACAGGATAGGCTTTTGCAATGTTTGCTAAATTCATTTTACCATCAATATGAGAATTTACCTTAGTATTACCCATTAAGTCTTGAATATTAGCGGTCATATTAAATCTATCTTCATCAATCATAAAAGATAGTTTACGAATGTCTACAAAAGTTTCTTCAGTGATTCCTGTTTCGTTCGTAATTTCTGTGTCGATATAAACATTACGCACCGACTTAGGTAAATCTGAATATTTAAAAGATGCATTATCTGATTTTATATCAATTTTAAATTTTGGAATATATACCTCATCAACAATACCATTAAATTTACCTTCCACAATAAAATTACCTGTGGTAGTTACCGATTCTAAATTTTTGGAATATTCAGCTGGTATAACCGCCAAAAAGTTTTTAAAATCTGAAGAAGCTGTCTTAAAACTAATATCTACCTCTTGGTTGTCATCATTTAATTTTACAAAACCATCAAAAACCAAAGCCAACTGGTTTACCATAGCTTCATTTTTTAAGAATGAATAAGTGTTTGTATTTAAGTCAATACCTATTAACGCATCTAATTTAACGGGGTTTTTATTCAAATAATTGGTGCTATCCATTTCAAAAGACACCAAACCATTTGTTTTTGTGTCTAATTCAGACTTCTCTAATGATAAATCTCCTGTACCCGAATGGTTCATTTCTAAAATTTCAAAACGTATTCCAGATGCCCTATCTAAATATAAAATTTTTGAATTGCTTATGGCGTAAGATTCCATCGAAAGGGTAAAATCACTTGTCGCGGTTGTATTTGCATCGGCCGAACTGCTAGTATCATCTTCTACTGCGATATCATAATTTACATTCCCTTCTGTATCTGCCAAAATATTTAAAAGGGCATGATCTACAGTTAGACTTTTAATCACAATAGATTCATCAGCCCCCTTGAATAATTCTTTGATGGACATATTCAGTGCTACTTCTTTTGAAGAAAATAAGGTGTCGCCCTCAAAAGGAGCTTTATTGATTAAAGAAATGTTCTTTAACCTCACCGTTGCATTAGGAAATGAGGAGAAAAGTGATAGCTCTGCTTCTTCAAAATCGAAGGTGGCTGTAATGTTATTGTTTACTTTATTTTTGATGATATCGGCAATTTTACCTTTTAGAAAAAAAGGAGCAGCGACTAATACCATGATGAATAGCAAAAAAACTATTCCGACTATTTTTAAAACTTTATTTTTCATATAAATTTATATTAAAACGATACCGTTTCATGTTTTACAAAACTACTGTTGATTTTCTTGATGTACTGATACTATAACAACTATTTGTGGCCCAATCAAAAAACAAAGCACATTTAAATGCTCAATATTCTAAGGCTATTTCCTCGCCCATTTGTAGTTGAAACCTTTTCCTAAACAGATATACGAAGAAATACAGAAAAGGGGTGTCAATGAATGCTATAATTATCTTAAAAATAAAACCACTAATGACCAAACCGCTAAACATACTCCACGGTAAAATTTGAAATACACATAATAGCCCCACAACAGTAAAAGTGTCAATGAATTGAGATAAAAATGTCGAAAAATTATTGCGCAACCATAAATGCTTTCCTTTCGTAATTTTTTTCCAAAAATGATAAATAGCCACATCGATATATTGGGCAAAAAGATAAGCAATCATAGAGGCTAAAACTGCAATGGGAGAAAGTGCGAATACCTTTGTAAAGGTTTCATCATTGATAGGTGACGAATGAATGGCTGGGACATAATTCGCAATTAAAATAATCCCCATCGAAAATAAGGAAGCAAAAATACCAACGGTGACAACTTCATTTGCTTTTCTCTTTCCGTAGATTTCAGAAATTAAATCGGTAATTAAAAACGTTATGGGGTAAGGCAATATACCCACAGAGATCTCAAAAAGGCTAGCCCCAAAAATAGTAAATTCACCAAAAGGCTTCCAGTAGAAAAACTTTTGAAATATTAAATTAGAAACCACGAGTGAGGTTATAAATAAGCCCGCCAAAAAAAGAAATATTCTAAAAGCCAGCTTCTTGTCTTTCGCTATCATATGCTAACCCGCTACTTACTTAATAGTCAAAATATAGGGCATTCGTGCTTGCACTCCTTTTCGCGTTATACCCGATTTAACTTCGGATAAAATTCGATAAGCATCATCACCCAATTCTTCTTTGATAAAATTCTGCTTTACTTTAGAAGTGGCACCACCAAAATCTTCCATAAATCGTTCAAGGCCCGATTTATACTTTGGATAACTTTGAGTGCCATAGGTCTCCAAGTTTACCATTTGAGCAGCAGCTTTTACGGCATCATCTAAACCACCTAATTCATCAATTAAACCATTATTTTTAGCATCAGTACCACTCCAAACTCTTCCTTGCGCCAAACTATCGGCTTGGGCTATAGTGATATTTCTACCTTCTGCTACCCTAGCCAAAAAAGTTTGATACGTTTCTTCTACCCCTTCTTGAACTATGCTTCTAAAATCGTCTGTCATTGGCTCAAAAAAAGAATACTCTACAGCATTTTTGTTGGTACCTACTTGTTCTGCATTTATGCCTATACTTTTTGCGAGTTCTGTGCCATTGGGGATGGTGCCAAAAACACCTATAGAACCCGTAATGGTGGTCGTTTCTGCAAATATTTTATCCGCAGCTGCAGCAATATAATAGCCCCCCGAAGCAGCTACATCGCCCATCGATACAATAACAGGTTTAATTTTTTTAGTCAAAGCGACCTCTCGCCAAATAAGATCTGAAGTTAGGGCACTACCTCCAGGAGAATTTACCCGTAAAACAATGGCTTTTACAGCATCATCTTCTCTTGCTTTTTTTAGAGATTCATTCATGATACCTTGACCAATAAAATTTGGCCCACCATCACCGTAAAGAATTTCGCCTTGGGCATAAATAATAGCAATTTTAGCTTCTCCCTTAAGAAGCGTTTTTTTATTCGCTGTCTGGATATAGTCTTCTAAAGAAATATAATTTAAAGCATCACTTTGAACTGTTTTCGTAGCATTTTTCAGTTTGGCTTCATATTCATCAAAGAACAAAACATCATCAATTAAACCAGATTGTTTGGCTAAAAGTGGTGTTCTTCCTCCCAAAGTATCCGCAATGATATTTAAATTTTCTGAAGATATCTTTCTATTTACTGCAATTTCACTGACCATAGAAGTCCATAAGGAATGTAATAATTCTTTAATTTGAGTTCTGTTGGCATCACTCATTTCATTGGCCAAATAAGGTTCTACCGCGCTTTTATATTTTCCATGACGAATCACCTCCATTTTAAGTCCTGTTTTTTCCTGCAAATCTTTATAAAATAAAACTTCGGAAGATAGGCCTCTAAAATCCATGGTACCCACTTTGTTCAAAAACAAACTATCAGATACAGAGGCCAAATAGTAATCTTTTTGAGTCAATACCTCTGCGTAACTGTACACAAACTTACCACTAGCTTTAAAATTTTCTAAGGCACTACGAATGGCTTGTGTTTGGGAATAACCTGCAATCACGAAGTTATTATTGATGCTAATTCCTTTAATTTTAGAATCGTTTTTAGCTACATCAATTGCGTGTACTATTTCATCTAAGCCTTGAGATTGTTGAAATAAACCCGCAAACGGATCCGAAGGATCTCTACCCACATAATCAGCCACCGGGTTTTGAATTTGTATTTCTAAAACCGAATTGTCTTTTACCGTCTTTACATCATCTGTGCTGCCCACAAGGGCAATAAAAATAATAAACATTCCAAATAAAACACCAAAGGCAATAAGGCTTCCAAAAATAGCTGCCAGTAAGTTTCCTAAAAATCTCATTAAAATTTTGTTATAAATTCGCTGCAAAGATAATGATTGTAAAATAGTTTTATTTATTTTGTGATGCGATTATGAACAAACCCAAAACTATTTACTTATCCATAGGCAGTAACATCGGTAACAAACTTTTTTACCTACAAAATGCTATCTTTCACATAGCGACAGAAGTAGCCCCGGTAACTGCAATTTCAAATGTATACCAAAGTGCATCTTGGGGTTTTGAAGCAGAAGACTTCTTAAATTGTTGCATTGCCATTGAAACAAATCTAGCTGCCCAAGAACTTTTAGTGATACTTCAAAAAATCGAAAAAGATTTAGGTAGAGCACCTAATGTATCTATGGTGTATAGTTCTAGAAGTATTGATATTGATGTGCTTTACTATGGACATGACATTATCCAGCAAGAACATATCACTATACCCCACCCTTCTTTGCAATTAAGGCAATTTGTTTTAAAGCCATTAAGTGATATTGCTCCGCAATTTTACCATCCTGTTTTAAATAAAGACACTCGCAATATGATTCAAATGTGCAAAGATAAAGGCAGTATAACAAAAACTCCCTTAAAATTGCACAAAACCAAAGAAGCGCTTTTTTCGAAGCTTAATTTTATCGCAATTGAAGGAAATATTGGTGCAGGTAAAACCACCCTAGCTTCAAAAATAGCAGATGATTTTAACGCTAAATTAATACTAGAACGCTTTGCGGACAATCCTTTTTTACCAAAATTTTACGAAGATCAGGCGCGATACGCCTTTCCGCTTGAAATGTCGTTTTTAGCAGAACGCTATCAACAATTTACAGACGACACCTCACAGTTTGATCTCTTCAAAAGCTTTATGGTCAGCGATTACGATATTTTTAAATCTTTAATTTTTGCTAAAGTTACCTTACAAGAAGAAGAGTTTAAGTTATATCGAAAAGTGTTTAACTTTATGCACAAAGAAATAAAGAAGCCCGGTTTGTACGTTTATTTATATCAAAATACAGAACGGCTTCTTGAAAATATAAAAAAGAGAGACCGAGATTACGAGCAAAACATACCACCAGACTATCTTGAAAAAATTAATCGCGGATATTTAGACTTTATTAAAGACGCGCAAGATCGCAATATTTTGATTATTGACATAAGCGAATTAGACTTTGTATCGTCACCAAATGACTATAATTTTATTATCGACAAATTAGTAGCCTATACCTGTGGGATTAAAATTTAAGATAATATTCACATTTTATTTGCACAATAAAAAAGGTTTTCTTTAATTGCGCCCGTTAAACATAGTTTGTATTCTAAAAATACGCTAAAAACTAGGTTTAAAACTAACTAACTCAAACTATATAAAATGCCCTGACCTCAACGGTTAGGGCATTTTTTTTAGCTGTAACTTAGACCAAAAATCCCATATCACCAAGCCCGCACTTACCGAAATATTTAAAGAGTGTTTCGTTCCATATTGTGGAATTTCGATGATGGTATCACAATGTGTCACCACCTCCTGCGATACTCCCTTTACCTCATTACCAAAAACAACAGCATATTTTTTTGTTTCATCTACAGCATAGTCATTTAAAAAAATTGCATTTTCAGCCTGCTCAATGGCGATAGTTTCAATATTTTTCTTCTTTAACTCTTTTAAAACCTCAAGCGTACTTTCTGCATATTCCCAAGCCACGCTATCCGTGGCTCCTAAAGCTGTTTTATGAATATCTTTGTGTGGTGGTGTTGCCGTAATGCCACAGAGGTAAATTTTTTCAATTAAAAAGGCATCCGCTGTTCTAAAAACAGAACCGATATTATTGAGACTCCTAATGTTGTCTAAAACTACAATTATTGGCGTTTTTTTAGCCCCTTTAAATGCATCAACATCTAAACGATCTAATTCGCTATTTTTTAATTTACGCATATATCTTTACTCGTATTGGCTTTCTTTTCTCGGAATCAATTTTCAAAACTACAAACTTATCACAGGACCTTAGCAATTTGGATCAACTTATCTAAAAATATCAACAAAAATCTATAAACTTTAGATAAAATAGTACTTTCGTTTTTAGGTTGAGGGTCCAATCAACACGCTATAAAAACAGTCTAATTCATTCGCTTTTGGCAAAGAAAGAAAAAAAGAAGGTAACACCTTTAATGAACCAATACAATACCATCAAGAAAAAGTATCCTGATGCCTTATTGTTGTTTCGTGTCGGAGATTTTTATGAAACTTTTGGCGAAGATGCCGTAAAAGCCTCAAAAATATTAGGCATAATTTTAACACACCGGAATAATGGTGGCGACCGAACAGAGCTTGCTGGTTTTCCGCATCATTCGGTAAATACCTATTTGCCAAAGCTGGTAAAAGCAGGCCAGCGGGTAGCTATTTGTGACCAGTTAGAAGATCCAAAACTCACCAAAACCATTGTAAAAAGAGGAGTTACGGAACTCGTTACTCCTGGCGTGGCTTTTAATGATGATATCCTAAATGCTAAAACCAACAATTTTCTTTGTGCTGTACATTTTGGCAGAAAGCTTATAGGTATCTCATTCTTAGATATTTCGACTGGAGAATTTTTAACGTCGGAGGGAAATGAAGACCAAATAGATAAACTACTACAAAACTTTGCGCCCAATGAAGTTTTAGTATCCAAAGTACATAAGAAAGAATTTATAGAACAGTTCGGCAAACAGTTTCATACCTTTTTTATGGAAGATTGGGTGTATCAAGAAGATTATGCCTTACAAACTTTAACGGAGCATTTTAAGACCACAAGTTTAAAAGGTTTTGGTGTAGACCACTTACATCACGGAGTGGTAGCCGCTGGAGTCGCTTTACACTATCTTTCAGAAACACAACACCGACAATTACAACATATTAGTAAACTAGAACGTGTCGCAGAAGAAGAACATATATGGATGGACAGGTTTACCATCCGAAATTTAGAATTATACCAAGCCAATAATAGCAATGCTGTTACTCTGTTAGATATTATTGACAAAACCATTTCGCCCATGGGCGGTAGAATGCTCAAAAGGTGGTTAGCGCTCCCCTTGAAAAATATCGAAAAAATAAGACGAAGGCATCACGTGGTTTCTTACCTCAACGTTCATGAAACCATTCTACACAAACTACAACATCATACAAAGCAAATTGGTGATTTAGAGCGTTTAATTTCTAAAGTAGCCACTGGAAAAATAAGTCCCAAAGAAGTTGTTCAATTAAAAAATTCTTTAGAGGCTATTGTTCCCATCAAACAACTCACCGCAAATAGCGACAATGACTCTGTAAAACTTATAAGCGATCAATTGCAAGCCTGTGCCATGCTCAGGTCAAAAATTAAAGAAATGATTTTTGAGGAAGCACCGGTCAATATTTTAAAAGGAACTACCATTGCCAAAGGGTATTCTGAAGAGCTGGATGAATTGCGTGGCTTGGCTTTTTCGGGAAAAGACTACTTAAACAAAATGTTAGAACGAGAAACGGAGCGCACGGGCATTTCGTCTTTAAAAATAGCATCGAATAACGTATTTGGCTATTACATAGAAGTACGCAACACACACAAAGACAAAGTTCCCGAGGAATGGATTCGCAAACAAACTTTGGTGAATGCAGAACGCTATATTACCGAAGAATTAAAAGAATACGAAAGTAAAATACTCGGTGCCGAAGAGCGAATTGCTGCTTTGGAGCAACAACTATTTTCACAATTGGTCGTATGGATGCAAGAATATATTGCACCTGTTCAAAATAACGCCTATCAAATTGCACAACTCGATTGCCTCTGTGGATTTGCTCAATTGGCCAAAGAAAATCATTACCACGAGCCTACCATAACTGATACCACAGATCTGGAGATTAAAAATGGTCGACACCCTGTTATTGAAAAACAATTGCCATTAGGAGAAGCCTATATTGCTAACGATGTACTCTTAAACAGGGATGAGCAACAGATCATTATGATCACCGGACCAAATATGAGTGGTAAGTCTGCTATTTTACGACAAACAGCACTCATTGTTTTGCTTGCTCAAATGGGAAGTTTTGTGCCTGCCGAATCGGCTAAAATTGGGTGCGTAGACAAAATATTTACGCGTGTAGGTGCCAGTGACAATATATCGATGGGAGAATCTACTTTTATGGTTGAAATGAATGAAACAGCTTCTATTTTAAATAATTTATCAGAACGCAGTCTGGTGCTTTTAGATGAAATTGGCAGAGGTACGAGTACCTACGATGGTATTTCTATTGCTTGGGCCATTTCGGAGTATTTACATGAGCACCCAACAAGAGCAAAAACATTATTCGCTACACATTATCACGAATTAAATGAAATGACGACGACCTTTGACCGTATTAAAAATTACAATGTTTCGGTAAAAGAATTAAAAGATAATGTATTGTTCTTACGAAAATTGATGCCGGGTGGAAGCGAACACAGTTTTGGTATTCACGTAGCAAAAATGGCTGGAATGCCACAGCAAGTAATTCATAAAGCCAATAAAATTTTAAAGAAGCTTGAAAAATCGCATTCCAGTGAAGAACTAACAGAGAAACTACAGGATTCTCAAAACGAAATGCAGTTGAGCTTTTTTAATTTAGATGACCCACTTTTGCTTCAAATAAAAGAAGAAATAACGCATTTAGATATCAATACCCTGACTCCCGTTGAAGCTTTGATGAAATTAAACGAAATAAAGCGGCTTTTAACTAAAAAGAAAAATACCTAAAAAATTAAGAAAAGCCTATAAATAGCTGTTTATGAGGCTTTCCCATTTAAAAAAACTTAAGAATTAAAACCTTAAAATATTTTTTAATTCTTTTCTATTATTTTTCTTTGGTTTTTATAGAATTATATTAAATTTGCAACCGCATTTATATTGAATGCTACGCTCATTAAACAATACTCGCGAAAGTAGCTCAGGGGTAGAGCATCACCTTGCCAAGGTGAGGGTCGAGGGTTCGAATCCCTTTTTTCGCTCAACTACAATCCACGCTCGAGTGGTGGAATTGGTAGACACGTTGGACTTAAAATCCAATGGACATTAGTCCGTGCGGGTTCAAGTCCCGCCTCGAGTACAGAAACCCTTGTTAATCATCTGATTTTCAAGGGTTTTTTGATTCCTTTAGGCGATGAGCGCAACAAAACCCTACTCCATCTTAATCCAATAAAACACTTAGATTTAAAAAAGTATCTTTGACACAAGTAAATGATTGTTTTTTAGTACTTTCAACTTTTATTCCCAAAAATCAATTCGAACATTGGCATTATTCTTTTGTTGAGTACTCATGGGTATTGTACGCATTTTAAACATTATATTTCCTTTATTTATTTTTAGAAAAACATGAAAAACATGAAAATTGCCATATTATCCGCCAATCAAAACTTGTATTCTACCAAAAGACTTGTAGAAGCTGGTCAGAAAAAAGGCCATGAGGTAGTCGTGATTAACCATACAAAATGCGATTTAGTTATTGAAAAAAAGAAGCCTGGGATTATTTATCAAGGGGAAGAAATAACTAATATCAATGCTATTATCCCAAGGATTGGAGCTTCAGTTACCTTTTACGGAACCGCGGTAGTTCGCCAATTTGAAATGATGAAAGTTTTTTCTGCAACAGAATCTCAGGCTTTGGTGCGGTCTCGAGATAAACTTAGAAGTTTACAAATTCTATCTCGAGCAGGTTTAGGCCTACCCAAAACAGTTTTTAGTAACTATTCGAAAGAAGTGAGTGGAATTATTGATAAAGTGGGTGGCGCTCCTTTAGTGATTAAATTATTAGAAGGAACTCAGGGTTTAGGCGTCATGTTGGCTGATAATAGAAATTCTGCTGAATCTATTTTAGAAGCATTTAACGGATTACAAGCTAGGGTTATCGTACAAGAATTTATCAAAGAAGCAAAAGGGGCAGATATCAGAGCTTTTGTGGTAGATGGTGTTGTTGTTGGTGCCATGAAACGTCAAGCCAAAGAGGGTGAGTTTAGATCCAATTTACACCGCGGTGGATCTGCGAATATTATAGAACTAAGCGATGAGGAAGAAAACGCTGCCATACGTGCGGCAAAATCTTTAGGATTAGGTATTGCTGGTGTTGATATGCTGCAATCGGCCAGAGGTCCTTTAATTTTAGAGGTAAACTCTTCACCAGGTTTAGAGGGCATAGAGAATGCTACTGGAAAAGATATTGCAGGACAAATCATAAAATATCTGGAACGAAATGCCGAGTAATAAAGTTAAAATTTTAGGAGAATCTATTTTACCGGGTAAAACCTATCAATTATCTTTAAATATTGCAAAATTACATACCGGTACTAGTATTGAAGTGCCTATAATTATATCTAGAGCCAAACTAAAAGGGCCTTCCATTTTATTTACGGGAGGTATTCATGGCAACGAAGTAAACGGCGTTGAAATTGTTAGGAAAATAATTGCTAAAAAATATCATATTCCAAATGCAGGAATGGTGATTTGTATTCCCGTTGTAAATGTTTTCGGATTTTTAAGTCAAACAAGAGAATTCCCAGATGGAAGAGACTTAAATCGTGTTTTTCCTGGCACGCGTACAGGATCATTAGCTAGTAGATTTGCCTATCATATTGTGAAGGAAATTGTACCTCATATTAGCTATTGTATCGATTTTCATACGGGAGGAGATAGCCGCTTTAATACTCCTCAAATACGCATTGGAAAAAACGATCACGAAAGTCTTCAATTAGCTAAAACCTTTGGGACTAGTTTTATTATTAAGAGTGTTAAACGAGAGAAATCTTTTAGAGAGACCCTTTATAAGCTAAACAAAAAAGTATTGCTATTTGAAGGTGGTAAATCATTAAATATTAATCCTATCATTACCCGAACCGGGATATCTGGTGCACTCCGGGTCATGCAAGAATTAGGGATTAGGAGTTTTCAGAAAGAGCTATCTTCACTAATTCCTAAAGCCGACACCTCGTATCTTGTAGAAGATTCTACGTGGATAAGAGCAAAATTTTCTGGACTTTTTCATCCTACGGTTCAACTTGGGCAATTTGTTAAGGTTGGTGATAGTTTAGGAAGTGTATCGGATCCCTTCGGAAATTTTGATAAAATACAAAAATCAAATTTCTCGGGTCATGTTATTTGTGTAAACCAATCACCTATCGTAAATCAAGGAGATGCCATTATACATATCACTAAAAACGAAACAGAACTACCCTAAGACCTACGACTAGTCTTCTGTTAAGAACGTATAAAAAAAGCGCAAAAAAAATAATTTTCTTTTGCGCTTTGCTTGTGAGTAAAAAATTATAGCTTAAGCTGTTGGTCTTCCCAACAAACGTTTTTCAATTTTACGTTTTATTACGGTAAGTCTTTTCATAACATCCATAATCTCTTCATTTTTATCTTTCTTATATATTTCATTAAGCTCTAATATTAATGCCTTGACCTCTCTAGATGATTCTACTCTATCACTTGTGGTCATGCCGGACATTTTACGGCTTTCGAACTCTAAGGCTCTATCCATTGCATCCATAAATCTAAATCGTTTATAGTTAATTTATTGTTGTTTATTTAATGCTATGTTCTATGCTCTATCTGGGCCGTTTTCATCTTTTATTGGTCATGACTTAAATCAAAACAAACAATTTCAAAATACAGGAACTTCACTATTCTAGCGCTTTTGTACTATAGCACTTAGCAAACATATTTTAGCTAGCATAGTTTACCAAATAAAATGACAACGAAGCATTAAATTTTATTAACAATAATACAAAATGTTTATTTATTTTAGGCAATGTTTAAACATTATAACACTATTTTAACCAAATAGGTTTTAATATTCTTATTTCTAACCGCTAAGGTGGTCCCTTAAAGGCAAAATCACAACTGATCTAAAAACAAATTTGCATTTTTTTGATGACTATTCTTCTTATCCTCAGGCATTTTGTCATACATTCTTACCAACATGCTTAATCGAGGATTTGACAGGAAAAAATCTCGATGTACGTGCATAAAACGCCAAAAAAGTCCATCCCAAGTTTCTTGCCACGCCCCTTTTTGATAATTACTCATTTTCATAAGGTAATTACTTCCACTAATATAAGGTTTGGTTGCCATAAGGCCTCCATCTGCAAATTGACTCATACCATATACATTAGGTACCATAACCCAATCATAAGCATCGATAAAGAGCTCCATGAACCATTGGTACACTTCATCGGGATCAAATTCACACAACAGCATAAAGTTACCCAATATCATTAGGCGTTCTATATGATGGCAATAGCCCGTTTTAAGAACACTTTTAAAAGTGTCATCTAAGGGTTCAATGCCTGTGGTTCCTTCGTAAAATGACTTTGGTATTTTGCGCTTAAAACCCCAGAAATTCTCAGTGCGTTCATAACTTCCTTTACTTACATAAATTCCACGGATAAACTCTCTCCATCCTATAATTTGCCGAATAAAGCCTTCAGTAGAGTTTATTGGAATATCATTTTCTGTAGCAAAAAGTAATGCCCTATCAATTATTTCATCTGGTGTAATTAAGCCTATATTTAACATGGGGGTTAATACACTGTGATGCAATATCGAATTGTGCTGTACAATAGCATCTTCATAAGCTCCAAACTCTAAAAATCGTTGGCTTAAAAAATCAGCAAACCATTTTTCAGTTTTTGCAAAAGTATTTGGGTAGCGCAAGCTGTCTGAGAGTTCTCCATAATTCTTGGAGAAATTAGCCTCTACATAGGTTTTAGCTTCTTTATAATAGTCATCCGTATCGGGAAATTGAATATTGGGGGCTTGCTTTTTGGCTGGATATTTTTTTCGATTTTCGCTATCGTAGGTCCATTTACCACCTTCTGGCTGCTCATCGCCTACGATTAGAATATTGCGTTTTTTACGTTCGTTGGTATAAAAAGTAGTTTGGTGAAACTTTTTTTTATCAGATTTAAAAAAATCTTTTAAGGCATCATTTGTATTTAAAAACAAAGGCGATTCAAAACTATTTCGTTTTATTTCTAGGGATGAGGCGCTAGTGGATAAGCGTTTTTCTAACCAATTATCAACCGGATTGATATAGTTTATTTCTTGAACTCCTTCATTTTTTAAATAGGGTAATAATTCACGGACATCTGCAATTTTATCTTGTGCCGCTATATAATGCACCTCGAAGCCACTCTCTTTTAAATAACTCTCGTAGAATTTCATGGTGGCTCTATGAAAAGCTATTTTTTGTTTATGAAAGGGATAGTGCTTAAAAAAAAGAAACTCTTCCACTAAATATATCGGGTATTGGTGTTTAAAAAGTGGATTTTCTTTAAACAACTGATGTGGAAATATTAAATGAACTTTTTTATGGCTTGTTTTTGACATGAGTGTTTTTATGCATTCTACATTTATCGCTACAGTACTTTACCTCGTCCCAGTTTTTCTCCCATTTTTTACGCCATGAAAATGGTCGGGCGCAAACCAGGCATATTTTTTCTGGGAGGTATTGTTTTTTCATATTTTCTACTTGAAATCTGGAACTTCATTTCTTCTAACATAAGGGAATCGCTCCAGCTTTTTTACTTCATAATATGTATTTAGGCCTGAAATTCCCACAGCATTGATTTCCGCTAAATCAATATCATCAGCCTCTCCAATGGCATTTTCAGGAATTCTTAAATGTTCTATTTCACCGATAACTAAGATGGTGCCGTTACGCGCTATGGGTATCGATTCGGCATATTTTAAACCTATTTTTAAGTGGCTTTCTTTTACGAAGGGTGCCACTACCCCAGGCACAAACTCTTCAGTTAGTCCACAATGTTGAAACTCAGATTCGCCATCATCAAACTTAGCAGAGGTATAGTGTGCTTTTTTTATCATGCCTGTGTGGACATGATTAATCGTGTAACTGCCATTTTTTAGCATATTTTCGTAGGTATGCCGAGGCACATCGCCCACCGGACGTAAAATAAAGCCCATCAAGGCAGGATCGCTACCCAGATGCATCACCGAATTGAAAATAGCAACATTTGTGATTCCCTTTTCCGAAATAGTACCAATTAAATTCGCTGCTTTTACTCCTGAAACCGCATTGATAAATTTAATGCGTTGCACACGATCTAATTGTTCTATTTCTTGCTTTGTGTAGTGCATTTGCTAATTTTTTAAAATCGTAATTCCTTTTTACATTTCTTCCAAAAAGCAAAAAATGAAGGGTAATAGCCTTTTACATTAAACATCCAATCTCTGGCGTCTTCTGTTCCCGTGTAGGCTGTATTTAGCGGGTGCTCCTTATAATATAATGTTGATAGTTGGTATTCTTTCAATAATTCACTGAACTCACCTACATATACTTGAATATTAGGAATGTTTTCAGCCAGGGCTAACATAAAATCCACCGCTTTTTGCCCAATAGGATACTGTTCAAAAACTGATGGTTCTAGCAAAAGAATGCGATTTACGGCTTCTTCTTTTCGCCAATTGGGATCTAAATTATAGTAGTTATAAATACACGTAGGTTTCGTTTGATCTACATGTATACCGGTTTTAATAGGCAGAGGCGTGGCTAATGTAGCCTGCCCTGTTGTTTGCAAAACAGCTGGTATCGCCATTTCAGGAAGTACCTCATAATCCACATCTAAGAAGGTATTTTTTTGATGAGTATGGCAATATCTATTGATATTTTCCTGATTTGCATAGTACTTTTTATTGCTGTTTGCCCCAGCCACCCATTGCCAACTAAGCGCATTACTTGCCCAATCCCCATCTAATAAATAATAGTACATCCATTGGGCAGGATGCTTCCAATGACTTTTGGCCACATTACAACTGATGGAAGCCAGGTACATGCGCACATGGTTATGTAGGTATCCAGTTTCATAAAATGCGGTAATAGCTTGGTCTATAGCTTCAATTTCGGTAGCTGCTTCAAGAATAGCTAAAGGCGTTTGGTGATTGGTAACCGACGGTTGCTCGTGCTTTAAATCGGTATTTATTTCGTCGTTCTTTACCTTCCAAACCTGCTGCCAATAATCTCGCCATGCCAACTCTTGAATAAATTTTTCAATAGAATTTGGAGCATAGCCCTGTGCTAATACGAATTGAAAAACCTGCTTTGTCGAAATAACCCCTCTTGAGATATAAGGGGATAAATAGCTAACAGCCCCATCAATATAGTTTCTAGATTTTGCGTACTCTTTGGGTTTTAAATTCGCTATTCGCTGTAAAATTGCGTCATAGTCTGTGGGAAAATTGGGGATGTGATTTGCCATTAGCGCTTGCTAATTTTATTTCCTGAAATGGCTTTTTGTCTTGAACATTTGAACCTGCTTATTTCTGGATTTCGCTTTTTTAGATGCTTTTGACTTACCCCACTATTTACCCTTTTGCGCCAGCGCTTAAAACTTGATTCTTTTAAATTAGTGCGCATAAACTTAATAACTTCTTTTTCGGGCAATCCAAACTGAAATTCGATAGCTTCGAAAGGGGTTCTATCTTCCCAAGCCATTTCTATAATTCTATCTGCTTGTCCTTCTGTAAAATTATTTTCCATGCTTATTTCTCGTCTGTATTTTTAATTTTTTGCCAAATTTTATCTGCATTTAATTTAAAAGTACCTATATAATCAAAGTTACATTCATCAGGAGCAATTACGGACAAGAAAGCTTCTTCTGACGCATTTCTGTACAAGTAATAGGTAAAACCAACAATGGGCTCAAAATTAAATGAAGCACTATATACTAAATTATTATACTCGAACTGCTCCATTAAGCCATCGAACTCTGCTTTTAGCTCTTTATACTTAGCAGCAACTTGTTTATTTACTTGATGAATATTTCGATTTTTCCAAGAAACAGTATCTTGTGTTGTAATCACGGGGGCTCCTACGCTTGTGGCATAGGGTTTTAAGGCTGCATCATATTTTTCTTTATCTGCATCAAAAACTACATAGTCTGGTTTTTTAACTGAAGCCATGGTTTTAAATAAATTTCTTATTTTAAATATTTGGTTATTTTAGTACTTGATGGTTTAGTAATGGAATAAAATACATCCACAAGATAGCCTGTTTCATCCACAAGATATTTCTGAAAGTTCCACTTTACCGTACTCCCCTTTTTCCCGTTTTTATTTTTATCGGTGAGCCATTGGTATAGCGGATGTTGACTTGGGCCTTTAACAGCTAACTTTTCAGTTAACGGAAAACTAACCCCAAAATTACGCTCGCAAAACGATTTAATTTGGTTTTCATCTCCAGGCTCTTGTCCACCAAACTGATTGCACGGCGAGCCAATGATCACTAACTTGTCTCGGTAAGCTTCATACAATTTTTGTAGCTCTGCATATTGGCTTGTAAAACCACATTCGGATGCAACGTTTACAAATAAAATATGCTTTCCCTTAAAGTTTTCTAATTCTAGTGGGTTACCCTGTATATCCTTTATGGGAACAGCATAGATAGCTTCTTTTGATGCTGATACATCTTTAGCTTTGGACGTAGTAAACTTTAAATTTTCTAAAAACCTCATTCACAATTAATTAATCTTCGTTGATAGCTTCAATTTTTTTCATGACTTGTTCTGCCTCATAGGTTTTATCATCACTTGCTTTGCGATTTACAGAAGACAGTTGATACGCTTCATTCATCAAGTCTTTGTATTGTTTTTGCAGCACTTCTTTCTCTGATTTTTTTTTGAATAATCCAAACATAGCTCCTTTTTTGTCCATAAGAAATTAATAGTTTCACTTCAAAAATACAAAATGTTTAACAATTATTATAAAAAGTTAAACAATATAACAATGTTTTAAGACTTGAGCCTTGCCGTACAAGATTTTCATTGTCTTAAAAGGCAGCACTTAGGGCCTACTGTAAGGCTCATAATGCATCTCTGGCAAAACACCTTTTTACTCCTTTATATCCTGTAAAACCCAATTTAATTCAGGGTCAAAATTGTCGATTCGGTTCTTTTTAGTGGGAATTATTTCTATATCTGGAATAATTCCGTATCCATTTATTTCAGTTTGGTGTGGTGTTTGAATTTGCAACATTCCAAAAGATATACCTACTTTAGAGTTCGGCAATGCTACAAATTTTGACATCCCCGCAACGGTGCCATTGTAATGCCCTCCCGTTTCTTCACCCACAAATATGGCCCGTTTTGTGGCTTGTAATTTAGCTGATAAAATAGAAGACGCCGAAAAAGAGTTTCCATTAATTAAAACATAAAGTTTTCCTTTAAAATTTAAAGGATCAGGGTCTTGGCGCTTTTTAGAACTAGGAAATCTATAATACCGGATGCCGTCTTTTTTACTTCCTTTCAGTAATTCAACAGGTGCTACTATGGGTGTCATTAACACTCCCAAGGTTTTTGCTAAAAAAGTGCTCTCACTTGAGAAGCTTGCTTTTAAAAAAGGAAAGCGTGTTAAGCTTTGCCCCTTTTCAACAAATTGATGTGCATCGTCTGTCAAATAAGTATATAACTTAGCTATCTCAGCTAATCTACCACCGGTATTATCTCTTAAATCGATAATTAAATTCTTAGTGTCTGCAGAATCAATTTTAGTAAATACCTCTTTATAAAATGCTTTGTAATTGCCATTTTTAAAATTCCTAATTTTCATATAGGCGATGCTGCTATCTTTACCAATAAAATCAAAATTACGAGTGTAAAATTTAGTTTCTTTGGGCAAACTCTTACGCCGTATATAACCGTATTTCAAATCATTTTTATAATTCTGCTTAAATTTTTGCTTTCTTGCTTTTTTTTCCTGTTTACTAAGTTTTACTACTTTTTTGTCTAATTCAGTAGAATCTTTAGTAGCGAGTGAATCTCTGAGCTTTAAAATATTCTTGATCGAATCTTTAGGGATTCGCCTAAATGTTTTTGTAAACGTGCTGTCGTTTATGCTTAAGGTTATGGGGAGGCTATCTTGATACCCTTTGTCTTTAAAGTAAAATCCAGAAAAGCGCAGTGCCACAAAACGGTCCTCAAAGGTCGTATTGTAGCCATCGGAGGAAACATATTTTTTATACTCACGCACCAAGTCTTCGATAGGTTCTTGTTGTACCCTTAAAACTTCAGCACCTATAATGGTGCTGTCAATACCGAAATTTTCTTTCACCAAAAAAGCATCCGCTACTTGTTCAAAATCTAGATTATAAAACTCAAATTCATTTTTTCGCAATTCCTTTCGTTCTTTTTTGCTGTATCGTTTTGAAGGTGGACTGATACCAATGTGTCCTTGACGAATTTCGGAGATTACCGGTGCTAATTTCTTATAAAAATCAGTACTACCCATTGGAGAAGTTATGCTTTGCTTTAAGCTATCAAATTTAAAATCTAGCCTTTCCTTGGATACAAATTGATACAACTTTGGATGTAACTTTTTAAGCTTCCTATACGATTTGTCCACATCAGATTTTAGCGCTTCAGGACTATGAAGCTCGGCTATTTGCTGATTGTATTTAGGAATACTTACACATGAGGCAAAAAAGAATAGGATGAGAAGCATTGATATAGGATTTTTTAGTATCCTAAAGGGTTGGCTTTGGGTGGTTATCATTTCTGTGTGACTTTTTTAAACCAAAATAGTCTTTTGGTATAGGTATTAAACTTCATTGCTTTTAATTATCTTTATCCTACAAGAATTGTTCCATGATAAAAAAAATTCTCTTAACTTTTTTAAGTATACTATTTTTATTCGGAATTATGTTATTCTTATCTAATTATGTGATTGATAGCGCAACGAAAAGTAAAACCTATACCTCTACCCAAAAGATACCTAAAAACACCGTTGGTATTATTTTAGGAACTGCAAAAAAACTTACGAATGGCTTACCTAATACCTATTATTCGAATAGAATAAAAGCTGCTGTTGCCTTATTTAATGCAAAAAAAATTGAATTTATCCTGGTAAGTGGTGATAATGGAAGCATTTATTATAATGAACCCAACACCATTAAAAAGGATTTGATCGCAGCGGGCATTCCTGCTGAAAAAATTTTTCTAGATTATGCTGGTTTTAGAACCTTAGACTCTATGGTTAGAGCTAAGCATATTTTTGGATTAGATAATGCGACTATTATCTCGCAAAAATTTCATAACGACAGAGCTATTTATATCGCTCAAAAAAAAGGGCTTAATGCCATTGGTTTTAATGCGAAAGATGTTTCTAGCGGTAGTGGTCTAAAGGTTAATTTAAGAGAGTATTTTGCTAGAGTGAAAGTCTTTATAGATTTACTCACCAACAAACAACCCAAATTTTATGGAGAAAAAATAGAAATAAAATAACCTTCGCCAAAGCTGCTTGCCTTGATGGTACTTTTAATTTTTTAGCTCCTCATAATTTAAAACTGTGAGATACGACCTTACGTTTTGCTCATGTAAAAATTCAAGACAAAAAACACCATCCTTACATTGATTTGTTAATTTGGTTTCTCCATAACCAACTGCAGTAACTATTGTGCTCTCGGGAAGACCTTTTGATAGTAAATAGCTTTTTATAGCTTTGGATCTAGCCTCCGATAAGGCATAGTTACTGGCACTGCTTCCTCGACTGTTGGTGTGTGATGCTATACTCAGTTTAATCATTGGAAAACTTTGTGCTATGTTCACCACTTTATTTAATTCTAGAGCTATTGCATCTGTAATAGTACTTGACCTACCATTAAATTTCAATTTCTTAAGTTTTAAAACGGTCTGGTTTTCTTTTTCTTCAACAATATCTTCGATAAAAGGCAACTCGATATTCAAAAGTTGTTGTTCCTCTTCTGAAATTAATGAGAACGATGATGAAAAACTTCCGTACCCAGTTTTCATAGCTTTTATGCCATAAGCGCTTCTAAACGGAATTTCGAATTGAAATTCGCCTTCCTCATTGGTAAAAGTCTCCTTTAAAAAATTACCTTCTTCGTCTAAAAGCTGTACTGTTGTATTTTTTATGCCCCTGTTTGCGTTAGGATTTTCAACTAGCCCTTTTACCACCAAGGTTTTAAGTCCCGGCTTGTCGCCGACTTTAAATCCGTAAATATCATCTTGACCTTTCCCTCCTTCTCTATTCGACGAAAAATATCCTAAAAAACCTGCTGTTTTTCTTTTAATAATAAAACCAAAATCGTGACCAGAGCTGTTTATTCCCGGCCCTAAGTTTACTGGAATGCTATACGTATCATCCTCCTGTATTTTAGCCGTATAAATATCCATATCGCCAAGGCCAAAAAAGATATCAGAAGAAAAATACAAATTACCTTCAAAAATATAAGGTGCTACCTCATTGCCTGGAGAATTTATTCTAGGCCCTAAATTTACGGGAGCAGACATAATCTGGCCTTTATTTGTAAATACATAGTAGATATCCGTGCCACCGTACCCCCCCTCAAAATCGGCAGCAAAGTATAGCTTTTCAGTACTTGCCTCATAAAATGGGTAATAAAATGATGTGCTTAGGTCTCTTAATAAATATTGGAAATTTCCATTCTTAGTAACAGAACCTATGGCCAAAGTATTCTTCATGTTTTTGTCAAATAACAAATCACCAGCTTCCGCATTTGATAACATATAAACGAGTAGATCTAACTCTTCTACATAAAATGGCGTTGCTTTATGGTAGTTCGAAGATGGAATTTTAGCAAAGCTCCTAGGAACGGTAAGATCACCATCAGGCTGAATTTTACCCGAATAAATATCTAAATAAGCTTCCCCCGTTGGTTCGTAAATTTTCTTTTTAGACTTGCTTCTACTATTTCTTCCACTTGTAAACAACACTTCATCCTTGTAAAATGCTGGTGAAAAATCTGATTGAGCACTATTTAAATTACAATTGAAGATATAAAAGTCTAAACTTTTATTGCTACTCTTGGCTAATATTTCAAAATTAAAAGCGGCATTTTCTATCAGTTCTTTGCTGAAAAATGATTTGAATTCAGTGACATAGCTCTGTAGCCTTTCAGGACTATCACTTTTAGCTACAGATAATAATAATTTATTTAAATAGGTGTTTGCCAAGGTGCTATCCCTTTCATAGCTACTGATATAAAGGGTTGAAGCCCTTTCAAAATTGCCTATTTTTAGGTACGCATCTGCTAAATTTAAGTACTGCTGTTGGCTTAATTTTCTCTTGCCTTGTTCCTTATTATATTCTCTAATGGCATCTTTATACGCGTATTCGTAAAAGTAGTAATCACCTTTTGATATCTTTTGTCCAAAAGTGACTGTACTCATCATCAAAAAAAACAATAGGCTATTAATTAATTTCATTTTCTAAAATATTAAAAGAATCTCGGCGTATCAATTTGTTTTGGTTTCCCTTTCGTGTTTTTGCCGTCTTTAGGCTTGTTTCCGCTACCTTTTCCAAGGTAGAACTTAAGAACTATTTCGTGAGAACCATCATTAAAGGTCGAAAAACCGTTAACGCTATAATCATAAGAATAACCCACAAAGGTGCTATTGGATAACTGAATCCCAGCCAAACCACTAACCGCATTATCGAACCTGTAGGAAGCCCCCAAAGTGACCACGTCACTTATTAAAAAGTTTGTTGAGATATTTGCATTGAGTGGAAGTCCTTCTAGATAATTTAAAAGAAATGCTGGTTTAAATTTTAGGCCTTCCGATAGGTCAAACACATAACCGCCTATTAAATTAAACTGTGGCTTATCCTCAATAAATACAGAAACCTCATCATTATAAATAATATCAGTTAAGAAATTAGGAACAGAAATTCCGGTATACCAGTTTTCTCCATAAACAAACATCCCTGCCCCAATAGTAGGATAAAAATTATTGAACGAATTAGCACTTAAGAGTGGCTCATTAATAATTTCAAAATCGCCTTTAGAATAATCTACATTTAACATAGCACCACCCGCATCCACACCAAATGACAGTTTTGTTGCATCAGTTATATTCACTTGAAAAGAATAGGAAACATCAAAATAGGTCTGTGTTGAGGGGCCCAATTCATCATTGACCACATTAAAACCTAATCCGTTTTTTTCGTTTGAAAATGGTAAATTAATTCCTACTCGAATGGTTTTAGGAGCTCCAGGTACGCCTTCCCACTGTGACCTGTAGGCTGCTGTAATTTCGGTATTTTCAACAGCACCTACATACGCTGGGTTAAAACTCCCAATATTATACATATACTGGGTATATTGAGGTTCACGTTGTCCATAGCTAAAGCTCAATGCTCCAATAAAAAGCAGCAATACCCAGAAAAAAGTTTTATTTAAAAAATTCATTGACAAATGCTTAAGCTATTATCGTATAATTTGAATCCATCCCCTTTGTATGGGTGGTGCTTCTGAATCAGGCAGGTCTGAGCGTAACCCTAAGTTTAAAACATAATAATAAGTGCCTTTGGGTACCGCTCCATTTTTACCTGTTCCATCCCATAAATTATCGTAATTAGCGGTCTGATACACTTGATTGCCATAGCGATCAAATATTTCTAAGGTATTATTTGGATAGTTTTCTATACAGTTCACTACTAAAAAATCATTGATACCGTCGCCATTGGGTGAAAATTGGTTATACATAAATCCACAATCTTGACTATTTCTACGAATTACATCGAGGGTAATGGATGATATGTTATTTTCTTCCACGGCATCAATTGGAAAAGATGCTGTGATTTCAGCGGTATTCGTATAATCGCCCAGCGCTAATACCTTGGCCCTAATGTTAAGTGTGTATTCTTCATTAGCTTGCATTTCTTCAATGTTCCAAGTACCTAAATCGCTGTTATATTGTCCATTGCTTAGCGTGTGAGATACGTATTCAAAACCTCTCGCAGCAGTTAATAATTCATCGACAACAATACTAATTACTCTGTTTGCACTTAAATTCGTCAGGCTAATTATAAATTGTATTTCATCATCAACAGCAGGCCTTAAATTATCTACTGTTTTTATGATTTGCAAATCTATTGGATCTGGGGCACAATCAGGTGTTAAATTCGGATCACAGGGATCTAAGGGGTCAGAGCCGTTCGCAATCTCAATGCCATCACTAATACCATCACCATCGGTATCGCACATTCCTACAGTATTATCTGGAATACAAGGGTTGGTGTTTGCTGGGTCTAATTGATCTACAACACCATCCATATCTGTATCTAAAGTATTAGAGTCTAAGGCATCAATAATACCATCGCCATCACCATCTAATGGATTAGCCAGGTTATCCCCTACTTCAACAGCGTCTAAAATACCATCATTATCGGAGTCTTGATTATTTGGATTGGTGCCAATAGAAATTTCATATTCATCACTTAAACCATCACCATCACTATCTATGATACATTCAATGACACGTACAGTCACTAAAGCTGAAGTTTCGGAGCAAGGAGCTACGGCGGTATTCGTAGTAAATGTAAAGCTGTAATTGCCTAAGGGCAAACCTTCGAAATCTACAAGACCATCGGTTGAAATGACTACGGATGTAGACGGACCGGAACTCAATACCCAAGTTCCTGAAACATCTTGGGTGAGTCCTGAAAAGAGATCAACAATAGTAGCGACATTAGCCCCTTCAATGTTACAGGCTTCTATAGGCGTGCCTGTAGCTTGAACAACAGGGTCGTTATTAATGGCCGCTATTACAGCTTGCCTATCTGAAGCACAACCATTTAAAACAGCTTCAACATAATACGTAGTTGATGATGTTAAATTTGGCGTTGTAAAATTTGCTGAATTTTGTTCTAAAGGTGTGGTACTTGTAAGGCTACCATACCAGTTGATGACACTTCCAGAAGTTGCCGTTGCACTTAAGGTCATGATTCCTTCATTACAAAGTGCATTTTCGGTAAATCCTAGAATTTCTGGTTTGGTAATAAAAATTATGGATACCGCTAGGTAAGGGCTTGCGCAATTATTTACTTCATCAAGAAAAAAGGCATAATAGGTTCCCGTTTGTCCGATGATTGTGCTGTCTAAATAGCCATCTGCTCTATTAAAATCACTATTTCTACTCCATATAAGTTTTGTGCCAGCTGGTGCAGGGGTACTGGTATAGTCACTTAAATCAACTGTATTGTTATTTTCATCAACACAAACGGTTGTCGGTATTGCTGTATTTCGTTCTGGCGGTCTATTGCCAGCATCACAATTTAGGTCACAATCGGTGACAAAAACGACTACCTGTATACTTTCAGAAGAACAACTGGGTGCACTAGCATAATTTGGCGTGTAGGTATATACATATTCGCCAGGAGGCTGATTGAAATAATTGACTCTATTGGTACCGCTTATACTCGTCGATTCGCCGTTTGGCGCATCAATTAAATTCCAAAAACCGCCTGCAGTTTCGCCATCTAAGGTATCATCTAAATCCAACGAAATACCTAAAAGACCTCTGTTACATGCCTGATTGTTATTGTTTGGGGTTCCTAAACGCGGCTTAACGTCGAAAGTAATCGTCGGTATTGCCACAACGGGACTAATACATGGCGTGCCATCAAAGGTGCCGTAGTAAAAACCGTAATAATCACCTCCCGTAGTTATGATGGAACCTTGTAAAAAGGAGGCTTCATCATTGGGATCTGGACTTGGATTTGTACTCCACCTTAAGCTAGTGCCTATTGGTGTTGTACTTGAAATAAAACCTGACAAATCTACCTCAAAATCAGAGCAATAGCGTGTTTCTATGGGGGTATTAAGTACTGGAGCGAGGTTTCCAGAGGAACAGCCATCATCATCAACCAGTATAATACTTGCATTGCTACTCGCATTACCCGCCACTATGAAAGCAGGGTTACTGGTACTGGTTAACCGAATGGCAATGCTTTCATTCCCTTCAAAATCTGAATCGTCTATTGCTGTAACTATTATTTGTGCTGTTCTTGCTCCATTGGCTATCACAACAGTATTTCCAAAATTTTCATAATCAACACCTGTTGTTGCGGTACCGCCTAGAACAAAATTTACCGTAACACTGGTTCCTGTAGTATTCAAGGTTCCCAAATCTATTTGAAATAGGCCTGTATCACTTGGTGTCCCTTCAGTAGCCATGTTATCAATAGCGGAAACCACGACTGTCGCTTGGTTAAACCCTAAAAAGGGAAGCATAAAAAAACCCAACCACAACACACTCTTTTTAAATTTTAGAGCAGCTGCGAAACTAAAAAATAGTTTGTATAGTTTTTTGATTTCCATGTTTTAGAATTTAAAAAGAAATGAAAAAGTTTTATCAATATTTGACAGCACTATCAATATTACTCAAAATATAATGAAGATATTAACTTAGAAGATAAAATGCTGCCTTAATCGATGTAAAATAAATTGCCTATCAAATACCTACTCCAATTCTGCTGAGACTGCGTTTGCATTCGTGTCAATTTTTTTTACCAGTCCCTGTAATACTTTACCCGGGCCTACTTCGGTAAAAAGTGTTGCACCATCTTTAATCATATTCTGTACACTTTGTGTCCATTTTACTGGTGCAGTTAATTGTGAAATTAAATTTTTTTTAATGGCATCAGCTGTGATCACCGCAGTAGTACTCACGTTCTGATAAATAGGACATACAGGCGTATTAAATGTAGTGCTCTCAATGGCCGCCGCTAATTCTTCTCGTGCTGGTTCCATCAGAGGCGAGTGAAAAGCACCACCTACAGGTAAAACTAAAGCCCGGCGAGCACCAGCTTCTTTTAAGCGTTCGCAGGCTATGTTTACGGCATCTACTTCGCCAGAAATTACTAATTGACCTGGGCAGTTGTAATTTGCTGCTACAACAATACCAGGTACTTGCGCACATATTTGTTCCACAACATCATCGGCCAAAGCCAATACCGCTGCCATGGTACTTGGCTTTAATTCACATGCTTTTTGCATCGCTAAAGCTCTTTTAGAAACTAATGTCAAAGCATCTTCAAAATTTAAGGTTCCATTAGCAACTAAAGCAGAGAATTCACCTAGAGAATGTCCGGCAACCATATTGGGCTTAAAAGACGCTCCCATTACCTTACTCATAATAACAGAATGGAGAAAAATAGCCGGTTGGGTTACTTTGGTTTCTTTTAAAGTCTCAGCCGTACCTTCGAACATCACATCAGTGATGCTAAAGCCTAGAATACTATTTGCTTGTTCAAAAAGCTGTTGTGCTATTGGGTATTTCTCGTAAAGTTCTAAACCCATTCCTACAAATTGTGCTCCTTGACCCGGAAATATATATGCCTTCATGTTTGTCTACGTTTAATAAGAGCAAAAGTAATAAATTAGAAATCAACTACGAATTAAAAACAACGGATACATTGTTCTTAATTTTGTACCCACCCTATTAAGGTACAAGTGGTATAATTTTCAAAGCGAATGTATAGCTTGACGTTTTTATGCCGAAGAAAAAAATGTATATCTGTAGGGATCTCAAGGTCTGAAAAGAATCAGAAGGTCAAGCTACTTTTTTAGGTAAACGGCTCCAATAGGTTCATTATTTAAACCATCCAGAATACATTACATAGCTCTCTGCTATCCTATCAATTTCACCTTTACTTAACTCTGGACTTATAGCCTTTATTTTCTTGGCCGGCATCCCTGCATAAATACTTCCCGACGGCACATGGGTTCCCTTGGTAACTACGGCCCCTGCAGCAATAATGCTATTACTTTCTATCACACAGTCGTCCATGACAATACTCCCCATGCCAATTAAAACATTATTCTTAATGGTACAGCCGTGAACGATGGCATTATGACCAATAGATACGTTATCCCCAATAGTCGTAGGTGATTTTTTATACGTAGCATGAATGACTGCACCATCCTGCACATTCACCTTGTCGCCCATTTTTATAAAATGAACATCGCCGCGAAGCACAGCATTATACCAAATACTACATTGTTTTCCCATACGCACTTCGCCCACAATGACAGCATTTTCAGCTATAAAGCAATCTTCACCAATTTCAGGCGTTTTTCCGTTGATCGTTTTTGTAATCATTTTTTGTCCGTTTAGATTTTTTTTAGTTTTTCCGAATAGGTAACGAGAATTTACATTTCATTGAAATACCTGAACTTTATTCCCTAAAACTAGGGCCTTAATGTTCAAAATATATGGTGTTTACTCAAAATAAGCCAATAAATCTTTTTTCTTTGAGGATGATACTAATAGTTCTTTTCCATTCGATACAATGACGCTTCCTCCCTTTCCTTTTACATATTTAATGACTTCGTTTACGTTGACCAAATACGATTTATGGATCCTGGCAAACGGAAATTCTGATAAAGCTTCTTCAAAATATTTGAGTGTTTTACTCACCACAATCTTTTTATTTTCTAGATAAATTTCGGTGTAATTGTCATCGGCCTTACAATAGATAATATCGGCAACGTTTAATACTTGAAATCCATCTTGTTGCGGCAAGGTTATTTTACCTGCCACACTTTTTAGGTTCGTCTTTAAAATTTTATCATCCAGTGCATTTTCTTTCTGTCTAATTTCTTTCACATAAGCTACCGCATTTATTAATTCATCGATACTAATAGGTTTCATTAAATAATAGGCTGCGTGGTTGTTCAGCGCATCAAGCGCATAATGATTATAAGCCGTCACAAACACCGTTTCAAATGTGCGGTCTGGTACTTGATCTAATAAATCAAAGGCATTCCCAAAGGGCATTTCAACATCTAAAAAAACCAAATCGAGATGCTGTTCTTTAATCAAAGCTAAGCCCTCTTTTATAGTGGAAGCCTCCCCCACTAAAGTAACCTCTGGGCAGTATTTTAAGATATAATTACGTAGAATTTCTCTGCTATTTGCTTCGTCTTCTACAAGGATTGCGTTTAACATTTTAACTATTTTTTTTTAGCATAAAAATCACCTTTGTACCTGTTCCGTCCTCATATAAGTCGGTTATAAAAATAGCTACGCTGTCTTTATACATATCATTCAAAATATCGATTCTTTTTTTGATATTACCCATTCCCTTTGACTTTTGCAGTTTTTGATGGGTAGTTTTTAAGGCTGCCGATTTTTTTCTCCCGACACCATTATCAATAATGCTAATTTCAATGACATCTTTTGCTTTCGCTTTTAAGTCTATTTTTAAAAACCCTTTCTCTTCTTTATACCGCAAACCATGCCATATGGCATTTTCAATATAAGGTTGAAGTAGCATGGGCGGTATTTCATAAGCCTCGACGTCTATATGTTCTTCTATGCTTATGGTATACTCAAACTTATCTGCAAATCGAGAATGTTCTAGTTTTGTGTAAAGTCCTATCAATTGAATTTCTTTATTTAAGGGTATAAAATCTTCTTCTGAATTTTCTAAAACGGCGCGCATGAGCGTAGAAAATTCACTTAAATACCTATTTGCACTTCGTTCATCACTTTTGGCAATATAATTATTTACAGAATTTAACGCATTAAAAATAAAGTGTGGGTTCATTTGCGAACGGAGCGATTTTAAAGCCAATAAGTTATTGGCTAGCTTTTGTTGCTTAGTACTTCGATAAAAAAAATACGTAGTTAAACCCAATAGCAATATCCCGAAGACTAATGAATAGATGAACCACTTTTGACGCTCTACCAGTTGCTCACTCGTCAAGGCTAAATCGAACTTGCTCTGGTACAGTTCCCGTTCTTTTTCTAAGCCTGCAATTCGGTTTTGTTTTGTGGTAATTTCTCGATTGAAACGAGCAGCTCTCGAAATTTCTTGTTCCTTTCTGATATAAAGTGTATCTACTAGCGCTACATATTTTTGGTAAGTTTCGTAAGCCTTTGAAAAATCGCCCTTGTACTCAAAGACTTCTGATAATTTGCGCATGGCATCTTTTTCAACTATTAAGTCATCATCATCATTTGCTTCTTTAATACTTTCTTCTAAAAAAGGAATCGCTTCATCATACTTTTGTTGCAGCAAATAGGCATTCCCAATTTTGTATTTGATGCGTTGTGAAGAAATAGAATCTGAAATTATGCCCTCCAAACTTTTTTTCGCCACGCTCGCCGTTGGTTGTTTTACCGCTTTTAAATCTTCTAAACTTTTTTTTCGCAATACCACCTCTTTATCAAACTGATTTTGTTGGTTGTAAAAATCAGCCACTTTTTCCTTTTCTTGGACAGCTCTTTGAGGTGTTTGTTGTTTGGAAAGTTGCAAGGAGTTTCCATAGTAGACTTGAGCTTTTTCTATATTATCAGCAGCTACCAGTGCATCCCCTATTTTTGAATTTAAGTCTGTTATTTTTGATGAAATACCACTCGTTTTTGCTATATCCAAGCCTTTATTGTAATTCTCAATAGCACTTTTATTATTTCTCAAGCCCTGAAAAGCATCTCCAAGACCTTCAAAAGCTTGAATTTTTTCGAAATTCGAAATTCCTTTTTTTCTTAAAACGGCGGCATAAATGCGTTCGGCGTTGACAAACTCTTTCTGTAACAAATAATTAGTTGCCAACAAGAGCTCAGTTTTTGTTGATTTTTCAGCTTCTAGTGCATCTGTGAGCGCATCAATAGCTAAATCATATTGTTTGTAATATTGATATATTTCTCCCAATGTGGCATAGGCTTTGGCTAGTGCTTTTTTGTCGCCTCTTGGTCCAATTTCACTAATAGCCTTAGTGACAAAGTCGATACTTTTATCAATATTTATTTTTTTATAATAGGTAGCAGAATCTGTATAAGACATAGATCGTATAGCACTTTTAGCCTCAAGGTTACTATTTCTATTCACCTCTTGTACAAAGTCTTGTACCAACACATCTACATCTTCATCGCTTTGTATTCGGTGACGAACGGTTTGAAACTCAGTACTCTCAAAACGAAGTTGATCCCCTATAAATGCTTTAATTTTAAACTCCCCTAAACCATTCGTAACGGTATAACCGCCACTACTCGTGGTTACTATAACCCCAGAAATTGGTTCTCTATTTTCCTTTCCTTTAACAGAGCCCTTAATTTCAAAACTATAGCTTGCTGGACTGGTTTGCGAAAAACTCGTAAAACAGCCTAAAAAGAAAATACTTAATACAATTACTACTTTATGCATCAATGTTTAATATGGGATAAACTTAGTTGTTTTAAATGATACTAAAAAATGGAAAAACAAGAGTTTAACCCTCAAATGAGGTGGTTTTAGCCCTTTTACAAACTCATCCTACACCTAGACGCATTGAAAGGGGAGGTTCCCTCATTGGCTATTTTTTCTAAAAAACTTTAGGCATAGATTTATCCCATAAAATTAAATTCTCTAAACTATAGACGTATGAAAAATAGTATAAAACTAGTAAGCTTTGGAATTTTGGCCTTAACGATTAGTACCACGTATGGTTCCGAATTAAACCTCAAGAAAAACATAGCAGAAACTATAATGGCACCATGCGCTGGCATGGGCCATAAGCATACTACAAATACCGTTAAAGTTGCGCTCTTATTAGATACGAGCAACAGCATGGACGGACTTATAGCTCAAGCAAAATCTCAATTGTGGGATATTGTAAATAAATTTGCCTACGTAAAAGCACCTTGTGGAAATGCACCCTATACCGATTATATTCGGCCTAATTTAGAAATTGCTTTGTATCAATATGGCAATGATGATCTTTCTTCACAAGAAGGGTATATTCAACAAGTATTAGGTTTTACAAGTGATTTAGACGAAATATCAGAAAAGCTTTTCTCCTTAACCACGAATGGTGGGGAAGAATACTGTGGTACGGTCATACAAACATCACTTAGCCAATTAGATTGGGGCAAAAATGAAGATCATCTTAAATTAATTTTCATTGCCGGAAACGAGCCTTTTACTCAAGGAAAGCTAAATTATAAAGATGCCGTAGCTAACGCTAAAGAAAAAAATGTAGTAGTAAATACCCTATTCTGTGGCAATTACCAACAAGGGATTTCTAGCCAGTGGAAAGACGCCGCACTTTTAACGGGAGGCGATTATATGGCTATTGATCATAACAAAAGAATAGCTTACAACAATACGCCCTATGATGCAGCTATTGTTCAGCTCAATACAAAATTGAACAATACCTATATTTCTTATGGTTCATTAGGTAATGCTAAGCTCAAAAAACAATCTTTACAAGATGCGAATGCTATGGAAGTTGAAGAGGCAGTTGCAGTTAAAAGAGCAGTGAGCAAAAGTTCTAGACTTTACAATAATTCGTCTTGGGATTTAGTCGACGCCGCTGATGCCTCAGACTTTGATGTTTCAAAAATTGACAAAAGCCTGCTCCCTTTAGAATTAAAACAAAAATCGAATAAAGAAATTGAAGCTTATATTGCGGATAAAAAAGCCTCAAGGACAAGCATTCAAACTGACATTCAAAACCTGAATAAAAAACGCGAAAGCTACCTATTAAAAAATCAAGAAAAAGCGACAGGAGAACTTGAAAACGCCATGTTACTTGCCATTAAAAGGCAAGCAGAAAAAAAGAATTACAAATGGGATGAATAATGCTTAGAAAAGCAAAAAATCCTGTGCTAGAAGCACAGGATTTTTTATTTTTTGGTATTGCCGTTGCTGGTTTTTTTCGTCCGCCATGGTTGATGATCAATTTCGCTAAGTACCTCTTAATAATTCACGGCCGGACATTTGCAATCGTAACGCTTTTCTGATTGCAAAAAGTCGAACCCTAAGGTAATTTGATGAAAACCTCCATTATCAAATCGAATATCACCCATTTGATACGAGTAATTATAAGAAACCATAAAGTTTTTATAATTCAGACCCACAATCGGTGTTATTAACTGTAACCTTTGTTGACCAAAAGTTGTTCCTGTTGCATACTGAGCGCCGTCAAAACTTCTTCGGTAAGATACGCCGCCCCATACGGTTCCAAAATCCATATTTCGATAGACTTTTGCATTTATATCTATTGTTTTTTCTTGGGTAAAATCTGTCATCTGAAACAAAGTTGATGGCTCAAATTGCCAATCATCTCTTCCAAACACATAGCCCACAGAAAATAAATACCTTCTTAAATTATCAAATATTCCAATGTTCGGATTATCGGTTCTATCCTTGTAATAAATGTTTCTTTTACTACTCAGGGCATTTAGTATGGTGGCATGAGCGTAAAATTCCAGAAAATTATAAGACATTCCTAAATCTATATTAAAATAAGCATCACTTATTTTAGAACCAACCAATGCCGGGTCTGGGGTGACCGATCTAAATTCACTTTCATCTAAGCTACTTTGCAAAATCGTGGTACTTAAACCAAAAGATAGTTGATTTAAGCTCCGTATTTCCCCACCCAATCTTAAATGATGCGCATAGGTGAGTTTTAAACCTGATTGGGCGTGATACCCATTGGCATCGTTAAATAAAATGGCCCCGATGCCACTTCTATCTCCCACTCTATAATGGGCATTTAACGTTTGTAAGTTAGGCGCATCGTCAATATCGAACCACTGTTTTCTGGCGGTAAGTCTTACTTTACCACCTTCGCCAATCCCTGCCATAGAAGGATGAACCAGGTAATAGTTATCAGACAGGTAATCAAAATAAACTGGAATCCCTTCCTGTGCCCAGGTAAAAAGGCTAAAAGCGAAAGTGATTAGAAACGAATAGCGTTTTTTGAGGGTCATGTTTTTGGGATGCAAGTATTGTATAGCTTCAAATATAAAATATAACGAGTTAAATATAACAATATTATCTAAAGTTATCCTTATCCTTGAAAAACATAGGATTAGGTTTCTCTGGTATCGGCATCTTTCATAAGATTTCGCCAATCATTAGTTTATTCGGCTACCCACTCCATTTTCATGAAAAAATAATTTTTACGCTTTAAAAAAAACACGCTATTTCATTTCGTACTTTTGTAGAAAATTGAAAAAGATGAAAGAATTTTCTATTACGATAGTCGAAACCAATAACCCGGCCATCCTTAAATTTGATACCAATCATTTTATAACGAATAGCACTAATTACGAATACAAGGATATTGACGAGGCTAAAAATTCACCCTTAGCACAACAATTATTTTATCTGCCCTTTGTAAAAACCGTATATATCGCATCGAACTTTATTGCCTTAGAGCGTTTTAGTATCGTATCATGGGATGATGTAAAAGACGAAGTTGCACAACAGTTGGTAGAATACTTAAATAGTGGTGAACCTATTGTTTATGAAAATAAAGATCCTAAAAAAATACCTGCAACCGTTTACGCCGAAAGCACACCTAACCCTGCGGTAATGAAATTTGTTGCAAACAAAGCTATTGTACCCACCGCTTTTGAATTTAAGAATATCGATGAAGCGAAAGATTCTACACTAGCTAAAAAATTATTTCACTTACCCTTTGTAAAGGAAGTTTTTTTTGATGAGAATTATGTTTCTGTTACTAAATATGATGTTGCAGATTGGAACGAAGTGACCTTTGATATTAGAGAATTGATTCGCAATTTTATTGCAGATGGTCATGAAGTGGTAACGGCTAAAAGTGTTGAACAGAAAAAAGCGGAAGCTCCTAAAACTCAATTGCAAAATGCTAATTTAGACGATACCTCAAAAAAAATTATCGACATATTAGAAGAATATGTAAAACCTGCAGTAGCTAGCGATGGTGGCAACATTCTCTTTAAATCTTACGATGAACCCAGCAAAACAGTAAATGTAATATTGCAAGGTGCTTGTAGTGGATGCCCCTCGTCAACATTTACTTTAAAAAATGGCATTGAAAATATGCTTAAAAACATGATGGGAGATCAGGTACAGCATGTCGTTGCTTTGAATGGCTAATTTAGGGCTTAGAATTTTTTTGATTCTGTGCTAAATTTCTTATCTTCAGAGAAACCTATAAAACAACCAGTATGGCCATTTTAAAAGTAATTGAAGTTTTGGCAAATTCTGAAAAAGGATGGGAAGATGCGGCAAAAAACGCGGTATCTCAGGCCTCAAAAAGTGTTAAAAATATACGATCTGTGTATATTAACGAACAAAGTGCAACAGTTAAAGAGGGGGAAATTATAGATTATCGAGTTAATGTTAAAATTACCTTTGAGGTGAATTAGCATAGAAAACCCAAAAGAAAGCTGTAAAGGATTATTTTTAGCAAAAAAGCGCAATAGCGCTTTTTTTTATGCAAACTAAGGTAGAAAAGGTGATAGGTACTTTAAAATAATTCTAAAGACAATAGTTTTAGCGCTATCCATGCATGAGCTTGTAATATGCTTTTCAATTTACGTTCTTTGCACTTTTAAAATTATAGCATAAAAATAAAATTCAAAATGAAAGACTTAGCCAATTATCAAGAATATATAGACAATGCCGTCAAGTGGTTGTGGGCTTCCTTGCCCAATTTAATTTTAGCCATCATCCTATTTATTGTAGGTTTATGGTCTATTAAATTTATCAACAGAATGGTGAGAAGCTTTTTTAAAAGGCATGATTACGACCCTTCTCTAGAAACTTTTTTACAAAGTTTAATCAGTATTGTACTTAAAATAATTCTTTTTGTTTTAGTCATCACTCAGCTTGGCGTGCAATCTTCATCTCTTGTCGCCATTATTGGTGCAGCTGGTTTAGCCATTGGCTTAGCCCTACAAGGTTCATTAGCTAACTTTGCAGGTGGAGTATTGATTTTACTTTTCAAGCCTTTTAAAGTAGGTGATTTTATATCAGCGCAAGGCGTGGATGGGACCGTACAAGAAATATCAATTTTTACCACAAAATTAAGCACCTTTGGAAATCAAATAGCGATAGTGCCTAACGGCCAACTTTCGAATAATAACATTATTAATTACAATGCTAAAGATACCCGAAGAGATAAAATTATTATTGGCATTGGGTACGGATCTAATCTTAAAAAAGCGAAAGATATATTATTAGACATTTGTGCCAAAAAAGAGGGCATCTTAAAAGATCCGGAACCGGTAGTTTATGTAGATGCATTAGCAGACAGTTCAGTAAATTTAACCTTACGTTTCTGGGCTAAAAATGACGATTTTTGGGATGCCCATTTTCATGTATTGGAAGAAACTAAATTGGCCTTTGATAATGAAGGTATTGAAATTCCATTCCCGCAAGTAGTACAATACAACAAACAAGGGTAATTTTTAAATTTTTAAGTGTCAAACATGGGTCTTGCGTGTTGCAAATAGACTATAGCCCGTTTCACCGCAAGAGCCATGACCACAGACCAATAAATGGTACTAAAAGCTGTTCGAATTTAAGGTTTTGACGATTGGCACCCTGCCCTAGCCTTTTTTCTGAAGCATAAAATCTTTTAAATAATAAGGTTCAAAGTAAGCAAGGTTTTCAAAGTTGTTTTCTTTGAACTTTTTAAATGAGAGACTTAGCATATCTTTTGCAGAAGGGATAAGTGCTGTTCTATATTTGATGTTGGGTTTGGTTTTAAGAGGTTCTTTACACTTTTCTGCACCGCTTCCAAGCAACAAAACCGTACCTCGACTGCTATACGCCTCAAATGAATGTTCGTCAATAAGCTCAGCCTTGGTGGGTCTAAGTTCATTTAGCTGGGTATCAAAAACACAAGAATAAACCTCCATTCTCCTTGCATCTAAAACGGGTATGATAAAATCTATAGGTTCCCCCTTTGCTTGGTAGGCCATGCTTTTTAAGGTGGAAATTGCAATTAATGGAATATCCAAGGCATAGCAAAGCCCTTTTGCCGTCGATACGCCAATTCTTAGACCCGTATAAGACCCTGGGCCTTTACTCACAGCAATTGCATCTATATCTGTTAAGCTTAAATTCGCTTCTCTAAGGGCATCCTCAATAAAAAGATGCAATTGCTCAGCATGCGAATATTCAGCGCTGTTATACTCTTTTAAAGCGATTAGTTCGCCCTTATCCGCTATGCTAACAGAACAATTAGTCGTTGCTGTTTCTAGGTTTAGAATTATTGCCATAGGGCAAAGATACATGCATCACGCAAAACAAAAAAACCCATAATTGCTTATGGGTTTTACTATGCTATACCTGAAAGGTTAAGGTACTAATTTAAAGAAATAGGCATTCCAAAATAGAATTCCAATACTTTTAACCTAAAAATATAATCGTATTTAGTACGGATTAATTGTGCCTCTGCATCATCTACCCTAGCTTGTGCCTGGCTAAAATCGAAAGAGTTCATTAAACCTACATCAAAACGTTCTTTTGAATATTCATAGGCCAATCTGCGTGCTGCTACCGTTTTTTCGGCAGCTTCGTAAGCCTTTGAAAAACTTTTTACATCAACATAGGCCTGGTTAATTGTGGTTTCTAAAGCAAGTTTTTCCTGTTCTAACTGAACATTAGCTCTATCAATGCTAATCACCGAACGCTTGATGTTATTTTTTACCCCAAAGCCATTAAAAATTGGAATGCTTAATTGCGCACCATAAGAAATACCATCATTAATCCACAATTGATCTATAAAATCTATTTGTTTTTGTTGGCCTGAATATCTCGTATTATAATTAAAAAATGCGCCTAGGGTGGGTAATAAAGCTCCCTTACTGATTTGCAAATCTTTCTCAGCGATACCTACATTCAGTTCAGAAACTTTAATATCATTTCTAAAGGTAAGGGCTTTTTCATAGATCGTTTTTGGTGAATTTGTTAAAACTTCAGATGGCGGAATTTCAAAGGATTCGTCAGCAATATCAAAATTTTCGTAATCGGTAATTTGTAATAATTGTGCTAAATTAATTCTTGAAATCAAGATTGAATTTTCACTATTTACAATTTGCTGCTCTTGGTTGGCTGCTGTTGCTTCTACCTCTAACAAATCGCCTCGTGGCACAACACCTGCTTCTACCAACTCTTTAGTACGTTGTAAATCTTGTTTAGTCACTTCATATTGTGCCATAAAAACCCGTAAAGATTCTTTATTTGAAAGAACGGATAAATAAGCATTTGCAACATTTAATCGAATATCATCTTTTAAATCATCTAATCGATACTGGCTTGCAATAGCATTCATTTTTGCTCTATTTAAGCGATGCACATTTCGCAAACCATCAAATAAAGTAAGCGAAGAGCTAATCCCTCCCGTTGCCGTAAAAATAGTGGTTGTTACCGCTTGGTTTGTTGTGGGGTCAAAAGAAAGACCTGTTTGTCCAGACGCTGAACTAGAAGCATTCAAGCTTGGTAAAAAATCACCGAAAGCATCAGATTCCTCAATCTTAACTGTTGCTAAATCGAGCTCAAATTGTTCTATGGTTAAATTATTATCTACGGCATATGCTACACATTCTTGAAGTGTCCATTTTTTAACTTGAGCATTTGCTGAAAAGCCAGCTAAAATTACTATAAGAAAAACTATTTTTTTCATCTATATCCTATTTTTTGAATTTACTAAAAGTCGAAAATGTATTTTTCGCATTTTTATGAATCTCAAATTAATTGTTACCACCTCTACCAAATCCGCCTTGTACATTAGCAGTTTCGTTCCATATTTTTATTTTATCTTCTTTAGTTGCTCCAGACAAAACTTCAACATAAATACCATCACTTACTCCTAATACAATATCTCTTTTCTCAAATTTATTTTCACCAACTAATACTTCTATGTATGGTTTTTCAGTTTCTTTATCAAATCGCAATAATGCTTCTTTAATAGCCAATACTTTTTCTTTGCTCTCAATAACAATGGCAGCATTTGCACTGTAACCAGCTCTAACATACTTACCTTTTGAAATATCCATGTCACCCTCGATTCTAAATTGAACAGCACCGTCAAGTTCTGTTCCTTTAGGAGCTACGAACCTTAATTTCGCATCAAATTCTGCATTTTCCATGGCTCCTAAAGATATTTTTAAAGGCATACCTACTTTTAGTTTTCCAACTTCAGCTTCATCTACTTCACCTTCAAAAATCATTTTAGTCATATCAGCAATCGTTGCAATAGTAGTACCATCATTAAAGTTATTACTTTCAATGACCTGATCGCCCTCTTCCACGGGAATTTCTAAAATAGTACCCGCTACCGTGGCTCTAATGTTAGTGTTCGCACTAGAAGATCCACCTGCTGATCCTTTTTTAATAATTTGATAATCTAACTGAGCGTTCGTTAGTTCTTGTTTTGCTTGGTTGTAACGCAACTGGATCGTATTAAAATCTTGGCTAGCAATTACGCCCTTATCAAATAATATTTTATTTCTATCGTACTCAATTTTAGCATTACCAAGATTAATTTCAGAGTTTTTTACACGTCCTACAGCTCCGTTTAATGCCTGTTCGTTGGGAACCACTTTAATTTTGGCAATAAGATCGCCAGCTTGTACTGTTACGCCTTCTTCTAAATAAACTTTCTCGATTATTCCCGGAATTTGAGGCTTAATTTCAATTTCGTCTTCCGGAACTACCTTACCAGTCACTACAATCTTATTCGTAATTGTTTCTTCGGTAAGTGTATCTGTAGCAAAAGCTTCAGAAGGAGTGCTGTTTTGTTTTATAAAGTAGGATACTGCCCATAAAACAAGAATCGCAAGTAATGCTATCAACGCGTATTTTACAAATTTATTCATTGGTTAATTGTTAATGTAATTGTTATTAAATTATTTGTTATTTGTTCATCATTATTATTCTTCTCTCAAGGCGTCTATTGGCTTAATTCTTACTGCTCTATTAGCAGGTATTAATCCGATTAAAATACTCAATCCGATCATTAAGACAAACGATCCAATAAATTCGGCAGTTCCAAATATTGGTTTTTTAACGGGAATATCTTCCATTCCACTTAAAATAGTGTCTGCAATAGCCAAAACGCCTACAGAAAATGCAAATCCTAAAATCCCTGCAAAAACTGTGATTACAATTGCTTCCATGATAATCTGCCTTTTAACTATAATTGGAGTTGCTCCAAGCGCACGCCTTACCCCAATTTCTTTAGTTCGTTCTTTTACCGTAATTAGTAAAATATTACTAACGGCGATTACACCTGCCAAGAGTGTAAAGCCACCGATAAAAATAGAAAACCATTTTAATGCGGTAGTAAATACAGAAATACCTTCAAATATTTGAGAAAGATCAAAAGTTCCTATAGCCCTATCATCAATGGGGTTAATGCTATACTTTCTTTTTAAAATTTCTTTTATCTTTTCTTCAACAGGTGGCACTTTATATTCTGGAAAAATAGTCATGGCCATAAATCCTACTCTATTTCCTGAACCAAATGTTTTCTGAAAGGTTGTAAACGGAACAAAAACAACATTTTCTCCGTCGATATCAATTCGTTCATTTTTTTTAAAAACGCCAACAACCGTAAAATAAACTCCGTTCACACGAACACTTTGTCCTAAAGGATCTTCGTTTGTTTCAAAAAGTATTTCATAGGCTTCTTGACCAATTACGCATACTTTTCTGGTTTCATTAATATCATTTTGATTTAAAAAACGGCCTCTAACAATTCTCTTTTTTGTGACATCATCAATTTCTGGATAATCACCATTCACAGATGATCCACTGGACTGACCGTTTCTGTACACCTGTACTCCACCACCCAAACCTACCCTTGGTGCCATCACATCAATTTCTGGAATTTGTTGTTTTAAAAGTTCAACATCATCAGTAGTAAAGGAAATGTTTCTACCCCGTTCAAAACCTTTATAGGGTTCTGATGTTGATCCTCCAAAAACAAATAAACTATTAGTGGTTGTGCCGGCAAAAATGTCATTAAAGCCATTGGTCAAGCCTGCTGTGGCGCCTAGCAACAGAAGTAAAATAATCATAGCTATAAATACACCTAACATGGTCAGGAAAGTCCTAAACAAATTTTTTGTTAGGGTATTCATAATCTCAATCCACATGTCTTTATCGAATATCCACATATTAATTACTGCTTAAGGCTTCAATTGGTTTAATTCTTGCTGCTTTTATTGAGGGTAATAATCCTGCAACTATACCCGATACTATTAAAATAATGGTAACAATAACCATAATATTAGTATTAACACTAGGATCTCTAAAACCTGGTGAGTCGAGTAAAGGTCCTAATGCACCCATAATTCCTGATGCTATTAATAATCCGCCTACACCAGAAATAGCGGTGATAAAAACAGATTCTAACAACACCAATTCTATGATATCGATAGGCTTTGCTCCCAAAGCTTTTCTTATTCCAATTTCCTTGGTCCGTTCTTTTACGATATACACCATAATATTACCAATCCCTACAATACCAGAAATTAAAATAAGCATGCCGATGACAATGGTAATTCCAAAAAGCACATTCTTAAATTGTCCAATATCAGAAAAGGCTTCTGCTCTATTATCTACTCGTAATGCGGATTGGTCGTCTGGTGATATGGAGTACCTACGCTTTAATAGGATAGCTATTTTGTTAGAAAGATTTATGGCTTCTTCTAAGTTAAACTTTGGATTGTACGTTAATTGTATTTGGTTGATGTCGGAGGTATTGCTATAATTACGCTGAAAAGTAGTTATCGGTGCGTAAATAGTGTTTTCGGCGCCGGTTCCTGAATTATCACCATAAGTGCCAATTATTTTATAAGGTAGTCCTCGAATCTCGAGCATTTTACCAATAGGATTTTCTTCCTTAAATAAATCTGTTACAATTTTAGCTCCTATAACGACAACTTTCTCGTTTTTTATAACATCATTTTGATTAATAAAACGACCGTCTTGCATTTCAATTTCACTGATTAAAGGCATTTGTGCATTAACCGCGTTGATTTGATATGCTCCTGTTTCTCTTTTATATCTCGCCGTAGCGCCTTTAGAAAAAACGGGGGTAATATATTCAAAATCACCCTTAAAACTTTGTTTTATAAATTCAATATCATCATTGGTAAATTGAATTCGCCTGCCCGCTTCAAAACCACCGAAAGCTTTTGAAGTTCTTCTAGAGCTGATCGTAATTGCATTGGAGGCGGAGTCTCCCATCTGATCATCAAAACCATTCACTAAACCGTTGGCGGAAGCCAACATTAAAACCATTAAAAAAATAGCCCATGCTACAGAAAAACCTGTGAGGAAAGTCCTCATTTTGTTATTCTTTATACTGTGGAATATTTCTTGCCAATTATCTCTACTAAACATATTGCGCTGCTCTTACTTGCTCAACTTTTTTATCCTCTACAATGACCCCATCTTTTAAATGAACAATACGCTTACACATATCGGCAATATCAGGTTCGTGCGTGACCACTAAAATGGTATTACCTGCATCGTTAATTTTTTGAATTAAGTCCATTACTTCATACGAAGTTTTACTATCCAAAGCCCCTGTTGGTTCATCTGCTAGCAGTACCTTGGGTTCAGCAGCCATGGCACGAGCAATGGCTACACGTTGCTTTTGACCTCCAGAAAGTTCGCTTGGTAAATGTGTTGCCCATTCCTTTAAACCTACTTGTTCTAAATATTTCAAGGCTTTTTCTTGACGTTCCTTACGCCCAACCTTTTGATAATAAAGTGGTAATGCAACATTTTCGACAGCACTTTTGTAATTAATTAAATTAAAAGACTGAAAAATAAATCCTAAAAACTTATTGCGATAAAGTGCCGCTTTGGTTTCGTTCAAATTCTTAATAGGAACACCGTCTAAGGTATACGAGCCTTCATCTAGCTCATCTAACATCCCTAAAATATTCAATAAAGTTGATTTTCCTGAACCCGATGAACCCATGATGGCTACCAACTCGCCTTCTTCCACAGAAAAGTTGATTCCTTTTAATACATGAAGGGAATTGCTTCCCATTTTATAGGATTTATGAAGGTTTTTAATTTCAATCATATTAGGCTTTGTTAGTTTGTTGACTGTTAGACTTACAAATGTTGTAATTGTTACACAATAATGTAAATAATATCTGTTAAAATAAAAATTAGGCTTATAAATAAGCCTTAAAAATACATAACTATATGAAAATGAAATGCTTATAAAGTAATCAAATCTAATTATTTTCTTCTTCTTTTATAAGCGTATTCCATACTTTAATTTTATCTTGTAATGTAATTCCTGACTTCACCTCCACATTAATCCCGTCACTAATACCCAATTCAATAGCTTTTCGTTCAAATTTTTGTTCTCCTATAGCTCTTTCAACAAAAGGTTTTTTAGTTTTATCATCGTATTGTACCAGGGCTTCTTTTATGGACAAAACACTATCTGCCTTCGCCAATATAATAGAAGCATTGGCACTTAAGCCAGCCCGTATAAAAACAGCATCTTGCTTTTTTAACGTCCCTTTTATTTCAAATTGAATGGCTCCGTTTTCCGCTTTTCCTTTGGGGGCTATATAATCTAATACAGCAGGGAAAACCTTATTTTCTATGGCACCTACGGTAATTTCTAAGGGCAAGTTTTCTTGTACTTTGCCCACTTCAGATTCATCTATTTTACCTTCAAAAATCATCTTATCGACATCGGCAATAGCGGCAATGGTGGTGCCTTCATTAAAATTATTACTTTCAATAACTTGATTACCAACTTCTACCGGCACTTCTAATACCATTCCATTAACTGTTGATCTAATTAAGGTATTTGCTGCATTACCAAACCCACTAGTTGTTCCGGTTTTTACGATATCATATCTTTTATTAGCTGCACTATAATTTTGTTTAGCCTGATCTTGAGCAACCTGCGCGCGTTCTAAATCTACTTTAGAAATTACTCCTTTACCAAATAGTATTTTTTGCCGTTCATAATTACGAAGTTGATCATCCAATACAATCCTTGCATCTTTAATGCTGTTACTTGCATCGTTTAAGGCATTGAGGTTAGGTACAATTTTAATTTTAGCCAATAAATCCCCCGACTTTACATAGTCACCACCTACTACATAAATTTCTTCGATTACTCCAGAAATATTGGGTTTTATAAGCACTTCCTCTAAAGGCAAAATACTACCCGTTGCCATTGTTTTTTTGACGATGGTTTGGATAGAGGCCTCCTCAGTTTCATATCGAATTGGATCTTCTGCATTCTTTTGATATAAATAATACATAGCCCCTCCAAAGGAGACCACAATGAATACTAAAATAATAATGGTGATTCTCTTTTTCATAATTAAAATATTGAATGACAATTTTAAGTAAATTTGTCCTGCTGAGCCTGTCGAAGCATTTTAGGTGGGTCTTCGACAAGCTCAGACGGACATTCGTTTTTGATTAATTTCTTTATTCTATTCTTAGCGCATCAATAGGTTTTACTTTAATAGCACTTTGCGCCGGAATAAAACCAGCCAATATTCCAGAGATGATTAAAATGACCAAAGCCCATAAAACTACGCCTAAACTCACACTTGGGTTTAAAAACATGTCTACAGGACCTACTGCGTCGAGTAAAGAATTTATCCCATAAATAAATAGGGCTCCCGTACTAATTCCTACCATTCCTGAGATCATGGTAAGAAAAACAGCTTCTAATAAAATTTGTAATTTTATAGACCAAGGGTCTTCTCCCAAGGCTCTCCGAATTCCTATTTCTTTTGTTCGCTCTTTTACGACAATTAACATAATATTACTTACCCCAATAATACCTGAAATTAAAACCAAAATACCTACAAAATAGGCGATTAAACGCATCGCTGTAAATAAACTTTCTACCCTATTAAATTGCTCGTAAAGGTCAAAATTCCCAATGGCGCGATCATCTTCAGGATGAATTTTTCTGTTTTTTTTCAATAAGGCCACAATGCCTTCTTTTAAACTGGTGATAGACGACCCGTCATTTGCTGTAATGGCCATCCAACCAACATCATTACCCCTATTAAATGCTTGTGAAAAAGCCGTAAATGGCACAAAAATTTCTTTTTGCCCTTCTTCAGCATCACCGTTATTACTTTTCTTTTTATAGGTACCTACCACCATAAAATTTACGCCCTGTACCTTTATGTACGATCCTAATACCTCTTCACCTTTATCGTACAAAGCCGCTTTTACCCCTTCACCAATAATGGCAATTTTACGCTTTTGATGCATATCGGTCTGATTAATAAATCTACCTGAGGTAATTGCCATAGGGTCTTGCTTAATAATTTCCGGATAATCCCCGTACACGTTAAAAGCACCTACTTTAATTCCTTTCACTACATTATTATCCCCCCTAAAACCACCTAATTGATTTCGAGGTGAGATAAAGCGTAGTTGGGGAATGTTTTCTCGTAGGGCAGAGACATCTTCTACCTTGAATTCAAATCGCCTACCTTTTGGCAAGCCTTCATACGCTTTTGAGGTGGCTTGGGTCCATATAAACATGGTATTTGTTGCAATATCTCCAAAATCTGTTTTAATTCCATTTTCTAAGCCCTTACCCGCTGCTAATAGAATAATAAGTATCAATATCCCCCAGAAAACACCGAAAGCTGTTAAGATAGTCCTGAAGGGATTACTTGTTAACACTTGAATAATTTCTACCCAACGATCTTTATTAAACATTTTTTTGTCTTTTATTAATCATCTCTCAAAGCGTCTATAGTATGTATGGTGGCTGCACGCCATGCAGGAAAAAATCCGGCAATTGCTCCAGCAATTACAAGCAAGAAAACGGTAGCTAAAGCGATATTAAAATTTACGGATGGGTTTACAATATAATCTACTTCTATATTGGGACCGATAACTTCTAAAAGTCCCATGCTTAAAATTAAACCTGTAAAGCCAGAAATGGCAGTAACGAAAATAGATTCGTGAAGAATCATCCCAATGATAGCCCAAGGTTTAGCCCCTAAGGCTTTACGAATACCTATTTCTTTGGTGCGTTCTTTAACTACAATGAGCATGATGTTGCTGACTCCTACAACACCTGCAATAATGGTACAAATCCCTACAAACCAAAAAAATAATTTAATATTAGTTGTTAAACTATAAAACCTTTTAGCTTCTTCCATTGGGCTATACATACCAACACCACCTTGATCATCAGGGGCTATGGAATGTTTTTGCTTTAAAAAAGACGCTACTTTACTTTTAAAGGCTACAGATTGTTGCACGCTTTTATCAAAATTTTCCGCGGCTGGCAAGGTGAACGATAAATTATCTAACTTATCGGCTCCATTAAATACTCTTTGGGCAGTAGTCACAGGAATGAAAATACGATCCTCTTCTTGATCTCCTCCTTTTTCTTTATAGACCCCTACTACTTGAAAAGATATATTTGATATTTTGATAATTTCACCGACAGGATTCTCAATTTTTTTAAAAGCTTCTCTTTTAATTTTTGCACTTATTATGGCCACTTTACGCACTTGCTTTTCATCATCCTCATTTAAAAATCTACCAGCAATCATATCCTGATTTTCTATGCTTTGCACTTCTGCGGTTGTTCCTAACACTTGGTAAATAAGGGCTTCATTACCGTAGGTTGTCGTTATACCTCTAGGACGATAAAATTTTGACTTGTTGTCGATATTCAAATCCATTTTATCCACAATGCTATTGTAATCTTCATTTCTAAATTGAATTTGTCTTCCTGAGTTTAAGCCTTTATACGCTTTCTGGGTAGTTTGTGTCCAGACCCAAATGCTTGTGGCAGCATCACCCTCGAACTCTTGTGCTATACCGTTTTGCATTCCTTGTCCGAAACCTAATAAAATAACTAGGATAAAAATACCAGAGGCCACAGAAAGCCCTGTGAGAAAGGTTCGTAGTTTATTTTTAAGAATCGTATCAAAAATTTCCTGCCACCTATCTATGTCAAACATGCTATTCTATGGGTTAGATAAAAGTTTCTAAACTAGTCATTATACAAGAGACTAAAGAAAAGCAGCTACTGTTACAGCAATAAACTTAAATAAATGTTAAAAAAATCGTTTGATCTAAAATCAGCCTGAAGTATCGAGCGAAATTTTTGTTGAAGAGATGTGAAGAATGATGTTTTATCGAAGGCTTGCAGCTCCTAGTTGATTGAAAAAATTAGGCTTTATTCTTCATTTTACGATACACAAAATAAAATAATGCTCCAACCAAGAGGTATGGAATAGCCATTAAGTACACAATACCATTATTAATGCCTTCTGCCGTAGTTTGACCTTCTTCGCTTTCTAAGACAGCACGACACATGGCGCATTGCGCTTCTGTTAGCGTCGGGATGAACAAGAATAGAAAGAGCAAAACAATAATTTTTAACTTCATAGCAAACCAGGTTTAAGCGTAAACGTAATAAGGCGATATCATAAGATACACGATCACACCAGTTATAGCCACATACAACCAAATAGGAAATGTAATTCTCGCTAATTTTCTATGTGCGTCAAATTTCTTTAAATAGGCCTTGGCATAGGTTCTAAGTACTAAAGGGATAATCACAATAGACAGAATAATATGTGTGATCAAAATAAAATAATAAATATATTTTACGAGACCCTCACCACCAAATTTGGTAGAATCTGAAGTCATATGGTAGCCTATGTACATGATTAAAAACACCAATGACAAGGCAATACAGGTGGTCATTAGCGTTTGGTGAAGTTTTCGATTTCCATTTTTAATGGCGAAAACTGCCAAAACAAGTAATACTGCAGTTAGGCCGTTAATACTTGCATAAATAGGGGGTAAAAAGCTTAATGGTTCTACATTGGGTAATTTTACAGTAAATAAAATTGCCACAACTACTGGAACGATAATTGAAACTATGGTAATTAGTTTATTAAATTCTTTTTCTCTTTTTTCTAGTGCGTCCATGATTATTCTTCCAATAATTTTCTAATATCCTCTTTCAAAATACCTATTTGTTCTTTTTCGCCATGGTCATTTTCGCCCTCCCCTTCGGCTATGGTGCCTCGGTAGTATATAATAGGATTGCCAAAATCATCAACGCGAGATCGTAAGAAGCCCTGTTTATCAACCAATGCAAACATTCCGGCATGTTCAAATCCACCTGGTGCATCAGGCATTTGTTTTGCAAAAATATTAAACCCACTATTGGCTAAATCGTAAATAGCTCTGGAGTCTCCTGTCATCAAATGCCAATTCATATTGGTAATCCCATATTTTTCAGCATATTGCTTTAAAACCGAAGGGGTATCGTACTCCGGATTAATGGTAAAAGAGGCTACTCCTAAATCATCAAAGTCTTTAAATTGATTTTGAATTTCTACTAAGTTTTCATTCATTACTGGACAAATAGTGGGGCAGGTCGTGAAAAAAAACTCCACTAAATATACTTTGTTTTTAAAATCGTCATTGGTGATCAGTAAGCTATCTTGGTTTGTAAACGCAAAATTCGGAACTTTCCTTTTTTCACCATTCAAAACTATATATGCCAAGTCACCGCTATTATTCGCTCGGTTTAAACGATCTGCTTCGACTACGCTGCCTGTTTTGAGCCTATTTATAATTTTTGGAATAAAAATAATTCCAAAAATTAAAATGATGGCCGAAACCCAAACATAGGTGTAATTATTTTTCATGTATTGTCTTTAAAGCGCTTTTAGCTCGGTACTGTTTTAATTTAACCCCAATGAATTTTGATGTTCTTAAATATCGCGATTTGCATTATTTTTTTTCAGTGCAAGCCGATATTCTGCCAAGATAATTTTTACATCATCGATCATTTTATTGTTTATTTCTGCTACAGAAGTTGCATCAAAACCATATAAAATAGCGTTATTTTCTTCTTTATCCCTACCTCTTAACGATTTATCCTTATCGATGATAAAAACATAGGGAGTACTATAGCTCGCATCTAATTCTAAATTCGTTTTCAGACTCGAAAAGACCGACTCAATTTCTGAAGGCTCTATGAAGATAAATTTCCATTTACGTACATCGGCCAACTCACCCAGTTCTTTTTGTAATTCCGCTACTTTAGCTTCCGTTCCTTTGGGTAAGATCATGACAAACTGAAAATCGTTAAATTCATAAAAACGCTTATACACTTTTTGATTTAAGTTGAAGGCGTTTCCTTTTTTTAGATCAACATCAGCGCCCAAAAAACCAAGTACTGTTATTTTATCTTCAAAAGTTACCTGAGCGTTATACGCACTAACATCTTGAATATTTTCAGTAAGTACGGGAAGTTTTCCAAAATTATTTACTCCAGAAGCAAAAAACAAATAAGCCACTATTGGAAATACAAATAGAACAACTAAAACGAATGTCTTTTTCATAAACTTGACTATTATTTAGCGCTCTAATTTTATATCCGTTCCATTGCTACCCATTCAACAAAAGTAAACCCCTGTGATACCTTAAAACATTGGTGTACCCTAGCGATGATAATGAAAATTTAGAAGCGCTAAATTTAAAGTACAAAAATAAAAAAAGACGGTCGTAAAACCGTCTCTTTTAACTCTTAATTATACTTCTTTTTATTTAAAAATTCCACTTTACAAAACCCTTGGAATACACCTCGTGAATGTAGTCTGCTTCAAAAAGTAAAATGAATATTAAATATGACACTAAGAATATAGGTGTCCAAACAATAGTTCTTCTTAATGCACTACGTTCATCTCTTAAGTGCATAAAGTCCCAAGCTATATAATAGGCTTTTACCAGGGTTAAAATAATAAAAATCCAGTTTAACAAATGCATTCCTAAAAAGGATGACTGAACTAAATATGCGGGTTTTATAATCCCCAACACTACCTCAACAGTAGTTACAAGGGTTAAAAATATAAGTACTCCCCATATTTTACTAACATTAGATTTAAATTTAAGTAAACCTCTAAAAATTTCTAATTTATGATCGTGTGCCATTTTATCTATTTTTTTAATCTATTATACCAAGTAGAAGAATGTAAATACAAATACCCATACTAAATCAACAAAGTGCCAGTACAGCCCTACTTTTTCAACCATTTCATAACTCTTTCTTCGCTCGTACGTACCTAAAATAACATTAAAGAAAATAATGATGTTGATGACAACCCCTGAAAAAACGTGGAAACCATGAAATCCTGTGATGAAAAAGAAAAAATCAGCAAATAATCTACTTCCGTATTCATTGCGAACAAGATTTGCTCCTTCTACAACAATGGTTGCTTCTTTATTTAATTTTAGTAAAGAGTCTTCTCGAGATAGTATGGTTTTATGTCCGTTTTCATCTTTCATTTCGGTACGAACAACGATGTTTGGATTCGCCTGAAATCCTTGTAAAACTTCATTTACGGTATAGGTTGGTAAAGTCCCTTCATCCATAAACCAAAAACCTTCGCTTCTGGTGAGTTGTTCACGCTCATCTTCAATTATTTTAGCAAAATCTGCCAAAGCAACCCTATCTCCTGTATTGGAATCTACAAATTGTAAAATTCTACCCCCTTTTGTTTCGATCGCACCATAGTCTCCCTTGATAAAAGTAGCCCATTCCCAAGCCTGTGAGCCTACGAAAATAGCCCCACCGATTACGGTCAAAAACATATACCAAATCACCTTATTTTTTTGCATTTTATGACCCGCATCTACGGCTAAAACCATCGTTACTGATGACATAATTAATATAAAAGTCATCAAGGCCACATAAATCATAGGATAAGTTCCATGAACAAAAGGTACGTGTGTAAAAACTTCATCCGCTATTGGCCAGGTTTCTAAAAACTTAAATCTTGTAAAACCATAAGCTGCAAGAAAGCCCGAAAATGTCAAAGCATCAGATACAATGAAAAACCACATCATCAATTTTCCATAACTCGCTCCAAGTGGCCTGTTTCCTCCACCCCATACATTTTCTTCTTCACCCGTTGTAACCGTAGTATCCATACTTATATTATAGCGTTAATAAATTTTTCACAAATTTACATTTTTTTTAACTAAACAAAATTTTTGCTTTTAAAAAATGTATAAAAAATAATGTTTCTTAATTGTAATTCTAATATTTCTAATGAGCTAAGCTTTTAAACCATTTCTATTCCTTAATAAAAATAAAAAAACAGGATTAAATATAACCAAAGTAAATCTAAGAAATGCCAAAAAGTAGCTCCTAATTGTAATCCTAATAAATTTGTAGGAGTATATTTCCCTTTAAATTGATTATAAATCACCACTACTAATGATATCAATCCTGCCACTACGTGCAAAATATGCACCATGGCTATCAAAAATATATAAGAGGTCGTAACACTGCTAGAGGGTCCCGTAAAATAATACCCTTGAGATACGATCTCAGAAAAACCAACAAATTGAAAGCTAATAAAGGCTATACCCAAGCCAAGTGTACTGTATAAAAATGTGGTACATTTTGAAGATTTACCTTCTTTCATCGCCTTTTTTGCCAAAATATACGTGAAACTGCTTATAATTAGCAACACCGTACTGATGTAAAATGATGAGGGTAAATTAAAATCTTTTAACCAATCTTCTCTTGTGCTACTCACAATGTACGCACTCGTCCAGCCGGCAAAGGTCATTAATAGACTTGCTATACCAAACCAAAGCATCATTTGTTTGGCTCTACCTTGTTTTACCTCTAATGTACTTTCTGTTAAATCCATTTATTTTTTATAAAAATTTGTCAATCACATATACAATGGGCATGAGTGTAATATAACTAACACTTGCCAACATTAATTTTTTTGCCGAGGGATTATCGCGTTTTTCATATAATTTAAAAGCAAAAAACAACATCACAAGCCCTAACATAAAAACGATTAGTGCAGCCGGAATAGATAATTCTAATTTTCCAGTAAAACCAAACACGGGCACTATAGAAATTAATATCATCCAAATGGTGTACATTATAATCTGGAGTGCAGTTCCTTTGTCTTTTTTACCTGTTGGCAGCATTTTAAAGCCTCCTTTTTTATAATCGTCATCAAGCATCCAACCTAAGGCCCAAAAGTGAGGAAATTGCCAAAAAAACTGAATCATAAAAAGAATTCCTGGTTCAATACCGAAATCATTAGTAGCTGCTACCCAGCCCAACATAAAAGGAATAGCACCAGGTATGGCCCCGACAAAAACAGAAAGTGGGGTCATTGTTTTTAAAGGGGTATAGGCGCTCGTATATAAGAATATGGAGATGGCCCCAAACATAGCTGTTTTTGGATTCAAGACATATAAGCAAACCAACCCAATGATGGTTAAAATTACCGCTATCACTAAAGCTTGATTAACAGACATTCTACCAGCAGGAATAGGCCTATTCTTAGTTCTATTCATCAGAGCGTCTAAGTCTTTTTCAATCACTTGATTATAGGCATTTGATGCCCCAACCATGCAATACCCACCGAAAGCTAAGAGAAGAATTGGCAGCCAATGTATCTCAGGCGCCCCAAGTAGGTAACCAGCAATAGCAGAAAAAACAACACTTATAGAAAGTCTTGCTTTCGTAATTTCCTTAAAATCAGCAAAAATCAAAGACAAAGTAGCTTCTTTTGCTGCACTAACTGCCGTTTTCATTCGGTTCTTTTATTGGAGTGCAAAGATACGTCCAGATTGCTATTTCTCCAACGAAATTAAAAGGTTTGTGTATTTTTAACAAGCTGTTAGCAATGAACTGTATTCCAAAGAAAAAACCCGTTAGGCACAAAGTCTAACGAGTTAAATACTTGAATGCCAAGTTTTTTATTGTAATTGAAAATTAATAGGGATACTAAACGATACATTTACGGGTTTCAATTGTTGCTTTCCCGGGGTCATTTGGGGTAGTTTGTCAATAATTCGAGCAGCTTCATTTTCAAGAATTTTTGCAGGCCCTTTCAATTGTACATCCTCTATAAAGCCTTGCTTTCCAATGGTAAACATCACATAAACTACACCCTTTGTTCCCGTGGCTATTGCTGCTTCTGGATATCTGAAGTTTTTTTTGATATGTTTCTGCATTTGAGCTTGAAAACAAGCTTGCCGTTCCGTTTTTGGAATATTTTCACAGCCAGGAAAAATGGGTGCATCTTCTAGAGCTGCGAACGGGATTACGATTGTAGAATCGTCATCCTTTGGCACTACCATAATTGCATCAACATCTAAGGGAGCTGAATTTTTAGTAGCTTGATTCTTGTATTCTAAACTTTTTGGAACCTCAACGGGGTCATCAACCACAATAAATTGATCAAGACTCGTTGCTTTTTGAATAACTTTTTTAGTTACATTTTCTTTTTCGATGACAAAATCTGTAGGTGGGAATTCCACAAGTTCTGGAATTTCTACTTGTTGCGTCAAGAGCTTTGGTTCTGTTTTATTGAAGGCATACTCTAAACCAAAATAGACGAGCAACATCGCCAAAATTAAACCGATTTGGAAGTGAACAAATCCGTTTTTTCGTAAATTTGCATCTTGTTTGCTCCCTTTAGAACATACAACATGGGACGTTTCGCTACACAACCCATTGCCGTGGGCTGTTGCATTACTCTTTGTACTTTTTTTCATCATAGTAAATTTTTAAAGTGTTACTATTTTGTTAAATACAAGAAACGTACCAAAAATAAAAAAATCCCGAGCCTAGGTTCGGGATTTTTAATGAGGTCTACCCACATGTCTAGAAACATAATTTTTGACCCATAAGAAAAGCTAATAAAAAACCCCGAAAGAAACTTTCGGGGTTTTTAATCAAAATTTTATTTGAAAATTACTAGAAGATATTACTGTAATTTGAATGTAATAGGAATACTAAAGGGTACTCTAACTGCTCTACCACGTTGCTTTCCAGGTGTCATTTTTGGAAGCTTACCAATAATACGAGCCGCTTCAGCTTCAAGGTTTTTATCTGGTCCACGCATTCTAACGCTACCAATACTACCGTCTTTCTGAATTACAAAGTTGACATATACTTTACCTTGAACTCCCATTTCTTGAGAAATTTCAGGATATCTAAAGTTTTTACTGATATGCTTGAACATTTGTTCTTGAAAACAATCTCTTAGCGCTTTAGCACCTTTACTTTTTTCACTTTCACAACCTGGAAAAATAGGCACATCCTCAATCACAGAGAAGGGAATGTCTAAATCTTCTACTACTTCAGCCACTTCGATATCCGCTACTTCAGCAACTACTTCATCTTCATTCGATTCCGTATCTTTAATCACCGTTTCAGGAACATCAGCCTCATCTTCAACAACTTCAATTATTTCAGGAGCTGGTGGTGGTGGTGGTGGTGGTGGAGTTTTTATTTGTTCAGTCATTGGAACTTCTTCATCTAGTAAATCATCTACGTTTTGAGAAATGTCGTAGTTTACTACATCGTCATATTTTTTGTACTCCAAGGCTTGCCAAGTAAGAAACATTACCAAAGCCAAACCTCCAACAAAAAATAGACCGCTATTTCTTGAGATATCTGCTTTAGGATTCTTTTTTAATTCCATAGTTCAAAGATTTAATGTGAGCTAATTTAATTATTTATTTATAAATACGAGAATTTTTTTTTGTTTTTTAGGTAATTCGTTTTGAGATCAAGTGTTTTGAAACTAACCAACCCACGAATGCTCCCAATGAATTTGCCAAGATATCAAAAAAATCACCTTGTCTATGCTCGGTAAAGCTATATTGAAATAGCTCAATAATCGTACCATAAATGATAGAAAATCCAAGCACGTACAACAAAGCTTTTTTTATCTTTATTGTTGATTTTAATTCACACAAGGCAAAGCTTCCCAAAATGGTCGCTAAAAAATAAAATATAAAGTGTACTATTTTATCAAAATGTGGTAGCTGAAGGTTGGATGCTATTTTTCCGACACCCTTAAACGTAAATAAGCTGAGTAATGTAATGAACACCATCCAGCTTATAAACAAAATTGTAAACCTATATTTTTTAAGCACCCACTAATTCCTTATAGTCAGCCTCACTTAACAGTGATTCAATTTCGGAGCTATCGCTAATTTTAATTTTTATCATCCACCCTTTTCCATAAGGATCAGAATTTACATCTTCAGGGTTATCTTCTAAACCTTCATTGAAGGCGATAATTTCTCCTGAAAGGGGTAAAAACAAATCTGAAACTGTTTTAACAGCTTCAACAGTTCCGAAAACTTCATCTTTATCTAAAGTTTCATCTAAAGTCTCAACTTCTACATAAACTATATCACCAAGTTCGCTTTGCGCAAAATCGGTTATACCCACTGTAGCAGTATCTCCTTCTATTTTAACCCATTCGTGATCTTTTGTATATTTTAATTCTGAGGGAATATTCATAATATCGTATTTCTATCTGTTTATAAAACAAATGTAAAATATTAATACTAGGTATTCAAAAAAAAGTACGATTTCAATCCTTATTAAAAATCCTAACCCTGCACTACCTTGTAGCGCAAAGCATAATTTAGCTATTGACTTCTAAAAAAAATAAACTCTTGAACTTAAAACCTTAAAGTAATCCTATTGCAAAAATCAACTCTAGAAAATAAAAGAACTTCCAAATTGGTATTTTGTAAATTTCAACACCTAAAGCCCCAACAACAGGTATACCTAGTTTTAGAAGTGGGCCACACCTATTTAATTTTAATTGCCGAAATTATAGCGAATAGTAAAGCCAGTATTTATTGTGGTTTGTGGAAATGCTGTAGAAACGGCAAATTGAGAAAAAGAATGATCGTAGAAAAATAAGGCATTCACATTTTTAGTCAGTGCATAATCTACGTTGAACTTTACATTAAATAAATTTTGCCCAGATGTAATTTGATTATTGTCTAAATCTAAATTTCTGATATAGGTGATGTTATCACGTAAAGTAGCATCTAATTTAATATTCAAATCGCCCTTTAGCCGTGTTTTTTGTCCTCCAATATTGGTGACCATCTGTACATCTTTAAAGCGATAACCAAGTCCAACGGTATAGTCCTTCCCATTAATTTCAGTGAGTAAGCTATTATCGAAGCTTAAGGATAAGGTTCTATTGGTGCGCACTTCTGCCAAAACACTCATAGAATTTTTCATTTCAAAATCTACCTTTATTAAAGGGTTAAATTCATCCGTGAGCACTACATTACTTATGATGTTATCGGGTAATAAATCTAAATTTTCTGCATTTACGGTAGGCAGACCTTCGCTAAGTAATTGTACTTTCTCTAAGTTTGTCTGAAAAGAGTTGATACTATAAGCTGCTCTATAGCCATGATTAATGGAGAATCGCTTAAACTTACTCTTAAACCATTTAATATTCATTAAACCCGTATATTTTAAGGTCCAATTAGGAATAGGAATATCTCTAAAGGCATCTAAATTTACACGATCAACACCTTGTCCGGTATACGCAGCAAAAAAAGCAGGTAACAATACTTCTTGATTCGTTTTCCCATACTGTTCTGGGAAACCGTCAGCATCTAGTGCTCCTGCTGTTTGACCTCTATCAGTCAGGAGGCGATTTGCTATCGTAATTCTGTTCTGCTTAAAGGTTTCGAAAGTTTCTGAAGTAAACTCATCGCTTTGGCTAAAAACTGTTCCTAACATTAGGGTAGAAACACTAAAGTTACCAAAATCGTTACCTAATAAATTATTGTATAGATAATCATTGGGTCCTATTTCATCGATTCTAAAGCTTTCTTCATACCTTTTTTGATACTGCCTATCTGCACTTAAGTCGATAGTTAAATCTTTTACAGGCTGAGCTGTTGCTGTGATATTTAAACGCGTATTAATATTTTGAACAAATTGCTGATTAAAATCTGTAAAAGTAGTAAGCCATCCATTTCTTGCGGCTTCAAAACGCACGTCGGCCTGTTGGCTACCAAAAACAAAGCCTAATGAAGGTCTTGTTGTTCCTAAAAATCCTATAGATTGAGTGTATCCTGGCAAGGCAGTTCCGCTGGTTTGCTCGTAAGCCACATTTAAGCGCTTTACCATTGTGACAACGTCTATAAACGTATTGAACAAAGGACTTGTTTTATTCGTGTTTTCATTTTTATCGGTTGTCTTTGAGCTGACCGCTAAGGCTTTTGCATTACCCTTTACCTTTTTAAGACCTACTAAATCATACAACTTTTGCAGGTTCATATTTGAAGAAAACTCATGTCGGTGCGAGTTTTGAACCGTATTTATAGTTTCACCAGCAACTTCAATTAATGCATCGCCACCACGTTGCCAGTCAAAATTACTCGTGTAGCTGTATTGCCCAGTTATAAAGTCTAATACAGGCACCAATTTAAACGGTAAATCGTAATTTAATTGTAATTGTTGTGCATGCCTATTGGGTTCTCCAATATCCCAAAAACCATCCCAAATATCTAATTCTTGATTAATTAAAGAGTTTGCATTGGTATCTTGATTAAAGTAATTACGAACAATATTACTATTCGAGGCCTGAATATTTAACCGCAATGATTTTGTTAAGGTATAATTTAAAGCATACTGCCAATTAAACAAATAGTTCCGTTGTTGCAGTAGCGGCAAATCTAGGGCATCAACACCTGGCTCCAAAACATCTCTAAACTGTTGTTGGCTAAAATTGCGGTTGATGTTAGAGTTTACAGTTACTGTGGAAGGTAGTAAACTAAGATTTAATTCTTTTAACCACTTCCAATAAGCACCAGTAAACAGTGAATCTTTTTTCGCAAAAGGAGCAATAGTTAGGGGTTTAAAACTATGGTTATATACAAAACCAGACGTTACATTTTGCTCTTGTAAATTTGCTATTTCGAAATCGCGATGATTGGTTTCATTATAGGAGTAATTAAAGGTAAAGTTTTCGATATCGTAAAAGTTTTCCTCGGCCTCTTCTCCTCTATTTTTTCGAACTCCAATAAGGTTAATACTTGTTCTTTTGGTATAATCTTCGGCTTGCTGTAACACTTGATCCTTACCTTCCTGTGTTGTTTCTGCGGCAATACGATCGTTTAATTTTAAATCATCATACACAGGGTCGAACTCGGGAGTAATCATTTGTTCGGATACCCCATAATTAAATGGCAATTGAATTCCCCATTTTTTAGGAAGTAGTTGCCCCATGTTTAAGTTGGTCACAACATCATACGAAATTGCATCTTCACGAGCTCGTTCATTTGGCATTTGATCCACGGCCCCAAAGCCTGAAGTACTTTTACTACCTGTTGCAGAAACATCAGCAAAATCGGCAATATTTAAGTCTACTGCGGCAACGCTTGCCCAGCCACCGTTATTATCTAAGCCCGCCAAGCGCAACTCATTAAACCAAACTTCTCCCCTTGCAAATTGAGAACTTTGGTTTTTAACACCCACCATCATACTACGTAAACTCCCTAAGGATGGATTTCCTTTTATACCAATTCTGGTAACGCCAAGCGTTCTAGGAGCAAATTCGGCTACAGGAATGGCATCGCCATCAATAATATCGTAATAACTAATTTGATCTAAGGTTTGATTGGCAATTCCAAAAGATTTTACTTTACTCAAATCAGCTAAATCTACTGCCAATTCGTTCATCTCTGGCCATATATCTTCAGCTTGGGTAGCTCCAAAATCGGTAAATGATAACGGGATTTCTATTTGATAAAAATTTTGAGAGAAATCTGTTCCAATTCTTAAAAAACCAACTAATGGAATTTCGCCATCTAAATAATCCGAATCTGAAATTTCTTCGGCATGCATAAACATTCTCAGTTTTTTATACTGACGAACATCGATGTTTATATTTTTAAAAACACCTCTTGAATCTTGTGGTTCTAGATTTTCAACCGCAAATGATAAGGATTGCTCATTTTGACGAATTAAGGTATTGTTATTGTTCAATTGTTCTCGGATGACACCTGGAGGTAATTTGTAAGGGATAGGTTCTCTCCGCTCATTCTCTGTGATGTTCACCGTATTGACATCGACTAAGGTAATATCGTCGGCCACGTTATCATCAACCCCTGGTTGTAATGTTTTAGCGTAAGTTCTCCAGTCACCTCGGACTAAATCTAGAGTTGCAAAACGCAGTGACACATCACTTGAAAAACCCGTTAAATACATCCTTAAAAAACTGATGGATCTAAAATCTGATATTCCTCCTATAGCATTTGAAAAGTTACTTAGTGGAATTTTATATTGAATCCAACGGCTTCGCACCTCAGAACCATCAGGAATATTATTTCCTGAAAGAACGTTCTCTCTGATATCCGTAACATACTGATCATTAATCGTGGTATTGGGCTTAATCGCAACCCGATACTCGTAATAACTATTAATGGTGTTCATGGTTAAATCGCGATCAATATCTTCAACATCAGGTAAGGTCGTTGAACCCCTATTTGTATTCGTTACTTGTACCGGGGAGTTACCCTCTGGATTGTTAAAATCTAAATAGCGTTCTAATATTCCACCTTCTCTATTCAAATAATATTGGTAGTTATCTAAAGCAGGATCAGCGCCTGAGTTGTTGGTATATACCGATGCTTCATCCGTATCATTTAAACCGTCAAAGCCCACATCTTGTAAACCTCGATTAGCTTCATTGACATCAAAGGCATATACTAAAGACTGTGTTGCGGGTACTTGCCCCCAAGAAGTTGGCGCCACCAAGTCATTACTCTGTACACCTGGCAGTCCGTTTTCGTATTGTTTACGACCGTCTTTTAAAATGTCTTCTGAAATATTTCCTAAGTTAAATACCAATTCCCCTGGGCTTGTCGCAACGCCATCTACATAAGGATCTAGCACCCAAAACTGTACAAATTCAACATTCGATTGTTCAAAATTGGTACTACTTAAAGGACGCATCATCCCACCCCATTTTTGATTGGGTTGTTCTGTTGCAAAATTAGGATTGTTATTATAGGGGCCTTTTGCATTGGGGTAATACACCAAGTCTAAGGTGGTTTGAACTCTTGACTGGCCTTGCGCTTGGTCGGTTTCAGGAAATACCTCATCAATAAAAACACGTCTGGTCTGATTCAAAGAAACATCCGAATCAGAAATGCCTGAAGGCCTATCTCTTATCGAATAAAATATGGGATCCACAGAATACCAGGCCAATTTTGAACGCCCATACCCATTTTCTAAATTTGCATCATCGGTTGGCGAACTGCCTGCTAATTGTCCTCCTGGTAAAAATTCTAATGGGGTACTAGCTAATGACCATCCTAAAGAAGACCGAATGTCGATTAAAGACTGAGCGCCCTCAAAATCATCTAAATAGGTGGTTGATTCTCCATTAAAATCATCGTTTTTTGGTGTTCCTGGACTTAAAAAAGCAACTTCCCCACGTACCGATACATTAGAGGGCACATCGGTATCTATATTGGGTAATTTATTCACTAATCTGGTTAAAAACGGAACCTCAGTAGAAAAATTACCATTCAGTCCAAAAATGGTATTATTTACTGGCTCTAAACCATAATTTGCTTTTTGAGTTTGGGGTCTTTCATTTAAATTTATGAGGGTTCCTCCCAATACAAAATTAGTATTAATTTGATGTTCTACGTTAATCCCCGTATACCTTCTAGCTTGTTGCCCGAAAACCGCTGTGTTTTCAACCGATATGTTAATAGGGGTATTTGAAGCTTGTAAAGAAGGATCTGTTATTTGAACCGTTCCCGCAATATAGTTTACAGTGTAATCTATGCCTTCTTGTAACTGACGACCACCAGCGGTAACACGTACTGATCCACGAGGAACGTTAAAAGCCCCAATAGGAATACCATTATTACCCTCAGACTTATAGCGTCCTTTTAAGAAAAATTTGTTTTTATCTGCGTCCTCCAAAGCAGCAGCCTTAGTAAGGGCGTACATGCTCCTAAAAACATATTTCCTTTGATTTTCATTATAGCCTTGCTCATTAGTTACATCGTATACCCCACCCCCTAAAGTCTCAAATAAAAACTCTCCGAAAGGCTCTACTTTTGTAAATATAATTCTACCACTTTGGGTATCGACGGTTACACCCGGCACGAAATCAAAAAAACCATCACCACCTGGCTGTGAATCATTGTAAATATTTAAACGGTCTAAATTAAAGAGGTTTAATAATATACGTTCCTCTAAATTAACAGGCCATCCATTGTCGTTTACTTTTGTAATATAGTTTCTTGGGGTAGGATCTGAATATAAAATATTTAACTTAAAATCTTCTTGACTTAGCCTAAATGCACCTGTGGTATAGATGTTCTTCATCATTAAATCCCATATTGGATCAGAAACATTCGTAACGTTACTCTTTAATAATTTTAGTACTAAGGTGTTGTTATTCACTATCGGATTTACACCTCCTGTAACGGTAGTGGCATCTACCCCACCATTCGCAAATTCACCCACTTGGTACACTTGCCCTTGGTAGGTGTATTGATAGGCGACTGCTAAAACTTCATCATTACTCAAGCGTTGATTTAAAGAAATATAGCCTAACTGCTGATCGAGTTGAAAATCTCTTACTTCTTCTAATCTTCTTGCATTTTCTAGAATCGCATAATCAAATCCTTGATTTATTTGATACCCTGGCACATTAAAACCTGCCTCCACGGTTGCAATGTCTCGAATTTGAGAAGTTAAAACGCCTCCGTTATCTATTAATTTAGGGTCAAAATCGTTAGCGCCATTTCTAGGTAAATCACCTGCAGTACTGCTATTAAAAAATCCAGGAGGATTACCATTTAACCTACCGATCCTTGTTTTTTCAGATTGGGCTTCTCCCAAATCTTGAATCGCCACCACATTACGAACATTAGTTGTTAGCTGACTTCTATTGGTCACCCAAACCTCTATTCTTGTAATTTGTACTAAGGTATTCTTATAAGGGTATCGTTCTAAAGCTTGATCATAGGTATCTCTAAAATATTGTGATAAGAAAAAGTGCTTGTCTTCTTCGTAATCAAGAGCCGTAATTGAAAAGTCGTTTAAGGTACCTCCCCCTTGTGCAACTACGGTACTGTTTTGAGATTGTTGATCAGAAAACACGGTAGTTACGGTAGTTTTTCCAAATTGTAATTGGGTCTTAATCCCAAAAAGACTTTGAGCACCTTGTATTAAAGAACTATTTAAAGGCATGTTTACATTACCCACTTCAATTTTCTGTAAAATATCATCTTCTGTCGGTGTGTAATCTAACTTCACTATATTTTGAAAATCAAAAGTAGCTTCGGTGTCATAGTTAGCATTTACTTGTAATCGCTCCCCTATTTTACCTAACATGCTCAGCCGAATTTGTTGATCAAAATCGAAGGCTAAATTTGTCCTTTGGCGCGGTGAAAGTGATGGATTATCGTTTTTTTGCCAAAGCACCCCTAAATCCATAGCAATAGATCCTTGAGGAATTACTTCAATGGTATTACCTCCAAAAACAGACTCAAAAAAATTATTGTTTACGTAGAAATTGGGAAGTAAATTTTTCCTTGCTTCTTCACTGCCTTCTTTTTTTCCGGAGTAGGCATCAATCTTATCTTTAAAATAAGACCTCATATTTTCTTTTCGCGCTAAGGCTTGATACTCTTGAGGCGTTAGGATAATAGGATAACTAATATCAAAATTTCCGACAGACTCTGAGTAAAAATAACGATCTAATTTTGGATCGTAAGTATATCTAGAAAGGATACTTTTAGGATTTTTTAATTGAAGTTTACCCAGAGCTATTCCTGTTTGTACAGTGTCATTTTCTTGTTCAGTTGTTACTTGCGCATTTGTCATGTGCGAGACACCAAAGAAAATTACAGATACTAGTAGTAACTTAAACCTAAAAGATTTAAGGATTAATTTTGCCCTTTTTTTCAAACTTCTTACAAATTTTTCAATGAAAGCTTTATGATATCTTCCACGCTTAAGGAAGCATCTTGGCTTACGATTTTGTCCACAACCCTTTCAGATTGCTTACGCACAAAACCAAGAACTTCTAAAGCAGATAACGCTTCATCTTTATTTGTATTGTTTAAAGTGGCTGAAACTTCGTCAATATCGTAAATTTTTAAAATTTTGTCCTTTAAGTCTAAAATTACACGTTGTGCAGTTTTTGCTCCTATACCCTTGACAGACTGTATAGAGGCCACGTTACTAGTCGCAATAGCATCTCTAATTTGCATGGGCTCCATAGAAGAAAGCATCGTTCTGGCCGTGCTTGAACCTATTCCTGAAACCGAAAGTAAAAGTCTGAAAATTTCCCGTTCAGATTTCTCATAAAAACCAAATAAGGTATGAGAATCTTCCTTTACTTGAAGATGTGTAAAAAGGCTAATATTTTCAGCATCTAAAATTTTAGAAAAGGTATGTAGAGAGATGTTTACAAAATACCCCACACCCCCACACTCTATTACTAAATGTGTAGGGTTTTTCTCTACTAACTTTCCTTTTAAATGATGAATCATAGCTACTGTTCTGGTTGTTGGTTTTTGGTTGTTAGCTAAAGAAATAATCTTTTAGGCTTCCTAAAGCATCAAAACTTTTGCTTCTTAAAAATTTAAGGCTGTGAAAAATTACTCTTTCGCTTTTTTACGTTTTTCTCTTTCTTGGGCGTCTATTACGGCAATGGCCACCATATTGACCATTTCATCAACACCGGCTCCTAATTGAAGAATATGCACCGATCTTCTGAGACCTAACATGATGGGGCCAATGCTATCGGCTTTATTCAATTCTTTCAATAATTTATAGGTAATGTTGGCAGATTCTAGATTGGGGAAAATTAAGGTATTCACTTTTTTTCCTGCTAACTTAGAAAAGGGGAACTTACTTTGGTGTAAGTCTTTGTTTAGCGCAAAATCCATCTGAACTTCACCGTCAACCACTAAATCAGGAGCTGTTTCGTGTAAAATCTTAACGGCATCGCGTACTTTAGTTGCATCTGGATGGTTCGAAGAACCAAAATTAGCATAAGACAACATCGCCATAACAGGATCAAAACCAAAAGTGGTGGCCACATTTGCTGTCATTTTAGCAATTTCAGCAAGCTCAGAGGCTGTTGGATCTATATTTATTGAGGTGTCTGCTAAAAACAAAGGACCACGCTCTGTAATCATAATATTTACCGTAGCAACTTTTTTAACATTTGAAGCCCTACCGATAACTTCAAAAATAGGCTTCACAACCGTGGGGTATGCTCTTGAGTATCCAGAGATCATTCCATCAGCATCGCCTTCTAAAACCATCATCGCCGCAAAATAGTTACGCTCCCGCATTTTAGATTTTGCCCCATAAAGAGAAACGCCATTCCTTTTTCTATTCTCCCAAAATTTAGTGGCGTATTGATCTCGTTGTGCCAGGGATTCTTTATCTTTTGGATCCAGAATAATCAAATCAGCATCGAACTCTAGCTCATTTTTAAGCTCGGTAATTAGCTCTTTATTGCCTAATAAAATAGGAATTGCAATTCCTTCTTCATAAGCAATTTGTGCTGCTTTTAAAACATCTAAATGTTCTGCTTCTGCAAATACAATTTTTTTAGGACTTATCTTGGCCCTGTTATGAAGTAGACGAACAATTTTATTGTCGTTGCCTAAACGCAATAACAATTCTTCTTTATACTTATCCCAATCTTCTATGGGGTTTTTAGCTACTCCACTTTCCATAGCCGCTTTTGCTACTGCAGGCGGTATTTCGGCAATAAGCCTTGGGTCAAAAGGTTTTGGAATGATATACTCCTTGCCAAAAGTTAACCTGGTTTCTCCATAAGCAATATTTACTTGCTCAGGGACTGGCTGTTTCGCTAAATCTGCCAAGGCTTTAACAGCTGCCATTTTCATAGCTTCGTTAATCTTTGTCGCGCGAACATCTAAAGCGCCTCGAAATATAAAGGGAAAACCCAATACATTATTTACTTGATTAGGATGGTCAGAACGACCCGTAGCCATAATAATATCCTTTCTTGTTTTTACGGCTAAATCGTACTCGATTTCAGGATTAGGATTAGCCATGGCAAAAACAATAGGATTTTTCGCCATAGACAACAACATCTCTGGTGTTACAATATCGGCTATAGACAGGCCCACAAAAACGTTGGCATCCACCATGGCTTCTTCTAGGGTATCTATTTTTCTATCTGATGCGAATTCTAATTTTTCAGCTGATAAATTTGCCCTGTCTGACCGGATAACACCTTTACTATCGAGCATGACAATATTCTCGTCTTTTGCCCCAAAAGCCTTATACAATCGCGTACAAGAAACTGCAGCGGCCCCCGCCCCACTAATAACTATGCGCACTTCGTCAATGGCTTTACGGGTCAGCTCTAGTGCATTTAAAAGCGCAGCGGCCGAAATAATGGCCGTACCATGCTGATCGTCATGCATCACTGGAATATCAAGCTCTTCTTTTAAGCGACGTTCTATTTCAAAAGCTTCAGGTGCTTTGATATCTTCTAAATTAATTCCTCCAAAAGTAGGCGCAATCATTTTTACCGTTTCAATAAATTTCTCTACATCTTCAGTATCAATTTCAATATCCATACCATCAATATCAGCAAATATTTTGAACAACAAGCCTTTACCTTCCATAACGGGCTTTGAAGCTTCAGGACCAATATTACCTAAACCTAATACGGCAGTACCGTTTGATATGACAGCAACTAAATTTCCTTTGGACGTATATTTGTAGACGTTTTCCTTGTCTTTCGCTATTTCTAAGCAAGGCTCTGCAACACCAGGAGAATAGGCTAAGGCTAAATCGCGTTGGGTTGCATATGGTTTTGTGGGAACAATTTTTATTTTGCCTGGTTGAGGCTTTGCATGATATACTAATGCTTCACGTCGTTTAGATTCTTTACTCATAATACAGCTTATTGAATAACAAATTTACATGGAATCTTCGGAAGAATGCTATGATTGATACAGAAAAAAGGCATTAAATATTATTTAATGCCTTACTGTATTTTTAAAAATGTACTCCCTTTAATTTAATTCTTGTTGAGCAGCTGATACATTTAATCTTAAAGCCAAGACCGCAGCTATTACAAAAAACACCCCGCCAAATAAAATAGCGTAAACAGCGTTATCATTTAAAATATATTGAATAATTGGGCCAAAAGATACCGTTTGAATAAGCATAGGTATCACTATCATCATATTTACAATACCCATGTAGACACCCCTTCTCTCAGATGGAATTATTTTAGATACCATGGCGTAGGGAATACCCATCATGGCTGCCCAACCTATCCCAAAAAGAACCATAGGAAACAACAGTGCATATTCATTGGTAATATATGGCATGGAGAGCATGGCAATTCCTGTTAAAAATAAACTTACAACATAGACGAGCTTAGATCCATATTTTGCCGCAATTGGTACTAAAGCTAATGCTACCACCATGGTAACAAAATTGTAGGTTCCATTCATTAAACCCACTTGACCTAGAGCCTCTTCGGGGGTTATACCTGCAATAGTTGTTTTTAACATGGGAGAAATAAATTGCCAATATATAAATAATGCGTACCATTGAAAGAAATATACCGCCGCCAAATTCCACATAAATTTCGGCATATCTTTTATGGCCTCAGATGTTTCCATTAAGGGCATTAATAAGTCCCCAAATTTTTTAATAACTAAATTCTCAGGATTATTTTTGATAGTTTGGTAAAGAAAAAATAACCATCCAACTGCAATTATTAGCATAATAACTACCAATAAATTGTAATTCTCAAACAAATAAGGAAATATTTTACCCAAACCTAAACCAGTTAATAAGGGTAAAGACAAAACTGCAATTAAAGCTCCAAAAACTTGAATGATGGCATGTGGCTTTCCGTGATTAAAGAATTTTATTTCTTTTAATTCCTTGTCAGTAGGCGGTATTTCAGGAGTTTTCCAAATCGACCAAAGTACTGTGGCAATGGAAGCAAAAGCACCTAAAAAGAAAGTATAATATACCCAAGTTGGAATGATATTTACCGTCTCAGAAACCACCGAAGGAACAGTAAACCAATCTTGAAATACAAATAGCGAGAAATTAGCAACTGTAATTCCCGCACCAACAAATAAAGATTGCATTTGATACCCAAAAGTTAATTGATTATCAGGTAATTTATCTCCTATAAATGCACGGTACGGCTCCATCGCAGTATTATTACCTGCATCTAAAATCCACAACAAACCTACAGCAAACCATAAAGTTGGACTATAAGGAAAAACAAATAAACATACACTAGCTACAATAGCACCAATTAAGAAAAAAGGCTTTCTTCTTCCCCATTTTGGAGACCATGTTTTATCCGAAATCGCACCAATAATTGGTTGTATTAATAAACCGGTTACTGGACCAGCAAGATTCAACAAAGGCAAGTCGTGATTTTCTGCACCCAAAAATTCAAAAATGGGATTTATAGCGCTTTGTTGCAACCCGAAACTATATTGAATCCCGAAAAATCCAACATTCATATTAAAAATTTGCCAAAAGCTTAAACTAGGTTTTTTAATTTTCATTTTTAATGGCTTGGTTGGTTTTTAAATTGACTTTTGTGTACTGAATTTCAAAATAAATAAGACGGATACTTGACCCTTTATATCTTACAGACATGGAAGATAGCATTTTAAAATAGTACTTTAAAAAATCCTTAGAAATAAAATGTGTTAACTAGTAATGAAAAGTATAGCGCTCTACTTTTAAATCCTAGCTTCACTGCAGATTTTTAACTTAAAAATTCAATATTACGTTTTAAACCAGAAAACTTAGTCCGCTTTACAGCTGATTTTTGAAATACTTTTTTAAAAACATCTTCTGTCATTTCTTGCCAATCGTTTTTTGTAAGCGCCAGTAGTTCTGGATGCGGATTAAAAAGGGGTTCATTATGTGGTTTTGAAAATTTATTCCAAGGGCAAACATCTTGACACACATCACAACCAAAGGCCCAATCATCGAACTTACCTTTAAATTCAGTAGGCAATTCGTTTTTTAATTCGATGGTAAAATAGGAGATACATTTACTGCCATCCACCACATAAGGTTCGGTAATGGCCTGCGTTGGGCAAGCATCAATACAGGCGGTGCACGTGCCACAATGGTCGGTCACCGGAGTGTCATAGCACAAATCTAAATCGATGATCAATTGGGCTATAAAATAAAATGATCCTACTTTTTGGGTAATTAAATTACTGTGTTTTCCTATCCAACCTAAACCGCTTTTAGCTGCCCAAGCTTTATCTAATACCGGTGCAGAATCTACAAAAGCACGGCCGTTAACTTCTCCTATTTCTTCGCTAATAAATTCTTGTAAAGCCTTTAGCTTGCTTTTTATCACATGATGATAATCGTTTCCATACGCATATTTTGATATCTTAAAAGTAGTATCAACTTGCGTTTCTTCGGGATAATAATTGAGTAGCAGAGAAACCACCGATTTTGCACCATCGACCAACAACCTTGGATCTAAGCGTTTGTCAAAATGGTTTTCCATGTATTGCATCTCACCGTGACTATTATTTTTTAGCCATTTTTCTAGGCGTGGAGCTTCGTGCTCTAAAAAATCAGCTTTAGAAATACCACAAGACAAAAAACCAAGTCTTTTTGCTTCATCTTTTATTAATTGCGTATATTTCTCCTTTGAAAACATAAATTTAAACCTGTTATTATTATTAATTTGTGTTCTAAAAATAAAAAATACAGTAGCTCTGTAACAATTTTTATTTTTGACTACTAACAAAACGTACCAATTTAAACAACTTAGATGATACATATTGAAAAACTAACCAAATCTTTTACGGCAACCACCAAAAAAGGATTCAAAAAAGAAACCACTACTGTTAATGCAGTGAATGAAATATCTTTCGATTGTAAGCCCGGGCGAATTTTTTCATTGTTAGGCCCCAATGGCGCTGGAAAAACCACCACCTTGAGAATGATAGCAGGTATTATTAAACCAACTTCTGGTACTGCTATCGTTGATGGAGTTGATATTTTAAAAAATAGCGACGAAGTTAAGAAACACATTGGATTTTTAACGGGTTCTACCGGTTTATACGAGCGTTTAAATCCTGATGAAACGATTGATTTTTTTGGAAAATTATATAAAATTCCTGAAGCTCAGTTAAAAGAAAGGAAAGAATATCTTTTTGAAAAATTAGGTATTAACGAGTTTAGAAAAAAAAGAATGGGACAAATGAGTACCGGGATGAAACAAAAAGTATCGATTGCTCGGACCCTTGTTCATGATCCAGAAGTACTAATTTTTGACGAACCAACTTCAGGTCTTGACGTAATTACTGCGGAGAGCATCATTGAACTTATTCGAGAATCTAAAGAAAATAACAAAACGGTAATTTTTTCTTCTCATATTATGAGTGAGGTAGATTTGTTGTGTGATGATCTTGCTATTATCAATAATGGAAGTATTATTTACAATGATACCTTTGAAAACTTTAAGGGAGAAATGAAGGCAAAAAATTTGACTCAAGAATTTATTAACCGTGTAAAAGAAGCTTAAGATGAACGATTTACTTATAATTATAAAAAAAGAGCTTACCGAGCTTCTAAGAGATAAAAAAACAATTATTAACTCGATTGTTTTACCCACTGTATTGGTTCCTATTTTAATTTTTGGCGCCATGAAGGTGACTGAAATGATTGAAAAAAGCAATCAAGAGAAATCAGTGAAAATTGGCCTTGTAAATGCACCTTCTTCCTTCTACGATCTTGTTTCTAGCGATACGCTCAATAAAATCACAGTCTATGAAGAGGCTAAAGATTTTAAACATTTAATTGATGACGACACCATTCAAACGGCTATTGTTTTCCCTGCCGATTGGAATACTAAAATGGATAGCCTTAGTACAAGTGAAGTACAAATTTTCAGAAATGGTTCTAAAGACAATGTCAACAACCGTGTCACCCGGTTAATTGAAGGCTATAATGCCAAATTAAAAGAACAACGTATTAGTACTCTTGAAATTCCTACTGAAAAATTAACACCGTTTACCGAAAATTATGTTGAAGTTGGAGAACAAAAAGAAGTAATCGGAAAAAGAATTGGGGGGTTTATTCCCTATTTATTTATACTCACCATGTGGGGTGGCTGCTTATTAGCGGCTGTTGATCTGGTAACAGGAGAAAAAGAACGCAAAACAATTGAAACAACCCTATCCTTGCCCATCTCAAAATTTAAAGTACTTCTAGGAAAAACTATTGTGGCTTCGTTATTAGGTTTTATTCCTGCTTTATTGAATTTAGTGGGCTTAATTGTGGGGCTTAAACTTATTGATGGTATTCCGCCTGCTTTTAATGAGGCTATTGGCGAAATGTTAAGCATCGAGTCTATCACTATGATTTTATTGTTACTGATCCCGTTTTCACTATTTTTATCTGGGTTTATTATTGCTTTAGTAGCGGGTGCCACCTCTTTTAAGGAGGCACAAAGCAAGGCGTCCCCTATAATTATGTTAATCATTATTCCCTTAGTTTTAGCACTAATGCCAGGAATAGAATTAACATGGAGCACGGTTTTAATTCCTGTTTTAAACATTGGTCTTGGTGTTAAAGAAATTATGGCGGGTACCATTGATATGGTACAATATGCGGTGATTCTTTTATCCCTATTAGCCTTTGCTGTTGGTGCTGTGTATTTCAGTTACAAGAAATTTTCAGACGAGAATGCCATTTTAAAGTAAGGATTAAAAATTCATAGAAAAGCCTGACTAGTCTAATTTTAGTCAGGCTTTTTTTGTTATATACCTATCTAATGTATTCAAATTCTAGGGCTAAATTGCAAAGGCACCTTTTTAGGTTTTAAAGAAATTAGCGGGTTGATCTCAACCTCATTAATTTCAGTAGTTATTGTATATTTTTTTAGAATTTCAGCAACGGTTATAATCATTTCATACATCGCAAAATTATTTCCGACACACATTCTTGGTCCTGCACCAAATGGGTAGTAATACTCTTGGTATGCTTTCTTATCGATTTCATTAAAACGATCTGGGTAAAAAGCAGCTGGATTTTCCCAAAAATCTTCATACCTGTGCAACTCATAAATACTCATCAATATCATGGTATCTTTGGGAATGTGCAAGTCTTCGAATGTATCATCATGAATGGCAACTCGATCAATGACATAAGCAGGCGGAAACAAACGCATAGCTTCTTCAATACAGTTTTGAATATAAGCTAACTGTGCCAAATTAGGTAAAATATCAGCTGATTCTAAATTTACCTTTGTAGCCTCTTGGTATGCCTTCTCTTGCACTATGGGATGCTTGGCCAGTAAATACAGTAAAAAACTAAGCACATTTGCCGTAGTTTCATGACCGGCAGTAAATAAAATTAATACCTCGTCAATCAATTGTTTTTGAGGCATGGGCGTACCATCTTCATATCGGGCTTGTAAAAGCATATCAAGAAGATCATCTTTTTCAGTTGAAGAATCGCGTCGGTTATTGATTAACGTTCCTAAAAGTTGTTTTGCTTCTTCGGATAATTTTAAATGCGTATCTATTTTTCCACTAAGTTTAAACCACCAATTTAAATAGGGTTGACGCATTTCTTTGATCAACATACGCTGATTGGTCTCGGTAACAAACTGAAGGCGGTTCATTTCTTCTCGAATATTGTCATTACTGAAGAGCGATTGTGCTACTACCTGAAAGGCAAGATTACTCATTAAGCCATAAACATCAACCGTAGTTTGGGAAGGAATACCCTTAATTTCAGACAAAATAGCCTCACGTACCGTCGTCATTAAATTGGCTAACTTTTTCTTATGAAACGCGGGTTGTACCATACGGCGATGCGTTCGCCAATGCTCCCCGTTTGAGGTTAATATACCATTGCCAATATACTTCGCTAAGTCTTTGGTTTGTAAGGTAGATTTTTGATATGCTTTGTGTTGCTTTTGAAGAATATGCTTTATAAAACCGGGATTTTGCGTAAACACAATATCTTGATTCCAACCGGTTTGAACCTTAAAGGTGTGCCCAAATTCCTTAAATTTTTCATGGTGAAAAGGCAAAGGGTTTTTCAGAATACGCTTGCTATTCTTTAAGACCTCTAAACGCTTAACTGTGTGTAGGTTTTTCATTGAATTAAAAATCACTGAATCTATTATCGCTATAATTGTAATGCATGCCACCAGAAGGGAGCCTTGGTCTGAGCCTTAGATACCTACCTGCATATCTATAGATCCGGCAAGCAGATCACAGGCTTTCTCTAAAATAAACCTCCTTGAATGTTCCCTTTAATTCTTCCCAAATGCTTGTAGGCTAGCTCTGTTACTTCGCGACCTCTAGGGGTGCGCATGATAAAGCCTTCTTGAATTAAAAATGGCTCGTACACTTCTTCTATGGTTTCGGCACTTTCAGAAACAGCCGTTGCCAAAGTGGTAATGCCGACCGGCCCCCCTTTAAACTTATCAATTAAAGTGAGTAATATTTTATTGTCCATTTCGTCTAAGCCATGCGCATCGACATTTAAGGCTTTTAGGGCAAATTTTGATATTCCGATATCTATTTTTCCGTTCCCTTTTATCTGTGCAAAATCGCGAACCCTTCGCAATAGGGCATTACAAATACGAGGCGTTCCTCTACTTCGACCAGCGATTTCAATGGCGGCTTCATTGGAAATCGGCATTTTTAAAATTTCTGCACTTCGCGTAACAATCGTCGATAGCAATTCTGTAGAGTAATATTGTAGCCTACTTTGAATTCCAAAACGAGCACGCATAGGAGCCGTTAATAATCCAGAACGTGTCGTGGCTCCAATTAAAGTAAAGGGATTTAAGTTTATTTGAACAGAACGCGCATTGGGCCCTGACTCAATCATAATATCAATTTTATAATCTTCCATGGCAGAGTACAAATACTCTTCAACAATAGGACTCAGTCGATGTATTTCGTCGATAAACAATACATCACGGTCTTCAAGATTAGTCAATAAGCCAGCCAAGTCGCCTGGTTTATCTAAAACGGGTCCTGAGGTAATTTTTATCCCCACGCCTAATTCATTGGCAAGAATATGCGCCAAGGTGGTTTTTCCTAAACCTGGAGGTCCATGAAAAAGGGTGTGATCTAAGGCTTCACCACGAAGATTTGCAGCTTCAACAAATACCTTTAAATTCTCTAAAATTTGATCTTGACCAGCAAAATCCCCAAAACTCACTGGTCTTAAAGCTCTGTCGATATCAACTTCTTCAGGAGAAAAATGCTGATTAGTAGGATCTAAATTTTCATTCATAGATGACAAAGATAGTTGAAAGTATGCACTTCTAAAACATGCATTTTTTATATTAAATACCAATAAAAGCGTATTTTCATAACTTAAAAAAATTGCAGCTTTTATGAAGAATACAAATAATACGCGCTACGCATCGAATATACTCCCCTACATTCCCTTTTTTTATGTGATTTGGTCTGATGATTTGGTGTCTGCCTCAGAAATAAATGTGGTAAAAACAGCTATTGCCAACGACGAAACTTTAGATACTAACGCAAAGAAAGCACTTATAAGTTGGTTGAATCCAAATACACCTCCTACTAATACAGAGATTAAATCGTGGAAAAGCACCATTAATCATGCACAGGTAAAATTGATTGAAAGCGATACTTATCCTTTAACTAGCTTTTCAAAACGATTGCTGAGTTACTATTATTTTGACGAGCAAGAGAACGAACACTTAAAAACTATCGAAATAAATTTAGGCATTCAACCCAACCATTACAATCATTTATTTGATGTAGAAGTGGTTGAAGAAATCACTTCAGACTACTACGATAGTTTAGCAATTGATGCTATTTTAAAAGGTGAGTTTGCAGCTGGAGTATCCAAATTTCATGAAACACTGAAAAACCCAATTTTTAATTGGGACATTCAAAGAACAAAGGAAGATTTTAGAAAAAAAGTACTAGATCAAGTGATTCATTTAGCCGAAGAAAAATATGGAGCTATTGCATATCCTAAAGCATATGGCGGTGTTCATGATATGGAATCGTATGCGTTTATATTTGAAAATCTCATGTATGTAGATGGTAGTTTAGCCATAAAATTTGGTGTTCAATTTGGATTGTTTGGTGGAAGTATTCAAAAATTAGGCACTACATATCACCACGACAAATATTTAACTGATGCTGGCAACGCTAAATTACTAGGTTGCTTTGCCATGACAGAAACCGGACATGGATCAAACGTTAGGGGTATAAAAACAACGGCTACCTATGATGCCATTGCGGATTGTCTCGTAATTCACACCCCCGGAAAAAACGACAACAAAGAATATATAGGCAACGCTTTAGACGCTAAAATGGCCTCGGTCTTTGCGCAACTCATTGTAAATGGTAAAAATGAAGGTGTGCATGCTATTCTAGTGCCAATTCGCGATGAAAACCATAGGGTATATAAGGGCATTACCATAGAAGACAATGGGTATAAATTAGGACTAAACGGTGTAGATAATGGTAAAATATGGTTTCACCAAGTTCGTGTTCCAAGAGAAAATCTTTTAAACAAATACGGCACCATTACGGAGGATGGCCATTATCATTCGGACATAAAAAATCCGAATAAACGATTTTTTACCATGTTAGGCACTCTTGTTGGTGGCAGAATTTGTGTAGCGCGCGCAGGTTTGGGAGGTGCTAAAATGGCGCTTACTATTGCCATAAAACACGCCTTAGAACGAAGGCAATTTAATGACAGTATCAAGATTCAAGAAGATTTATTGATGGATTACCCTACCCATCAATTACGCTTAACACCTGCCGTGGCAAAAGCCTATGTGTATGATATCGCGCTGCAGCATATTATGAAGGTATACAGTGACGAAACGCTTATCGATAAGCGTGAAGTGGAAACCCAAGTTGCCGGGTTAAAATCGATCATTACTTGGTATGCCAACGCTACTATTCAAGAATGTAGAGAAGCTTGCGGAGGAAAGGGATACTTAATTGAAAATAGAATTCCAGATTTAAAGGGCGATGTAGACATTTTTACCACTTTTGAAGGAGATAATACGGTTTTATTGCAATTGGCCGCTAAAGGAGTTCTGTCTGACTTTAAAGCCGAATTTAACAGTGCAGGCTTTGTGTCTGTATTAAAGCTTCTCAGTACGCAGCTGAGCGATAAACTGACGACTATAAATCCAATATACGCAAACAAAGTAGATGCTGATCACTTATACAATCCAAAATTTCATAAACACGCATTCAGCTATAGAACCAGAAGGCTCACCTATAGCTTAGCCATGCGAATTCGAGAGTATATTAAAAAAGGAGTGCCATCCTATCACGCGTTTTTAAAAGTACAAACACATTTACTAGCCTTAGGAAAAGCCTACAGTTGCGAATTAGCCTTTGATACGTTTATTTCTTTTACTGAAAAGATGAAGGATAAAAAACACCAAGAACTATTTGAAAAAATAAGTGCACTGTACGCATTGCACGAGATTAGAAGTGATGCTGCTTGGTACTTAGAGCAAGGGTATATTGCAAGTTCAAAATCTAAAGCCATGCGCCAACGTGTAGAACGCCTGTGTACTGAACTTCGACCCCATATTGAAGTGCTCGTAGATGGTTTCGGGATTCCTGAGCATTTGATCACCGCACCTATTGCCAGAACAAAAAAGAATCCCTATGGAGAATAGTCATGCCGCTACCAAGGTCTAGACCGCTGCGCCAAAAGAAACTAGACTATTTTGATCTTGTTGTTGTTATTTTATTCTGTACTAAAGCTGATGACGAGTATGCTACAGGCCTAAGTCCGATTAGGAGAAATCTAAAGATAAAAAAGGCTGCATCAAGAAAAAAACAGTGTTAGCCCATAAAGGTTTTTATTTTTTAGATAATTGAGAACTATCTAAAAAATTAAGGATGGTAATTTTACCCGAACCGTATAGGTAGGTTTTAGCAGTTCCTTTAGAATCCAAACTCATCAGGTTTGAGGCGTTTACATAAGCACTTGTGGAGGCTTCGATTTTTAGAGAAACCTCTTGGGCGGTTAAATTTTCAGCTTTTAGAGTAGCGCTTTCAAAAAGCTGAATGTCAAAAATTTCAGTGTTACCCTCCATTTTAACCTGGGCATTTTTAAACATTTCTAAACGATGGGTTTTACTAGTAGCATATATTTTAGCATCAATCCTATCTTTTAGGGCTATATTTAAAGTATCTGCATTAATAGTAAGGTCGGCAAAGCTATTTTCTAACATGAGAACATCGATATAAGCAGCATCTGCATTCAATTTAAGCTTAGAAGACCCGTAGGTGCTGATGGATAATTCATCTGTAGTAATCACATCTTCCATATCTATTTTACCGTCGCGCAGCGTAATGCTGTTCAGTTGATCATAAAACACGATAATTTTCATTTTCTTTTTTGATCGTATGTCATAAAAGGAACTAATAGAAAGGGTCCCCTCTACTACTCTGAATTTTAAGACGTCTACTAAATTATCGTCGATCTCTAAACTATAGCCTGAATCTGAAGATTTTTGAAGCACAATATCCACATCATCGTTCAGTTCTATGGCGGTAAATGGCGCTAAATCTTCACGTACTTCTACAACTACTCTGCTTCCCTTTATTTTCGGTTTGCGTTGACCGTAGGCCGTGGAAACTAACAAAAAACTAAAAAGAAGAAGCTGATATTTAATTTTCATTGGACTGTATATATTAATTTGTGTACCTGTTAAAACATTAAGAATAGCGTACAACAGGCAAAGATTATACCTTATCTCTATAGATTAAGGCAACCTGAAGGTACTAAATATAACTTAAAAAAAAATTACTTTTAATAAGTCTCATAAAAAAACCCTTTGCTTAAAAAACAAAGGGTTTTATAAATTGTGACGAATCTAATGATTCATTTCTTCTTCACCTTCTTGAAGTGGAATCGTTTGAGGCACGAAATCTTGTCCAGGAATTACATATTCACCATCTTCACCCGTTTTACTGTAATCGTAAGCCCAACGGTGAACTTCTGGAATGGCGCCTGGCCAGTTTCCATGAATATGTTCCATGGGGGTTGTCCATTCTAGCGTATTCGATTTCCATGGATTTGTTCCTTCTTTTTTACCGTAAAAAATACTATGTATAAAATTATAAACAAAAATTAATTGCGCAAATGCAGCTACAATAGCGAACATCGTAATTAATACTTGAACATCTGTTAAATCATCAAACATAGGGAATGCCGTGTTTTGATAATAACGTCGAGGTACTCCGGCCATTCCCACAAAGTGCATGGGGAAGAAAACACCATAGGCACAAATCGCGGTGATCCAAAAATGAACATAGCCCAAGTTTTTATTCATCATTCTTCCAAAAAATAGTTTAGGGAACCAATGATACACCCCAGCAAACAACCCGTATAAGGCAGATATCCCCATTACTAAGTGAAAGTGAGCTACTACAAAGTAGGTATCATGAACGTTAATATCTAAGGTACTATCCCCCAAAATAATCCCCGTTAAACCACCACTAATAAAAGTAGACACCAAACCTATGGAAAAGAGCATTCCAGGATTAAACTGTAGATTACCTTTCCAGAGTGTGGTAATATAGTTAAAAGCTTTTACCGCTGATGGGATGGCAATTAATAATGTTGTAAATGTAAATACAGACCCTAAGAAAGGATTCATCCCTGAAATAAACATATGGTGCCCCCAAACAATTGTCGATAAAAAGGCAATAGCCATTATCGATGCGACCATAGCTCGGTATCCAAAAATTGGTTTCCGTGCATTGGTGGACATTACTTCAGAAGTAATCCCCAAGGCTGGTAATAATACAATATATACTTCTGGGTGACCTAAAAACCAAAATAGATGCTCGTATAGTACTGGTGAACCTCCTTGGTAATGTAAAACTTCACCTTGAATAAATATATCTGATAAAAAGAAGGAAGTACCAAAACTTCTATCCATAATCAATAATAATGCTGCCGATAATAGCACAGGGAAAGAAATAACCCCAATAATAGCCGTAATAAAGAAAGCCCAAATACTCAAAGGCAATCTGGTCATAGACATCCCCTTTGTTCTTAGGTTAATTACAGTCACGATATAATTCAAGGACCCCATCAATGAAGATGCGATAAAAATAGCCATGGATGTTAACCATAAGGTCATTCCCAAACCAGAACCTGGTTGTGCCATTGGTAAAGCACTTAATGGAGGGTATACCGTCCACCCTGCAGCTGCTGGACCCGCTTCTACAAATAACGAACCAAGCATGATTACTGAGGATATAAAAAACAACCAATACGATATCATGTTTAGAAAACCAGAGGCCATATCTCTAGCACCAATTTGAAGTGGAATCAGTAAATTACTAAAAGTACCACTTAAGCCTGCCGTTAATACAAAAAATACCATGATGGTACCATGAATGGTTACCAATGCTAAATATATATCGGCATCCATAACTCCATCAGGAGCCCATTTACCTAACAATGCTTCAAAGACAGGAAAAGATTCTCCTGGCCAAGCTAATTGCATTCTAAATAAAATAGACATTCCTATACCTATCGCGCCCATAATCAAACCAGTAATTAAATACTGTTTTGCAATCATTTTATGATCTTGACTAAATATGTATTTTGTTACAAAAGTCTCTTTATGATGATGTCCATGATCGTCATGTGCATGATCATCTACGTGTGCATGTGCTGTTGCTGACATAATCGAATTCTAATTTTTTTATTAATTTTCTTTTTTAGCTCTTTTTTTTTATTGTGCGGCTGAAGCCAACATCATTTTCCCGAAAGTTTGTTGTTCCGAAATCCAGTCGTTATACTCATCTTCAGTCACCACAATAATCTTCATTTGCATGTTATAATGCGATTTTCCACAAATTTTATTACATAGCAATATATAATCAAATTCCCAAGGATCAGAATTATCTTCTCCCCTTGCAGCTTTTTCGGCTCGGATAGCATTTGTTCTCTTTACTTTATCAATAATCTCCGGTTTCAAACGCATCTCTTCTGTTGTGAAAATAGGGGTGTATGAAAACTCCGTAATCATACCCGGTACACAGTTCATTTGCGCTCTAAAATGGGGCATATATGCAGAGTGTAAAACATCCTGAGAACGCATTTTAAAGTTTACCTTTCTTCCTACAGGAAGGTACAATTCTTTAACAATAATATCATCTGATGCATTCGGGTCCGCCTCGTCCAAACCTAGGATGTTAGCACGATCAATATCAATCATTCGTACATTGGCCTCTCCTAAAACGTTATCCGTACCACCATACCTAGCGGTCCAATTAAATTGCTGCGCGTACAACTCAACTATTAATGGGTCATCGTCGTCATTGACATCCATAATGTTCGTCCAAGTGTATAATCCCCAAAGGATCAAACCAGCCAAAACAATTACAGGGATAATTGTCCATACGAACTCTAAACGGTCATTGTCTGCAAAGAAAAGGGCTTTCTTACCTTTTTCGCCACGGTATTTATAAGCAAAGTAATGCAGTAAAAATTGCGTAATAGTTTGAGCAATGAAAATAATAACCATCGACCAAAGCATTAGATTGTCTACATCTTGCCCATGCTCCGAAGCTGCTTCTGGAAGCAATACTTTTGTATATTTCCAGAAACTAAAAATAGTAATCCCATAAATAAAGATCAAAAAAGCGAACATTAAATATCCGTTGTATTTATTGTCCTTATCGTTGGCAACTTGAGAATTATTTGCACGTATTTGTGACAATTCAAATATTTTAGTCATTTGCCAAACGGCAATTGCGACTAATACTAAAACAGCTATAATTAAAAATGCAGTCATTGTATGATTTAATGTTATTTCTTTATACTAGTAATGAAAATGCTTACTTTCCTCGATAAAAGGATTACGTTTTGGTTGCAATGCTTGTTTTGAAATAGCTCGGAACACCCATAAGATAAACAGTCCAGCAAAAAACAAGACAGCACCTATTTCAGGTATACCAATGAACCATTGATCTCCCACGGTTGCAGGCATAATCGCATTGAAAATGTCTAAATAGTGCCCAATTAAAATAACGATACCCGCCATTACTACAAACCAGTTCATTCTCTTAAAGTCACTATTCATTAATATTAGTAATGGAAACAAAAAGTTGATCGCAACCATTCCAAAGAAAGGCAATTTAAAATCTGCTATCCTAGTTACATAATACGTAACCTCTTCTGGAATATTAGAATACCATATTAACATATACTGTGAGAACCATAAATAAGTCCAAAAAATACTGATCCCAAACATGAACTTCGCCAAATCGTGAATGTGGCTATTGTTAACATCGGTCAATAAGCCTTTAGACTTTAAATAGATGGTAATTAAGGCTATAACCGTGATTCCAGAAACAAACATGCTCGCAAAAATGTACCATCCAAATAAGGTACTAAACCAGTGCGGGTCAACGCTCATTATCCAATCCCAAGACATCATTGACTCGGTAATCAAATAGAATACCAAAAAGGCAGCAGAAGCTTTGAAATTTTTCACAAAATTAGTATTATCCGTAGCTTCATCTTGAGCTAAAGACAATTTTCTAGAGTATTCGCGGTAAAAAATCCAACCTCCTAAAAATAGGGCAGCTCTAATTAGAAAAAATGGACCATTTAAATAGCCTGATTTATTGCGTATTATTTCATCGTGAGCCACAACTTCTGGGTCCATCCAAACAAATAAATGGTTCATATGAGCTACTGATAGCGCTAATAAGATAAACACTATGATTCCACCAGGTACCAAATAGGCCGTAATACCCTCCATTACTCTAAATAACAATGGAGACCAACCAGCTTGAGCAGCACGTTGAATGGCATAAAAAGCCAATACCCCTAAAGCAATCATAAAGAAAAAGAATGCCGCTACATAAACAGCAGCCCAGGGTCTATTTTGCAATTGATGCATTACATGTTCATCATGTTCGGCGTCATGTACTTCGTGCGTTGCACTTTCTCCATGGGCGTCCCCGTGATCGCCTGCATGACTGCTGACCATTTCTTTGGCTTCAGCTACAGAACCTGGAGCTGAAACAAAGCCAATTCCGATTCCCAGAGCACCAATAACCATTAATACAATCGAAGCAATCTTTAATCTATTTGAAATAGTGTACATATCTAAAATCTATGTATTATTTTGTTAAGTCTTCTTTTAATTTCATTACAAATTCAGATACTTGCCAACGTTCTTCTTCATTCAGTTGGTTTGCATAAGAACCCATGGAATTTAAGCCATAGTAAATGGTGTGGTACGTGCTTCCCACGGTAATATTTCTACCGACATCCGCGTAACTAGGAACCCCTAATATTTTTTCTCTTTCTACCAAATACCCATTACCCGCACCCTTACTACCATGACAAATAGCACAGTTGATGGCATATAACTCTGAACCCACTGCCAAATTTTCAATAGAAGCTAAAGAATCGAGCGGACTTTCTTGAAGCCTTGCCAGCTCTTTACCCTCTAGCCCATCAGCAAACTTGTAAGGCAACTTACCTCTTGGAATGGTATTATCTACTGGATTTTTCGCCTCCATACCGTTAGGTAAAAAACCTACCTCTTGATACGATTCATATCCTACAGATTTTGCCATGTTCGGCATGTATTGGTAGTTGGGACTATTCTTATCGAAACAAGAAGTACTTGTCGCCCCCACCAAAACTAATATTGCTATTTTTATAAAACTTTTCATATCTCTTTTTGAACTACTTTTCTGAAATATTTATTTCAACTGCTCCTGTTTCTGCCAGTAATTGCATTAATTCATCTTCATTATTATGAACCTCAATTTCCATTAAAAAATGATCGTCAGTTGTTCTTTTATCTGGGTTTTCAGCTTCTTTAAAAGGCCATAATCTACTTCTCATGTAGAAAGTAATTACCATTAAATGCGCAGCAAAGAAAATGGTAAGTTCAAACATAATCGGTACAAAAGCAGGCATGTTTTCTATGTAGCTGAAACTTGGTTTTCCACCAATATCCATAGGCCAGTCTTGGATCATCATATAATTCATCATGGTAATTGCCACAGATAAACCAACACAACCATAAATAAACGACGTTATTGCCAACCTAGTTGAACTAAGTCCCATCGCCTTATCCAATCCATGAACAGGAAAAGGACAATATACTTCCTCAATATGATGTTTCGCTTCTTTTACCTTCTTAACAGCATGCATTAGCACGTCGTCATCTGTATAAAATGCATGTATAACTTTAGATGCCATATCTATTTATTGTTATTTAAAATCTTAGCTTGACCTGCCCAATCATCTCTCTGCGCTCTTCCTGGGAAAGAACTCGTGATAGCGTCTAACAAATCGTATTCCTTTTCTGTCATTTTAGCAACTTGAGAAAACTTAAAAATCCCTAACTGGTTTAATGTTTTCTCCATTTGAGGCCCCACACCTTTGATCATTTTAAGATCATCGGGTGTATCTGATTTTGGGTCAAAAACTCCTATCGCCGCAAGTAAAGACGAAACCTTATCTTTATCCGCATCTAGTGGAAGTGATTTTTCCTCTACAATTTTATCCTTAAGGACTACTTGATTTTTTATCTCGTAAAGTGGCTTTCCAGCATCCCGTAATAATTTGTACTTTTCTCCCGAAGATTTCATAATCGATTTCACTTCAGCTTGCGCAATCACAGGGAATGTTCTAGCATACAATAAGAATAATACAAAAAAGAATCCTATAGTACCAACAAATATGCCTATATCTACAAAAGTAGGGGAAAACATAGTCCACGATGACGGTAAATAGTCACGGTGTAAGGATGTTACAATAATAACAAAACGCTCAAACCACATTCCAATATTTACGACTATCGAAATCGCGAAAGAAAACGTAATACTTGTACGTAATTTTTTAGACCACATAAATTGTGGTGAGAAAACATTACAGGTCATCATTGCCCAATACGCCCAAGCATAAGGCCCAGTAGCTCTATTTAAAAATGCGTACTGTTCGTATTCTACACCAGAATACCAAGCCATAAATAATTCTGTGATGTAAGCACAACCAACAATAGAACCAGTCAACATAATAACGATGTTCATTAACTCTATATGCTGTATCGTGATATAATCTTCTAAACTACATACTTTACGCATGATAATTAGCAAGGTATTTACCATCGCAAATCCCGAGAAGATTGCTCCTGCCACGAAGTACGGTGGAAATATAGTGGTATGCCATCCTGGGATTACCGAAGTAGCAAAGTCAAAAGATACAATCGTATGTACTGAAAGTACCAGTGGCGTAGCCAAACCTGCTAAGACCAAAGAAACTTCTTCAAAACGCTGCCAATCTTTAGCTCTACCTGACCACCCAAAACTCAATAAGGCGTAAATTTTCTTTTGGAAAGGCCGTACAGCTCTATCTCTAATCATTGCAAAATCTGGCAATAAACCTGTCCACCAAAATACCAATGAAACCGATAAATACGTAGAAATTGCGAATACGTCCCAAAGTAAAGGGGAGTTAAAGTTTACCCATAAAGATCCAAATTGATTTGGTATAGGCAATACCCAATAGGCCAACCAAGGACGACCCATGTGAATGATTGGAAATAAACCGGCTTGTACTACCGAGAAGATGGTCATCGCCTCAGCAGAACGGTTAATTGCCATTCTCCATTTTTGACGAAATAATAAAAGTACTGCAGAAATTAATGTCCCTGCGTGACCAATACCAACCCACCAAACAAAGTTAGTAATATCCCATGCCCATCCAACTGTTTTATTTAATCCCCAAGTACCAATTCCTGTAGAAACGGTATAGATGATACACCCAATACCCCAAAGAAATGCTACTAATGCTATAGAAAAAACAATCCACCATTGTTTGTTGGCTTTTCCTTCAACTGGACGAGCGATATCCACAGAAATATCGTGGTAGCTCTTGTCTCCAAGTACTAAAGGTTTTCTAATAGGTGCTTCGTAATGCGACGCCATATTTTATAGTATAGTTACGTTGATCTTAATTTATTTTATGCTTCTTCCGTATTCCTAACTTTCACATGATAAAACACGTTAGGTTTTGTACCCACATATTCTAACAAGTGATACATACGATTACTCTCTTTAAGATCAGCTATTTTACTGTCTTTATCATTGATATCTCCAAATACCATTGCTCCATTGTTACAGGCTGAAGAACATGCCGTTTGGAACTCACCGTCCTTAATCACACGACCGTCACGTTTAGCGTCAAGAATTGTTTTCTGCGTTTTTTGAATACACATAGAACATTTTTCCATAACCCCTCTTGAACGTACCGTAACATCTGGATTGATCACCATTTTACCTAGGTCATTATTCATATGATAATCGAACTCGTCATTGTTATTATACAAGAACCAGTTAAATCTACGCACTTTATAAGGACAGTTGTTTGCACAATATCTAGTACCCACACAACGGTTATAGGCCATGTGATTTTGACCTTGACGACTATGTGTTGTTGCCGCAACTGGACAAACCGTTTCACAAGGTGCATGGTTACAATGCTGACACATTACAGGTTGAAAAGCAACTTGTGGATTTAAGGAAGGATCTTCTAATCTACTAAATGTAGATAAAGAACCATCTCCTTCTCCGTCACCCACTAAATAGTTTCCTAAACCTAGGCCATCAGAGCTATCCTTTGCTTCGATATCATTAGCAAACGTATCTTCAGATGAATAGTACCTATCAATACGCAGCCAGTGCATATCTCTTGAAACTCTTATCTCTTTTTTTCCTACTACAGGTACGTTGTTTTCTGCATGACAAGCAATGACACAAGCTCCACAACCAGTACACGCATTCAAATCTATCGACAAATTAAAATGATGCCCAACAGAACGATCAAAGCTTTCCCATAAATCTACGGATGAAGCAGCAACTTCTTGGTGGTCTAAAGAAACCATTGGCTTTTTATTCCAATCCTGAGCTTCTTTGGTATTAAATATTTCGAGCGTTGTTTCTTTAATAATATCTTCTCTACCCATTAGGGTTTTTTGCAACTGAACACAAGCAAACTCATGAAGTCCTGCTGATTTTTCAATAGAAACCGTCTGGCTACTTGAAAAATTCTGATAGAGCGGATAAGCATTAACACCCGTCTGCATTTCAGATTTCATACCTTCTAGTCTTCCATAACCTAGCGCTAAACCAATAGTTCCAACGGCTTGGCCTGGTTGAATAATTACGGGAACATTATCAACAGCAACACCATCAACAGTGACTTTCGCATAGCTCCCATCTAAACCGCCATTCGCTACATGTTCATTAATGAAACCTAATTTTTCCGCATCTCCTTTAGAGACGGTAACATAGTTGTCCCATGAAACACGAGAAATAGGATCTGGAAATTCTTGCAACCAAGGGTTATTCGCCATTTGACCGTCACCCATACCTACTTTAGAGTATAAGCTTAATTCCATATCCGCTACCGTAGCGTTAGATAGCTCACGTAAAGCAGATGCCAAAGGCACCACTGTAGTCTCATCCACAGCACCTTCTGAAACTGGCGCAACCATGGCATTTACAGCCATATCAAGATCACTTAACACCGATGCTGAAGTGGCAAATACACCATCATGCAGTGCTTTGTTCCATTCACTTTCTCCCAAAATAGAAGTAGTCCAAGTCTCTTTTATATAGTCATAATAAGTTTTGTCCTTTCCCATCCAAAGCAATAGGGACGATTGGAATTGACGCGTATCAAACAATTCTTTTATAGCGGGTTGCATTAATCCGTAATGTCCTTTTTTCATTTGAACATCACCCCAAGATTCTAAGAAATATGAGCTAGCCGCTGTATATTGTGTAGCTACTGTTGTTTCGTTGGTATTGGTAGAAAAACTAACCGATAAACCAACCGCTTGTAGCCCCTCTAAAAAGTCAGCAGCATTTGGTAAGGAATACGCAGGGTTTACACCATCCATAAGCAATACCCCAACTTTACCAGCTTTCATATCAGCAACTAAAGCATTGACCTCTTTTACATTACCCTGTCTTGTATATTTTGGAGCCGCAACATCAAAGGCTGCACTCTTTATTTGTTCATTTATAGCTAAAACCACGGCCTGAGCATTCTCGTCATCTAAACCAGTTACCACGACTGCCGCAGCACCTGCTTTACGAATTTGAGCCGCTGCAGCATCTACTGCTTTAGTAGCTGCATCACTTAAGCTTCCGCCAACTGTAGTGTTATTTAATTTGGCATATAACTTCGCCAATGCCACTTTTTGCTCGCTTGGCTTTAAAGGAATTCTCTTATCTGCATTCGCACCCGATAAAGACATATTTGCCTCGAACTGAATGTGTCGCGACATTTTACCGTTTTGAGGAACACGTCCTTTAGAATATCCACTATCAAAACCTCCTCCTTGCCAATCACCTAAAATGTCAGCACCGAAAGACACGATTACTTCTGCCTTAGAAAAATCATAATCTGCTAATGCTCTTTCTCCATATTTAGCTTCAAAAGCATTTAATGCGGCATCTTGTGCTATAGCATCATAAGAAATATGCCTTACATTGGCATATGATCCTTTAAAATCACCTACCAATCTAGTCGTTGAAGGACTGGCATAGGTCTGCGTAAGAAGCACAATTTGTTTGCCTGAATTTTGAGCAGCAGCTAAACCATTCTTAACCGCAGCATCTAAATCGCTCCAATCGATAGCTTCGCCATTTTGCATAGGGCCTTGCAAACGAGTACTATCATACAAGCCTAAAACCGATGCATTCACTCTAGCGTTTGCACCGCCATTTACTTTGGCATCTGTATTATTCTGAATAGAAATAGGCCTTCCTTCTCTTGTTCTTACCAGTACACTTGAAAAGTCGAAACCATTTGCTATGGTTGTAGCGTAAAAGTTTGCTATTCCAGGAATTATCGTCTCTGGTTGCACAACATAAGGAATAGATTTAATTACTGGTCCTTCACAGGCTGCTAAAGTAGCAGCAGCGGTGCTAAAACCAACATATTTCAAGAAATCTCTTCTGTTCGTTGATGAAGAAGCCAAGTTATCCTTATCTCCTAAAAACTCATCCACAGGAATATCTTGAACAAACTCATTATGTCTTAGCGCCTCAACAATGGAATCGTTTGGATTTAACTCCGCTTCACTTTTCCAATATTTTTTGTTTGATGCCATAAATATATCTCTGAAATTATCTTCTTATTAATTTTTTAATAGTGACACTTACCACATTCTAACCCACCCATTTGGGCAGCCGTCAAGGTTTCAACACCATACTTTTTAGAAAGTTCTGCATGAATTTTTTCATAGTATTCATTACCCTCTACTTGCACGTTAGTTTCTCTGTGGCAGTTAATACACCAGCCCATTGTCAATGGTGAAAATTGATACATAATCTCCATTTCTTCTACTGGACCATGACAGGTTTGACATTCAATACCACCCACAGTCACGTGTTGAGAGTGATTAAAGTAAGCAAAATCTGGAAGGTTATGAATTCTCACCCATTCCACAGGCTTAGATTCTCCTGTGTATTTTTGATTTTCTTCATCCCAACCTACTGCTTTGTATAGCTTTTTAATTTCCCCAGTATAAAACTCATTGGTATACCCATTGGCTAAATCTTCTTTAGACGGGCCTTCTGGATTCCCCTTATACTCGTAGATCGATTTATGACAATTCATACAAACATTCAAAGAAGGTATTCCTGAATGCTTAGATACGCGTGCCGAGGAGTGACAATATTGACAATCAATTTTGTTATCACCAGCGTGAATTTTATGAGAGTAGTGTATGGGTTGAATTGGAGCATAACCTTGATCAACACCTACCTGCATCATCCAGCCATAGGCAAAATAGGCACTTCCCAGAAGTAAGAAAAGAACAGTAACCAAAACCAAAAATTGATTTTGAACAAAAGCTTTCCAAATTGGAGTTCTTTTTTCAGAGGCTTCCTTCTCTACAAAAACGCCATTTGCCTCTGCAATTCTGCGCAAGGTCATGTTGACCATAATCAACATCATGACGAGCAGCGCGAAAACCAATACCAAAGCTCCTAAGATAACTTCGTTCGACAAGCCTCCTGATGCAACAGCTCCTTCTCCAGGAAGGGCTTCAGCAACAACCACAGGAGCCGGAGGCGGTGCAGCCGTATAGGCTAAAATATCATCGATATCCGCATTTGACAATGTTGGAAAAGCAGTCATGGCTGCTTTGTTGTACTCGTTGTAGATCTTATTCGCATAAGCATCACCCGATGCGATAAGCCCTGCACTGTTTTTTATCCAAGCATATAGCCACTCTTTATCCAAGCCTTCTTCAGCCTCAAGCCGCTCTGCAACATTAGCAAGAGCAGGACCTGTCATATTCCTATTCAGAGCATGACAAGCAGCGCAATTTTGATTAAACAAGGATTTACCCTTTGCAGGATCACCGGAAGAAGCGATTTCGTCTTGAGAAAAAAGACTTGTTGAAAACAACAGTCCAACTAACAAACTGAGACCTAAAACTTTAGAAAATTGATTGCGGTACGTAACCTTTTTCATATTAAAATTGTTTCTATTCATTTCTTGGCATGGTTTTTACATTTCCTAATAAGTGCACTAAAAATACACCAAGAAACCGATTGCAAAAATACGACATAGACTTTATTTGCGAAATGCTAAGGTATTTATAATTTGCAATTTATACCAATTCTAAATAAAAATAGATTGCTTTTCTCTAAAAATTAAAAAATTATCTTTGCACTCAAGTTTTAAAACTGAAATACTAAATTATGAAAACAACTATCAACATCTTGATATTCACCTTTTTCACCCTATACAGCCATGCTCAAGAAGGAGTGATTACCTTGCAACAAGACGATAAAGTATCTAAACTACTCGCTATCTATAAGTCTTCGGATGCTACTGCAGAAGAATATCAAATTCAAATATATAATGGAATGTACAATTTAGCCAATCAAAAAAAATCTAATTTCGAAGTTGATTTTCCGGGCTGGACTTGCAAAATTGTGCATGTAGATGTAGATTACAGAGTGCGCATCACGGGTATAAAAACAGCTTTAGAAGCTCAAAGGAAATATAATGAAGTAAGAAAAAAATACCCGGCAGCCATTATCATTGCTCCGAAATAAAATCAAAAATAAGGACTAAAAAACCTTGCGTAAAATTATTTTAAAATAAAAAAAGGAAGCCACATGGCTTCCTTTTTTTGTACATACCTCTTTGGTATTTATTTCAACTTTTTCTTAACAGCAACTTCTTGGAAAGCTTCGACGATATCGAGCTCTCTAATATCATTGTAGTTCTTAATTTGAATACCACAATCATAGCCTTTAGCAACTTCCTTCACATCATCCTTAAATCGTTTTAAAGAAGAAAGTTCACCTGTATAGACCACCACGCCGTCTCTAATTAAACGAATACCAGCGCTCCTTAGAATTTTACCACTAGTTACCATACATCCTGCAATAGTACCAACTTTAGAAATCTTAAAGGTTTCCCTAATTTCAGCCGTACCCGTAATCTCCTCTTTAATCTCTGGAGAAAGCATACCTTCCATGGCATCTTTTAGATCATTGATGGCATCATAGATAATAGAGTACATTCTAATATCAATTTCTTCATTGTCGGCAATAGTTCTTGCATTACCCATAGGCCTCACATTGAAACCAATAATAACCGCATCAGAAGCTGAAGCCAATAACACGTCAGACTCTGTAATAGGACCAACTGCTTTATGGATGATATTTACTTGAATTTCAGGCGTTGATAGCTTCTGGAAAGAATCTGTCAATGCTTCCACAGAACCATCCACATCACCCTTAAGAATAATGTTTAATTCTTTAAAGTCTCCTAAAGCAATACGTCTGCCTATTTCATCAAGGGTAATATGACGCTGCGTTCTTACGGACTGCTCACGCAATAATTGACCTCTTTTTGCTGCTATTTGTTTCGCTTCGCGCTCATCTTCTAGCACATTAAACTTATCTCCAGCCTGTGGCGCACCATCCAATCCAAGGATTGATATAGGTGTTGAAGGTGGAGCAATCTTAACGCTATTGCCGCGCTCGTCATGCATCGCTTTAATTTTACCACTACAGGTACCCGCTAACACATAATCTCCAATTTTTAAAGATCCTGCCTGAACCAATACCGTAGAAACATACCCTCTACCTTTATCTAAAAATGCTTCTACCACCGTACCTGTGGCTAATTTATCTGGATTTGCTTTAAGCTCCAGCAACTCGGCCTCTAACAACACTTTTTCTAGGAGCTCTTTAATGCCTTGACCTGTTTTCGCAGAAATATCTTGGGATTGAATTTTACCACCCCAATCTTCTACCAATAAGTTCATTTGCGCCAGACCATCTTTGATTTTTTCAACGTTAGCATTGGGCTTATCAATTTTATTTATCGCAAATACGATAGGTACTCCTGCGGCTTGCGCATGACTAATAGCCTCCTTTGTTTGGGGCATAATATCATCATCAGCTGCCACAACAATAATAGCAATATCCGTTACTTGCGCTCCACGAGCACGCATAGCGGTAAAGGCTTCGTGACCAGGTGTATCTAAAAATGCAATTTTTTGATCGTTTTCTAAGGTTACCCCATACGCACCAATATGCTGAGTAATTCCACCACTTTCACCAGCGATTACATTTTCTTTTCGAATATAATCTAGTAATGATGTTTTACCATGATCTACGTGACCCATTACCGTAACTATAGGAGCACGCTCTTTTAAATCTTCAGGAGCATCTAATTGATCTTCAATAGCTTCTTCTATTTCGGCAGAAACAAACTCCACTTCAAAGCCAAATTCTTCCGCAACTATCGACAGTGTCTCCGCATCTAGTCTCTGGTTCATGGTGACCATGATTCCTAAAGACATACACGCCGAAATAATCTTGGTCGTAGGTACATCCATCATTGTTGCTACCTCGTTAGCAGTAACAAATTCGGTGACTTTTAAAATTTTATTATCCAGCTCTTGCTGTTCAAGATCTTTTTCTGTCTGTTGACGGTGCTGATCTCTCTTATCTCTTCTATACTTAGCTCCTTTTCCTTTTTTAGACTTTCCTTGAAGCTTTTCAAGAGTTTCTCTAACCTGCTTTTGAACATCTTCTTCTGTAGGCTCTACTTTTGCCACAGGATTAGCTCTTACCACCGGTCCTCTTCTATTTCCTGGTCCAGAATTACCTCCTGGCCTATTTGGTCGACCCCCAGTATTAGCACCTTGGCCGGGAGCACTGCTCACAATTCTTCTTCTACGCTTCTTTTTATCAGCGGCATCGCTACCTGATTTTGCTACTTCTTTCTTTTTCTTTGGTTTCTCAAATTTGGAAAGATCTATTTTATCACCAGTAATTTTAGGCCCTGATAATTTCTTGTATTGCGTAGTAAGCGTCTCTGACTCTGCTGGTTTTTCAACCTCAGCGACAGGAGCAGCTGCCTCGGGAGTTATAGTTTCTTTATTTTCAGCTTTAACAGGTGGCGCAGCTTTAACCTCTTGTTTGTCCTCTTTTGCCTTTTCCTTGCTTTTCGCAGGTGATAAATCTATTTTATCCACCACCTTAAACTTTGGTCTTTCAGAAGATGCTTTTACCACATCAACTTTAGGTGTTTCTTTTTTAGGCTCTTCAGCTACACTATTTTCCACTGGCTTTTCCGCTTTTTCAGGAACTACCGGTGCCTCCGTTTTTTTCTTATCTAAATCTATTTTACCAACAGTTTTAGGACCAGAAATCTCGGCTTTACCTCTAACAATTTGCTCAGTAGCATTTCGTTTTTCTCGCTCCAGTCGTCTATCTTCTTGCTCCTGCTCTAGCTGTTGCCTAATAGCTTCTTTTTCTTTTCTTTTTTCCTCGCCAACTTCTTTAGATGCAACCTTTTTGCTCATGTCGGTTTGAAACCCGTCCAAAAGCACTTGATACACCTCATTAGAAATTTTAGTGGTAGGCCTTGCGTCCACATCATGACCCTTGGAACTCAGAAAATCTACCGCCCTATCGAGTGAAATGTTCAGTTCCCTTAGGACCTTATTAAGCCTTATTGTTGCATTATCTGCCATAAATACCTGTTACTATACTTGAATTTTCTTGCTAATATATAGCTTAATCTGCTAATTCTTCTTTTAAGATTCGAACAACTTCAATAATTGTCTCCTCTTCTAAGTCTGTTCTCTTTACTAAATCATCAATATCTTGCTCCAAAACACTACGAGCAGTATCCATTCCTATCTTCTTGAATTCGTCAATAATCCAAGCTTCTATTTCATCAGAGAATTCTGTTAATTCAACATCTTCCTCAACTCCTTCGCGGAATACGTCAATTTCATAACCTGTCAACTGACCTGCTAATCTAATGTTATGACCTCCACGACCTATAGCCTTCGAAACCTCTTCAGGTCTTAAATACACCTGAGCTGTCATTTTTACATCATCTAATTTTACCGAAGACACGCGCGCCGGACTCAGTGCTCTAGTCACCAACAACTGCGGATTGCTGGTCCAGTTGATGACATCAATATTTTCATTTCCTAATTCACGTACAATACCATGAATACGTGAACCTTTCATTCCCACACATGCCCCTACTGGATCAATACGGTCATCATAAGAATCGACAGCCACTTTCGCTTTTTCACCAGGAATACGCACTACTTTCTTAACAGTAATTAAACCATCAAAAACTTCGGGTATTTCTTGAAAAAATAATTGCTCTAAAAATGCTGGCGCCGTTCTTGACATTATAATCAAAGGCTTATTTCCTTTTAACTCAACACTTTCAATAATACCACGCACGTTATCCCCTTTTCTAAAAAAATCAGAAGGAATTTGTTTTTCTTTTGGCATTATTATTTCGTTCCCCTCGTCATCTAATAAAATCACAACTTTATGTCTAATGTGATGTACTTCAGCGGTATAAATTTCACCTTCTAAGTCTTTAAACTGCTTGTAGATGGTGGTGTTATCGTGCTCATGAATTTTAGATATTAAATTTTGACGCAAGGCCAAAATGGCTCTTCTCCCTAATTGAATAAGCTTAACTTCTTCAGAAACATCTTCACCAACTTCAAAATCTGGCTCAATTTTGCGTGCCTCACTCAACGATATTTCTTCGTTAGGCTCCTCAACCTCTCCGTCCTCAACCACAACACGGTTCCTCCAAATTTCTAAATCACCTTTATCTGGGTTAATAATGATATCAAAGTTATCATCTGACCCAAATTTTTTCTTAAGAGCATTTCTAAAAACGTCTTCTAGAATCGCCATAAGCGTTACCCTGTCAATGAACTTATCGTCTTTAAATTCCGAAAAAGATTCGATCAGCGCAATATTTTCCATGTTGAATTACAATTAAAATTTTATAATAACTTTTGCTTCTTGAATGTCAGAAAAACCAATAACTTGTTTTTTCTGTACTGTAACTTTACCCTTACCGATGGGTTTGGGCTCTCTTGATTTCCATTCTAAGGTGATTCCCTGATCATCTGCCTCAGTTAATACACCTTCAAATTTAGCATCTTGGGTCTTGACTTCTAATTCCCTGCCAATATTTTTTTTATACTGGCGAGGCATTACCATAGGCGTTGTAGCACCTACCGAAGCCACTTCTAACGAAAAATCTTCTTCTTCTCTGTCTAAATTATGTTCAATAGCCCTGCTAATAGCGATACAATCTTTTAAAGTAACACCATGATCACCATCTAAAGTGATGTTTATTTTATTACCAGCGCCCAAGGTGAAATCTATTAAAAAAATAGCTTCATTCTCTTTTAAACCAGCTTCCAATAAGGCTGTAACTTTTTCTTTAAACATAAAATTAAGTAATAAAAGAGGGGACAATTTGTCCCCTCATATATTCTATTCATCATTTTAGCAGTGCAAATATACAACTTTTTTCAACATATACTTATATTTATACCTGCAAGACTAGACTAAGGAAAACAAAAAATAATTTAAAAATAAAAACCCTACTTTATAAGAGTAGGGTTTTCTAAAATTTGTGTTGGTCCACAAGGACTCGAACCTTGAATGACGGTACCAAAAACCGGAGTGTTGCCAATTACACCATGGACCATTACCTCTAAAAGCGGTGCAAATTTATAACAAAGTTTTACATCCACAAATATTTTAAAGAGAATTAATGCGCTTTTTGTAAAATAAATCAATCCCGAGCCCTAATATCCTTATTTTCAATAGGCTTTAAAGATTTACCTCCAATAGATCTTTTAAAACAAATAGAAACGATAAATTTTGATTTTTCAGAAAGGCTCCAAGCTAAAAAACTGAATAGCCATGCCCTTACCGCTCGATGCAAAGAGAATTCTAAAAATCAAGGATGTTAAAGGTTTATAAAAAAATGAATCCCGTATCTATATTAATTAGTAAATTCGCCGTAAATGTTAAACAAGAACATAGATGTTTGCTAAGAATTTTGAAAAATGGGACTCCATTTTAGGATGGTTTGTTTTTTTTATTGCGTTAATCACCTACACGATCACAGTTGAACCTACAGGTAGTTTTTGGGATGCAGGCGAATATATCGCCACATCCGCAAAGCTTCAAGTGGGGCACCCCCCAGGAGCACCACTTTTACAAATGATAGGTGCTTTTTTTGCTATGTTTGCTTTTGGAGACGCTTCAAAAGTTGCCTTCATGGTAAATTATGTTTCGGTTGTTTCTAGTGCCTTTACAATTCTATTTATGTTTTGGACCATCACCAATCTTGCTAAAAAATTATTGGCACAAGATGAGCTGATGACCAACAGCAAAACCATAGCCATTTTTGGCAGCGCCCTTATAGGCTCATTGGCTTTTACCTTTTCTGATAGTTTTTGGTTTAACGCAGGTGAAACAGAGGTGTATTCTATGGCCAGCTTTATTATGGCACTATTACTATGGATGGGCCTAAAGTGGGTTGATGACTTAGATGCACCACGTGGTGATAAATGGATTGTCCTAATTTCGTTTGTAGTGGGTTTAACTTTTGGAATTCAATTTATGGGCTTTTTAGCGATCCCATCTATTGGTTTGTTATATTATTTTAAGAAATACAAAACTACGACCATAAAAAATTTCTTAGTAGCAAACGTCATTGTGGTAGCTATTTTAATGCTGGTTTATAAGTTTTCATTAACCTATGTTCTTGTGGCTTTTGGATGGAGTGAAGTTTTTTTCATCAACACCATAGGATTGCCTTTTAATTCTGGATCTGTAATTATGGGCCTTATTTTTATAACGGTTTTTTATCTAGGATTAAACTACACCAGAAAGCACGATTTCAAAACAGCGAATACCGTAGTTTTATCTTTGCTGTTTTTATTTTTAGGATTTTCTTCATGGCTCATGCTTCCCATAAGGGCTAATGCCGATGTGGTAATCAATGAAAACGATCCTTCTGATGCCCGTTCATTATTAGCCTATTACAATAGAGAGCAGTACCCTAGTGTTGATAGCCCTATTTACGGGGCTTATTACTCAAATGCCTTTGCAGGTGCAGGAGAAGAAAAAGACGACAAACCCAAATATGAAAGAGACGAAAAATCTGGAAAATACATCATCGTCAATAAATACAAGAACGCAACTCAGGGGCCTAATAAAAAGCACGTAGGCTTTTTACCTAGAATGTGGAGCGAACAAAATACCGAAAATTACATGCGTTATTTTGGCGCATTAGATTTCAAGCCGACCACAAATAATGAAGAACTAAAAGCAGCTATAGCACAACTTAAAACTGGTTTTGCTCAAGGAGAAATTGGAGAAAAAGAATATATAGGTTTTCTAAACCGATTTAGTGATTACCTAGAAGTACAACCCCCGACCGTTTGGCAAAACATTCAATATATGTTCGAATTTCAGTTCGGTTATATGTACTGGCGTTATTTTATGTGGAATTTCACAGGAAAACAAAACGACAAACAAGGCCGTTATGACGAAAATGGCAATTGGTTAAGCGGTATTACGTTTTTAGACGCTATGCGACCGGCTATTGGAAGTCAAGAAAATTTACCCACGGAAGTTTTAGAGAATAAAGGTCGAAATTTGTACTACTTTTTACCCCTTTTACTGGGTATTATTGGCATATTATTTCAAGTTGGCAAAAACCCAAAACAGTTTTGGGTCCTTTTAGTATTTTTCCTATTTACCGGACTTGCGATACAGTTTTACACCAACCCCGGTATTTTTCAACCGAGAGAACGCGATTATTCCTTAGTGGGCTCATTTTATATTTTTGCCATTTGGATTGGGCTAGGGGTTTATGGTTTGTTTGATGCTTTTAAAAAATTACTCAGCCCAAAAATTTTAGCACCGGCCCTAACCGTCATTTGCTTTTTTGCAGTACCATTTTTAATGGCGTACCAAAACTGGGACGATCACGATAGGTCTAACCGGTTTACGGCCGAAAGCACGGCAAAAGCCTATTTGGGGTCTACCCAAGAAAATGCTGGTGCCATGCTGTTTACCATTGGAGATAACGATACTTTTCCGCTGTGGTTTGCGCAAGAAATAGAAGGCTACAGAACGGACGTTCGCGTGATCAATACGAGTCTGTTTCAAACAGATTGGTACATTGACCAGATGAAGAAAAAAGCCTACGAAAGCGACCCTATACCTTCGCAACTAACACACGAAAAATACAGATTAGGTTCAAGAGACGTGGTATACTACCAAAATGTAGATGAACTTTACAATAAAAATATTTCAGAATCTCGCTGGGATATAAAAGCATTCATGGATTGGGTGGCTAGCGATGAGCCAAGAACAAAATTACGCAGTGTTTTATCAGCTTCTCAAGATGTAGATGTTAGTCAGTATCCTGAGAACACCCTAGACATTGTGTTTTACCCAACCAACCATATTCGTATTCCTGTGAATAAGGAAAATGTATTAAAAAGCGGATTGGTAAAAGAGAAGGATTCTGCCTTAATTGTCGATTTTATTGATATTGAACTACCCAAAAGTGCCCTACCTAAAAACCGCCTTCTCATGCTTGATATTCTCGCCAATAACGATTGGAAGAGGCCAATTTATTTCTCGGGAGGTAGCTTCGATGATGGGGAATATATTTGGCTGAAAGATTATTTGCAGTTAGATGGTTTAGTGTACAAGTTAGTGCCTATTAAAACAGAGTTCGACAAACGCTCTTATGAAATGGGACGAATTGATAGTGAGCTAATGTATGATATTGTTAAAAAGTGGGATTGGGGCAATTCAGGAAGCCCTGATATTTATCACGATACACAAACTAGGATTCAAGGCTTATCGTTCAGGGGTAATATTGCTCGTTTAGTAGAACAGCTTATCAATGAAAATAAAATCAGTAAGGCAAAAGAAATGATTGATATTGCCATGACCAATATGCCAGTTGATTACTTTGAATATCATGCTTTTGTGGAGCCTTTTGTTGATGGCTATTACAAAGTTGGAGAAACAAAAAAAGCACGTGACTTATTTGAGAAATTAAAAATAATTTATCAAGAGCGACTTAATTTTTACGCTAGTATGCCGCTCGATGAGCAGTACGAAAAACTGAATGATATTATCACAGACATGGAAGCTTACAATAGAAATATTGATATTGTCATTAGAAATGGAGACCGAGAAATTGCGGAAAAAGAAACGCTCATCTTTAATGAATATATCGATAAGTTTAGTCGATTTGTTGACGGTAGCGACGAGCCTTTGATTCGCGATTCGGAGCCCATGGATCCCGATTTAATAGACGCTAACACGATAGACAACAGCGTAGAATCGGAATCGGAATTAGACACTGTTCCCATACTTCAAGAGTAGCATAAAAAAACCGAGATCTTCATCTCGGTTTTTTTTATTTTTTAAATATATTCATTGAGGATACCGATCAGGGTATTGGCATCTTGCTCTCCACTTTGGCGCCAAATCATTTCTCCGTTTTTATAGATCATTAAGGTAGGTAAGCCTTTCACTCGTAAGGCCTGTGACAGTTCTTTATTCTTGTCAACATCGATTTTTATCACTTTACCCCTATCCCCTAAGGCCGCTGCAACATCACGAAGCACTGCGTGCATGGCTGTAGACTGTTCGTTCCATTCCGCATAAAAATCTAACAACACCGGAGTTTTAGATTCTATAAGTTCGCCAAATTTAGACATAGAAGAAAATTGTATTGGTTTCTCAAAAATAAGAAAAATTGTTAAAAAATTAATGCACAACAGACTTTTGTCTCTTTAAACCTAGAAAAAACTATATCAGGTTCTTTTTCTTTAAGGTAATCACGGTGATTTCTGGCCATATTCCAACACGTCCTGGATAGCCTAAAAACCCAAACCCCCTATTCACATTAATAAACTGCCCAAGTTCTTTGTACACTCCCGCCCAATAGGTATAGCGCCACTGAACTGGGCTCCACTTTAGCCAGCCAGGTATTTCTATACCAAACTGCATGCCGTGCGTATGTCCGCTTAAGGTTAAATGGTAGTGGTAATCGTCTTTTAGCACTACATCTTCCCAATGACTCGGGTCATGACTTAATAATATTTTAAAATCATCCTTTTTAATATTCTTTGCCGCTTTCGTTAAATCACCTGCCTTTTTAAAGCCGCCCCTACCCCAATTTTCAACGCCTAAAAGCGCAATTTTATCTGCTCCCCTTGTCAAGTATCTACTGTCATTTAAAAGCAAATCAAAACCTATCTCTTTTTGTAGCTGTTTTAAATCTTCTAGATTCTGTTCTTTTTCTTCCTCCGAGTCCCAGTCCACATAATCTCCATAATCATGGTTACCCAAAATAGAATATTTCCCATCTTTAGCCTCAAGGCTGGTAAATAAATCTTTCCAAGGGTGCATTTCTTCGGTCTTATTATTTACCAAATCTCCTGTAAAAAAAAGCACATCACTCTCTTGTTTATTGATCAAATCTATAGCATAGGCTATTTTCTCTCGATTATCAAAACTACCGCTGTGCACATCAGAAATCTGAGTGATTTGGTAGCCATCGAAAGCATCAGGCAGGTCCTCAAACTCTAACGAATATTTTAAAACTTTAAAATTATACTTGCCTTTATACATCCCAAAAATCAAGGCTCCGAAAGGTACTGCTGCGATGCCCAAGGCAATTAAACTTAAAAAACTGCGGCGTTCCGGAAAAGTGAAGGTTTTTTCTATTCCGAAAAACTTTTGATACATACCTGACAAAAACCTAAAAATATCCTCGGAGAACAAAAACAGGACCGTAATAAGATTAAAGGTAATCATAGCCAACATAAACCCAAAAGCATAGCTTCTAGGAACACTTAAAACTTTACCATCGCTAGCGCCAAAAGTAAATTGATATATAAAATTTCCCAACACTAAAAAGAACAGCGCTATATACACAAAGTGTACCCATGGAAATCGAGATGCGGTTTTTAAGGCTTGTAAGGTATAGACACCTAAAGCGAAATAAAGGATAATAAAAAAGATCCAGCGTAGCATTTTTTTTTACAAAGGTATTTGTATTTCAGAAAACAGTGGCTTCATTTGCTATTTATTTGACCTTATTTACAACTTCTTGTATCACATTAAGATCTGAAATAATTTTTTTGTCTTCTTGAAAAAAAGTTAAAGAACTCATGGGCAATCGCGGTAAATTGGCATTTTTAGGATAAAACTTAGTGCCTGATAAGTGAATGGCTTTAAATCCTTTTTCTTTAAAGGCTAGCGCATTGGCACTATGAATTCCACTACCAGCAATAAGGGTACAATTTTTAGCTTTTTGCTGCAATTGCCCTAGTAAATGAATACCATCTATGGCTTTTTGCTCTTGTCCTGAGCTTAATATAGCATCTACCCCAATGTCGTCTAATTGATTCAGGGCTTCAAAAGGATCTGTAATCCAATCAAAAGCTCTGTGAAAGGTGAATTTCAAATGTTTCGAAGCTTTTTTCAAAATGGCTGTTCGCCCTAGATCTAAAGTTAGGTTTTGCTTTAAAACTCCTGCAACAATACCGTCACAACCTAAATCTATACATACCTCAATATCGTGCAGCATGCTTTCAAATTCGGCCTGGTCATAGGTAAAATCGCCACTTCTTGGCCGAATCAGCACATGTATAGGAATATTAATTTGCGCTCTTACCGTTTTTATAAAGCCAAAAGAAGGAGTTATCCCGCCTAGACCTAATTCTGCACATAATTCTATTCTGTCTGCTCCAGCTTTCTGCGCATTCAAAGCAGATTCTAACGAATTAGCACAAACTTCCACTAACATTTTGGTATATTTTTGCCTCTAAAGTAAGGAACACAAAACTAACTTGCAACGAAGAAAATTTATATAATCTTCGTAGTTTTGAAATTCTTGAACAAGTTCCTTCAATAAGAAATACAATGGCAGAACAAAAAAGACTTTTTTTACTCGATGCGTATGCATTAATTTTTCGCGGCTATTACGCATTAATTAAAAATCCAAGAATAAACTCCAAAGGCATGGATACTTCTGCTATTATGGGGTTTATGAATTCGCTTTTAGACGTGATACGAAGAGAAAAACCAGATCACCTCGCCGTGTGTTTTGACAAAGGCGGAAGCACAGAGCGTACGGAGCTTTTTCCTGAATACAAAGCCAACCGTTCTGAAACACCCGATGCCATCCGGATCGCTATTCCGTATATCCAAGATATTTTAAAAGCCATGCATATCCCGGTTGTCGTTTTAGAAGGTTGGGAAGCTGATGATATTATTGGCACACTCGCAAAACAGGCCGAAAAAGAAGATTATAAAGTGTTTATGGTTACTCCCGATAAAGATTTTGGGCAGTTGGTTTCTGAAAATATATTTATGTATCGCCCTGCAAGAATGGGTAACGGAATAGAAATTTGGGGAATTCCAGAAATTCAAAAGCGTTTTGGTGTTGAGCGCCCAGAACAGGTCATTGATTATTTAGGAATGATGGGCGATGCTAGTGATAATATTCCTGGTTTGCCTGGTGTGGGTGAAAAAACTGCAAAAAAATTCCTAGAAGAATTTGGTTCTATGGAGAATCTATTAGCAAATACCGATAAGCTAAAAGGTAAAATGAAGGAAAAAGTAGCCGAAAATGCCGAATTGGGTTTACTTTCAAAGAAGTTAGCCACGATTTGTATTGATTGTGATGTAACCTTTAATGCCAAAGATTATGAACTTTCTGAACCAGATGCTGAAAAAGTACAAATGCTTTTTGAAGAGTTAGAATTTAGACGACTAAAGGATCAGTTTTTAAAATTATTCTCTGGAGAAGATGAAAAAACTGTAACACAAGTAAGCAGTACAGCTACTGCAAGAGAACAAGTAAAAGAAGCTGGCGGCGGACAATTTTCATTATTCGGCGGAGACCCAAATACCGCTGCAGAGACCATACAAGAATACTCGAGCAGAAAAACCATTAAAGAGGTGTCGCATGTATACCAAAGTGTAGCACCTGGTATGGGCATGAAATTATTTTTAAAAAATTTAGCGCAACAAGCTTCGGTTTGTTTTGATACGGAAACCACAGGTTTAGATCCGCTTACCGCAGAATTAGTAGGGATTGCATTTTCTTGGGAAGCTTTTAAAGGATACTACCTTCCTTTTCCAGAAGATCAGGCAGAAGTTCAAAAAATTATAGAAGAATTACGCCCTTTCTTTGAAAACGAAGCCATAGAAAAGATAGGTCAAAATTTAAAATATGATATTAAAGTTTTAGACAAATACAAAGTATCCGTAAAAGGAAAATGCTTCGATACCATGTTAGCACATTACCTGATAAATCCTGATATGCGTCATAATATGGAGGTGTTATCAGAAACCTATTTAAACTATACGCCTGTCTCCATCACCGAATTAATTGGCAAAAAAGGAAAAAACCAACTGAACATGCGCGATGTTCCCTTGGAAAAACAAACAGAATATGCGGTAGAAGACGCTGATGTTACCTTTCAATTAGCGCAACATTTTAAGCCAGAACTCACCGAAGCTAAAACCGAAGATCTCTTTAATAACATTGAAATTCCATTGTTACATGTTCTAGCGGATATGGAATTAGAAGGTATTAATTTGGATGAGAAGTTTTTGAACTCACTTTCTGAAGATTTGAATAATGACATCAAGAACTTGGAAACCAACATTTACGAGCAAGCTGGCGAAGAGTTTAATATTGCTTCTCCTAAACAATTAGGTGACATTCTCTTTGATAAATTAAAATTAGTTGCCAAACCTAAAAAAACTAAAACTGGACAATATTCTACAGCAGAAGATGTACTCTCCTATTTGGCTAAAGACCATGACATCATTAAAAATGTTTTAGAATACAGAGGTTTAAGCAAGCTTAAAAGTACCTATGTAGATGCTTTACCTGATCAAATAGCACCAAGTACTGGACGTGTACATACCGATTACATGCAAACTGTGGCTGCGACTGGTCGTTTAAGTAGTAATAACCCAAACCTTCAAAACATCCCTATACGAACAGAACGCGGAAGACAAGTTCGGAAAGCTTTTGTCCCAAGAGATGAAAATTATACCTTACTGGCTGCCGATTATTCTCAAATTGAACTCCGAATTATTGCCGCATTAAGCGAAGAAACAACCATGATTGAAGCATTTAAAAATGGTGAAGATATTCACGCTTCCACAGCTTCAAAAGTATTTAATGTACCTATTGACCAGGTTACTCGGGAACAAAGAAGCAATGCAAAAACAGTAAATTTCGGCATCATCTATGGAGTTTCCGCCTTTGGCCTAAGCAATCAAACAGACTTATCCAGAGCAGAATCAAAAGATTTAATAGACACCTATTATAAAACCTACCCGAAATTGCGAAATTACATGAGTGAGCTTGTTGATTTTGCCCGTGAAAATGGGTATGTGCAAACCGTATTAGGCAGGCGTAGGTATTTAAAGGATATTAACGGTAGTAATGCAATAGTTCGTGGTGCAGCAGAACGAAACGCCGTAAATGCACCCATTCAAGGAAGTGCAGCTGATATTATAAAAATCGCGATGATTAATATCCACAAAAAATTAGTTGCTGGTTCGTATAAAACCAAAATGCTTTTGCAAGTACATGATGAATTGGTTTTTGACGTTTACAAACCAGAGCTTGAAGAAATGAAAGCACTTATCAAGGCAGAGATGGAAAATGCCTACACTCTTAGTGTTCCTTTGGATGTTGAAATCGGTGTTGGTGAAAATTGGCTGGAGGCTCATTAAAAAAAGTCAAGATGCTTGGCTCTTGACTTTTGTTGTTAACTTTGGTGATTCCTTAAGCCTGCGCTCTCAAGGCTAAGCCTTTGCGAACTTCATACTTGGGTATTGTCGTGTTCTTTATTGTTTTATAAAGATGGCTTTGGTACCTTCCAAATTATCTTCATCGAGAACTTCACCAGGAATAGTTAAGGTATTCCCGTCGATTTCAACAGTCACCGTTTCAATGCTACCGCTTGTATCAATAAAAGAAAGTTGATCTCCCTCTAACTCCCAAACACCAGAAGTCGTGATAACATTGCTCGGACATTCAATCAACAAGCCCGTTCCGCCCGGATTGACATCTCTACCAGTCGCTGTAAAATCTCTGAAAGAAGCCGTTACTGTTTGGTCACTTTTAAAGTCATAACTAAGAATATCACAACCAGAAGCCACCAAACTAATTAAAATATCATTCAGCAAATTCACATTTCCAGTAGCATTGGCAGTATCTAACTCAGAAAACTCCCAAACGCCTACCAAATCGGATCCCATGACAACATCTTCATTTTTATCTTCAGAACATGAAAGGCTTAATGTTGCACATACTATAGCGGTAAAAATAATTCGTTTCATTATATGAATATTTATAATTTAGTATACCAAACGAAATAATCGGCTTATTATTACAAGGGAAACTTTAAATTGCCAGTAGGCTCTAAAAAAGTATAAGGCATTTTCCTGCTCTTTCAAAGCGCTAAAACCAAAGACTTTAAAAAAAAAAGAATAATTTAGAAACAAGTATTTGCAATTCAAGTTTATTAATGTACATTTGCACCCCAATAAACGGGATTTAAGTGTTTAATAAATAAAAAAATACTGTGGACACATTAACTTACAAGACAATTTCCGCGAACAAAGCAACTGTTGATAAACAATGGGTGTTGGTTGATGCTGAAGGACAAACATTAGGTCGTTTTGCTTCGAAAGTTGCAAAGATATTAAGAGGAAAATACAAGCCAAGCTTTACACCGCACGTAGATTGTGGAGATAATGTAGTAGTTATCAATGCAGAAAAAATAAACTTAACTGGCAATAAGTGGGCAACTAAAACCTATGTACGTCATACTGGATATCCAGGCGGACAAAGATTTCAAACTGCTTCTGAAGCTTTAGCTAAAAACCCAATAAGCATCGTTGAACGATCTGTAAAGGGTATGCTTCCAAAAAACAGATTAGGTGCTGCCATTTTTCGTAATTTAAAAGTTTACGAAGGTACTCAACACGGTCAGGAAGCTCAGAAACCAACTGTTATTAATTTAAACGACCTTAAATAATGGACGTAATTCACAAAATAGGAAGAAGAAAAACGGCTGTTGCTCGTGTATATCTTTCAGATGGTGATGGTAAAATTACTATCAACAAAAAAGACTTAGCTGTATATTTTCCTACAGCAACCTTACAGTATAAAGTAAAACAAGCTTTTACTTTAACGAACACGAATGACACCTACAATGTAAATGTAAATGTTTTTGGTGGCGGAATTACTGGTCAAGCTGAAGCCATTCGTTTAGCTTTATCTAGAGCTTTATGCGAAGTAGATGCAGAAAACAGATTAATTTTGAAGCCAGAAGGTTTACTTACAAGAGATCCTAGAATGGTTGAACGTAAGAAATTTGGTCAGAAGAAAGCTCGTAAGAAATTCCAGTTCTCTAAACGTTAATACACTACTGAAGTTAATTCAGTACACTATAATATTAAAAGGTGCTATGTAAGTAGCACCTTTTATAAGTTCATTGAAAATCTAATCCGAAGACTTCGGAATCTAGATTAAATTTTAAAAATCAAGTTGTTGTTGTCCAGAAGGCATGCAGCTTTTTGGAAACTAGTTTAGCATCTAAATATTGGAGGCCACAAAAATTCGTGCCACTCCTTTATTGCTAATTCAACAGAACGTAAACTAAGTACAAAAAAATGGCAAACAAAATTGAAGTAAAAGACCTTTTAGAGGCAGGTGTACATTTTGGTCACCTAACAAGAAAATGGAATCCGAACATGGCTCCTTACATCTACATGGAGCGTAACGGTATTCACGTTATCAATCTTTACAAAACAGCTGCAAAATTAGAAGAAGCGAATGAAGCTTTAAAAAAAATAGCAGCCTCAGGTAGAAAAATTCTTTTCGTTGCGACTAAAAAGCAAGCAAAAGATATCGTTTCTGAAAAAGTATCAAAAGTAAACATGCCGTACATCACAGAAAGATGGCCCGGTGGAATGTTAACCAACTTCGTAACTATTCGTAAGGCTGTTAAGAAAATGGCTACTATTGATAGAATGAAAAAAGATGGTACGTTTTTAACCTTATCAAAGAAAGAACGTTTACAGGTGGATCGTTTACGTGCAAAATTAGAAAAGAACTTAGGTTCTATTTCTGAAATGACACGTTTACCAGGTGCTTTATTTATTGTCGATACGATGCGTGAGCATATTGCTGTAAAAGAAGCTATTAAATTAAAAATTCCAATTTTCGCTATGGCAGATACGAACTCTGATCCGCGATTATTAGATTATATCATTCCATCTAACGATGATGCTTCAAAATCTATCGAAGCTATCTTAACACACGTTACTGACGCTATTGCTGAAGGTTTATCTGAGCGTAAATCTGAGAAGCAATCAGGAAAAGAAGGTGGTGACGAAGAAAAAGCTCCAAAAAAGAAAAAAGCTGAAGTAAAAGAAGGTGCTAAGAAAGATGGAGATGCTAAAGCAGAGGCTCCAGCTAAGAAAAAGGCTGAGACTAAAGCAGATGACTTAACAAAAGTTGAAGGTATTGGCCCAAAAATTTCTCAAATATTTCAAGATTCAGGCATTAACACTTTTGCTCAATTAGCTGCAAAATCAGAAGATGATTTAAAAGAAATTTTAGAAGAAGCTGGTCCTAAATTCGTATCTAAAAATCCTGCTTCTTGGCCAAAACAAGCTAAAATGGCTGCTGAAGGAAAATGGGACGAATTAAAAGAATGGCAAGATAATGCCAAAGGCGGTATCGAAGAATAGCCTTGAATCCCTAGGGACTAAATAGCAATGACAAGCGCTTCTCAAGAGAGCTAAAAAATAATACTAATTTAAGATTCCCGCTGAGGCGGGAATTATAAAAAAGAAATAAAAAGATGGTAAAAATTACCGCCGCAGAAGTAAATAAATTAAGACAAGCGACTGGAGCTGGAATGATGGATTGCAAAAATGCTTTAGTTGAAGCTGAGGGCGATTTCGACAAAGCTATTGATGTGCTTCGTAAAAAAGGCCAAAAAGTTGCAGCAAAAAGAGCAGATAGAGAAAACACAGAAGGTGCCGCTATTGCAAAAGTTAATGCAGACCACACTTCTGGCGTAGCTATTGTTTTAGGTTGTGAAACTGATTTCGTAGGTAAAAACGAAAACTTTGTAGCCTTAGCTAACGAACTTGCTGAAAAAGCACTTCATTTTGACACTAAAGAAGCCTTTTTAGCATCAGATTTTGGTGGCATGACGGTTGCTGATAAATTAGTAGAACAAACTGGTGTTATCGGCGAAAAATTAGACATTACTGCTTTTGAAAAATTAGAAGCACCTTATGTTGGCAGTTATGTGCATATCAACAAAATTGCGGCTTTAGTAGGTTTAACTTCGAAGAACGAAGAAGTAGGTAAAGATGTGGCCATGCAAATTGCATCTATGGGAGCTACTACCTTATCTTACAAGGATTTTGACGCAGATTTTGTTGCTTCAGAAACTGAGGCTAGAATCGCTGTTATTGAAAAAGAGAATGAAGAACTAGGAAGATTGGGTAAAACACTTAAAAATGTACCTCAATATATTTCCATGAGTCAATTAACCCCAGAGGTAATGGCTAAAGCTGAAGAAGCTGCCAAAGCTGAATTAAAAGCTGAAGGCAAGCCTGAGCAAATTTGGGATAAAATTTTACCTGGAAAAATGGAACGTTTTATTTCTGATAATACTACTTTGGATCAAGAACAATGTTTATTAGATCAGAATTTTATTAAAGATGATAAAATAAATGTAGCTACCTATGTATCCTCTGCACAAGATGGTCTAGCCGTAACTTCGTTTAAACGTGTTACCTTAGGATAAAAGCTAACAAAACACCTTTTAAAAAGCCGTTTTACTGAAAAGTAAAACGGCTTTTTTATAGTACAACAACTGTATTATGGCTCAAAATCAAAAGAATCAATCTTAATTCGCTTATTATATGATCTTCCTGAACAAGCCAAACAAAAAGAAATAAACGTCATAAGCATTTAATTCGCAAGTCATTCTAATTTACTCAGCTTCTTAAAACAAAAAAAGACGATCCCAAATCTTGAGACCGTCTTTCTTATATTCATTTGTAGTTATCTTACCCTTTCATCCAGGCTTCACGCAAGGCTAACTGGGCTGGTGTGGCGTTCTGAACTGGAATAATAGTTTTTGTATTCAAGGTTGGTGTCCCAACCTTCCCCTTCAAAGTTAGCTCCGCATTAGCACGCATCACAACCATGGTAATTTCTTTTTCTGCTGTCCAACCAAAACTCTCACCAATGATAGGTCGAATGCTTTCTAAGGTGATAGCCGTACCATCTATACTCTTCATCACATCACCACCCTGTACCCCGAGATCAATTAAAAAACTATTTAATTCTATTCCTTCCCGAACATATATAGCATTATTGTTGTCTGGATCAACATCAATAAAAGGAACTTGACCTTGCAAAAAGTACCCACTTTGTTCCACCTTAGTGCCCATTTCTAAGCCTACTTTAGCCAAATACTTGGTGTAATCAATAGGTTCTTCTCCCAGCACGTGAGTTTCAAAAAATAAGCCAACTTCAGGATAGGTCATACCTACCACTTCAGCAAACAAATCAGCATCCTTAAAAGGTTTGTTTTCACCATACCTACTGGATAATTCTTTTAACAACCAGAGCACGCTTTTTTCTCCATTACTTAATTCTCGTAAACTAATATCAAGGGCCATATTAATTAATGCTCCCTTTTCATACACGTTACCGTAATTTGCTTTGTAGGGTTCTTCCAATACATTTTTACTCATCGTGGTAAAAGACATACTGTCATCATAATTTTTGGCATTATTAATTTTACCCATGATGCGATTATAAAAATCAGCCTCCTCAATTAAACCTTGTTGAATTTGAAAAAGATTGGCAAAATATTCTGTGGTACCTTCATACATCCAAAGATGTTGTGACATTTTAGGGTCGTTAAAATCAAAGTACTTAATTTCTTCAGAATGTACACTTAAAGGCGTTACAATATGAAAAAACTCATGCGAAACAACATCCACCATGGCTTGCTCTAATCGCTCCTTATCCATTTGCTCAGGTAAAACAACGACTGTAGAGGTATGGTGTTCCAAAGCACCAAACCCATTGGCGTCATTTTCTATTTTAGATAAGTACAACAAAATAGTGTATTGTTTGGTGCTATTTATAGTACCTAAAAATGCCTTCTGAGCCGTCATCATTTTTAACATGCTCTCTTTTAAATCACTAGCTTTATAAACACCCGTTGGAGAATATACACTTAGATTTACAGTAATACCGCTTACTTCGAAAGTCACCACATCTGACTTCGCATAGAGGATAGGATTGTCTGTCACTTCAAAATAACGCGATGCGTAAAATGCATCTTCATCACTCTTTAGAGCGGCACCATTTAATACTTTTAAAGATGTTGTAGCTGTTAAATTTGTAGGCTTTTTTATAAAAATCTCATAAGCTGCTTCTTCTAAGTTTTCAAAATAGCCCACAAAACCATGAAGATTTAGCATAAAGTTTTCTCCTTTCAAGATATTAGTTCCTGCTGGAGAAAATACAGCCTCTTCCTGTTCTGCTTCCGTATCATAGGTGTCGTTGACATAGTACGATATGCGATCTAAACTTTTACCATTGCTGATTTTCCATGTATTCTCATCTGTTTTAGAAACACTTAATTCAGCCCCTTTATAATCAAAAGCTTTAAAACTCTCAATATACTTACCGTAATTATCTGTGCTATAGGTTCCAGGAACGGTTTTTGGGATATAAAAAGAAACTTCATCGCTTGTAAATGACCCAGGATCTAAAGCAACTAACACTTTGTCATCACTGACATTCACTAAATCCATACTCACTTTTATGGCTACTTTATCCGCAGACTTTATATTTTTTGTTATCCCGCAACTTACAAGTAATACTAGTAGTGAGAGAAATAAACTAAATTTTTTCATTGATCTATTCTTTTTTATATTAATATCTAAATAAAGCTTAACTTATTTTTAGGCAAGATTATAAAATATAAATTAGATGACCTTTACTTTTCAGAAAGATTTAGCAATAGAATTATTAGTATATCCGCTATTGTCATAATTATTTTTGATTATTTTTGCTAGAGCTTAACGCATCAAACATAAAATGAACCATTAAAAGTTTATAGGTGTTTTACTGATGTGGTCACGACTTATAGGGGCCACTCATTTTTTATTATGCCGTACCGGAAACTATTACAAAATAGTTTTATCTTCTTAAAAAAGGAGGTAAAGTGAATAGCCAAAGGCCAAGCCGGCGGACAATTATTTAAATTAAACACAAACTATGCATTACAAACGAATTCTTTTAAAATTGAGTGGAGAAGCCTTAATGGGAGAAAAGCAATATGGTATTGATCCCGCTAGGTTATCTGAGTACGCTGAGGAAATTAAACAGGTGGTAGACAAAGGTATTGAGGTAGCCATAGTGATAGGAGGTGGAAACATTTTTAGAGGACTCTCTGGAGCGAGTAATGGCATGGATCGTGTTCAAGGTGATCATATGGGAATGTTAGCGACTGTGATTAACGGACTTGCCTTACAAAGTGCCTTAGAAGAAAAAGGAATTCAAACTAGATTACAATCTGCTATACAAATTAACGAGGTAGCAGAACCCTTTATTCGCAGGCGCGCCATGCGACACTTAGAAAAAGGAAGGGTCGTTATTTTTGGCGGAGGCACAGGAAACCCCTATTTTACAACAGATTCAGCCGCTGTATTACGAGCTATAGAAATTGAAGCTGATGTTATTTTAAAAGGAACCCGCGTTGATGGAATTTATACTTCGGATCCAGAAAAAGATAAAACTGCGACAAAATTTGATTCTATTTCTTTTAAAGATGTACTAAGTAAAGGCTTGAAAGTTATGGACACCACCGCATTTACCTTAAGTCAAGAAAATGAATTACCTATTGTAGTTTTTGATATGAATAAAAAAGGCAATTTATTGCGATTAGTTTCAGGTGAAAATATTGGTACTGTTGTTGATAATTAGGCATTAATTTATAGTTAGCATTTTTTTAAAATTAGCATACAATGAACGAAGAAATTACATTTATTTTAGACAGCACAAAAGAGAGTATGAACGGGTCCATTGACCATTTAATAAAGGCCTTCACTAAAATTAGAGCAGGTAAAGCAAACCCGATTATGCTGTCAAGTGTTATGGTCGATTACTATGGTTCACAAACTCCCTTAAGCCAAGTAGCCAACGTGGCAACTCCAGATGCGAGAACTTTAACCGTACAGCCTTGGGAAAAAAAGATGCTTCAAGAAATTGAAAAAGCAATTCAAATAGCCAATCTAGGTTTCAACCCCATGAACAATGGTGATTTTATCATTATAAGTGTACCACCATTAACCGAAGAGCGCAGAAAAGACTTAGCAAAACAAGCCAAAGGAGAAGCCGAAGATGCTAAAATTGGGATTAGAAATGCAAGACAAGAGGCTAATAAAGAAATTAGGGGTCTTGATGATGCCTCAGAAGATTTAAAGAAGAACGCAGAAGCTGATGTGCAAGAATTAACAAATAATTATACAAGAAAAATTGAGGAGGTTCTAGCCGTTAAAGAAGCTGAAATCATGAAAGTTTAAAAATCTTTGAGTACAATTAAAGTAGAAAAGCAGCCATGGGCTGCTTTTTTTATTCTTCAGCCTCTCTTTTTTATTATTTATAAGGTATTCAGAGGCGTGTTATATGCAAATACCCATAATCATTTTCTACCTTTGCAAGAATAGTAAAATAGAGCATGGTTACAAAAATAACGAAGGGTTTTTGGGCAAAAACTGCCAACATTATTCTTAGAAATAGAATAGTAATTCTTTTAATCATTACGGGTATTACCATTTTTTTAGCCTTACAATGGGATAAAATGCGTTTTTCTAGCTCCCAAGCGAACCTACTCCCAGATCATCACGAAGTAAATGTACAATACCAATCCTTTTTAAAAACCTTTGGCGAAGAAGGCAATATTGTGGTTTTAGCTATTAAAGACAGTAGCTTATTTACGCCTGAAAAGTTTAACCGATGGAATAAATTAAGTAAGCAATTAGATGCTTTTCCTGAGGTAGATTTTGTGTTATCAACCGATAATTTACAAGAATTAGTAAAAGATAGCGTGAAACAAGAGTTTGTGCTAAAACCTTTTATTCATGAAGAACTAAAGACCAAGGACCAAATTGACAGTTTAGCATCCCACTTGTTTAATGATTTGCCTTTTTATGAAGATTTACTGTATAACAAGCAAACAAAAACGATCCGAACTTTAGTGTATTTAGATAAAGACATTATCAATACATCCGCTCGAAAAGATTTTATTTTAGAAGATTTACAAAGTTTAATAGAGGTTTTTGAGGAAGAAACCGAAATGAATGTCTACGTATCTGGTATGCCCTATATCAGAACGATGAATTCTCAAAGCATCATCAATGAAATAAGTAAATTTATCCTCGCTGCATTAGGGGTAACTTCGCTTATATTTTTCTTGTTTTTTAGAAGCTTTAGAGCAACGTTTATATCCATGTGCGTTGTGATTATTGGGGTGATGTGGGCCTTCGGTATTTTAGGCCTCTTACAATACGAGATTACAGTTTTAACGGCCTTAATTCCTCCTTTGATTATTGTTATTGGAATTCCGAACTGTATTTTTTTAATCAATAAATACCAGCAAGAGGTTAAAAAACACGGTAATCAAGCACTTTCTTTACAACGGGTTATCTCGAAGATTGGCAACGCAACATTGATGACCAATATTACTACTGCCTCAGGTTTTGCCACATTTATTATCACAGATAGTCAACTTTTAAAGGAATTTGGAATTGTAGCTTCTATAAACATCGTTGGGATATTTGTGCTTTCTTTATTAGTCATACCCATCGTTTATAGCTTTATGCCTTTGCCAAAAACAAAGCATTTAAAACACTTGAACAAAAAATGGATTGATGGCTTTGTAAATTGGATGGAACATATTGTTCGTGAAAAAAGAATATCGGTTTATGTGGTTTCTATAGTCCTTTTGGTGGTGAGTATTATCGGTATTTATCAAATTGATATTTCAGGAAGCCCTATTGAAGACATGCCCAAGAAAGCAGAATTCTTTCAAGATATTCGTTTTTTTGAAGAAGAGTTTGACGGCATTATGCCCATAGAAATTGTAGTAGATACCCAAAGAAAAAATGGTGTACTAAAGGCTCCCACTTTGAAGAAAATTGATGAACTAAGCCAAGTTGTTCATGAAATTCCTGAATTATCAAGACCTGTTTCTGTAGTTGATTTAGTAAAGTATTCCAAACAAGCCTTTTATAATGGCATTCCTAAATACTACCAGTTACCTACCAGTCAAGAAAATACGTTCATCATGGATGTGGCTAGAAAATCAGCAGATAACGGTAATTTATTGAAGAGTTTTGTCGATTCTACAGGACAAACAGCACGGATTACCACCTTTATGAAAGATGTAAAAACCGATAGAATGGAAGCCATTGAAGCCAAGCTTCAAGAAAACATCACCAAGATATTTCCGTCAGATCGTTTCCATGTATACATGACTGGTAGCGCCCTCATTTTTTTAAAGGGAACCAAGTATCTGGTCAATAACTTAATTTTATCTTTAGCCTTAGCCATTGGACTTATCGCCTTATTTATGGCGTATTTGTTTCGTTCGTTTAGAATGATCATCATTTCATTAATTCCGAACCTATTGCCTTTGGTCATCACCGCGGGCTTGATGGGCTATGTAGGTGTCCCTATAAAACCTTCAACTATTTTAGTATTTAGTATTGCTTTTGGTATTTCTGTGGATGACACCATTCACTTTCTCGCCAAGTACAGACAAGAGTTAACGGCCAATCAATGGCGAATTAAAAAATCGGTGTACGCGGCGCTGAGAGAAACAGGTGTGAGTATGTTTTATACATCAATTGTATTATTCTTTGGATTTTCAGTCTTTGCCATTTCTAGCTTTGGTGGTACTGTGGCCTTAGGTACTTTAGTTTCTGCCACCTTACTTTTTGCCATGTTATCTAATTTAATTTTATTACCCTCCTTACTACTTTCATTAGAACGCAACATTGCCAATAAAAAGGTGCTCAAAGAACCACAAATAGATATTTTACCAAAAAATGAGGAATTAGAATAAAAACCAAAAGAATTGCTCCCTCTCCAAAATATCAATTTTATCAAAAAGGCTATCTTTGCGCCTATAAAACACTAAAAAACACATGAAATCGATTAGCATCAAAGAATTACTTTCTACAAAACATCTTTTACAAGAAGTGACGATCAAAGGTTGGGTAAAAACCTTCAGAAGCAATAGATTTATTGCACTAAATGACGGTTCTACCCTAAACAACATACAATGTGTTGTAGCTTTTGAGAATTTTGATGAAGCTTTGTTAAGAAAGGTGACTACAGGCGCTGCGCTAAAGATAAAAGGTACTTTGGTAGAAAGCCAAGGGAGAGGGCAAAGCCTAGAAATACAGGTAAATGAGCTCATAGTTTTAGGAACTTCGGATCCTGATGCCTACCCTATTCAACCCAAAAAACATTCCTTAGAATTTTTGAGGGAAAAAGCACATTTAAGAGTACGTACCAATACGTTTGCTGCTGTAATGCGTCTTCGTTCAGCCTTATCTTTTGCCGTACACCAGTACTTTCAAAAGAATGGTTTTTATAATGTTCATACTCCCATTATCACTGGTTCTGATGCTGAAGGCGCAGGAGAAATGTTCAGAGTGTCGACCTTAGATCAAAAAAACCCACCTTTAAATGAAGATGGAAGCATTAATTTTAAAGAAGATTTTTTTGGAAAAGAAACCAACCTGACGGTTTCAGGTCAATTAGAAGCAGAAACCTATGCTATGGCTTTGGGGAAAGTGTATACGTTTGGCCCTACGTTTAGGGCTGAAAACTCGAACACATCACGCCATTTAGCCGAGTTTTGGATGATTGAACCCGAGGTTGCTTTTAATGATTTGGATGCCAATATGGATTTAGCTGAAGATTTTATCAAAGAAGTCATTACCTACGTACTGGACAATTGTCAGGAAGACCTTCAATTTTTAGAGCAACGTTTGTTAGAAGAAGAAAAGTCAAAACCTCAGATAGAACGCAGTGATATGGCGCTTATCGAAAAATTAAAATTTGTTACTGAAAATAACTTTAAAAGAGTTTCTTATACTGAAGCTATTGATATTTTAAAGAACAGTACACCCAATAAAAAGAAAAAATTTCAATATCCGATTGAAGAATGGGGAACAGATTTACAAAGTGAACACGAGCGCTTTTTGGTAGAAAAACACTTTAAATGTCCGGTCATATTATTTGATTACCCTGCAAAAATAAAAGCGTTTTACATGCGTTTAAATGAAGATGGAAAAACGGTTAGGGCCATGGATATTCTTTTTCCTGGAATTGGCGAAATAGTGGGTGGTTCTCAACGTGAAGAACGTTTAGACGTTTTACAAGAAAAGATGAAGGCCTTAGATATTGACGAAAAAGAACTTTGGTGGTATCTTGATCTAAGAAGATTTGGCTCTGCAGTACATAGTGGTTTTGGTTTAGGTTTTGAACGTTTGGTACTATTCACTACAGGAATGGGAAATATTAGAGACGTAATTCCTTTTCCACGAACGCCACAGAATGCTGAGTTTTAAAAACAGAAAGTATATTCATTAAAATATCTTAAATTTATACGTAAGAATAGAACCTATACATGCTTAAACAATATTTATCCTTTAAATTATCGCAAAAGCTATCCCCACAACAGATTCAATTGATGAAACTGATTCAACTGCCTACGCAGGCTTTTGAACAACGTTTAAAGCAAGAACTGGAAGAAAATCCTGCTTTAGAAACGGGAAAAGAAGAGTTAGATAATTTTGAGGATACCTATGAAGATGATGTTTACAATGACGAGTCAGATAGCGATAGTATCAATGCAGAAGATATTAATATAGACGAATATTTGAGTGATGATGAAATTCCGGAATACAGAACCCAAGTAAATAATTACAGTGCCGATGATGAAGAAAAGACGGTACCTTACGCGGCAGGAACTTCTTTTAATCAATATTTAATCAATCAATTAAATACCTTTTACTTGAGTGACGAGGAATGGTTTATTGCCGAATTTCTTGTAGGGAGTATCGATGAAAGCGGCTATATCCGAAGGGCCATTCCTGATATTTTAGATGATTTGGCCTTTACACAAAACATTTACACGGACGAGGCTGCCATTCGAAAAACATTAAAAATAGTTCAGGAATTAGATCCTCCTGGCGTTGGAGCCACTTCTTTAGAAGAGTGTTTAATTATTCAATTAAAACGCAAAGAACTAAATCCGAGTGTGGAGCTAGCCATTCAAATTTTAGAAAAATCTTTTGAACAATTTACCAAAAAACATTACCAAAAACTTCTACAAAAACACAACATTACTGAAGAAGAACTTAAAAATTCAATTTCAGAAATAGAAAAGTTAAACCCTAAACCTGGCGGATCTTATTCTGGTGGAAACACTAGAATGGTAGAACATATTGTGCCTGATTTTTCTATTAAAATTGTAGATGGCGAACTAGAGTTAACATTGAATGGTAGAAATGCTCCTGAGCTTCATATCTCTAAAGATTACAACAATATGTTAGAGGGCTATAAGAATGCGAAAGAGAAGTCTAAAGCTCAAAAAGATACTGTACAATTTATCAAACAAAAATTAGATGCTGCAAAATGGTTTATTGACGCTATAAAACAGCGACAGCAAACACTTTTTGTCACCATGAATACCATCATGCACTATCAAAAAGAGTATTTTTTGTCGGGTGATGAGCGCAAGCTCCGCCCCATGATTTTAAAAGATATTGCCGATAAGATTGATATGGATGTTTCTACGGTTTCAAGAGTGGCCAATAGCAAATATGTGGATACCCCTTATGGCACGAAACTAATAAAAGAGTATTTTTCAGAATCTATGAAAAATGACCAGGGTGAAGATGTATCAACCAAGGAAATAAAGAAAATTTTAGAAACTGTAATAGGAGAAGAATCAAAAAGAAAGCCACTTACGGATGACAAATTAGCCGATATTTTAAAAGAAAAAGGATATCCTATTGCACGAAGAACTGTTGCTAAGTACAGAGAACAATTGAGTATTCCCGTAGCTAGAATGCGTAAAGAAATTTAATGAAAGTTTTTTATAAGATTATTTCCTATGTATTTCATCCTATATTTATTCCAATTTATGGTACCCTAAGCTATTTTTTAGTCAGTAAAAAATACACCACGGTTGCCATGAAAATTGGCAATCTACTTCCTATTTTTATCCTCACAGTCATGGTACCGATCATTTGTTTCTTAATCCTTAGAAATATGGGTTTTGTAAATTCAGTTTTTTTTCCAAGTACCAAAGCACGTAAGTATCCCCTTTTTATAAGCTTAGCATTGCTCTTAATGATCATTTATAAGGTAATTCCTTACAATTACACCGCTGAACTGTATTATTTCTTTATAGGCCTTATTATTGCCTTGTTTACCTACCTCATGTTGCTGTTTGTAAAATTCAAAGGAAGTCTTCATATGTTGGGCATTGGCACCTTAAGCATGTACCTGATTAATTTAAGTATTCATTTTGAAATTAACCTTACCTTTTCTATAAGTTTGCTCATTGTAATGGCAGGCCTTATAGCTTCATCTAGATTATATTTTAGAGCTCATAATACCATAACCCTAGGAACGGGTCTGATCATTGGAATCGTCTCACAATTTATTACGATTCCTTATTGGTTATAACAAGTAAAATATTAAGCCAATTCTAAGCGGTTTAAGCGATAAACTTTCTCCAGTATCAACTACAGTGTTGTCTTTCATAAAGTCGGTTAAAGCATAGTATAAATGCAAATTAAAGGTATTGTAGCCTACATTCAGAGTTAAGCCGTATTGCAGTTTTTCAATATCTGAATTTGAAAAACTAGTTTTACCCGAATCTGTTACTAGTTTTGATAAATTGCTAAAGTTATAATTGAACTTCAGGCCCGAGTAAATTCGAAAAAATTTATATCTATTTCGGGTGGAATTACGCCAACGGAACTCGAGTGGCAATTCTAAACTATGCGTTTGAAATTTACTTCTGTTGTACTCAAAATCGTCTTCAGCGAATTGATAACTAATTACCCCATTTGTCTTTGTGGTAATGATGTTCGAGTAATACGAATTCACTGCATAGCCTAAACCCATACCTAAGGCTAGCCTTCCATTTGCAGTTAAAGGAAGATCTCTAAGTACCCCTACTTGCAAACCGTACGAAAAATTGCGCTGAAAAACATCATTAGGCTTATCCCCCAGCAGGTTATAATGAATCCCCAAATAAATTTGGTCTTCTAAGTAGCTAGCGCTTACATCCGATGTACTTTCTTCGGGTTGCGCAAAACACAGCATAGGAAGGCTTAGAAAAAAATACCCTATTAATTTCATCATCATCCAAAGATATTAAAATAAACTAGATTCAAAACGGCATATAAACCTAAAAGACTTTCAGGTTGCCAACCAAAGGTTGGTAGGTTAAACAAAGAGAACTCAAACTTAGCTATTTCTTAAATTTAAGGACTTCTAAGCTGGTGCGTTACTATAGAATAGGACTAAAAAAACAAACGCTTCAAATAAAAATTTGAAGCGTTTATCCTTTTGAAAGAAATTTTGATTATCTATTAAGATTATCGAATGCGTCACCTTCAAAGGTGGTGTAATTAATTTTCAGCGCATTAACTTTTCTTAACTCTTCCTTTATATCTGAAATAATACCCATATTGGCATTTTTATCAACTTTCAAAGAAGTAGTTAAAACGTTTTGCAAATCTTCCGATTTTTTTGCTCTTTCTGCTAAAATGTAAGGACCAACTTCAGCCGGACTTGAAAACTTATCATTTAACTGAATTTTAGCCTCTTTCCCAAAAACCTTTTGATACTCATCAGTAGGTGCTCCTACATAAATCGTAATCACTTGATCCTTTTTTTCTAATTTCTTAGTTTCACTTGCTTTTGGAAGTTCATTTTGAACTTTAACAGAGGTATCTTTCATAACCGTTACGGTCATAAAGAAAAACAGTAACATAAAAACAATATCTGGAAGCGAGGCCGTATTCACTGCCGGAACCGCTGCATCTTTCTTTTTGTTAAATTTTGACATATTTTTTCTTTTTAACTTTATCGATTAATTACCTGTAGAGGTTTCAGCTTCAGAAAACTTTTGAGGAAATAACTCTTGAATTCTTTTGATTCGCTCTTTAAGAACTTCTTTTCTTTCGTCAGGAGTTTCTTGATTCGAATATTCCGCTTCCATTTCCGTAAAATTACGCTTATACAAACGCTGTGCCTCTCTGTTACGCAATTCATTATACGCACCTACAATCTCATTTTGAACCGTGATATAGATGTTGTACTTTGTCTCCCTGTCATTTTTTAAAGAGATAATGGCTTTGTTAGGATTATCAGAAGACGATTCATCTCTTTTACCTTGACAATAGTTGCAATAATCTTCAGTGCCATTTGCGGCCCCTCCGTTATCTAAAAAGGCAACTGCTCTTGATTTTAGATCTTTAATATCCGTTAGCTCATCTTCAACTAAAAGTCGTCCATCTCTATTGATATTAACAGTAAAAATATTCTTCTGCTTTATAATAGGAGGGTCAACTACGCTGTCATCTATTGGCGGTAACATACGATCCAAACCAGCATCTGTTTCGATAGTCGTAGTTACTAAGAAAAAGATAAGTAATAAGAAAGCGATGTCAGCCATAGAACCGGCATTAACCTCTGGTGGTGCTCCTCTTCTTGGCATAATAGTTTATTTTTATTTGTTAAACATTTTTTTAATTCCCGGAACAACCATTGCTCCAACAGCGAAGATTGTCAAGATAAAGAAGATATTTAAGAACATACCGATATATTTAACAGTGCTTTCTTCAGCTTCTAAACCCTTGGCTCTCATCGCTTCTAAATTAACATCAGTTCCAGAGGCTGCGAAGTATGAAATGATGGCTACTACCGCTAAACCTCCAACACCAATCAATGTTCTTTTTAAACCTTCCGGTGAAGAAAAAACATTTTTTAATCCGAAAAATAAGCTCACAGCTACTGCAAAAGCTAATAGGATAAATGTAATTATGAACATAAAGTTCATAGAACTACTCCCAATGGCTTCAGAGGGCATCATATCGCCACTTGGCATCTGAGTCCATAATATGAAGCCTGCAATACTGAGAACTATTAATATTATTTTTATTATTTTGTGCATTTTACTGGGTATTTAAGTCCGACTTATTTTTTGTGATCTACCAACATATCAATCAAAGAGATTGATGAGTCTTCCATATCATTTACAATACTATCAATCTTAGCGATGATGTAATTATAAAAAATTTGAAGTATAATCGCCACAATAAGACCAAATACCGTAGTTAATAAGGCTACTTGAATATCACCTGCAATAAGTGAGGCACTTAAGTTACCAACAGCAGCAATTTTCTCGAAGGCCTGAATCATACCAATTACCGTACCCATGAAACCAAGCATCGGTGCAATAGCGATAAATAAAGACAACCAAGAAACGTTCTTTTCTAACTGTCCCATTTGAACACCACCATAAGCTACAACAGCTTTTTCAGCAGATTCAACACTATCACCAGCTCTGTCTAAGCCCTGGTAAAAAATTGACGCAACAGGTCCTTTAGTGTTTCTACAAACTTCTTTCGCAGCTTCAACACCGCCTGAAGCTAATGCATCTTCTACTCTTTGTTTTAGTTTTGTAGTGTTGGTTGTTGCTAAGTTTAAATAAATAATTCTTTCAATAGCAACGGCTAAACCTAGTATCAAACATAATAGTACGATACCCATGAAGCCAGCGCCACCTTCAATAAATTTTTCCTTTAAAACTTGAACGAAACCTCTCTCAGCTTCAGTTGTTGCTTCGGCAGCATCTTGAATCATTGTTGCCGTAGTAGCAATAGTTGCAGAAAGGTTTGCTGTAAGTGCGTTTGCAGTTACATTTGCGTTAACAGTATTTGTGTTGATAACAAATAACCCAGCTACAGCTAGGATAGAGAATAATCTTTTCATTTCTTTCAAACTTAAATTAGATTAGTTAATGGGTTAAAGATAAAAAATTTTTACAATTAAAAAATTAAAAAAATTAAAAGCAGAGAGGAAGGGATTCGAACCCTCGATACCCTTTTGGAGTATACACACTTTCCAGGCGTGCGCCTTCGACCACTCGGCCACCTCTCTCAATACAATTTTTTCAAGGCGTCGAATTAACAAAAAAAAAAGTACTAAACGAAATTATTAAAGTTAATTTTAAATCATTTCTCCACGAAGTGGCGTTTCAAAAATTGTTTTAAAGAGTTTTGGGGAAACATCCATTCCTAATAAATACATCAGCTTAGTAATGGCGGCTTCAGTGGTAATATCCTTACCGTTAATTACTTGCATTTGCTGAAGCTGCTCGCTAGTTTCATACTGACCCATAATAACACTTCCTCCGGAACACTGTGTTACGTTAATAACTTGGACTCCATTTTTTTTTGCATTTTTTAGATGATCAATCAACCATTTGTCGGTTGGGGCATTCCCCGCACCATAGGTTTCAATAATTAAGGCTTTTAAATCTGGAGTATTTAAAACACTTTTCAGTAGGTTTTCATTGAATCCAGGAAATAATTTTAAAATGGCAACATTCGTATCTAAATTTTTATGAACCACGAACTTTTTTAGCTTATTTGGCCTTAACAAATACTCATAATGAACTTTTAAGTGCACTCCAGACTCGACAAGGGCAGGATAATTTAAAGAAGCGAAGGCTTCAAAATGCTCTGCGTTTATTTTCGTAGTTCTATTTCCTCGATACAATTTATATTCAAAATACAAGCCTACTTCTTGAATTACTGCTTTATCCTTTTCTCGCAATGCTGCTATTTGTATAGAGGTAATTAAATTTTCTTTGGCATCGGTTCTAAGATCACCAATGGGCAATTGGGATCCTGTAAAAATAACAGGTTTTGACAAATTCTCAAGCATATAACTCAATGCCGAAGCGGAATAACTCATGGTATCGCTACCATGTAGCACCACAAAACCATCGTATTCATGGTATGTTTCTTCGATAGTTGTTGCAATGGCAACCCAATGCTCCGTATTGATATTTGATGAGTCTATTGGTGTTTCAAAAGAATGACTTTGAATTTCACAATCTAGTTGATTTAATTCTGGAATATTTTTAAGCAATTTTGCAAAATTAAATGCCTTTAATGCCCCAGACTTATAATCCTTCATCATCCCAATGGTCCCGCCTGTATAGATCAGTAAAATTTTTGTTTTTTTCATACAACGCTATTAAATGCCGAAAACTTCTTTGGAGTTTTGAGTGGTAATTTCTGCAATTTCTGCCACCGTGCTATCATAAATCAAGGCTAATTTATTTATTATTTCCATCAAATAAACACTTTCATTTCGTTTACCTCGATAAGGCACAGGAGCTAGGTAAGGCGAATCGGTCTCTAAAACAATATGCTTTAGATCGATCTGTTCTAAAAAAGTATCGATTTTTCCATTTTTAAAAGTGACCACACCCCCAATTCCCAATTTCATCCCATACGATATAGCCTTTTGTGCTTGTTCAAAATCTCCTGTAAAACAGTGAAATATTCCGAATACATCATCAGACTTTTCATCTTCTAACACTTCAAAAACTTCATCAAAGGCATCGCGACAATGAATTACAATTGGCAATTTGTGTTTTTTAGCGATTTGAATTTGTCGTTTAAAGGAGGTTTGTTGTTGTTTCAAGTAGGTTTTATCCCAATATAAATCAATCCCAATTTCCCCTATAGCATAATAGGTATGTTTTGCCAACAAATCCTCGATGTGCTGTAATTCCTTTTCAAAATCTTCTTTAACGTGGGTTGGATGCAGTCCCGCCATTAAAAAAATATGTTCAGGGTAGGCTTTTTCTAATCGTAACATGGCATCGGTATAGCTAGAATCGATGGCCGGAATAAAAAAACGTTGAATTCCGTTTTTTAAAGCGCGTTTTATGACCTCATCTCTATCCCTATCAAAAGCTTCACTATAAAGGTGCGTATGTGTATCGGTAATTATCATGGTACAAAAATAGAATTATCAGGCTTGTCTGCTACTATTTAAGTTCTTAAATAATGCGCCTTGGCATATTCTACCTGTACAAAGTGCAGTATCTTTGAAAAAAAGCAAATTGAAAACACTAAAAAAGTTCTTACAAACTAAGGGATATTCTAAAACCAAGCTTGACTTAACCGCGACTAATCATTTTGAAATACAGGCAAAAATTAATGGCATCGTTGGGCGGTTTATAGTAGATACCGGCGCATCAAACACTTGTGTGGGTTTTGATAAAATCGAATACTTCAAGCTTACTTCGAAGGAGTCGAAAATAAAAGCTGCCGGGGCTGGAGCAACAAATATGGAAACGCTTATTTCTACAAAAAATAGCTTAGAAATTAACGCTTGGAACTATCCTAAATTAAAAATAGTACTTTTTGATCTCGTTCATGTTAATGAAGCCCTTGTTGCTCATAACGCACTCCCTGTAGATGGTATTATTGGTGCCGATGTACTCAAGAAAGGCAAAGCCATTATTGACTATGATAAGAAATGTATTTATTTAAGATAACCGCTATTTAGCTAGTAAATAGGTTCCTGAGCGATAATCATAGCGCTCTTTTCCACGCTTTATTTACATTCGCCGATACCCTTTTTAAATACCAATTATGTTTTCCAAAGTAACCTACAAAATTTTTTCCTTATGTATCGTCATGGTTTTTTTTAGCAGTTGTGCTGAAGATACCGGATATATTGAAATTTCAAGTGAACTTGAAGATCAAAAATTAAAGGATAAGCTAATTGCTCTAGGTGGCAATCTTGACTATTTTGTGCTCCCTGAGAGTGATGATTTCGCCAATATTCCCGCAGATCCTAATAACCCTTTAACAGAGGCTAAAGTATTGTTAGGCAAATTACTGTTTCACGAAACGGGAATTGGTGTGAATTCTAAGAAAGAAGCACACCAAAAAACCTATTCTTGTGCGAGCTGCCATCACAGCGCAGCGGGTTTTCAAAGTGGTATTAAACAAGGTATTGGTGACGGTGGAATGGGTTTTGGCTTGCATGGAGAAGCACGTATTATGGCACCCGATTTTACAGCGGATATTGTCGATGTGCAACCTATTAAATCACCCACCGTATTAAATTCAGCCTATCAAAAATTAATGCTTTGGAATGGACAATTTGGCGCTACGGATTTAAATGTAGGCACAGAAGCCAACTGGACCGTCGGAACTCCCAAGGCAGTAAACCATTTAGGCTTTGAAGGTGTAGAAACTCAGGCTATAGCTGGTTTAACAGTACATAGAATGGATATCAACCAGACTTTTTGTTCTACTAACAACTATGAAGCATTATTTAACGATGCTTTTCCAGAAGTTGATCTGGCTGAACGATACACTTTAATTACTGCTGGGCTAGCCATAGCAGCCTATGAAAGAACCTTATTGGCGAACGACACTAATTTTCAAAATTGGCTCAAAGGAGATACTAATGCAATGACTTCGAATGAAAAGAAAGGAGCAGCTTTGTTTTTTGGCAAAGCACAATGTTTTCAGTGTCATTCAGGTCCCGCTTTAAATTCTGAAGCTTTTTATGCTTTGGGTATGAACGATTTGTCGGGTGATGGTGTTCATGGAACTGTTGATGAGGCCAACAAAAAAGGCCGCGGGGGTTTTACAAATAATCCTTCAGACAACTATAGCTTTAAAGTACCTCAATTGTACAACTTAGCAGATGTTGAATTTTTTGGACACGGAGCATCATTTACCACGATTAAAGAGGTGATTGCCTATAAGAATAATGCGCTAAAAGAGAATGCTAATGTACCAATTAGTTCATTAGCTACTGAATTTTCACCCTTAGGCCTTAGTGAGCACGAAATAGATTTACTAGCCGAATTTATTGAAAAAAGTTTAGTAGATCGCAACTTGCAACGCTACAACCCCACGTCATTACCCACAGGCCTTTGTTTCCCAAATGCAGATGCGCTATCAAGACAAGATATGGGCTGTAACTAATTCAAAGTATTCTTAAATAAAAAAAATCCTGAAGATGGTTTCTTCAGGATTTTTTTTAGCTCGTTATTTCAGTATGGTACTATAATTCTAATGCCTTAGTCACATCGTTTTCCATTAAAAGCTCACTCGGGTTTTCCAAGGCTTCCTTTATAGCCACTAAAAATCCTACGGATTCTTTTCCATCAATAATTCGATGATCATAAGATAAGGCTACGTACATAATCGGGGCCACAACAATTTCTCCATTTTTTACAACGGGTCGTTCTACAATATTGTGCATTCCTAAAATAGCACTCTGTGGAGGGTTGATAATTGGTGTAGATAACATAGAACCAAATACACCCCCATTGGTAATGGTAAAGGTACCCCCTGTCATTTCATCCACAGTAATTTCTCCTTCTCTTGCACGTATCGCTAATCGTTTTACCTCGGCTTCAACACCTCTAAAGCTTAAGTTTTCCGCATTTCTAATGACCGGCACCATGAGTCCTTTTGGACCAGAAACCGCAATACTAATATCACAGAAATCATAAGAAATCATTTCTTTGCCGTCAATCATAGAATTCACTGATGGAAATAATTCCAATGCTCTAACCACAGCTAAAGTAAAGAAAGACATAAATCCTAGGCCTACACCGTGTTTATTTTTAAAATCTTCCTTGTACTGCTCTCTTAATTCAAATATTGGCGACATATCAACCTCGTTAAAGGTAGTTAACATTGCCGTTTCGTTTTTAACACTTACAAGGCGCTCCGCAACTTTTCTGCGAAGCATCGATAATTTAGAGCGACTTTCACCACGCGTACCGCCAGTAGGAGAACCCATAGAAGGTTTTGCATTAACTGCGTCTTCTTTCGTTATTCTTCCATCTCGACCCGTTCCTTTAACGGCGTCTGCTGACATATTCTTTTCAGCCAGCACTTTCTTCGCTGCTGGTGAGGCAGTACCTGTGGCATAGGATTCTTTTGTTGGGGCTGGTTTCTCAGCCTTTTTTTCTTCTTTAGCTGCCGTAGGTTTTTCGGAAGTTTCTTCTTTACCAGCACTTGGTTTAGCAGCACTCGTATCAATTAAACAAACTACTTCACCAACAGCAACGGCATCACCTTCCTCTGCTTTTAAGGTAATAATACCACTTTCTTCAGCAGGAAGTTCTAGGGTTGCTTTATCAGAATCTACTTCTGCAATTGCCTGATCTTTTTCTACATAATCACCATCTTTTACTAACCAAGATGCAATTTCTACCTCTGTTATTGATTCTCCCGGAGAAGGAACTTTCATTTCTAAAATCATCCTACTTTGTATTATTTTGTTTTGTTATCGTTTTTGTCATGTTATCTTTTGTCTTGTCAAAGACAAAATCTATTACTTGTTGATGTCTACGTTTTGAACGCACTGCACTACCAGCCGCTGGTGATGCGTAAAAGCGCCTTGATGCTACTCTAAATGTACTAGCCTCACTGTAATGCATCATTAAATGGCTCCAGGCACCCATATTTCTAGGCTCTTCTTGTGCCCAAACAATATCTTTTGCATTGGAGTACTTTTTGGTAATTTCTTTAAGCTTATCGGCAGGTATTGGAAACAATTGCTCAATACGCACTAAGGCTACATCATCGCGGTTTAGTTCTTCTCTTTGCGCTAACAAATCGTAATAAAACTTACCGGTACAAAAAACAAGACTCTTTATTTTCTTAACGTTCGCAGTAGCGTCGTCTATAACCTCTTGGAAACTCCCTTCTGCTAATTCCTCTACTGTTGAAACTGCTTTTGGATGTCTTAATAAGCTCTTTGGTGTAAAGATAATTAAAGGCTTTCTAAAATTCGCCTTCATTTGTCGACGTAAAATATGGAACATTTGTGCTGGTGTCGTAACATCAGCAATATACATATTATCTCTAGCACACAATTGTAAATAGCGTTCCATACGAGCCGAAGAATGCTCCGCTCCTTGGCCTTCGTAGCCATGTGGCAGCAACATTACCAATCCGTTTTGTAATTTCCACTTATCTTCAGCTGCAGAAATATATTGGTCAATCATGATTTGTGCACCATTACTAAAGTCTCCAAATTGTGCCTCCCAAATGGTTAAGGTATTGGGGCTAGCCATAGCGTAACCGTAATCAAAACCAACAACCCCATATTCTGATAGAAGAGAATTGTAAATAGAGAAATTCCCTTGGTTTTTAGCCACTGAATTGAGCAATACTACTTCCTCTTCACTTTCTTCTACCTTCATAACAGCATGGCGGTGAGAGAAGGTACCTCTTTCTACGTCTTGACCTGACATTCTCACATCAAAACCTTCGGCTAATAAAGAACCATACGCTAATAATTCGCCCATGGCCCAGTCTAAGTTATTGGTTTTGAAGAACATGTTCTTACGATCATTTACCAATTTCTCGACCTTGCGTAAAAACTTCTTTTCCTTAGGTAGCGCTGTAATTACTTTCGCAATTTCGGTTAATTTTTTCTTCTCAAAAGTGGTGTCATAGGTATCTAACATTTCCCACTCACGCACTGCGGTAAAATCACTCCATTCATCCGCCATAAATGGCGTAATAACCGTCTTATCTTCTTTTCTAGAATCTTCTAATTCTTCTTCTAGACTTGCTTTATATTCTTCTTCTAAATGACTGACAAAATCTTTTTCGATAACCCCTTCTTGCAAAAGCTTTTCGGCGTAGATATCTCTAGGGTTTGGGTGATTTGCAATAGCTTTATACAGTTTAGGCTGGGTAAAACGCGGCTCATCTCCTTCATTATGCCCGTATTTTCTATACCCTAATAAATCTATAAAAACATCTCTTTTAAAGCGCATTCTATATTCTAAAGCAAATAACGAAGCGTGCACTACGGCCTCAGCATCGTCAGCATTCACGTGCATAACTGGGCTCAAGGTTACTTTAGCTACATCGGTGCAATAGGTAGATGATCTTGCATCTAAATAGTTGGTCGTAAAACCAATCTGGTTGTTGACCACGATATGTATGGTTCCACCTGTTTTGTAACCATCGAGATTAGCCATTTGAACTAATTCATACACAAGACCCTGACCTGCAATCGCAGCATCTCCATGAACAATAATAGGTAATACCTTAGAAAAATCATCCTTGTACTTTGCATCTTGCTTTGCTCTAGAAATTCCAGCAACAACGGCACCCACTGTTTCTAAATGCGACGGATTCGGTGCAATGTTCATAGTTATTTTAGTACCGTTGTTGGTTTTCCGATCTGAAGTCCACCCTAAATGATACTTTACATCACCATCAAAAATTTCTTGCTCATAGTCCTTGCCATCAAACTCACTAAAAATGTCTTTGGCTGCCTTACCGAAAATGTTTGTTAAAACATTTAACCTTCCACGGTGTGCCATTCCCATGACAAATTGCTCCACGCCTAATTCTGCTGCTCTTTCCACCACAGCATCTAAAGCAGGAATTAAAGATTCGTTACCTTCTATCGAAAATCGTTTTTGACCTACATATTTGGTATGTAAAAAGCTTTCAAATGAAACTGCCTGATTTAATTTTTTTAAGATATGCTTCTTGTGGTCATTATCATATTTTGGATGATTGTCATTGACATTCAACCAGTTTTGAATCCATTCTACATATTCAGGATTTCTAATATACATGTATTCTACCCCTATAGCATCGCAATAAATACGTTTAAGGTGGTCGATAATTTCTTTCAGCGAACTTGAGCCTATGCCCAAAACTTCACCAGCCTTAAAGACCGTATTTAAATCAGCTTCTGCTAACCCAAAATTTTCTATGTCTAAAGTTGGGGAATATTGTCTTCTTTCGCGAACCGGGTTTGTCTTGGTAAATAAATGCCCTCTGGTTCTATAGCCATCGATTAGCCTAATTACCTGAAACTCTTTTTGTAATGATTGCGGAATTTCGGTAGTTGATGGCGAAAAATTCGTTTCGCTACGTGTTGGGGTCTCCAGTTCGTCTAGTAAACTTTCTTGACCAAAATCGAATCCTTGAAAAAATGAGCGCCAACTTGGCTCTACACTATCCGGACTCACTAAATACTTGTCATATAACTCTGCAAAAAATGAAGTGTGTGCAGCGTTTAAAAAGGAATATTTATCCATAAATAATTTTCTCTTCCCTGTGAATAAAATTTAAACAAAAATACAACATTTCAATATTCTAGTCCTATATTCGATACTAATATTAATGAAATTTTATAATTATGAAGGTTTTAAAGAAAATCGTGTTAAAAAATCACTTTTTAAATATCATTCTTCTACTCTTAGTACACCTAGGGATTTCACAAAATAGGCCTTCAAGCGATTTTTGGAATAATGTTCGCTTTGGAGGGGGCATTGGTTTAGGTTTCGGAGACGGATTTTTCAATGGCGCTATTTCACCAAGTGCAATTTATCAATTCAATGACCAATTTGCGGCAGGCACCCAATTGAGTTTTAATTATGCAAAAATAAATGATGATTCGCTTTTTGCCTATGGCGGTAGTCTTATTTCTTTATACAACGTAATTCCTGCCATTCAACTTTCCGCAGAACTAGAAACCCTGAGAATCAATAGAAAATTGGCTGTAAGAGGTGCACCTGATAGTATTGATAATTATTGGAGCCCAGCCCTATTTGTTGGCGCCGGTTATGGAAATAGAAATTTTATGGTAGGTATAAAATACAATCTTCTACAGGATGATCGCAGTATCTATGCGGATGCCTTTATCCCATTTGTACGCGTGTATTTTTAATTAGAATTTAGCTATACTTATTTCTAAACCACACTTTTTGATACTCTCTTTTTAAGATTAAAAAAGAAACTTGATCTGCAATTTCAATCGGGTCTATAGCTTGTATTTCTTTTATCGACTTTTCCGAAACATCAACGATATACAGTACATTTAAATAATCCGTAAAACGATCTAACATAAGTTGATAGATTTTTTGATGCAGTATCGTCTTTAAATTTTTAGGAGAAACTTGTAAAGGCAATTCAACAGCAATAGCCGCCAACCCAAAGTCTTTGGTAATTTGCGCTACTAATTTTTCGTACAAGGCTTCATCTATGGAGGCTTGTAACAACACTTTACTATCTACAAAGTCAACTATCATTAGTGTAATTACGACCAGATGTCTTTATTTGGATGACGAGAAGCGATGTATACATTATTCGTTTTTATAAACCACTCCGTTTTTCATGACAAAAACAACCTTTTCTAAGACCGAAATTTCTTTTAAAGGATCTCCCTGTACCGCCACTACATCTGCCAAAAAACCTTCTTTCACTTGTCCTAGCTCATCGGACATTCCCAACAGTGTGGCGTTAGTGATCGTCGCCGACTGTATCGCTTCGATGGCAGGCATTCCTACCTCGACCATATACCCAAATTCTTTTGCATTTAAACCATGCGGAAAGACCCCTGCATCTGTTCCAAAAGCAATCTTTACCCCTTTTTTATACGCCTTCGCGAAGGTGCCTTGAATTAAGGGCCCAATTTCTCGTGCTTTAACAGCCACCACATCAGGAAAATAACCCGGCACGGCAGCCTTTTCTGCTACTTGTTTCCCCGCCGTAATGGTGGGTACCATATAGGTTCCGTATTGTTTCATTAAATCCATAGTAGCATCGCTCATGTAACTACCGTGTTCTATGGTTTTGATTCCGCCTAGTACGGCACGTTGCATTCCTTCGTCACCATGCGCATGTGCTGCGGTTAACATGCCATAATCATCAGCAGTTGCTGTAATTGCCTTAATTTCATCAATCGTAAATTGTGGATTTTTACCGTTTTTAGCAACACTAAGCACCCCACCAGTAGCGGTTATTTTTATCACATCGGCACCATCTTTATAGCGTTGACGCACTGCTTTTCTTCCCTCGTCTGGAGAATTTACCACGCCTTCTTTTGGGCCTGGGTCGCCTGTGAATTCGTGACTGCGCCCGTTTGTAGGGTCGGCATGACCGCCAGTGGTAGCGATAGATTTTCCTGCGGTAAAGATTCTTGGACCGTCGACAATACCTTTGTTGATTGCATTACGAATGGCGATATTAACCCCTGTTCCGCCTAAATCTCGCACCGTCGTAAAACCAGCCATCAAGGTTTTTTTAGCATATCCGGTAGCTTTAAAAGCAATATCCGCTTCATTATCAGTAAAACGGTCCACATAGGTTTTAGGATTGGATTCACTTTCAATATGCACATGTAAATCGATAAAACCAGGCAATACGGTCTTATCTTTCAAATCAATCATCACATCATTTTCTGTACCAGAAACATAGCCGTTTTTAATACTTTTAATAACATTTTCTGAAATTATGATGGTCTTTTCAGTGAGTGTTTTTCCTGTCGCAACATCAATAATTTTACCACAATGCAAATAGGTGTCTTGTGCGTTGCTAAAAAGGAAAAGAAATAAGGATACAATAAAAAGTAGTTTATGTTTCATTTTACGATAATTTAAAAAACAAAGAGCGTAGAAATATACATAATTTCTACGCCCTTTAAATACTTTTATGCGCTAAAAAATACGATAGCAGCCTTAAGTCCTAATTTTAACCTCCCAATCCCAAGCAGATTTCATAGCCTCATCTAAAGTCGATGCTGCTTTCCAGCCCAATACTTTATTTGCTTTTTCGGTATTTGCATACGCAGAAATAATATCGCCTGACCTTCGTTCTACTATTTTATAGTTTAATTTTTTACCTGAAACCTTTTCAAAACTTTTAATGACTTCTAAAACACTACTTCCTGTCCCTGTACCAAGGTTAAACACTTCGTAATTTGAAATATTTTTACCACCGATTAATCGCTGTAAGGCAATGACATGAGCTTTGGCTAAATCTACCACATGAATATAATCACGAATGCAGGTGCCGTCAGAAGTTGGGTAATCATCCCCAAAAACAGATAATTGTTCGCGCATACCAATACCGGTTTGCGTAATAAATGGCACCAAATTTTGAGGCACACCAATAGGCAACTCCCCAATTTCAGCGCTTGGATGTGCGCCCATCGGATTAAAATAGCGCAAGGCTATTGCCTTTAAAGAAGGTACCACTTTACAGGTTTCTGAAATAATTTCTTCCCCTATTTGCTTGGTATTACCATATGGAGATTCCGCTGCTTTCACTGGTGCATTTTCTGTAATTGGCATTTCATCTGCCTGCCCGTAAACGGTACACGATGAGCTGAAGATAAAGTTTGCATTATCTTTTTTTGACAATTCTTTTAAGAGATACACCAAGGTACTTATGTTGTTCTCGTAGTACAACAGCGGTTTTTCCACACTTTCTCCAACGGCTTTAGAGGCTGCGAAATGTATCACCCCCTCCACATCTGTATGTCGGTTAAAAAAATCTTCTACTTTAGCTTTTTCTTTTAAATCTAGTTTTTCAAATAAAGGTTTTTTTCCCGTTATGGCCACGATACCCTCTAACACTTTTTCTGAAGAGTTCGACAAATCATCAATGATCACAACTTCAAAACCTTGATTTTGCAATTCAACAACGGTGTGCGAACCTATAAACCCTAAGCCTCCTGTAACTAATACTTTCATTTACTTTTGTTTTCGTCTATGACTGAACGAGCCAAAACTATAGTAATTATATATTTAATGCTGCATAAAACCGATGACTGTATCTGTAATATAGGCAATCTGTTCATCATCGAGCTCTGTATGCATGGGTAATGAAATAACTTCTTTCACTAAGGAATTGGTCACTGGAAAATCCGCATCCTTATACCGATCATCAAGATAGGCTTTTTGTTTATGCAATGGAATTGGATAATACACACCACAGGGGATTCCTTTTTCTCCTAGGTATTTTACCAAATCGTCTCTTTTCCCGTTTGTGATTTTTAAGGTGTATTGATGAAATACATGGCAATCGCAAGTGTCACAAATGCCTTGACAAGCATTCACCGTTACTGGCGTTTCGATGTGAGCTATGGCGTTAAACGCGGCATTGTATTTTTTAGCAGCATCTCTTCGTTTCGCATTATATTGGTTTAGCAAGGGCAGTTTTGCTCTGAGCACTGCTGCTTGCAAACTATCTAAACGAGAATTTACACCCACCACATCGTGGTGGTAGCGTTCATACATGCCGTGATTCACAATACCCCTTAAGGTATGGGCTAAAGCATCATCATTTGTAAAAATAGCTCCACCATCACCATAAGCCCCTAAATTCTTTGACGGAAAAAAAGAAGTTGCTGCCACATGGCCCATAACACCTGCTTTTTGTTTTTTACCGTCAGCATGTGTATGCGTTGCGCCGATGGCCTGAGCATTATCCTCAATCACATATAAATTATGCTTCTCTGCAAGCGCTAAAATAGCATCCATATCAGCACATTGTCCAAATAAATGAACAGGTACAATTGCTTTGGTTTTCGAAGTTATCGCTTTTTCTATCGCTTTAACATCGATATTAAACGTATCAGGATGCACATCAACCAAAACAGGCGTTAATTGCAATAATGCAATTACCTCAACCGTAGCCGCAAAGGTGAAATCTGCGGTAATCACTTCATCACCGGGTTTTAAATCTAGCCCCATCATCGCAATCTGTAAGGCATCGGTACCGTTGGCACAAGGAATTACGTGTTTAACGCCTAGATACTCCTCTAAATCTTTTTGGAAACCGTGTACTTCTGGACCATTAATAAAGGCCGAAGTTTCTAAAATTGTGGTAAACGTAGCATTTACTTGCTCCTTAATGGCCTCGTATTGACCGTTTAGGTCAACCATTTGAATTTTTCGCATCTTTTCATAATTATACTTGTAAAATTACAAAAAGTAGTAGAAGCAACTAGTATCCTGATTTAAACTTTTTTCAATTGCTTATGAATTGATATTTTTTCGACTCATTTTTTTCCATAGCCATGCTGTAAAACTCCAAATAATGTAAGTCATCAAAAAAAATCATATTTCCCTAAAATGTAAAATGTTGCGACCAGTTCTGTGTAATTCTCTAAAGAAGTGTAATTTAGTCCCAAAGAAAATTAAAGTGCATTTTATTTACAATTTCTTGGTACACCTGGCCAATTTTTTTTTAAAAATTGCCGCTTTTTTTAGTCCCAAACTAAGACTTTTTGTGGACGGAAGAAAAAATGTGTATTCCTATTTGTCGCAACAGCTTTCTGATGCATCCGAGGTAATCTGGATTCATACGGCATCGTTGGGAGAATTTGAACAAGGCTTACCCATCATAGAAGACTTAAAAAAAAAGTATCCAAACTATAGCATTTTAGTTACATTTTTTTCGCCTTCGGGCTATGAAGTAAAAAAAAATACCAAAGCCGCTGATGTAGTGACCTACTTGCCTTTAGACACCCTACATAATGCTAAAAAATTCATAGCGCTAGTCAACCCCAAATTAGTGATTTTCGTGAAATACGAAATTTGGCCCAGCTACCTTTCTGTTTTAAAACAGAAAAAAATTCCTACTTTATTGGTCTCTGCTATTTTTAATCAAAAACAGGCTTTCTTTAATTTTTATGGTGGTTTTTTAAAAAGAAGTCTGTCTGCATTTACCCATTTTTTTGTTCAAGACGAGCATTCAAAAAAACTACTACATCGTATTGATTTAAAAAATGTGACGATCAGCGGTGATACTAGATTTGATCGTGTTTTAAAAATTTTAGACCAAGATAATCATCTTGATTTTATGGAGAAATTTAAGCAAGAAAAGCGCTGTTTTGTTGCTGGAAGCACATGGCCAGAAGACGAGGCTATTTTAACACGCTACATAAATAATTCCTCCGAAAACATCAAATTTGTATTGGCACCGCATACGATAAAAAAAGAAGCTATTGCGAAACTAGCAGCGGCGATAAAAAAGAAAGTAATCTTATATTCTGAATTAGATACTAAGAAAATTTCTCAGTTCGATGTCTTGATTATCGATACCATTGGCTTACTCACCAAAGTGTATCGCTATGCTGATATTGCCTATGTTGGAGGCGGTTTTGCCACTGGGCTCCACAATACCTTAGAGCCAGCTGTCTTTGGAATTCCTGTGCTTATCGGTCCTAAATACAAGGGCTTTAAGGAAGCAGAAGATCTAGTCCTCCAAAAAGGAATTATAACGATATCTAGCCTCGAAGAATTTAGCTCGCAATTAAAGCAGCTACTAAGTTCCGAAGCACATTATAGCAGCACCAAAAACATCAATACCGACTATATTGCGAAGAATAAAGGAGCCACTACCATTATAATGACCTATATAAAAAGTTTAATTTGATTTTTTCATTAGTTTTACAAAAACCAACGAACTAATGAACTCAAAAATTATACGAATAGCACTGACGGCAGCTCTTGCTGGATTTTTATTTGGCTTTGATACTGTTGTTATCTCAGGTGCCAACCTCCCTATTAAACAATTATGGAATACCTCCCCTTGGTTTCATGGCACTTTTATCATGTCGATGGCCTTATGGGGTACCGTAGTTGGCTCCCTTTTAGGAAGTATTCCTTGTGACCGTATTGGGAGGAAAAAAACCTTGTTTTGGATAGGAGTTCTCTATACCATTTCCGCTTTGGGTTCTGCCCTTGCACCTGACCCGTATTTGTTTTCATTCTTTAGATTTATTGGCGGCCTAGGCGTTGGAGCCTCATCTGTAGCAGCGCCTATTTACATCTCTGAAATATCAAGTGCTGAAAATAGAGGTAAATTGGGAGCTTCGTATCAATTTAATATTGTTTTTGGGATCTTTATCGCGTTTATATCCAACTACTTTTTAAAAGGATTTGATGGTATTAATGATTGGCGCTGGATGCTCGGCGTTGAAGCTATACCTGCCCTCATTTATACGCTTATGGTATTAAAAATACCTAATAGCCCACGTTGGCTTGCTATTCGTAAAAATGATGACGAGGGTGCTTTAAAAGTGTTAGCAACTATTTCAACAAAAGAATTGGCGATCACTAAGCTTAAAGAGATAAAAGAGTCCTTACAACGTAATCTTTCAAAAGAAAAACTGTTTAATGGTAGCTTTAACAAACCTATTTTACTAGCCTTTTTAATTTCATTTTTTAACCAATTATCTGGGATTAACTTTGTTTTATATTATGCCCCTGAAATTCTAGAACGTGCTGGTTTAGGAGGTGAAGATTCGCTCTTTGCTTCTATATCGATTGGTATTGTTAATTTAATCTTTACATTACTTGGAGTTCGACTCATAGATCAATTAGGTAGAAAGCAATTGATGTTCATAGGTTCGGCAGGCTATATTATTAGTTTAGGTATGGTTGGTTGGTGTTTTTACACGGGAGCAAGTGCTACGCTTTTGTTAATTTTTGTTCTCGTATTTATTGCCTCTCATGCCATTGGGCAAGGTGCCGTTATTTGGGTGTTTATTTCTGAGATATTCCCAAATAAAGTAAGAGCGGCCGGACAATCATGGGGAACAGGTGTTCATTGGGTTTTTGCAGCCATCATCACCTTAATTACTCCTATTTTTTTAGATAGTGACAACGGTATTTTTAAAGACAACCCTTGGCCTATATTTATATTTTTTGCGGGCATGATGGTTTTACAACTGGCCTTTGTGAAATTTATGATGCCAGAGACCAAAGGCGTAGAATTAGAAGAACTTAGCCAAAGATTAAGTAAATAAAAGATTAGATCACTTGCTTGTTTAGGCTAGATGAAGTCTTTAGTGTGTTTTGAACGGTCTTAATTTCAAGGATCTTGAACCAAATACCGTGCGTAGAAATTTCAATTATACTTGAATTCGCGCAAAACTCTTTTAAAGTGCAGCTTATCGATTTATTGTATTAAATTAATGATTATTAGGGTTTTATTTCATACTTTTAAGTAAAATAAATCATTATGGAGGATGTTACAATTAGTACTAAAGTACTTAACGGATTCCTAACTCTTATGGTTGGTGTTTTAGTTATTATTCTTATTGGGGTTGTTATTTGTTTAATTTTAGCAGCCTTCGGATTTTTTTAAAAACAAAAACATTCACGTAACCGAATTAAATACCTACTGTCTATTTTTTACACATCAAAAACAAAAAAAGCCCTTTGAAAGGGCTTTTTTACTATTGGTATTGACATTAAATTAGGCTTCACAGCTTGCACAATCTTTCTTTTGTTTAAACTTCTGTGCAGCGTTCATACTGTGTTGATAGTATAAAGATTTCAAACCTAGTTTCCACGCTGTAACATGTATTTTATTGATTTCTTTTACAGGCATATCTGGATGCACAATAATGTTTACGGACTGTCCTTGATCGATATGATTTTGGCGATTTGCCGCTTGGTAAATAATATCCATCTGATCTATCTCTGAATAGGTTTTAAACACCTCTTTTTCAACATCCGTTAAAAAATCTAAATGCTGTACTGAGCCATCATAGTCACGAATACTATGCCATACTTCGGTTGTATTTTTTCCTTTCGCCTCTAATACATCTACGAGAAAAGGATTTCGGATAGTCGTTTTTACTTTGGCAATATCTTTTACATAAGTATTAGACCAAATAGGTTCTATTCCTTGTGAAACCTGCCCTAAAATAAAAGCAGATGAGGTTGTTGGAGCAATAGCGTTTAAAGTTGCATTGCGTCTTCCGTAACCCTTAAGCACTTCAGGTTCACCAAACTTTTCGGCTAATTCTTCGGATGCTTTATACGATCTTTCTTTGATTTCTTTAAAAATTTCCGAATTCAGATTATAGGCTTCTTGGCTGTTGAAGGGCAACATTCTTGATTGCAATAATGAATGCCATCCTAATACACCTAGACCTAAAGCACGGTTTTCTTTAGCGAAGTTGTAAGCGCGCTCCATAAACAAAAATGTTTGACGATCTTCACGACTCTCAGAATCACGATACACCTCTAATTTTTCTAAAAACTCAGTGATTACCGCATCTAAAAAATACACCATTGTTTCTACAGCGTCTGTATTTTTCCATTTATCATAATGCAATAAGTTTACCGAAGATAGTACGCAAACAAAAGACCAATTATCGTTTGAAGGCAACATAATTTCAGTACATAAGTTACTTGCATAAATGGGTAACTTCTTATCCTGATACACATCGGCCGCAGCATTGTTGGCATTATCCTTAAAGAAAATATAGGGATACCCCATTTCTCCTCTACGTTGTAATACTTTCGCCCAAATAGCACGTTTAGCATCATCTCCATCTACCATTTGTTGCATCCATTCATTCGTAACCGTAACACCATGAGTCAACTCTTGAATAGGGTTCCCTTCTGTTCCAATTTCTAAAAATTCAGCAATGTCTGGATGTTCTACCGGAAGGTATGGAGAAAAACGTCCACGACGCACAGATCCCTGACTTACCACATCTACCATAGATTCAAAAAGTTGCATGATGTGAACAGCACCAGAAGCCTGACCGTTGTTTTTCACCTCAGCACCGCGATGTCTAATTTTTCCAAAATACCCTGAAGTACCTCCACCTAGTTTAGACATCATTCCCACTTCAGATTGTGTGTATAAAATATTACCCATATCATCCGCAACATGCGATCCAAAACAGCTAATAGGCAAGCCTCTTTCCTTACCGAAATTAGACCAGACTGGAGAAGCTAGGGAGTAAAAACCGTCGGACATGTAGCCGTAAAACTTATCCGAATACCCAGGTATCTTCAAAATTTGTTCTGCTCTGTCTGCAATTTCTCTAATGCGCTGCTCTGCAGTTAAACCAGGTGCTAAATAGCCCGAATTTAAAAAATCTCGACTGTGGTCTGTCAACCATTCAAAGCCTTTATCTGATTTCTTTTTGTGATTTTCCAAGGCTTCTTTTCTAGCATGTACTAGATGTTCGCCTTCATTAATTTTTTCTACTTTACTTTCTTGGGTGTTGCTTAATTTGTTCATTTAAAAAAGGTCGTCGCTGGTTATACTTTGGGTTCTTTTGCTATAATTAATGGAGCGCTTTACGAAGAAGTCGCCATGTTTTGTACCTATAATTTCATCATCAAACCATTCGGTTTGCACCATAAGGCTTTCGTCAATATCGAATATTTTATCGACCCCTATGCTTTCAAGAGAATTATTGAAACGTTTTTTAATAAATTCGTTCACTACGTCTTTTGGTAAGAAATCTAACTCACCCTTTTCAAAAATCCAATCTACTATGGTGCTTTCAGAAGCAAAAGCTTCTTTGCACATATTTTGTATCATATCATGATGCTCCGCATCAAACCAATCTGGATTTTCATCTTTAATAATTTTTATGATATCAATACCAAAATCTCCATGAATCTGCTCTTCTTTTGATGTGGCTTCAACGACATTAGAAATTCCCTTCAACATATTCTTATGCTTGTTAAAGGCCATAATGATTAAAAATTGCGAAAACAAAGAAACGTGTTCGATAAACAAAGAGAAAAGCAAAATAGATTCTGAAAATTCTTTTTTATTATCACTTTTTGCGTTTTTCAAGGCAGATTCTAAGTACTGCACGCGTTTCATGATTACCGGTTTTTTCTTTAATAGCTTAAATTCTTCATTTAAGCCTAAAATTTCTAGCAAATGAGAATACGCATCAGCATGCCTTACTTCACTCTCCGCAAAAGTGGCACCCACAGAACCAATTTCTGGTTTTGGCATTTTATGATAAATATCGCCCCAGAAACCTTTCACAGCCACTTCAATCTGAGAAATAGCCAACATGGTATTTTTAATAGCGCTGCGTTCTATTTCGCTTAATCCCGTTTTAAAATCTTGAATATCACTTGTAAAATTAAATTCTGTATGAATCCAGTACGAGTGCCTTATCGCAGGAACATATTCATATAACTGAGGATATTCGTAAGGCTTAAGGTTAATTCGCTTTTCGAAAATATTCGATTTACGCTTTAAGGTTTGCTCGTTTCTGTATAAAATATAGGATTTTGCAACATCAAAAAAACCAGCTTCCATTAATTTGGTTTCTACAAAATCTTGAACTTCCTCTACTGTGGGTAAATAGTTTTTATCTAAAGATTTACGTTCTAAAAGAGCGGTATTTACGTTCTTTGAGATGCGCTCTGCATCTCCCAACGTACCGTGATCTACAGCAGTCATTGCCTTCAAAATGGCACTTGTAATTTTGAGTAACTGAAAAGATTCTTTGGTAAAATCTCTCTTAATGAGGTGTGTAATTTCCATATTTCAAAACAAAATTTTAAATGATATACTTATGCGAGATGTAAAGGTCATTATTTATTCCCTTTAGTTTTTAGTATGCCCAAATAGGTTTTCCACATTTTATCAACATTTTGCCGATAAGCATGTATCTATATGATTATTAGCGATTTATAAGAATAAAAAAAAGTAAATTATTTCTACATTTTAGCAAACATTTTAAAATAAAATTCATTACGGATAAGGCATCTATACCTCAAATTTTATAAAAAAATTTCATTTTTTGGCCATCTTTAAGTGCCTATATGACCTAAGTCTCGCTAAAAAAAAAGCTAGCCTGAATAAAGCGTAAAAGGGCTGGTCACGTATTTCAAAAACAAAAAATCACATGGCTATTAAGCTCTAGTATTTCTAGTTTTGTAGCCTTAGAAAAAAATAAAATACAACAACAGCCCTAAAATTTTTTAACGCGAGAAACCACTTGGTTTTTATTATTTTCTATCTTTAATAAATTTATAAAACCAACGCCATGTTTAAAAAACTAATAATAACTCTTGCCATTGTGTTTATTGTCATACAATTTATTCGCCCTGATCTAAATGATTCGAATGATGAAACCTACGCGATAGCCACAAAATATGAAGTTCCAGCGGAAGTAAATCATATTTTAAAAGTAGCTTGTAACGACTGTCATTCTAACAAAACAGAGTATCCCTGGTACGCTCAAGTGCAACCCGTAGCTTGGTGGCTTAACGATCATGTTGTGGATGGAAAAAGACATTTAAACTTTTCAGAGTTCACCAAAAAATCTATTGCGGTTCAAAACCACAAATTGGAAGAAACTATAGAAATGGTTGAAAAGAAAGAAATGCCCTTAGAAGATTACACCTATTTGGGGCTTCATCCTGAGGCCAATTTAACAGATGAACAAAGAACATTAGTTATAGATTGGGCAAAAAACCAAATGAGCTATTTAAAAAACAATTATCCTGCTGATAGCCTAGTGATGAAACGCAGGTAAGCCCTATGGTATCATTTCAAAATCAAAAAAAGAAAAGCCTCTCGATGTCGAGAGGCTTTTCTTTACTTGTGATACCGTCTTGAGCTCAGCACTTCAAGCCGTATTTGGTCTTCTATCCTAAAAAACTAGGAGTGACAAAAATAGTTTTATTTAGAGCCGTAACCACCCTCTTCATCATTGTCATCACGATTTTCACCTCTTGGTTTTTCTGGATTTTTCTTTTGATTTATTCTGTAGATAAATGATAAGGTAATTTGACGTTCACGCCATTGAAATTCGCTTTCAGAAGTAAAGAAAGGGGTCTGAGTTAATGCTATTCTTTTTCTTGAGTTCAACAAATCATTTGCACTCAAAGCCAAGGTTCCATTACTATTTAAAATATCTTTACTAAACGCTAAATCTATCGAGAAAATACCTTCATTTCTTGTTTGTGCATTTTCTGTTGGACCACGGTATGATGCATTGGTTTGCCAATCGATACTTCCTGGCAAGGTCACCTTAGCACTAAATCTTGAAAACCAACTTGTATTTTTCGCACCAAAATTAACACCATTAAAAACTCCGTCTGAATTAAATTGAAAAAAGTTAAAACTACCGTTCAATCGAAGCCATTTTTCTGGATTATAAAGAAGTCCTAATTCAGCACCTATGCGTTCGTTTGTGGAAAGGTTAATGGGAATAGAGCGAATAACTACAATACCATCTGTGGTTACTTGACCCGTTTCTTCCTGGACTCTTTCAAAAGAATCTGTCTCTTTTTGATAATACACAGAAGAGGTTAAGGTAAGCTCGTCCCATCTTTTTAAATATCCAAGATCAAAGGCATCTGCAAAAGCAGGGTTCAAATCTGGATTACCTTGAAATATATTGGTACGACTGGATCTGGACGGAAAAGGATTAATGAAATAACCACGAGGTCGGTTTATTCGACGGTTATACCCTAAGGTTACACTTTCAGTTTCTGCTAACTCATAAATTAAGTTAATGGTAGGAAACAAGCCCAAATAATTTTTATTAAAATCAAGATCAACACCCTCTCCAATAGCTTCCTGCAAGGTTGCCAAATCCACTCCAGTGACCAAACCTTTTAATTGCGTGTTCTCTAGACGTAATCCCAATAAAAATGAAAAATCACCAAATTTATTACCATATTGCGTATATAAGGCATTTACATTCTGGTTGAACAAAAACCTATTGGTAAGTCCCAAATTAGGAACAAATACTCCAGAATCTATATCAAATTCTTCCAGAGCAAAATCAGTATCTGATTCCTCCCAGTTTCCTCGATAACCCGCTTCAAATTGCGCATCACCTAAAGGTAAAACATAATCAATCTGCACCAAAAATTCATTTTGTTTCTCAATTTCATTAATATTTTCACGGGCCACTAATTCTGTATCCGGAAAAGTGTTGTTCTCTAAAATCGTAGTAGGTTTTGTTTCTTTATCTAAGGAATATTGCAAGTCTGCAGTAAGCCTTTGCCCTTCGGTATTTAAATCATTGATGTAATTAAGAGAAAACTGTATGCTTTTATCTTCTTCTTGTTCATCTTCTACCCTTAACGTAGTACTGTTGATATCGGTACCAATAAAGCGAATCGTATTATTTTCGGTAACATCTTCTCCATCACTTAGTCTCCCAAAAGCGCTGGCGGTTAAGGAAGATGTTTCTGTTAAAAAATATTCAATGCCTAAATTCAAGTTAAAGCCACTGTTTCTTCTGTTTATATCGCGATCTTCTATAATTCGATCGAAAGCACCTTCTACGTAGGTGTTGTCAAAAAAACCATTTCCTGGTGGTTCACGAAACGTGTAGCCAATGGTATTAAATAAATTAAATTTATCTTTTCTCAAGTTAAGGTTAGAAGTAAATGAAGATGCAACAGGAAAACCCAAGGTGGTATTAATGGTTCCGTTAAACCCTCGGGTTTCCTCTTTTTTTAATACAATATTTAAGATTCCGGCAGTACCCTCTGCATCATACCTTGCAGAAGGACTTGTAATTACCTCTACTTTTTCGATAGCGTCGGCAGGTAATTGGCGTAAGGCATCAGTAGAACCAAAACCAGCTAAGGCTGATGGTCTTCCATTAATTAGTATCCTAACATTACCGTTTCCTCGAAGGGCAATAGCTCCATCTACATCTACAGTAACCGAAGGAATATTTCCCAAGGCATCACTAATCGTGGCGCCACTATTGGTTAAGTCTTTCCCTACGTTGTACACTTTTTTATCTAAGCGTACTTCAACAGATGTTCTTTCTCCTACCACCTCTATACCTTCTAATTCAGCGGCATTTACAGCGAGGTTAATGGTCCCTAAGTTTACCGATTCTTTAAATTCTTTTTGAGCTAAGACATAGGTTTTAAAACCGATATATTCTACACTAGCTTTATAATTTCCGGCAGGTACCTCCACACTGAATACACCGTCGTCATTTGAAACGCCACCATTGATATCCGATGGATTGTCGATATTTTGCAATACTAAGGTAGCATAAGCTAAGGGAACATTTGTACCCTCTTCCATAACTTTTCCAGTAATCGTTATCGTTTTATTTTCTCCGGAGCTTTGACCATATCCTATCCAGCAAATTAAAAATGAGGCAAGCAGTAAAAAATTTTTCATTCGATTTTTTTTCAATTACTATTTCTATTTTTTTTAAGGAAATTTAGCTTTCTCTATGATTGAGGATTACTAAAACTTATATCCTTTACGCTACTTTGACGGCGAAACTACAGTTTGGTTTAATGACTTTCGGTTAAATAATTGTTAATTTGTTTAACTTATAATGATTATAGATAAACAAAACCTTGGTAATAGCTCGTCTAAGCTGCGTATATAAGGGATCAAAAGCAATTGACCCCTATATTTTTTTAACTAATAACCCATTATACGCGGAACGCTAAAACTGTAGGACGACCCTAATTCACTTCAATTTAATCCTTAAAAACTACTATTTTAAGCATAAAAAAACCCTTGGATTTCTCCAAAGGTTTTTTGTAAAGTACAGGATCTTCGGCTGCGCTTAGGATAAACTCCGAGATTCCCTTCAACTCCGCTCAGGACAGGCTTCTCGTTTCTCACTTCCTTTATATAAAAAATATTTTGCATAAAAAAAGCTCCTTGTTTCCAAGAAGCTTTTCGTCTGTACAGGCCCTTCGGCTGCGCTCAGGATAAACTCCGAGATTCTCTTCAACTCCGCTCAGGACAGGATTCTCGTTTCTCACTTCCTGTATTAAAATAAATATTTTGCATAAAAAAAGCCTCTTGTCTCCAAGAAGCTTCTTATCTGTACAGGCCCTTCGGCTGCGCTCAGGATAAACTCCGAGACTCCCTTCGACTCCGCTCAGGACAGGCTTCTCGTCTCTCCTACCCAATTAATCTACATTAATATTTTGCATAAAAAAAGCCTCTTGTCTCCAAGAAGCTTCTTATCTGTACAGGCGGAGAGACTCGAACTCTCACACCTCGCGGCACTAGATCCTAAGTTCAGCTTTTAAGCATATCAAATCACACCAAAATGATACAAATAATTGATTTTTAATTACTTATATTTTTATTCATACTCATTTGAATCGATATGATACAATAAAATGTGTTACCCATGTGTTACCCCGAATGTTTATCTTTATAAAAAATCGGTAAGATATGGCAACCTTAAAAACAGTTTTACACACCAAAACCGACACAAAAGGAAACAAAGATTATAGACTTGCTCTGCGGCTCACTGTAAATCGAAAACGAAGTTATTATCATTTGGGGCAAAAGATAGACCCAAAATTTTGGGATGAACAAGCTGGAAAAGTAAAATCTTCACATTCAAGACATAAGCAGTTGAATAGGTTGATAAGAAAGAAATATGATGAAATAGAAGATATCATTTTTGAAATGGAAGCTTCAAAACAGAATTATTCCGCAAAACAGATAATAGACTCCATCAGAAAAAACACCAAGAGACTATCGTTTTTTGAACTTGCCGATGAGCATGTCGAAGATTTAATCAAAGCAAATAATCATAACAGAGCAATTTCCGATAGAAGTAAAATCAACAGAATAAAAGAATTCGCTAAAAAGCGCAACATAGAGTTTGAAGAAATTGACGAAAATTTATTGAAAAAATTGAAAATTTATCTCCGTACTACTGCAAGACTATCCGAACGATCCGTTATGAATATTTTCGTCATGATTCGATTACTATATAATAAGGCCATCAGCAGAAAAATAGTAGATAGAAAGTTTTACCCTTTCGGGAAGGACAAAATAAAAATCAAATATCCCCAGACCATTAAAATAGGTTTGGATGAAACCGAAATTCGTAAAATTGAAGAACTTGACTTGGACCCAAGAACATCCGTATGGCATACTAGAAATGTATTTTTATTTTCATTCTATCTTGCGGGAATACGGATTTCAGACGTTTTAAGGATGAGATGGTCCGATATTGTCGGAGGCAGATTATATTACAAGATGAGTAAAAATGACAAAGCTGATTCTTTAAAACTCCCAACGCCCGTAATTACTATTTTATCATATTATCGAAAAGATAAAAAAACCAAATCCGATTATATTTTTCCAGAACTCAAGACCATACATATTAAAGATTCAAAAGCTATCTATTCGAGAATTAAAACCTCAATTAAAAGACTTAATTCAAATCTGACCATTATTGCGGACCTTGCCGGAATCGACAAAAAAATCACCAATCATATTGCCCGTCATAGTTTTGGAAATATAGCCGGAGATAAAGTTTCTCCACAAATGCTTCAGAAATTATATCGACATACTCATCTAAGCACTACTATAGGTTATCAAGGCAACTTCATTCACAAGAACGCTGATGAAGCTTTGAACGCAATAATTAATTTTTCTAAATAATCATGGAATTGTAAATATTTAAAACGAAATAATCTTTTCTGTCCCGTAAAAAGTGAATTAGCAGGGCTATTAAAAAAGACCAAGAAAAGGACACATCAACAGTGTGCCTTATGATTTTGGAAAATAGTATTGTAAAAGGGCCGTTTCAGAGGACAGTTTTGTCATAGTTATTCCTCGGTTACAAAATGTGTTATCTATATACTATTTATTTGAAATTGATAACGACTCAATTCAGATTCCGAAATTCATTGGGTGCGACCCCCGTGCTTTTTTTGAACATCCGGCTAAAGTGCTGGGGATATTTAAAGCCTAGTTCGTAGGCAATCTCCGATATACTCTTATCCACATTATAAATTCGTTCTTTCGCAAGATTAATGACCTTTAAATGAATATGTTCCTGTGGCGACTTGCCCGTTTCTTTTTTGACCAAATCGCCAAAATAGTTGGGGGATAAATGTAGCTGCTCGGCAAAGTGGCTTACCGAGGGCAAACCATATTTCTTTGGTTTTTCCGATGAAAAGTAACCATTCAGAAGTACTTCAAACTTTTGTAATGATGATTTGTTTGCCTCTTCCCGGGTTATAAACTGCCTATCGTAAAAGCGGGTACAATAATCCAACAACAATTCTAGATTGGCAGTAATCAAATGCTTACTGTGCTTGTCGATATTTTGCTCCAGTTCAAATTGTATTTTTTCTATTGAACTAAGGATGACTTTACGTTCTTTTGAAGAAAGATGGAGCGCCTCATTTGAGGTGTAGGAGAAAAAATTATATTGATTTATTTTTTCAGCGAGGGTCGTCCCAAACAATAAATCAGGATGGAATAAAAGTGCGTATCCTTTCGGTACGTAATCGGGATCTAAATTTCCGAACTCGATGATTTGGTTCGGGGCCATAAAAACAAGCGTACCCTCATCATAATCATACGATTTGCCTCCGTACATCAATTTACATCCTTTGGCATCTTTTAAGAAGATAGCGTAACACTGATAATGAAAGGCATCATAGTCTTTGTTAGTGTAACCTGTTTCGTTTACTTTGTCAAAATCCACAACACATATCAATGGATGCTGAACCTCATAATTTCTTAACTTACAGTAATCTGCAACCGACCTGATATAAAGGATGTTTTCCATAATCCGAAAGAATTTGGAATAAAGATAGCTGAAAGGAAGGTACCAGATCAAGCGTATTGGCACCAATCAGTAAAAATGGTCGGTAAAACAGTAATCGATATACAAAAAGCGCAAATACGAATCGATACCTTTGTTTATGAATACATAAAATACATTTTTATGAGAGTATCCTTACTATTTTTATCCTTGGCTCTTTGTGTTGTAGGGTGCAAACAGAAAGGGGATGTAAATGGGAAATCTGTCCAAGCTAAAGCAGATAGTGCTACCGTTTCACAAAACGTAAAAACCGGTATAGCCATACAAAATACGACCTACGACAGTAGTGATGTGGAAATGATGTACCGCATATCGGAAATCGAAATATATCCGGATGATTTAGAGGCATATAATGCTATTTTGAAAGAAGAAACATCCGCTTCGGTACGGTTAGAGGCTGGAGTAATCGCTATTTTCCCGATGTACCAAAAAGAGAATCCCAACCAATTCAGGATATTGGAAATCTATGCAAGTCAAGAAGCATATCATTCACATTTGCAAACGCCACATTTCAAGCATTACAAAGAAGCCACGCTGAAGATGGTCAAGTCTTTAAAATTAGTGAATATGGAGACTTTGGACGAGGACACTGTCGATTTAATCTTTAGAAAAACCGGACAATGAAAAATTCTTTAAAAGTTATAATTATTCTTATAGTTACAATGCACATTTTCGGATGCAAGGAAAACAATACCGAGCAGACCAAGACTATCGATAATACCATTGATAGTACAATCATTGCAATTAAGGAACAGGGTACATTTGCCATCGGGGGCACTGTTAAAGAGAGTCCCGGAACTTTTGACCCCATAGCTAATGGCGCATTCAATCCTACAGATCAAAGCACGGATGGCCAAACCCTGCACGGTGACCACGCATCGGTATTCTATCAGATTCCTATTAATGCGAGGGATTTACCTCTCGTATTCTGGCACGGATATGGGCAGTCGATGCGCACTTGGCAAAGTACTCCCGATGGTCGGGAAGGCTTTCAGAGCATTTTCTTGAGAAAGGGCTTTCCGGTCTATTTATTGGACCAACCAAGACGAGGCCTTGCAGGTCAAAGTCTGGAACCTGGAACATTGCAGGCCAGAACGGAAGACCAGCTTTGGTTCGGTATTTTCAGAATGGGCGAGGGAACAGAATTTTATCCAGACGTACAATTTTCCAAAGATCCCGAAGCGCTCAACCAGTTCTTTCGTCGGAGCACGCCTGACACGGGACCATTGGATATCGATCTTAATATAGATGCAGTTTCGGCGCTGTTCGATAAGATAGGTGATGGCGTTTTGGTTACCCATTCCCATAGCGGAGGGCAAGGATGGCTTACGGCATTGGAAAGCGACAATATCAAAGCCATTGTGTCCTATGAGCCCGGTAGTAATTTTGTGTTCCCTGAAGATAATGTTCCAGAGCCGATATCGTATGTAGGTGGTGCGTTGCGTGCGCGTGGTGTCGCTATGAAGGAATTTGAAAAGCTGACCAAAATTTCTATCGTGATTTACTATGGGGATTATATCCCGGAAACCGAAGTAGAAAATCCCGGCCAAGAGCAATGGCGTGCCGCGCTTTTGATGGCGCGTAAATGGACAGAAGCAGTGAATGATGCCGGAGGGGATGTTACACTTGTTGTATTGCCGGAAAAAGGCATCAAAGGAAATACCCACTTCCCCATGTCGGATCTGAACAATCAAGAAATAGCCGATTTGATGTACAAATGGCTCGCAGAAAAAGAATTGAACTAAAATTATAAGCAAATGAAAAATCTAATCACAACAGTATTACTTATTATTCCTATTTGTGTTTTTGCACAACATAGCGACTACGAAGTTTCTTCATACAAAGAAGAAGGCTTTAAGGCTCCGAATACTCATTACATAGGCGAGGCTTGGTTGAACAGCGTACTGGAGGCCGACGATCCAACGGACTTTAATATTACCAAAGCAACCTTTAAGGCAAATTCTACGTTGGACTGGCACAAACATTCATCATCCCAAGTCCTTATCTACGTAGACGGCGAAGGATACTATCAAGAAAGAGGAAAAGATCCTGTGATTCTTAAAGCAGGTGATGTGATTAAATGCGATAAGGACACAGAGCATTGGCACTCATCCACCAAGGAAAACGATGTTACCTATCTGGCCATTTACGGTGGAGCACAACCTACCACGTGGACCGAGGTGCTTACCCAAGAATATTACGATAGCGTAGCGAATAAACTCAAGGACTGATTTACCACTGACAAGGTTGAAGTTTTTAACACCTGAACATATTATGATTTCGAAAAAGCCTCTTAAAATCAAAAACTTGTTGCTATTTGCGGTCCTGATTTTTGGATTGCAATCCAATGCACAGCAAACAGAACTAAACGACAATGTTTTATCAGACCAAGAAAAAAGCATTGTCAAAATTGCCAGTCATACCGCCCAAGGCAATTTGAAACAGCTTAAGGAAGTATTGAATGAAGGATTGGATAACGAGCTTACTGTTAATGAAACGAAGGAGATTTTAGTACATCTTTACGCCTATGCAGGATTCCCAAGAAGTATACGTGGCTTGCAAACCCTTCTCGAAGTGCTGGAAGAAAGAACGGCAAAAGGAATAGCAGATGATTGGGGGCCAGAAGCCTCTCTCATTACCGATTCCCGAACCAAGTATGAGCGTGGAAAGACTATTTTGGAAGAGCTTGTCGGAAGCCCGTTGGAAGGAAAACCCGAATATCAGGAATTTTCGCCCGAAATGGACAGATTCCTGAAAGAACATCTTTTTGCAGATGTATTTGAGCGGGATGTGCTCAGTTACAAACAGCGAGAATTGGTAACCATTTCGGTTATCGCTAGTTTGGGCACCTTGGAACCTATGTTAAGAAGTCATTACAATCTTTCGCTCAATGTAGGTTGGCAGCCAGAGCAATTGGAGAATTTCGTTCAAATAATAGCGACCACGGCCTGGGAAGAAAAAGCCAAATCCGCCAATTCAGTATTAAATCAAGTCCTTGATAACCATGAAAAATAACGTTCAAAAAATACCCAATGATGCAAAAACGAATATCTTTTATTGTTACGATAGCCGCGCTGATTCTAACAGGGTGCGCAGAGCATAAAGAACGTGTCGCAGAAGACGTTTCAATTTTTCCTGACGGACGGAAAATCGATAACGATAATTTTAATGGTGTCGCTTGGCTTACGATGCTTGCGGAGTCAGATAGCCTAAATACGATGTATGCTGCAAATGTAAGATTTGAACCGGGTACAAGAACTAATTGGCACTCACACCCCGCCGGGCAATTGCTCATAGTAATTGACGGGGAAGGTTATTATCAAGAAAAAGGACAACCTAAACGAATTCTACGGAAAGGGGATGCGGTAAAGTGTCCACCGGACACCCCACATTGGCATGGAGCAAGTCTCGATAGCGACTTTTCACACATTGCGGTTTCCAGTAGCGAAAATGGCCCCACAGAATGGCATGAGCCGGTTTCCGATGGTGAATATTTTGGTCAATAAATTTCAAAGACTAGAATATTGTATAGCTTGGGGGCATAGTTCCTTGATAGCAACGATTTTTTGGACACTCCAATAAAACTATTTTCGGGTAGCTAGCTTTTTAAATTTTAAGTAATGCCATACTTAAACAAATGGCACATTTTGGATTTATCCAAATGTGTAATTTGTCTTTTAACTACACTTTTTTTCTTGATTATTAAATTGTCAATTGTTGATAACTCAAAATCCTTCCAGTTTTAAAAAAAATCAAATGGTACCATTTGAATCGTTTTGAAACCAAATTTTATTCACTAAATGATATTTGGTTTCATTTGTACCGATTTGGCACAAGTCGTTGTTTATCAAATATTTGTGGATAAAATTAGTGAATCAACCTTACCTTTTCCCCTCCTTCTTTTTACCTTTATACCAGGAATTCTTTAAAAGAAAACAAAAGCGCTTTTGTTCATTTTTTAATCTAAAAAGAAACAAAATGGACAATTTTTTGATACTCGAACGGCTCGACCGTTTGGAAAGACTGTTGATCGCCAATAAAGAGGTACTGACCTTTGAGGAAACATGTGACTACACAGGTATATCCAGAAGCTATCTGTACAAACTTACCGCCGCGGGGCATATCCCGCACTCCAAACCCAACGGGAAACTGATCTTTTTCGAAAGGAAGAAAATCGTCGATTGGCTGCTCCAAAACGAACGGAAACCCATTCCTGAAATCGAGACTATAGCGGAACCAGTTGGTTAGGCAATACCAATCCTGGATTTTATCAATCTATACTACGCCTTAGGAATCACCTTTGGCCTCTAAAACCTTATCATATGAAATCAATTCCTTATTTAAGGGTGGGCACTTCGTACTACAAATTGGTACAGGCACCAACTATCGCCGGGCATTTCAACGAGATCCTGGTCCATTGGAACATCGAGACCATCCGCCAGGACCATGGGAAGGATTACCTGAGCAAGGTGCCCAAGTACGATGGCTTTACCTGTATCCCGAGCCATATCGATTTCAAGCAGGAATACAAAGGGTTCTACAATACCTATTCCCCGTTACCTGCAATCCCCAAAGAAGGGGAATACCATACCTCATTGGGATTCGTCGAACACATATTCGGGAAGCACTATGAACTGGGTTTGGACTACTTACAACTGTTATATACAAGGCCGGTACAGGTATTGCCTATACTTTGTTTGGTCTCCAAGGAACGTTCCACGGGCAAGAGTACTTTTTTAAAGTGGTTGAAGGCCATATTCGACAATAACCTGACCTATCTGACCAATGACAGTTTCAGCAGCCAGTTCAATGCGGATTGGGCCAATAAGCTTCTCATCTGTATCGACGAGGTACTGTTCAACAAGGAAGAGCTTACCGAGCGCATCAAGTACCTGAGCACGACCAATATCAACAAATTGGAGGCCAAGGGAAAGGACAAGCGGGAAGTTGAGTTCTTCGGAAAGTTCGTTCTCTGTAGCAACAATGAGGATAATTTTATCAAGATAGACGGGAACGAGACCCGATTTTGGGTACTGAAGATACCAGTGTTAAAAAAAGAGAAAACGGATTTCCTCCAACAACTGGTATCCGAAATACCAGCTTTCCTATGCTATCTGCAAAAAAGACGATTGTCTTCCGGGCATACCACCAGAATGTGGTTTACACCAAAACAGATTAGAACAGCCGCGTTAAAAAAGTTGGTGCAGAACAACCGCAATAGGGTTGAAAAGGAACTTGCCACGATTCTTCTTGGGGCCATGGAACAGTTCGATACCGAGGAAATACACCTTTGCCCCTTGGATGCCTTGCAGTTGTTGAACCGGACACGGATAAAGACAGATCTGACCCAACTCCGAAGATTGCTGAAAAGGGATTGGAAACTGGACAACAGGGACAATACCTTGAGCTATCAAAAACTGGTCATCTGGCAGGATGCCTCAATGCAGCTGCTGGATGCCAAGGGAAGGTATTTTATTGTCGAGAAATCTTTTTTGCTCGAAAATTTCGATGAAACGATGACAAATTGAACTGACCCCTTTGTTTATCGATGCTTAGGCCGTCATCATTATATCATCATTTGTTCATCAAAAAATAGAACGATGAGAATTAAGGTCGAATAAAAAAGTAAAATGATGAATCGATGAACAGAACGATGAAGCAAAAACCTTAATGAATACTGATGCTCTGGAAGGAATTCATCAAATCATCAAAAAAATGACCAAAAGTAATCTGCTTATGAAAATAAAAAGAACAAAAGGAATATCGTGCGAAAGAGCCCGAGCTTTTCCCATCGAAAAGGCGCTGGCAAAACTAGGGCACTTTCCGACAAGGACGACCCCCAAAGAAGCTTGGTTCCTGAGCCCTTTCCGCTCAGAAACCCAAGCCTCTTTCAAGGTATGCAAGAAACTGAATAGATGGTACGACCATGGAGCAGGAAAAGGCGGGAACGTAATAGACCTGATATGTTCGATTAGAGAATGTACCGTAAAAGAGACATTATTATTTTTAGACGAAGATGAACCTCTTTTTTCTTTTCAGCAGCAATTGATTTTTGAGAAAAAAGAACGAGAAAATGAAAAAATTGTCATCACCGAAGTCAAGCCGATATCACATCCCGCATTGTTGGGCTATATCAAATCAAGGAACGTTCAAATTTCCATAGCCAAAAGCTATTGTAAGGAAGTCCATTACACGTTTAAGGGGAAACCGTATTTCGCCATGGGTCTACAAAATGAATCCGGTGGATGGGAGCTACGGAACAAGTACCTGAAGAACTGTACCTCTCCCAAGGATATCACATTGTTCCAAACCGGACACAACACCATGATAGTAACCGAGGGCATGTTCGATTTGCTTTCCATTGTTGATCACAGACCGGAATTGCGGCAAAAAAGCGATTTTTTAGTAATGAATTCCACAGTTTTAATCCAAAAAACAATGTCGTTTTTACAGGGGTATACTACCATAAAACTCTATCTGGACAACGATTCGAACGGGAGGTCATGTACGGAAAGGCTAATGGAACATAGGGGTGCGAAGGATATGTCTTTAATCTATACAGGCCATAAGGACATGAACGAATGGCTTGTGGAACATACCAAAAATACTGTTGGTCAGAAAGCGCAAGATGTGTCTTTGTTGCCACAAAGACAAACTTGCTTTACTCCCGATGGTCGCAAAGTAAAAAGAAGATGAAGAAAACCTACGTTAAATTCAGGTGCTCCATCTACGAGAAGAAGCTGCTCAAGAAAAGGGCGGAACGGGCCGGTATTTCCCTCTCCGAATATTGCCGCAGTTCGGCTTTTGGAAATTCGGTCATCGAACGTTTGACCGAGGAACAATTGGCCCACTATAGAATGCTGGTGAAGTACAAGGGGAATTTTACCCGCATCAGTAATATGTTCAGGAAGCACAATCCGAAACTGGCCAACGAGGTCGAGGCCTTGGCAGCGGAAATAAGAAAACACCTCCATAACTTCAAAAGGACCAAGAAATGATAGGAAAGGGGACATCCATAGCGCACACCGGGACAAGTATCGATTACGGTTGGAACCAAGAGAAGGGTGCCGAAGTGGTCTTCAGTCAACACCTGGCAGGGGAAAACCCCAAAGAGATCACCGAGGAGTTCAGGCTGGTCCAGGAGGAGAACACGCGTTGCCAAAAGAACACCCTGAGCTTTATCCTTAGCCCGACCCAGGAGGACGGCAGGAACTTGACCAAGGCACAACTAAGGGAAATGACCCAACGATTCATAAAAGAAATGCAGCTGAAGGAACGACAGGCCATTGCCTTCGTACACAGGGACAAGGCACATACCCATGTGCATCTGTACGTGAACCGTATTGGTTTCGACGGCAAGGCCTATAACGACAGCTTTATCGGAAAGCGCAGCCAACTGGCGGCGGAGAGCGTGGCCAAGGAACTGGGGCTGACCACGGTCAAGGAGGTACAACTTGAAAAGGAACTGGATTCCATAAAGGTCCGGCTGGAAATAAAGGACATCCATCATAAAGTAATGGAAAGCGATAGACCAAAAACATTGGACTACTACATCAAGGCCATGCAAGAAAGGAACGTGGAAGTCATCCCGACAATAAACCGGGCCAATAAGTTGCAGGGATTCCGGTTCCAATATGAAGGCCATAATTTCAAGGCAAGCGAGGTACACCGTTCCATGTCCGGGGGAAGGATAATGGCACAACTTTCCCGGAACGAAGGGATTGCCAAACCAAAAGAAGTCGGAAAATCGGTCCAATTACTTGGGAAAACGGTGGAACTGGGTACCAACCTCGCAACGAGTATCGCCAAGAACATCATCAAGAAAACCATCAAAAGGGCCATCGACACGGGAATTGGAATTTAAAACTGAAAACTATGGGATATAAAAAGCTGGACGAGGTAATGGAACTGCTCACCGACGAGCTGGACGGGTTCAACAAGGCCATCGTTAGATTGGAACGCTTTACCCAAAATACGGACAACATCAAAGTAGTACCTGATACTTCGGAAATCGAACGATTGCTCCGAGAACATTTGAATTCCGAGAAGGACGGTACTGAAAGGCTTCATGAGTCGGTTCAGGATATCAGTAGTCAGATTTCCAAGGCACGGATTATCCCAAAAACAAAATTATGGATTCACTATATGATTTGGCTCTTTAGCTTGATTATCATAGGATATTTGGGATTTAAAGCATCCCGAATGAACGATGTTCGGGAAAAAGCCTTTTCCGAAGGCGAACAAAATGTCATATTGAGTTTGAGAGGATATTTCGAACAAAACCCCGAGCTTTATGAATCGTACCAAAAATGGTTAAGGGAAAAAGATAGTGTTCTAGACCAAGAGTAGGGTGCGCCCTATGGAATTTTTGCTTGACGTTTATCTGTCGGAACACTACAAAAATTCCACAGGATCCAGGCGCAGGTAAGTTATGGTAAGATTTGGGACTCGTCCCTGAAATACCCATAAAAGACTAACAACTATTCAATTTGACATCAAATGGTTGGAAATGGTATCATCTAAAATGTCCAACCGAAAAATATCCAATTGTGTTACCCATGTGTTACCCAGAACTAAAAAAGCCGACTCCTAAAAGTCGGCTTTCCCTTGTTGTACAGGCGGAGAGACTCGAACTCTCACACCTTGCGGCACTAGATCCTAAGTCTAGCGTACATTTGCCCAAACAGTACCAAAGCCACTCATTTTCAATTGATTATATAATATGTCATTTTCTTTGATATCATCTAATATCAATTGATTTCAACATTTGTTGTACCTATGTTGTACCCAGAGAAACTAATAAATTTGTATCTTTAGGGAAACTTCTTGGTAAACTAAACATTCAAAATTGAATGTTGTACCTATGTTGTACCTGATTTGGCTTTCGTACGCAAAACAGGTCAATTATGTCATCAAACGCTAAAATAGTTCTTCGCAAAAAGCCTAATAAAGAAGGCTTGTATCCTCTTGCCATACGTATTACAAAAAATCGTCGCTCAACATACCAATATATAGGTCACTACATTGAATTGGAAGATTGGGATGAAAAGAATATTCGGGTTAAGAAATCACACATAAATTTCAAAACCTTGAACAATTTGTTATCCTTGAAACTTTCTGAATTAAACAATGCTCTTATTACGCTTCAATCCGAACAAAAAGATGCTTCTGCCAATCAAATTAAGAAGGAAATATATTCCTCCGGTATCAATGCTACATTCTTTGAATTAGCACAAGAACATCTTGACGATTTAGAAAGTACAGAAAAGCTAAATCGTTTATCTACTGATAAAGCGTGGTTGAGCTTTATTATAAAATATCACAATTCGAAACAATTGTCTTTTCAAGAAATTGATGAACGTTTTCTTAAAAAACTGATGTTAACTTTAAAAGTTAAGTACTCCCTGTCTGAAACCTCAATAATGAACATTTTGGTATTTGTAAGGCTATTATTTAACAGAGCAATTAAATACAAAATTGTAAGCAGAGAATTATATCCCTTCGGTGGCGATAAAATAAAAATCAAATTTCCTGAAACTACCAAAGTAGGACTAAATATTTTAGAGATTAAACAAATTGAAAATTTGATAAATCTCAAACCTTCTGAAATGCATACTAGAAATGTCTGGCTTTTTAGTTTCAATTTTGCTGGTATGCGGGTTTCTGATGTTTTGCGAACAAGATGGTCGGATATTTATGATAACAGATTGCATTATAGAATGCATAAAAACGCAAAGCTTCTATCATTAAAAATCCCTGAAAAAGTATTGAAGATTTTGGACCAATATAGAGACGATAAAAGAAGTGATGATGATTTTGTTTTCCCTGAATTGAAAAAGGCAGACCCTGAAAATGCGAAAGATTTATATAACAAGAGAAAAACTGCTACAAAGAGGTTTAATGACAATCTAAAATCAATCTCTAAAAAGGCTAAAATAAATAAGAAAATAACGATGCACATAGCACGGCATAGTTTTGGAAATATTGCTGGGGATGCCATTCATCCGTTGATGCTACAGAAATTATATCGCCATAGTGATTTGAAAACCACCTTGAACTATCAAGCCAATTTCATCCATAAAGAGGCAGATGATGCATTGGATAGTGTTATAAACTTTTGAGGAAATAAATAATTGAAGAGCGGATATTTTATTGCTATAAGTAGTTTAGCATATTCAAAATATCCGCTCTTTACGATTTTCAATTACAGATTTAATCTCTCCTAAATAGAAACTAATTTTTAATTGGATTTGCTAATTTTTGATTGAAGCATTTAACTAACATTTTATAAAGTTCTGGATGTTTCTTTTTGAGCAAATCTGGGCGCTCGAAGAAATATTCTGAAGCTACTGCAAAGAATTCTGCTTGGTTTGTACCACCATATTTTCTGATATCAGAATGGTTGTCGTTTATGGCTTCTATTTCCTTATGAATTAAATTCAGCCAAGGTATTGCATATTGATGTTCTAATAATCGCTCTGGAACTCCATCTGTTCTATCATCCAGCTTATCAATAAGGTGTACAAATTCGTGTATGCCTGTATTGCTTTTATCTGTTGTGTTTCTAAAACCGTGATACAATGCTTTTTTAGATAAAATCATTTGTTTCTCAAAACGTCCGTTCCCGACTATCCCACCAATATTGCGCGAGTTATCCTTACTGCTAAATTGCATATCTTCATTAAAATTATCTGGGTATAAGAGGATTCCACTTAAATTAGTGTAATGCCATTCTTTAAAGCCGAAAACAGGAATTACCGCACTTGCTGCAATTAAAATTTTGTCTAATTCTTCCAATTCAAACTGCACGCCATCTATATAAACCTCACTTAAAAACTGCATCATTTTTTGTTGAAAAACAAGTTGCCTGCCTTTTGAAAGATTTTTATAATAAAGAACATTCTCCATTAATAATTTGTGCCAATGCTCTGGAAATGGCTTTACGCTATGCCGTTTCTCTTTTCGATAAAAATGAATAGCAAACAGAAGAATCACAACCAAAATTAAAATATAAACCATATTAAACGTGAGTGTTAATCTACAGGTTCCGCTTTAAAGCCAACTTTTTGCAGGGTAGCCTTTACATCTTCTTCTGTAGCACCATCGCTTTCAATAGTCAGGATTTTATCAGGATTAGCGGTATCCACTTCCCAACTTTCTACACCTTCTTGCTTATTTAAAAATGGGGTTACTTTTGATACACAACCACCACAATTGATATTTGTTTTAAATTTTAAAGTTTTCATTGTATTTGAATTTATAATTAATATTAAAGTTTTACTCCTTTAAGCCTTAAGCTATTTAGAACTACAGATACGCTACTGAAAGCCATTGCCATTCCTGCAATCATTGGGTCCAATAAAAATCCATTTACGGGATACAAAACGCC
>CAXBCN010000005.1:0-158246 GCA_963974535.1 uncultured Cellulophaga sp.
TAATTTTAACCCTAAATGGTTTATGGTCTTGTCTGAATTTTTCATTTTTTCAAATATTTGCTAACGTCTCGGCTAAGCGTAGTGCGGTAGTAAGGAAACTTTTCGTTTCCGTTTGCGCACGAAGCTAAAGCTTATTGTTTTGATTTATTTTTTCTATTCTAAAGCTAAATCCATAAGATTTAGCGACTTTATAAATATACACAGACCTTTCGGTATTGCCCTAAAGTCCGCATTGCGTTTAGGCATTGTTAGTGGTAGTTTTTTACCACGTTAATCTGAACAAAGAACTTTACTTTCTTTAATGATTTTTTTTGCAAATTTTCTTAATTCTGAATTTTCTGAAAATTTTAATGCTTGATTAGCTGATAATAACCCATTCTTGCAATCGTCCATATTGTTATATGCAATTGCTAAATTGAGATGTAGAATTGATTTTTGATGGTTATTAGTTTGTGACACATAATCCAGTCCTTTTTCTAACATTTTAGAAGCCTCCAGATACTTTCTATCTTTCATATAATTTGCTGCCATATTTACATAAGAAGGTACATTAGTTGAATCAATCTTTAGGGCGCTTTCAAGTAACTCATAAGAATATGATTTATTACCTTTCAAAAACTCCAAATTAGCAAGTCCATTAATAATAATTGGATTATTATTTTCAACCTCATTGGCTTTTTCGATTAGTTTTGTTGCATTATCAAAGTTTTTATTTTGTTGTTCTTCAATTCCATTATTAAAAAGTACTCTAGCAGAGTCGCTTACAATTTCTTTGTTTTCAAAAAAATACACGCTTTTTCCTTTAATATCATATTCAATATTCGATTTGTTCTGTTTACAAGAAATGAACAGAAAGGTTGAATAAATTGTAATTAATGTATATCGAAGCATTTTTTTAAATTACCACTAACGTATGCAGATATGCGGCGTTTTAATGCCGTATATGTGCTGTTGTGTTTAGTATTTATTCATTAGTAAATATACATTTTTTAAATACGATGTCAGTCAGCCGCCACATTAAAAGCGCTCCATATATCTTTTGCTTTTTTTATTATGTGCTTTATCAACCCAGACTGATAAGGCATCGTCATCAAAAAACGGTCGCTATTATTTCCAAACTCCACTCACTCCAATTTTTATAATACCCTCAGGATCTGTAAATCACTTGACTATGTCAAAAATTTCCAGTACCTTCATCAAACTGATATACGTTCCCAACGTTTTGATAGTGAAACTCTCAACGATGTCAATCGAATCAGTTTGAAACGAAACTTTATTCAAAGTTCCATTCCTCAGTATTTTAAAAATTGTACTACTCTTAGCTTAATAGCGTCCGAAAAAGAGTATTTGGAACCCAAAAGGCTGATCTTATTAAATACAACTAGTTATATCTCTATATAATATACTGTTTATAGGTTTATATTTCGGGATAAACGTAATATCCGTTAATGTTTAGAGATTATTGTATTTCAAAATTTAGCTTAAATATATGTTTTTAATTTATTATTTCAAATTCACTAGTTTAGCCCAGATATAATTCTCATGAGCAGATTCTATCCTAAATTTATAAGGCGTAGATTTAATTGGAATATTTATAAATGGTGCTGTGAAAGTCTATTATCATTTTCAATATTCTCAGCCTTAGTAATTTTTTTAATCGCTATGTCCAATGGACTTTCAATTCGCAATAAATCCTTTTTAGAAACATGGGTGTAAATCATTGTAGTTTCTGGTTTTGAATGCCCTAATAACTCCTGAATATATCGTAAATCTATACCGTTTTCTAATAAATGTGTGGCATAACTATGCCTGAGTGTGTGAGGAGTTACACTTTTAGTGATCTTCGCAATTTTACAGGAACGCTTTAAAAATGCTCTTACACTTTCTGCACTGTATTTTTCTGACGGCTTGCCCTCAGTAAAATACAAGTTTGGTTTGTAAGTGTCTAGATAATTTAAAATTAAAGGGATGCAACTTTGAGCCAATATAACATTTCTGTCCTTTCTACCCTTACTGTCCTTTACCATAATTTGCCTTCTTTGAATATCAATATGATTCAATTTCAAATTCAAAAGTTCACTTATCCGTAATCCAGCAGAGTAAATCATAGCTATGATTGCACGATGTTTTAAGTTTTTTGTGCATCTAAGTATGGAAATAATCTCTTCGTTTGAAAGTATGGTAGGTAATAACCGTGATTTCTTGGGTCTATGAAGTATTAGATTATCTATTCTGATAACAGGATAAAAAACAACAAATAATTTTAGAGCGCTTATAAATTGCCTATGTGTACTTATACTATAATTCCGAGGTATAAATACCTTTTCTATAAACAATTCAACATGTCTATTGGAAAGTCTCTCTAAAGGTATAAGATTAACAAAATCAAAGAAATCAGCAATAAAAGTAAAGTAGGTTTTAATTGTGCTTTCGCTATAACGTTTTCCCCTCAAATAAGATACATACCCCCTAATAATTTCTTTATTCTCCTCTGATATAACCCGATTAATTTTTTTAACTGGTTGTTTAGAAGTTTGGTAAATAGATTAATCAATATTTATAATTGTGATAGCACCAAAAATTTGGTGTATTAAATCTAAATTAGAATTAGAAAAAGGTAGATACCAACAGCGCTTTGAAACATTCCATCTAAACCTTTTTGTTTCTTTTATAACTGAAATTAAATCCTCATTATATTTAAAGGAAATAAAAATGAGGTCTTGATTTTTCAAGCCCTCTCTTTTAATGCTGATAACTGGTAAACCGCTCATGCCATAAAATTGACTAAAAAAATTAGTATATTTAGTTTTATAAGCGTCTATATACGTATATAAACGATTAAAAAACTATGATAAATGCGATATTGTCAAGCCTGTAATAAGGAATTAAAAGGTCGGTCAGATAAAAAGTTTTGCGACACGCAATGTAGAAGTACTTTTCACAATACGAATAAAGCACCCCATGAACTCGAAATTCAAACTATAAATAGTCTATTACGAAGTAATCGAAGTTTAATGGCTCATTTTTGTCCTAGTGGTAAAAGCACAGTAGATAAAGAAGTGTTGACTAAACTAGGATTCAAATTTGATTTATTCACCCACATTTTCCCATTTAGTACAGGTACTTATTTTTTTTGTTACGATTATGGCTATTTACCTATTTTAGATAAGGGTGTAGAAAAAGTTGTTATAGTTCAAAAACAAGCGTATATGCAAAATTTAAATTTCTGCCCTTGGAGTTTTAAACTTATCAAGAATCAATAGAATTTATAGTCTAAGCATATAAAGATCCATGATTTTGGTTCTATCAAATTATTTTAAGTTAAGAATTCGACATTGATAACTTTTAAAGTTTTCCCAAAAGAAAAGATGTTTGGGCTTATTCATAATTTAGTATAACAAGAACAACATACTAACTAAAAAGATATATTAAGGGAAAAGCAAGAGGGTAACACGCTACGCGATGTTACAAGTTTTTAATTCCCTTATATACAGCACTTTATATATTTTTCAAGCCCTCAATTTCTCTAGATTTGCGACAAATACACTTGAACCCCCAGCAAAATGGTAACAATTTGCGACAATTCCTAAAATATGCCCCTTAATTTAACAAGAATTCTTAGCTTCTCAAAGCTTTATAAATAATGTAAATCATAGTAATCCTCACCACTTTCCCTTACACTTCTTTTCAGGAAAAAAGGTTCGCCCAAAGGTCTTGAACACAAGCCAAAAAGTAATTTGATTATTATATGTTTTTACTAGAGATTACTTTTTGACTTACGTTCGCCTGACTAACTTTTTAGTTTTGGACTTCGATGCTAACTTTAAAAGATTTATGTTGTTTGATTCTTTGATACCTCCCCTTTTTGATTTTAAAAGTATAGGATTTTAAATTAGCGGGCGCATAAAACGGATTGCGCTGCCCTCCTATTTATAGCCCTTTCCTAATTTTAAATTCTATATAATAGCTATTCATCAAAAAGGGAATGCGATTGGCTCTGAAAGAAGTAAATGGAATCAAAACCCTTAAGCTTTTCAGTTTATCTTTTAGGATGCTTTCAATGAAGCTTAAAAAAGGGTGATGCTCTGGATAAAAAAAGTAAACCCCAAATCTTACCATAACTTTCTTATGCTTGGATCCTGTTGGATTTCTTTAGTGTTCAGTTAGATAAACGTTAAGAAGAAATCCAACTGGGCATAACTACTTTTTGTTTTCTACTCCTTTTACTTTGGGACCTTAGGAAGTAAAGCAAGTTTATAGTCGGTTTTCAAAGTTTGAGCCAAGAGATTAAACTCTTATAAATATAACTAAAACTAACAAGTAAGAATTTCTTTTATGGAAAACGGAAAGAAAAATTTACCAAAACGAGGGAATCAAATAAAAATGATTCCCTATTTTTTAAATCTAAACATTTTAACAATTAGAGTTAACCTCTTTTTTTTCATTCAAAAACTGTTCTCTCAGTTTTTTCATATCATCACTTACCTTACGCTCAATGACCTTAGCATAAATCTGTGTTGTAGATATTCTAGAATGCCCTAGCAATTTTGAAACCGTCTCAATTGGAATGCCGTTACTTAAAGTGACCGTGGTAGCAAAAGTATGTCTAGCAATATGGAAGGTTAGATTCTTTTTAATTTCGCATACATCAGCTACCTCCTTTAAATAAGCGTTTAATTTTTGATTAGATATATTTGGAAACAAACCTTTATGATGTAGGGTTTTAATATGCGCTTTATACTGTTCTATAATCTCTAAGGCCTTTGGTAATAGTGGTATTCTTACACCCTTACTTGTTTTTTCTCGTCTGTAGTGAATCCATAGTTCTCCGTCAATACCAATATTAATATTGTCTTCTGTTAAGTTAATAACATCAATATAACTTAAACTTGTATAACAGCTAAACACAAATAAATCTCTAACCAGGGCTAAGCGCTCTATAGATAAGTGCTTATCCTCTACTCTTTTTAATTCCGCTAGACTTAAAAACCCTCTTTCTGTTTTAATGAATTGTGCTTTGAAATTCATAAAAGGATCACGATCTAACCAACCCAATTTAGTAGCTAAATTTATCAATTTTCGAAGGCGCTCAATATGTTTCATCACCGTATTATTTCCCATTGGTTTTTGATGATCTTCTGGGGTATGGGCTCTTAAATATTTTTCAAACTTGATAATAAAATCATAATCTAATTCTCGTAAGTAAATATCCGTTGTCTTATAGGTCTTTTGGATAAATTTTGAGAGGTACTTTTGAGTAGTAAAATAATTTTTTTGAGTGCCCCATTTTAATTTGCCTTCCATATCCTCTGAATGGTAGCTAACAATATCCTTAATTGAATGGTTCTGCTGATCTTCACCTAAATATCGGGACTTAATAGCCTGAGAGGTGACCAGCTTCCGCTCATTTTTTAGGTCTTGGTAACACCCAAATAGATGAGTATTGACCTCATCTAAATAATTGTTAAGGATTCTTGCATTTTGATTTGTACCTCGTACTCTGCCCTTGTGGGCATCCCAATCCGATAATGGTACTTTACGCTTTAAGCTTAGCGTGGCACGTTTTCCATTGACCGTAATTCTTGCATAAAGTGCAACTTGATTCTCTTTTGCTCTAGCTAAATCTGCCCAGAACAAAATACTAAAGGTTGATGTTGTTTTCATAATTTCGTCTTTTTGTTACTATTTATTTAATACCAGACGAAAGTTAAATCACTTAAAGATACATCTATTCTGCCAACAACAACATGAATTTTAACAATTCGGTCAACACTTTTGATAAACTTTTTTTGTTATCCGATTTGTTGACCTTTTTAACAAGATTCCATGTTTTATTTTGATACCTCTAAAAACATAAAAACCTGTTAATCATACGATTAACAGGTTTTTGATCTAGATTGATACTCCAATTTGTCGGGATGACAGGATTTGAACCTGCGACCCCTCGACCCCCAGCCGAGTGCGCTACCGGACTGCGCTACATCCCGAAATGTATTTTGCAACACGAAGCTGCCTATTTTTAGTAGTTTCTCAAAAGTGCCTAGGACTACTGTAGTGCAGTTTATCCTGAGCGTAGTCGAAGGGCTACACCCTAAAAATCATAATCGACGCCAAATATACAATTAACCGTTTGTAACTAGCAAGTTTTTTATAATTCAAATACGACAAATTTTTCACCTCTTAGAAATGATTGTAAAGAAGTTTAGGAAGATTCATTGACCAGTTAATCAATAAAAACTATATTAGACGATTAATAGGCTACTTTCATGAGGTTTGTGATTTTTATTTCTATACTTAGTATTTGTTCCGTTAGTGCATGGTCACAACAAAATCCATATTTTAAAAATGAAGTCTCAACCATCACTAAGAAGTATGAAACACTTTGGAATTCCGATCGCGATGCTATTGTTTTTACGGGTAGTTCTAGCATCAAAATGTGGAACAACATTCATGAATTATTTCCCGAAAAGCAAATTATTAATACCGGCTTTGGTGGTTCACAAGCCATAGATTTATTAGGCTATACCGACGAATTGATATTAAATTACCAACCTAAAAAGGTTTTTATTTACGAGGGTGACAATGATATTTCAGCAAAAAAAAAGCCAAAAGAAATCATTAAAACACTGGAGCAGATTATAACAAAAATTAAAAATAAAAATAACGCGACTACCATCATTATCATTTCAGCTAAACCTAGTATTGCTCGGTATCACCTCAAAAATAAATACATACGACTCAACAAAAAAATGAATCGTCTTTGCAAAAAAGATCCGGTACTAGAATTTGCTAATGTTTGGGATATAATGTTTGAAAAAAGAAAATTAAAGGCTGAGCTTTTTTTAACAGACGGTTTACATATGAATGCTAATGGTTACGAACTCTGGCATAGCGTTCTTAAAAATCATATCAATTAATTCAAAAATGAAAAATAAACACTTTTTAGGCATTTTTTTGCTAACGCTCACGATGTTGAGCATTTCATGTGGCGAAAATAAGAAAAAGATAGTGCTAAATTTTCCAGAAACTAATTTAGCTGAGGAAGCTCTAATTCCAAAACCATCGGGCATCATCGCTACGAATTCTGCTTTTGGCTTAGACAAAAACACGGTGATTTACACCTCCCAAACGTCTCAAGATTTTGTAGACCTGGGTCACTTTTTATCCGATAAAATTACAGAGAAACTACAATTAACGATTCCTGTAAATGCTAGTCCCTCAGAAACCATAGAACGTATTATTTATATCAACCAATCTGATAGTTTAGATTTAAAAACCAACGAATCATACCAGCTGTACATCACCAAAGATTCTATCATTATTAATTCAAAAAATGCTGAGGGTGCATTTCGAGGCGTTCAAACCTTGAGGCAAATCATTCCTACCCAAAGTAATGACAGCATCACGTCGCATAAAATGTGGTTAATCCCAACGGGGAAGATTAGCGATAGCCCTAACTTTGAATACCGTGGGGCCATGCTCGATGTAGCGCGTCATTTTTTTACGGTAGCTGAGGTGAAGAAGTATATTGACCTTTTGTCTTATTACAAAATAAATTACTTGCATTTACACCTATCGGACGATCAAGGGTGGCGTATTGAAATAAAATCATGGCCAAAATTAACGGAGGTATCAGGAAAAACAGAAGTTGGTGGTGGTGAAGGAGGTTTTTACACACAGGAAGATTACACCTCAATTGTTAATTATGCCGCTAAACATTATATGACTATTGTTCCTGAAATAGACATGCCCGGGCACACGAATGCCGCATCTGTAGCCTATCCCTTTTTAAATGGTAATGGAAAAGCCTTAAAACCCTATACTGGTATGCGTGTTGGTTTCAGTACTTTTGACACGAGAAAAGACACTACATACGCTTTTATAGATGATGTGATTCGAGAAATAGCAGGGATTACTCCAGGCCCTTATTTTCACATCGGAGGTGATGAAAGTCATGTAACTAAAAAAAATGATTATATCTATTTCGTAAATAAGGTTGAAAAAATAGTTCAAAAGCACGGAAAAAAAATGATAGGTTGGGATGAAATTGCGCAAGCCGATATAAACTCAAACGCCATTACCCAATTTTGGGGCAAAGAAGCCAATACTATTAAAGCTGCTGAAAAGGGATCTAAAGTGTTAATGTCACCTGCTAAAAAAGCCTATCTAGATATGCAATATGATAGTCTTTCTGAACACGGTTTGCATTGGGCTGCTTATATTCCTGTTGATAGTGCTTATGTTTGGTCTGTTGAAAAATTTTTGAAAGGTCTTCCAAAAGAAAAGATTTTAGGAATAGAAGCGCCACTTTGGTCGGAAACTATAACTACCATGCAGGAATTAGAATATTTGGCTTTTCCTAGAGTCATTGGGTATGCAGAATTAGGCTGGACAAAAGACGAACATAGAAATTGGGAGGATTATAAAATAAGACTTGCTAAGCAAACCCCATATTTAGAGATGATGAAAGTGAACTATTATCCATCAAAATTAATAGACTGGAAGCCCTAAACTTTTAATAAAAAACTTAAGCACTTTATCCATGAAAATTCTTTGTAGCTTCATTTTATGCACTGTACTGTTGAGTTGTAAATCAGAAAAAAAAATGAAACAAAAAACCGTTGAAACCAATCCAAAAACAACAAAGGATCAAACTTTTTACGTAGGTACGTATACCCAAAAAGAGAGCAAGGGTATTTACAAGTATAGCTTATCAGATACAGGGGTATTAAAAAAAATAGGATTAGTAGCCAGCACTGAAAACCCCTCTTTTTTAGCCCTTAGTCATGATCAGAAGTCTTTGATTGCCGTAAACGAGATAGCCGAAGAAAATGGTGGGTTTGTAAGCTCATATGCGATTAAAAATGACCGTTTAATTTTTATGAATAAAGCCTTATCGGGTGGTGACAACCCTTGTTTTGTGGGTATTTCTAAAAATGGAAATGTTCTCGTCGCTAATTATAGTAGTGGTACTGTTGGACTTTTAAAATTAGAAGAAGGGGGTACCCTAAGCGAATTATTAGCCATTCAACAACATACAGGAAAGGGCATTACCGAAAGACAAGAAGCCCCACATGCGCATTCGGTGTGGTTTGAAAAAAATAGCGAACAAAAAATTATTGCGGTAGACTTGGGCAGCAATGAATTGTGGTTTTCTGAAATAGACACATCTGCAAATAGCTTTTTACCTGCTACTCAAAAATTAGCGATGGCTGCTGGAGCAGGTCCAAGACATTTAGCTTTTCATCCTAACGAAAATAACATGTATGTGTTAAATGAATTAGACAATACCATTACACTCGTAAAAAAAATTAAGGGCATGTATGCCAACACAAGCACTATAAGTACCGTACCACACGATTTTAGTGGCTTTTCAAAAAGTGCTGATATCCACGTTTCTAAAGATGGTAAATTTTTATATGCCTCAAACAGAGGGCATGATAGTTTAGCTATTTTTAGTATTCATCCTAACGATGGCTCTTTACAATTAGTGGGGTTTGAACGTACCAAGATTAAAACCCCGCGTAATTTTTCTTTATCCCCTGACAACAAATTTTTATTGGTTGCAAACCAAGATGCGGATACCATCATTGCTTTTTCAAGAGATTCCAATACAGGTTTGCTGCGCTTTGTTTCTGAAATACAGGCGCCGACCCCTGTTTGTATCCTGTTTACAGCACAATCATAAATCTATTTACTTCTTTAAAGCTTAATAAAAATAAGGATAAGACCTTGTTTGCTAGTCGAAAAAAAAAGCAAGAACTATGTTGCCATAGCGCTTGCCTTAAAACATAGTATAAAAATTATTTTTATTACTTTTTAATTCCAGGTAAACCTATAGGTTTTTTAGTTTGCCAATAAAATGTTTCTGCCTTTTTTTCGGTAGGCCAAACCTCATCTAAGGAACTAGCTTCATAAATTTTTCCGTTTTTAATGACATAATGTACAGAATTTGAATTTCGAATATCCTCAATTGGATTTTTATCTAAAACCAGAATATCCGCTAATTTCCCTACTTCAAGACTACCTAAATCACCATCTAAACCTAGAGATTCAGCGCCTAAAATGGTGGCTTGTTTAAGGGCGTCAATGCTTGTCATTCCGCCACTGGCGTTAGACCATAATTCCCAATGGTATCCCAAGCCTTGTAGTTGTCCATGGCTCCCAATACCTGCTAAGCCCCCAGCTTCAATTAAATCTTTCATGAATTCTGCATGCTTCTTAAAAACATGTTCTTCATCCATAAACCATCCTGGTCTACGTCTCGATTTTTGCGCCAATTCTTCATAAGGCGTAAAGTATTGTATTTTTTCATCGCCCCAAACATCCTCTCTTGAATAGTAATAATTTTCAGCCCATGGCCCTCCATAGGAAACCAATAAAGTAGGTGTCACTGCCATTTTAGATTGAGCCACAGTTTGTATGACATCTTCGTATAAAGGATAAATAGGAAAACTATGTTCATGACCAGGGTACCCATCTAATAACTGTGTCATATTTAATTTAAAGTCTAAGCCTCCTTCAGTGGTTGGCATGAGCTTTAATTCTTTTGCAGCCATAATAACCCACTGCCTTTGTTGCCTATTCCCTACCAAATACATTTTAATACTCTTCGTATTGTAATACTCACTGTACTGTTTTAAAACTTCCTTGGCATGTTCTAAACTTTCAATTTTGTATCCCCAAAATCCAACACCGGGTCCGGTACTATAAATTCGAGGGCCATCAATCATACCCGCTTCAACCATATCCGAATAGGTTAAAACATCCGTAGTTCCTGTTTGGGGGTCTCTCGTTGTGGTAACACCATAAGCCAGATTTGCTGCATACGACCAAACTTGATCTTTATGTATTTCAAAGTTGGGTCTCAAATGTGCGTGGGTATCTATATAGCCTGGTACGATAGTTTTACCCGTAACATCGATAACTTTAGCGCCTTTTGGAACATTTATAGTTTCCGCCTTGCCTATCGCTGTGATTCGATTGTTTTCGATAATGATAGCTCCATTTTCAAGAATCTCGTTCCCCTTCATGGTTATTAGCCTTCCACCTTTCAATACCACTGTACCCTGAGGAGTGTCTTTCGTATACTTTACTTTTATTTTAAACTCTTCAGCTTCAAATCTTGGATCTTTCTTCTGATCGTTGTCATCTTTTTTATCCATTTTAGTGCTATCTGAAGGTTTTTCTAAGCCTTTTAACTCTTTTTCTTTCTTTTTTGCTGTGGCTAAACTGTCCTTAAATTTTTTACCCGCTTCAAGAGTATACCTAAAATGACTAGCACCTAATGACCAATGTACTTTTTTACTATCTGAAGACCATGCAGGAAATTCACCACCTAAAACAGTTAATTTTAAAGCAGGAAATGCGGCCGACTCAGGTTTTGCTAATGAAATAGTAGGCGTTTTACCATATCGAGGGATGACTACTTCATAAATATCATTGTTAATTTTAGCTAAGGCTGATTTTCCATCAGGTGAAATACGAATTTCAGACGGTTTTGAGGCCGTATTGTTTTCCATCCATCCTGCTTCTGCAGCAGGCAATGATGAAGGCATATACCCCGTGGCATCATCGTGATCTGCCCCAAAAATATCTTGAGAGCCATAGGTTTCAATACCTGTTAATTTTATATGTTCTTTTTGATCAGTACCATCCCAACGGATAGATAGTAGCACATCATTTTTACTCAAATAAATACGATCATCAACTTTTGTGAAGTGAGGTTTTTCACGGTTTTTTGATTTATCAATCATTTGAATAGCACCACCATCAGTAGAAATCCATACCAAATCTTCCTGAGCTCTCCCAGGCATACCGCCAAGAGCATCATCATAGGTTTGGGCAGTTCCTTTGTGAAATGCGATTCGATTACTTTTATAGGACCATTCTGGGTAACTGTAAATACCAGCTTCTTGGGTTAATTGTATAGGTTTTGGGCGTCCGTCTATATTAACTTTATACAAGTGCCCACCTCCTTGTTTCCACGTTGTAAAAACCAAAAACTTACCATCCGGTGACCACGAAGGGTGCGCTTCCGTAAATTCATGGGTCGTCACGCGCCTTGGTGTACCTGTTGGCAAATCCATAATATACAACCTATTTAACGCAGTAAAGGCTAGTTTTTTACCGTCTGGAGAGGGTTTAGCATCGCGTATTTGAGTGACTAAAGCCTCTTTAGTATCATCAATAGGGTACTTAAAGGCCAATCTTGGACCTAAATCCAGCGCAAGGTTCACCGTAAAAGGAATCTCGGTTGCGGTATTTGAACTTACCGAAATCGAATAAATTTTACCTCCATAGGAAGCTACAACATTTTTACTGTCAGGGGTAAATGACATTGCGGGCAATACGCCTAAAGGAGCAATCGACTCTTGTTCGTCACGTTGCACAGGATAAGCCAACCATTTTTCATCTCCAGTTTTTAGGTTACGAATGATCAGTCCTGTTTGGTCTTCAAAACGACTGCCGTATACTAACCAGGTACCATCAGGAGAAAGCGTTGGTGTAAAAGCAGAACCGTAACGAGAGGTAATTACAGCCATATCGGCATCCTCCATATCATAAGTACCAATTTGATATTGAGGTAATTGTGCGTTGTAGTTCCAAGAACCATCACGCTGAGAAAAATATAGTAATTTACCATCGGCACTAAATGCCGGATCTATAGCCTTTATTGATTTTGGTTCTCCAAAAAGTTCAGTACCTGTACCGCTATCTTTGCTGTACATATGTAGTTTAATATTTCTTCTCCCTTTTCCTCCTACAATATATTCACCATCCGGTGTCCACTCCGCTGAGAAAAAATTATGTTTTGAATCTTTTGTAATTTGTTTGTCCTTTTTTGTGGCCAAATCCATCGTCCAAATATTATCAGACCCACTTTTGTCTGAAATAAATAAGAGTGATTTTCCATCAGGACTGAACCTTGGGTGTACATCATATGCCATACCCTCAGTTAATTGTAATGCTGTTCCACCGGTCATGGGTATGGAGTAAATATCTCCCATGAAGTCAAAAACAATAGTTTGGCCATCAGGACTCACATCTAAAGAAATCCAAGTGCCTTTTTGAGCGGTAAAAGAAATTTTCCTTTCTGGTTCAAGGGGTAATTCTTTGGTTGCCTTTTTAAGGGAGTCGTTTTTAGACTGAGCTTCTTGTGCCAGAATAAAAGAACCATTTAAGGTTGCAAACAAAAAAAGGAATACAAAATGAAGCTTGGTGTATTTTTTCATATGAATCTCGTTAGGATTAGTTTGGTGGTTTTAAATATAAGCATATTTACGGAGAAAATACAAAGGAAAAGCGCTCCAAAAAATAAACACTTTAAGCTGTTGCGAGAAGTATTTCAGTATTTCCTTTGTTCTGCTTGCTTTTTTTAAACCATTAATTTAGACCATAGCATCGCCCATAAAGATCACTTTCCACAGCCCTTAACTTCCTAAAATTTATAGTTTTTGAAGTGTAGGTCACGCACGTTTACTTAAAAACTCAATGATGAGTTAATGCCGATTCTAAAGATTAGAAGTATAGTTTAAATTCAGCTCCTTCATTGATTTTACCTGCTACCTCTATAAAACCTCCGTTATTGTGCAATATGGTATTGGCCATATACAAGCCCACTCCTAAACCTTCAACATGAGTATGCATTCGTTTAAAGAGTCCAAATATTTTATCTGCTGCGACATTTCCATCAAACCCAATTCCATTATCGGTTATGGTAAGTACCTTTTTATTCGCTACAAGACTTGTTTTAAGGGTAATCATTGGACTCCTTTTAGGATGGCGATATTTTATGGCATTTGAAATGAAGTTTTGCAAAACGCTCTCAAAATGAATCGGGTCATAAAGTATGGTATCCCATTCCTTAAAGTCTTCCTTAAAAACTGCACCAGATTTGATAATTTCATGGGTGTGTAGCACTTTTATTTTATCCAGAACATCTGAAATATGCAAGTCTTTTTTTTGATGTTCTGAGTGCGATTTTAAAGCTATTATTTGACTTAAGGCATGTAATTTATCAGTCATTACCTTCGTGACTAATTTAATTTTTTCAAATAAAAACATGCCAGACTCTGAAATGGCATTTTCACTCAGCAATAAACTATGCAAGCCATATAAGTTAGCCAAAGGTGCTTTTAAATCGTGTGCCGTTATAAAAGATAATTCTTCTAATTCTTGATTCCTTTTTATTAGACTTTGGTTTATATGTTCTAACTCCAATTTTTTTTCCTGTAAGTCATCCATCTTTTGTGTCAGTTGGGTGATGTCTAATGCAGTGATTCCAATACCGTCATTTAATTTAAATATTTTAATTGAAAATTGAAAAAAATTCTTATCAATCGTACATGGAATTTGTTTTAAACTCATAGAAATACCCGTCTCAATAACCTTCATAAAAGAATGATAATAATCGGTATCTGCTAAATTTGGAAATACCTCTAGCAAATGTTTATCCGGCAAATTGTCTCTTGTTGTTTTCATACAAGAGGCCGCTGCTTGATTTACGGCTACAAAGAATAAATCTTTATCTAGAATTATACATGGGGTAAAGGCCGCCTCAAAAAAGGCATACCCTAAGCTGTTGTTTTCTGTGGTTGTGATTAAGTCCATATTATCCATGTTTTGATTTGGGATTAAAACATAATTATGGCGCTAAATTCTATTATTTAACAATATATTTCTTACATATATATGTGAATACACTTATAGTGTAGATGAGTGGAAATTTTGTGTCGACGAATTAATATGGGAATATCTTGACGTAAAAAAAAAAGGCAAGACCTATATCGCTGTATATGTCTTGCCTAATTCCTTTAAAAAAACTATGGAAATTACTAATCTGCTACTGTAGTATCCGCAGCTTCTTCATCTTCCTTTTTAGAAAAATCTGTTATTCCCTGCTCATGAAGCATATTATACCACTGAATCACTTTTTTGATATCGCTGGCATACACTCTTTCTTCATCATAACTCGGTAAAATTTCGAAGAAGTATTCTTCTAATTTTAACTTATCATCTTTATGACTTATGGGTGTTTTTTCTCCGTTTTCCTTTTCCTGTATTTTTAAAAATACTTCACGTAAAGGTATTTCTTCTTCTAAAGTATAAATAGCTATTTCAGAGAGCACACTTACATTATTCTTAAAGCTCACTGTTATTTTTTTACCGTCAAGTAAAGATTCTGCTACAAAACCAGCTCTAGTTTGTGTTAATAATTTGAACAAGCCTGGTTTTCCTCCTATGGATAAAATTTTATCTAAAATCATTTCTTTTTAATTTCTGGACAAATATTAGAATTTTAAATGTATAATAAACTAGATTACCTACCTTTTTTCACATCCGGAAATCGCATGCGATAATCTACATTTATTTTTCCTTTTGAAATATTACTTAACCTATTTTTAATCAATCTCTTTTTTAGGCTTGATAATTTATCTGTAAATAAGATTCCTTCAATATGGTCGTATTCATGTTGAATGACACGTGCTAATAAGCCGTCAAAAGTTTCACGCTTTTTAGAGAAGGTTTCATCCTCGTACGAAATTGTAATGGTACTGTTGCGTTTTACATCTTCTCGAACATCAGGAATACTTAAGCAACCTTCATTAAAAATCCATTCTTCTCCGGTCTCTTCTTCAATTTGAGCATTTACGAATACCCGTTTAAAACCATTCAATGCTTTTTGTTCTGCTTCTGTTAGCTCTTCGTCATCTGCAAAAGGCGAAGTATCAATGACAAATAAACGAATGGGCAAGCCTATCTGAGGGGCGGCTAAACCCACGCCACTAGCATTGTACATGGTCTCCCACATATTCTCAATTAACACATCGAGATTAGGATACTCTTTGCTGATGTTATCGCCTACCTTCCTTAAGACTGTATCTCCGTAAGCTATAATAGGTAAAATCATTTTTTAATTTCTATTTAAATAGGCTTGTAGAATAATGGTAGCGCTAATCTCGTCGACTAGGGCCTTATTCTGCCGTTGTTTTTTCTTTAATCCACTGTCAATCATGGTTTGGAAAGCCATTTTTGAAGTAAAACGTTCATCTTGACGCTCCACGGGTATCTTGGGAAATGTAGCTGTGAGTTTTTTTAAAAAAGGAATAATTAAGACCTCCGATTCTGATGGCTCATTATTCATTTGTTTTGGCTCTCCCACTACAATCTTAGCTACATTTTCTTTTTCTATATAATTTTTTAAAAATAAAATTAACTCTTGCGTAGGCACGGTTGTTAAGCCTGATGCTATCAGTTGTAATTCATCGGTAATGGCTATGCCTGTCCGAACTTTTCCAAAATCTAAAGCAACAACTCTACCCATGCATTATTTTTTTTGCAAAAATAAAGCTTAATTTGTTATATTAATACTTATGTGTCATTAATTAGCCGTTGAATAGTATATTTGAGGAAAATTTTAGCTTAAAAAATGACTGAATTACAACAAAAAATAGAAAAAGCTTGGGATAACCGAGATTTACTAAACGACTCGAAAACCCAAGAAGCCATCCGCGCTGTAATAGCTTTATTAGATGACGGAAAATTACGATGTGCCGAACCTACTGCGCATGGTTGGCAGATCAATGAATGGGTTAAAAAAGCAGTTGTTTTGTATTTCCCTATTCAAAAAATGGAAACCTTAGAAGCTGGTATTTTTGAATACCATGATAAAATGCCCTTAAAAAGAGGCTATAAAGAAAAAGGAATTCGAGTAGTTCCCGGTGCTACCGCAAGGCATGGTGCTTACATTTCTGCAGGTACTATTTTAATGCCAAGCTATGTAAACATTGGTGCCTACGTAGATGAAGGCACTATGGTAGATACTTGGGCAACGGTGGGTAGTTGTGCACAAATTGGCAAAAACGTACATCTTAGTGGTGGTGTTGGCATTGGTGGTGTTTTAGAACCTTTACAAGCGGCACCCGTAATTATTGAAGACAATGTTTTTTTAGGCTCTAGATGTATTGTGGTGGAAGGCGTTCGTGTAGAAACCGAAGCTGTATTGGGTGCAAATGTAGTACTGACTGCATCAACAAAAATTATTGATGTAACCGGAGAAGTTCCAGTGGAAAGAAAAGGCTTAGTTCCCGCACGATCTGTAGTGATTCCTGGCAGCTATACAAAGAAATTCCCTGCTGGCGATTATCAAGTACCTTGTGCATTAATTATTGGAATTCGTAAAGAAAGTACCAATAAAAAAACTTCATTAAACGATGCGCTTAGGGAATACAATGTAGCGGTTTAAAACCTTCAAAGACCTAAAAATCTGCTATCTTACATTTTGTTTGGTAGCAGATTTTTTATTTATTCACCCAATTCCTATAAACTCGCTCCTATTTTTTTTAGCTTTGTTCGCAAGCTAAAAGTGCTTTTACTGCAATATTAAAAAACACAGTCCAAAATGAAAATCGTAATTCTCGCCGCCGGCATGGGTTCAAGACTAGGAAATCCTTTCCCAAAACCACTAACGCCCTTAGTGAATGACAAAAGTATCATGCAAACTCAGATGGAGAATTTAACACAGTATTTTGCCATTGATGACATTTATACCGTAGTAGGCTTTAAAAAAGACTTAATCATGGAGCGCTTTCCTGAGGTGAGCTATATTTACAATCCTTTCTTTGACAGCACAAACACCTCAAAAAGCTTATTAAAAGCACTGAAAAAATTTAAAGATAAATCGGTTTTATGGTTGAATGGTGATGTGGTCTTTGATGCTACTCTTTTTGAAGTTTTAAATCCTTATATCAAACAAAAACAATCTTTTGTCGCAGTAAACACGAGTAAGGTGGCAGACGAAGAGGTAAAATACACCTTAAAAGATGGCTTTATAGATGAACTTTCAAAATCAGTGGAAAATGGCTTAGGCGAAGCGGTGGGCATTAATTATATCGCTGCTAAGGATATCAAGCAATTTATTAAGCGTCTAGAAGAATGTGACGATAACGATTATTTTGAACGAGGGCTTGAAATTGCTATACGTAAAGATAATTTAAAGGTTGCTGCTGTGGATATTTCGGCCTACAATTGTATGGAGGTTGACTTTCAAGAGGATTTAGAAAATGCCAACAAATTACTGCGTCAATGAAAGTGATTCTCTTTTGTCAGAATGCCTATGCCTTCGGAATTTTAGCTCCGATTAAAGCCGTTTTAGAGGCAGAGAATCATTCTTATATTTGGTATATTCAACCTAAACTACGCGCTAGTTTTCCCTTTAAAAATGAAGCATTTACAACGAGTATTCTTGATATACAGCTCTTCAAAAGTGATGTAATTTTTGTTCCTGGAAACGAAGTTCCGTATTATGTACGAGGGTTAAAAGTTCAAGTTTTTCATGGTTTTGCAGGAGAGAAAAAAGGACATTTTAGAATTCGCCATTATTTTGATCTATACCTGACACAAGGCCCTTTTTTTACCCAAAAGTTTAACGAACTTAAGGCTAAATTTAAAGATTTTGAGGTCATTGAAACAGGTTGGCCCAAGTTAGATATTTATGACCAAAATGAACTAAACTATACTGAAAAAAAAGCCCATATACGCTCCAAATATAAGGGCAAAAACATTCTTCTTTATGCGCCTACTTTTTCACCGAGCTTAACTTCAGCTCCTTACCTACTTGATGAAATTGAAGCTTTAGCGCAAAGAGAAGACTATTTTATCTTTCTAAAGTTTCATCCGTTAATGCATCCTAAATGGATCGACGTATACAAAACCGTAGCGGCAAAATATCCGCGGCTACAATTTGTTACAGACCCCAATATAGTTCCTTACTTACAGCTAGCTGACCTTTTAATCACTGATACTTCATCGGTTATCTATGAATTTTTACTCCTAGACAAACCGGTCATTACTTTTAAAAATATCTCTAAAGACATAAAATGGGAGAACAGTCTCCACTATACTAATTTGGGGCCATTAGTAGATAAAACACTAGAGCTCGATACATACGCTGCGGCTAGATTAAAAATCAATAATGCCTACCACCCCTATACGGATGGCAAATCTGCGGAACGCATGGTACTCGCGGCGCAGCACTACATTTCGGAAAACGGGGTTCCAGAAGTTCGAAAACTTTCCTATTTAAGAAGAAAAAAAATACATACAATATTTGGCAAACCCGTCCCACAACTTTTCGACGGCCATAAAAAAGTAAAAATATCTGCTGCCGTCATTACCTTTAATGAGGACGAACATATTTATGCCCTAATAGAAAATCTACAATTTGCAGATGAAATTATCATCGTAGATTCTTTCAGTACCGATGGTTCTGTTGAAAAAATTAAGGAATTCAAAAATATAAATCTGATTCAAAGGCCTTTTCAAAATTTCACAGATCAAAAGCAATTTGCCCTAGACCAATGTGCTCATAATTGGGTGGTTTTGATTGATGCAGATGAACGCTTGACGGATGGCTTAAAAAACGAAGTTTTAAAAACAGTACATTCTGATCAGCCAAAAGCTGCCGCATACTTTTTTAAAAGAACCTTTATGTTCAAAAATAAAAAAATGCGCTTTTCAGGTACGCAATCTGACAAAAACTATCGCTTATTTCAAAAATCAAAAGTACATTTTGATACTTCAAAAACAGTACATGAAACCTTAGTGGTTCATGGTGAATCTGCCGTTCTAGATCACAAGCTTATTCATTTTTCCTATAAAAATTATGAAGATTTTAAAACGAAAAGGTTAAAATACACCCACATGCAAGCCAAGGAGTTATTGGCTAAAAACAAGAAGCCTACCCTACTCCACTTTATCTTTAAACCCGCGTTCCGCTTTATAAAACACTATATTATTCAATTGGGTTTTTTGGACGGAAAAAAAGGACTTATTTTAAGTTACCTAATGGCATTGGGTATTTATAATCGTTATGCTGAACTGAAGAGACTTCGAAAAGAAACAACTTTAAAATAGCAATTGTTTTTTTACTGTTTTGTATTGCTCGTTCGTTTTTATGTATTTTAAACCTAAGTAATATGCGGACAAAAATGCCCAATAAAAACCTTCCTTTCCATTTAAAAAGTTGAGTTCTAAAAAATACTTTTTAAAGAATTCATATTTTACTTTTATAAAAATAGCCAACAAAGCGTGTTTCCGGTTTTTAAGATACTCGCCTTCTGCATAAATCGTAGCATAGGTATTTAATTTTTCTACATAGGTATCTAAAGAACGTGTTTTAAAATGTAAAAAATTATGTTTTAGTTGTCCAGTACTTCCCTTTAAAACAATCCTTTCGTTTACTTTTTTTCCATCAAAATGCCCTAGTTCTTTTTTAAATAAGCGTAAAAAATATTGTTTGCTTTCATGACCATAGTTGAAAACCTTATCTAAAAAAACTTGTTTTCGTTTTATATAATACCCATCGGCCTCGGGTTCATCTTTTAAGAGTTCTTGTATTTCTTCAATTAACGCTTCGGTTAAAATTTCATCGGCATCAATAGTTAACACCCAGTTGTTTTTTGTTTGTTCTAAAGCAAATTGTTTCTGTGCGCCAAAACCATCGAAGTCCTTATAAAAAATTTGAGCTCCATATTTCTCACAAATGGCTAGAGTTGCATCCGTACTTCCCGAATCGACAACTACAATTTCATCAGCCCACCCTAAAGCTTTTAAACATTTCTCAATGAAACGCTCTTCGTTGAAAGTAATAATAAAAACAGATAATTTAGTCCTCATGGCCCTTTTAAAATAGTCGTGCAACAAATAACACTCAAGGAAAGTTGTTATACCTCCTATTTGTATAACAGAAATTAGGTGAAAATAGTATACGGTACTTCGTGGTATGGGTTTAATCGCTCATAATACCTAGCTAGTAAAAAGTAATGTTCTATTTTTGAAAGCACATAAGCGCATGAGCCTACATAAGAATCTTATGATTCGCTATACGAAGCAAATGTGGGTTGAGTTTTTAACAAATTAAAAAAACTATGCAAGAAGAGATACATAAATGCATTGAAGTACTCCTTGATGGGGGGTTGATTGTTTACCCTACGGATACCCTTTGGGGTATTGGCTGCGATGCTACCAATGAAGCTGCTGTCGCCAAAGTTTTTGCCTTAAAAAAACGTGATCTTTCAAAAAAAATGAGCTGCCTGGTGGCCCATGAGTTTATGCTCGAAAAGCATGTGAAACAAGTTCCAGAAGTGGCTTATGATCTCATAGATTTAGCGACAAAACCCACCACAATTGTATACGATCAACCTGTGGGCATGGCTCAAAATTTAGTTTCACCAAATCAAACTATAGCCATTCGAGTAGCATCTGATAAGTTTTGTCAGTATTTAATAGCAAAATTCAAAAGACCCCTTGTAGCAACATCAGCTAACCTCAGCGGAGCCCCAGCACCTAGAAATTTCAAAGAAATTAGTGCTGCTATTTTAAAAGGTGTAGACTATGTGGTAAATTTGCCCGAAGAAAAGAAATTAGCAACACCTTCATCTATAATTCAACTAAAGAATGACGGAACTGTAAAAATCATCCGAGAATAGTACCATGCAGATAGATCATAAGAAAGCCTTAGAAAATCCTATTTTTTCAATTATTTCAGTCGCCGCCAAAGAGCTTGATATCGATGCGTATGTCATTGGCGGGTTTGTTCGCGATTTTTTATTAAAAAAAAAGGGAGCTAAAGATATCGACATTGTAGCTATTGGCAGTGGCATTGCCTTGGCTAAAAAAGTAGCCCTTAAATTAAAAGGAAAGCCAGAGGTTTCTGTTTTTAAAAATTTTGGTACTGCTATGGTAAAGTATGGCGACATTGAGTTAGAATTTGTAGGGGCCAGAAAAGAAAGTTACCATGAAAATAGTCGTAAGCCTGTTGTGGAAGATGGGTCTTTAGATGACGATCAAAAACGAAGAGATTTTACCATAAACGCCCTAGCCCTATCTTTAAACGAGGCCAATTACGGAGCATTATTAGATCCCTTTGATGGTGTAAAAGATTTAAAAGATAAAATAATCCGTACACCCTTAGCGCCAGGAATCACCTATTCTGATGATCCTTTGCGAATGATGCGGGCCATTCGATTTGCGACACAACTTAACTTTACAATTCATAACGATTCATTAGAGGCCATTACGGAGCACAAAGAGCGCATCAAAATTATTTCAAAAGAACGTATTGTTGATGAATTGCATAAAATTCTGGCAAGTGAAAAACCATCTCTCGGTTTGGCGCTGCTTCACAAAACAGAATTATTAACCTATATACTTCCAGAATTAACCGCATTACAAGGCATTGAAGAAATAGAAGGGCAACGCCATAAAGATAACTTTTGGCACACTCTAGAAGTCGTCGATAATATTGCAAAACATACCGACAATCTATGGCTGCGCTGGGCTGCACTATTGCATGATATAGGCAAAGCACCGACCAAGCGTTTTGATAAAAAAATTGGTTGGACATTCCATGGGCATGAATTTTTAGGATCAAAAATGGTTTATAAGCTCTTTAAAAGACTTCGAATGCCTTTAAATGAAAAAATGAAGTTTGTTCAAAAGATGGTCATGATGAGTTCTCGGCCTATTGCTATTTCAGAGGCTATTGCGACCGATTCTGCCGTGAGAAGACTTGTTTTTGACGCAGGAGAACATATCGATGATTTAATGACTCTTTGCGAAGCGGATATCACGACCAAAAATCAAAAAAAACAGAAAAAATACAAAAACAACTTTACACTCGTTCGTCAAAAGATTGTAGAGGTCGAAGAACGAGATCATATCCGAAATTTTCAACCTCCTGTTACCGGAGAGGAAATAATGAAAACATTCAACTTAAAACCTTCTAAAGAAGTGGGTGTTCTAAAAGAAGCCATTAAAGAAGCCATTTTAGAGGGTGAAATTCCTAATGAATACGAGGCCGCAAAAACATTTATGTTTGAGAAAGCTAAAAAAATGAAGATTCTAAGCTCATGATTTAGAAGTGTTGCTAAAAATTACTTCATTTTCTTTTAATCTTAACAAGCTCTATTTTCATTTCTAGACGAAAGTGTAGTAATTTTGCAATTCAAAGGATACACGATGCACAAACACTTTAGAAAAACAGCAAAAATCTCTTTAATTCTCGTTTATTTAGTCATCATAGCAGGCGCTTTTGTGAGAATGACCGGTAGTGGAATGGGCTGCCCAGATTGGCCTAAATGCTTCGGATATTACATTCCACCTACAGAAGAATCAGCACTAACATGGGATGCAGATAAAGAGTTTAAAAAAGGACAACTAATTATAGTTGATAAATCGCTAAAAAGCGCGAAGAGTAACTTTACAACAGCTCAAACCTACAATGAAAATAACTGGGAAAATTATACGAAACACGATTATGCCATCTTTAATGTTTGGCACACTTGGATAGAGTATATCAATAGGCTTTTAGGGGCTTTAGCTGGCTTGGCTACACTAATCCTTGCGCTTATGTCGTTTAGTTATTGGAAAAAAAGCAAACGCATTACCCTATTATCATGGTTCGTGGTATTGGGAATGGGCTTTCAGGCCTGGTTAGGAGCCACTGTGGTTTATTCTCTTTTGGCCCCTTTTAGAATAACCTTGCATATGCTTATGGCCTTAGTCATCGTTGCTGTGCTCTTCTACATCGTCTATTATACCTCAACGCTAAGACTTACAAATAGCGGAAATCGTAAACTCGCCGTCTTGTTTTCAGTAGCCTTAGTCTTCACCCTTATTCAGGTAGTTTTAGGTACTCAAGTTCGAGAATTTGTTGACCTGCAAGCAGATATTTATGGCAGTCAAGCTAAAAACCAATGGCTAGCTAATCCTACGCTGCAATTTTATATGCACCGTTCGTTTTCAGCAGTCGTTTTAGCGTTAAATCTCTATATTGTTTATTTAATTGCAAATCTCAAAATAGGCTTTAAAAAAATGAAATGGATTGTCTATTTGTTAGTGCTTGAAATAGTATCGGGGATAGCTATGTATTATATTGATTTTCCGTTCGGTAGCCAAACCTTGCATTTGGTTGTTGCTGCCCTGCTATTTGGGGTACAATTCTATTTACTTTTAGAGGCTTTAAAATGGACAAAAAGTCCTAAAACTTTGTAACTTTGCGGCTACTTTTAAAATCAAGGTAATGATTTACAAAATCCGTATAATTTTAGATGCAGAAGAAGATATCTTTAGAGATATTGAAATTGAAGCGAGCAGCTCATTAGAAGATTTTCATAATGCAATTACTCAAGCCTTTGGGTTTTTAGGCAACGAAATGGCATCATTTTACACCTGTGATGAAGAATGGAATCAAGATGAAGAAATTGCCTTGCATGACATTAACGATAACAACTCAGAACTGCGTTTAATGAATGAAACGTTTTTAGAAGATATTATTACTAAAAACAATCCTAAATTAATCTATGTCTATGATTTTTTCAGCATGTGGACGTTCTTTGTGGAATTAGCGGATATTGTGGATAAAGAAGATGGCAGTACCTACCCGAACATATTATTTAGTTTTGGAGATTTACCCGATTCTCCACCCGAAAAAAAGTTCGAAGCAGATCCTTCGTTTGATTTTGACGATACTTTTGATAGTTACGATGATTTAGATTTTGATGAAAATTGGAATTAGGTTTAAAATTTTAAATCTTGAATTTTAAGTTTTAAGTTTTAAGTTTGTATGGACTAAAAACAGTTTTAAACTGTACACTAAGCAATAAAAGATTTCCGCCTTCGCGGAAATGATAAATAAGAATAATTTAATGATCAATTTATACGCTACCCAAATAGATAGCATATCGCTACATCGCGTGGGAAATAAAAACAAAAATGAGGCTATTTTTTTATCTGAAACACCACATAGCCTCAATGATGAAACTACGGGTTTATTAAAAGAGTACTTTTTTAAACCTTTCCGCGAGAAAGAAGAAAACTATTTTCATTTTGCGAATGAAGTCGATGTTGAATTCAACGAAATGTTTAAGATAGTGGCTACTATTTTTAGTGATCCCGATAGTATTCATGCCAACTCAAAGAAAATAGCCTCTTATTTATATGAACAGTCTAAGCACCCCCACATAAAAAGTGGCGAAGTTTATGTGGCCTATTTAACTGGACTTTTGCTGGATAATGTAAAAGTCAATGCGGTTGGTATATTTAAGAGTGAATTGAAACACGATTTTATTCAATTTGAAGAAAAAGGAAGCAATTTAGATATCATTATCCAGCAAGGCATCAATATCAATAAATTAGATAAAGGCTGCTTAATTTTTGACACAAACAAAGAAGAAGGCTTCAAAATTTTATCAGTAGATAGCAACCGGTATGACACCAAATATTGGCTTGAAGATTTTTTAGGAGTAACACCGCTTTCGGATGACAACTTTAAGACTAAAAATTATCTGAAATTTTGTCAAAATTTTGCTAAGGATGTTGTTTTACCCGCAGAAGACAAACAGCAAGAGGTTTTGTTTATGAACCGAGCCGTAAACCATTTTGCAAAAAACGATTCTTTTGAAGAAACTAATTTTTTGAATGAAGTGATGGAAAACCCTGCACTAATTCCCGAATTTAAGCACTACAAAGTAGAAAAAGGCCCTAAGTACAGTGTTGAAGATGTTTCTAGTTTTGATATTGCCAATAAGGCCGTTTCTGATGCCCGAAAAAAAATAAAAAATGTAATAAATTTAGACACCAACATCCAAATAAAGTTAGATTTTATAAATCCAGAATCTGCTGAAAAGTTCGTAGAAAAGGGATGGGATGAAGAAAAACAAATGTACTACTACTTGGTGTATTTCAACAAAGAGCAAAAAAGTTAAGAACTTACAACTTAATTTTTCGTTCTAAAATTTGTTTCATACTTACGTCTTCATAATTACGTTTTACAAAATCAAGGGCGAGGTTTAGAACTTCGCCCATTTTGGTACAATTTTTAAAATTGAAATCATGGGTGAGTTCATAGATTTGAAATTTTAATAGTTCAACGTTTTCAGGCGTTGAAATTTCATCTACAAGGCAAGCTTTCAATAATCTTTTAATTCTATTTCCTGAACTTTTTATCCGTTTTGCTACAATAGAACGTTCCTCTAATTTATACTGATCTATTGACTTTAACTGTAGCTTTGAGCGAACTAATTCTACCATCTGATAATTTTCTTTAAAAAATTGAGGGCGATATACCTTTAACTTCCCCTCAAAACACTGCTGATCAAAATCAATGGCTCGTATTCGGTACACCACATGATCAAAATCATGTACAGGAACGATAACGTAATTATAAGCCCGCATATCACCTAATAATCGAATCATACATCGTTCATTGAACTTTACAAATTCTTTAGCCAATTGTGCTTTTTCAGATTCTGGACAATTGGGCAACATTTCTTTTATAAAAACATCTCCAGGAATTCCTGATATATGCTCTTCTATTAAAGTATTTTTATAAACTAAAAAGTTAAGGTTATACGGCGATAACATATGCTCTAATTCTAAACCATAAATACGAGAAGCATCAGTTTTTTTGATATAGAAATAAGTGAAGTTATCGTTTAAAATATTTCTAACTTTAATACGGAAAGGTTTAGAATTACCAAAAGTGCAAAAATCAACGGCATCAATATTGAGGTATTTAAAAATATCATCTCCTCCATCAGATAATAAAATAGAATACACTTTTTTTAAACTTAAATCTATTTCAATTCGATCATACTCGGAATAATATACGCGTACCCACAAGCTGTCCTCGTCATTTGAATCGTAGACAACCACAGAACCTGAAAACCTTAGCAAATCTTCATAAAAAATAGGTATTTCTATGGTTCTGTTATAGTGACTCAAATAACTATTTAATTTTTGACTTACAGGGTATGCCGGCTTTTTTTTCGACATTAATTTTTCTTCAGACATATTCAGAATGCTATATATAGGTAATTCTTAAAGTTATCATTAAATTCAAGAATCACAAGAATATATAGAAAAAAATCATATTCGGTATCATTGATTTTAATCCTTTACTCTATTTCAACCACCGTTTTAGCTTCAATTCACTACATAGCCTTAGTACTTCACAACAAAGAATTGTTCCTGACCTTAGGTAGCTGTTATTTCACAGGACAATTCTTTAGTTCAACATGCCAAAGCATTTTTTTATAGTTTTTATATTTTTTGTTTTTAGTTGTGTTGGGTATTCCCAACTTAGTGATTTACATTACTTACCACCTTTAAAACAAGGGAGTAACAATAGCGCTGTAAGGCAACAGGCAATCTATTTATCTACTCCCGAAACTACAAGCTTTACCGTGAGTGCTTTTAGAGGAACAAGCAGCACTCCTATAGCAAGTTTTACTATTTCAAATACAAATCCGGCGACTTATACTTTGCCCGATGGCGATAATGATATAACCATGGTACAGAATAGCAATACTGGGATCATTTTATCTAATAGCGGCTTACGATTTGAATCTAATGCGGGTCAAAAATTCTATGTGAACTATCGTGGAAGCTCTAACGCACAATCTACATCCCTTACTGCTAAAGGACGACAAGCTCTTGGCACCCAGTTTAAATGGGGGGGAGCACCTAACTATGCCACTACGAGTGACATCTCTACTTCATTGGGAATCATGGCAACGGAAAACAATACCACCATAGATATTTTTGATTACGACCCTAACTGCGAGTTTCGATTAGGCAATGCCGTAGGTGGCATAACGAGTAACACCATCCAAGTGGTTTTAAATGCAGGTCAGAGTTATGTTCTTGAAGCGTATACCAATCAATCAGCGGCTAATGTTGATGGATGGTTGGGAGCAACAATACAATCTGATAAAAATATTGTTATCAGCAATGGTGGCCTAAATTATGGAGTGGTATCATCTAGTTCAGGAAGCCGTGATGCAGGTATAGACCAACCCGTACCTGAAAACAACCTAGGAAAAGACTATATTTTTGTAAGAGGCGGCGGTCAAAACAGTACTGAGTTTCCTATTATTATAGCTACCCAAAACAATACGCAAATTTTTGTGAACGGTTCCGCTACGCCAATGGCAACCATTAATAATGGTGATTACTATATCGTTCCGGGTACTAACTACTCCTCAAGTTCTCCTGGTGCCAACATGTATGTACGCACCTCAAAAGATGCCTATGCGTATCAAAACTTAGCAGGAAGTAATGGTGTACAAACAGTAGGACTCAATTTTGTGGCGCCTTTAAACTGTCTGATCCCGGATACGGTCGATAATATTCCAGATATTAGAGATGCTGCTGGCACTACCTTAACAGGTGGCATCACCATCATCGCCTCAACAGCAACACCAGATGCAAATATTGTCGTGACCGATGGTTCTGGAATTGTATCCAAACCACCTTCTATAGCTGTCGCCGGGAATTTAGATTGGAAAACATTCTATATCAGTGGCTTAACAGGTAATGTGGTAGTAAAATCTACAGGCCCAGTGGCTGTAGGCTTCTTTGGGGCCAATGGAAACCGAGGAATCGCTGGATACTTTTCAGGCTTTGATGTCGCTCCAAATGTGGATTTACAAATTACCGGAACTCAATGTTTACCGGGTTCAAACTTAGAAGTCATCGGCGAAGTATTTGATGCCTATCAGTGGTTCTTTGATGGGAATCCAATTGCCGGAGCCACAGGTACAACTTATAACCCAACCGTAGCTGGGGACTATTACGTGCGCGTTACTAAAGGACCTTGCAGCTACGATTCGAACAACCTACAAGCGTATTATTGCGATCCCGATATTCAATTGCTTAAAACAGCAAATAAGACAGAAGTAAATGAAGGCAGTACAGTTAACTTCACCATTACAGTACAAAACTTTGGTGTTGATCCAGCAACTAATTTAGTGGTAACAGACCTTCTACCTGCTGGCTTATCTTTAGTTTCGGCAACACCAACAGTAGGTACCTGGAGTGCGCCAAACTGGACTATCGGAACATTAACAAGGGGTTCGTTTCAAAGAATTACCATAGTAGCGCAAGCAGACGCAAATAATCTGGCCTTTCCGACACAATCAATTATCAATACCGCCACAAATTCCCAAGACCAAATAGACACTAATATTACTGCAGATTCACCTTCAGTCCCTATTACAATTTTAAATGATTTTGATAATGATGGAATCATGGATGTAAATGATTTAGATGATGACAATGATGGCATATTAGATAGCGTGGAATGTCCTTCAAATAGGGTCAATCTAGCTCTTTCTGGCACGGCAAGCTTTAGTTCTACCTACCCAAATGGTGACGCATCAAAAGCCATTGACGGGAATACAAATGGTAATTGGTCGGGCAATTCCGTTGCTCATTCCATGGGAAGCACGAATACAGATTGGCTGACCATAGATCTAGGGAGTAGTCAACTTATTGATGACATTCAAATTTGGAATAGAACAGACTGTTGTTCAGACCGACTTTCGAACGCCTATATTATGTTGTCTAATACTCCGTTTCCCACCAATACGGATCTTAGTCAGTCTTTAAGCAATGCTACTTTTACTAGGCAACTTGGAAATACAACAGGACAAATTCAAATTAGCATCCCTGCAGGTGTTACCGGTAGGTATATACGCTTACAAATGGCAGGACCTGGAAGTGGCAGGTATATTAACATAGGAGAGCTACAGGTTTTTGGTTCAGAAAACTGCAATCCTGACGGAGATGCCTTTCCGAACAACTATGATCTGGATTCAGATAACGACGGTTGTTCAGATGCAAACGAAGCCTACAACAATGCCGATGCCGATGGTGATGATGGTGGTGAATATGGTACGGGAATACCAAGCACCAACGCTGATGGGACGGTAACGGCTGCGGCCTATCCAAGTCCAGCAGATATGGATACCAATAGTATCTTCGATTTCCTAGAAGCGGGTAATGCACCCTCTATTAGTATAGGGCCTAGCCATCAAAACATTTTTGTGGGTTCTAATGGAAACTTTAATATTTCAGAAAACGGAACAGACACTTTCCAATGGCAAGTGAGTATCAATGGCGGTGCTACGTTTACAAACCTTTTAAATGGTTCTGAATATAGCGGTGTAAATAGTAGTACCTTAACGGTAATCGCACCTGGTCTAGACAAAAATGGAACCCTATACAGAGTCATCTTGACCAGCAACACCTTTATCTGTGCTCAAACAATTTCAGATGAAGTGGTACTAAGCTTAGGACCCAAATCTGTTATTACAAACCGCAGAATAACCTATAGAGTAAATCAAAACTAAGATGTAAGCTTATAGAAGTTACATATCATTTCTGAAAACGCTATTGGCACCAAGAGAAAGTTTCTACTGCATTCCTTGAATGAATAAATTGTTTTTTACAGTTTAGTGTAACAATTAAGGCTATTCATCGTCTTACCTAAACAACCTAAAACCTTTTCTCATTGGAAACGATACTTACCGTAAATAAACTCACGAAAAAATTTGGTGCTCTGACTGCTGTAAACGATTTGTCGTTTACGATTGAAAAAGGTAATGTTTATGGTATTTTAGGTCCCAATGGGAGCGGTAAATCAACTACTTTAGGTATTGTTTTAAATGTAGTTAACGAAACATCTGGAAACTTTAGTTGGTTTGATGGCAATACCACGACACATGCTGCTTTAAAAAAAGTAGGAGCCATTATCGAGCGTCCTAATTTTTATCCTTACATGACCGCAGTCCAGAATTTAAAATTGGTCTGTAAAATAAAAGAAGTTTCAGAAACTAAAATTGAAGAAAAATTAGAGATCGTTGGACTATTGGATCGTAAAAATAGTAAATTTTCTACCTATTCTTTGGGTATGAAACAACGCTTAGCTATTGCTTCTGCCCTACTCAACGATCCTGAAATTTTAATTCTAGATGAACCCACGAACGGATTAGATCCTCAAGGAATTCATCAAATTAGAGAAATTATTCTAAAAATAGCCTCCCAAGGTACTACCATACTTTTAGCATCCCATTTATTAGATGAAGTAGAAAAAGTCTGCAGCCATGTTGTGATCCTTAGAAATGGTAAAAAATTATATTCAGGTAGCGTTGATACCATGTTAGCCAGTCATGGATATTTTGAATTGCGGGCAAACAAGGAAAAGGATTTACTCGATTTTTTAAAAGCACACAAGAGTTTTAGTGAGGTTAAACTTCAGGATGGTCTTATCACGGCTATTTTAAAGGAAGAAATTAATCCTGAGGAATTAAATAAATTGCTATTTGAAAAAGGGATTATACTTTCACATTTATCCAAAAGAAGGGCAAGCTTAGAAGAACAATTTCTAAGTTTAACAAAAAACGCTATAAACTAAGCTATTCCAAAAAACCCAAAAACTCTTTAAATGAAACGTTTACTACAAATAGAATTGATTAAACTTTGGAACAATAGAGCTAGTAAAGTTTTAATTATATCGTACTTTTTTCTTTTAACCACTATAGCCTTAGTTGCGGCTATAAAATTTGATTTTGGACCCATTCAATTTCATTTAGCGGACCAAGGGATTTTTAATTTTCCATACATCTGGCATTTTAACACCTTTATTACCGCATTTTTTAAGCTCTTTTTGGCGATTGTGATTGTTTCCATGATGGCGAACGAGTATAGCAATAAAACCATCAAGCAAAATTTGATTGACGGACTCTCGAAAAAGGAATTTATTCTCTCTAAATTCTTAACAGTCGTGAGCTTATCGTTAATATCTACTGTTTTTGTTTTTTTAGTTTCACTTATTCTAGGGTTTATATATTCTGATTTTATGGAATTTTCCATTATTGTGTCGGATTTAGAATTTTTATTGGCCTTCTTTGTAAAATTAATGGGCTTCTTTTCGTTTTGCTTGTTTTTGGGCATTTTAGTGAAAAGGTCGGCCTTTGCTCTTGGTTTTCTAATCTTATGGCAAATATTTGAAGGTTTTGTCCGAGGCATGATTCGATGGAAATTATTTGATGGTAACACTACCGATACCATCATGAGCTTTTTTCCCTTAAACGCCATGTTTAACTTGATTAAAGAGCCCTTTTCAAGACTTAAAGCAGTACAAGCAGCTTCTCAGCAAATGGGGGTAAAATTAGAACTCAACTATGGCGTACACTGGTATGAGTTGGTGATTGTTCTCGCATGGACGGCTATTTTTATTTATTTGTCTTATGCATTATTAAAGAAAAGAGATTTGTAGTATCTTGTAGCGTTCGAGAAACGCTATGAAATGAGGTACCAAAAAAAATTGAAATTTCTCAATATATCTATTGATGAGGTATATCTGTTCGCTAATCAAAGAAATAGCAACAGATGAAAAAACACTACCATCTATTCTTTATTGCCTTTTTTCTTGTGAGTACTATTGTAGCACAAGGAGAAACAGCAAATTGGTATTTTGGGGAAAATGCGGGTATCCGTTTTAATGCGGATGGTACTGTTACAGCACTTACCGACGGTAATCTCAATACTGTTGAAGGCTGCACCTCCATATCGGATAGTAATGGTCAACTTTTAGCGTATACCGATGGTATTACGGTTTACAATAAAAACCACCAGATTGTTCAAAATGGTACCGGGCTTTATGGAGACCCTTCGAGCACGCAATCCGCAATTATGGTACCGCAACCAGAAAACCCTAATCTCTATTATATTTTCACCGTGGATACTTCCGTAGGCGATAATGATCCTGATTATGGACTCAACTACTCCATCTTAGATATATCATCAAACAATGGAGAAGGTGCAATTATTCGAAAAAATAGTAATCTCTTAGCAGATACTTCTGAAAAAATTACAGGTGTCATCAAGGATTGCTTTGAAAAATCGATTTGGGTAATAACCTTAGCTGGAGAAAATGAAGACGACCCTTTTTACAATACCTATTATTGTTATGAAATTAATAGTAGTGGTATTGTAACAAACCCTATTAAAAATACCTTTCCTAATTTATTTATTGCTGACGGAAGAGGTTATTTAAAACTATCTGCTGACGGCACCAAAATGGCAAGTGCCAATTCAAATGACGGTCTTTATTTATATGATTTTGATGCAGCGACTGGTATTTTATCGAATGAAACCTTCCTTCAAAACCCGACACAGAATCAGGTAGCCTATGGGGTTGAATTTTCGAGTAATAATCGTTTTTTATATTTAAATAGCCATGGTATTGGTAATAACAGCCAAAACAGCAATGCGTCTTTAATTCAGTACGATATCACAGCTACAGATATTGCTGCCTCCGCAGTGGTTATCGACGAACGTGAAGCCTTCCGTGGTGCTTTGCAAATGGCTGAAAACGGAAAAATATACCGAACCAACCCGATTAGTTATTCGGAGGGTCTAGCTTTTTTAAGTGTTATTAACAATCCGGGTGAAAAAGGAGCCACCGCAAATTATCAACACAATATCGTTTCTTTGCAAGGCAGAAATGCCACACAAGGACTTCCCCCCTTTATACAATCTTTTTTCAATAAGACAGATCTCATCAAAAATCCGGATGGGACCACGAGTTCATCCTTAACTGTTTGCGAAAACGATGGATTTATTTTAGAAGCAGATAACTTTCCAGGCGCTATATACCAGTGGGAAAAAGACGGCATCCCTATCGCTAATACCAACTATTATCTTGAAATTAATGCGGCAGCTTTAACGGATGCTGGAAAATACAAGCTAGAAATTACCCTTCCAGATCCTAAAGATTGTCCTATAATTGGTGAATCAACCATTGAGGTGAACCCGGTGCCACCTTCAGGGCTTCTTAGCCTTGTGCAATGTGATGCCGATGAAATAAACCCTTCTGACGGCATTACAACCATCAATTTACAACAGGCCTATTTGTTTACAGCTAATGCCAGTAGTTTTACATTTTTGTTTTATGAAAATGCAACAGCATTAGCCAACAACGATCCAATTGCCAATCCCGTTGCCTATGTAAATACCACAGCATTTAACCAGACCATCTACTATCAAGCAACAAGTGGTCTAGGATGCTCCACAAATGGTGAGCTAGCCCTACAAATCCAGGCCACTACGGTGAGTTTAAATGCTCAAAGTCCGTTTTATACCTGTGAAAGTAATCCAGATAACCCAAACATAGAAGGTGTTTTTGATTTAGAACAAATTAAACAAACCAATTACCCTACTTTTGACGCGACCTTTTATGCGAGTCTTGAAGATGTTGCCACAGAGCAAAATGCTATTTCTGGTAATTTTCTTAGCGAATCGACCAAACTGTATGTTCGTTTAGAAAATGCCAATGAATGTTTGGGGGTAGATGAAGTAGAATTGATTGTAAACCCAACGCCTAAAATTGTCTTTCCAGAAACCCATTACCTATGCACAGATGGGAACCCTCTAGTGGTCACAGCACCCTCTGGTTTTGACACCTACAGATGGTTGCTTACCAACGAAACTGAAATAGGAAATACAGAGGTGTTAACCATTACAGAAGCAGGGAATTATATTTTAGAATTGGGGTATACTTACAACACTGCAACAAATCCTATAAACTGTACGAATCGGATGAATTTTGTCGTAAACCCATCCAATAAAGCCAGTATCAGAAATATTGAGATTAAAGATATTTCAGACAACAACACCGTCGAGGTTTTTGTTAGTGGTGACGGTGATTACGAATATTCTATCGATGGAAGTAACTACCAAGATGCTCCCAAATTCTTTAATGTACCTGCTGGTTATAGTACCCTATATGTTCAAGATAAATTTGGATGCGGAATTAGGGAAGAAAAAATAGCCGTCATTGGTTATCCTAAATTCTTTACGCCTAATGGAGATGGTTTTAATGATTTCTGGCAAGTCATAGGTGTTGACGTATTTCAACCGAATAGTGAAATTACTATTTTTAACCGGTTTGGAAATTTAGTAGCCAGTATTACTCCAAACGATATGGGCTGGAACGGAATTTCTAATGGCCAAACCCTACCAGCCTCGGACTATTGGTTTAAAGTAAATTTAGAAGATGGACGGGTTTTTAAAGGGCATTTTGCACTCAAAAGGTAAGTTGAATTGAATGTTTTAAGCCTTAGGACTGTTTTAATTGTACCGCCTTTTGTAATTTTACTAGATGTAAGGAGTCAAAATAGATGGCGAATGACATCTTACCAAAAAAAACAGTGAGCAACAGATGAAATTTAAGGTAGTATCAGAATTCAAACCCACAGGAGATCAGCCCAATGCGATTAAGGAACTGGTGCATGGGTTAAACACCAAAGAAAAATACCAAACCCTATTAGGTGTTACCGGTTCTGGCAAAACCTTTACCGTGGCTAATGTGATTGAAGAAGTACAAAAACCTACCTTAGTTTTAGCGCACAACAAGACTTTAGCCGCACAATTATATTCTGAATTTAAACAGTTTTTTCCTGAAAATGCCGTGGAATATTTTGTGTCTTACTATGACTACTACCAACCTGAAGCATATATCCCTACCTCAGGAATGTATATCGAAAAAGACTTATCCATTAATGAAGATATTGAAAAGCTGCGCTTAAGCACCACATCATCCCTATTATCAGGACGAAGAGATGTAATTGTGGTCGCTTCTGTTTCTTGCTTATATGGTATTGGCAATCCTGTAGAATTTCAAAAAAATGTAATCTCAATACAAAAAGATCAGGTAATTTCAAGAACGAAATTCTTACATCAGTTAGTTCAAAGTTTATACTCACGAACTACGGCAGATTTTAGAAACGGAAATTTTCGCGTGAAAGGCGATGTGGTCGACGTTTTTCCAAGCTATGCCGACTATGCGTTTAGAATTCATTTTTTTGGGGATGAAATTGAAGAAATTGAAGCTTTTGATCCCTTAAAAAATAAAACTTTAGAAAGCTACGAGAATATCAACATATATCCAGCAAATATGTTTGTGACCTCTCCCGATATTCTACAAAATGCCATTCACCAAATTCAAGATGATTTGGTAAAACAAATCGATTTTTTCAAAGAGGTTGGTAAGCCGTTAGAAGCAAAACGCTTAGAAGAACGGACCAATTTTGATCTAGAAATGATTCGAGAATTAGGCTATTGTTCAGGTATTGAAAATTATTCACGGTACTTAGACGGACGTGAACCCGGCACAAGACCTTTTTGCCTTTTAGATTATTTTCCTGACGATTATTTAATGGTCGTGGATGAAAGCCACGTGACCATTTCTCAAGTCCATGCCATGTATGGGGGCGATCGCTCTAGAAAAGAAAATTTAGTGGAATACGGTTTTCGCCTACCTGCTGCGATGGACAATCGTCCGCTGAAATTTGAAGAGTTTGAAGCCTTACAGAATCAGGTTATTTATGTAAGTGCCACGCCAGCAGATTACGAGCTACAGCTGAGTCAAGGAGTTTATGTAGAGCAAATTATACGTCCCACTGGACTTCTAGATCCTATTATTGAAGTGCGTCCAAGCCTAAATCAGATAGATGATTTGGTGGAAGAAATTCAGCAGCGTACTGAAAAGGACGAACGTACCTTGGTCACAACACTAACCAAAAGAATGGCAGAGGAATTAGCCAAATATTTAGACCGCATAAATATACGTTGCCGCTATATTCACAGTGATGTAGATACTTTGGAAAGGGTGGAGATAATGCAAGATTTACGGAAAGGTATTTTTGATGTGTTAATCGGTGTAAATTTATTACGAGAAGGATTAGATTTACCTGAGGTATCTCTCGTAGCGATTTTAGATGCTGATAAAGAAGGTTTTTTAAGAAGCAACAGATCGCTAACCCAAACGGTGGGTAGAGCAGCAAGAAACCTGAACGGGAAAGCCATTATGTATGCTGACAAAATTACAAACAGCATGCAAAACACGATGGATGAAACGAATTACCGTCGCGAAAAACAAATGGCGTATAATACAAAACACAAGGTAGTGCCAAAAGCCTTGAATAAAAGTTTGGATAACGTATTATCTAAAAATTCAGTTTCTACCTATCACTTTGAAAAAGAGGTAGTACGAGCGGCTGAGCCCGATTTGGAGTATTTAACCAAGGAGCAAATTGAAAAATTGATTCGAGGCAAACGAAAAGATATGGAAAAAGCGGCTAAAGAATTGGACTTTATGCAAGCCGCTAAATTACGAGACGAAATAAAAATGTTACAAAGCCAGGAGTAAATTGGGGGTACATAGTTTTCAATGCTATTTTTTTGAAATTTAAATTAGGCTGAAAATTAGTTACTAAATTTTCTTTTTTATCCTGAATTGCCTGAATAACCCATAAAGTAGTATTGCTATGAAAACATCTAAAACACCTTACATTTTCATCTGTGCATTCTTGATGTTAAGTTATACCAGTTATTCGCAAAAATTATCAAAAACCGACATCCAGGCGGCAGCAAAAGAAGCTTTCCCTAAGGCTATTTTTGAATATATTTCGCTCTTAGAGATTCCTAATGATGGTCATTTTCCGGATCAAATTGAAAGTAATTTACAAGCTTGTAAAGCTATATTTACGGATTTAGGTTTTGAAACTAAAACAATTATAAATACTGGTGTTCCTGTACTTTTTGCGGAAAAAAGATATCATAAAAAAGCGAAAACCGTCTTGTTTTATTTACAAATTGATGGACAGCCGGTAGATTCCTCGGCTTGGGATCAACCATCTCCTTTTAAACCAGTTTTAAAAGAAATGCAAAATGGCGAATGGAAAACTATTGATATTACGAAATTAAAATCCGAATACCATCCCGATTGGCGCATTTTTGCTCGCTCTTCATCAGACTCAAAGGGCCCAGCCATGTCGCTTATTACCGCCTTACAAATACTACAAAAAAAAGCCATCAAGCCTGCTTTTAATGTGAAAGTAATTATGGATTTTCAAGAGGAAATGGGCTCGCCAACATTACCACAAGCTGTACGCGACAACCAAGAAGTTTTAGCAGCAGATATGCTTTTTATCATGGATGGTACCCGACATGTATCGAACTTACCCACATTAACATACGGTGCCCGAGGTATTGCTACCGCCCAACTAACAACCTTTGGGTCTTATGCGCCATTGCATAGTGGGCAATATGGAAATTTTGCACCCAATCCAGTTTTTGAAACGGCTAGACTTATTGCGGGTTTAAAAGACGAAAACGGCCGTGTTACCCTTCCTGGTTTTTATGACGGCATTTCACTAAGTGAAAAAGATAAAGAAGAAATAAACAAGGTTCCCGAAAGTAAAGAAAGTATTTTAGTGCGAATTGGCACTTCAAAATCAGATGCTGTGGGTGATACCTATCAAGAAGCCTTGCAATACCCATCCTTAAATATTCGAGGATTAAATGCCGCTTGGGTTGGTGATGAGGTAAGAACCATTATCCCTTCTGAAGTCATTACGGAAATAGACATGCGTTTAGTGCCCGAATCTGATGGTAAGAGATTAATGGAATCCTTAAAAAAGTATATTACGGATAGCGGTTATTATTTGGTCGACTCTGTTCCAACCGCAGAAGAACGTAAACGCCACTCAAAATTAGCCGCGTTTACCTATAAATTAGGTTCAAAGCCATTTAGAACGCCGATGGATTCTCCCATAGGGCATTTATTAAACAAAGCTATGGAAAAGGTTTTTGGTGACCAAATAGTCAATATGCGCACTACGGGTGGATCTCAACCCATGTCGCCCTTTATCACCACCCTAAATATTCCTGCTGTCTCTATTCGAATTCCAAACCCCGATAACAACATTCATGCGCCAAATGAAAATTTAAGAATTGGAAATTTTTTAGAAGGAATTGTGACATGTTTAGCGATTTTAGATCAGCCCATAGACTAATTCTAAATTTATTGTTTTTTAATAAAAAAGCGTCCTAATTATCCCTAATTAAGACGCCTTCAACCAACCAATCTAAACCAACTAATATGAAAATATTGTGCTAAGCACAATTTTGTAAACCCTTAGCTTAATTCGATCATTCGTTTAGCTTTAGGTAATGCTTCTTCTTTTTTTGGAAGTTTAAAACTTAAAATTCCGCCTTCATAGGAAGCTTCAATCTTTTCTGTATTGATCGTTTCTGGTAAAGTAAAAGCTCTTTTAAAAGCAGATAATGAAAACTCCTTACGTGTGTATTTCACTTTATTTACTTCATTTTCAGTACTGATTTCACTTTTAACTTCCGCTGAAATGGTCAACACTTCATTATCAACCTCAATACTAAAATCTTCTTTTTTTCTTCCGGGAACAGCAAGTTCTAATTGATACCCAGTTTCAAATTCTTTAATATTAACAGCAGGAAGCTTAGCAGGGTTAACTTCTGCCCCACCCAACCAATCAGGTTTCATTAATTCATTCATAAATGCGGGAAACGAAACGGTGTTTTTATGTGTTGTATTCATAATTTTGATTTTTTAATTAAACATTTTTTTATTTGGTATGCTATAAACAATTTACGTACCAGCTCATAAAATACGCCATTTTGACATTTATCATTTGTAAAATACTGCCTTTTTGTCATTTATTTTATAAATAACACCTATTCGTCCTGCCGCTAGGGTTAATTATGGCATTTTCCAATCATCAAATCAACACATCTTCAAATAATAATAGCGTCACATGGATACATTATTACATTTACACTACCTTGCAGAAAAATAATAACAGATGACAAATAATGATGTTTTAAAGAAGTTGCGCGTGGCATTAATGCTGCGCGACGATGAAATTGTTGAGATTTTGAGCTTGGTTGATTTTAAAATATCAAAAGCTGAATTGGGTGCTTTTTTTAGAAAAGAAGACCATCCCAATTATATGGAATGTGGCGATCAAATTCTGAGAAATTTCTTAAACGGTTTGGTCATTCACTTTAGAGGCACTAAAGAAAACCCAAAAGACACCAACATCAGCTTGGCAAAATTAAAAAAGGCTTCACCCCTAGCGAGCAAAAAACCTAATTCATCATTAGCACCAAAAAAAGCAGCACCACCTAAAAAAAGATACGATCCAGATTTTAAAGCCAAACAACAGAAAAAAGTAGATAAAAATGTGGTACACGGGACCTATAAGAATAAGAAGAAATAAATCTGAAGCCTTAATATCGAAAGTATAAAGGCGAGTGTCGGTTGATAATAGCTTCAAAAACCATTCAGTTCATAAGGCATATTTTGACCATACTTTATAGGTTATTGTGTTTAAAAACAAAGGTCTTCCTGTGGTGGGCTTTTTAAAATATTCGTGTACAATTATAACCGAAACGATTAAAAAATGATGCTATTTGGAATGGTAAAAATGAGCATTAGGAGTCTTATACTCTGGTATATTCCACAAAGCCTTGCCTTCCAAATCCAAAAAAAAAGAGCGCTGTTCCAAAAACAGCGCTCTTTTTATAAACTTTTAACAATCGATATTTGACTTTCGACAAATGCCTAAGCCAATACCGCTTTTACTTTATCGGCAGCTTCTTGGAATTGTACGGCAGATTGCACATCTAATCCCGAATTATCGATTAATTCTTTTGCTACATCGGCATTGGTACCTTGCAAGCGAACGATAATAGGCACATTGATGGTTCCCATGTTTTTGTACGCATCGATTACACCTTGTGCAACACGGTCACAACGAACAATCCCACCAAAAATATTTATCAAGATTGCTTTTACAGCAGGATCCTTTAAAATTAACTTAAAAGCCGCTTCTACACGAGCAGCATCTGCTGTACCACCAACATCTAAAAAGTTAGCAGGCTCACCACCGGCTTGCTTAATTAAATCCATCGTTGCCATAGCTAAACCAGCTCCGTTCACCATACAACCTACGTTGCCATCTAAATCTACATAATTTAAGCCTAAGGCTCTCGCTTCTACCTCAACAGGGTTTTCTTCACGTAAATCGCGCATTTCTGCATACTGCTTTCTTCTGTATAGGGCATTATCGTCGATGGATACTTTAGCATCCACTGCCATAATTTTGTCATCCGAAGTTTTTAATACTGGATTAATTTCGAACATGTTAGAATCACTTTCTTCGTAAGCTTTATATAAAGAGGCCACAAACTTGGTCATTTCTTTAAAAGCCATACCCGACAATCCTAAATTAAAAGCTATTTTACGAGCTTGAAAAGGCAATAATCCTGTTGCTGGATCCACCTCTTCTGTAAAAATCAAGTGCGGTGTATGTTCTGCTACTTCTTCAATATCCATCCCACCTTCAGTAGAATACATAATCATATTTCTTCCTGTACCTCTGTTTAATAAAACAGACATATAGAATTCATTGGTTTCACTTGCACCAGGGTAATACACATCTTCAGCCACTAAAACTTGATGTACTTTTTTTCCTTCAGCAGAAGTCTGAGGTGTAATTAAATTCATTCCGATGATTTGCCCAGCAATTTCTTCTACTTCTTTGAGGTTTTTAGCTAATTTAACGCCACCACCTTTTCCACGGCCACCTGCATGAACTTGGGCCTTTATTACGTGCCAACCAGTTCCTGTTTCTTCGGTTAATTGTTTTGCGGCTTCTACTGCTTCTTTGGCATTATGAGCGACGATACCACGTTGGATACGTACCCCAAAACTAGCTAAAATTTCTTTTCCTTGATATTCGTGAAGATTCATAAGTAAATCGTGTCTTTATTAATTGGCACAAAAATAACAAACCAATACTAATTACCCTAATGAAATAAAAAGTTGTTGCATAAAAAAATAAGTAAAACTTGCTTTAAATCTTAAAATTTTCAAAATTTAAAGGATCAAAGTTTTTAAAATGTCCATTTAATTGAATTACCGCTTTCGTCCTGTTGACTTCTTTCAATACGCTGATCACTTGTTGCAGATGCTTTTGGATATATAGAAGACGTGCACGTTCACTCGTAATTTGTAAAAGCTCGTATTCCTGAATTTTAGAGAGTCCAATTTTATGAGCTAAACTAAAACTATTGAAATTTTCGGAGACGATGGCTTTGGATGGAATTTCCATTAAAAAATAAAGTGTTTCGATCGCTTCAACGACCAATTCTTTTTCATCCAAAACATCATTATTTGTGTTTTCTAGAAAAACAACTTCCCCTCCGGCATAAGGCTTCAAAGCCATTGTTGCATCAAAACTTAACAACTTAAAAACCCTTTTCGCTGTACAAATAATATCCATTTCACCGCCAGGATACAGCTGACTGATATCTTCTAACTGAACCTCAACCCCATAATTCATCAGTGTTTCTAGGTAGACTGGTATACCAAAATTCATCGCTTCATCCTTACAATCCAGTATTAGTTGACGGTATCTCGTTTCAAAAATATGAAGCGGAATCCTCTCACCAGGGAAGAAAACAGACTGTAAAGGAAATAAAGGCAAGTACATCATTTGTTTTCTCTTAAAATTACAATTTGATTTTCGGTTGTCCAAAAAGAAAATGTTACAAATATAACATTTTGTTGTATTTTGATTATTTGCGCTTTAATTTTGTTCAAAACCAAGAAGTAAGCTAGATTTGCTTAAAATTATAGCCTAATGACGAATATCGATTTATTGAACATTGCAAAAACCTACGGAGACCCTGTTTATGTATATGATTCAGAAAAAATTATAGCTCAGTTTAATCGACTCACCAATGCTTTTAGTAGCGTAAATAAATTGCAATTGAATTATGCCGCTAAGGCCTTATCCAATATTAGCATTTTAAAATTAATGAATAGCTTAGGAAGTGGTCTGGATACCGTTTCTATTCAAGAAGTGCAACTGGGTTTATTAGCAGGTTTTAAACCCGAAGATATAATTTTTACCCCTAATGGGGTTTCCTTAGAAGAAATTGAAGAAGCAGCGCAGCTTGGTGTTCGTATTAATATAGACAACCTTTCTGTTTTAGAACAATTTGGAAGTAGAAACCCAAATGTACCCGTTTGTATTCGAATTAATCCACACGTCATGGCTGGAGGAAACTCGAATATCTCCGTGGGTCATATCGATTCTAAATTTGGGATTAGCATTCATCAAATACCGCATTTATTGCGTATTGTACAATTAACTAAAATGAACATTAACGGTATACATATGCATACAGGAAGTGATATTTTAGATATTGATGTCTTCCTTTATGCTTCTGAAATACTTTTTGAAACAGCGAGAAACTTTAAAAATTTAGATTTTATAGATTTTGGAAGTGGATTTAAAGTACCTTATAAAGAGGGTGATATTGAAACGAATATTGAAGAATTAGGCAAAAAATTATCTGAAAAATTTAATGATTTTTGTGCTTCCTACGGTAAAGAATTAACCCTTGCCTTTGAACCCGGTAAGTTTTTGGTTAGCGAATCTGGCTATTTTTTAGCCAAAGTAAATGTGGTTAAACAAACTACCTCAACCGTTTTTGCTAGTATTGACTCAGGCTTTAACCATCTTATAAGACCTATGCTATACGGATCATACCATGGCATTGAAAATATTTCGAACCCCGAAGGCAGAGAGCGATATTATTCTGTGGTAGGGTATATTTGTGAGACAGATACCTTTGCAAGTAACCGTAGAATCAGTGAAATAACAGAAGGGGATATATTATCCTTTAAAAATGCTGGAGCCTATTGCTTTACCATGGCAAGCAATTACAATAGTAGGTTTAGACCACCAGAAGTTTTATGGCATAAGGGTGAAGCGATTTTAATTCGGGAACGCGAAACTTTTGAAGATATTATTCATCATCAAGTCGATGTTAAGAATTTATTTAGTAAAAAAGAAAAGGTAGCAACGGCCAAATAAGTTCAAATACAACATTATCCTAAAAAATCCTGTCTCGGCAGGATTTTTATATTTTATACCTCTTCGATTTTAAGAAAGCTTTAAAAATAAAAACAAGAATAAAACGTTAAGTTTGTTAAAGGTATAAGTCGAACCAAAAAAAGTAATCCCATGAATACAATTTCCACTAAAATAATCCGCATCTCTTCTTTGTTGTTTCTTGTTTTTGGTTCCTTCACCCTACACGCACAAGAAGTTACATGGCTTTCTTGGGCTGAAGCCGTAAAACTTGCAGAAACAGACAAAAACCCCAAGAAAATTTTTATTGATGTTTACACAGATTGGTGTGGCTGGTGCAAAAAAATGGATAAAGATACCTTCCAAAATCCCGAAGTAGCCAGCTATATGGAAAAGAACTTTTACATGGTAAAACTAGATGGTGAAGGCAAAGAACCTATCGTATTTAAAGGAAAAACATTTAAATTTGTGGCTTCTGGAAGAAGTGGTTATCACGAATTTGCTGCTGCTTTGATGCAAGGAAAATTAAGCTACCCCACTACTATTTTTTTAGATGAGAAATTGAATATGTTATCGCCAGTACCAGGCTATCAAAAGCCAGATGCCTTTTTACAAATCGCTACCTATTTTGGTGATGACATTCACAAGCAAAAAAAATGGGATGAGTATGTAAATGCGAAAAAGTAAAAAAGATGCGTGAATGAATAACAAAAGGCTATCGTTGGATGGCTTTTTTTATTTCTCCTTGTTAATTCATTTTCTGTGTCCACTCTGTCCAAGAACCGTCATAAACTGCTTTTTTATTCGATACCACTAATTCGCTTGCTAATAGAACAATACATGCTGTTAAGCCAGATCCACAACTGAATATCAAAGCTTGCTCTGCGTATCGTTCTTTATCAAAAATTAATGCCAATTCTGATGCCGTTTTAAACTTTCCATTCTCCAACACTTTTTCATAGGGAATATTTATAGAATTGGGGATATGACCACTTTTTAATTCAGTTCTTGGTTCAGGTGCTGTGCCCTTAAATCTGCCCTCAGAACGCGCATCGACAACCAAAGCTTTTTGTTCCTTAAGGTTTAATGTTATCTGTTCAAAATCAACGACCAAAGCCTTTTGATAACAAGCTTCAAAAGTACCCGGTGTAATTTTTTTATCATTATCTATATCTTCAATGGGATACCCATTAGCAATCCAATCTGGTAATCCACCATCTAAAACAGCTACATTGTTATGGCCCATCACTTTAAACATCCACCAAACTCTAGGACTTGAATACACCCCAAGAGTATCATAAATGATAAGTTTACTGGATGAACTAATGCCTAATTTTCTACATTCTCTTTGAAAATCTTCAGGTTGCGGCAACATGTTTGGATAAGGACTATTCTTATCCGAAAAATTATTTTTTAAATCAAAGAAACGAGCCCCTGGAATACATTTGTCTGCGAATTTCGAAACTTCACCAGAAATAGGATTAGCTAAACTTGCATCTAAAATTAGTAGGTCTGGATCATTTATATTCTTATAAAGCCATTTTGAAGATACAACAGATTTCATCTTTTCTTTTTTTAATTCTATTAAAAATAAAAAAAGAGGCTAAAAAAGCCTCTTTTCATTGATTTATTATCGACTATAATTTGGTGATTCTTTGGTTATGGTTACATCGTGCGGATGACTTTCATTAATTCCGCTTGCGGTAATTTTGACAAATCTACCTGTTTCTTGCAAGGTCGAAATATCTTTTGCCCCGCAATAACCCATACCCGCTTTGAGTCCGCCAATAAATTGATGAATACTCTCGAACAAATCCCCTTTATAAGGAACACGACCTACAATACCTTCTGGTACCAGCTTTTTAATATCGTCTTCAACGTCTTGAAAATAACGATCTTTAGAGCCTTGCTTCATGGCTTCTACAGAACCCATTCCACGATACGATTTAAATTTTCGTCCTTCGTATATAATGGTTTCACCTGGAGATTCTTTCGTCCCTGCCAGTAAGGAACCCAACATTACGGTATCTGCACCTGCTGCAATCGCTTTTGGAATATCTCCTGTATACCGGATTCCACCGTCAGCAATAACAGGAACACCACTCCCTTTTATAGCAGCAGCAACTTCTAAAACGGCAGAAAATTGAGGAAAACCTACACCTGCAATGACTCTAGTGGTACAAATAGAACCTGGACCAATTCCGACTTTAACGGCATCAGCACCAGCAGCAACCAAATATTTGGCCGCTTCCCCAGTTGCAATATTTCCAACAATCACTTCTAAATCCGGAAATCTAGCTTTTACTTTCTTTAGCACCTCAACAACCCCTCTCGTGTGTCCGTGTGCCGTATCAATAACAACAGCATCAACACCGGCATGGACTAAAGCTTCAGCACGTTCAACAGCATCTCCAGTGACACCCAAAGCCGCTGCCACCCTTAATCGACCGTATTGATCTTTATTGGCAATAGGTTTTTGAGTAAGTTTTGTAATATCTCTAAAGGTAATAAGGCCAATTAATTTGTAATTTTTGTCAACTACTGGTAGTTTTTCAATCTTATTTTCTTGCAGAATAACTTCGGCTTGTTCCAAAGAGGTACCCTCACTTACCGTAACTAAATTTTCAGTAGTCATGACCTCAGATAAGGGACGGTCATTATTTTTTTCAAAGCGCAAATCTCTGTTGGTAACAATTCCGATTAGTTTTCCATCGGTTGCAACAATAGGGATTCCTCCTATGCCGTACTCTTTCATATTTGCCTTAGCATCGCCAACGAGCGCATTTAAAGGCAGCGTAACTGGGTCGATAATCATGCCACTTTCCGCTCTTTTAACTTTACGAACTTTCATGGCTTGCTGTTCGATAGACATGTTTTTATGTAAAACACCAATACCTCCTTCTTGCGCCATGGCGATAGCCATTTTAGATTCGGTTACGGTATCCATCGCAGCAGAAACTATAGGAACGTTAATGGTAATATTTCGTGTAAATTTTGTCTGAATGTTGACTTCTCTTGGAAGTACTTCAGAATAAGCTGGAACTAAAAGTACGTCATCGTAAGTAAGACCTTCTCCAACTATTTTATTAAGATGTGCTTGCATAGCAATTATGTATTAATTGCGTGCAAATATACTACATTTTCACAAGCTATTAAATGCTTTTTTTAAATCCTTGCAAGCCATCTAATTCTACAACTTTTTCAAGAACCCTTAAAAACATCTTCTCCAAAAGAATAAAATTCTTTAAGGATGATATTACCTAAACTAAAAGGAAACAAATGCACCTAAATCTTTAAAAAATTGATACCCAACGGCATATAGAAATAATCAAAAATTATTTTTATTTATTCTAAATAAACTTTGGTAATGTTGATTTCTGTTTTAAATTTGCAGAAAAATTCAAGTATTATTTTTAATAAGTCTAAATAAATGAATAATAAGATTCTTTTTTCCGTTTTTATTTTTTTCACCATCACATTTTTAAATGCACAAAATAAAACAGCAGTGCAGGTGTCACAGGACAGTACCGCTCAAACCATACAACTAAAAGAAGTAGTTTTATCAGCCAATACCATTTTGGGAAGTAAATTTCAAGCTAGAAACAGAACGGGCTCTGCCTACTACATCTCACCACAAGAGATAAAAAAGTTTAACTATACAGATATCAACCGTGTATTACGAAGTGTTCCAGGGGTAACGATCTACGAAGAAGACGGTTTTGGTTTGCGACCTAATATAAGTTTAAGAGGTACCTCACCTGAACGCAGTGCTAAAATTTCACTGATGGAAGATGGTGTTTTAATTGCTCCTGCACCTTATAGTGCGCCAGCTGCTTATTATTTTCCATCCGTAGCTCGAATGCATGCCGTAGAAATTTTAAAAGGAAGCAGTCAAGTGCAATACGGACCTTTTACTACTGGTGGTGCAATTAATTTAATTTCTACCCAAATTCCAACTTCGTTCAATGCCAAAGTATCTGCAAATTATGGGAGTTTTAATAGCGGGAGACTGCATGCTGCTATAGGCGATAGCAAAGAAAATTTTGGATATATGGTAGAATATTTGAATTTTAATTCCGACGGATTTAAAAATCTTGATGGCGGCGGAAATACTGGTTTTGATAAAAATGAAGTAGTCGGAAAATTTAGAGTAAACTCCGGAAAAGATGCAAAATTACCCCAATACCTTGAAGTTAAATTTCAATATGCTGATGAAGTTTCTGATGAAACCTACCTAGGGTTAACGGATACCGATTTTGAAAACACCCCATTTCGGCGCTATGCTGGATCACAAAAAGACGAGATGACGGCCGATCATATTCAAATCATGGCTACCCACAGTTTTAATTTTAATGATTATTTCAGCATTGCAACAACGGCATACTACAATGGGTTCAGTAGAAACTGGTATAAACTAGATAAGGTAGGGGTAAACGGAGTTCAAGAAGGCATTTCTTCTATTTTAGAAAGCCCTTCAGAATTTTCAAGCTATTTTGATATTGTTAGTGGTAACACCAATTCGGACGATGATGCAATTTTTGTAAAGGCCAATAACAGAAAATACATTTCAAAAGGAATTCAGACCAAGCTTGATTACCATTGGAATGGAGCAAACACCTACCATGATATTGAAGTAGGTTTGCGTTATCACTATGATGAAGAAGACCGCTACCAATGGATAGATGGGTATAATATGATAGCCGGTGAAATGAATTTAACCTCCTCAGGTACACCTGGAACGGACGCCAATAGGATCAGTAATGCCAATGCTTTTGCTGCTTACACCTTGTATAAACTAAAATATAAAAACCTTACCCTAACACCCGGTGTACGCTATGAAAACATACAATTAGGAAGAACAGATTTTGGAAAAACAGATGTTTCAAGACAAGGAACAAACGTATCTGAACGAGAAAATTCAGTTGAAATTCTAATTCCTGGAATTGGTTTTAATTACAATTTTAATCAGGTTTCATTTTTTGGGGGCATACACAAAGGTTTTTCGCCACCAACGAGTCAAGTTGATGAAAAAGCGGAAGAAAGTACCAATTTTGAATTGGGTTCCCGTTTTCAATTTAATGGTTTTTCCGGTGAGCTCGTTGGTTTTTTTAATGATTATAGTAACCTTTTAGGTAGTGATCTTGCCGCTACAGGCGGAACAGGTAGTTTAGAGCAGTTCAATGCCGGAGAGGTTAATGTAAAAGGAATAGAGTTTCTTCTAAACTATACCTTCCTAAAAAATCATCCTAAATTTCGCTTACCCCTAACATTTGCCTACACTTTTACAGATACGGAATTTTTAAATAGCTTTGGAAGCGATGACGAGCTCTGGGGAGAAGTTTCGGTCGGCGATGAATTACCATACATCACAAAAAATCAGTTTAACACCATGCTTTCGTTAGAGCATGCCAAGTTCGAGCTTAATTTAAGTGGTCGTTTCAACGGAGAGTTCCGTACAAAAGCAGGAACCGGTGCTATCCCTTTAAACGAAAAAGTAGGTAGCAATTTTATTTTAGATTTTTCAGGAAAATACCGCGTTAATGACCATTTGGGCATCACCGGAAACATGATCAACCTTTTGAATGAAACCTATGAAGTTTCTAGAGTGCCTTCTGGGCTTAGACCAGGACATCCTTTTGGTATCTATGCCGGTATAGAATTAAATTTTTAAATGGTACTTAGACCAAATTTCAACTAAAAATTCCTCCTGTAGGGGAATTTTTAGTTAATGGTAGGCAGAAAATAAGTGGGTTGCTTTATTATAGGCCGCCTCAAAAACCATCCAGTTTACATTGGTTTCTGCCTTTGCCGTTGTGAAATAAGACAACATTTTTTCTGTAGGCATATTACCCGTAAGCTCATCTTTTGCCATTGGGCACCCACCAAAACCTTGCACTGCACCATCAAACCTGCGGCAACCTGCCTGGTAAGCTGCATCTACTTTTTCGTGCCATTTTGTAGGGGTTGTGTGCAAATGTGCACCAAATTCTATCTCAGGATATTTTGGAATTAAATTAGAAAACAAATAATGAATATCCTCTGGAGTTGAGTTTCCCACCGTATCGGATAAAGAAAGAATTTCAACACCCATAGCTGCTAATTTCTCCGTCCACTCTCCTACTATTTCTACGTTCCAAGGGTCACCATAAGGATTTCCAAAACCCATGGAAATATAGGTCACAACCTTTTTATTGTTTTGATGCGCAAGGGCTAAAATTTCTTTTAAAATAACCATTGATTCTGCAATAGTTTTATGGGTATTCCGCATCTGAAAATTTTCAGAAATAGAAAAAGGATAGCCTAAATAATCTATTTTTTCCTCTTTTACAGCGTCTTCTGCCCCTCGAATATTAGCTACTATCGCTAACAGTTTACTCTGGGATTTCGACATATCTAACTGAGCCAAAACCTCAGAAGTATCTACCATTTGTGGAATAGCTTTAGCAGACACAAAACTACCTACGTCAATGGTGTCAAAGCCACAACCGACTAAAGACTGAATGTATTTTACTTTTTCATCCGTAGGAATAAAGGCTTTAATACCCTGCATCGCATCTCTTGGACATTCTATTATTTTAACTTTCTCAGGCATTCATTTTTATTCTCGATTTCAAAATTACCATTATTTATTTGAAAGGCCTTAATGAGTTTTAAATAAAAAAACGATAGCTTCACAAAGCTAGATGACCGCTTGTACATATTAAAAATGACCTTCATCTTAAAAGAATAGCAAATAAAAAGCGATGGCAACAAAAACAATAATTTGAAGCCATTTTAGCAGCAACCCAAGCTTACGAGATTCTTTTAAATACCTCCCTAAAAACCCTGACAATACAGCGATAGCTCCAAATATTAAAAACGATACAATAATAAATATAAAACCTAATACATAAAATTGAATAACGGTACTTAAGGCATCACAAAAAAGAAATCCTGGAAAAAAGGCTAGGAAGAAAATGGTTACTTTAGGGTTTAAAACATTCATGATAAAGCCCTGATTAAAAAGTTGTAGCAGACTTTTATCTTCAACACCTTGAGCGTTCAGTTGAATTTCAGAGGGACTTCTAAAAACTTGATATGCTAAAAACAATAAGTACCCTGCCCCAAACAATTTAATGAGTTGAAAAATTGTTTCATTTTCTTTAATTAAAGCCGAGACTCCAAATGCCAATAAGGTGGTATGTATTAAACAACCCGTCATAAGACCTGCCACCGTTGCCAAACCCTTCTTTTTACCATTGACCATACTTTGGGTAAGTACAAAAATATTATCTGGACCTGGTGCTATTGCCAGTGTCGCGGTGGCTAACACAAAAGCGTAAAGAATCTGATAGTTCAATTGAATTAGAGTATTTATACGAGAACCCTAAAGATAGCATAAAGCTGTGGTAAATTATTATCTCTATATTTACTTAATTTTAAAAACTACCTCGAATGACAGTTAAAATTTCCTTACTTTCTTTATTTTTAACCTTAGCCAGCTTTAGCACGTTACAAGCTAAAGCTGAAGTTCTACAGGAAGCAGAAATCATGAAAAATAGAAGTTTATTAAGGCATGTAGTGTTATTTCAATTCAAGGAGGGTACATCTTCCGAAAAAATTAAAGAAATAGAAGCGGCATTTCACGATCTTCCCAGCAAAATTTCTGAGATTTATAGCTACGAATGGGGCTTAAATAACAGTCCTGAAAATTTAAATAAAAATTTTACACACTGTTTTTTCTTAACTTTTCAAAGTGAAGCTGATAGAGCCACATACCTACCGCACCCTGACCATAAAGCTTTTGGAGCTCTCTTAACGCCATTTTTAGAAGACGTGTTAGTGGTTGACTATTGGGCAGAGTAAGGGTTTTTTTTAAGAGTTTGTTCTGTTCAATATTGCTTTGTTGATTTTCTTTACCAAAGAAGGACCTTCGTAAATAAAACCAGTCCATAATTGAATTAAATCTGCGCCTGCATCTAATTTTTCTAGGGCATCTTCTGGAGAGTTTATGCCGCCCACACCGATAATCGGAAATGCTTTATTACTTTTTTCTGATAAAAATCGAATTACTTCGGTACTGCGATCACGCAAAGGAAGACCACTTAACCCACCATTTTCCTCTAATAAAAGCTGATGCGATTTTAAATTTTTTCTGCTAATAGTGGTGTTTGTAGCTATAATTCCGTCAATCTTGGTTGTAGCGACAATAGCAATGATATCTAGCAATTGATGATCTGTTAAATCAGGGGCTATTTTTAATAAAATTGGCTTCTCACGAACTGCCTTTTTGACGGCCAATTTTGTGTTTTGAAGTTTTAATTGATGTAATAAGGCGGTTAATGGCTCCTTATCTTGCAACTCCCTTAAACCAGGAGTGTTTGGAGAACTAACATTAACGACAAAATAATCTACATGGTCGAACAAGGCATCAAAACACAATACATAATCTAAGGTAGCCTTATCATTGGGTGTTACTTTATTTTTGCCAATATTACCCCCAATAAGTACACGATGTTTTTTTTTCAATTCTTCCACAGCTTGAAGTACTCCCAAATTATTAAAACCCATTCGGTTAATAATGGCTTTGTCAGCTTCTAATCTAAAAAGTCTTTTTTTTGGATTACCCTCTTGAGGTTTTGGGGTAAGGGTGCCTATTTCAATAAAGCCAAAGCCAAAATCAGATAATTCATTAAACAACTGTGCATTTTTATCAAAACCAGCAGCTAAACCTACCGGATTTTTAAAGGTGATACCGAATAGCTCGCGCTCCAATTTTTTATCTTCTATAACATAAATGGCTCTAAATAGTTTAGAAAAACCCATTTTCCCAAAAAGACGAATCATCGAAAACGAAAAATGATGTACTTTTTCTGGATCAAATAAAAAAAATATGGGCCGAAGTAAAAACTTGTACATGCTTTTCGAAATTTATGCAAAAATACAAACTAGCTTAAGGAAGTGCGCTAATCTCCTATTTTTTTATCAACAGAAAAGTAAACTTTACTCTTGTAATTTTACAATCGGCGTTCTATTTGCCTTAGTACAGAGTAAAAGGTAGCGTTCGTATTGCTTTTCGTTAAATAAGGAAATCAACTTTTGGTCGTAAGTTATAGTGAGACTGAACATTTGATCTTCGAGATCTTTGTGTTTTTTAGCGAATACCATCAATTCATCAGGATTGCTTTGCGGGTGGTTTTTTATCAGTTCTTGCACTTGCTCTTGCAATACAGCAATCTCTTGATTTAAAATCAATTTAGAAACCTCTAAAGCAACAATCTGATCTTCATTCAATTGAAAAACTTGTTTTATTTGATCTGAATTTTCACTTCCAACATTCAAAATACACATTTGCGCCATGGACATAAACGGGATGAATGAAATGATGAGGAATAAAAGTATAGGTTTAAAATTCATTCTGAGGTTTTTAAAAAATGCAAAACTGAAATATAAACGTAATTTTAGGTGAAAAGTATATTTGTTGCATGGTAAAAAAGTAAAAGGCCACCCTAAAGGTAGCCTTTTACCACATATAAAAATTAAGTTTATTTTAAAGTAAAGTTGATTCTAGCGAATAAAAATCTACCGCCAATACCAAATTGTTGTGCTCTTCTTGACCAATCAAAGCGTCCGTCACTTCTATTACCAAAGGCGGCTTCAGCTCTATCAGGATAAACATCAAGTAAATTATTTGCTCCAATAGTAAAGGTTAAAGCATCTGTGGCCTTATACCCTACCGATAAATCTGTTACAATCTTGGAACTAAAAACTTGCTGGTTGGCAATGGTGGTGGTAGCCTCAGTAACTTCTCCAAAAAATACATTTCTCAAAAAGAATACCATTTTATCAGAAGTTAAACTATTCGATAAATTTACTTTAGTTCTTGGTACTGCTTCTTCTAGGTACACTCTACTATCTTCAGGGAAATAGGTACCCACTAAACCTGCATCTCGCAACACCTGAGAGGCATTAATATTACCTACTTTTCTAGTCTGTGAAAATGTACTTGCTAAATCAGATTTTAAATTCCAGTTAGCACCTAAACTTGCTTTATGAGTAATCACAAGGTCCAATCCTTTCGATTCAGTATCAATAGCATTTGCAAAAAAGGAAGCTGCTGTTGCATTTGCCTGACGCAATAAGTTATCTAATTCAGTTCCAGTACCTGGTCCACTAAATTGCCCTGTGTAAACTACGCGATCATCAATCTTCACAAAATACCCATCAACAGTCACAGTTAAATTAGCATCTGGAATTTTTGCTGTAAACCCTAAACTTACACTACTCGATGTTTCTTCTTTTAGTTCTGGAATTCCTAATAGTTTTGCCGCTCTGCTATCATTGGCAAAGGTGCCCACTTCTTGTGGATCTCCATTTTGATCAAAAATTGTAGACGTAGAATTAAAGTTAATTTGATGTAAAGATGGAGCTCTAAAACCTGTATTTACAGCGCCCCGAATGTTTACATTATCTGTTACTTTATACCTTGAAGCCAGTTTAAAATTAATCGTAGAACCAAAATCGCTATAATCTTCAAAACGCGTGGCAAAACTGACTAAAAATCGATCTGTAAAATCAGCTTCAACATCAAAATATGCACCTACACTACTGCGTCCTCTTGACAAAGCATTTTTAGGGCTAAACCCTGGAAAAACTTGAGACCCCCCTGGTCTTCCCGCTCCAAAGAAATCTTGAGCAGGTGTTTGTGATGCTAAGGTAATTAATTGCCCTGCATTCGTGTATTGACCATAAGAGGCTTCCTCTCCAGCTACAATATCATAATTCTCCACCCTATATTCCGCTCCAAAAGCCACGTTTAACCCAGATAGTGCATCATCAAAAAACTGAGTTATATCTAGATTCGTGGTATTTTGGGCAAAAGAGAACCCACCAGCATCAAAAAAGGTAGGTGATGCATTTTGTAAAGATGCATTTATCGTATTCCCAATAGTGTATAAAAAGGAATTTTTACCATACGTATTACTAAAGTCAACACTCCAATCTCCTATCATTCCTTTAATACCTACCGATAAGGATTTATCTTTAATCGTTGAATTAATTTCAGGTAAAAATCCGTTGATATAAGCAGGAGTATAGGTTCTACTTTGGTTGGGTAGCCTATAAAAACCTGCAGAATTACCTGTTCTTGAACTAATCCCAGCAAAAGAATACAATTCAGTACCATTTTCATCTAAAGGCATGGAGAAATTGGCAAACAAACGACCACCCCTTAAGGCAGACTGCCCTACACGCATATTGTAGTCACTTCGTTCCTGACCTCTAGACGCTAATTCTGCAGCTGTATTGTCAGCACCTAGCAAGGTTCTTAAATCGGCTTGACTTGTTGCACCATTTCGATTTATTCCGGCTAGATCCGTATATTGTATTACATCTGCCATATCACCATCTAATAATTGAGAAATATCATACCCATCGGCATTAGCGACACGCTCAACAGTGTTATACAAATTAAAAATACTTCCCTCCCACTCCTTCATTCTACTATAATCTTGACGCACATCAAAATCACCTGAGAAATTTATAAAACCTCCATTATCACCAATGGGCAGTCCATAACTTGCAGCGACGTTTGTTGTAGCACCATCAACACCTCCCGTTTGGTCGTTTGCATTTTCTGTGAAATTGGCACCTGTGGTTACGGTAGTTGATAATTCGTTAACACTAGTGTTTAATATAATGTTTATAACCCCTGCAATGGCATCTGAACCGTACTGAGCGGCAGCACCGTCTCTTAATACTTCAACACGCTGAATTGCTGCAGCTGGTATGGCATTTAAATCGGTACCTACACTACCTCTGCCAAAAGTTCCGTTTACATTTATCAATGACGACGTATGCCTTCTTTTTCCATTAATTAAGACCAATACTTGATCTGGCCCTAAACCTCTTAATGAGGCTGGATCAATGTGATCTGTACCATCAGAAATTGTTTGAGTATTAGAAGTAAATGAAGGTGCCACATAGTTAAGTATTTGGTTTAAATTTACCTGTGGTGCCACACTATTTAATTCTTTCATGTCGATAACATCAACAGGTACGGTGCTTTCTGTAGCCGTTCTGTTTGGGTTACGAGACCCTACAATAATAACCTCGGATAAAGCTAAACCAGAGGAAAGTCTAATGGTCATATTACTATTGTTGACCGTAATATTTTTACTTTCAAAACCAATATAAGAAACCACCAAAACATCACCAATAGCGGCATCTATACTGAAATTACCATCAAAATCAGTAGTAGCACCAATTGTTGTTCCTCTTTTTACAATAGAAGCACCAGGTAACGGATTACCATCTTCATCTACAACCTTTCCTGAAATTTGTTGTTGTGTTTTAATCGCTATTTCAAGTAATTTTGGTGCTGCTGTCGTAAGAGACCTTATTTTTTTTAAAGGCAAACGTTCGTTTTTTTTGTGATACACCACGTAATAACTATTGCCCAAATACTCGAAATCAAAACCTGTTTTTTCTTCAAGTTTATTTAAAATTGCATCTAATTGAGCATATTGGTACTCTGACGGATTTAACGTAGAGCGCGTTAATAAATTCGCATTGTACGTAAAAAACACTTTGTGTTTATCCCCAATTTCTTTCAGAAAATCAGACAAATACACTGTTTTTGTCTCCGTAGCTAAAGCGATGCTGTTTGCAGCACTACTCTGCAGCATTCCTATACATAAAAACAGGAATAACGTTGTTTTTAAAATTTGTTTTTTCATTATAGTTTTTGTTTTAGTTATTATTCATTAGTTAATGATTAGTTTATCAGCTGTTATTTTAATATCAACCCCAACAGACTTTTGAATTGCTGATAGACAAATGGCTAAATTTTCATTAGGGATTCCTCCAGAGATAAGTAATGATTTTGATTCCGTGTTTTTGAACTCAGAAGGTAAACCATAGGTGTTTTCTATATATTTCATTACCTCTATAAGTGGCATATTATTGAAGATATAGGTGTCGTTTTTCCATGTGGCGTATTTTAAAGATGTATTAATTTTATCATGAGTCATTTGTTTTTCAGAAAAAGAAACTAATTCACCGGGAACCATTTTTTTGTTCTCTCCATTTTTAAAGACCAATTCAATAGCCCCTTCATCTAACAAAACATCCGTTTTTTTACCTCTAGCCCTTACATTAAAATGCGTTCCGTAAACTTCAACTTTTAAATTTTTGGTTTGTACCCAAAATTTAGCTTTAGTAGCGGCTATCGGCTTTACCTTAAAATAAGCTTCACCTTCTAAATAAACAGCCCTCGGGGAATCTTTTTCATAATGTATTTCAGAATTGCCGTTCAGAATAACAGAGGTACCATCGGCTAATTTCAAATCTAAGGTTTCTCCAAAACCAGTTTTATATACTACCCGATTATCCCTAAAAAAAAAAATAGTTAAAAATAATATCCCAACTGCTGCAATAGAAGCTAGTGAAAATTGTAATTTTTTGATCCTAGCTTTATCCTTATAAATTTTAAAATTTGAATTTTTGACTGGATGAATTTTGCCTAATACTATACTCAACCTTTCATTAACATAGTCTTCATAGATAAGGTCTCTATTAAAAGAAATTCCCAATAAAATTGATTTAGCCATGTATACCAGTTTTAGTTTATCAGGATTATTTTTCACCCAAGCATCCCAAAAAACAATATCGTTTTTATTTATCTTATATACCCAATTCTTAAAAGATGAGTCATCTAAAAGCTTTTCTAAAAAAATATCGTTTTCCTCTTTCATAACCAGTTCACAAGCCAAAAAAATAGCGCTCTATTTATAAAGAGAAGATAGTATTTGTTTTATACCCTACTTTTTTAAGAAAATTTTAAGTTTTTTTTAAAATAGCACGGATGGTCTCGTCTTCAACATTGGCTCTAAGGTTTATAAAAGCCTTTTGAAGCATGTTTAAAACACTTTGGTAACTAATTTGCATCACCTCAGCAATCTCAGTTGTTTTTAAGTCGCTATAATATTTTAAGTAAACTACTTCTTTTTGGCGGGTAGAAAGTTTGTTAAGTAATAAAGAAAGTGTATGTTTTTGAATCGAAGTAAATTCTCTTTGAACTGTTAATTCTTCCTCAGAAAACTGGAATTTTTTAATCCTTTCATATGGGTTTTCAAGCGAAATAACTTTTCTTTTCTCTTTCAGTCTCTTAAAAATTGCCCTTCTAAAGGATATAAATAAATAAGATTTTATATGATTCACTTCCCCTAAACTTTCTCGATGTTCGTAGAGATATATGAAAAAATCTTGTAAACAATCTTCGGTAAAATCAATGTCATTAGAGATTTTTAAACCATAATTATGCAACAAGGGATAATATTCTTTAAATATCAAAGAAAAGATATTCAAATCGCCTTGTACAAACAAAAACCATGTTGATTTTTCCGGCGAAATATTCATTTATTTAAGTTTGAGGTCCACTCAAATATACCTTTTTTTTTAACAAAAACCTATAACTAGTTGATTATCAATTATAATGTTATCGTTCAGTAAAGAAACATAATCGATGAATTTAGCCTTTATAAAATAGCCAAATTGTATTTTTATAAAAAAATAAGAATGCAACACATCATAGACCGATTTTTAAGCTACGTAACTATAGATACCCAAAGCGATGCAAACTCAAAAACGACACCTAGCACCCATAAACAATGGGATTTAGCACATGCCTTAGTAAGGGAGTTAGAAGCAATTGGCATGCACGATGTGACCATCGACGAGAACGCCTATATCATGGCGACATTGCCCAGTACTACCTATAAAAATGTACCTACTATTGGTTTTATATCTCATTTTGATACCTCTCCAGACTTTTCGGGCGCCAACGTTAAGCCTCAAATTATTACAAATTACGATGGAAAAGATATCGTGTTGAACAAAGATGAAAACATAATTTTATCCCCTGATTATTTTGAAGATTTATTGTTATATAAAGGTCAAACAATAATTACAACAGACGGTACAAGCCTTTTAGGCGCAGATGACAAGGCTGGGATTACTGAAATTATTACGGCCATGGAGTATTTAATACAGCATCCCGAAATAAAACATGGGCCCATCAGGGTAGGTTTTACACCTGATGAAGAAATAGGGAGAGGAGCCCACAAATTTGATGTTGAAAAATTTGGTGTATCGTGGGCTTACACTATGGATGGCAGCCAAATAGGGGAATTAGAATACGAAAATTTTAACGCCGCAAGCGCAGAAATAACCATAAAGGGCAAAAGTGTACACCCTGGCTATGCAAAAAATAAAATGATGAATGCCATTACACTTGCCCATGAATTTATAGCCTTATTACCAAAAGATGAAGTCCCCGAAAAAACATCAGAAAGAGAGGGTTTTTTTCATGTACATCATTTTTCAGGGTCCATTGAAAATTCCAAAATAAAACTCATCATAAGAGATCACGATCAGGAAAAGTTTAAACAACGTAAGGCCCTTTTACAAACCATCACCACTCATTTAAATCGAGCTCATGGTGGGGCTATTGATACCCTCATAGAAGATCAATATTTTAATATGCGTGAAAAAATAGAACCAGTTTTTCATATCGTAGAAATAGCCAAAGAAGCCATGGAACTATTAAATATTACCCCTATTATAAAACCTATTCGTGGCGGAACCGATGGTTCTCAACTTAGCTTTATGGGGCTACCTTGCCCTAATATTTTTGCTGGTGGTCATAATTTTCACGGAAAATATGAATATGTTCCAGTAGAAAGTATGCAAAGCGCTATCGCTGTAATTATCAAAATTTGTGAGCTTACCGCTCAAAAAGCCTAGATACTAGCCCATAAAAAAGCACCTAATTAGGTGCTTTTTTTATTTAAAATAATACATCACTGTTACTTTTTTTCAATAACTGCTGGTGCATTTAATTTTGAACTCATTTCCATAGAAAGCGCTGAGCGCTCATATTTTAATTTTCCTGCCATTGTTTCAATGATACAAGAGTCATCTTTATCGCTTAGCTCAACAATTTTTCCGTGTAAGCCACTTTTAGTTACAACTTTGTCTCCCTTTTTTAATTCCGCACTAAACTTTTTCTCCTGTTTTTGGCGCTTTCGTTGGGGTGCCAACATAAAGAAATAAAAAACTATAAAAATGGCTATTAAAGGTAAAAATGGATATTTTTCTAACATTATTTTTTATTAAGATTGTTTTAATGGACCTGTAGGCATTGCATTCGCAGGTGTTACAAATGCTTTGATCATAAGTTGCTCCGTACCTTTTGCCGTGTTCGCTGTAACAGTAACAATTTTAGAAACAGCATTGGCGCCTGCTCCGTTGAATTTTACTAACAACTCTCCTGATTCACCTGGGGATATTGGCTCTTTTGGCACTTCAGGAACCGTACAACCACAAGTACTTGTCGCAGAGGTAATTACCAAAGGTGCATTACCTGTATTGGTGAATTTGAATAAGGTTTCTTGTGCTTGATTCGCTTCAATAGTTCCAAAATCGTGTTCAGTTTTATCAAAACTCATCACAGGAATTTTCTTCGCATCAGCATCTCTTTGCTCGGCGACTTGAACGTTTGAATTAATAATTTTACTAGTAGCATCTTCTTTACAGGATACTAATGCAACAATTAATAAAAGATTTAAGGTGATTACTATTTTTTTCATAAACGTTTAAAGTTTTATAATTTCCGACAAAAATAAACAATATTTACAATAAGCCTCTTCCTAATTTATTAAGTTTTCCTTCTTTTTGATACTCTTTAACTAGTTTATCTAAAATTCCATTAATAAACGTGCTACTTTTTGGGGTACTATATTCTTTTGCTAGTTCCAAATATTCATTCATAGTGACACGCTCTGGAATTGACGGGAAATGCAATAATTCCGTAATGGCCATTTTTAATAGGATGGCATCAATATCTGCAATTCTGTCCTTATCCCAATTAGGCGTTTTCACTTCAATTTCTTTCACTAATGCTTCATTATTGAGTAACGTTTTCGTCAATAATTTGTTAGCAAAAACGATATCATCTTGATCCTTCACTAATTCAGGTAAAAAATAAGTTGCTAAGGAATTGGGCTTCACTTTCTTAAATAACTTTAAAATAAAGGTATTTACAAGCGGAATATCATCTACCCAAGTTAGTTTATCGTCCTCAAAATAATCATAGATTTTATCGTTGGGAGCAATGATGTTTTTGTAGAGCTCCACAATTAATTGCTTGTCCTCATCAAAGTTTGAACCTTTTTTGTTCATGTATGCTTTGTAGAAATCACTTTGTATAATCTCCTTATACAAAAGTTTAACATACTCATCATTTAAATACCAATTATCTAGCTTTCTTCGCTCTAGTTCAGCTTTAAAAGGTGCATTGTCGGCAATTAGCTTTAGAAATTGATTATTAATAAATTTTTCCTTGTCCAGATAATTATCAGTTGTGGAACTAAGGTACGTATTAGAAGATAGTTTTACTTGCTCCTTGGCTAAGGCATGTATTTCTTTTACCAAACTGAGCATTAATAAATATAATGCATAGGTGTTTTCTATACTGAACTTCAAAAACTTTTGTTGTTTTTCTAAAGAATCATCATTAGAACGTGTTAATGCGTACACACTTTGCATAACTTTTACTCGCACGTGCCTTCTTGTTAGCATTTTAAAGAACTTATTTTTAGTTAAACTTAAAGGCGCAAAAATAGGATTATATTTTTAAAATCACCTATGCTTTTAGTATATCTTATTTGTATTATTCCGCTTGATTTTAGTACAAACTGTTATCTTTGCCGAATTCTCTGTAAAAAGGATGTTACTACAATTATAAAGTATGAAGGAATTAAAATATATCAATAAATATTTCAAAAAATATGGTATACAATTATTGTTAGGATTATTTATTACCATTATTGCCAGAGTATTTTCATTGGTTACCCCTTCTTATGTAAAAAAATCGATTCAGGTTGTCGAAGATTATGGCAGTGATATCATCGCTAAACCAGAAGCTAAGGACCTTTTATTAGAAAATATTTTAATCATTATTGGAACAGCATTGTTAGCGGCTCTTTTTACCTTTTTAATGCGGCAAACAATTATTAAAGTATCAAGATATATCGAGTACGATTTGAAAAATGAAGTTTTTGATCACTACTTACTTCTAAATCTAAATTTTTACAAAAAAAATAGAACAGGTGATTTAATGAATCGCATTAGTGAAGACGTAAGTGAAGTTCGGAATTATGCTGGCCCTGCTTTAATGTATGGTATAAACACCGTGACACTTTTTGCCTGTATTATACCTATAATGTTTATAAACGCTCCGATTCTAGCCGCATACACCTTAATTCCTTTGCCAATTTTATCTGTTTTAATTTATAAAATAAGTAAGGTTATTCACAAACGCAGTACCGTTGTTCAGCAATTTTTATCGAAATTATCCACCTTTACTCAAGAATCATTTTCAGGTATTTCTGTCATCAAGGCCTATGGCTTAGAGGGCAAAATAAACCAAGAATTAACTGATTTGGCCCATGAGGGCAAAACCAAAAGTATGGATTTGGCTAGGGTAAATGCTTGGTTCTTCCCTTTAATGGTTTTATTAATTGGTATCAGTAATATTTTTGTAATTTATATTGGGGGTAAGCAATACATAAATGGAGAAATAGACTCCATTGGTGTTATTGCAGAATTCGTTATTTACGTCAATATGTTAACCTGGCCTGTAGCCGTTATTGGTTGGTTGACTTCTATAGTACAAAGAGCTGAGGCGTCTCAAAAAAGAATAAACGAGTTTTTAAGTATCGTTCCAAGCATAAAAAATGAGGCACTTGAACCAACGCCAATTCATGGGAAAATTGAGTTTAAAAATGTAAGTTTTACTTATGAAGACACTGAGATAACGGCATTAAAAAATATTTCGTTCGTCATTGAAAAAGGAGAAACTGTCGCTTTTATCGGTAAAACAGGCTCTGGTAAATCAACTATTCTAGATTTAGTGGCTCGTTTATATGATGTTAGCGCTGGAGAAATTTTAATCGACGATGTACCTATTAAAAAACTAAATCTCAACAGCCTCAGGAATGAAATAGGTACGGTACCGCAAGATGCCTTTCTATTTTCGGAGTCGATAAAAAACAATATTAAATTTGGCAAAGAAGAGGCTACTGATGATGAAGTTATAGCCGTAGCAAAACAAGCTGTAGTTCATAAAAATATTATGGACTTTAGCAAACAGTATGAAACTGTACTTGGGGAAAGAGGCATTACGCTAAGTGGAGGACAAAAACAACGGGTTTCTATTGCCAGAGCCTTAATTAAAGATCCAAAAATTTATTTGTTTGATGATTGTCTTTCAGCGGTAGATACAGAGACCGAAGAAAAAATATTAAACAACCTAAAAAATGCTTCTACCCATAGAACTACATTAATTGTAAGTCACAGAGTATCTTCGGCAAAAAATGCAGATAAAATTATTATTTTGAAAGAAGGCGCTTTACTTCAACGAGGATCACATAATACCCTTATGGATGTTGAAGGCTATTATAGAGAATTATATAATGACCAACTACTCGACAAAGAAAACTAAAAAAATGTTGTCAGATTAGCTTTTTTTTTCCACTTTTGATGTGATAGAAAATCAATAACACTATACGATTATAAATATGGCAGATAGAGACGCAATGGATCAAGAGGAAATTTATTCGAAAGTATTGAGAGCTGGGAGGAGAACTTATTTTTTTGATGTTAGAAGTACAAAAGCAGGTGATTACTACTTAACGGTAACCGAAAGCAAAAAATTTACCCATGACGACGGTTCTTTTCATTACAAAAAACATAAAATTTATCTCTATAAAGAAGATTTTTCCGCTTTTAAAGAAAATTTAGATGAAATGATGGAGTACATCATTAACGAAAAAGGGCAAGAAGTAATTTCTGAGCGTCATCAAAAAGATTTTAAAAAAGAAGACGAGGATACCATTATAGAAAACTCCCCTGATAGCTTTACCGATGTAAATTTTGATGATATCTAATATATTTAAATTACCTAGCAACGATTCTTTTCAAAAAGAGTCGTTTTTTATTTTACCGTATCCTAAAACGAAATAATGATGAAAAAAATACTACTCGCGCTCGTTACCCTTATCTGCATTACTGCACAAGCACAAGAAAAAGTAAGTTTAGACTACTACTTACCACAAAACATAAGCTATAACCAAGAGATTCCTAAGCCCTCTGAAATCATCGGACATGAGGTAGGCGAATGGCATGTAACGCATGATAAATTAGTTTTTTATATGCAAGCATTAGCAAAGGCAAGCGATCGCATTAGCCTTGAAGATCGAGGGAAAACCTTTGAAGATCGGCCTTTATTATTACTTACGATTACCGCTCCAAAAAATCATCAAAATATAGCTGCCATTCAACAAAACCATCATGCCATCACCACTAGTGAAGGAAGTAATGCAGATGTTAGTACCATTCCAATCGTTGTATATCAAGGTTTTTCTATTCATGGTAACGAACCAAGTGGGGCAAACGCTGGTTTAGCTTATGCCTATTATTTAGCTGCTGCCGAGGGTCCTGAAATTGAAAAATTACTAGAAGAAACCGTTATTTTAATGGATCCATCGTTTAATCCTGATGGCTTACAACGTTTTGCCTATTGGGCCAACATGCACCGAAGTGATAATTTAAACCCCGATGGAAACGACAGAGAATATCGTGAAGTGTGGCCAGGCGGACGTACCAATCATTATTGGTTCGATATGAATCGAGATTGGCTACCTGTTCAATTACCGGAAAGCAGAGCTCGCATTGAAACTTTTCATAAGTGGATGCCAAATATTTTAACCGATCATCATGAAATGGGGACCAACTCGAGCTTCTTTTTTCAACCAGGAGAACCATCTAGAGTGCATCCACTGACACCAAAAATAAACCAAGAACTTACGGCCGAAATAGGTACGTTCCACACTAAAGCCTTAGATAAAATTGGTTCTTTGTATTATTCTGAAGAAGATTATGATGATTACTATTACGGTAAGGGCTCTACCTTTCCTGATATTAATGGAGGTATAGGAATTTTATTTGAACAAGGGAGTTCTCGCGGTCATATTCAAGAAAGTGACAACGGAATTATAACCTTTCCTTTTACGATTCGCAACCAATTTACAACTGCGGTTTCTACCATTGAAGCGGCGCAAGCGATGCGTGTTAAAATATTAAAATACCAACAGCAGTTTTTTAAAGATGCTGCTAATGAAGCCTTAAAAAGCAAAAATAACGCGATAATTTTTGGAGATCATAAAGATGCTGCCAAAGCTTGGCATTTAGCAGAAATACTAGAGCGTCAAAAAATAAAATTCCACAACTTAGCTAATGATGCCACGATTAATGGTAAAAATTTTAAGAAAGAAAATAGTTATGTAATTCCATTAAACCAAAGAAACCAAAGACTAGTAAAAGCGATGTTCGAAAAAAGAACCACATTTACCGACAGTCTTTTTTATGATATTTCGGCTTGGACATTTCCCCTAGCCTTTGATGTGGATTATGTGGAGGTAAACACTTTGACGAATGCAGGGAGTGAAATTACTAAATTAGCCCCCTTAAAAGGTTCAATTGGCACTAAAGCAAATTACGCTTACTTGTTTGAGTGGCACGAATATTACTCTCCAAAAGCATTAAATGCCATTTTAAATAAAGGCATTCGGGTTAAAGTAGGTAAAACACCTTTTAGTGTAGAAGGTAAGTCATATGACTATGGTACTATTATGATTCCTGTTCAGAATCAAGATTTAAATGCCACTGAGCTACATGCCTTTTTAGCGACGGTAGCACAAGAAAGTGCTATTGAGATTACTTCGGTAGGTACTGGACATACTGTTGGCATTGATTTAGGAAGTAATGAATTTAAAACGATCAAAAAACAAGAAGTAGCCATCTTGGTAGGCAATGGCATAACGTCTTACGATGCTGGAGAAATATGGCATTTATTTGACCAACGTTATGATATAAAGCTTACAAAATTAGATACCGATTACGTTAGCAGAACTGATTTAGATCGGTATACGGCGATTATTATGCCAAACACCTATAGCGGCTTGGATAAATCTGGAACTGAAAGATTAAAAACCTGGGTAAAAAATGGCGGTAATTTAATTGGGTATAGAGGTGCAACGAATTGGTTAGAAAGAAATGAATTTATAAAACTGAAGTTTAAAAATGACACGCTTGTAGCCAAAAATATCAGTTACGAACAAAGAGAAAAATTTTCGGGTGCTCAAGTCACCGGCGGTGCTATTTTTGATACAAAAATCGATAGATCGCATCCCATAAATTTTGGTTATAAAAACAATCATCTTGCCCTATTTCGAAATACTAATATCTTTATAGAGCCCGATAAAAATAGTTATAATAACCCCATTCAATACACCAATAATCCGCTGTTAAGTGGGTATATTTCCGAGGAAAAATTAAAATTACTTAAAAAAAGTGTTCCATTTCAAGTTCAAGGGTCAGGAAGTGGAAATGTTATTATATTTACAGACAATACCAATTTTAGGGCTTTTTGGTACGGTACCAATAAATTATTAATGAATGCTATTTTCTTTGGAGATATGATGTAGTAGTTAAAAAAAAATGACTTGTAAAACAGGAAGCACATACCACATGTGCTTCCTGTTTTTTTTAGCTGAATTTGGTATAGGTCAAATTACCTAAAAACACCGCCAAACATATCATAAGTGCTATATTTATATCCCAAAAAAATAGTCCTAAAATTAAAAGCATTAGGTAATAAAAAGGATACGTAATTACGGAAAAAGCAAATCGCATAGTGCTCAAAAATTCTTGTTCTTTAATTTTTGGCTTGATGAACTTTCTCCAAGCGAACACGATGGGAAAATTAAACAGCACAAAAATAAATTCACTAAAAGCGTCGAACCAACCTTGACTAGTTTTGATCTCCGGAATTTTTGTGCTTTCTGTGATAGGGATTAATCTCTTATTGATATTCTCAGGAACTAAATAATCAGGCCCCAATAGGTCTAATTTTTCAATTATGGCATCGTAGTTCTTTTCGCTTTCAATATGTGTGGTTAATGTTGTTAATTGCTCAAAGACCAGTTTTAAAAAAATATCTTTAGAGCGCACTAGATCCTGACCATTATATACGTCTAGCACCCGAATAGGTTGACCATAAATTACAGCTACCTTATCGGGAAAATTTGCTGCGCTTTTATAATTGACACCAATAGGCACGATATAAATATCTAAATCTGGAAATTTTTCTAAACTAGAGAAAATAATTCTGGTAAAGCCTTTGCTTAGTGGCCGAACCCTTCTTTTTAAACTGTGATTCCCTTCAGGGAATAATACAATGGCTTGGCTCTTAGCTAGGAGTGCTGTGCAAATGGCAAAGGTTTGTTCGTTGTTTTTTAAGGATTTGATTCCATCTCTAATTCTATATATGGGAATCATTTTAAAAAAAGTGAAAATCGATTTTAGTATTTTATTTGTAAAGACACTAGCACGTGTTAAAAAAAACGGACTTCGACCACAAGCCGTAGCAATTAAAATAGTATCTAAAAATGCATTCTGATGGTTCGACAAAAATAGAACTGGTTTATTTCTAGGTACATTTTCAATTCCCTGCACGACTATTTGGCCAAAATAAAGTTGTAATAAACCCTTAACAACTGCTCTAACTATTTTATAAATTAAATCTTTCAAGCTAGCTCCTTTTTATCTTCTATAGTTTTAGAACTCCAAAAAGTAGCCAAGATTAAACCTGATACCAAATGCCAAATGCCCCAAAAAGCAGTAAGTAGTGCCATGCCCCCCAAACCATCAAAAAAAGTAAAAATTAATAACAATCCCAGTCCAGAATTTTGAATTCCCGTTTCAATAGTTATTGTTCTTGTATTTTCTAAGGATAAACCAGAGACTTTTGCAAGGGAAAACCCTGTCGTAAATGCCACTAAATTATGAAGTACAACAATCCAAAAAACGTAAAACACATAATCTAAAAAGATAATTCTATTGGCGTATAGGGCAATGAAAATTAAGACAACAAAAAATACTAGCGATGCAACTTTTAGTATTTTAGCTGCTTTTTTAGCAAGTGTAGGTAAATAATAATTTACCATCATACCTGCCACTAGTGGAATACCGAGCAATAAAAATACAAGTTTAACCATTGCTAATGGTGCAATAGCAACTGTTGTTAAAATTGCAGCCGCCGGCGGGTAAAATGAACTCCAAAATTCTAAGTTTAATGGGGTCATAAATATAGCCAAAAGGGTAGCTACAGCGGTTAAGCAAACAGACAGCGCACTATTGCCCTTGGCCATGTGAGTAATAAAATTAGAAATATTGCCACCAGGGCAAGCCGCTACCATAAACATCCCCAAAGCCACACTGGGCAAAGGATTGATACTAAAAACTAATAAAAAAGTAACCGCAGGCAATACCAGAAATTGGCTTAAAACACCTACAAGAATTGGTTTTGGCTTTTTAAAAAGTTCTTTAAAGTCTGACAGCCTTATGTCTAAAGCTATCCCAAACATCACTAAGGCTAAAGCCATATTTAAAACCCAAAGCGATTCTTCATTAAAATTGATGTGAATGGTATCTATGCTATTTTCTGACAAATGATTAGGCTATTTTAAGTCCGTTAGTTACAGGTAAATTGGGTTGGAGTAAAGTAACTTCTTTACCTTTAACTGCCCCTAAGATAAGACATTCACTCATAAAATTAGCAATTTGTTTCTTAGGGAAATTAATAACTGCGATGACTTGCATTCCCTTCAAATCACTCTCTTTGTACAATGCGGTAATCTGTGCTGATGTTCTTTTTATCCCTATTTCGGAACCAAAATCAATTTCTAATTTATAAGCCGGAGTTTTGGCCTCAGGAAACTCTAGAACGTTCACAATTGTTCCTACTCGAATATCTATCTTCTCAAAATCTGACCCTTGTATGAGTTCCTTCATTTAATCGTATTTGTAAACGTAATTTAAAAATTCTATCCTAAAATTAGCCGAATTTATTCAAAATTCTAATAACTTTAGGGTATATCTTAGAAAATGGCCTTAACACCAAGTAATATGTTGCCTTTAGGCACAACAGCACCCGACTTCAATTTAATAGACACCATAAGTGATCAACGTCTTTTTTTAAACGATGTAAAAGGAGAAAATGGCACGGTAATCCTCTTTATTTGCAACCATTGCCCTTATGTAATTCATGTAAACCCTTTACTGACCAAAATAGCTTTAGAGTATCAAAAAAAAGGCATCTCCTTTGTAGCTATTTCAAGTAATGATATTGAGAATTATCCACAAGATGCACCACAGTTTATGAAACAAGTGGCTAAAAAAGAGCAGTACCCCTTTCCCTATTTATTTGATGAAACCCAAAAAGTTGCTAAAGCTTATGATGCGGCTTGTACTCCAGATATCTACCTTTTTGACAAAAAATTAGCACTGGTGTACCGCGGACAATTAGATGATTCTCGACCAGGAAATAAAAAACCCTTGACTGGAGTTGATTTAAAAAATGCCCTCGACAATCTTTTGAGCAATCGTCCAATATCAAACCTTCAAAAACCCAGTATGGGATGTAATATTAAATGGAAATAAAAAATTATACGTTACAATCACCAAGCCTTACGGTGAATTAAAGCTTGAATATGTGCTAAATGATGACTGCTATGCCAAGCATATTTTGCAATATTCTCAGCTACAGAAATAGGATGATCTGGCTGATCTGGATGTAGGTATGTTTTTTTTAAGTCAGAAGCTGACAGTCCTTTTAATAGATACACTAATTTGCTATGTAACGCTTTTAAATAATCTAATGAAAGTTGAATCGGCGCTGATTTGGCATCAAAAATTTCACTCCATTCTTTTTCGTCATAAGGCTTAATTAGGGGAGAACTTTCAGTTAATGCCCATTTAAACCGCGTATAACTATGATGGTGACTATCCGCTAAATGATGCACTAGTTGGCGGACCGTCCACCCGTTTGGCCGGTATGGTGTATTTAGTTGTTCTTCTGAAAGATCTATCACTAGATCATTTAAACGTTTAGGGAATTCTTCAAGTACCGGTATCCAGTCATCAATTAAGTCATCTGTAATTTTTAAAGGCTTTATATAGGGGCCAATAGGATATTTTAAACTTTCTATCATAGCGATAAAAATAACGAAAAATTTAATAGATTTTTAACGCTTAAACTCTTTATATTCGAATATAATCTACTAGATTTATAGACTATTAATTTTTAAAAAAAAGTATAATGGCAACTATTAGATTAGGAGATATTGCACCAGATTTTACAGTAGATAGCTCTCATGGAATGATCAATTTTTACGATTATTTAGGCGATAGTTGGGGAATTTTATTTTCACATCCAGCAGATTTTACACCTGTTTGTACCACAGAATTAGGTACTGCAGCTAAGTTTAAAGACGAATTTGATCAAAGAAATGTAAAAATGATAGCTTTGAGTGTCGATGGCGCCGCTTCACACGCAGAGTGGATTAAAGATATCAATGAAGTCCAAAATACAATTGTAAATTTTCCGATCATTGCGGATGAAGATCGCAAGGTATCCGATCTGTACGATATGATTCATCCAAATGCAGATAGTACCTTAACAGTGCGCTCCGTATTTATCATTGCTCCTGATAAAACAGTTAAATTGATGCTCACCTACCCTGCATCTACAGGCCGTAATTTTTACGAATTGTTACGTGTCATAGATTCTTTGCAATTAACTGCACATCATAAAGTAGCTACTCCTGCCAACTGGAAAAACGGAGAGAAAGTTGTGGTAAGTCCTGCCATAGCAACCGAAGACGCTGTCAAAATTTTTCCAAAAGGGATTGAAGAAATTAAACCTTACTTGCGTATGACACCAGATCCGTCGTAAATTCATAAAACTATGGTGCCGAAAGCTGATCGCTAATTCATCAGGTTTTTTTTATACCTATACCTAATGAAACTGATTTTTTTTAAGATAAGCTTTAAAAAATCAAAATGTTAAATTAAATTATAGTATATTTGCACATTAATTAATTTTTTTAATATTTTATAATGAATAAAGGAACAGTAAAATTCTTCAATGATTCTAAAGGTTTTGGATTTATCACTGAAGATGGCTCAAGCGAAGATCACTTTGTACACATTTCTGGTTTAATCGACGAAATTCGCGAAGGTGATGTTGTAGAATTTGAATTACAACAAGGTAAAAAAGGATTGAACGCAGTAAATGTAAAAGTACTATAATACATACGTAACAACTTTTTTTTGATTTAGAAGCCCAACACTTATGTTGGGCTTTTTTATTTCAAAATAGTTCCTGACTATTTACTTTCCCGGCAGAACCATTGCTATTGCTACATAACTTGTTTTGGTCAAAATATAGTCTCATCTAAAACGCAACTTTTTTACGTATTTAGCATCTTTTGACTAGTGAACAAGTTCCCCCACAATAATCTTACAAGAGAGTGCTACGAATTCAAATCGTTTTTTTTTGCTTAAGTCTTGAAATGACAGCTAACAACTTAGGAGTTATTTTGTACGCTTAAAGTCATCAAAAGCAAAAATTAAAACAATTTAATAGTAGGGTTTTACGTGTAGTAGATGTTTCATGAGTAGAACAACCTTTTAATCGAACTAATTATGGCTACCTTTTTTAGTATTCTTATGGTTTTAATCTTTGTTAATATGGTCCTTTTACTGGTCAGCGTTAACAGAAGAACTAAAATTAAAAAAGGGCTTCAATAAATTTTGAAACCCCTTTTTAAAACTTTTTAATTTGTTTTGAAATTAACTCACTTTCATTAATTCAACATCGAAAACGAGTATGGCATTTGGCGGTATAACGCCTCCAGCGCCTGCACTACCATATCCTAAGGTAGACGGAATTACAAAACGAGCCTTATCTCCTACTTGCAATAAGCATATCCCTTCATCCCAGCCTTTAATCACTTGCCCTACACCCACTTGAAAATCTATGGGTTCTTTTCTTTTATAGGAAGAATCAAATACGGTTCCATCTATTAAAGCTCCTTGATAGTGAACGGAAACATTCATCCCAGCCACGGCTTTTTTACCATCACCTTTTTGAATTATTTTATAGCGTAACCCACTTGCTGTTTCTTCAAAACCAGCAGCTACTTTATTTAATTCTGACGCTTGCGCTGCTTTTTCTTCTGCTAGTCTTTTTTCTCTTGAGCCTTCAAAAGTTCTAAACGCTTCTACAGCATTCCATTTTTCAGCTTCGGCCCCTACCCTAATAATTTCTATAGTGTCTATTTTATCGCCTTGTTTTATCGCATCCACAATAGCTTGACCCTCTACAACATGACCAAAAACTGTGTGTTTATTATCTAACCAAGGGGTGGCAATGTGTGTAATAAAAAATTGACTTCCGTTCGTTCCAGGACCAGAATTTGCCATTGACAAAACGCCTGGCCCATCATGCTTTAAGTCGACATGAAATTCATCATCAAATTTATAGCCCGGATCACCAGTTCCAGTACCTTGAGGACAACCACCTTGAATCATAAAATCAGGTATCACTCGGTGAAACTTTAATCCATCATAAAATGGTTTTCCTTGTGCTTTGGCCTTGTTTTCAAGATTACCTTCAGCTAAGGCCACAAAATTACCAACAGTACCAGGTGTTTTATCGTGGGTAAGTTTTACTATTATTTCTCCTTTTGAAGTATTGAATTTTGCGTAGATTCCGTCTTTCATTTTTTTTTATTTAATTAAGGGGCAAAGGTACATTTTTGTTTTGGCTTAGAAAATAGTTTGTATTTAAAGAAGTATCAATTCTAGTACAAAACAAAAAGTGCTTCTTGAAGACTTCATTTTTAGCACTCCGCCTAAGTGACCAATAGTTTCCCCTCGGCAAATCATAGATCATAAGGCTGTCTAAAACGTCAATTTTATCCAGTCCCATAAGAACAATGATTATTTTGCTCTTTATGATTGACAGATTTTAAAATTTAAAAAATGCTATTTTAGTTCAAAAATAAGGAGCAAATAAATTAGTTTTCTTTTATGCTGCCATAGGTATCCATTAAATAAATTAAGCTGGTCATGGTAGCTGCTCCTAATTCTAATTCTCTTTTATTTACATGTTCAAAAGTATCACTAGCCGCATGATGGTGGTCAAAATAGCGTTGTGAATCGGGCCTAAGACCTGCCATAACAATTTTATCATTTTTTAAAGGACCTATATCAGCTCCACTGCCACCCTTCGCAAACATATGAATCAAATAAGGTTCAAATAAGGGTTTCCATGATTTAATTTGGTCGAAATTGGCATCAGAACAATCAAAAGTAAATCCCCGGGGCGTAAACCCTCCTGCATCACTTTCTAAAGCAAAAACATGATTTTCATTGTTACTTTTTGCAACCTCAGCGTATTTATTTCCTCCTCGTAGTCCGTTTTCTTCATTCATAAATAATACTACTCTTAAGGTCCGTTTAGGCGTATACCCTATTTTTTTTAATATGTGGAGCACTTCCATACTCTGAACACACCCCGCCCCATCATCATGTGAACCATCTCCTAAATCCCAAGAATCCAGGTGTCCGCCAACTACTATTATTTCATCCGGATACGTACTCCCCTTAATTTCTCCTATGACATTAAATGAGGGAACATCTTCTAATTGCTGACAGTTTTGTTTAAAATAAAAATTTACATCGGGATTAAGACTTATAGAGGCACTAAGTAAATCAGACGCTTTTGTACTAAGAGCCGCGGCAGGAATACGATTTTCAACCGCCATGTCGCCATAACTCATAGCACCGGTATGTGGTAAATCATCAATCCTTAAGCTTAAAGACCGCACAATAACCCCAACAGCTCCATATTTAGCAGCTTCCTCAGCACCAGAATAGCGTTGATCTACACACCCAGAATACGCATCGAAAGTACTTATTTTGGTAGCATCCATGGGCCTATTAAAAAATACAATTTTGCCTTCTAATCGTTGCTTTCCTAAAATTGCAAGTTCGTCGATTCCCTTTACTTCAACAATATTTGCTTTTATCCCTCTAAAAGGTGTACTTACGGATCCTCCCAGTGCGGTAATAGGCATATTGATGGTGACCCCCGGACTTGTTTCTAAATAAGCAAACTCAGGTAAACCTCTTGTCCATTTAGGCACCATAACAGGTTGTAACCACACCCTGTCTAAACCTAATTCTTCGAGTTGCTTTTTTGTGTAATCTACCGCTTGTTGTGCTTGAACCGAACCTGACAAACGACCTCCTATTTGGTTCGATAAATGACTTAACCAATCGTAGGCTTTTCCTTCCGTTAATGCCGCGTCGTAAATAGCTCGTAATTGGGCTTCATCGGTTTTTTGAGAAAAAATAGAGGTACTTATTAAAAATAGGATACAGATTAATTTATTCATTCTTTTCACTTTCTAATTGATTTTTATAATCCTGTAAATTAGCCTTTATTTTATCATTAAGCTCAGGCTCCTTGATATCTTTGTATTTTGTTAATTCTTGCAGTAAAATATCCGCCACAATTAAACGCGCTGCTTTTTTGTTATCTGCTGGCACAACAAACCATGGTGCGTGGGGTTTTGAAGTTTTATTGATGGCATCTTCGTAGCACTCTTGATACCTATCCCATAGTTTACGTTCTTTTAAGTCTCCCGGCGAAAATTTCCAGTTTTTTCTTTTAAGTTCTAGCCGACGCAATAATCGCTGGCGTTGCTCTTCTTTCGATACATTTAAAAAAAATTTAAAAACAATAGTGCCATTGTCAGCTAAATGCTTTTCGAAATTATTAATTTGTTCAAAACGCTTTTGCCAAAAATGGTCGGTAATATCTTTTTTAGTATGAATTCCGGGAATATGTTCTCCTAAAATATACTCGGGGTGTACTCTCGTCACTAAAACATTTTCATAATGGGTACGATTAAAAACACCCACCTTACCTTTTGCAGGTAGAGCGATATAATGCCGCCATAAGTAATCGTGTTTTAATTCTAATTCTGTAGGTACTTTAAAACTATGCACAACAACCCCCCTCGCATTAAAATCTTTAAAAACTTCACGAATTAAACTGTCTTTACCAGCGGTATCCATTCCTTGCAAACACATTAAAACACTGTACTTCCCGTGTGCATATAATACATCTTGAAACTCCCCTAGCGTACGACGAACTTTTTCTAGTTGTTTTTTTAGTTCCCCATCATCAGTATCAAAATTCTCTAAGGTTTTTAAACTTTTTAACTTAACCTGAGTACTCACTTTATAATCGTCTATGTTCAGCGCTATTTTTTTACCCATAATTCTCATCAAGTTTTTACTTTCTAAATATACTCGTAACAGAACAAATTAACTTTAACTTTAACAACAAAAGGTTTAAAAAAGACCTTTATCTTAGAAAAAAGTAAGTTTGTCGAAAAAAATACAATACAAGGAATCCTAATTGTACCTTTCATTCCAATAACATCCCAAATGTTACACCATTAAATAACTTGACCCATGAAAAATACTACTTTTTTACTTGGTATTCTGTTGTTCGTATTTTTATCTTCATTTAAAACTACAGACCGAGCTTGCGAATATGTAGGCTCAAACATTGAGTTTATTGGCTCACAAACTAAAAAAGCACTTTCCGAAACTGATTTTAACAAAACGAAATTTGAAACCTACAAAGCCATTAATGCTATAGAGAAAACAAAAAGTAAGCTTAAAGACTGTGGCTGTAGTTATGCTTCAAAAAATTTAATGGAAGCCTTAGATCATCTTATTAATGCCACAAAAATATCTAAGATAGAGGGTGCTAGAATATTTCTAAACAAAGCACTAGAAAACTCGGAGACCAGTTTAGAGTTATTACAACAACACCATACGCATCAAAGCAAATATCAGCACGATCGACTTTCTTTAAATACAAAATCTCCAGAAGCATCAAAACTCATGGACGATAGAAAACTTAGGCAAACTATTGATACTTCTTTAAAAGCTTTTGAAACCTCTATCCACAATATAGTCACCACGGTGGATTGTGAAGCGGCAAAAAAATATCTTTTAAGAGTTTACAGCAACTGCGAAACCGAATTATTGAAGGAAAAACTTTCTGAAGGCAAAAAATATTACAATTTGCGAACCAAGGCGATTACCTCAGAAGCTCTTAAAAAATTAAATTGCTCCTAGTCAATTTATTTATTGGCAAAAAGTTGAACATCAGAAGCATCAATTTCTGATTTACCTAAAATTATCAAGCGCTCTACGACATTTCGGAGTTCTCTAATATTACCAGTCCAATCGTATTCTTTTAACAAACCAATGGCTTTATCTGAAAATTGTTTTTGCACGCTACCCTGTTCTGAAGCTATTTTTTTGGCAAAATAATCGATCAATAAAGGAATATCTTCTCTTCGATCATTCAGTGCTGGTACTTTTACCAAAATTACCGCTAGTCTATGGTATAAATCTTCTCTAAACCTACCTTCTTCAATTTCTAGTTTTAAATCTTTATTGGTGGCTGCCACGACTCTTACATTCACTTTGATATCTTTATCGGTACCAACTCTTGAGATTTTACTCTCTTGTAAAGCCCTTAAAACTTTTGCCTGAGCAGATAAACTCATATCTCCTATCTCATCTAAAAAAATAGTGCCGTTATTGGCAGCCTCAAATTTTCCAGCTCTATCCCTCACCGCAGAAGTAAATGCGCCTTTCACGTGACCAAATAATTCACTTTCAATTAGTTCTGACGGTATGGCGGCACAATTCACTTCGATAAAAGCTTCATTGTTTCGCATACTTTTTTCATGAATCCAATGTGCTACCAATTCTTTTCCGGTACCATTTGGCCCTGTAATTAATACGCGAGCATCGGTAGGAGCTACTTTTTCTATCATATCTTTTATGATATTAATCGCATCGCTTTCGCCCACCATTTCGTAATTTTTACTAACTTTTTTCTTTAGAATTTTATTCTCAACAAACAACTCCTTTCTATCTAAAGCATTTCTCACCGTTGTTAATAAGCGATTTAAATCGGGCGGTTTTGAAATATAATCAAATGCCCCCAAACGCATCGTATTCACCGCGGTATTTAGATCACCATGTCCAGAAATCATAATAAATGGAATTTCAGGCTTTATTTTTTTACAGGCTTCTAACACTTCAACACCATCCATTTTTGGCATTTTAATATCACAAAGCACTAAATCGTAATCTTCCTTTTTAAGCATTTCAATACCTTGGAGGCCATCTTCGGCTTCTTCTAAGGCATAGGCACTATTTTCTTCTGATAAAATCTTCACTAAAACTCTTCTAATGGCTGCTTCGTCTTCTATTATTAATATCTTTGACATATCTTTTTTTTAAAGTCCTATTCTGAATCCGGTTCTAAAATAGAAACTAGGTTCTTCATTTATGGTGTAACTTACTTTTCGTTCTTCGTTTCGCAATACGGCATCTTGAAATAAGGTGTGCCCAAAATACCCATAAAAAAACATATTCTTATCTAAGGCGAATTGATATCCTAAAGTAACTATTGCCGCCGAAGAGGCTATCGCCGTTGCTGTCATACCATTAGGTACTACGATGTTATTTTGCAGGTTGCTATAATACCCATCTAGAATAAACTCTGTTTGGAACATATGCTTTTCGTCAAGATGATATTTCATACCACTTTTTGGAGCGCCTATGACATAAGACCAGTGGGTATCAAATTTTTTCTCGTAATAAATTATAGGTAAGGGAATTCGTAAAGCTACTGTTCCGTTGTAAGCGATACCCAAAACTAATCGTGTGGGTTTAGCGATATCTTTTTGTTCTTTAAAAGCCCCTATAGTTACATTTAAATTGAGATCCTTATTTTGCAAACCATCGTTTAATGTTGAAGATACCCTTGGGGTCAACACACCAATAAATCGCCACTGCTCATCATAGCGATGTATGTAAGCTAGATTAAGATCCATGACATGAAAGTTCTTAAACAGGTTCTTGTCAAAAGGCAGCACTTGTTGTAGATTATAACTAAATCCATTATACTCGGCGCCAATTAGAATATTGTCCTTTTCACCTACTTTAAAGGGAATATTAGCAACCAACTTCATCCGAGAAAGTTGAGCCTCTGCATTATTTCTAGGCATGGCCATATATTCCAAGCGTAAAATATCTGGGGTCTGTGCTTTCATAAGCATAGAAAAAAAGACAACAACACAAAAAAAGATCCAAGTTTTTTTACTTCTCATCATCTATTTTATCAATTTTACCTGTATTTACATGTTGAAAAGCCTGGTGCTGAAACAGATGCACATCTCTTTGAGGGAATGGAATGGTGATCCCGTTCGCTCTAAAACTATCGTCTAACTTATACCGAATGGCACTTTTTATTCTTGGATCTGAAAAGCTATCATTAATATAAAAATTGACAGAAAACAATAAGGCTGAATCTCCAAAATCCTCAAAAAGCACAAAGGGCTTTGGGCTTTTCAAGATTCCTTTCTGTGAATGTACAGCCTCTTCCAAAAGCTTGGTTACTAAAGTTACATTACTACCATAAGCCACACCAATTTTAACTGTTTCCCTTGTGGTTCTATGGTTTTGTGTATAGTTATAAACCAATTCACTTATAAATTTATGATTGGGTATAATAATAACCTTATCATCTCTAGTGATACACCTTGTTGTTCTTAATTTAATTTCAAAAACCTTACCCACCTTACCGTCTACTTCAATAATGTCGCCTACACTTAATGATTTATCTACAATAATAAAAATACCCCCAATTACATCTTGAAATATTTCTTGTAAGGCTAAACCTAAACCCACAAATAAGGCCGCAGATGCCGTTAGCAATATCGTAATATTAATACCCGCAGCACTCATGGTAAAAACGATCACTATCAGGTAAATAAAGTATCTTAAAAATTTAAAAACACTGATAAATTTGTTTTTATCATCGACTTCCATCTTACGGGTGAAAAGATATCGCAGCCATTTTAAAAGAAAACTAGTGGTCAAAAATGCCACAACCAAAAGTAATATTAAACCAATGGTAATATTAATTTCTTTTTCTCCCTTACCAAATTGTATTCCTAAATCAAGAACATCCTTTATGGTTCCCCAGATGTCATTTTCAATAATTTCTTGTACTTTATCTGTCGTTTCTTGCATGATTATTTAGTACTTTAACCATTTATAAAGTTCTTTATAGGTAGGTTTTTTTCCATACATTAAAATTCCTACTCTATAAATTTTTGCCGCAAACCAAACTATGCCTATAAATGTAATAATTAATAAGATTATAGAAACGATTAATTGCCATATTGGGACACCTCCTTCTCCCAAACCATTTGAAAGCCTCATTAGCATTACAATTGGGGATGTTAAGGGAAATAACGAAAACGCCACGGCAATAGGTCCGTGTGGGTTGTTAAATACTGAAAAGAAACCTACATAAATGGCTAACATTAAAGGTAAAATAACAGGAAAAACAAATTGTTGCGTATCTGTTTCATTATCTACGGCTGCACCAATAGCGGCATAAATAGAACTATAGATAAGGTACCCAAGAAGAAAATAAACCAAGAAAAAGGTTATCAGCATGGCCCAAGGAATTTTATATAATTCAGTCCCTAATGTGAGTATTTTTTCGTTCATTTCAGAAATAGTACCCGCCGATGGCATTCCTGATTCAGCCATTTGATTTGCCGAATTAAAACTAGCAGGGTCAATATCAAAAACTAAAATAACAATGGTTAAAAGTAAGGTGGCCGAAAAAATCCATATCATGAATTGGGTAATTCCTGCAAGTGATGTTCCAATAATTTTGCCCATCATGAGTTGAAAGGGTTTTACCGATGATATAATGACTTCAATAATTCTGCTTGTCTTTTCTTCTATAACGCTGCGCATGACAAACCCCCCATAGATAATAATAAACATCATGATCAAATAACCAAAACCGCCGCCAATAAATGCCCTTATTTCATTAAAGCCTTTTACATTAAGCACTCCTGAAAATGTTGATGTACGCAAGGAAAAGTTGGCATTTATTTCTTCAAAATCTTTTTTAGATACACCTAATTGTTGCAATCTTTTTTGTTCTAATCTAAACGCAAATATTTTTTCAAGTTTATCAATAACCAGACTGCTAGGGGATTCTTTAGTATAAAAAAAGCTGTTAGCCGTTATTTCTTCTAAAGTATTCTCGTTGGGTATGTGTAGTAGTCCATAATATCCTAAGCTAAGGGTAGAATCTATAGCCGATTTTACGGTGATATCTTCAAAATTTACATAGGATGTTGACGCTGTAGTTATAAATTCATTACTAAAATAATCACTTTCATTTAAAACAGCAATAATCGTTTTTTCACTGTCATTTAATTTAGTTAAAAATGCAATTAAAATAACCATAGCCACCATTAAAATAGGGCTCAAAAAAGTCATTATAACGAAAGATTTATTTCTGACTTTGGCTAAATATTCCCTTTTTACAATCAATCCTAATTTATTCATGCGAATTTTTACTTGCTATAGTTCTGATAAAAATTTCATTGGCAGACGGCACTTTCTCTAAAAAATGATTTATGGGAGCAATAGATGCTATTTGTGTTAAAACTTCTTGGGTATTTTGATGGGATAACTGTACATTGAAATTTAATTGGTTGTAGTCTGCATCAAATTTTTCGTTTGCAATAGTAAACTTAGCTCTTAAGGCATCCAGAAGCTGTAAGCCTTTAGGACTTTGCATCCCTACTTCAAAAATATTTTTTTTATAGGCATTTTTAATATCTGATAACTTGCCATCTAGTATTTTTTCAGATTTATGAATTAGAGCAATATATTCACATAATTCTTCAACCGACTCCATTCTATGTGTTGAAAATATGATAGTAGTACCTTTTCTTTTTAATTCTAAAATTTCATCTTTGATCAGGTTGGCGTTGATTGGATCAAAGCCGCTAAAAGGTTCATCAAAAATTAAAAGTTTCGGCTCGTGCAGAACAGTAACAATGAACTGAACTTTTTGTGCCATCCCTTTGGAAAGCTCCTGTACTTTTTTGTGCCACCAATCGCCAATCTCAAATCGATCAAACCAATATTTTAGTTTTATTTTCGCTTCATTTTTTGGCATCCCTTTTAATTGGGCTAGGTACAAGGCTTGTTCACCAACTCTCATGCTTTTATAAAGCCCACGCTCTTCAGGCAAATACCCTATTAAAGAAATATGTTTTTGGTGTAGTGGCTCTCCGTTAAAAAAAACCAATCCTGTGTCGGGATGTGTGATTTGATTGATGATTCGAATCAAGGTAGTTTTCCCTGCACCGTTTGGTCCAAGTAGTCCGTAAATACTATTTTCTGGAATTTCTAAAGAAATTTTATTTAATGCAATATGGTTTCCGTAGCGCTTACTAACTTCTTTAGCTACCAAAATATGGTTCATGAAATGAATTTTACCAAAGATATATAATTAGGTTCGTTTAAACTTTTTCAGGGAACTAAAAAAATTCAACATCGGTGTAAATTAGCGTACTACCTGTAGGATATTTATACTACAAGAAGATTAAGTTCTAAAAAAGTAAGCGTAGAACATCCGCAGTTCTGTTGTTGCACAACTTACTGAAATGATCTTTTAAAACATTTTGAAGCTACAAATTTCTATAAAAACAAAACCCACCCTTAAAAGAATTTAAGGATGGGAAAAAAAATTGCTATGAAAAAGAAAATTAACATTGGTTTCCCAATGTTAATTCAAATATACGTATTTATTTTAAAAATCATAATCAAAATGCAACTAAGAGAACATATCTTTTACTTTTTCGAAGAAAGATTTGTCAGATTTCTCAGGATTAGGCAGGAAATTTTCATTGCTCTGCATTTTTTCAAAGAAATCTTTTTGTTCTTTATTTAAGGTTTTAGGCGTCCAAACATTGACGTGAACTAATAAATCGCCTGCACCATAGCCATTTAAACTTGAAATTCCTTTACCTCGTAAACGTAAAATTTTACCAGATTGAATTCCCGGTTCTAATTTTATACGCACTTTTCCAGTGACAGCATCAATTTCTTTAGAAGTACCCAAAACAGCTTCGGAAATACTTACGTATAAATCATAATGTAAATTGTCACCTTCTCTTTTTAAGGTATCATGTTCTTTGGTTTCTATAGCCACAATTAAATCACCAGGAACTCCGTTTCCAGGAGCATCATTACCCTTTCCGCTCACTTTCAATTGCATCCCGTCTTCTACCCCTCCTGGGATTTTTACTGAAACGGTTTCTTCCTTAACCACTAGCCCTTGTGCATCAGCTTCTGCAGGTCTTTGATGAATAATTTGACCGCTTCCTCCACAAGAACTGCAGGTTGCAGCCGTTTGCATCCTACCTAAAATAGTATTTGTAATTTTAGTAACTTGACCTCTTCCTCCGCAAGTGGCGCAGGTTTTGTACGTAACTCCGTCGGCTTGAACTTTACGTTTTACTTTTATTTTCTTTTCGACACCGTTGGCAACTTCTTCTAAAGTTAAAGAAACCCTTATCTTTAAACTACTTCCTTTAGCTCTACGTTGGCCTCCGCCTCCACCAAAACCACTGAAGCCTCCACCTCCGAAACCACCACCAAAAATATCCCCGAATTGGCTGAAAATGTCGTCCATATTCATACCACCGCCACCTCGGAAACCTCCAGCGCCATCAAAAGCAGCATGCCCGTACTGGTCATAGCGTGCCTTTTTGTTTTCGTCACTTAAAACTTCATAAGCTTCAGCTGCCTTTTTAAACATTTCTTCAGCTTTAGCATCACCAGGATTTTTATCAGGATGATATGCTACCGCTTTTTTGCGATATGCTTTTTTTATCTCCGCAGCTGATGCGCTTTTAGTAATGCCTAATAAGTCGTAATAATCTTCTTTCATGTTTTATTTTTAATTTCCAACAACCACTTTCGGATGGCGAATAACTTTATCTCCAAGCGAATACCCCTTTTCAATAACATCTATAATCTTCCCCTTCATTTTTTTATCAGGAGCAGGAATTTGAGTTATGGCTTCATGAATTTCAGCATCAAAAACATCCCCAGCTTTTACTTCGACCTCGTCTAGACCTTTAGATTTTAGAACTTGTTTAAATTTATTCTGGATTAATTCAACACCTTTAAAAACTTCCTTATTCTCGGACTTTGATAATTCTAGCATGGCTCTGTCAAAGTCGTCAGATACTGGTAATAAGGCCGTAATTATCTCTTGACCGGCAGTTCTGAATAATTCCAAACGTTCCTTTGAAGTTCTTTTCTTATAATTTTCGAATTCGGCAAAAAGTCTTAAGAATTTATCTTTTTCTTTTGCTACTTCCTCTTTTAATTGCTCTTCAATAGAAATCTCCTGTACCTCTTCTTCTTGAGTTTCTTCTTCATGCTGATCAACGTTATCTTGAACTTCTTCTTTCAAGTTATCATCAAGAATATCTTCTAAATCATTTTTATCGCTCATAATTATTTTTCTTCTTTATTCCGCACCTATGTGTTGGCAAAAGTACTGCCAATTATTAAAAAATGTCAAAATGTCATCAAACTTTAAATCAAAGCAGACGCTGAGGGATACTATCACTTAAAATGGAGGCTAAGCACTACTAAAAGTGCACACGAAATGGCAGAAAACTAGTCTTGTTTTCCATATAGTGAAGTTAAGGCATTCCCCACATTTTGATACTCAAAAACAAACCCTTCTTCTAAAATTTTTTTGTTGCTTACTCTTTGGCTATTCAGCAATAAATTTGACATTTCACCAAGAATTAGGTTTAAAACAAAGGCTGGAATGTTAGGGATAATTACCTTTTTAGCCAGTACTTCAGCTACTTTTTTTGTCAGTTTTTCATTGGTAACTGGGTTCGAGGCTACGGCATTATAAACACCGTTTAACTCTTGAGTTACTGCAAAAATAAAAATGCGAGCTAGGTCATTGATATGAATCCATGACTGCCATTGCTGTCCAGAACCAAAGGGAGCTCCTGCATAAAGCTTAATTGGTTTTACCATTTCGGGTAAGGCTCCACCTTTATCTGACATGACCAAACCTATTCTAATTTTAGCCACACTAAAATTAAAACTATGAAAGGTATTTGCTTCCTGTTCCCAATCGGCAACAACTTCTGCCAAAAAACCTTTTACGGGGTAAGCAACATCCTCTTCGTAAAAATTGGTGATAGAATCAGGATATATCCCTGTTGCGGATGCCGAAACAAATGATTTTACAGACGAGCTATCTACTTTTTTTAAACCATTATTCAGGGTTCTCAGTGAATTTACACGACTTGAAAGTATAGTTTTTTTATAGTCAGCCGTCCATCGTTTGGAGATGGTAGCACCCGCTAAATTTATAATAGCGGTTACGTTTTCAAAACATTTTAAATCAATCTCATTTTGGTCTGGATTCCAATAATACCCTTTGAAATTTGGGGTTGACTGAATTTTATTTTTACTGGTGGTCAAATAATGAACATCCATATTATTTCTATGACATTCTTTTACTATTTCCCCGCCAATTAAACCCGTTGCTCCAGTTATTAAAATGCTCATACTTATTTTTGAGTAAAGATATAAGATTTCGTAGAGCTACGCGGCACCTTTAATGTAGCTTTAACACAAGTAGTTGCCTAAGGCCTAGAGTTTTATTCCAAAGCCAAAAACTTAAAGGGTCCATTAAGACTTCATAGGTATTTTTCGAGCTCTTAACATCTCTCTCTTTCCAGGAGGTCCTGGTAATTTTTCAACTAAGAAACCTACACTCTGCATCGCTCTACGAACACTGCCTTTAGCTGCATACGTTACCAAGACGCCGTTATCTTTTAAAGCTTTATACATGATTAAAAAGATCGCTTCAGTCCATAGCTCTGGCTGTACCCTTGCCCCAAATGCATCAAAATAAATAAGATGATAAGCATCAATGTCATTAATAGTTGTAAATTTTTTTTGTTGTTTGGTAAGTATAAAATTCTCAGAAATCTGTTGCTGTTTTTCCCATTCACAGGAATGCATTTTTGCAAATTGATCTTTAAAACTAGGAGCTTTTAGTTGTTCTATATAATTGAGTTGTGCTACTTCTTCTTCACCTACGGGATAAGCCTCAACACCAACATAGTGGATATCTAGTTGACTTTTGTCCGATTCAATTTTGGTGATAATAGCGTTCAAACCAGTACCAAATCCAATTTCTAATATATGTACCCTTTGCTGGTTAAATAATGATAAGCCATGTTTAATAAAAACGTGATAGGCCTCTTGAATGGCTCCGTGAATAGAATGATATTGCTCATTCCACTCGACCAACTGAATGGTAGTAGAACCATCGGAAGTGGTAATGATTTTTCGCTCCAAACTATTGCTTTATCAACACGCCATCAGCATCGAACCTCATGGTCTTTTTAGGTTCAGTTATGGCTGCTATAGCCTCAGCAGATTCACCGCCATCTTCTGCATAATGCCTTTGCTCATCCACAGACATAGCTTCAATAAAAGCTTTTCCGTTTACAATAACTTCTTTTCCATCAATATCTTTAGGCATAAAAAAACCATAGTCCTTAAACTTTACCATAGCTTCCGTACCATCATCTAACTTTAATTTCATCCAACAACCTTTTGATTTACATACTTCTACAACAGTCGCAGAAAATTTTGTAGTTAAGGTATCTGTAACGGCTAGATTTTGATACTTTTTAGTCATTTCTGAAGCAGTCAAGGCATTATTGGCATCAATTTTATCACCAAATGACGCATAATTCATGGCAATTTCCTCCTTTTCTACTACTTCTTGTTCTTTATTCTGACCCTTACAGGCAACAATAAGTGTAAAAAGAACGAATAAAATGTTAATTTTTTTCATATCTAACAGTATTTAAATGATAAGTACAAAGTTGGGCTTTTTTCCCTGAAAAAAGAAGTAGTACTTCGTATATTTTACTAATTTTATTGCGAAATAAATTAAATACAATGGAAACGACCGCTAAAAATCTAATTTCAATAGAAAAAAGCAAAACATCAAAAATAGATCAAGTAGATTTTGACAATCTAGCTTTTGGTAGTGTTTTTACAGATCACATGCTGGTATGTGATTACAAAAATGGCGCCTGGGAGAAACCAAAAATTGTGCCTTATGGCCCTTTAATGCTCAACCCATCAGCTAAAATTTTTCATTATGGGCAGTCGATTTTTGAGGGCATGAAAGCTTATAAAGACGAAGCGAAAGATGTGTATTTATTTAGACCTCTTGACAATCATAAACGTTTTAATATTTCTGCAAAAAGAATGGCTATTCCTGAAATTCCTGAGAATTATTTTATGGATGGCTTAAAAGCCCTATTGCATTTGGAGGAAAAATGGATACCTACGAAAGAAGGGAGCTCCATGTACATACGTCCATTTATGTTTGCTTCAGGCGAAGGATTCCATGCCTCACCCGCCAATGAATACAAGTTTATGATTTGCCTTGCTCCTTCAGGAGCCTATTTCGCTGGGAAGGTTAAAGTTTTAATTGAAGAAACCTATTCGAGATCGGCCAATGGTGGGGTAGGTTATGCAAAGGCAGGAGGTAATTATGCTGGACAATTTTACCCAACGCAATTAGCTATAGAAAAAGGGTACAATCAAGTAATTTGGACTGACGACAACACCCATGAGCATATAGAAGAAGCCGGCGCCATGAATATTTTTGTTCGAATTAATGACACGCTAATTACAGCTCCTACAAGTGATAGAATACTGGACGGTATTACTAGGAAAAGTATTATTGATATTGCCAAAGCTGAAAAGATACCGGTAGAAGTTCGTAAAATCACAGTAAAAGAAGTCGTGGAAGCGGCTCAAAACGGAAGTTTAAAAGAAATGTTTGGTGCAGGTACTGCTGCTGTTATTTCCCCCATAAGTACATTTGGACATAGAGGTACCGATTATGATTTACCGGAATTAGATGCTAGTTATGCATCGCTTCTGAAGAAAAAAATCACCGATATACAATATAATAAAACAGAAGATAATTTTGGGTGGCGCGTTAAAATTTAAATTTTGTGTCATAGAAAACTAGATTTTTAATGTGAACGAGGCACCAAGCCTAAACAAAAAATGGTTGTCGGGATATTGACAACCATTTTTTTATTTTTCAAGGATTTGCTTAATATTCGGACTAAAGTAATTAGGCCCTTTTAGCACCTTCCCATCTTCACGGTAAATAGGTTTTCCATCCGCTCCCAATTTACTCATGTTACTACGCTGAATTTCATTGAAAACTTCTTCAATTTTATATTGCATGCCATGCTCCAGAATTGTTCCGCATAAAATATACAGCATGTCACCTAAAGCATCAGCAACCTCAATCAAGTTATTAGCCTCAGCAGCCTCCAAGTATTCCCTATTTTCTTCGTCCATTAAATTAAAGCGTAAGGTATTGGTGTCGACGCCTAAATTAGCCCTCATGGTTTTTGAAACCCCCATGCCAAAAGTTTCGTGAAATAGCGCTACAGCCTTAAGTTTATTTTTCATATTTTAAGTTAATTAGGTTATTTTTGTATAAAAATATAAAATATGTTCTCTACCGGTCAATTAATTTTTGCCGCCCTTTTTTTTATCACTTTTGTTATAATTATCTTCTTACAATACAAAAAAGATAAAAATTTACATTCCAAAAATTACCAAGGGGTTAAGTGGATTGGCTTAGGCTTCATAATCTTCATCATAAGCTTGTTCGTTATTAAGTTTTTATTAAAAAATTAACTTAATTGTTAGCTATACCACAAAAATCGACATTTACACAACTTTAGCTTTTAATTTGTAAGAAAAGACCTAATTTTGCGTTGTAGTACAACAAAGAACAGGCGTATGGTAACTTTTTTCAGTATATTGTTAGTTTTAATAGGTGTAAATGCTTTTTTATTATTTTTTAGTGTGAATTATAATGCAAAAAAATCTCAAAAAAATGCAGTTCAACTTTCAGACGACGCCACTACTAAGTTATATCCTTTAAATAGTATGGAAACAAAATTTAAAAAAGCTGTTTAGTTTTATACTTTTGAAGTATGAAACAATTAATGCTGGTTTTTTTAGGTGGAGGTTTTGGCAGTGTTTTACGATTTTTTATCAGTAAAAATTTAAACCACTATTTCACTAATTTTTATTTAGGTACTTTTTTAGTCAACATACTTGGCTGCCTCCTCATGGGAATTATATTCGGTGTTTCCCTAAAAAATAACACGCTCACAGCAAACCAAACACTATTGCTTGCCACAGGCTTTTGTGGTGGTTTTACAACGTTCTCCACATTTGCACTTGAGAATCATTCTTTTTTAAAATCCGGCGATATTTTAAACTTCTTCCTATACACCATACTAAGCATTACTATCGGCGTAGCTTCGATTGCCATAGGCTTTTGGACCTCCAAATTTTTATAGCAGTTTTTATATCCATTACTCTCTATACTAGCATTGGTTACGGCTACCTTGTTCCCAGCAGCACCCCTTAATTTTTAAAAAGTAAATTACTAGAACTATGAGACATAGTGCTCATAATTTTGACTTAAACCCCTAGTCCCTTCTAAGTATCTCTAGCATGTTCTATGGGAGCATTATTTCTTCTCGTGCCGTTCTAAGGTAAGTCATAGAAGAGACAACTTACCTTATAAGAGACAAACAGGGTAGCGCATTTGATACATGTTTCACGCTTAAGGATTCATATTCGCTTTTAAACTCGCTTCTAGAATAAACAACAATATTCATTTCTCTATTTTTTTATCAAAAAAAGTTTAAGCGTATTTAAATTCGAATTAATACTATCCTATTTTAAATATACCCATAATTATATAGGGGTCAAATTATTAAATATATAAAAATAAACTACTATACCCTTGATTTGGCAGGGTGTTAATTATTTTAATATAGTTTTACAACTTCAACAAACAAGTCAATTATGAAAAAAATCGAAGCAATTATTCGAAAGTCAAAATTTGATGAGCTAAAAAAGGCACTACATCAAATTGAAGTAAACTTTTTTAGTTACTGGGATGTAACAGGAGTAGGAAACGAAAAACAAGGACATGTGTATCGTGGAATATCATATAGCACTAGTGATATTCAAAGAAGGTATTTAACTATTGTCGTTTCTGACGAATTTCTAGAAAAAACAATACATACGATTCTAGAAGTAGCCAGTACAGGTAATGTAGGAGATGGAAAAATATTTGTCTCAGATGTTATTGAGGCCTACCGAATAAGAACAAAAGAAAGCGGCCAAGCAGGAATTAACTAAAACTATCAACCAAAAAAATTAAACAATTATGGAATCAGGATTATTTACAGCAAACAACGTTTGGATGATGGTTTGTACAGCACTTGTATTTTTTATGCATTTGGGCTTTTCATTTTTAGAAATAGGGCTTACAAGACAAAAAAATACCATTAATATTTTATTTAAAAATGTTTTTATTATTTGCATTGGACTTCTACTGTATTACATCGCAGGATTTAATTTAATGTACCCAGGTGATTTTAATGGGTATTTAGGCTTCGCAGGAATTGGACTAGATCCTGGAGAAAACGGTATGACAGCAGAGTATGCCTCGGGAGGGTATACCTATTGGACCGACTTTTTGTTCCAAGGAATGTTTGCTGCAACGGCAGCAACTATTGTTTCTGGAGCTGTTGCAGAACGGATCAAAATAGGCGGATTTATGATTTTTACCATTTTATATGTCGGATTAATCTATCCCATAGTAGGATCATGGCAGTGGGGTGGTGGATTTTTAACTACACTTGGAGGAGAAAACGGGGGGTTTCATGATTTTGCAGGGTCAACATTAGTTCATTCTGTGGGCGGTTGGGCAGCACTCATTGCGGTTTACTTATTAGGTCCCAGAATTGGAAAATTTGACGAAGAAGGGAAAGCCCAAGCGATTCCAGGCCATAACATCCCACTGGCTGCAGCGGGTGTATTAATCCTCTGGTTAGGATGGTTTGGTTTTAATGGCGGTTCTGTACTTTCTGCGGACCCTGCCGGCACCTCCCTTGTTTTAGTAACCACTTCATTAGCAGCAGCAGCTGGTGGTATTGCATCAGTATTTTTAACTTTTATGTTTTACAAAAACTTAGATTTAACCATGTTCTTAAATGGTATTTTAGGTGGTTTAGTAGGGATAACAGCAGGGGCTGATTTAATGACACCTAGCGAATCACTAATTATTGGTGCCATCGCAGGAGGCATTATCGTATTCGCTGTGGCCCTAATTGATAAATTAAAATTAGACGATCCCGTTGGGGCCATTGCTGTGCATCTGGTTTGTGGCATTTGGGGCACACTAGCTGTTGGATTTTTTGGTGCTAAGGCAGGTGTAGACCAAGTGCTATACCAACTAATTGGCATAGGAGTTATTGGAGCATTTTGCTGTGTAAGTGCCTTTAGTATTTTATTCACCATTAAAAAAGTTTCAGGCATCAGAGTTTCTAAAGAAGAAGAAATAGAAGGTTTAGATCTTCACGAACACGGCATGGACGCCTACCCAGATTTTAGATTAAACCAGCACTAAATTATAAGCAAACGGAGCGTTTTGCAGAACGCTCCGTTCTGTAACCAACTTTCAAACTTTCGTCATTAACAATTAATCACAATCCCTTTTTAAAAAAAAGACTCACTAAATCATTAATTTATGAAAACGATTACACTAACAAAGTACGTAAAAAATGTTCTATGTATAGCAATTTTATGTTTAGGAACAACAGTTTTTGCACAAGAAGAAGTCGAAGAAAAAAAACAGCTATCTATTAGCGGTAGTGTGGATACCTATTTTAAAACAAATTTAAGCTCTACTGATGAAGGGTCACAAGCCCCTGGGACTTCGTTTGCTAATGAAACAGGATTTGCTTTAGGAATGGCAAATTTAATTGCCATCTATGACATGGAAAAAACAGGTGTCGTTGCTGATTTAGTATTTGGCCCAAGAGGTGATGCTGCTGTGGGTTCAGATTTACCATATGTTAATCAGTTATACGCCTATTGGAATGTCTCTGAAAAAACAACCTTAACATTAGGAAGGTTTAATACGTATTTAGGGTACGAAGTAATTTCTCCAGCAGCAAATTTTAACTATAGCACCTCTTATTTGTTCTCTAGCGGTCCTTTCTCACACGTAGGTTTAAAGGCCGATTTTGCATTGTCTGACGATTTTAGCTTAATGTTGGCAGTCATGAATGTGACCGATGAAAACTTTAATGGAACCAGTAATGGTGCCATACCAGGAGCTTATTCTTTAGGAGCGCAATTGGGCTACTCAGGTCAGTTTTTGAATTTTTATTATGACGGTAATGCCAAACTTGGCTTTGAAGTAGATTATACCGGTGGTTTTGATCTATCAGATTCTTTTTTTTTAGGAATTAATGCTGCATATGCTGATAATGATGGGGAAGGCTTTTCCGGAGCAGCTTTATACCCTCAATTAGCAACTACAGATAACTTCACCATAGGATTAAGAGGTGAATATTTCTCCATTCATTCTGATGCCATCCTGGACGAACCAAGCATATTTGCAGTCACTCTTTCAGGCAGTTATACTATAGAAAACTTAACTATTAAGCCAGAATTGCGATTAGATAATGGTTCTGAAGAACTATTTTTTGATAATGATGTAAGCCCAACAAAAAACTTATCGTCATTCTTAATTGCTGCAATTTATTCATTCTAAAAATAACCCTAGTTGAGTTGATATGTATTTACCTGTTTTGTCAAAATAAGGTTGTCTACTTCTGACAACCTTTATTTCTTAAAGGCTTTTACCCCTGCTAAAATAGGAAGGTTTAATGCGTTTACCTCAGGAACTATAGGGCAAGAATATTTTTTATTGTAAGCACAATAAGGATTATAGGCTTTATTAAAATCGATAAAAATTGAATCACCCTCAGGAATTTTCAAGTCTATATAGCGACCACCCGTATAGGTTTGCTTTCCGTTCGTAAGATCAGTAAAGGGAAGAAAAAGATAATCTTTGTACTTTTCTTGCGTAAATAGTAATTGATCTTGATAAATTTCTAATTGATAATCTACATTATATATAGAAAAATGCACAGTGCCGTATTTTAAATATGCTGACTCCGTATTGGTGGTCATGGGCATCAAAAAAGGCATGGGTTCTGGGGTCTTAATTAGTTTTGCCCAAACGCTAAATGTGGTATCCGGTTCAAAAAAATCTAATCCTTCAAAATCTTTACGATGTCGGTCATAAAGTGGCGAAACTTCAGGGTCTTTAAAATCTAAATTCATTTTATTTTGAAACTCAAGGATGGTTGTGAGCGCTTTCGTTTTTCCCTGAATTACAGCAGATTCTTGATGATCATGAAATTTCTTTTTTTCATTACAGCTTAGACTAAACATCAAAAGAATTACCAAAAAAATTTTCATACCCGTACTTTATAACAAAATTACAATATATAATTTTAGTTCGCTTGGATTATGTTTGTACATTCGGCGTAAATTATAAGCTTATGAAATTCATCTCTTTTTCATGTTTCACACTATTGATTTTAAGTGTATTAGCCTGTAATCAAAACAACGAAGCTAGAAACTCCAAAAATGCAGCTTTAAAAATTAAGCCAGATCGTTTTAATGTAGCCTTTTTAATCACCAATGGTACTTACAATACAGAATTAACTGCGTCATTTGATGTTTTTCAAAATTCACAATCCAGTAAAAACATTAAAAGTATGAATGTATTTACGGTTGCCAATACCTTAGACCCCATTACAACATTTGAGGGCCTTAGTATACTTCCAGATTTTGATTACACTAAAAAAAACCTTCCAGAAATTGATATTTTGGTGATTCCGGGTGCCAAGGCGCATACCAACAAAAATTTAGAAGATGTACTTCTGCTAAGTTTTGTTAAAAAAGTTGATGAAAAATCACTTTATATGACCAGCTCTGGTAATGGCGCTTTTGTGCTTGCCCAGGCTAGGCTTTTAGACACTATAGCCTCAACTAGTTTCCCCGATGAAATTGGAGCATATCAAAGGATGTTTCCAAATTTGAACATTAGAAAAAACTCATTTTTTGTTCACGACGGAAAATACATAAGCTCGGCAGGTGGCTCCAAAAGTTTTGATGCCGCACTTTATCTTTGTGAATTGTTATATGGAAAAGAAGTAAGCCAAGATATTGCTAAAGCGCTACTCATAGAATGGGATGTCAATAGAATTCCACATTTTATTGTTCGTCAATAGTGTAACGGGCGTCTTTTAAATATTTTTCGATAATATCATTAAATTCAGGCGCAATTCTTAATAAACCCGTATGTTCAATTTCATAAAGGGCTTTGGTATCCGTAAAGCCTACCTTTAAAAGTTCTTCTAAATAAAACAACGCTGTGCTATAATCTTCATTTTTAGAGCTAAGGGAAATAACGCTCTTGTAGCCTTCAAAATCTTTGGGATTTGTGATGGTTTTTAACATCCCCAATAACACCAAACCTTCTTCATCGGCTTCTTTTTCAGCTTGTAACTGTAAGGTGTTTTTATCCACTAAAAAATTTATAAAGCCTTTAAGCCTATTATTCATCTGAAGTTTAAACCTACTGTCCTTTGAGTTTTGACGCTCCAATTCTTCCATTTGATATTTCCACCAGCCAAGATTATTAAAATTATAACTAGCAATGTCTTCGTACATCGCATAATCATAATCTTCTCTTTTCAATGATTCATTAAAAGCTACAGCTGCTTCAGCCTGTTTCATATTTTTATATGCTCTATCTTTTCGGATATTTTTCTGCATGTTTTTTAAATCAGAAATATCACAAACCCCTCTGTACACCTCTAAAAGTTCTAGGCTTAAATCATGGGCACTTAATAATCGATTTTGGTTGATTAAACCCTGAATGAGCTCGATTTTTTCTTGGTATTTTTCATTGATAAAACTAGAATCAAGGGGTATGCTATTTTTAGCCATGGCCGAGATCGTGAAAATCTCTAAGGAGGTATTTATATAATCGTATACCGTTGGTTGCTCTTGTTGATTATAAACAAAAAGCTGATTGGGATATCGCAAGGCGTTTAAAACTTTTTCGTCCGACTGCATTTCTTTAAGATTATAATCGTTCACATCAACGACACCAATATAATGAAACATTTTTTTTGAATTTAATATATCGGTATTTGCCAAAGATCCATTAATGGATAAAACCCCCTGAATCGTAGGAATAAATACAGGCAAAAGAGAAGCAAATTTTGCGCTATCCGAAAATCCGGCAGTATAAATCTGCCGACCTTCAATAGGCAGCATAGACAAGACTCTATTCATCATTCTACTGGTCACCAGCACATTTTCTTCTATTCTTAAAGAGTCATTTATGTTATTGGGTGCGGCTAAAATATAACCATTTTTTTCTGCCGCTGGCATAAACATTTGCACAGCCTGTTTACCTCGGCCATTGCTATCAAAAACAAATACCACTGGCCATTTTTTGGTTACCTCAAAATTGGTGGGTAAATACAAGGAAAACGATTCTGAAATAGAATCACTAAGTATCACATTTTCTAAAATAGCCCCTTTTTTTAAGGTAAGTGACTGCCCATGAACTACTAAATTAAAACTTACAAACAAAAGGCTGATTACTATTTTCTTTATCATATGCAATAGGCTGGAGAGTTATTTCAAATTTTTTTAATTGTACCTAGAATCTACTTTACCTACTTCAAATTTGTCTTTATTTTGGTAAAATAGTTTCTATGCTAGGCATCAAAAACCTCGCCAATTTTTTCTTTTAAAAATACAAAATTAAGCCTATTTCAAAGTTAAATAAAACAAAATATTTAATTGACTATTTATTTTTCCTGCCTATCGGAGCATCAGAAACAACTTCTGATAATATTATATGCGTTCGTGTTTCTCCATATTGGATTAATTTATCGATAAATTTTTCTAAATGAAATTGATCTTTTAAAACCACTTCCATGATAATATTTTCATTGCCCGTAATACGGTAACAATTAATGACCTCTTCAAAAATTTTTACAGCTTCTAAGAAAGGTTTTAATTTTCCCATAAAAGCTCTTAAGGTAATAATTGCCTTAAGCTGGTATCCTGTCTGGTTATGCGAAACAACAGTTTTGTACCCATTAATAATTCCCAAATCTTCCATCTTTTTTATACGTTCTGCCACGGCAGGCGGAGTTAGGCCTACTTGGCGACCAATAGTAGCAAAAGAGGCTCTCGCATCTTTCTGGAGTAATTCGAGGATACCCCAATTTAATTCATCTATCTTTTGATTCAATAGTAAATAATTTAAAAATATTTTTTTTCAAAGGTAAATTATAAAAATCACTTTATAATATTAAGACAAAAAATTGATTCTGTTCGTAATTTTATAAAAAAATTGCTCAAAATGTCTTCTAGAAATCTAACAACGCTTCCTGTATACCGCAAAGCAATGGATTTGTGCTTTATCAGTAGAGAGATTGTTTCTTATGTAACCAACAATAAAGATTTGTTGTACCTCTACAAATCTAATTCTTTTCGCGACAGTATCGCAGATGCAATTTTGATGGATGCGATTTTAATACCACAAAAAATTGTACTGGCAGAGCGCTCTTCTTGTGACTCAGTTCGGAATTCTACCATTCGTCATATCAACATCATGACGAAAAATATTTTTTCGTATTGCAGGGGTCTTGAAAAGGATGGGTTTAAAGAAAGAGAATACATTCAACTACTAAGAGAGGAGTTAAAAAAATTCAGGAAATCCTATAAAATATGGAAACGTTCTTTGTAAAAATGTTTGCTGTCCTCCCCTAGCCCCTTCCGAAGAAGGGGAGATAGTTTAAGGGAAGAAATCTATTTATTTTTTACTTCCTATTCCTGAGGCTAGTGACCGTATTTACTTTCACTCCTTGATTACATATTTCTTCTGTACTGGCCACCCACTTTAAATAAGGCGTTGGTTATCTGCCCCAAAGAACTCACCTTAGTTACTTCCATTAATTTTTCAAAAATATTATCGTTATGCACCGCAGCTTTCTGCAGCTCAGACAATATATTTTCTGAAGTCTTCTTATGGCGCTCTTTTAGGTTTTCTAGGGTAGAAATTTGGGTTTCCTTTTCTTCTTCTGTTGCTCGAATCACCTCTAGAGGTAAAACCGTAGGTGAACCTTTTGAACTTAAAAAGGTATTCACCCCAATAATCGGGAATTCCCCATTATGCTTTAGAGTTTCATAGTACAAGCTCTCTTCTTGAATTTTAGAACGCTGGTACATGGTTTCCATAGCACCCAAAACGCCGCCACGCTCTGTAATTCTATCAAATTCTAATAAAACAGCTTCTTCTACCAAATCAGTCAATTCTTCTATGATAAAAGAGCCTTGTAAAGGATTTTCATTTTTTGCTAATCCCAATTCTTTATTGATGATTAATTGAATGGCCATGGCCCTGCGAACAGACTCCTCAGTGGGAGTAGTAATCGCTTCGTCATAAGCATTTGTATGTAAAGAGTTACAGTTATCATAAATGGCATACAAGGCCTGTAATGTAGTCCGTATATCATTAAAATCGATTTCCTGTGCATGCAAACTACGACCCGAGGTTTGAATATGATATTTCAACATTTGGGCTCTGGGATCTGCAGCGTATTTTAGTTTTAAAGCTTTACCCCATATTTTTCGAGCCACACGGCCAATTACCGCATATTCTGGATCAATGCCGTTAGAGAAGAAAAAAGATAAATTAGGTCCAAAGGCATTAATGTCCATGCCCCTACTTAAATAATATTCTACATAGGTAAATCCGTTTGACAAGGTAAACGCCAATTGCGTAATTGGGTTAGCACCGGCCTCTGCAATGTGATATCCAGAAATAGAAACAGAATAAAAATTACGTACCTGATTTTGAATAAAATATTCCTGCACATCACCCATCAGTCGCAAAGCAAATTCTGTCGAGAAAATACAGGTATTCTGGGCCTGATCTTCTTTTAAAATATCTGCCTGAACTGTACCTCTTACTTCTTTTAAGGTTTTCTCTTTAATGGAGTTATATACCTGTACGGGTAAGACTTGATCTCCTGTAACACCTAAAAGCAATAAGCCTAAACCATTATTTCCTTCAGGAAGTTTTCCTTGGTACACGGGTCTTTTTTCTTCATTCCCTTTATACAATTCTGTGATTTTAGCTTCAACCGCCTCTTTTAAGTCGTTTTCTAAAATATACTTTTCACAGTTTTGATCTATAGCAGCATTTAAAAAGAAACCTAATAACATGGGTGCTGGGCCGTTGATGGTCATACTTACCGAAGTGGTAGGATGCGACAAATCGAAACCAGAATATAACTTTTTGGCATCATCTAAACAGCAAACAGAAACGCCTGCGTTTCCAATTTTCCCATAAATATCTGGACGTTTATCCGGGTCATTTCCATACAAAGTAACAGAGTCAAAGGCCGTAGAGAGTCGTTTTGCGGGTAAGCCCAAACTTACATAATGAAAACGCCTGTTGGTGCGCTCTGGCCCGCCTTCCCCTGCAAACATCCGCGTAGGATCTTCACCCGTTCTTTTAAACGGGTATAGCCCTGCAGTATAAGGAAACTCGCCAGGTACGTTTTCTTGTAACATCCATTGCAACAAATCGCCCCATGCTTTGTATTTAGGCAAAGCTACTTTCGGAATTTTTGTGTGTGACAAGGATTCGGTATGGGTTTCTAATTGTAGCTCCTTGTCTCGTACTTTAAAGGTGTAGATTGGGCTTTTATAGCGCTGAACAGTTTCTTCCCAATGCACAATAGCTTCCCAATGGTAAGCATCTAAATCGAGCTTTACTCGATCAAATTCTTTGATTAACAAGTCTAAAAAGGATGCAGTATCTCCGAGTGTTTCTACATTTTGTAAGGCCTTTTCATCCAATCCGTTTTTAGTCAAAAAAACTGATTCTGCTTCATTTTGTTTTATATGCAATAAGGATAAAATCGTTTGAAAAATACCATAAAGTCGCTGTGCTACATGTACTTGCTCAGTTACATTTTTATCATAATTTCTATTATTCTCTGCTATTTCAGATAAGTATCTGGTTCTGGCTGGCGGTATTACAAAAGCATGTTCTGTACTTTCATTGAGGAATTCAAAAGTAGAGCTTAAATTTGCATTTGCGATATCCACTAATTTCTGCATTAAAACCCGGTACAATCTATTGGTTCCTGGATCATTAAACTGGCTTGCCATTGTACCGAAAATAGGCAGATCGTCTTGATGAACATCCCAAAGGTTATGATTGCGGATATATTGTTTTTTTACATCACGCAAAGCATCTAAAGAGCCCCTTTTGTCGAATTTATTAATCGCTACCACGTCTGCAAAGTCGAGCATATCAATCTTCTCTAACTGCGTTGCAGCGCCAAATTCGGGTGTCATCACATATAATGACACGTCAGAATGTTGAATAATCTCCGTATCTGATTGCCCTATTCCTGACGTTTCTAAAATAATTAAATCAAAACCAGCTACTTTTAAAACATCTACAGCCTCTTCAACATATTTTGACAAGGCCAAGTTCGACTGTCGCGTGGCCAAGGAACGCATGTACACCCGGTCATTATTTATAGCATTCATTCGAATACGATCTCCTAAAAGAGCTCCTCCTGTTTTTCTCTTTGAGGGATCCACAGAGATTAAACCGATGGTTTTCTTCGGAAAATCAGCTAAAAAACGACGAACCAATTCGTCCACCAAACTCGATTTACCAGAACCACCAGTTCCCGTAATACCTAAAACGGGTACTGCATGCTCACTTTTTAGACCTGAAAAGTGTTTTTTAAAATCCTCATGCCTATTTTCGGCCAATGAAATTAATCGCGCAATGGTGTTGACATCCTTTTGTTTCAAGGCTTCTTCAACAGAGGTGTTTTTAGAAAGTGTCAAGGCTGGCGTTTCAAAATCGCTTTGTTGCACCAAATCGTTAATCATTCCTTGCAAGCCCATGGTTCTGCCATCATCTGGAGAATAAATCCGTGCAATACCATAATCCATCAAGGCTTTTATTTCTTCTGGTAGGATAACGCCACCGCCGCCACCAAAAATTTTAATGTGTGTAGCTCCTCGTTCCTTGAGCAAATCATACATATACCTAAAATATTCATTATGCCCGCCCTGGTATGATGTTAGCGCAATAGCATTCACATCTTCCTGGATGGCACAATCCACCATTTCTTGAACACTGCGGTCATGGCCTAAATGAATAACTTCAACGCCTGTTGATTGAATAATTCGCCTCATGATGTTTATGGCAGAATCATGGCCGTCAAAAAGAGAGGCTGCCGTGACAATTCGAATTTTATTTTTTGGGGTATAGGGTGCAATTTGTTCCATTAGTAAAAAAAGGTATTTTTATGGGTGGCAATTTACGAAAAATGCAAAGATTTTTATAGGTTATTTACAATATTGTAAAAATTTGTATCCCTTGGTTGCTATCGTTTTCAATACCATAATTTTACATCTTAAAACTACATCTTGAAAACAACTATCTTGATTCATTGCCCAGACAAATCTGGAATAATTTGTTCTGTAACTGGCTTTATTCATGCGCAAGGCGGCAATATTATTTATATCGATCAGCACGTAGACAAAGAATCTGACGAACTTTTTATGCGTTTGGAAAGTGAATTTAAAAAAGAAAAGTTTAGCATCAGTGAATTTAAAAAAAAGTTTACTACTGATTTAGCTAAAATATTTCATATGAAATGGAGCCTTCATACGGATAATAAAAAACCAAAAATGGGCTTATTCGTATCCAAGTACAACCATTGTTTATATGATTTATTAAGCAGGTTTAATTCTGGTGAGCTTGCGGTAGAGATTCCTTTTATTGTCAGTAATCATAACGATTTAGCGTATATCGCCGAACAATTTCAGATTCCCTTTTACCACATACCTGTTAGCAAAAACACCAAAGAGGATGCGGAAAATCAACAACTTGCTTTATTGCAAAAATATCAAATAGATTTTATTGTGCTGGCGCGTTACATGCAAATCGTAACGCATAAAATTATCAACGAGTTTCCTCATAAAATCATCAATATTCATCACTCCTTTTTACCCGCTTTTGCCGGTGCAAAACCTTACCATGCGGCTTATAAACGCGGCGTAAAAATTATTGGAGCCACTGGCCATTATGTGACAGAGGCATTAGATGCCGGACCCATTATAGAGCAAGATACCGTTGCTGTATCACACACCCATACCATTGAAGATTTTATTGCCAAAGGCAGAGATTTAGAAAAGATTGTTCTAGCAAGAGCGGTAAATTTACACATTCAAAGAAAAACCATGGTGTATCAGAACAAAACCGTAATATTCTCTTAAGGTTTTAAAATTAACTATAGCTTTGTAAAAAATAATACAATGAAATTTAAAGTATTGGTCATCAGCATTTGTTTTTTCTTTTTAGGTTGCGCAGAACTGCAGCAAGTAGTAAATCAACTTCCTCAAGGTGGTACTATTGGTAATGAACAAATAGCGAGTGGCCTAAGAGAAGCGCTAAATTTTGGCATCGACAAGCAAGTTCAGAAATTGACCCAAGAGGATGGTTTTTTTAAAAACGAACTTGTAAAAATAATACTGCCAGAAGAATTGCAAAAAGTGGACAATGCATTGCGAAAAATTGGCTTAGGAAATTTAGCAGATGAAGGCTTAAAGGTATTAAACAGAGCCGCTGAAGACGCAGTACAAGAAGCTACACCTATTTTTGTAGCTGCTGTAAAGGAAATTACATTTAACGATGCCAAGCAAATATTGTTAGGATCAAATGATGCTGCGACCAGCTACTTAAAATCATCAACGGAATCGAAACTGTACGATTCTTTTAAACCCGTTATTGGCAATTCATTTAGCAAAGTTGGGGCTGACCAAATTTGGAGTAACCTAATTAATAGGTATAACAACATTCCGTTTGTGTCTAAAGTAAATCCTGATTTAACCGAATATGTAACCCAAGAAGCTTTAGATGGGGTCTATACCATGATCGCAATAGAAGAAAAAGAAATAAGAACAAAAGCATCCTCAAGAACTACTACCTTGTTACAAAAAGTTTTTGCCCTACAAGATGAATAGCAATTAATTAAAACTAAAATACTAAAGTAAAAAAAATTGCGTTAGAGTAGTAAGAAGTATTAGGTAACTATTTGCTAATGTTTAGCTAACCTTACAAAACAAGTTTCGTACTACTTTTGACAATAATATTTGAGTTTAGTAATTTTTTGAGTTAGTTAGTCTAAAACCGGTGGGAGCACCGGTTTTTTTATTTTTAGTTCATTGCGAATATTTGTTTTTACAATTAATTTATTCCCAATCACCTATTTCTTGAATGCTTTTTTTGTGAAACTTGCGATTCTCTAATGAATCAAAATGTTTTGTTAAGGATTTCTTGTTTGTTTAACTTTTTTTTAAGACTTTAGCCGTATAAACTCAAAATAAAAAAATGAAAACAAAACTCAATTTATTATTGATTATTTTGGTTACACTTTTAAGTCAGGCCGCTATAAGTCAAAAAAAGACAATCACAGGAAATGTTACTGATGATGCAGGAATGCCATTACCAGGAGTGAATGTTTTGCTAAAAGGAACAACTACTGGAACACAAACAGATTTTGATGGAAATTACAGTATTTCTGCTGCAACAGGGGATGTATTAGTATTTTCATTCTTAGGGCAAAAAACAGTACAAAAAACGGTTGATGCTGCTACTGTTATCAATGTAGTAATGCTAGAAGATGCATCGCAACTCGATGAAATAGTCGTTGTTGGTTATGGTACGCAAAGCAAGCGAAACTTAACTGATAATATTTCAAAATTAACTTCTTCTGATATTTCAGAAGTACCGAATCCAAACCTTCAAAATGCCCTTGTCGCTAAAGCAGCGGGTGTTCAAGTAACGCAAACCAATGGAAAGGTTGAAGGAGGAATAAATATTAGAGTGAGAGGAGCTGCTTCGGTAAGTGGAGGTACACAACCCTTATATGTTTTAGATGGTATTCCTTTAATTGATCCAACAGGTGATATTGGTGCTATTGGAAATGGAGCGCAAACAAATCCATTATTAACCTTAAGTTCCAACGAAATTGAGTCTATCGATATTTTAAAAGATGCCTCTTCGGCTGCTATTTATGGGGCTAGAGGTGCTAATGGTGTGGTATTAATCACGACCAAAAGAGGTAAACAAGGAAAGGCACAATTTTCATTTAACCTTTCTCAAGGTTTTAGTGAACCTACCAATGTTAGAAAGTGGCTAAATACTGAGCAATACATAGAGTTATTCACTGAAGCCGCTATCAATGGGCTGGGTCAAGTAGATGGTATAGATGAAGCTGAAGCTACCTTTGATTTTTTAGCAGGTGATACTGATTGGAGAACAAGAGAAGTAGATACAGATTGGTCAAAAGAGGCCTTTCAAGATGGCTACCAAACAGATGCTGATTTTTCTGTTTCTGGGGCGGATGCTAAAACCTCTTATTTTTTCTCAGGAGCCTATAACAATACTACAGGTATCATTAGAGATAACTCATTAGAAAGAGCAAATGCAAGAACTAATGTAAGTCATCAATTTTCTGATAAGTTTAAAGCAGGAATGAACTTAAGTTTCTCAAGAACGGAAATAGATAGGATTGCTAATGACAATGCTTTTGCTACACCTTTGCAAGCCATTGCACAATCGCCACTATCCCCAGCTAGATTGCCAGATGGGTCTCCTAATCCAGGAACGCTTTACGGAAACTTTTTATTAGATGCTGAAAACGCTTTTTTTAAGACGATTATTAGAAGAACGGTCGGTAAAGTTTTTGGAGAATATACTTTTATGCCAGGACTTAAATTAAATTCTGATTTTTCTTATGACCTTTTTGCTCAGACTGAAGATAATTTTAGAGGATCAAAAGCTCTTTTTCAATCTACAAATGGAGAAGCTTTTGCTTCCGATTTAAATTCCGAAAGCTATACCTATAGTAACTACGCTACTTTCGATAAATCTTTTAATGAAAGGCATAATTTTAATGCTGTAGTAGGTACAGAATTTATCAAATACGATAGAAGAGTTACTAGTGTAACGAGTCAACAGTTTCCATCGGATGATTTATCTACGGTAAGTGGTGGTGCAGAAGTAACCGCTGGTACTGGTGTTCAATTACAAAGCACATTTTTATCCTATTTTGCTAGAGCGACTTACGATTTAGATGGTAAATATTTATTTAAAGCGAGTGTTAGACGCGATGGTTCATCTAGATTCGGTGAAAACCAAAGGTTTGGTACGTTTCCTGCATTCTCCGCAGGTTGGATACTTTCTGATGAAACTTTCCTAGAAGATTTTGAAGCCTTGTCCTTTTTAAAGTTAAGAGGTAGTTGGGGACAATTGGGTAATGCAGATATTGGTGGTGATTATCCATCCTTATTTTTGTTTTCTGGAGTTTCTTATAACCAAAGACCAGGTTTAGCACCTGTTCAACCAGGAAACAACAATTTAACTTGGGAAACTTCAACACAAACAGACATTGGTATTGATTTTGGTTTTTTAAATGGTGCGCTTTCAGGAGAAATAGATTACTACCAAAAAAACACAGAAGATTTATTATTTAGCGTTCCATTAATCCCAAGTTCTGGTGCGGCAAGTATTAATCAAAATATAGGTACTTTAGAAAGTCACGGTTTTGAATTTGTTTTAAATTCAAAAAATATAACTACAGAAGACTTTAGCTGGTCGTCAAATTTCAATATTAGTAATAATATAATTGAATTAGCTTCTTTGCCGAACAACAATGCAGATATTGTAAATGGATTAAATATTAACCGAGTGGGTGAATCTGTTGCAGCATTCTACCTGAGAGAATATGCGGGAGTTGACCCAGATAATGGAGATGCTTTATACTTTTTGAATACTGAAAACCCAGATGGTTCTTTAAACAAAGGAACTACCAATAATGTTAATCAAGCACAAAGAATTGTGGCTGGTAAACCTTTTCCTGAAATTATTGCTGGTTTAACAAACACCCTTTTATACAAAGATTTTGATTTGACCTTTACCTTCCAAGGGGAATGGGGCGCAAGCATATACAACAATGGTGGTCGTTTTCAATCCGTTAATGGTGATTTCTATGATAACCAAAGTTTAGACCAATTAAATAGATGGCAACAACCAGGTGATATTACTAATATTCCTCAAGCACGACTATTTGGAGGTAATGGCTCGGCCCAATCAACTAGGTTTTTGGCTAAAGCTGATTTTGTTAGGTTGAGAAATTTAAGTTTAGGGTACAGCTTACCTTCTCAGGTTATAGAAAAAATGAAAATATCTAAATTGAGAGTTTATGCCACAGCTATAAACCTTTTAACATTTACAAATTACCCTTTTGAAGATCCAGAAGCTAGAAGTGATGTGGAAGGTCAAAACAGCCCAGGGCAGACCTTTTATTCTGCGCCTCCAGCTAAGACTATATCAATAGGTGTTAATGTTAATTTTTAAGATTAGAAATTATGAAATTATATAAAATATTTTTTGTGTTGTTATCAATAGGTTTGCTAACATCATGTGAGAACGAACTAGAAGTTAATCCAACTGATAATATACCTGGAGAATTAGCATTCGGATCAGAAGCAAATATTTCAGGCATACTAGTAGGTGCGTATGAAGAAGCTGGCCAACAAGCAACTTACGGCGGCAGACTTCAACTTATGACAAATTTGTTGGGTGCCACAAACGAGTCTTTTTGGAGAGGTACTTTTATTCAGCCAAGAGAAGCTTTTACAAAACAATTATTAGTAGATAACGCGTTTGTAGATGGTGTATGGTCTAATGCTTATGAAACCATTAACCAAGCTAATTTGGTGATTGATAACATAGCTACTGTAACGAGTAGCGTAGAGGAAAAAAATAGAATAGAAGGAGAAGCAAAATTTTTAAGAGCCCTTAATTATTTTGATTTGGTTCGGAATTTTGGAGCACCTTATGTTTCTGGCCAAGCCAATACTCAAGCAGGGGTTCCCTTGCGATTAACTGGAATTGTGGATTACTCTACTAGATCTGAAATAGCTAGAAGCACGGTTGATCAGGTGTATGCTCAAGTAATCAATGATGCGACTGATGCGTATAATCTTTTACCAGAAAGTAATACATTTTATGCTGATAGGTATGCTGCTCAGGCCTTATTAGCTAGAGTTTATTTTCAACAAGGAAATTATCCTGCTGCCAGAGATGCTGCACATGATGTGCTAGAAAATAGTGGGCATTCTTTGACAGCGACCTACGCAGAAGCATTTAATAACGACGTTGATAGTGACGAGGATATTTTCACCTTTCAAGTTACAAGCCAAACAGGGACGAATCAATTAGTTAATCATTACGCATCAGAACTTGATGGTGGTAGAGGTGGTGATGTTAGGATAGAACAGGCTTACTTAGACCTGTTTACTGATCCTAATGATCAACGCGGGAATTTTACCTATATAAACCCGGCTAATTCAATAAGGCTTACCTTAAAGTATACGAATCAATTTGGAAACTTAATTATTTTTAGAATTGGTGAAATGCATTTAATAAGAGCTGAAAGTAACTTTAGAGCAGGTACTACTTTAGGATTACCCCCTTTAACAGAAATAAACGCTTTACGAAATAGATCAAGTGCAGCTCCTTTACTTCTATTAACTTTAAATTCTTTTGCTTTAGAACGTAAGTTAGAATTAGCTTTTGAACAAGGCTTTATTCTTCATGATGCTAAAAGAACACAGACCTCTATTGGTAGTTTAGCTTGGAATGCAAATGCATTAGTATTTCCAATCCCGCAAACTGAAATGGATACCAACCCATTAATGGTTCAAAACGCAGGGTACACAAATTAAAAAAGAAACTACTTAATATTAAAACGACCAACATTTAGTTGGTCGTTTTTATTTTATTGTCGTGAGGTATTGAATTACTTTATCGTTAAAAACCACTGGCTGTTCCACGTTGACTACATGTCCACAATTTTCTACAATAAAAAGTTGTGAGGTTTTATGTGAAGCTACTATTTTTTCAATAGAAGGTAAAAACAGGTAGTCTTCTCGGCCCATCACGTATAAGGTAGGTATTCTAATGTCTACCATTCTAAAAAAACGAAGTAATGGCGTTATTTCAGAGGTAAGCCTAAACCAGCGAATAAATTCTTTTTGATATAGTTTCTTTGCTTCTCTGACAAAAAGAGATCTTGATTCTTTATGATTCTTATTGGGCATAATCACAAACGCAAAAAACTTATACAACCAAATATAGGGTACCACAGACTTGAAGATGACTCCTAACCGAATGAGCACTTGTGATCGCAGGTTTAGCTTCATAATAGCACCACCCATAATCATACTTTCTACTCTATATGGGTGTTTTTCAGCTAAATTTCTAATTAAAATAGTCCCTAAGGATATTCCCACGAAATGAGATTTCTGAATTTTTTCGTGATTGATAACTTCTAAAATATCATTAGTAATACAATCAAAGGTATATTTATCATTAAAAACATCTTTGAAATGAGCTTTAGAATTGCCGTGACCTCTTAAATCTAAAAGCAACACGTTAAAGTGTTTTCTAAATTCACGAACTTGCTTAAACCAAATAGTTGAACTACCCCCTGCTCCATGAACAAAAGTCACCCATTTATGTGAACTATGATGTATGTGTTTGGTATAGCTTAACAATCGTATTTTTTTGTAAAAGTACTTTATTTTTTTTCATTTTGCGCAAGGTGTAATTTTTAACACAAAATTGTTTCTACATAAGCATATGTGTCGGGGATATCTGCCATTCATCACTATTATCTATCCAAATATACAAAACATCTGATTTTCAGACACCTATAACGATTTGTTAACATCTAAACCTAGGATATGAGCGTATATTTGTAGGTATATTAAATTTAATTCATTATGGAAAAGCAATATTGCAAAGTAGGCACAGTAAAGGCCTTAAATACGGAAGAACAATCGATAGCATTCTTAGAGTATTTGTACCAAAATTTTGTAGATAAGGCTAGCAGTATAAAATATGCCAATACACAACTAGGCGATTTTTTTGAATCAAAAGCAAAAAAATTAGAAAAATTATTAAAGGAAATGTAGCTTAAAACCTTTGGCTTAATTCGATCGCCATGGCGTGCTGTAATTCCTTTGCTTTTTCCCTAGCTGCCTTTGCAAAACTTTCATCTGACGAAACGTAGATGATGCCTCTGGAGGAGTTAACTAAAAGTCCTACTGAGGCGTTCATACCGTATTTGCAGACCTCTTTTAAGCTTCCCCCTTGTGCACCAACACCTGGCACTAGAAGAAAATTTTCAGGTACCATTCGTCGTATTTCTTTCAGAAAAGTAGCTTTCGTTGCCCCGACCACATACATTAAATTATCTGCATTTTTATAGGTTTTTGATGTTTCAATCACCTGCTTATATAATTCTTTACCATCTATTAACTTTGTTTGAAAATCAAAAGCCCCTTCGTTTGAGGTCAAGGCTAAAAGGATGCTATGTTTATCTTTAAAAGCTAAAAAAGGTTCTACTGAATCTTTTCCCATATAGGGTGCGATGGTGACCGCATCAAAGCCTAAATCTTCAAAAAAAGCTTTGGCGTACATTGTTGACGTATTCCCTATATCACCGCGTTTGGCATCAGCAATAGTAAATATGTCTGAATAATTCGTATTTAAATAGGCAATGGTTTTTTCTAAGGCTTTCCAACCCTTAATGCCATAAGCTTCGTAGAAAGCGGTATTGGGTTTGTACGCTACACAGTACTTGTGTGTGGCATCTATAATTGCTTTGTTAAACTCAAATATTGGATCTTCTTTTTTGAGTAGATGTTTCGGAATCTTATTTAGGTCTACATCCAACCCAACACAGAGGAATGATTTTTTTTTATGTATCTGGTCAATTATTTGCTTGGTTGTCATGGTGAAAGGTATTAGGTGTTGAGTTTTGGGTTTAAAAATTATTCACTAAAGGTTTGTCGTTGTTCGTGATTTAACAAATAAAAATTAGAGCTTCTTTTTATAAACTCCTTTATTTCTGCGTCTATAATTTATTTGAATCCTATTTTAAAACAACTTTACAACCAAAACTCAGTACCTTATGTTAAAAAATTTCCGATGCTTCTTTAAGTTTTTCAGTATTTTCCACAAAGCTTAATTCATCAATAATTTTTTGAATATCACCGTTTACAATATTAGGCAAATCGTAAAGGGTAAGTCCAATTCGGTGATCGGTAACCCTTCCTTGTGGGTAATTATAGGTTCTAATTTTTGCAGAACGGTCACCACTACTTACCTGAGAGTTTCGTTTCGCCGCGTCTTCTTCTTGCTTTTTCGCTAATTCTTGATCATACAGTCGTGAACGCAATACTCTAAATGCTTTTTCCTTATTTTTATGTTGCGATTTTTGATCTTGACATTGCGCCACTAAACCTGTTGGTAAATGCGTTAATCGTACCGCAGAATAGGTGGTATTTACTGATTGCCCGCCTGGTCCCGAAGAACAGAAAAAATCGATACGAACATCTTTTGGTTCTATATGAACATCAAAATCTTCTGCTTCTGGCAATACCATTACCGTTGCTGCACTGGTATGAACCCTGCCTTGCGTTTCGGTTTGTGGTACACGTTGTACGCGATGTACACCAGCCTCAAACTTTAAGGTACCATAAACGTTTTCACCGGTAACTTCAAATTGAATTTCTTTATATCCTCCGCTTGTACCTTCACTTAAATCAATAACATTTGTTTTCCAGCCTTTGGCTTCGCAGTATTTCGTGTACATGCGAAATAAGTCCCCTGCAAAAATACTCGCCTCATCACCACCGGTACCAGCCCTAACCTCAACCACAACATTCTTAGAGTCTTCAGGATCCTTTGGAATTAAAAGAACCTTAATTTCTTCTTCTAATTTAGGTATTGCAGTTTTTGCCTCCTCTAACTGCATTTTTGCCATATCGACCATTTCAGGATCACTCCCGTCACTTAATATTTCTTGAGCTTCTTCCATATTATTTGTAAGCTCAATGTATAAACTTCTTTTATCAACCAAGGCTTTCAGATCCTTATATTCCTTAGTTAATTCTACATAACGCTTTTGATCTGAAATGATATCGGGCTGAATAATTAAATCCGCTATTTCATCAAAACGTTGCTTTACTATATTTAACTTATCTAACATGAACTCCCAATATTTTATGCGAATTTACAATAAATTTGTACATTTAAATAAATCCACTAAAATTTGATGTCTTCCATTTTAAAAATAAATACTTACAGATTAACTGTTCGATTTTACCTAACTTTCATTGTTCCAAATATTTTTATTACCACTTTTTTAATCGTTTCAGCTTTTTTACTTCAAATTACAGCTCCTTTGCCTAGAATATTTGCGATAAAAATCATGTTATTTATTATTCTATTTTTGATGTATTTTGAAAAAAAATTAAAAACTAAATTAATTCTCTATGCTAATTTTGGAATTTCTAAGCTTCAGCTTTTTGCCAACTGTTTTATTATAGATTCATTACTAATAATTATTATTTACCATATAACCACGCTGCTTTGATTTTAGAAATTGATAACGTTGAACTTAATTTTGGCCATAAAAAAATTCTAAACGGAGTTTATTTTAGAGCTGAAACTGGAACAGTTACGGGACTTCTTGGTCAAAATGGATGTGGAAAAACTAGTCTATTAGAGATTATTTTCGGCATTTTAAAACCTAAGTATAAAAACATTCGTATTGATACTATTCATCAAAAAAGAGATCTATACAAAACTAATAAAGTTGCCTACTTACCTCAGCATCAATTATTACCAAATAACACTAAAATAAAAACCGCTTTTAAATTATTTAAAGCAAACTGGAGTGATTTTATTTTACGATTTAATTCTTTTGTACGACATAAAAATTCCAGAGTTCATGAAGTCTCTTCTGGTGAATTACGAATCATAGAAACGTATTTAATTTTATGTTCAGGCAAAGAAATAATTTTATTAGATGAACCTTTCTCTTTTATAGCTCCACTTCATATTGAAAAAATTAAAGTTTTAATTGAAGAAAAAAAGCACATCAGTATTTTAATAGTTACTGACCATTTCTATCAGGATATTCTCGATATAAGCAATACCATTTATTTTATAAAAAACAGCTCTAGTAAATTGATACGGTCCCGACAAGATTTAGAAAACGAAGGATATGTAAATACAGAAGCTATTGGTTAGTAAAAAATGGTTGGTAAAAAATATGAATTTATCTAAGTAGCCGTTTTCAAATTTACACTTATGATTTTTAATTTTAAAAAAAGCCTAACGTACAAAGGTAGTTCCTAGGGTAAAAATAAAAGAATCTAAGCCATCACTACGCGCGTAATTACTAAACCGAAAATCAACAGTTTTAAGTCCGAAGCTAAGTAGTTTTGCATTGGTGAAAATGTCTTTGTAACGCAAACCTAATCCGTATTGATGTGCCTGAAAAGCTGATAAATCATAATCTGAGGTATAAAAATTCTGAATAGATAAAGCTGTTTCTTTCTCATTAAAATAATCGGCCGCAGTTTGGCTATAGAACCTATAGGTCGGGTATACCGTAAATGAATTACTTAATTTAATAGGCAGTTCTACACTGGCAGTATGCGCTTGAATTCCCCAAGTATCGGAATAAAAACGATAATAGCTTCGTATGACAAAAGTATCATTCAAAAAATAATTTAAACGACCACCAATAGGAAGTTTAAATCTAGAATCTGGCAAACGTTCTATGTCATCCGCCAGTTGAAAATCTTCAATAAAAAAGTCGTTCGCATCGGCAAAATAAACCCGCTGAAAAGGCGTACTCAATAGTCCGTTTTGTAACACGGCATCTAAGAAAATAGAACCTTGCAATCGTTTACTTAATATTTGAGAAAAACCTAAAGAAACCGAATAGGAATTTCTGTTAACATTATCAAGTTCGGTAAAATTAGGAGTATAAACACCTGGTCCAGAAATTCTATCATCAAAAAAGCCACTTCTCAATTCTATAGGATATTGTGGATTCCACCTATCAAAATATACATTTGCATTAGCCGAAACTTCTGTGTTTTTTTCATGGAATAATTGCGTGTAGCCTCCACCAAAACCTACAGAAGTATAATCATATTCTGAGGAAACATAAGCTTTGGCATTCCAAATACTATTGCGATCATCAGAACTGTGTTGGTAGCTGGGGTTTATATGTACCAACTGATCGGATTGTGAAGCACCAGAAGAAGCAATATATGGACTTACACGATCACGGGGGTTACCATCTAAAGGATTTACATTACTCGAAGAGGCAGAAGAATAGGCCGATATACCAATGTCTAAAGTAAGTATATCATCCTCATTCATCGGCAAACGCACAATTAATGACGAGGTTACATCAGTTAATTCTTCAGACCCCTCACCACCGGTAACTGCAGCGTTACTCCCCTCTTGACCGTAATAACTAAATAGGGCATCAATTTCTGTTGTTTCTAAAACCCTTTTTTTATACGACGTTCCTTGACCATGGGCGTTAAAACCTATAATAAGGAAGCTAATAAACCATGCTATTCTCATTGTATATACATGACAATTAATTACAACCGCAGCCACCGCCCGATTTTCCGCCGTTAGCCCCTGCCGCAGCTTCTCGATAAATTTGAAAATTAGTCTCGAATTGTTCCATGCTTTTAGCCGATAACACCATTTCGTCATCGTTTAAATAAACTTTATCGTACTCTTTTACCACCACACAAGAAGTGGCAGAAAAAGTTAAGAGCACTACGATGAGTATTTTTTTCATTTTATGAATTAGTTTCAAGTTCAAGAGTTCTAGAGCTTTTTGCAAAAGTATTTAAGGTGTAATCCCAAAAAAGTTATTCGTTCATCCTTGATGCTCCTTTGTTTTTCTCTTTTTGGTGTACGCTAGGGTCTATAAAACTCTTATTTCTAAAGTTAGCGTTTTTCATCGAACTTAATTCCTTTACTCTTGTGAATTTTATGATCTGAATCTACAATGATAACTTCTGTACCTTCTAATTGATCGATAAACGCCAAACCTGTTTCCCTACCCATAATAAAGACCGATGTGGCCAAGGCATCACAAAGCTCCGCACTTTTTGAGAAAACCGACACACTATTAATGCCTTTTGAGGGATACCCTGTTCTAGGATCAATGATATGCGAATATTTTTCGCCTTTAAAAACAAGGTACTTTTCATAATTTCCAGAAGTAGCTACAGATGACTCATCAACAGGCAGCCATGAAAAAATCTTTTCACGATCTAAGGGATTTGAAATACCAATAATCCATTTTTCACCTGATGCCTGCCTACCCCAGGTAGTTAAATCGCCCGAAGCATTAATGATGCCCGCAAAAACATTTTTTGAAAGCATTAATGCTTTGGTTTTATCGGCGGCATAGCCTTTGCCTATGGCACCAAAACCAATTTTCATTCCTTTGTTTTCTAAAAAAACGGTCGATTCTTCTTTGTCTAAAACTATATGTTGGTAACCAATTTGTGCAATGGAGTTTTTTATTTCCTCTTCGGAGGGTGGGTACTGCATACTGCCGTCGAATTTCCAAACTTTATCCATAGACGCATAGCTAATATCAAAGGCGCCATCTGTAATCGCTGAAATTTTAAGTGCCCTTTCAATTAACCCAAACAGTTCAGCATTTACTTTGACGGGCTGAATACCTGCATTTTTATTGATCAAGGACGTTTCTGAAGTATCATCCCAAGAAGAAATTAACTTTTCGATTCTCGTGATTTCTGCGCGAGCATCATCAATATGTTTGTTGGCGGCTGCCTCACTCTCGGCCACAATAGTGATGACAAAACGCGAACCCATTAAACGAAGGGTTCTGTCTACCGTGACATACCTTTTCTCCTGTGCGTTACCGAAATTTAAATAAAAAAAAATAAGTAGTACAAGTGATTTTTTCAATCTATAAAAGAATTTAAGATCGAAATATACGCTTTTGGTGTGACTTTTTGATAGCCAGTTTCTCCTAAAATTTCACCTTTTGTATTGAGGACTAGTACAAGTGGAAAATACCCTTTGGCATTGTACTTTTCTGCCAGTGCTTTGTTCTGTTTTTCTAAATTTTCAGAAAGTTTATTCCCCTTTCTTCTTGGAAAATCTGCTTTATATAAGGCGAAGTACTGGGCTGCGTGGTCTTTAAACTCGGTTGATTGCCATACCTCCTTATCTAACTTTATACAAGGTGCACACCAATCAGAGCCCGAAAAAACCAGGACTAAGGTTTTCGAATTTGTTAGGGCATCTTTTTGAGCGTCTTCAAAATTTTTGTGCCAATTTTGACCATAGCAAGCTAACGAACCTACTAATACCAGCCCTAAAATTAAAAATTTCATGTTAAAACATCGTTATTCAAAAATACGCAAGATATTGTTTGGCAAAAGTTCAGTTTGAAAAATTTTTAAGGGATTTGTCGTGACTGAATTTAAAGGTTGCCCTGCTTGATTAAAACGTGATCCGTGAACATCGCATTCAAAAATTCCGCCATTTTCTTCAAAAAAGGCAATATTTGGATTTCCTTCGTGACTGCATATTTTACTGGCAGCCACTAAATTACCTTCTAAGTTTCGTACAACGATAATATCATTCTCTGTAAACTTTGCTTTCGACTTTACAAAAATAAATCCGCCGTTATTTTGAAGATTTGAAGCTGAACTAGCACTTAAATCAACGGTGAAATCGACACCTGTTGGCACGGGTAATAAAGGCTCTTCTCCTCCACCTTTATCTGAGCACCCATGTAAACATGAAAACGTTATAGCAAAAGCAGCTCCAGCACCTAAGGTTTTTAAAAATTCTTTTCTTTCCATAGCATCAATTCTTTATTGAAACAACGCCAAAAAAGATAAAAACGTATATAAAAGAACTATTTAATATTGAAAAACACCTTTATCACTCTTGATGGTTAATTTTTTAGAGCTACTCGCTTCTACCCTTCCAATAATTTGCCCATCAACTCCAAAGCTAGCAGCAATAGCAATTAAATCTTTTGCAATAGCCTCATTGACATAAAACTCTAAACGATGTCCACAGTTGAACACCTGATACATTTCTTTCCAATCGGTACCAGATTGTTCTTGAATTAAGTTGAATAATGGAGGTACATCAAACAAGTTGTCCTTTATAATATGAAGCTTATCTATAAAATGTAGTATTTTGGTTTGTGCCCCACCACTGCAATGTACCATCCCGTGAATATCATTTGATGCATATTTTTCCAAAACTTTTTTTACAATTGGCGCATAGGTTCTCGTTGGCGACAACACTAATTTCCCTGCATCAAGTGGGGCATCTTTAACGGCATCGGTGAGTTGTACAGATCCTGAATACACCAAATCTTCTGGAACTTCTGCATCATAACTTTCAGGATATTTCTCTGCCAAATATTTAGAAAATACATCATGACGCGCGGAGGTCAATCCGTTACTACCCATTCCTCCATTATATTCCTTTTCGTACGTAGCTTGACCAAAAGAGGCCAAACCTACAATAACATCACCGGCTTTAATATTTGCGTTATCGATAACATCTGAGCGTTTTAAACGAGCCGTTACTGTAGAATCTACAATAATGGTCCGCACCAAATCTCCTACATCGGCAGTTTCACCTCCTGTAGCATGAATGCTAATTCCGTATTGTTTAAGGTCATGGATTAATTCTTCGGTACCATTGATGATGGCTGAAAGTACTTCGGCGGGAATTTTATTTTTATTACGTCCGATGGTAGAAGAAAGCATGATATGATCCGTAGCCCCTACGCAAATTAAATCATCAATATTCATAATTAAGGCATCTTGCGCAATACCTTTCCAAACACTTAAATCACCTGTTTCTTTCCAATACATATAAGCAAGCGACGATTTTGTCCCTGCTCCATCGGCATGCATCACCAAGCAAAAATCTTCATCATTCGTTAAATAATCAGGAACTATTTTACAGAAGGCCTGTGGAAATAGCCCTTTATCTATATTTTTTATAGCCTTATGCACGTCTTCCTTTGAAGCGGAAACGCCACGCTGATTGTATCTTTCACTGTTTGATGAACTCATGGTTTACATATTTTGCACAAAAATAACAGAAACATTAAAGAAGCATTGCTATTTCTATGCTTTTTTACTGTTTCCATACAGCAATTCTTTTAATCGTTTTCATCTTGGGCTTATAACATTCGAAAGTTAAATCTTTTTAAAAACTCAAGCTGGCCACAAACACTATATTGGTCTACATCAGCCTTCAACTAAGATCTGCTACTTTTCTACTTTTGAAAAAGTAATTCTCTGTATTTGGTTAAGGGCCAAAGGTCATTGTCCATGATACGCTCTAATTTGTCGCTGTGCATTCTAATTTGATCAAAATAGGGCTTTACATTATCACAATAGGCAAAAGCCTTCTTGTTCATATCTTTAAGTTGATTAGCGCTTTTACGCGCATCTGTCATTTTATCTGTTACCTTTTTAATGGCCTCAATATGCTCCGCAATTTGTTCGATAAGCGACAATTGACCTTCTGATAATTTTTTGTGCGCTGCCCCATAAATATCTTTTAAGCCCATCACATTTTTTATGATTTGATTTTGATATTTGATCGCTGCGGGTATAATATAACTATACACCAATTCATTATACACCCTTCCCTCTATTTGTACTTGAAAAATATAGGTCTCTAATTCTACCTCTTTACGCGCAGCAATTTCAACCTCACTTAAAACCTTCATGCTTTTAAAAAGCGCAATACTATCTTTTGAAGTTAAAATCTGAAGTGCTGTAGGTGTATTTTTATTATTACTTAATTTTCTTCTTGCGGCCTCTTTTTCCCATTCATCGCTGTACCCATCACCGTCAAAACGAATTCTTTTTGAGGTTTTAATGTATTCTCGCAACACATTAAAAACTGCTTCATCTTTCTTTAAGTTTTTTTTGTCGATTAGGGCATCAACCTCTTTTTTAAAATCTTGTAATTGCTTGGCTACAATCGTATTTAAAACCGTCATGGGTTTCGCACAATTTGTTTTTGATCCTACCCCACGCATCTCAAATTTATTCCCTGTAAAAGCAAAAGGCGAGGTGCGGTTACGGTCGGTATTGTCCAATAAAATTTCAGGAATTTTACCAACGACGTTTAGTTTGAGTTCTGTTTTTTCTTCCGGAGATAATTTCCCTTTTGAAACGCCCTCTAATTCATCTAAAACGCTACTTAATTGGGTTCCAATAAATATAGAAAAAATAGCCGGCGGTGCTTCATTAGCACCTAATCTATAATCATTACTTGCTGACGCTATAGAAGCACGTAGTAATTCTTCATAGCTATCTACGGCTTTTATGGTATTGATAAAAAAGGTTAAAAATTGAAGGTTTTTCATGGGTGTTGACCCCGGACTCAACAAATTTACCCCAGTATCTGTAGCTAAAGACCAGTTGTTATGTTTCCCAGAACCGTTGATCCCTTCAAAAGGTTTTTCATGGAACAGCACTTTAAAACTATGCTTATCCGCAATTTTATCCATCACATCCATCAATAATAAATTGTGATCGACGGCTAAATTAGCTTCCTCAAAAACAGGTGCCAGCTCAAACTGATTGGGTGCAACCTCGTTATGACGCGTTTTTACAGGAATACCCAATTTTGTACACTCTTTTTCTAAATCGCTCATAAAACTTAAAACGCGATCCGGAATAACGCCAAAATAATGATCGTCTAGCTGTTGTCCTTTAGCAGCTTGATGACCCACCAAAGTTCTCCCCGTCATGACAAGATCGGGCCTTGAAAAGGCTAAGGCTTTATCGATTAAAAAATATTCTTGTTCCCAGCCTAGGGTAGCATTTACCTTTGAAACATTTTTATCAAAATACCGAGCTACCGCCGTAGCTGCATCATCAACAGCACTTAAAGCTCTTAATAGTGGCGCTTTATTGTCTAAAGCTTCTCCCGTATAAGAAACAAATACCGTTGGAATACACAATGTGGTACCATAAATAAAAGCATTCGAAGTAGGGTCCCATGCGGTATACCCCCTAGCCTCAAACGTATTTCGAATTCCACCACTTGGGAAACTAGAGGCGTCAGGCTCTTGCTGCACTAACTGACTACCTCCAAATTTTTCAAGAGGTTTGCCATCTAATAAATCAAAAAAAGCATCATGCTTTTCAGCTGTTGCTCCAGTTAAGGGTTGAAACCAATGCGTATAATGCGTGGCTCCCATAGTGATAGCCCAAGTTTTGATGGATTCCGCTACTTGGTCTGCCATTTTTCTATCGATTTTTGAACCAGAGTGCATAGCACTTCGAACACTTTCTAAAGCATCTTTAGTAAGGTATTGAAGCATACGGTCTTCATTAAATACATGAATCCCAAAAAGTTCAGATCTTCTTCCCTTTTCTTCAATAACTATTCGAGGTCTTTCCTGACTCTTACTGATAGCTTCAAATCTCGATTTTGACATATATAATTTTTAAATTAAGTAAAAAACAAAATTAAGAATTTAATAATTCAAACCGAAAAAAATAAATAAAATATAAAATACCCCTTAAAAAATATGGTCATTGCAAAATATAACTAATATTTACACATTTAACCCCTAATTTTTTATGTAGTATTCTAAAAAATTTTATTTTTGTAGAATCTTAAAGATAAATAACAACTCTTATTATGGCAAAAATTAAATTAGAATACATTTGGTTAGATGGGTACAAGCCCACACAAAACATGCGAAGTAAGACCAAGGTCGAAGAGCATGAAGATTTCAAAGGGACTATTGAAGAATTAAATAATTGGTCTTTTGATGGCTCATCAACCAAGCAAGCCATTGGAGGTTCTTCTGATTGTGTGTTAAAGCCAGTTGCTATTTACCCTGATCCAACAAGAGTAAACGGTTGGTTGGTCATGACCGAAGTTATGAATCCTGATGGAACCCCACATGTATCGAACGGTAGAGCAGCTATTGATGATGAAAATGATGATTTCTGGTTTGGTTTTGAGCAAGAATATTTTATCATGGATACGAAAACCGAATTACCTTTAGGATTCCCAAGAGGAGGCTATCCAAAACCACAAGGTATGTACTATTGTTCTGTAGGAGGTCTTAACACGCACGGAAGAGAATTGGTAGAAGAGCATGCGGATTTATGTATTGAAGCAGGTTTAAACTTTGAAGGGATTAATCAAGAAGTTGCATGTGGACAGTGGGAGTTTCAATTATTTGCCAAAGGCGCTAAAAAAGCAGGTGATGAAATTTGGATCGCCAGATATTTATTAGATCGTTTAACGGAGAAATATGATTGGTATATAGAATATCACCCAAAACCATTGGGCGATACCGATTGGAACGGTTCAGGTATGCATGCCAATTTCTCTAATACCACATTAAGAACTTGTGGCTCAAAAGAAACTTACGAAAAAATATGTGAAGCTTTCCGTCCTGTTGTTAAAGAGCATATCGCCATTTACGGTGAATTTAACGACCAACGTTTAACCGGTAAACACGAAACGGCTTCAATTCATGACTTCTCTTACGGAATATCAGATCGTGGAGCTTCGATTCGAATTCCTATTTATACCGTTTCACATGGTTGGAAAGGCTATTTGGAAGATCGTCGTCCGGCTTCGAATGCTGATCCCTATAAAATTGCAGCTAGAATTATCAAAACGGTAAAATCTGCTAAGGTTTAATTTAAGCTAATTATTTTTATACAAAAAAAGTGCTGTTGAAGAAATTTCAACAGCACTTTTTTATTGGTCTCTGTTGCAGCTAAAAACCAAGACTTGATTCTCTACAATAAGCCATAAGACACCTAAAAAATTTTAGACCAAGCATTGTATAATATACTCAGACTAGGTTACTCGTCATTGCCCATTTAGGCCAATAAGGCTTTAAATTATTGAATGGTAAAGTATACAAAAATTAAATAACAGGCCACAAGAACGATTCCATCACGCCACCCTAAACGAAGCCCTTTGGGAATAAAAACCAAAGGCAACACTAAAAACGACAAGCCTAGCATCCAAAATATATCATTGGTTAGCAAGCCTTGGTCCATAACCTTGATGGGCGTTATGATGGAGGTAATCCCTAAGACTGCTAATAAATTAAAAATGTTTGAACCAATAAGATTCCCCAAGGATATGGCTTTTTCTTTCTTGATAACAGCAATTACGGAAGCAGCTAACTCAGGAATACTTGTACCTATAGAAACCACGGTAACCGCGATAACACGTTCCGTAACTCCGTAATAACTTGCCAAACCAACGGCTCCGTTAATTAAAAGTTCGGATCCTCCCCAAAGCGCAGTACCTCCGATAACTAAAAACAAGACTGTTTTATAATTGGGCAATAATACATCATCTTCGGGTTGCTCATCTTCCACAGCTGGGGTTTGAAATCGCAATAAGTACACCAAAAATGCAAAAAGTAATACCACCATAATTATGCCTTCATGTTGCTCCAGCTCCTGGTCAAAATAAATAAAACCAAAAAACAACAAAGACGCTAACATCATCACTGGCCAATCTGTGGTGTAAAAACTCTTTTTAACATTAATAGACCCTAAAAGCAAGGTGATGCCTAAAACCAAACCGAGATTTGCGATATTAGAACCGACTACATTTCCTAAGGCTAAATCAGGAAAACCGTCAAGTGCCGCTTTAATACTCACAATTAATTCTGGTGCCGAGGTAGCAAAAGAAACTACCGTCATCCCTATTACAATTTTAGGAATATTAAGCCTAAGTGATAAGGCTACTGCCGCCTTGAGCAACCAACTACCACCCAGTATAAGTAAGCTTAAACCTAAAACAATATACAATACGTCTAGCATTTTTATAGTTTTTAACAAATATAAGCCAAGAAATTTTTTTAGGACCTGTATCCTATAGGTTTAAAATACCTAGGTAATAAAAAATTTAAAATACACCCTACACATCAACGGCTCATGGATTTTAATCCCCATAAACATTAGAATTTATTTTTAGCGCCATAGGGCCATAAAAAAGGGAATACACTAGGTAGGGCTTTGCATTCGCTTTTCTACGCTAACTTTTGTTCATCATGAATCGTTGTTCTTCATTTAAAACTGACAAAAATCATAGGTCTAATCCCATTTTTTACAGGTAAAAAAAAAACTTAAAAAACACCCTTGTGCAGATGAAACAGGTGAAATATCTATTCGAAAAAATCAAAACTGCCTTGCACTAACAAAGTATCACAAAAAAGACCCTGTAATTACTACATAAAATAACATTATCAAGATTTTTAGTTACGATTTATAAGTTAATTAAAGCAATAAAGCTTACATATTACAATAATAATCATTTATTTAGTTACATCATTGTATTGAATTACAATAAATCGTATCCTAAAATTTGGAGCTTGCTTATTCCTTTCTATATATTGAGGAAATAATCGATTATTTACAACAAATTATTAACCTCTAAAACATCAACTATGTTTACTTTTACTAAATTACTTTTACTCCTTATGCTGTCACTCATCATCATTTTAGCGTAACATAAATCATATAGGCCTATATATAAAAGACTGCCTTTTGGCAGTCTTTCTAATTAAAAAATGATCCTATATTTGCATAAACTATTTTCAAATGAAGAAATTACTATTTCAGTACTTAGCAAAACTAAACAAAGCACTTTTACCTTCATTTTCAAAAAAAAGACTAGACCTATCGAAAGCATCAAAATTACAAATGGCCCTATTGGGTTGGCGTTATTTTGTAACGACAAATGCTATTGATTAAAAGTGCACTAAGGATGCGATATCATATTCTTTTAACTTATTACGCCCGTTTAAAAAATCGAGCTCAATTAAAAAGTTACATTGCACAATTTCCCCACCTAGTCGAGTTATAAGTTCACAAGCTGCTGCTGCTGTACCGCCGGTAGCCAATACATCATCATGCACTAAAACTTTATCTCCAGCTTCAATACTGTCTTTATGAATTTCTAATATATCAGTGCCATATTCTAAGGCATAGGATACACGTTCTACCTGGTAAGGTAATTTACCCTGCTTGCGGATTGGCACAAATCCAGCATTTAATTTCACGGCCAACAGTGGCGCAAATAAAAACCCCCTACTCTCTAAACCAACTACCTTAGCGATATTTTTATCTTTAAGCAAATCATATAAGGCATGGGCTGCTTGTTGAAATGCTTGAGCATCTAGCAACAAAGGTGTAATATCCTTAAAAACAACACCTTGGTTTGGAAAATCGTTGACATCTCTAATATACTTTTTAAAATCCATAATTTTTAGTAGTTCTTATTTTGCTGTAAATTTAAAAAGAAATATATTTGCAGCCCGTTAAGGGAAATTAAAAGGCCTCGTGGCGCAACTGAATAGCGCACTTGATTACGGCTCAAGAGGTTACTGGTTTGAATCCAGTCGAGGTCACGAATGAATAGTACAATAAGAGAAAACGCCAAGCTTGCTTGAGCGTTTTTTTGTTTGTATTATTCTCAAAGCGGAGCTTTGCTGGACGCGCGAAGCAAATCCAGTCGAGGTCACGAATGAATAAAAAAATGGTTAAATGAAATAGAGCTTGCTCAAAATTTTATTTGACCATTTTTTATTTTCAAAGCGGAGCTTTGCTATACGCGCGAAGCGAATCTAGTCGAGTTCGCCATATAAGTCCTTAAACACATGACGTATGAGTTGTTTTGGAATTTTTTAATGTAAAATTCCTGCCCCAATTTTTACGGATGTTCTGGATGATCTAAAAATTCTCTAGTTTCTTGCCCCTAAAAACACTCCGAAGTCGCTCAAAGCTCCTCTAAAAATACGATAAAAAACAGGGCATCTAATTTTTTAATAGGTAAATACATTTTAACAGGGAACATGGTCTGTGTTCAGAATTAAAATTTTTAAATTGCAAACAAATCGATAAACCCGACGATCATGAAAATGAGCCATACGCATAGTTCAAAAAATAATGTAGAGAAGTCTTCCCAGAGCAAAACTTTTAGATCAGTGCTAACTGTTTTTACACTACCCAAATTTCTAAGCCTTTTAGCTTTCGTTATTTTTACAAATCTAAACCTGCATGGGCAAGCCGAAAAAGGCAACTATATCTTGGGTGCAGATATTGGCAGTGGCATCACCACAACTGGAAGTAGTGGTCTATTTGGTGTAAATTTTGGCCTAAATGAAGGAGCTGGATTTAACCTAGGCCTTAGTCCAAAAGCGGGTTACTTTTTAACCGATAACTTCTTAATAGGTACGGTGATCAATTTTGGATATATTAAATCTCCTGAAACCAATGGTCAGTCGGCTGAAACCATTATTTATGGCCTGCAAGGCTTTTTAAGATACTATTTACGTGCTTCTGATTACGATCAAATAGATTTTTCAAAACGCGGTGCTTTCTTTACAGAAATTAATGGTGGAATCGCTGGGTCTAATGTACGAGGTGGAAATTCTACCAATGGCTTCGCTTTTGGCCTGGGACCGGGCTACGGGATTTATGTAACAGATCAAGTAGCGCTTGAAGTAACCGCAAAATACAATGGTCTAATAGGGGGCGGAAATACCATATACCAACATTCTTTTGGGCTCAATATTGGAATCCAAATTTTTTTAAGAAGAAAATAATTCCTTACCCCTAATTGAGAACCGAATAGCAGCACTGGCATTAATTTTAAGGTAGGGTTGGCTATTTTGATAATTTTTAATGGAAGACTGATTCTCTTTTTAAAGAAGCGTTAAGGTCTAGTTCATTTTTTTTAAACTATCAAAACCAGGCGCATCCGACGCTCTAGGGTCTGCTTTTAAGGCTATTTTTTTGGTCCAAATAGCCTCTAAGCTAAAGTGTTCAAATTCTTCAGTTACCTTGCCGTAACAGGCATACACTCCAATACCATGTATAGGATATTTATCGACCACTTTGGTAAAATGTACCACATCAAAATAATCACCTTCTTGGTCTATAAACGTACTAAAACGCATATTTTTATTGTTTTTAGTTGTATTAAATCGAGTGTTTACTAAAATACCATACAAGCATATTTCTTTATTTTGGTGTAAAGGCATATCCTTTGCTTTGGTGGTACTTGCTACTGGTTCAGAAATTAAATCAAAATAACTATAGAGCGGAAAGCCTAATAATTCCATCTGGTCGTAGGCATCTTCTAGCCAGTTATGGCTTAATTTAGGCAATTGAAAATTTTTGTGTTTTGGTTGAAATAGGGTTGGATTACCACTTCGCTTTTTTAAGGCATTGATCTTAAATATGGCTTGCCAATGTAATTCGTTTTTTTCTAAGCCTGTAAAGTTAAATGCTCCTATTCTAATGAGAATGGATAGTTGTTCTATACTAATAAGCACCCGATCTATAAAATCATCAAAATTTTTAAACATCCCGTATAATTGACGTTCTGTTAAAATACGTTTTACTACTAAATTTTCGACGTTTTTTAGGTAGCCAAAACCTAAGTAAATATCCGTTCCTTTGATGGTGTTGTGGTGGTCACTTTGATTGATACAAGGCGAATGAATGTGTCCACCCCACATCCGAGCTTCGTGGATATAATGTTCTGCACTATAAAATCCACCGCCATTATTTAAAACGGCCACCATAAATTCTAAAGGATAATAACATTTTAAAAACATACTTTGGTAACTCTCTACGGCGTAAGAAGCGGAATGCCCCTTGGCAAAGGCATAGCCTGCAAAACTGGCAATCTGATCCCATACTTCAAAAATCAAGGTATCGGAATACCCTTTTTCACGACAATTGGCGATAAATTTTTCTTCTACGCGTTTAAATTCTTCTCTAGATCTAAATTTGCCACTCATACCTCTACGTAGTACATCGGCTTCGCCTAAATCTAAGCCTGCAAACTGGTTGGCAACTTTGAGCACGTCTTCTTGATAAACCATAATACCATAGGTTTCAGGCATAATTTGTGCTAAAATGGGGTTCGCTTGTTGTCGTCTTTCGGGCTCTCGGTGCCTGCGGATATATTCGTTTTTCATTCCTGAACTAGAAACACCTGGGCGAATTACCGAACTAGCCGCTACCAAGCCCAAATAATCATTCACTTTAAGTTTGCACATAAGCCCTCGCATGGCAGGCGATTCTACATAATACGCTCCAATAGCTCTTCCTTTACTGAGCAATGTATTTATAGTATCGTCGTTCTTAAATTTTTCTATTTGAGTAATATCAATTTCAGGTTCGTTGGGTCTGTTTTCTTTAATGATGTCTATCGCTTCTTTAATTTTAGCCAAACCACGCTGCCCTAAAATATCAAACTTAAAAATACCGGCATCTTCAGCAATAATCATATCAAATTGAACCGTTGGGAAACCTTTTGGTGGTAGATCGGTTGCAGAATAATGATGAATAGGCTTTTCTAAAATTAAAATCCCTGCGGAATGAACACTTAAATAATTAGGAAAACCTTTAATTAAAGCACTATACTTCAAGACCAGTTTACTCATCTCATCAATGCCATCCATAGAAAAATGTCCCTTACACAGTTGGTCTATTTCCTCTTTTGGAAGCCCAAATACTTTACCTAATTCTCGGATAACGGCTCTATATTTAAAGGTATTGTAGGTCGCTAGCAAAGCGGTGTTTTTAAACCTACGGAATATAAAAGCAGTAACATCATCTCTATCTTTCCAACTAAAATCAATATCAAAATCGGGGGGAGAGGCCCGATACGGATTGATAAATCGTTCAAAATACAAGTCTAACTCTATAGGATCCACATCGGTTATTCCGATAATATACGCCACAATACTATTGGCTCCACTACCCCGCCCTACATGCAAATAGCCTTTGGAGTTCGCATAACTAACAATTTCATGGTTGATGAGAAAATAAGACACAAAATCCATTTTCAGTATGGTTTTCAATTCTACTGCTAAACGCCTTTTAACAGCTTCGGTAATGATAGCATAGCGTTTGGGTAATCCTGCGTCGCAAAGTTGTTTTAAATACTTAAAATCACTTTCTTTTGAAGCTCCGAATACGTGTTGGTTTTGAGATACCCTGCTTTCCCCAAAGCTAAACTCAATAGTACATTGTGCTATTAAATTTTCGGTATTCTCGATGATGTTTGGAAACTCCTGATAGGCTTGTAGCAACTCTTCAAGCGGGTGCATTTGTTCTGATAGCCGACCTTCTTCTGTTTGTTGTAATTTACTAAGCAAGGTATTATTGGCAATGGCTCGCAACAAACGATGCGCATTAAAATCGCGCTTGTTGCGAAAAGTTACAGGTTGCTGAACCACCAATTTATCGGTATAGGTTTTGTATTTTGAAAAAGGTAGTCGTCTTAAATTCTCCATAGAAACACCAATAAACTCGTGTGCTTTAAAATCGACTTTATTTAATTGCAGTACTTTTTCAAAGGGGTAAATGATAAAAGCTTCGGAGAACTCTGGTGCTAAATTGGGCAAAGGCTTTGATTCATGGGAAGCTTTAGAAAGAAATGTATTTAGTTCTTGAAAGCCTTGATTATTTTTTGCTAGGCCTACGTATAGCTGTTCAGCTCCTTTTCGAAAATCGATCCCGACAATGGGTCTTATTCCAAACTCAGGTGCTTTTCGGATATAGTTTAAACAAGCCGATGTGTTATTGATATCTGTTAAAGCCAAAGAAGTTACCCCATAGGCTTGCGCCATTTTCAAAAGGGTCACTTCTGAAAACGTACCAAATCGCAACGAGTAATACGAATGACAATTGAGATACATACTTATTGTTTTCTATGTGCTAATACCATCGGAGGTTCTCCGTTAAAAGGGTTGTCAAAACGACCTATGCTTTTTGCCCCCATAGAAGTGGCACGCATAATGCTATTTTCACCGTATTTTTTTCGGATACGATCCATAGCATTATACAAACTCAACATTTCTTCGGTGTCATCGAATAAATTAATTTGATAATTACCGGTAACAATATCACTAAAGCGAACACCTACTAACCGGATTAATAATCGCCTTTCATACAAACGTTCAAAGAGTTCTATGATTTTAGGGATTAAAATATGATCAGCACTCGTATAGGGAATTTTGATTTGTTTGGTATAGGTTTGAAAATCTGAATAGCGCAAACGAACGGCTATACATGCCGTTAATTTATTTGCTTTACGCAATTGGTAGGCTAAGTTTTCAGCCATAGCCGTCAATGTTGTACGCAACTGCACCATGTTGGTGGTATCTTTATCAAAGGTTCGTTCGGTTGAAATTGATTTTCGTTCGTGAAAAGGAATTAAAGCGGGTCTATCAATACCATTAGCACGCTTCCAGATGGTCTGTCCGTGTTTACCTAAAGCACTTATCATCATCTCTAAGGGCATTTCTTGTACTATTTGCACTTTGGTGATGCCTAAGTTTCGCAAGGTTTGATAGGTCTTTGTTCCTACCGCAGGAATTTTCTGAATAGACAAGGGGGCTAAAAACTGCTTTTCTAATCCAACATCTACCCGCATTTGGTTGTTGGGTTTGGCTTCTCCTGTTGCTACTTTAGACACTATTTTATTGGTAGATAAGCCAAAAGAAATGGGCAAGCCTGTTTCTTTGATGATGGTGTTTCGCAGTTCTGTCGCAAACTTATAGGTACCAAAAAATTGATCCATTCCGGTTAAGTCCGCATAAAATTCATCGATACTGGCTTTTTCAAAAACAGGAACACGCTCTTTGATGATCTCGGTGACGGTTTGTGAATGTTTGGTATAGGTGCTAGAGTTTCCTCTAATAACGGTAGCTTCGGGACAGAGTTGTCGTGCTAATTTCATCGACATTCCCGAATGAATCCCAAATTTTCGAGTTTCATAACTGCATGCTGCTACGACTCCTCGATCACCAATGCCACCCACCAAAAGTGGCCGTTTTAATAATTTGGAATCAATAAGCCTTTCGCAAGACACAAAAAAAGTATCTAAATCAAGGTGTAAAATAGCTTCTGTTTTCATTTTGGATAAAATCCACATATTTGGATTATTTCCAAAATTAAATAATAATCGAATTCAAAATAGAAGTTTAACAGTTTACTTTTCAACAAGTTTAATTTGCCTTAAGTTCTTTTAAATTTTGTATTTTGAAGCTTTAAAACAAGCCTACATGTGTTACGGAACCAGAGTCACCAAAAAAGCAAAGGAATTAGAAACTTTTTATAAGATTGAAGCTATTTATGGAAGTTTAGAGCAAGACACTGAATTAATCTATGCGTATGCTAATGGTTTTGCACACCCTACGATGTGGATTATTCCTCAACAAAAAAGCAAACACATGATACCCGTTATGTGGGGATTGATTCCCTCTTACGAATTGGGTGCTAATGCTAAGGCCTATTATCAAAAGACTAGCCCTTATGGGTCTGGATTAAATGCACGTTCTGAGAAATTATTTGAATCTAACAACTACAAAAATAGTGTATTCACTAAACGTTGCATTATTCCCGTAGATGGTTTTTATGAGCCACATACCGCTAAGAAAAATGGGAAAGATTTTAAAGTGCCTTTTTACTTTCATCGTAAAAACGAAAACCCTATTAACTTAGCTGGTATTTATGCCATCACCAAAGATAAAATGATCACGTTTAGCATTCTTACCAAAGAAGCCACTCCCCTGTTCGCAAAGATTCACAATAAAAAAAATAGGCGTCCTGTTATTGTACAAGATGATCATATAGATGTTTGGTTGGATGATTCCTTGAAAGAAAATGACATTTTAAATGTGATTCACGATGACTTGCCTGATACCTCCTTACATGCCTATCCTATAGATAAAGCGCTCTACAACAGAAACGCTGAAGTGGACAGTGCTACTATTATTCAGCCTTTTCATTATGATGAAGTGACGATTGCGTATTAAATCTACATTTATACAGTAAAGCAACTGTATTTAAGTTATAACAGAAAAAGAAGTCAAGTCAGACTTTAAGAACCAGAAGACAAACACAAACTGTCTACAATATGCAAAAAAAAAGATAAATATTTGTAACTTTAATTAAACAATATCTCATGGCAAAGACCTATCAATGCAAAAATTGTGAGGAATCTCTTGATGCTTCTTTCGATTATTGTCCTTATTGCGGACAAGAAACAGCAGACGACCTCACTTTAGGTGTTTTATTCAGCAAAACAATTGGCAATTACTTTTCCATAGATGCACGTTTTTTTAGGAGTTTTATTCCGCTAATGACAAAACCCGGAGTAATAGCAAGGCGTTTTGTGGACGGTAAACGACTGTCGTATCTACATCCTGCACAATTCTACCTTTTCATTTCGGTAGTATTCTTTTTTATTTTCTCTTTTACTGTACGAAAAGCGGATAATGCGGTGTCAAAAGCACTAGAAAAAGGTTTCAACCAAGGGGCATACTTAGATTCGTTACCTGCAAAAATGGATTCTATAGGTATTGAAGCGACTAGAAAGGTACTTAAAAAGAACCAAGCCCGTAACGGAATGACCGACGAGGAAATTAAATCTATTGACTCGGTCATCACAAGTGACCAAAGAATCCCAATTATGGATTTAAATTTTAAAAAAGAGCTGTTAGACTCGTTGATTGCCAGTGGAGCTCCCCAAGCCGAAAAATTAAAGGCCATGGGAAAGAAAGAAGATACCGGAGTTTTTACCACTAAGGTCTATATACAACTATTGAAATTATACGAGCAAAGGGGCGGTGGCATTCTTCAGGCACTTTATGATACCATTCCCATTGCTACGTTCCTTATGTTGCCATTATTTGCCTTATTATTAAAGTTATTTTACTGGAGGCGTGGCACGTTTGCACATCATATAGTATTTAGCTTTTATTTTTTCACCTTTTTATTTACTACCTTTTGTGTTCTCATTTTGGCAAATACATTTTTAGACATTCCCATTTGGATTGATTTGCTAGTCTTTTTATCCTTCATTATTTATCTGATGCTGGCCTTACGTCACTTTTACGAAAGTAGTTGGTTGGGAGCAATTTTCAAGGCTAATTTTATTTCCTTTATGTATATGTTGATTGTTGTTCCTCTCGCTATGGTTGGAGTTATTTTAGTTTCTTTTATGTTATATTAAAAATTTTTTTATGCAGGGCATAATGCGCTTAAACTATGCAATTAAAGATAATTGTGTTGACCACGTGTAGGGTTAGATAATACAGACTGTGGACCACTAGAAAAAAGATGAACAGCATACCGCGCAATGGATAATTTACGATTCAAAGATTCTGAAGTGAAAGTACGTTTTGACCGTTTCCTTCATAAATCGAATGAAATAGAACGTCATGAGACACTTACTAGGTGCTCAACAAACCCAAATAAAAAAGGGTAGAAAGTAAAATTTAATGGATTTGAGCTTTGAACTTTAAGATAGGGAAATCTGATTAAAACTTCAAAAAGCAACTTCTTATCAAAAGCATACAACCCACAACTTAAAGTTCATAAGATTGAAGCTTGAGCTGTGTATAATTCATTACCTAGTCCATGCCAACTTAAGAACATCGCTGCGGACGTTCTATCTGTAATTTTTTTTTGCTAACTTTAGTACTTAAACCCCGCAATTAATCATATTTCATCACCTTAGCCATCATTGTGAAAGACACAACTAACTTCTAAATAAAAAAATATGAAAATCAATCTTCTTTTTACGCTTAGTTTAGTTTCTTTTTTAATCGCCTCATGTGCTCAACCTGAAAAAATACAAACTAAAATTGCATGGGATACTTGGGGTGTTCCGCATATTACGGCAAGTACCACTGAAGAATTGTTCTTTGCCCAAGGATGGGCTCAAATGCATAATCATGCTAACCTTATTTTAGAACTTTATGGCAGCTCTAGAGGAAAAGGTGCCGAATATTGGGGTCAAGAGAAAGTCGAAAATGATAGGCTTATTCATACCCTTGGTTTTGAAGAATTGGCCAGTGATTGGGAAAAAAAACAAGACCCTGAAACCAAAACCATCTATACTGCTTTTATAAAAGGAATGAATGCTTATGTAGCTACTTACCCAAATGCTGTGGATGAAAAAAATAAAGTTGTGCTGCCATTGACTACCAAGGATCTAAACATGCACAGTATGTATGTCATTTTCACTCGTTTTATTGGCGGAAATGATTTGGGGCGTGTACAAGAATGGCCAGATATGGGTTCAAACACTTATGCTATTGCACCAAAGCGTTCAGCTTCAGGTAAGGCCATGTTGGTTCAAAATCCGCATTTACCTTGGTGGAAAGAATTTTTATTTTTTGAGTCACATTTAAATTTAAATGGAAAAAACATGTACGGTTCAACGCTCGTTGGCTTCCCTGGTATTGCAATTGGTTTTAATGAAAACCTTGGTTGGAGTCATACCGATAATACGATTGACAATGCCGATACTTACGAACTAGAACTGAAAGACGGGGGATATGTCTTAGATGGCGAACGAAAAGAATTTGAAGCCTCATCAAAAATTATCAAAATAAAACAAGACACTGGTACAACGATTGAAAAAGAAATCTCGCTGATGAAAACGGTTCATGGCCCAGTGGTCAATAAAACTGAAAATAAGGTTTTGGCTTTGCGTATGGTAGGCTTGGATAGGCCAAATATGTTTTTACAATGGTGGCGTATGATTAATAGTTCCACTTTTAATGAATTTGAGGATGCTTTGAAAATGGCTCAAATACCTTTTTGGAATGTAATGTATGCAGACAAGCAAGGTGAAATTTTCTATGTGTTTAATGGCTTAGTTCCAAAACGAACTACTGATGCATGGGATTACTGGGACCGAGTTATTCCTGGTGGAAAATCGGAGGATGTCTGGTCAGAAGTTCATGATTATGCCGACCTGCCCAAAATAAAAAATCCTGTCGGTGGATGGCTTCAAAATGCTAATGATCCGCCTTGGACCAGCACTATACCAATGACCTTGAATCCTAAAGATTATCCAGGATATATGGCTCCTCAATACATGCCTTTTAGACCACAGCGCTCAGCAAGGATGCTTATGGAGGACAAATCAATAACTTTTGACGAACTAGTGGCGTACAAACTTTCAACCCGATTAGAATTTGCAGATAGAATTTTAGATGATCTATTTGTTGCCGTCGATAATTCTGATTCCGAAAAAGCAAAAGAAGCGAAAAAAGTACTTGAAAATTGGGATAGAGAAGCAAATGCTAACAGTAAGGGCATGCTTTTATTTTACAGTTGGGCAAGCAAATTTAATGTAAGTAGAAATGCTAATTATACTGAACAATGGAGTATGGACTCTCCAAACACAACACCAGATGGTATTGCAGATCCAGATAGAGCGGTTGGGTTATTGGAGCAGGCTGCCATCGAAATCGAAACCAAATTTGGACGCTTAGACACTGATTGGGGAGATTATTTTCGAATAAATTATAATGGTATAAATCTACCAGCAAATGGTATAGACGGTTCGATGGGCGTTTTTCGGGTTGCATGGCCCGGTGGAGCTGATGATAACAATATGTTTGTAGGTGGCGGAGATTCTTGGGTGGGTGTGATTGAGTTCGGCGATAAAGTACGAGCAAAGGTTTTACTATCTTATGGTAATGCAACTCAAAAAAACTCCCCGCATAATGGTGACCAATTAGCATTATTTTCTAAGAAAGAATTGCGTGATGCTTGGCTTTCACAAGCCGATGTTGAAGCTAATACTGCCAGAATTGAGGTATTAATTGAAAATGGATTTCGTAAAGAAGATTAAACAAAGGCTATAAGTAATTACTTGTTCTCGCCAACTTACAAAAATCCTCGTGGATTTTCTATTTGGTTTTACCTTCCAGTAGAAATGTAGGTACACTAACTTAGTCTAAACACTTAGCCTGAACTTACATAACCATGTACATAAACCAACAAATTTAGTGTTACAGTTACACTAAATTTCTCTACCTTGATTAAAAGGAACATCCTACACAGATCATATGATTGAATTGCTACAAACTCTAATCATCAACAAGGATGTGGATAAAATTATATCCTTGATTCAAGATAAGCCTAAATTGCTTGACCTTAAAGACAAAAATGGAAGTTCAGGCTTGATGAACATTGCGTATAGTGGGCTTGATAAAGCTTTTGAGCAAGCTATTCAATTAAAGCCGTCATTTTCGTTTTACGAAGCCATTGTTTGCGCCAAAATTGAACTAGTAAAAGACTATTTAAATAAGGCTGATGTAAACTTGCAGAACAGCTATGCTAGTGATGGATTCACTCCATTATCTTTGGCAAGTTTTTTTAATCAAACCGAAATCGCAAAATTACTTATTGAACAAGGGGCCGACCCAAATTTATCAGCACAAAACCCTTCAAAGGTCAATGCTTTACATGCTGCAATTGCCAAAGAGAACTACGAACTTTGCGAATTATTTATAAAAAATGGAGCGAATGTAAATGCCCCTCAAATGCAAAATGTAACGGCCTTGCATTCGGCTGTGCACAAAGGAAATTTGAACTTAGTAAAGCTTCTTGTTGAAAATGGAGCCTTAATTGAATTAAAAATGGACAATGGAGATACTGCGCTACTTATGGCTCAAAGAGAAGGACATCATCATATTAGTGAATACCTATTGCAGCAGCAAAATTAAATAGGACCTTCCTCTAACACCGGCGGTATTTTGTCATTTGGTCAACACCAGCTTCCGAACATTGCTGAAAATTTGCAACCTGCCATTAGGTTAGGTTTAATTTTAGCACTAATTGAATAAACATGTACTAGGCGTTAGCACCCATAAGAAGCGACCATAAAAAACCCTATTAAAAAAAGACTTCATCAACATAAAAACAACCGCCGAAAATAAATAAAAATGAAAGTGACAGCTGAAAAAAACGAACAAGTTGCAAAAATGACCTTTGCATCAGTCTATCCTCATTATATAAATAGGTTAGAAAAAAATGGAAGAACAATTGAAGAATTTCACCAGGTTATAGAATGGCTAACCGGATTTGATGCCGATAAACTACAAGAATTGATTGATGAAAAGGCAACTTTTGAAACATTTTTTGACAAAGCAGAATTGAATCCCAATGCCCATCTCATTAAAGGCGTAGTTTGTGGTTATCGAATTGAAGAAATACCTGATGAATTTGAATTGTATAGAAAGTGTAGATATTTAGATAAATTGTATGATGAATTGGCAAAAGGTCGAAATATGGAAAAAATTTTACGAGTAGAAAAGAAATAAAAACTGGTGCAAACACCAGATCCTTTATGGTTAGTTCTAACCTACTTTTGAAAGTCCTCTCGAACTTTCTATCTGTGATTTATTTGCTAATTTTTCTGCTAAAAACACCCAACGAAATCATACACCAAAAGCTTAACAAGCAGTTAGACCCATCCTCAAATAAGCCAATGCCATAAATTCATTATCTTTATAATCAACTAATAATCAATTAAATATAAAATTATGAAAACAAAATTAACATTTGTAATGCTAATGATTTTCGGAATTGCAATCACTAGTTGCAAACAAAAAGAAGAAAAAGTTGACGTTGAAGCGGTGAAAATAGATTTAATTCATGATGAATTTCCTGAAGCAAAACAAGAATTATTGGAAACCTGGGGTGCTATTGTGCAAAGTCTTAAAGATGGCGACATGGACCAACTAATTGCTTTTCATGCGTATAGTCCAAAGTTTACTGAATTTAAAAATGGAGCACTACGAAATGGAAGTGAAGCTATTGAAGAATTTGAACGCAATACTTTTGGAGCTGTCACCGAAGTTGTTAAATTCGACACCAAAGATATGATGGTGGCAGTGTATGGTGATGTAGCCAACCTAACCTTTCATTCTGATTTTCATCTGAAATTTGGCGAGGACCTTGTTGTAGTCAACGACCAAATTTCGTTGTTATTCGTGAAGACCAATACAGGATGGAAAATTGTAAGTGAACATCATTCTCCTTTGAAAACAGAAGAAAGCTAAAAACCTGCTAGAACCATGTGAATAAGGAATAGCACCCAACGGGATATTGAAAAAACATACATACCTTAGCTGAGATACCAGAAAATTTTTTGAACTTATTTAAAAGAATACATCCGAATACATGAAAAAAATCCCTTTGTACTTTCTTTTGCTACTTATTTTAGCAGGAGAATCCGTATTTATTCTTCCATTTGTTCTCTCACGTGTCTTCAGACCTACGGTACTTGAAGTATTTGGCCTCGACAACATTCAATTAGGTTTGTGTTTTTCAATATATGGTATTGTAGCCTTGTTATCGTATATCTTCGGCGGTCCCCTTGCAGATAAGTTTCCTCCTAGAAAATTAATTGCAGTTGCCCTTTGGATGACTGCTTTAGGAGGATTGGTATACGCTACATTTCCTAGCTATTCCGTTTTAAAAATACTTTATGGCTATTGGGGTTTTACCACTATTTTCTTATTCTGGGCACCAATGATTAAGGCTACGCGAGTTTGGGGCGGAGCTAGCTCACAAGGCAAAGCATTTGGCTTTTTAGATGGTGGCCGAGGGTTGGTAGGAGCCTTATTTGGAACCATGGGAGTATTCATTTTTTCATTCTTTATTACTTCAGAAGTTTCTGATTTAAGCATCTATGAAAGTAGAGCAGCGTTCAAACAGGTTATTCTAGTGTCCTCATTTATAGTAATTCTTGTAGGTTTACTGGTATGGTTCTTTTTGAAATTAGATCGTGACATTGAAAAAGAGATTATCCTGGAAAAAATTACAAGAACACAAATTAAAGAGGTATTACGATTACCTTCTATATGGCTCTTGATGATCATTATTTTATGTGCATATGTTGGTTATAAAATCACAGATGTGTTTTCGTTGTATGCTCGAGATGTGATGCTATTTGACCAAGTACAATCTGCTCAAGTAGGAACTTTTTTGCTCTTTATCCGTCCGGTAATCGGTATACTAATAGGCATTTTGGTAGATCGCTCACAAACCACCTTGTGGTTGGTTATTGGTTTTATTGTTTCCTTCTTTGGAGCATTGTTGTTTGCCTTAGGCTTCATTTCAGATGCTTCAACGGCTTTGTTTTTTATATCGATATTAATCGTAGCGACTGGAGTATATGCCGCACGTTCTTTGTACTTCGCAGTCATGGAGCGCGGGCAAATTCCTTTGGTGCTTACAGGAACCGCTGTTGGTCTTATCTCTATTGTCGGCTATACACCCGATATATTCGCAGGGCCAGCGATGGGCTATCTCTTAGAAAATTCACCGGGTATACAAGGGCATCAACATGTTTTTTGGATGTTGACACTTTTTTCTTTTATAGGCAGTATCGCTGCATGGTATTATTACCGATTGTATGGAAAGAAGAAGCGAGCTTAACCTTATTTTTTCTGGTTTCAAAAAGACTAAGTAAAATAGAAAAAGAAAAACATACGATAAAAAAATTGGCCCTGTGCACATCCGAAGAATTAGCATCATTATACGCACTAGGTTTCGTACACCAAGCGCTTTTCAACATGGACCAAAATTTTATTAAAGTAATACGCAGTTAAAAAATGATCATAGCAATGGCTCAATGGATGGTACTATTTTTTGGATTATTTATCCTTTTCATTGGATGTATAATGCTGATTGATCCAGAAAAAGCAAGGCGTATCTTAAGAAAAGCAGGGAGCACAAGTGTTATAAACTATGCGGAAATAACGATCCGGCTAATTCCAGCAGTAGCTCTGATAGTGTGCTCCGAATGCTCTAAATTTCCTGCTGCGTTTAAAGTTTTTGGAGGAATAATGCTGTTCACTTCTCTCGTACTCTATTTTGTACCGAGAAGAGTGCATCATGAATTTTCTTTAAAAAGTGCAACGATTCTTAAACCACCTTATGTTCGCCTGCTCTCGCCTTTTGCTTTTTTATTAGGCGGATTAATAATCTATAACCTAAGTTGCATTTGAATGCAGAAAATCAGACCTTAGACAACTATGCTAGTTCATAACCGCAAACCGAGAACCCCTTATTAAATTCTTTCGAAAAATGAAACAAAAAAATGCCTGTTTAAAATAGCCTGTCTTTTCTTTAGCAGTTTAAAGACTATTGCCATTGGCACGCAAGGCATCTCACTACATATTCAACCAACCCATCAACGCCATATGTTCTCCATACTCAAACACTTCCAGGAAATAGCTAAAAAAAAATATACCTCAGCCTTATTAATGACCATAGCACTGCTGCTTGGTATTATTTCTGCATCTTGTGCCGATAAGGAACCTGAGGCAATAAAAAACCAGTATTCGCTTTTCGGCATGGGCCATGGCCTTCATGGATCTACGCTTATGGTTAAGGATTTAAATCGCGCACGAGATTTTTATGCAGATACCCTTGGCTTTAAAATGGCACAAACCGAAAAATTTAAAAAAGGATTTTTTGATGGAACCTTGGTGACTAGCATCAGCTTTCCAGATGCTTCAAAACTAGATTTTATTTCTGTTGAAGATTCTTTGATTAAAGAGGCCCCACCTACTTTTATCACCTCCTTCCTAGCAAATCATCAAGGTGTACAGCAGTATTACCTATCCAGTTCTTCGGTCGACTCCACCGCGATGTGGCTTAACGAGCAAGGGTTTAAAATGGATTCTATTGTATCCTACCGTACCTCAACCGAACCGGTAAAGGGATGGACAAGCGATGATGGTGGCCTACAAGAACGTAGTTTAAATTTTAGAACTACAAATGCGGGCTACCTACCTCAGTTTATAGAAGATGCCACTAATGACTATGAAAGAATGCAAAAGGACTGGAAAACCTATTATGCCTATTACAGAAGTTTTACAAACCATCCAAATGGTGTGGTAGGGATCAATGCTATTCAGGTTGCTGTTAAAGATCTTGAAACGGCTCGCAAGGAAATGGAAAAAATGGGGCTTTTACCCTTAAACCCCAAGGCATCAGAAAATACAGCTCGCTTTAAAATAAAAGAACAGCAAGAGTTGGTCCTTACTACCCCCAAATCCGATGCTGATGATATGGCAAAATTTATTGAGGAACGCGGATCTGGAGTCTATGCCATACGTTTTGATGTGAAAAATATTGATTCTACTTTTCATTATCTCCGTCAACGTTTACCAGCAGAGGCTCTTAAACGCGATACCATAGTACATACCATCACCGTACCACGTCAATTTGCTTACGGGGTTCAAATAGAGTTCGTAAATGAACCCAAAGAACAGGCCCTGATGGCAGAAAACTATAAAATAGGTGCTCAACTAGATAGTACAGCAAGCAGCAACGCTGCGGGAATGTATCAAAAATATTGCGCTTTATGCCACGGCAAAAATAGAGAAGGCTACGCCGCAGATAATGCTCCATCGCTTCGCTCCCATTCATTAATGGCAACTTCTTTGACCAATAATTTTCAAAGATATACCGTGCAATATGGCAGAGCGGGAACCGCTATGGGTGGCTATTTAAATACACAAGGTGGGCCCCTAGAATACATTGAAATTGAACTGTTATTGCAATGGCTCTATGAACAAAGCGGGGTAGAAAAACCTATTGAGCTCTCAAGAGAACCTGTGACCGGAGATGTCGCCGTGGGTGCCGAGCTCTATGCAAATACATGCTCAGTGTGCCATGGGGCAGATGGCGAAGGCATCTCGGCTCCTGCCCTAGGCAATTCTATGCTTTTAGCCACAGCAACAGATGAATTCCTAAAATACGCCATAAAAATGGGGAGAGATGGCACGCCAATGATAGCCTACAAAGACTCCTTAACCGAGGGTGAAATTAATGGTTTAACAGCCTTTCTAAGGACTCGCGCCTCGGGCTGGAATATACCAAGCACGGATACCATCAGTGTACCAACACCTGATCAGTATATCTTGAATCCTAGAAATAAAGCACCAAAATTTAATTTACGCAAAGGACTATATGTGCCTACGAAAGAAGTTTACCAGGCCTTGCAAGACAGTGCTCGAATGATTATTTTAGATGCACGATCGGAAGTGGCCTGGCGACAAACCCATATTCCAGGATCGGTGCCTGTACCCTATTACGCAGAGCCGGAAGCATTTATAGGCGACTTGCCTAAGGATGATACTTGGATTGTTGCTTATTGCGCCTGTCCGCATGCAGCTTCAGGTCGTGTGGTGAATACCTTGAGAAGATTAGGGTACAAAAACACAGCTATTATTGACGAAGGTATTTTGGTTTGGGGACAATTAGGCTACCCAGTTAATTATGGACAATAAGATCAAGATAAGATATTGCATTTAACGCGTTAGGAACCAAAGCTTATTTACTGATTGCCAGCAGGCAGTTTTAGATTTTATTTGTTCCTTTAAAGCCTGAATACCGAACGAATCGGAGCCAAGGTGAAGACCTACCCATTTCGGTTTTTTTATATTTTTACGATGAAGATGAATACCTAGTGCAGCAAAGATTGCTTATATCGGTAGCTATAGATCTATTGGTAGCCCATTTAATAACTTATTATTGAATTCAACTTGATGACGAAAGCAAAATCAAAAAGAATACTACAAATTATCCTATTTGTTGGAACAATAAGTTCATTATACTTTGTTCCTTGGCCTATTTTAAAAGCTTGGTTAACACCATTACCTAAAACAGTTCAGGAGCAAGTAGATAAAGGGTCTGTTTACGGTTTTGACGGAATTATTGTGTACGTCGATAAAAAAGACAATACCCCAGAATTTTTTACCTCAGGCTACAAAAACAGAGAAAATAAAGTTCCTGCCGATCCAAAATCATTGTTCAAAATTGCTAGTGTAAGCAAACTATATACAGCCCTAGCGATAACAAAATTAGTCTATACTAAACAATTATCCTTAGACAAAACACTGGCTGACTACTTCCCAGAACTAGTTGGTCGCATAGAAAATACAGATAAAATTACCCTGCGAATGATGGTTCAACACCGCAGTGGAATTCCGAATTATACCGATACGAAAAATTATTGGGTACATCCAAAACAAAACGACAAAGAACGCCTTGAATTAGTGCTTGATGAACCCGCCAATTTTGAACCTAACGAAAAATTTCAATATAGCAATACAAATTACTTATTGCTCTCTGAACTCATAGAAAGAGTATCCGGAGTACCAAGGTTTGCCTACATTAAGGAAAATATTTTAGCACCGCTACATCTCAATAACACCTATGGCTCAATTCTAGAAGTCAATGCGGATGATGTTATGAGTGGCTATTATGTAGGCTATGAAAATGACTTAAAGATGGACGATAATGGAGTAATGTTAGCAACGGCAGAAGATTTGGGTACATTTATTCGTGCCTTAAATAATGGTTCCGCCTTTAAGAACAAACAGGAAGAGGAAATTTATAGCTCCCTATACGAGTTTGAACATACAGGTCTAATTCCTGGCTATCAAACTATTGCTAAATACCACAAAGATATAGATGCTGTAATTATTCAATTTACAAATACGGTCGACTTCGATGGCTATAATTGGAGTTTATCAGAAATAATGTATAACAGAATAGTAAAAATAGTGAGCAAGAAAAACTAACCATAAAATTGTATGCGCTTACCAATAGCAGACTTATCCTGTTAAAACAAAAGGAATCCTTATACAGATATTGTCAAAATTGCGCGTGCTATTTAACTTTAATGAAATACAAACCAAAGACCTTTATACGGTATTCCTCGGTTCGAGACTACCCACAAAAATAGCTGCGAATTTCCTAAATTGGTACTAGAAGATAGATTCGTTTTTTTTTGCTACATTAGTTGCTCCATCACAGCGCTAATTCTTTACAGTCATGTTTGAAAGACCTAAACTATTCAATGATCAAGCAATTTCTCTTCGTACTTTTTATTTTTTCAATAGCAACGGGTTGTAAAACTAAAAAGCAAGGTAGTTCTATTGCTATCAATCCCTTACCGCTTACTAGGTATTTTGAAAATAGTGAGCTTCCTGCCGCTATCATGGGGTATGCTGGCAAAGATGGGAACATGGAATGGTTTGCGTATGGCCCTTCCGTTTGGGGAGGAAAAGACTCTATTAGTGAACAGCATATTTTTAGGATATTTTCCATGACAAAGGCCATAGCCTCTGTAGGAGCCTTACAACTTGTTGAACAAAAATTGATTGGCCTTGATGATCCCTTAAACGAATTAATGCCTGAAATGACGGCCATTCCTATCCTTACGGAGAAAGGAGACCTTATGGCTGCTAGTAGTCCTATCACATTAAGACATTTACTTACGCATACCTCCGGATTTGGATATGAGTTTATGAATCCACGCCTTCAATCTTTCGAAAAATCTGATTGGAACTATGAGGATATGCCTCGATTATTTAATTCCGGAGAATCCTGGGTATACGGAACGAGCGTAGATTGGGTGGGGAAAATTATTGAAAAAATTAGTGGAGAAGACCTCGAAACCTACCTAAGAAAAAATGTGACAGGGCCTTTAAAAATGAATAGCACTTGGTTTAATGTTCCCGAAAATTTGCAGAAAAATATAGTTTCTTGGGGATCCAGAGATTCTCTTGGGTTTCAAGAATATCCACGAATCCCCACTAAAAAAATTACTACCTATAGTGCTGGCGGCGGCTTATTTGGCTCACCAAAAGATTACTTAAGCTTTCTTGTTTGTATGATGAATAATGGGAGCTATGAGGGTGGTCAAATTTTAAAACCTGAAACTGTTGCTTTGATGTCTAGCAACCACCTACCGAATAATTTAACGATTAACTCCGGAGGAGATACCCATGGATTAGCATGGGCTATAGAAAATAGTAAGGATGAAGCGTTTAGAAGTATCGGTTCAGGGTATTGGTCAGGGCTTGCAAACAGCAATTATTCACTAGATAAAGAAAAAAATATTGCACTCGTTTATTTTACTAATTTCTTCCCTTATGGCGACAAAGAAACACAAAACTTCTACAGACTTTTTGAGCAAGAAGTTTACCAGAAAATAAGTAAAAATTAAAATTTGTCGATCATAGGTCCTTTGTATTGAAAAAATCTCTTTGTTAGGAAAACAGTACCAATGGCGTATGGGTAGATTTTGCCTGTGCTACACATCTTGCGCTCCCGAGACTAACAACCCTATAAAAGTTTAAGTGGCTTGAAATATTAATTCCGGTTTTGCAATCCCAAAAGCCTGTTTTTTATAGATACATCTAAAATTTAAGATTATAAAGTAATTTCAGATACCAAGCTACTTTGAGTTAATTAAGACATGTCATTTTTTATCCCTGCTCCACTGTAGTATCAAGAAAAAATTAAGTAAATTGAACCCTTATTGCTATCAACCACTAAATTATAGGTTTACATGGAAATTATTGAATCATCAAAAATATATGATGTTATTATCGTCGGGTCTGGTGCTGGTGGCGGTATGGCTACTAAAATTTTGTCAGAAGCAGGACTTAAAGTGGCTGTTGTAGAAGCTGGTCCTTATTTTGATCCTGGTGCTCCAGAACAACAAACACAATTAAAGTGGCCCTACGAATCTCCAAGGAGAGGCGCAAACACCGTACGTCATTTTGGAGAGTACGATAGTTCGTACGGGGGTTTCAATATAGAGAACGAACCCTATACGAATGCTGAAGGCAGTGATTTTAGATGGTATAGATCACGAATGTTGGGTGGAAGAACCAACCACTGGGGCCGCATTTCATTGCGGTTTGGTCCTGACGATTTTAAACGAAAGAGTATAGATGGCTTAGGAGATAATTGGCCTATTGGCTATGAAGATGTAAAACCGTATTACGATAAAGTAGATAAATTAATTGGTGTTTTTGGCACCAACGAGGGCTTACCCAATGATCCTGATGGCTTTTTTTTACCGCCACCAAAACCCAGACTACATGAATTATTCTACATTAAAGGTGCACGTAAATCTAATGTTCCTGTGTACCCCTCTAGAATGTCTATGCTTACCAAACGAATCAATAAAGATCGTGGTATTTGTTTCTATTGCGGGCAATGTTCTAGAGGCTGTAGTGTGCACGCTGACTTTTCTTCAGGAACATGTTTAATATTTCCTGCCCAAAAAAGTGGAGCGCAGATCGACTTGTTCGTGAATGCCATGGTGCGTGAGGTCATTACAAATGATGAAGGGAAAGCTACTGGGGTGTCGTACATTAACAAAGAAGACCGCAAAGAATATACCCTTAAAGGTAAAATAGTGGTTTTAGCCGCTTCGGCCTGTAGTTCAGCACGTATTTTATTAAATTCTAAAAGCAAACAACACCCGAACGGTTTAGGGAATAGCAGCGATATTGTTGGGCGCTATTTACATGATTCTACAGGTAGTGACCGAGCTGCTTTTATTCCTGATTTAATGAATAGAAAAACCTATAACGAAGATGGTACTGGTGGTATGCACGTGTATTCACCTTGGTGGGGAGATAACAAAAAATTAAACTTTGCCCGTGGTTATCATATTGAAATGTGGGGCGGACTAGGCATGCCAAGCTATGGTTTTGGTTTTAACCACAATCAGTATAACGAGTTTTTTGGACTTAAAGTTGGGGGTTATGGCGCAGGGATTAAGGACGAAGTAAAAAAATATTACGGCGCTACCGTTGGTATGTCGGGTCGTGGAGAATCTATTCCTCAAAAAAATAACCGATGTACAATAGATGCTACAAAAGTTGATGAACTTGGCATCCCTGTCTTAAAATTTGACTATAAATGGACAGATAATGAAATTCAACAAGTGCGACACATGCACGATACTTTTGAAGAAATTATTCACAATATGGGTGGTGAAGTACTAGGCAAAAAACCCACTAAAGAACAAAATTACGGGATAGCACCTCCTGGGTGGATTATCCATGAAGTCGGAACTACACGAATGGGCGATGACCCTAAAACTTCAGTAGTGAACCAACACCAGCAATTACACGAGGTTGATAATGTTTTTATTGTCGATGCAGGCCCTTTTGTCTCACAAGCCGACAAAAACCCTACCTGGACCATATTAGCACTCTCTTGGAGAACTTCTGATTACATTGTTGAACAGCTAAAAATGCAAAATATCTAAGGAATGGATAGAAGAAAGAGTATTAAATCAATTATTTTAGGCAGCGTTGCGGGAGGCTTAGTCATACATGGCTGTAAACCTGAGAATGCACCAATTACAGAAGAAGCTATCGCAGCGTCCACCGAAAATTATTTTGGAAGGACACCTGAAGAGCTCAAAATTATTGAAAAACTAAATGCGGAGCAATTTTTTAATCCGCATGAAATGGAAAGTCTTACTACTTTGGCAAATTTAATTCTTCCTCCCGACGAAAAGGGCTCTATTACAGCAGCTGGCGTTCCAGAATTTATGGAGTTTATGGCAAAAGATTATCCGCCATTGCAAGCTACTTTACGAGGCGGCCTTATGTGGTTAGATCATGAAAGCAATTCTTTATATAATGCAGAGTTTAAAACCGCCACAGAAGCGCAACAAAAACAAATTTTAGATCGTATTGCCTATCCCAATATTGAGATTCCAGAAGCTAAAAGACCCCTTGAAGTGCAGTTCTTTTCTATAGTCCGCAACCTAACTTTAACGGGGTATTACACCTCAAAAGTGGGAATTGCAGATTTGGGTTATAAAGGAAATCAACCTAATGTTTGGGATGGTGTACCCGATGATGTTCTTAAACAACACGGCGTTTTTTACGAAGAAGAATGGCTAGCCAAGTGTGTGGATCAAAGTAAAAGAAACGATGTTGCAGAATGGGATGAATTGGGTAATTTATTGTCTTAATCATATCCCATGCTACATTTGCTGGTTTTTTTCAGAAACCATAGCTAGAAATTAACTAATTGACATAAATGTCTTAAAATTGTCTTAAAGATACCGGTATCAATCCCTACAGAACTCGAGTAGTTTTGACTCCAGAATGATCGTTCAAAAATGGAACATATGGGTCAAAAAATCATTGAACGGGGTACGTTAAAAGGCCATACTTTGAAAGCCTCTGCCGGGAAATAAAACCTAAACATGAAAACGGTTCAAAGAATAGAGAATAGAAAAACAAGTACCTAAATTCTAAACGTAGAATTTTACAAAAAAATTATTTTAAAGAACTACCATCGAACTTAAAGCACATGGAAATAATTGAAAACATACAACAATGGTTACATGAACATCCTATTTCCTATACTATCATTAAATATGTGCTTTGGGCTGTTTTTATTTTAATCACGATTGCCTTCCTTAGACGCTTTTTAAGAAGAAATCTTCCTGATATAGGAATTAGATACAAATCTCAGAAAGGGGTTGAGTTTATTGGTTATGTTTTACTACTCATCGTTACCATTTCTTTTTTTTCCGGCAGCATTAAAGACTTTGCCTTAGCCATTGGATTGCTCACTGCGGGGATTACCATTACCTTGCAAGAGTTAATTTTAAGTGTTGCAGGCTCATTCTACATCTTTTTTGTTGGTGTCTATAAACCAGGTGATAGAATAGAAATAAATAATATTAAAGGCGATGTTATTGACATCGATAGTATTTATACCACCATGATGGAAATTGGAGAATGGGTTTCTAGTGATAATTATAGTGGTAGAATTGTGAAATTAAGTAATGCCTTTGTTTTTAAAGGTCCCGTATATAACTATTCAAGAGATTTTCCATTTGTTTGGGACGAATTTAATTTGCCTATCCGATATGGTTCTGATGTAGAACTCGCAAAAACAATTATCGTTCAAATTGCCTCTGAATCACTCTCTGACTATGTGACGGAATCTATGGAGCAATGGAACCAAGTGGTGAATAAATATTACATAGAAAACGCTGAAGTAGCACCAACTTTAGCCATCACTATGACTGATAATTGGATCCAGTTTAACCTTCGATACATTGTTGACTACAAAAAAAGAAGACTTACCAAACACTTGTTAAATGAACTAATTGGAAAAAAAATACAAAATACCAATGGAAAAGTGCAGCTAGCTTCCGCTACTTTTGAGATTGTTCAAATTCCAAATATTCATATAAAAAAAGAATAAAAACCAATATACCTTTATTAAACCTTAGGTGATTTATAAGGATTAATTCTCTTGTTAGGTGTAATTATAACAATTAATTACGTCTAAAGAATTCATTTAACTTTTATGGCAAGATTTGAAGGTTTTATGAACTTTGCAAAGTCTGTCAAATCTTTTAACTTGGCACCAAATAAAAAAATAGCTTAAAAAATGGAATTTCTTCTTCAACCTTGGCCATGGTATGTTTCTGGCCCTTTGATTGCACTTACGATGATTATTTTGGTTCTTTTTGGCAAAAGCTTTGGCATGTCATCGAACCTAAAAACACTTTGCGCTATTGGCGGCGCCGATAAATATGCGGAATTTTTTAAGTTCGATTGGCAGTCCCAAAAATGGAACTTAACCGTAGTAGTAGGTGCCGTATTAGGCGGGTTTATTGCTGTATATTTTTTATCCGATGGCTCGGCGATTGCTTTAAATGAGCAAACCATTACCGATTTAAAAGATTTAGGTTTTCAAAATGCTGGCGCAACAATTTTACCTCCAGAAATTTATAGCTGGGATGCTGTTTTAAGCCTGAAAGGAATTGCTATACTTGTGATCGCTGGTTTTCTTGTTGGTTTTGGAACTAGGTATGCTGGAGGTTGCACCTCTGGCCATGCCATTACAGGATTAAGTAACTTACAGCTTCCTTCTTTAGTCGCTGTTATTGGTTTCTTTATTGGCGGATTAGTCATGACATTTTTTATTTTACCCCTAATATTTAGCTAAATGAAGGCATTGAAATTTTTAATCGTAGGTATGTTTTTCGGGATCGTTTTAGTAAAATCTGAAGCTGTTTCGTGGTATAGAATTTATGAAATGTTCAAATTTCAATCGTTCCATATGTATGGCATTATTGGATCGGCAGTGGCGATTGGTGTTTTGTTTTTTTTAATTTCTAAAAAATTGCAGTTGAAAAGCATTTCTGGGCAAATTATTAGTCCAGATCAAAAAGAAAAAAACTATAAAGCAAACATCTTAGGTGGTACTATTTTTGGCTTCGGATGGGCTTTGGCGGGGGCTTGCCCTGGCCCTATGTATATTTTAGTAGGTACAGGTGTTTTTAGCATGCTCATCGTAATTGCAGCTGCGTTATTAGGCACTTTTGTGTATGGTCTCTTAAAAAATAAATTACCGCATTAAATTGGCGGTTATCAACAGCTATATCAGCGATCAAAAGCTCTTCAGTTAAAGGCTTGGTCTTCTATTTCGATTGCGACGAAATTGAAGACCAAACATAACAGGTATCACGAAATAATAGAACTCCTCAATAGACGAGCTATTTTGATTTTTTTTTAGGTTGGACTTATAGGTATTTTATTTTTTCGTTTTTATCCCACAAACCCCAGTATGCTCCAACATCGCCCTCGTCTCCTGTTTTCCACGACTCATCAAAAGAAGAGAAATAAAAAGTTTCTATATTCGCCTTAGAGGCCCAAGCTTGGGTATTTATAAAATACTTCATCGCATTCTCTTCTGATGAAAATGCACCCCTTAAGCTTCCACCTTCACTGGGCCAGCCCGTCTCTGTAATGATAACTTTTTTACCTTGTGCTGCGTGCATGGCCTGCCCGTACATTTGCTGCATATGCGCTAAAGAGCCATCTATATGACAGCCTTCCCAATAGGGGTAACAATTGGCGAGGATAACATCACTGAGCGCCACTAATTCTGGATGTACTGAAAACTCATAATAGGCATCAACATAGCCTACAGGTATATGGGGCACTGCCTCTTTAACACGTTTCATAAAGTCTAAAAGTTCTTCTAAAGGCAAATCATTTCGATAAAGCACCTCATTTCCTACTGCGGCTATAGTAACACATCCTTCCTTAGCCAATTGAATTAAACCTTCAATTTCCTTTTCATTATCCTCTTTATCTTTTCCCAACCATGCCCCTACTAAAGTTTTCATGCCCTGCTGATGGGCAATTCGTGGAATATGTTCGTTACCTTCAACACAAGAAAAAGAGCGTACCCATTGGGTATAAGGTTTAATAATTTCTATTCTTCTTTTCACCTGTTTCACGGTAATGATGTCACCTGGTTTTTGCCCATCTTCATACATACTAAAACAAAGGCCATGCATCCCTTTATTTAAAGTTGCCCTCCATAATTTTTTTAGATCTTCTGATTTCGAGTAGGTACTAAAATCAATACCTGAATGCTCCGTAAAATCTAAGCCACTGTAGGCATGATATTCCTCGTTTCTATATGACATTTTTTAATGTATTTATAATTGTTGAATTCGTTTAACTACCACACTTAAATTCTCATGATTTTGTCTTGGAAAGCCTAAGCCTACCTATACTTGAATTTTTCATCCTTGTCCCAAATACCCCATCGAGCACCTAGTTCGCCCTCCACACGCACCTTCCACGATTCATCAAAAGATGAGAAATGAAAAATTTCTACTCCTTCTTTACTTGCCCATTCTTGAGTTTGTATAAAGTATTTCATGGCGTTTATAAGGGATGGATGCGCATCTTCATTGGCATTCCCTTGGCTGGGCCAGCCCGTTTCGGCTATGATCACTTTCTTACCTTTAGACACGTATTTAGTTAAGGCGTACATTTCTCTTAAATGTTTTAATGAACTTTCTATATCAAAGCCCTCCCAAAACGGGTAACAATTGGCTAAAATAATATCTGTGGCAGCTACCAAATTAGGTCTGTTATAATACTCATAATACGTATCCACATAGCCCACGGCAACATCAAAATCTTTAAGAGCTTCTTTAACTCTATTGATATAGCCAATGAGTTCTTCTTCCGACACGTCGCCTCTGAGCAATACTTCGTTACCCACAGCCGCGACATTGACAACCCCTGTCTTGGCCAGCGCAATCAAGGCATTTATCTCCTTTTCATTACGAGCTTTATCTTCACTAATCCATGCCCCAGCGATGGAATTTAAACCCTTTTCATGCGCTACTTTTGGTATCAATTCATTTCCTTCAGTACAGGAGAATGATCTAATGGCTTTTGTGTAAGGCGCTATCACCTCCATACGCCGAAGAATCTGGGACTCAGTTAAAATAACATCATTGGGAACTTGTCCTTCTACGTAGGGACTAAAACAAAGACCACATAACTTGCTGTTAAGCTTATCCGCAAACATCACTTTAGCGTCCTCTATGGTTTTGTCTGAAAAGTCTATTTCTGTATAGGGCTCGAGTTGAATAGTTTGATTTAAAACCGAAAGTAAATGACCTGCGCCATATGCGGAGGAAACTTCTTTCGCTTTCTTCTTTATTTTTCGTTTTGCTAACTCTGCACTTATTTCTACGGCACGCTCTTCGGTAAGGTTGTAATTACGCATGATCCACAGAGCGCCCAAAGTGCCCGCAATTGGTAGGCCAGAGTAAAATAGTCGTATGCCCATAATAGATGCCTCAGAATTGACTGTATCTGGCACAAACCCCACTAAGGTCATGATAGCTCCTGTTAATAATCCTGCAATGGCAAAACCAAATTTTACCATCCACCAATAAATTGCTCCAAATACCCCTTCTCTACGTTTTCCTGTATTTAATTCGTCAATATCGATAACATCAGAGGTCATTGACATCATTAGCGTAAACAAACTTCCAATCCCAAAAGAGAAAAATGGTAAGGCAAATAAAAACATATAGGGTTTACCCGGAATAAACAAGAACCAAAGCATTACATACCCCAACACAGATATACCTTGAGAAACCATAAAAGCTTTCTTTTTTCCCATAATTTTAGACATCTTTGCCACAATAGGAATGACCAAAAAAGTAGTGGATAGGGCCCCTATACTTCCTAATAATGTCGGCCAAAGACCGGCAGCGGCTGCGTCCCCATTAAACAAATAATAGACCACTATAAAAAATGAAAAACCAGCAACCACATTAAAGGCATTATAGATCAAAAATGTTGAAAAACACAACTTTCTAAACTGCTCTATTTTAAAGGCTTCTTTAAAATTTTCTATAATCTGTTTAAAACTTCCTCCAATAGTTTTTAAGGTTAAAGGGGTTAAACTATCGTCATTTTTAGTAGACTTACTTTTAATAAAAATGGCAGGTACCATGGCCAAAACAGCGAAAATAACGGCCACCCAAACACCCAAAGTTCTAGTGGTATCTGTTGTGGTTCCAAACCAACTATCATCATACATCACCACCCAAAACCAAGGCGCAATGACCCAAGCCCACTGTCCTATCCACTGCGCTATAGCCATAATATCGGTGCGCTCATGAAAATCATCACTCATCTCATACCCCATAGCTACATAGGGTACGGAAAAGATCGTAAGTCCTAAATAAAATACTAAAGACCAAATCAGGAAATAACTAAAGTTATAGCTCACGCCATCTACAATATAAATTTGCCACATCAACGAAAAAGAAATCCCCATAATTAAAGCTCCTAAAAGCACATACTGTCTTCGTCTGCCCCAAATAGACTTTGTATTATCCGAAATAAAACCCATGATAGGATCTGTTACAGAATCGAAAATACGGGGAAGAAAAAATAAAATTCCCCACATCCAGGTCGGAAAGGCATAATCTTGTACCAACACCACCATAAAAATAGCTAAGGCCGCTGGAAACATTTGATTGGAAAGCATCCCTAACCCAAAGGCTATTTTTTGACCCATTGGAACTGAATTTGAAGTTGTTGCCATGATTGTTTTTTTTAATTGGTTAATTTAAGGATTGCGGGATGACAATAGTTTGTATTGCTTGCGCACTTATTTTTAGGTTTAGTGTTTTAGCGTTTAGGATGAGCTTAAAATTCTTTGCCATAGCTCCTTCATTAAAAATAACAACAGCCATAGAGTTATCTGGATTTTTCGCTGCCGTTACCATAAGGTCTTTATCTGAATTTTCAACACCAATCACTACAGCTCCTGGTCGTATATATCTGCTAAAGTGAGCCATGATGTAGTACAAGGGCGTAAAATAAACTTCATCTTTATCAGGGTCAACAATGACAGGAGCAACACACCAATTTTTAAACCAGTTGGGACCACCTTGTTTATCCAATACCATGTTCCAATCGATCCAGCCATCTACCCAATTGTTAAGACAGCCGATAATATCTCTTGCATAGCGATTCACCGGCGCATATTGGGGATGTAAATATTTGTCTTTTTCTGCAGCCCAATCCCAACCCCAATCTGTTGCTTCTTTTTTCCAATACCACTGATCGTCGCGCCATTTTGGAATTTCAGCATCAACACAAGCTTCGGTTTGAATAAGGAATTTACTAGGAGCTTTGTCGTGCGTAAATTGTAATGATTCTGGGAAATAATCGTAGGTGCTCCCATACCAATGTATGGCGATACCGTCATAATATTTAGAAGAGGCTTCGTCTTTATACATGACACTAGCCCACTTTTCTAGTTCTTCACCTCTATTTTGGTCATACCCCAAAATTTTCACATCGTGTCCGTCTTTTTCTAGTTTTGGCCCTAAATATTGTTGTACAAAATGAGTCATTTCTTCAGGTGTATAATGCATACTTTCCCAGTTGCCATCATTTCCTACGGGTTCATTTTCTACTGTAAATCCCCAAATATCAATCCCTTCATTTTTATATGCCGTCTTATATTTTGAAAAAAATAAAGCCCAAGTGTTGTAATATTCGGGTAATAACTTTCCACCTCTCCAATCCTTATTATCTTTCATCCAAGGCGGCGCTGTCCAAGGTGAGGATACTATTTTAAAACCATCACTAGAAACTGCCATCGCTTCCTTAATCATCGGAATTAAATCATCACGGTCTTCTTCTATCGAAAAATTAATCAGCTCAACATCGCCTTCAACCGGTGCGTACGAATAGTTTCCCAGAGAAAAATCGCAGGAATTCATATGGGTACGCGTCAAAGAGTATTTTGCCCCACTTTCACCAAAGTAGGCCTCCAAAATTTTAGCCCTATTTGCTTTACCTAACCGGTTTAACAATGAGGCTGATGCCTCCGTAAATGATCCACCAAAGCCAGTTATGGTTTGGTAGGTTAGGTCTGGCAATAGCACCATACTGTCGATAGCAGCGTCAGAGCTAACTTCAGCTAATCTTGTTAGTTGATGCCCACTAGCAGATGTTTCATACACCTCAGCTTTCAAAAGATCTTGTTTTTCGCTACAACTCATAATTGCTAACACTACTAAAAGAAGTACATATATCTCAGTTGTTTTCATCTATTTATTTCTTAATACTCCTCAGATGCTCCTATCTCGTCTTGTGTTGGTGGTACCAATACATCTTGCATTACTGCAGCCTTATCCCCACCATAGGTTTTCGTTATGGGGTTTCCGTTTCGCGTTAAGCCTTTGAAGCTTCCTTTATCTACTTCAGCCCATAAAGCATATTTGGCTTTACCATCTACAGTCATTAGACCAAAGTGCTTTTCTGAATTTCCCATATTTTCGCTTCCTTTCCAAGGCTCATCGAATCCTTCGAAATAAAAACAAGACAATCCTGCTTCCTTGGTCCATTCGCGCATGTGCTGGTAATAAAGGGCTTCTTTATACTCATCGCAAGCTTTAGAGCCGTTAAAGCCATACTGATCTGTTGAGACACTTGCCCATCCCGTTTCGCCAATATGAATTGGTTTGTCTACGCCAAGACCTTTCATATATTGCTGTACATTTTGAAACTGTAGCTGAGCATACTCCTTTGCTCTAACCATAGCCGCATCTATTTTTTCCAAATCTGTCATTTGATCCTGACCTTCTGATTGTAACCAAAATTCAGGCTGATAATGGGTGTCATGCATGGGATAGGTATGCATGGAAATAAAGTCAACCGCATGGATTAATTTCGTCAAATCTTCAACATGGTATTCCGCACCGCCTCCTCCCCAAGAGGCAAAATTATCAGAACTTGTAATCCATAAATCTTTAGAAAGCTTCCCTTCTTTTTTCAACTCTTGTAAGTAGTTCACCCATTTTAAAATAATCCAAGGTTCCACATAATAACTTTCAGCCCATTTCACCATAGCCTCATTGCCTACCGCAATTACTTTTACTATATCGGGATACTGGTTTGCTAAAGCCACTACTTTTTTTATTTGTGGAAGGTTGGCTTCGCTCTCGGCATTATGGTCCTTTTCTTGATCTGTAAAGGCATTTTTACAGTCTATCCAAGCTCCTAACATGACATACATTTCAAAATTAGGATCCTCTTTCCTTAATTCTGTGATTACTTTCAACACATTTTCAGCCTGTGGTTTATGCACCTTATAGGTTCTAATGATTTTCACACCCATAGCGGCAAGAAGCTTCATATCTTCTTTTAGCTCTGCTAAGGTTGGCTCGATATTGGGATCTTTATACCGATAGCCTCCATAGGACATAGCTAGGTATTCCGCGTTGCCTAAAATATCTTTAGCTGTCATTTGTTTTTGCTGCTGCATTTCTTTGTTAGACTTTGAGTTTTGATTGCACGACACCATAAAAATTAAAATGATGAAACTGATAAGAAAGGATGTCTTTAATTTCATAGCTAGTATTGTTTTATTAGGTGTATTAATCAATTCCTGTTTAAACATATCGAGAAAACCAAAGTCTGGAAAGGGTACTTCCAAAAATTGCTTTTAGCTTTTTGTTGGCGGTACTAAAACATTAGGCATTAATTCTTCTTTATTGCCGTTGTAGGTTTTTCTTATCGGATTTCCATTTCGGTACAATCCGTTAAAAACACCCTTATCTACCAAATCCCATAAGGGATATTTAGCTTCTCCATTTATCTTGAACAATCCGAAATGATTTTCTGAACCCTCGGGATTGTGAGCATCTTTCCATTTTTCATTAAAAGCTTCAAAATAAAAACAAGAAATTCCAGCTTTTTGCGTCCATTCTCGCATTAATTTATAATACAAGCCTTGCTTATACTCATCTGTTGCCTTAGAGCCATTATGACCATAAAAATCATTAGCTACACTAGCCCAACCTGTTTCTCCAATATGAACAGGCTTTTGTATACCCAGACTTTTCATATACTTAAGGGTACATGCATATTGGTTTTTAGTAAATTCAAGTGCACGCTTCATGGCATTATCAATCTTTTCTATTTCAGATAGTGAATGCTCTTCTTCCGGAATTCCCCAAAATTCAGGATTGTAATGCGTGTTGTGATAGGGATAGCTATGCATTGAAATATAGTCTACCGCTTTTATTAATTGATTTAAATCTTCACAATGGTAACTAGCATCGCCCCCTCCCCAAGATGCAAAATCGTCAGAGCTGGTAATCCATACATCTTTCGGCAATTTTTTTGCCTTTTTTAGTTCTTGCAGATAATTCACCCATTTTAAAATCACCTTAGGCTGCACAAAATAACTTGTGGCCCACTTTACCATCGCTTCATTGCCAACGGCCACTACTTTAACTATATCTGGATACTTGTTCGCTAAAACTACTGCTCTTTCAATTTCTAAAGCATTATTAGGACTTTCTTCATCGTGATTTGGCATTTGATTGGTCCATGCATTGAGGCAATCGATCCAAGCACCTAACATGACATACATTTCAAAGTTTGGATTTTCTTGTTTAAGTTCACGTATAGCCTTTAAGATATTTGCTGCATGAGGTAAAGGTAATTGTACATTATAGGTTCTAATGACCTTGATACCCATAGCTGCCAATAATTTCATATCGTCCTTTAACTCGTCAAGGGTCGGTTGAATTTCTCTTGAAATGGCCCTATAGCCGCCATAGGATATGGCCAAATACTCTGAATTTCCTAAAATATCTTTAGCTGTCACTTCTTTTATCTTTTAATACGGAGTACTTTAATGCCTCCTACTTTGATTAGCTGCCATGATGAACACCATACGTCAATGTCGTCAAAGCACTGGGTTGTTTTATATCTAAACCTTTATTTTAAGGTATCTTCCTTTAGTTGTACCCTAATGAGTTCGATTTCGCCGGAGCGCTGAAATACCATTTTACTCATGGACGTATCTAAGCTTAAACTTGAAACCTTTATTATCTTACCATCTTTAAGGGTTATTTCAATAGTATTCTCCGTTGAAATTTTATACACTATAGGTACCTGGCAATAGGTCATTGCTAATTCTCCTTTACTTAATTGAAGCTCCGATTTTACATGGCCAACAGTGATATAGTTGAAGGTCTTCGGTTCCTTTAAAAACTCTACTTTGCGCAACATACAGGGATTAAAATATAATTGTCCCTTCGCTACAAAAACACCCAATTCACCAAATCGACTGAGGATATCCTCTTTTACTTGTCCAGTCATTCCAGGCTGTTGCGCTCCTTTACCCGCAGGGGTATGGGAATAAGCATCTGTTGGAAAAGCACCATAAAGTTCTGGTGATTTATGAACCCCAATACCTTCATTAATCTCGTAATAATGCTCCAATAGTCTGCCTGTAATTTCATCGCTAACATTAGCATCAATGGCTTTCAAACAACATTCTTGAACTGCCAAAAGTAATTTGGAAACCATGTGCCAATAAATGGATCCTAAGCCTTCATACCCATAAAAAGTACCCGATCGACCTGTGAAAGCCTTATGATTAAAAACCTGCTCAAAAGTTTGCAACAATAGCGCTTCATCTTTTTCTGCTAAAGTCTTATAGCGTGATCCCTTCAGTGCCTTCAAAGCATCTTTTATACTGGCTGAATTATGAAAGTTTCCATTAAAATGTGTGTTCCCATTAATATCTTTTTCAACAATGCTTGTATGGCCATCTGCAATCATTTGCTGCAGTAGCTCTGATTGTGCTATAGCATTTGTTGGGAGGGTATTTTTTATCAAAAATGGGGAAAGTTCTTTATTTGGATATAATAAATAACTGTACTGATCTTCTCGAAATAATTGGCTCTGCTTCAGACCGTCTAAAAGCTTTAAACACCCTTCTGAGGAAAGATAGCCCGAACTTAAAACAGCTACTTGACCCTCCAACATTTCGCTCAAATAGGAAATCGAGATTTTCTTCTCATCCGTTATGGTCATCAAATTGTAAGCATGGTATAAATTATCTGATCGTCTATTCACCTCAATGGTATGGTCAATACCCTTTAAGGTGGTTTTTAGAAAACCGCTCAAACTAGCTAGTGAAAGCTTCGACTTTTTCCCAGAAAAACCATTTTTATAAATAACAGCCCTATAATCACTGGCTGGTATTCCCAAGCCATCTAAAATTCTTTTTCGGTCCGTATCGTTAATTTTTTTGATGAGCAGGGATTCATTTTGATGTAAGGTTTCATCAACTTGATTAAAAAATACCAACAGTTCTTCCGAAATAGAAATTTCCACTAGTTCCACATTCGCTATAAGATCATCGAAAAAACTTAAAAACCTTCTCAAATAATACAGGGTTACCATAGAAACTCCATTGCCCACCAAGGCATTATTGGCATCATTCCATTCGGGTCTTTGGGTATTTAACCAAATACCTGCTTCTGGAATAAAATTAGATATTTTGGCCAGAACAGTCGCTACTATTTTTTCTATAAAATTAACTTTGTAGATCTCTTTTTTCGGATCAAAAAGCAAAGCACCATCGGCACCTAGAGCCAACTTTCTTCTGCCAATTTCATGATCTAATTCAAGATCAAACTCAATAGTATCTTTTGGATTTTTGAGAATGTCCTGATAGCTCTTTATTTTATAAGGTACATTGGCATACACAAATAAATCTTTATCAAAATAGCTAGTTAATTTACCTGGTTGGTGATATTCTATAATTTCTAAAAACTTTAATAAGTATATAATTTGATGATCTCCCCAATATCCGATATAAGACCATGGATCGTCTGGTTCTATGGTCTCCCAATCAAAACCATCTTTAGTCACACGGTACGGGTTGTACCCATCAAACGTAGAAGCGTTTAAAAACTTATGGATCATGTTTTCCGTAAAGTCTGGAAACGAATGTGCTAACGCTTCCCAGTTTTGAAAAATATCTCGCCAATTCCCTTCGTAATCCAAAATTTTAGATCCATCAGTTTCACTTCTGGTGTTGATCGAAAATTTATTCCACGGTCTGCTTGGATCACCATGTCTTCTACTGAATTTTAAGGGCATGTATTCTAAGCACAACCGCTCAAAGTCTTTATCTTCACTATCCTTGCCAATTTCCTTTAATTTAGCTGTTGTAAATTCTTCTGGAAGCTTTTCAATTAAGTGTTGGGCGGATTGAAATGATTTTTTATTCGATTTCGCTAGGTAGGTTTTAAAATCCCACTTCTCTATTCGATAATTATGATCAAAAATACCCCCTCTCATAATATTGAACAAAGTATTCGAAAAATGTCGTGTATTTCTAAACGTGTCTGCAGTGGTTTGCAACCCATCAGAAGAAGCCGCCAATTGAATCAAATTATCGGTTCCTAAACGTATACTTTGGTCAACTGTTGCCGCTATATTGGGATCTGTCTTTAGGGTGTTAATAATATTCGCAATGGCCGAATGATTCTGGTTGACATTGGCTACCGTACTCCATTTTTTATCAGATAGTGATGGCAAGGTGATTTCGGCTTGTATAAAATAAGCCCCTTTCTCTGCTTTAATATCTTTTTCTGGATGTATGGGTAACCCTTTTCTAAAAGCATCGAGTTGCAAGGATGACAGTAAATAGGTAGCATTTTCAAGTCCAAAAGACCAAACAATATTGGCTTTTAAAGATTCGCTCGGTTCGGCCTTATCTACGATAAATGCACTTAAGGCATAAATACCCAAACCTACTTCAGCCTCCAATTCAGCTCTCTTATAAGCATCTACTAAATTGCTACTACTATTCTGCAAGCTAGAGTTGACTCCATAAGGCAATATATTCTGTAAACCGTCTAGAACTGTAATCGTTATTGAATCTTGACCTTCATTTTTTAGGGCTGATTTTTTTACAAAACCAAATTCGTTGCTTGAATTCCATTCATAGCTAAACCTTAGTTTTAAATCGTGGTTAATTTCTTCAAAAACCAATTTATTACCGTACACACTTTTATAAAGATTTCGAGTGGTGGTATACATACCAGCATAGCGATTTGAAAAAGGTTCCCACAAATAGGTTTTTTCCTTTTTAGTCACCTGCATAAGAGTTTTGCTTCCTGTGATCTCGGCTGATTCTGTAATTTTATCATCCGTGTAATACGGAAATAAAGATGACTCCGCATCTTTTCGACCAGCCGTTAAACCGCCATTACTCGCGATAAACATCCAATGATTAGAATCGCTAACAATGCTCATAAAAAATGGGCGCATGGCATCGCTATTGCTGATTTTATAATAGCTTTCATGCTCAATTTGAACCAGTTCGCCTTGAACCCTTTTCTGATCAAGGTTTGTTTTTGAATTACCGATGTAAATATCTGTATGCTTCATTAATTAATTTCTGAAGTTTTAACTTTAAGTAGAAAAGGTTAGCAAAAAACTGCTTTATTGCTAACCTTTTTTACCTATTTTTTTGTTAGCCTAAACACCCTTATGGGTTTAAAACAATGGCCACATTATCGATGTTAGCTACCACATTACAACCTGCATCACCTCCACAAACAGCCTCGATAAGAAAAGAAATTCCTTCACTTACATCAGCTCCGTTTGGTATGGTAAAGGTACCCGTAAAAGTGTTCCAAGTACCTGAAAGGGCTGGAGCGGGATTAAAAACATGGGTAAAAGAAGCCCCTGCAGCTCCTTCGCCAAAAAGAAGCACATTAAACACAGCACCAGGCTGAGTAACGCTTCCTATATGATCAAAGGTAATTCTAACTACATCACCTGGACTAACATCTCCGGCTCCTTTTCTTTCTTGTTTTAATGCAGGATTACTTGGACCATTCGTAGCTAAACGACCAGACCATGTTCCACCATTGTTGACGGTATTATCAAATGCTGAAGTTCCACCATTTTGAAATAATAGCCAACCTGTACCATCCCCGTTGCCGGTTTCGAAATCACCATTACTAACAATTGCACCACCAGTGCCTCCACCGCCACCAGAACCTCCGTTGTCACACAACCTAATGTTATCAAACTGAATAGTCCAAGCGGCACTACCGTCTCCTGGAGTACCGTTGTCCATAATCAAAGTGATACCGGTAACTCCGCCCGTAAAACTCGAAAAGTCGTACGATAGGGTTTCCCAACCAGTACCTGATGTCGGCAAAGTCAGTTCTTGATTCAAACCTTCCAATTTGAACAACAATTGCCGAACGGACTGAGAATTTACATCGATAGAAAATTTTCCATTGTCCAAATCAATAGTACTGGCCACGGCTATGGTGATTCCACCAAAAAGCTCTCCTGCATTTTTAACATATTGCCCTAACTTGGCACTGCTATTAACAGAAGTATCCGAATTATCGATAATGGTACCAACACCACCTCCAAAATTGTTAAAAATGGAGTTATCGGCAGTCTCGAAATCATTCACCAATACGCCACCGTTACAAGCTACCAATGCCCCGCCGCCTGTACCGCCGCCACCTGTACTATTTAGCGTTAAGGATACATTATCAATATTGACACGACCCACAGCAGCTCCCGAATCAAATAAAACACGTGCATCGGCAGCACCGAAGCCTGCAGCAGTTAAGGTGAGGGTAAAAGTTTGTCTCGTAGTGGTTAAATTTACGGTTTCTACAGTATTGGCAAAACTTCCGCCACTCAACCCGATTCCTCCTACAAGTGTTCTAGCACGATCAGACCAGGCGTCAAAAGTTAAGGTATACGT
>CAXBCN010000006.1:0-128417 GCA_963974535.1 uncultured Cellulophaga sp.
TTTGCTTTCATAGTTTTTCCACTTTTAAGTGGTCAACCTATATCAGGGACGTACAAAAAAAGATTTTCAATTTCTCATTTTACGCCTTTCACTTTCAACTTTCCGTTTTAATTTAAGCTCTTAGGCAAAAAAACTTCTGCCATCATACAGCGTGCGCTACCACCACCACAAGTTTCAATAGTTTCTAAGGAACTATGTAGAATTTCACAATGCTTTGTAATACTTTTCACTTGGTCTGGATGAAGACTGTTATAGGCCGAAGAACTCATGACTAAATAAGGCTTGTTGTTTTTACCTAAAACCTGCAACATATTACCTGCAAATTGATGCATTTGAGATTCACAAATTCTGATGATTTCTTTACCATCATGACTTAAGTGATCTAACACAATTTTACGTTCTTTTTTATTGTCGATCGTATCTGGACAAATTACGGCAAAGTTTTCACCTATACACATCATCACATTGGTATGGTATATTGGCAACCTTTTGCCATCAACAGATTGGTTGGCCGTAAAAAGCACTGGAAAATAATCAAAATCTTCACAAAACTCAATAAATAATTCTTCATCTGCACGCTCAGATAATGCACAGTAGGCTTTTTTATTGGTTCTATCTAAAGCAATACTACCGGTACCTTCCAAGAAAAAACCTTCTTCTTCTGCCGAAGTATAATCCACCACATTTGTTATTTCAAAACCATGCTCTTCTACAAAATCTAAGATATCTTCCCGACGTTCGTCTCGCCTGTTTTCCGCAAACATAGGAAACAAACCTACGGTACCATCTTCATGAAAAGAAATCCAATTATTTGGAAAAACTGAATCTGGCGTATCTGGATTTTTAGTATCATCAACCACCATGACATCAATACCTTTTGCTTTTAAAACGGCAACAAATGTATCAAATTCGTCCTGTGCTTTGCTATTGATTTCAGTTTGTATAATGTTTAAATCTTCCTGGAAATAATTATTGACAGCCGTTTGCTCATTCATTCGAAAACTAACGGGTCTAATCATTAAAATAGAATTGGTTGCTTGCATATATCTCGAAAGGTTAAAAAAAGTAGGTGTTTAGAGTTGTCTAATTAAAGGCATGGTGCTACAACGCAACAAACCTTCTTGTTTTGCTATTTCAGCATAGGGTATTTCTTCTACTGTAAAGTTATTAGCTCTTAACCAATTATTTAATCGAGTGAAATTTTGTTCTGAGACAATAACTTCAGGCGAAATAGAAAAAACATTGCTGAACATATGGTACATTTCGTCACTGTCGATATCAAAAATATTTTCCTTTCCAAAAAAATTGACCAACCAGTTATATTCCTCTTCAATTAAAAATCCGTTTTTATGAAGTATAGCTTTATCTTTTCCGATGGGCTGAAAACAGCAGTCTAAATGTAGTGCGTTTTCTTTGGCATTGGTTGACTTCCGCAATTCAAAAGATTTTATAATCTTAGTAGGGAACAGGGATCTAATATGTTCAACAGCAATACTGTTGGTTCTTGCCGTAATATGATGTGAGTAATTTTCTGCTGTGTAAGTACCAATGAAAATATAGTCGTTCCAAGGCATAACATCACCACCTTCAATATGTGCCGCTTCTGGCAAGTGAATAATTTTGTGTGGTTGTATTTCTTCTAGAATATGCTGTATCGCCAAAAACTCTTCTTCCCGATCTGGTAATATATTAGCTTTAAACAAAAAGTCGTCAATGACAAATGCAATATCTCGTGAAAATATCTGGTTACAATCTTTAAGTACTTTAGGTCGAAAAACTTGAACATGATACTTTTTCAAAACCTTTTCAAAAGCGTCCATTTCTTTTACCATATCTTTTTCTAAAGGATATGTACCAGCGAGGATATGCTCTAAGGATTTAGGATCATACGCATCTTCAGCTTTTGGAGTTGGTCCACAGCTTTCAGCGGTTCCTAAGATAACAGCTTTCAAGGTATCTGTTTCGTTTTTAATATTTAGCTGAAGCATACAAAGTTTTACTGCAAAGATGCAGCTATTTTTGATATTACGAAGTTTTTTAAACCAACAAGCTGCCTTTTTTTAAAAGGCAGCTTGTGGTAACAAAATACCATGTTATCTTTTATCTAAGGAAACAAAAGGTCTTACCGTTTCGCCAATATATACTTGTCTTGGGCGACCAATAGGTTCATTATTTAGGCGCATTTCTCTCCATTGAGCGATCCAACCTGGCAATCTTCCTAAGGCGAACATAACCGTAAACATATCGGTCGGTATGCCTAAGGCACGGTATATAATTCCAGAATAAAAATCTACATTAGGATATAATTTTCTATCTACAAAATAAGGATCAACTAAGGCTTCTTTTTCTAAAACCTGTGCAATATCTAAAATTGGATCTTTGATACCCAAGTCTCCCAACACTTCGTCAGCTGCCTTTTTTATGATTTTTGCTCTTGGATCAAAATTTTTGTACACACGGTGTCCAAAACCCATTAATCTAAACGGATCATCCTTGTCTTTGGCTTTAGCCATATACTTTTTAGAATCACCACCATCTGCATGAATATTTTCAAGCATTTCTAGTACCGCTTGGTTTGCACCTCCGTGCAAAGGACCCCAAAGAGCAGAAATTCCTGTAGAAAGCGATGCAAATAAACCAACATGAGATGATCCTGCAATACGTACCGTAGATGTAGAACAGTTTTGTTCGTGGTCGGCATGAAGTATTAATAGTTTGTCTAAGGCATTTAGAACGATAGGATTAGACTTGTAGTCCTCGTTAGGCTGCTTAAACATCATTTTAAGTATGTTCTCCACGTACCCTAAGTTTTTATCTCCATAATCTAAGGGCAAACCATTCTTTTTACGGAATGTCCATGCTACTAGAACTGGAAATTTTCCTAAAATCTTACAGATTGCTTTATACATATCCTCCTCAGAACTCACGTTCACTGAAGAAGGGTTAAAAGCAGTTAATGCACTGGTAAGTGATGCAATAACCCCCATGGGATGTGCAGATTTTGGAAAAGCATCTACTATTTTACGCATGTCTTCATCAACGATAGACTGCGCTTTAATATCCGAATGAAACTTATTTAATTGCTCACTAGTTGGTAATTCTCCAAATATGAGTAAAAAAGCTACTTCTAAAAAATCAGCTTTCTCTGCTAATTCTTCTATAGCGTATCCTCTGTAACGGAGAATTCCTTTTTCACCATCCAAAAATGTAATAGCACTCTCGCAAGAACCCGTATTTTTGTATCCGGGATCTATGGTTATCATTCCTGTAGCTGATCGCAACTCTTTAATATCAATCGCTATTTCTTCTTCTGTACCTTTTATAACTGGAAACTCATATTTGTTTCCGTTGTATTCTAATGTAGCTTTTTCTGACATGTGTTATAATTACGTTTTATTCCTCGTAAATTTAAGGAAAAGCAATACGATTAACAATTCCAAAAAATCATTTATCTTAATATTAACAAAAGTTAATTTTTAAGCAGTAGTTGAACCAAAACCTTAGCTATGCGGTTATCGCATAAAGTAGTTTATAATAGTCATCTAAAGACTTTTGCCAAGTAAAACGCTCCTTCTTGGCATTTGCCTTAATTTTATTCCATTTGGTTTTGTCATTGCTGAATAGGTCTAGAACTAAATCGAAGGAATCTACCATATTCTTAATTTTTTCATCCGTAGTTTTTCCATCAAAAGAAAATCCAGTTTCTAAATGTGTTACGGTATCTTTTAAACCTCCGGTGTGATGTACCAAACACGGAACACCATTTCTCATGGCTAACATTTGACTTATACCACAAGGCTCAAAAAGGCTTGGCATAAAATACAAATCTGATTCTAAATAAATACTGTCGATTAAATCTTCCGATTGACCATTGGTAAATATAAAATTCTTTTGGTTATAGCTTATTTTCCGAAACACTTCTTCATATTCAGGAGCTCCTGTACCCAGCAACATAAAAATTCCATTTACCTTTTCAAGCTTATTTAAAATTGCAATAAAAGCCTCTGGATTATGCATGATAAAATAAAATTTTTGTTCTGTGAGCCTAGCAACACTTGACACAATAAATTCAGGCCTTTTATCTACATATTCCATTATTTTTTCACCCGTATGCGCTAAAAAATCAGATTTATACTTTTTATCTTCCTCTTGAAGCCAGCCAAAAAGTGCTTTGACCGTATTTCGATATAATTTACCAGTTTCTGCTGCTCTTATATTGTTATAATTAGAGCCATTTAAAATGCCAAAAAGTCTGCCCTGTTGATCTGCTATCTTTAAATCTTCCTCTAAGTTTTCACCTCCAATGAATTCAGGAGGACGACTAGGAAGCATAATATCTTCTTTATAAGAGGGCGAAACCGTATGCACAGCATCAGCAAAGCGAACACCTACCGCCATAAGATTAATACAATCCTGATACCTATAATCTCTTAGATTTTCATAATCAATGGGGATGCCTGGAAACCAGTTTTGAATGGATGAATAGTTATCATGAAAAGGCCTTATCCCCTGAATGGCGAGGTTGTGAATTGTGTACACAAACCTAATTTGTTTTAAAATTGAAAACTCAGGGTGATATTTTCTTAAATACAATAACAAACTCGAATGCCAATCATGTAAATGCGCTATATCAACCGTACCAAATGCATTTTGTTTCACTGCCTGCGCTACCGCAGTACAAAAAATAAAATATTTTATAGCATCGGTAAAAAAAGGTTCTTTAGGGTCGTTGTGGTAAATATGTGCAATATCACCAGCTTCAATCTCAGGATGGTGAATTACATAATGGGTTAAATTATCAAACTCCTTTTTAGGTTTTACTTTATAAAGTTCTGCGGTATACCTTAGGCCTCTTAAATTAAACTCTAAGTTCATGATAAATTCTCCATTGGTATGAAGTCTTGAATAGGAAGGAACCACAATATGGGCACTATCGCCTCGTTCTGAAATTTGTCGAGGAACATCTCTTACAACGTCGCCCATACCTCCTGCTTTACATTTCGGAATAGCGTCGTTTTCGGCAGCAACAAAAAGAAAATTATTCATAGAGCTTAGCTTGTTTGATTTGTCTGTATTTAAAAGTATAATATAGCCAATAAATTTCTTCCACAACAGAAAAAGTAAAAATTCCTCAAAAAAAAAGCCTCTCTATTTAAAGAAAGGCTTTGTAAATTTATATAAAAAAACTATTTTAATTTAAAAGCAGCTTCTTGCGGGTAGTAAGCCACACTTCCTAATTCTTCCTCTATTCTCAATAATTGATTGTACTTCGCCATACGATCTGATCTTGAAGCCGAACCTGTTTTAATTTGTCCTGTATTTAGGGCTACTGCTAAATCAGCAATAGTCGTATCTTCTGTTTCACCTGAACGATGTGACATGACAGAAGTATATCCAGCATTTTTAGCCATGTTTACAGCGGCAATAGTTTCTGTCAAGGTGCCTATTTGGTTCACTTTTATCAAGATTGAATTTGCGATTCCTCTAGCTATTCCCTTTGACAAACGCTCCACATTAGTGACAAACAAGTCATCTCCAACCAATTGTACTTTATCACCAATTTTGTCCGTTAAAGACTTCCAGCCATCCCAATCGTTTTCATCCATACCGTCTTCGATAGAGATAATAGGATATTTAGCACTTAAATCGGCTAAGTATTGCGCTTGTTCTTCCGAAGTTCTAATAACACCTTTATCTCCTTCAAATTTGGTGTAATCGTATTTTCCATTCTCGTAAAATTCAGCTGCTGCACAATCTAAAGCAATCATGACATCATCCCCTAAAGTATAACCCGCCTTCGCTACAGCCTTCGCTATCGTATCCAAAGCATCTTCTGTACCACCTGCTAAATTTGGTGCAAAACCACCTTCATCACCTACAGCGGTGCTTAAACCTCTGTCGTGCAAAACTTTTTTAAGGTGGTGAAAAATTTCAGTTCCCATCTGCATGGCATGTGAAAACGACGTGGCTTTAACAGGCATTACCATAAATTCTTGAAAAGCAATTGGGGCATCAGAATGCGATCCACCATTAATAATATTCATCATGGGAACAGGAAGGGTATTAGCGCTAACACCGCCGATATAACGATACAATGGCATCCCTAATTCTTCTGCTGCGGCCTTAGCAACTGCTAAAGAAACACCTAAAATTGCGTTCGCTCCTAATTTAGATTTGTTGGGGGTACCATCTAAATCGATCATGGTCTGATCAATTAAATTTTGCTCAAATACAGACATCCCGATAATTTCCTCTGCGATATCAATATTTACATTCGTTACCGCCTTTGTAACACCTTTACCCATAAATGCCTTACCGCCATCTCTAAGCTCTACTGCTTCATGTTCACCAGTTGATGCTCCAGAAGGAACAGCTGCTCTTCCCATGATACCGTTTTCAGTAAAAACATCCACTTCTACTGTTGGGTTACCTCTTGAATCTAAAATTTGTCTTGCCTGTACGCTAATAATGATACTCATATATTGTAATTTGATTTATATTAAACATTTAAAGTAAATATACAAAAGTAACGGCTTAGAAAACAGCTTCAAAGGCCTAAAAACCAACAGAATTAACCTTTATTTTAACTACAACGTTTTAGTTCACCTTCTTCTGAATCATTTCAAAAAAGTCATCAAAAAGATATTCCGCATCATGGGGTCCTGGACTTGCTTCTGGATGATATTGCACTGAAAAGACATTTTTATGCTTCATTTTAATACCAGCCACAGTTTTGTCATTCAAGTGCACATGGGTAATTTCCAAATTTTCATGAGCCTCAGTTTCTTCTCTATTTATGGCAAAACCATGGTTTTGAGAGGTAATTTCGCCTTTGCCCGTAACTAAATTCATCACCGGATGGTTTATTCCTCGATGGCCGTTATGCATTTTATAGGTAGATACCCCATTGGCTAATGCAATGACCTGATGCCCTAAACAAATTCCAAATAAGGTTTCGTCGTTGGCAATAATATCACTTGCTGTTTGTATCGCTTGCTTCAAGGGCTCGGGATCCCCAGGTCCGTTAGAAATAAAATAACCATCAGGACTAAATGCTTTCATTTCAGCATAAGAAGCATCATAAGGAAATACCTTTATATAGGCATTTCTTTTGGCTAGGTTTCTTAAAATATTTTTTTTGATACCAATATCTAAGGCTGCAATTTTAAATTTTGCATCTACATCACCAACAAAATAGGGTTCTTTTGTAGAAACACTTGAGGCAAGTTCTAAACCTTCCATACTAGGTACGGCCTTTAGTTTAAGTTTTAAAGCTTCAATATCGTCTACCGCTGTAGAAATAACGGCATTCATTGCACCATGATCTCTAATATAACTGACTAATGCCCGTGTATCTACGTCTGATATAGCAAACAGATTATTTTTATCCAAAAATTCTTGTAAGCTTTTATCTGCTGTTGCCCTAGAATAGTCGTAACTAAAATTTTTGCATATCAAACCAGCAATTTTAACCCCATCTGATTCAATTTCATCCTCATGAGTACCATAATTACCAATGTGAGCGTTTGTAGTGACCATTAATTGTCCAAAATAGGAGGGGTCAGTAAAAATTTCTTGATACCCCGTCATTCCGGTATTAAAACATACTTCACCGAAGGCTGTCCCTTCTTTGTCCCCTACTGCCTTACCATAAAAAATAGTACCATCCGCTAATAAAATTAATGCTTTTCTCTTAGTTTGATATTTCATTTTAATTTTTCTTATGTTTTACAAAATAACAAAAAAAAGGATAAGCTTTTCAACTTATCCTTTTCTATTATTTAAACTTAATCATCATAGTTTTAGTCTTCAGACTTTTCTTCTGATGTATTCTCTACAGGCGCGTCAGCCTTTGGAGCATCGTCTGTTTTTTTAGCTCTACTTCTTCTCGTAGTCTTCTTAGCAGGAGTTTTAGAAGCGTTATAGATCTCATTAAAATCAACAAGTTCTATCATTGCCATGTCTGCGTTGTCACCCAAACGAGTTCCTAGTTTAATAATCCTGGTATATCCACCTGGACGATCCGCGACTTTTTCAGAAACTACACTAAACAACTCTGTCACAGCGTATTTGTCTCTAAGATTTTTGAAAACCACACGTCTGTTGTGTGTTCCTTTGTCAGCAGAAACATTATTTTCAGCTTTTGACTTAGTGATTAATGGTTCAATAAACTGCTTTAAAGCTTTTGCTTTAGCAACCGTTGTATTTATTCTTTTATGCTCAATTAGGGAACAAGCCATATTTGCAAGCATTGCAGTTCTATGCGCTTTTTTTCTACCTAAATGATTAACTTTTTTACCGTGTCTCATTACTATTGCTATTTTCTTCCTTATCTGAGATTTTCTCTTCTAACAGAAGTAAAATTAATCTTTATCTAATTTATATTTTGATAAGTCCATTCCAAAACTTAATCCTTTATTGATCACCAATTCCTCTAATTCCGTTAACGACTTTTTACCGAAGTTTCTGAACTTCATTAAATCGTTTTTATTAAAAGAAACTAAGTCGCCTAGTGTATCTACCTCTGCTGCTTTTAAACAATTAAGAGCACGAACAGAAAGGTCCATATCTACTAATTTTGTCTTTAACAACTGACGCATATGCAATGACTCCTCGTCGTAGGTCTCCGTTTGTGCAATTTCATCGGCTTCTAATGTAATACGCTCATCAGAGAATAACATAAAGTGATGAATAAGTACTTTTGCACCTTCTGTTAACGCATCTTTTGGCGTAATAGAACCATCAGAAACAATTTCGAAAACTAACTTTTCGTAATCGGTTTTCTGCTCCACTCTAAAGTTCTCAATACTATACTTTACATTTTTGATTGGAGTAAAGATAGAATCTATCGCTATTGTTCCTAGTGGTGCTCCAGATTTTTTGTTATCTTCAGCTGGAACGTAACCTCTACCCTTTTCAATAACCAACTCCATGTTGAAATTTACTTTGGCATCCATGTTGCAGATTACTAAATCGGGGTTCAAAACTTGAAACCCTGATATAAATTTCTGGAAGTCACCAGCGGTAAGCTGATTTTTTCCACTTACAGAAATAGATACAGTTTCCGTGTCAACATCTTCTATTTGTCTTTTAAAGCGTACTTGCTTTAAGTTTAAAATAATTTCAGTTACATCTTCTACAATCCCAGAGATTACAGAAAATTCATGTTCTACTTTATCTATTCTAACCGAAGTGATAGCAAAACCTTCCAAAGATGAAAGCAGTACTCTTCTTAATGCGTTCCCAACAGTCAATCCGTAACCAGGTTCCAAAGGGCGGAATTCAAACTTCCCTTCGAAATCGGTCGAATCAATCATTATAACTTTATCGGGTTTCTGAAAATTAAATAATGCCATAATTGGATCAGTGTTGTTTATTTAGAGTATAACTCGACGATTAATTGTTCTTTGATATTCTCTGGAATTTGAAGTCTTTCAGGTACACTTACGTAGGTACCTTCCATTTTTTCAGAATTCCAAGTAATCCATTCATAAACGCTACTATTAGCCGCTAATGAATCTTGGATTGTTGAAATTGATTTAGATTTTTCTCTAACTCCTACAACGTCTCCAGCTTTTAACACGTACGATGGAATGTTTACCAACTCCCCATTTACTGTGATGTGTCTGTGCGATACTAACTGTCTAGCTCCACTTCTTGAGTTTGATATTCCCATTCTGTAAACAACGTTGTCTAAACGCGATTCACATAACTGAAGTAAAATTTCACCCGTTACACCTTCTTTTCTTTTCGCTGTAGCAAAGATATTTCTAAATTGCTTTTCTAATATACCGTAAGTATATTTAGCTTTCTGCTTTTCCATTAACTGGATAGCATACTCCGATTTCTTACCACGACGTCTTGTATTACCATGTTGTCCCGGTGGAAAATTTCTTTTTTCGAAAGACTTATCATCTCCGAAGATTGCTTCGCCAAACTTACGAGCAATTTTTGTTTTTGGTCCTGTATATCTTGCCATTTTCTTAAAATTTGAAAGTATGATTATGAATTAAGGCTTATCCTTCGATAATCGTATTCAATACTTTCTGTGAAACATCCGTTTTTCGGATAATTGTATATGTAATTAAACTCTTCTTCTTTTAGGTGGTCTACAACCATTATGTGGCATTGGAGTAATATCGATAATCTCAGTTACTTCAATTCCTGCATTATGTATAGAACGAATCGCAGATTCTCTACCGTTTCCTGGACCTTTTACGTAAACTTTCACCTTTCGTAAACCAGCCTCGTGAGCTACTTTTGAACAATCTTCAGCAGCAATTTGGGCCGCATATGGAGTGTTCTTTTTAGAACCTCTAAAACCCATTTTACCTGCAGATGACCATGAAATAACATCACCTTTTTTATTTGTTAAAGAAATGATGATATTATTGAAAGACGCAGTAACATGAGCTTCCCCTACCGATTCTACAATAACTTTACGTTTCTTTACCGTTTTTGTATTTGACTTTGCCATACTTTTTTAGTTTCTAGTTGTTAGTTCTTAGTTATTGGAATCCTAAACTTTTACATTTCAGGCAGATTCTTCTAACGTCCAAATACTAATTGACTAATGTCTGTTGTTTATTTCGTTGCTTTTTTCTTGTTCGCAACAGTTTTTCTCTTCCCTTTTCTTGTTCTAGAATTATTCTTGGTTCTCTGACCCCTTAACGGAAGACCAGATCTATGACGAATACCTCTGTAACAACCAATATCCATTAAACGTTTAATGTTTAATTGAGTCTCAGAACGAAGTTCCCCTTCAATAGTAAAAGAAGATACGGCCTCACGAATACGACTAATTTCATCATCGTTCCATTCTGACACCTTAGTATCCTCACTAACTTGGGCCTTTGCTAATATTTCTTTAGCTCTACTATTACCTACTCCGAAGATATAAGTAAGAGCAATAACCCCTCTTTTCTGTTTTGGTATATCTACACCTGCAATTCTTGCCATAATTACCCTTGTCTTTGTTTAAATCTAGGATTCTTTTTGTTTATTACGTACAATCTGCCTTTTCTGCGAACTATCTTGCAGTCGGCACTTCTCTTTTTTAATGATGCTCTAACTTTCATCCTAATTTGCTTAATATCTATATGTAATTCTTGCTTTACTCAAATCATAAGGGCTCATTTCTAATTTTACCTTATCACCTGGAAGTAATTTTATATAATGCATACGCATTTTACCAGAAATATGTGCAGTCACAACGTGACCGTTTTCTAGTTCCACACGAAACATAGCATTTGATAATGCTTCAATAATGCTACCATCTTGCTCTATCGCTGCCTGTTTAGCCATAACTTATGCTACTTTTCTATTTTTTCCTGTTTTCATTAAACCATCATAATGACGGTTTAATAAATACGAATTTACTTGTTGTACTGTATCAATTGCTACACCAACCATAATCAACAATGATGTTCCTCCATAAAACATGGCCCATCCTGCTTGTACGTCCATTAGCTTCACTACTACTGCCGGTAAAACCGCTAGAAGCGCTAAGAACACAGAACCTGGTAGTGTAATTAAAGACATTATTTTATCTAAATAATCACCAGTTTCAGCACCTGGACGAATTCCGGGAATAAAACCTCCACTTCGTTTTAAATCATCAGCCATTTTATTGGTTGGTACTGTAATAGCCGTATAAAAATAAGTAAACACGATGATTAAAAACGCAAATAATAGGTTGTACGCCAATCCAAACATATCTTGAAAGTTCGTTTCCATCCACAATCCCCAAGTGGTATTGTTGAATGTTTTACCTATTAAACCTGGTGCAAACATAATTGCCTGTGCAAATATGATAGGCATAACTCCAGAAGCATTTAATTTCAAAGGAATATATTGTCTAGATCCCATGATATCTTTCTCGTAACCGCCAGAAGCAGATCTACGTGCATATTGTACCGGTATTTGTCGCGTTGCCATTACCAATAAAACACTTAATAGAATAACAATAAACCAAATAATAACCTCGATTAATACTAACATCGGTCCACCAACACCTGTCCACCTTGAAATTGCTTCTTGAGCAAAAGATTGTGGTAAGGTAGCGATAATACCAATCATAATTAATAATGATATTCCATTACCAATACCCTTATCTGTGATTTTCTCACCAAGCCACATAGCGAATACTGTTCCAGTCACCAAAATGATGACAGCAGGTACCATAAAATCTAATCCTTTACCTAGTAAAAAAGCACTATCAGGAACACCAAATTGACTTAATCCTAATAAATACGTAGGTGCTTGAAGGATACATATCCCGATGGTTAACCATCTTGTAATCTGATTAATCGTTTTTCTACCGCTTTCTCCTTCTTTCTGTAATTTCTGAAGGTAAGGAATAGCAATACCCATTAACTGAACCACAATAGAAGCTGAAATATAAGGCATAATACCCAGCGCAAAAACTGATGCCTGAGCGAAAGCCCCACCAGTAAATGCATTTAAAATTCCAAAAATTCCACTTTCCGTTCCAGAAGCCAAAGCTCCTAACTGTGCAGTATCAATACCAGGAAGTGCTATTTGTGCTCCAAATCTATATACTAACAACAAACCAAGAGTTACAAGGATTCTCCCTTTTAATTCTTCTATCTTCCAAATATTAGATAATGTCTCGAAAAATTTCTTCATAGTATAGTTCTTATAAACTTATTGCCTCGCCACCAGCAGCTTCAATCGCTGCTTTAGCAGTAGCACTAAATTTATGGGCCGATATTTTAAGTGAAGCCTTTAATTCTCCACCACCTAATATTTTTACCAAATCATTTTTACCAACGAATCTGTTTTCAATCAAGACATCAAGATTAACAGTATCTTTTACTACACCATTATCCACCAATAATTGTAACTTATCCAAATTGATACCAGCATATTCTTTTCGGTTAATGTTGGTAAAACCAAACTTAGGAACACGTCTTTGCAATGGCATTTGACCACCTTCAAAACCTATCTTTTTAGAATATCCAGATCTAGATTTAGCACCCTTATGACCTCTTGTAGCAGTACCACCTTTACCAGTACCCTGACCACGACCAACTATTTTTCCCGCTCGTGTAGTAGAACCTTCAGCTGGTTTTAAACTATTTAAATTCATCTTCTTATATTTTTAAGCTTCCTCAGTTGAAACTAAGTGATTAACTTTAGCAATCATACCCATAATACTTGGCGTATTTTCATGCTCTACAACTTGTCCTAATTTTCTTAATCCAAGTGCCTCCAGAGTTTTTTTCTGATTTAGAGGCTTCTTTATAGCACTCTTAACTTGTTTTACTTTAACTTTTGCCATAATTCCTTTAATTTATCCCTTAAAAACTTTTTCAAGAGAAATTCCTCTTTGAGTAGCAACTGTTTTAGCATCTCTAATTTGCAATAATGCATCAAAGGTAGCTTTTACAACATTATGTGGGTTAGAAGATCCTTGAGATTTTGATAATACATCATGAACCCCAACAGCTTCTAGTACCGCTCTAACGGCTCCACCAGCAATTACCCCAGTACCATGTGAAGCAGGCTGAATATATACTCTAGCCCCTCCAAATTTACCTTTTTGTTCGTGAGGTATAGTTCCTTTATTTAAAGGTATTCTAATCAAATTTTTCTTAGCATCTTCAATTGCTTTAGCAATAGCTGTAGCAACTTCTTTAGACTTTCCTAAACCTTGACCAACAACACCATTTTCATCTCCAACAACAACGATTGCAGAAAAACCAAATGCTCTACCACCTTTTGTTACTTTAGTTACTCTTTGTACGCCAACCAAACGATCTTTTAAATCAAGACCTGCTGGTTTAACGACTTCTACGTTTCTGTATTTCTGGTACATATATATTTAGAATTTAAGTCCTGCTTCTCTAGCTCCTTCAGCTAATGATTTTACTCTACCGTGGTATAAACAACCGCCTCTGTCAAAAGCAACAGCTTCAACACCTGCTTTTTTTGTTTTTTCAGCAATGGCTTTACCTACCAAGTTTGCGATTTCTATTTTTGTTCCTTTTTGACCCGCAATATCTTTATCTCTTGAAGATGCCGCAGCCAAAGTAACTCCGTTATTGTCATCTATTACTTGAGCGTAAATTTCTTTGTTACTTCTAAAAACCGATAATCTTGGTCTCTGAGCAGTTCCGAATGAAACTTTACGTATTCTTCTTTTGATTCGCTGTCTTCTTTCAGTCTTTGATAATCCCATAATTCTACTTATTATGCTGACTTACCAGCTTTTCTTCTTAATTGTTCACCAACAAATTTAACTCCTTTTCCTTTGTAAGGTTCTGGCTTACGGAAAGATCTAATCTTCGCAGCTACTTGTCCTACTAATTGTTTGTCGAAAGAGGTTAATTTGATTATTGGATTTTTACCTTTTTCTGATATCGTCTCAATTTGAACTTCGGGAGCTAAATCAATTACGATGTTGTGAGAAAACCCTAAAGCCAAATCTAATTTCTGGCCTTGATTGCTAGCTCTATAACCAACACCTACAAGTTCTAATTGTTTTGTCCAACCCTTAGAAACTCCTTCTATCATGTTTTTTATTAAAGCTCTATAAAGTCCGTGTTTTGCTTTATGCTCTTTAGCGTCAGATGGTCTTGTTACAAAAACTTGAGCATCCTCGATCTTAATTTCAACAGCACTATATTCTTGAGTTAATTCGCCCAATTTACCTTTTACAGTAATAGTACTTTCTTTTATATCAACGGTAACCCCTTCAGGGATTGTTATTGGATTATTACCTATTCTAGACATTTTTCTTGATCTTTATAGTATTAATAAACGTAGCATAATACTTCACCACCTACTTTTTCTAGCTTAGCTTGCTTACTTGTCATTACACCATGAGAAGTAGATACAATTGCAATTCCCAATCCGTTAAGCACTCTTGGTAAATCAGCGTTACCAGCATACTTACGTAGACCTGGCTTACTAATACGCATAATTTTTTTGATGACCGGCTCTTTGGTTAGCTTATCATATTTCAAAGCTATTTTTACCGTCCCTTGAACTTTATTAGGTTCAAATTTATAACTTAAAATATATCCTTGTTCAAATAATATTTTAGTTATTTCTTTTTTTAAATTAGAAGCAGGTATCTCTACCACTCTATGACCAGCACTACTGGCATTTCTAATTCTAGTTAAATAATCCGAAATTGGATCTGTTATCATATGTATTGAATTGCGGTAACGGTTTTTAGTACTTACCTACTAAACCTGAAACCAATTAAAACTTACTTCTAATTACCAGCTAGCCTTTTTAACTCCTGGTATAAGACCTTGATTTGCCATTTCTCTAAACGTTACTCTTGACAAACCAAATGTTCTCATATAACCTCTAGGCCTTCCAGTTAATTTACATCTGTTGTGTAAACGTATTGGATTAGCATTTCTTGGTAATTTCTGCAAAGCCTCGTAGTCGCCAGCTTCTTTCAAAGCCTTTCTCTTCTCAGCATATTTCGCTACAGTTTTTTCTCTTTTAACCTCGCGGGCTTTCATCGATTCTTTAGCCATACTAGTTCTTTTTAAAAGGTAATCCCAATTGGGTTAATAATGATTTTGCCTCTTTGTCTGTTTGAGCAGAAGTTACAAAGGTAATATCCATTCCGTTTATTCTATTGATTTTATCAATATTTATCTCAGGAAAAATAATTTGCTCTGTAATACCCAAGTTATAATTACCACGACCATCAAAACCAGTAGCCTTAATCCCCTGAAAATCTCTAACTCGTGGCAAAGCACTCGTTACTAAACGATCTAAAAACTCGTACATTCTTTCACCTCTTAGTGTAACCTTACACCCAATTGGCATTCCTTTTCTTAATTTGAAAGAAGCAACATCCTTTTTAGATATTGTAGCTACCGCCTTTTGGCCAGTAATATTAGTAACTTCGTCTACTGCGTGATCAATTAACTTTTTATCAGCAACAGCAGCACCTACGCCCCTACTCACTACAATCTTCTCTAGCTTGGGAACTTGCATGATATTCTTATACCCAAACTCTTCTTTAAGCGCATCTATAACACGCTCCTTATATTCTGTCTTTAACCTTGTAACGTAAGCCATAACTATATTACTTCATTAGATTTTTTAGAGATTCTCACTTTCTTACCATCTCTAACCTCGTAACCTACTCGTGTAGTATTACCAGATTTTGCATCTATCAAAGATAAATTTGAAACATGGATAAGTGCCTCCTTCTTAACAATACCGCCTTGAGGATTTTTTGCGCTAGGCTTTTCATGTTTAGAAACTAAATTAGCTCCTTCTACGATGGCCTTGTTTTTATAAAAATCAACCTTCATAATCTTACCTTCAACACCTTTATGGTCTCCTGATATGATTCTTACGATATCTCCTACTTTTATTTTTAGCTTTTTCATCTTTAGTATAAAATGTTATAGCACCTCTGGAGCTAATGATACAATTTTCATGAATTGCTTATCACGAAGTTCTCTAGCCACAGGTCCAAAAACACGTGTACCTCTCATTTCACCTGTTGGATTCAATAGAACACATGCATTGTCATCAAAACGGATGTAAGATCCATCTTGTCTTCTTACTTCCTTCTTTGTTCTAACCACAACAGCCGTAGACACAGCACCTTTTTTAATGGTACCATTAGGAGTAGCTTCTTTTACAGCTACTACTATTTTGTCACCTACTGAGGCGTATCTTCTCTTTGTACCACCTAATACTCTAATGGTCAAAACTTCTTTTGCCCCGGTATTATCAGCTACTTTTAATCTTGATTCTTGCTGTAACATAATTATTTAGCTCTTTCAATGATTTCAACTAATCTCCAACACTTAGTTTTACTTAAAGGACGTGTTTCCATGATCTTTACAGTATCACCAATATTGCAATCGTTTTTTTCATCGTGTGCAACATATTTTTTCGTTCTTAATACGAACTTTCCGTACATAGGGTGTTTCACTCGCTTAACTTCTGAAATCACAATTGATTTCTCCATTTTGTTGCTAGTTACAACGCCTACTCTCTCTTTTCTTAAGTTTCTTTTTTCCATAAAGCAGAACCAGTTATTGGTTTTCCCTTTTAGTTAATTCTGTCGCTAATCTAGCTACTATTCTTCTCGCTCTTCTAATTTGAAGTGGGTTCTCTAAAGGCGTAACACTATGTGCTATTTTCAAGTCTGAATGCTGCTTTTTTGCCTCTACTAACTTTAAACTTAGATCGTCAACAGATAATTCTTTTACTTCTGATTGTTTCATGATTCTTTACAATTAAAATTAAGCTGAATAATCTCTAGCGACAATAAATTTTGTTTTCACAGGTAATTTCTGCGCTGCAAGACGTAAAGCCTCTTTTGCAATCTCTTGAGATACCCCAGCGATTTCGAACATAATTCTACCTGGTAAAACCACGGCAACAAAATATTCAGGAGCACCTTTACCTTTACCCATACGAACCTCTAAAGGCTTTTTAGTAATAGGTTTATCTGGAAAAATCTTAATCCACATTTGACCCTCTCTTTTCATAAATCTAGTTGCAGCGATACGCGCAGCCTCTATTTGTCGAGATGTAATAAAACTTGTCTCCAAAGATTTTATACCGAACATACCATTTGAAAGCTGATGACCTCTTCCTGAGATCCCTTTCATCCTACCCTTCTGTGTCTTGCGAAACTTGGTTCTTTTTGGTTGTAACATTCTTTTACTTCTTTAAAAAATTACTTTCTACGACGTGGCTTCTTGTTACCATCTTGTTTTCCAGGACCCTTTGTTCCTTGACTCTTTTCCATACCCACTAAAGGCGAAAGATCTCTCTTTCCATAAACTTCACCTTTCATGATCCACACTTTTATACCTAATCTTCCATAAGTAGTATGTGCTTCTTCTAAAGCGTAGTCTATATCTGCTCTAAACGTTGATAATGGAATTCTACCATCTTTATAAGATTCAGAACGAGCCATTTCAGCTCCATTTAAACGGCCAGAAATTTGAACCTTGATACCTTCTGCATTCATACGCATTGCAGCAGCAATAGCCATTTTAATAGCACGTCTAAAAGAAATTCTATTTTCAATCTGTCTCGCTATACTTGCCGCTACTAAATTAGCATCCAATTCTGGCCTCTTGATTTCAAATATATTAATCTGAACTTCTTTATCTGTAATCTTTTTTAATTCTTCTTTTAACTTATCAACTTCCTGACCACCTTTACCTATGATGATACCTGGTCTTGCTGTAGTTATTGTGATAGTTATAAGTTTTAACGTACGCTCGATAATTACTCTAGACACACTAGCCTTCGCTAAACGTGCATGAACGTATTTTCTTATTTTACTATCTTCGGCTAATTTATCACCGTAATCATTTCCACCATACCAGTTAGATTCCCATCCTCTGATGATACCTAAACGAATTCCGATTGGATTTGTCTTCTGTCCCATACGCTAGCTTTGTACATTATTGTTAGAATCCAATACTAGTGTAACATGATTGGAACGTTTTCTAATTCTGTGTGCTCTACCCTGAGGTGCCGGTCTAAGTCTTTTCAACATAGCGCCACCATCAACTCTAATTTCCTTGATAAAAAGATCAGCATCTTCAATACTAGCATCTTCGTTTTTTGCTTGCCAGTTAGCAATTGCCGATAAAAGCAATTTCTCTAACTTACGAGAAGCCTCCTTAGAATTGAACTTCAATATTGCTAAAGCTTTCTCAACTTGTACCCCTCTTACCAAATCAGCTACTAAACGCATCTTTCTTGGTGAAGTTGGACAATTATTTAACTTTGCAAAAGCAACTTGTTTTTTCTCTGCCTTAATTCTTTCGGCCATTTGTTTTTTACGAACTCCCATAGCTTACTTTTTACCTTTATTTTTCGAACCTCCGTGACCTCTAAAAGATCTAGTTGGTGAAAATTCTCCTAACTTATGACCTACCATGTTTTCTGTAACATACACAGGTACAAATTGTCTTCCATTGTGAACAGCGATAGTTTGACCAACAAAATCTGGTGTTATCATTGAAGCTCTAGACCATGTTTTTATAACAGGCTTTTTACCAGAAACAATATTCTGTTGAACTTTTTTGTCTAAACTAAAGTGAACGTAAGGTCCTTTTTTTAGTGAACGTGCCATTTTTTTCTACTTTTTATTTCTTTCTACGTTCTATTATATATCTATTTGTAGCCTTGGTCTTAGAACGAGTTCTATATCCTTTAGCAGGAATCCCGTTTCTAGATCTTGGATGACCACCTGAAGCTCTACCTTCACCACCACCCATTGGGTGATCGACAGGGTTCATTGCTACCGGTCTTGTTCTAGGTCTTCTTCCTAACCATCTAGTTCTACCTGCTTTTCCAGAAACCAATAACTGATGATCAGAATTTGAAACAGCTCCGACAGTTGCTATACATGTGGATAACACCAATCTAATTTCACCTGAAGGAAGCTTTACAGTTACAAACTTACCATCCCTTGCTACTAACTGAGCAAACGTTCCGGCACTTCTAGCCATAACAGCACCTTGTCCAGGACGTAATTCTATACAAGAAATAATCGTTCCTAAAGGTATTACACTTAATGGAAGCGCATTTCCGATTTCCGGTGCAGCAGTTTCGCTTGACGAAATCTCTTGCCCCACCTGTAAGCCGTTCTGTGCTACCACATACCTTTTTTCTCCATCAGCATACGCTACAAGCGCTATAAAAGCTGATCTATTTGGATCGTACTGAATAGATTCTACAACAGCAGCACCTTGCTTGTCTCTTTTAAAATCTATGACACGATACCTTCTCTTATGACCTCCACCCTTTTGACGGATAGTCATTTTTCCCTGACTGTTTCTACCTCCGGACTTTTTTAACGGAGCGAGTAAGCTCTTCTCCGGCTTATCAGTAGTAATCGCGTCGAATCCGTTTACTACTCTAAAACGCTGTCCTGGAGTGATTGGTTTTAATTTTCTAACTGACATTTTTTGTCTTTAGTCTTTATTATAGATTACTGTAATAATCAATTATATCTCCTTCTTTCACATCAACAATTGCCTTTTTAAACGCATTTGTCTTCCCGTGCTGAACTCCCGTCTTTGTGTAACGAGTTTTTCTTGAAGGACCATAATTCATAGTTCTCACTTTATTCACTGAAACTCCATAAGTTGCCTCAACTGCTTCCTTGATCTGTAGCTTGTTTGCTTTAGGGTTTACGATAAAACCGTAACGATTATGCAACTCGCTATCTGCAGTCATTTTTTCAGTAATAATTGGCTTAATTAACACACTCATGACTCTACTGTTTAGTTAAGTTAGCTTCAATTCCTTCTAGAGAACTCTCTAGAAGCACAATATTGTTAGCATTTAAAATTTTATAAGTGCTTAAATCTGAGTTAGTTACAACTTCAGACCCCTTTAAATTGCGTGACGACAAATATACATTATTATTTGAATCACCCAACACAAATAAAGATTTTTTATTTTCTAATCCTAATGACTTCAAAACTGCGATAAAATCTTTAGTTTTTGGTGCTTCAAAATTAAAATCTTCTACCACCAAAATTGCCTTCTCATTAGACTTAATACTAAACGCAGATTTTCTAGCTAAACGCTTAACGTTCTTATTTAATTTTTGCTTATAATCCTTAGGTCTTGGGCCAAATATACGTCCACCACCTCTAAAAACTGGAGACTTAATACTACCCGCACGAGCAGTACCTGTACCTTTTTGCTTTTTAATTTTTCTGGTACTACCTGCTATTTCAGCTCTTTCTTTGGTTTTGTGCGTACCTTGTCTTTGATGTGCTAAATATTGCTTCACATCTAAATAAACTGCATGTTTATTTGGTTCTATCGCGAATACAGCGTCAGAAAGTTCTATATTTCTACCTGTTTCTTTTCCTTTGATATCTAAAACTGCTACCTTCATTACTTCTCAATAGTTACGTAAGCGTTCTTATGACCAGGTACACAACCTTTTAATACTACAAGGTTCTTTTCTGGAACAACTTTTAAAACTTTAAGGTTTTGAACAGTTACCTTATCTCCACCCATTCTACCGGCCATTTTAATGCCTTTAAAAACACGAGCTGGATAAGAAGCTGCTCCTACAGAACCTGGTGCTCTAAGTCTATTATGCTGACCGTGTGTTGCTTGACCCACCCCAGCAAAGCCATGGCGTTTTACAACACCTTGAAAACCTTTACCTTTTGAAGTGCCAATAGCATCTACAAATTCACCTTCTACAAAAAGATCAGCACCAATGGTGTCTCCTAATTTATAGCTTCCTTCAAAATCTCGAAATTCAATGACTTTTTTCTTTGGAGAAACACCTGCTTTTTTAAAATGACCTGTTTCGGCCTTGTTAGCACGTTTTTCTGCCTTGTCATCGAAACCAAGCTGAAGGGCACTGTACCCGTCTACCTCTAAGGTTCTGACTTGGGTAACTACACATGGACCCACTTCGATAACTGTACAAGGAATATTTTTCCCGTTTTCATCGAAAATACTAGTCATGCCTACTTTTTTTCCTATTAACCCAGACATATTTAATTAAATTAACATTACTTGTTTATACTCTTTTTATTTGGCAAAAAATAAGGGTCAAAAATAAATCGACCCTGATTTTATTTTTTCCGTTTTTCCCTTGCACGCAGCTCAGGACATGTTTATTAATTCTAATTTCTAGAATTATACCTTTATTTCAACTTCCACACCACTTGGCAACTCTAATTTCATGAGCGCATCGATAGTTTTAGAGGAAGAACTGTAGATATCTAAAAGCCTCTTGTAAGAGTTTAACTCAAACTGCTCCCTAGACTTTTTATTTACGTGCGGTGAACGCAATACCGTAAATATCTTTTTATGCGTTGGTAATGGAATTGGCCCAGTTACCACAGCTCCCGTAGTTTTTACGGTCTTTACAATTTTTTCAGCAGATTTATCCACTAAATTATAATCGTATGATTTTAGTTTTATTCTAATTTTTTGACTCATTTTCCTAAAATTAAGCGGTTATTCCTTTTGCTGCTTTGATAACTTCTTCAGATATATTTGAAGGTGTCTCCGCATAATGTGAAAATTCCATAGTTGATGTTGCTCTACCAGATGACATTGTTCTTAATGCCGTAACATAACCAAACATTTCTGATAATGGTACTTCACCTTTAAGAACTTTCGCTCCTGCTCTATCACCCATACTGTTGATTAAACCTCTTCTTCGGTTCAAATCACCAACAATATCACCCATATTTTCTTCAGGTGTCAATACCTCAATTTTCATTATAGGCTCCATGATGACAGCACCAGCAGCTTTACCTGCGGCTTTGTATCCCATTTTAGCTGCTAACTCGAAAGAAAGCGCATCAGAATCGACAGGGTGGAATGAACCATCTGTTAAAACGACCTTCATGGTATCCATTTCATAACCCGCTAAAGGACCCGCCTTCATTGCTGCTGCAAAACCTTTCTGTACCGATGGAATGAATTCTTTTGGAATACGACCCCCTTTAATTTGATCCACAAATTGTAAACCTTCTCCAACGAAATCATCATCAGCAGGTCCCATCTCAAATACGATGTCACCAAACTTACCACGACCACCAGATTGCTTTTTATAAGTTTCTCTATGACCAGCATTTTTCGTTAAAGCTTCCTTGTACTCAACCTGAGGTTGCCCTTGGTTTACTTCAACTTTAAATTCACGTCTTAAACGATCCACAATAATATCTAAGTGAAGCTCACCCATTCCAGATATAATGGTCTGCCCAGAGGCTTCATCCGTTCTTGCTGTAAATGTTGGATCTTCTTCTGCTAATTTAGATAAAGCCATACCTAACTTATCTACATCAGCCTTTGTTTTTGGCTCTACTGCAATACCAATTACTGGATCAGGAAAATTCATACTTTCCAATACAATAGGATGCTTTTCTGCAGATAAGGTATCGCCTGTTTTAATATCTTTAAAACCAACAGCTGCACCAATATCTCCCGCCTCAATAAAATCAATTGCATTTTGCTTGTTCGCATGCATTTGATAAATTCTTGAAATTCGTTCTTTATTACCAGAGCGATTATTTAATACATAAGAACCTGCGTCTAAGCGTCCAGAATAAGCTCTAAAAAATGCCAAACGACCTACAAAAGGATCCGTAGCAATTTTAAAAGCCAAAGCCGCAAATGGCTCCTTTACATCTGGCTTACGACGTTCTTCTTTATCCGTATCTGGGTTAACCCCTATTACACTCTCTCTGTCTAATGGAGAAGGTAAATAACGACACACTGCATCCAATAAAAACTGAACTCCCTTATTCTTAAACGAGGATCCACAAATCATGGGTATAATACTCATGTCCATTACTGCTGCTCTTAATGCCGCATGAACCTCTTCTTCTGTAATAGAATCTTCATCTTCGAAGAATTTTTCCATCAAAGTTTCATCATACTCAGCAACGGCCTCGATCAGGTTAGCTCTGTATTCTTTAACTTCAGCCTTCATTTCTTCTGGAATAGCAACAACATCAAAAGTTGCCCCGAAGTTATCTTCATGCCAAACTATAGCTCTATTTTTAACCAAATCAACAATTCCCTTGAAATCAGCTTCATCACCTATTGGCAATACAATTGGAACTGCATTTGACTTTAACATCTCTCGAATTTGCTTACAAACCTCAAGAAAGTTAGACCCTTGTCTATCCATCTTGTTTACAAAGCCCAATCTTGGAACTTTATAGTTATCCGCAAGCCTCCAGTTAGTTTCAGACTGTGGCTCAACACCATCCACTGCACTAAACAAGAACACTAAACCATCCAAGATACGAAGCGAACGGTTTACTTCAACCGTAAAATCAACGTGGCCCGGAGTATCAATAATATTAAAATGGTAGTCTTTTGCTTCTGGTGTTGGCTCTGCATTTTCCTTAGGAAAAACCCAAGTACATGTCGTGGCCGCCGAAGTAATTGTAATACCACGCTCCTGCTCCTGCTCCATCCAGTCCATAGTTGCAGCTCCATCATGAACTTCTCCGATTTTATGACTTACCCCTGTGTAAAATAAAATACGTTCAGTCGTCGTCGTTTTACCGGCATCAATATGAGCAGCAATACCTATATTTCTAGTAAATTTTAAATCTCTTGACATGTCTGATAATTAAAATCTAAAGTGAGAGAAAGCCTTATTAGCTTCTGCCATTTTGTGAGTATCTGTTCTTTTCTTAACCGCAGCACCTTCTTCTTTGGCCGCTGCTAATATTTCCCCAGCTAACTTTTGCGACATAGCCTTCTCGTTTCTTTTACGAGAGTAACTAATTAACCACTTCATTGCTGTTGAAATTTTTCTGTCCGGTCTAATCTGCATCGGAATTTGAAAGGTTGCCCCACCAACTCGTCTACTTCTAACCTCTACATGCGGCATCACATTAGAAAGAGCATCTTTCCAAATCTCTAAAGCCGTTTTTTCTTCGTCTGTTTTCTTTTCTGCTACGATATCAATCGCATCATAAAATACTTTATATGCTATTGACTTTTTACCATCCCACATCATCATATTAACGAAACGAGTTACTAACTGGTCGTTAAATCTTGGATCTGGCAAAAGAGGTCTCTTTTTAGCCTGTTTTTTTCTCATTGCTTCTGTTTAAAGTTTGATTACTTTTTAGGTCTTTTAGCACCATACTTAGATCTACGTTGGGTTCTTCCAGCAACACCTGCTGTATCTAAAGCACCTCTAACGATATGATACCTAACACCTGGTAAATCCTTAACTCTTCCGCCCCTTACTAATACTATCGAGTGCTCTTGTAAATTGTGACCCTCACCTGGGATGTATGCGTTTACTTCCTTACCATTTGTTAACCTAACCCTTGCAACTTTACGCATTGCAGAATTTGGTTTCTTTGGTGTAGTTGTGTAAACACGAGTACAAACCCCTCTTCTTTGAGGACACGAATCTAAAGCAGCCGATTTACTCTTCTTAGTAATCGTGGCCCTTCCTTTTCGTACTAATTGTGAAATTGTTGGCATACTATAATTGTATCTATATATAATTTACCCTTTTTTAAGGGTCGGCAAATGTAGTAATATTTCGTGATAATTCAAACTTAGAGTAATTTATTTTGAATTATTTTTTTGATAATGAATTTGCAAGAAATAATTTTTAAGTTCTTATGTCCAAAAAATGGGCTTTTTTTGCCCTACCGAAATCACAATTCACGATCAGCCTTAAAAACGAGCGCAAATCTACCTCGATCAAATTTTCAACAAAAATAATTTCTAGGTTTTGTTATTTTATTTTGAATTTTTTTTAGAAATATAGTTTGAAACCTACTAAAAATTTTGATTTAACATATATTTGCAGCGATGGAAAGCAACACTCAAATTTACGGCATAAGGGCTATTTTAGAAGCGATTAAAGCAGATAAGCCCATTGATAAGGTATTTATTCAAAAGGGCTTAAAAGGCGATTTATTTAAAGAACTCGAAACTTCTATCCGTAAAAACGGAATTAATTCCTCGTACGTGCCTATTGAAAAGTTAAACCGACTTACCAAAGGCAATCATCAAGGTGCGGTAGCGAATATATCGCCTATCACGTTTTATGAACTAGAAAATCTCGTCGAAAAAGTTAAAGCGGCCAAAGAAGCGCCCTTATTTTTATTATTAGATCAGCTTTCTGACGTGCGTAATTTTGGCGCCATTATCCGAACCGCAGAATGTACTGGTGTCGACGGAATTATCATACAGAAAAAAGGTGCTGCACCTGTTACCGCCGATACGATAAAGACCTCAGCAGGAGCTGCATTTAAAATTCCTATTGCCAAAGTAGATCATATAAAAGATGCTGTTTTTTATTTGCAAGCTTCTGATATAAAAGTTATTGCTGCTACCGAAAAAACAGAAACTAGTCTTTATGATGTAAATTTTAAAGAATCATGTGCTATCATCATGGGATCTGAAGATGTGGGGATTTCTCCTTCTATTTTAAAAATTGTAGATGATAAAGCTAAACTTCCCTTACTTGGCGAAATAGGATCTCTTAACGTTTCTGTAGCCTGTGGCGTATTTTTATATGAAGTTGTGAGGCAAAGGCGCTAAGTTAGAATGTCGAAGCTTGCTACAAAAGATAGTAGGCTTTAGGGTGAAATTAATGACCTATTTTGGTTCTTCTTTTGTATAGTGATACGTAATGGTAATACGTTGTTCCTCACTATTTTCTTCTGACTTTTTTTCTATAAAATTACCGTGTTCATCAAAGTGTTGTAAAAACTCATCTTCTTCTTCATTAAAATCATCCTTTTCCCATTCGTATTTTTTAAGGTCCGGAAGCGGTACCTTGATCATTACAGCAAATAGCAGACCTGTCAAAAAACCTCCCAAATGCCCTTCCCATGAAATGGTGGTATCGATTGGAAAAATAAACCACAGCATACTGCCATAAATGAAAACAACAATTAATGAAAGCGCCACTAATCGGTAATATTTAGTAAAAACTCCCTTGAAAAATATAAAACTAGCCAAAACATAAATTAAGCCACTAGCCCCTATATGATATGATTCTCGGCCTATACACCAAGTTATAATTCCCGAAAGTAAAATACCATAAAAAAGGATCTTAAAAGCCGCCTTTCTATAAAAATACAAGATCGCACTCGACAACAGCACTAAAGGCACGGTATTATGGTACAAATGCTCTATAGAGCCATGAATAAAAGGACTAAATAAAACACCTTTTAAGCCTGATAACTTTCTAGGCAACACCCCGTAGGAATTAAAGTTTACCCCTAGACGCACTTCAATTAAAAATACAATCCAAATAGAGAGTACAAGCGCTAATGGCACTAGAATTACTCTATTTGAAAACTTAAAATGTGTAATTTCTGACATGTTATATCCTATAACGTGAATTAGCCTAAAAAAAGTTTATTCCTTATCAATTAAAAAAATTCCGCGAGAATTAATTGGTATTTTATCCTTTTAACGCCATGTTTTTAAAATTGGTCTCAAAAACGTCACCATAAAATAGAAACCTGTTAAATTGTCATACCCATAATTTGTACTTTTGTGGCATGAATGAACCACTTGCAGAACGAGTACGCCCAAAAACTCTAGAAGACTATATAAGTCAAAGTCATTTGGTAGGCGAAAATGGCTCCTTAACACATCAAATTAAGAAAGGAATTATTCCTTCGTTAATTCTTTGGGGACCACCAGGAACAGGTAAAACAACTTTAGCCCATATTATTGCTAAAGAAAGCGGAAGACCTTTCTATGCTTTAAGCGCTATTAACAGTGGTGTTAAAGATATTCGAGAGGTCATCGATAAAGCCAAGCAAAGTGGCGGCTTATTTACTGCTAAAAATCCAATTTTATTTATTGATGAAATTCATAGATTCAGTAAATCGCAGCAAGATTCGCTTTTGGCGGCTGTTGAAAAAGGTTGGGTTACACTCGTTGGTGCGACTACAGAAAACCCAAGTTTTGAAGTTATTCCCGCACTACTTTCGAGGTGCCAAGTATATATCTTGAATGAATTTGGGAAGGAAGATTTAGAAGCACTGCTCAATAGAGCTTTGAAAGAAGATGGTATTCTAAAATCAAAAAAAATAACATTAAAAGAAACAGAGGCTTTACTGCGTTTGTCTGGTGGCGATGGAAGAAAACTATTAAATATTTTTGAACTTGTTATTCATTCCGAAAATTCAGATACGATTGAGATTACTGATGATTTGGTGATGCAAAAAATTCAAAAAAATACAGTGCGCTATGATAAAACTGGTGAGCAACACTATGATATTATCTCAGCTTTTATAAAATCTATTCGCGGTAGTGACCCGAACGCTGCCGTCTATTGGCTAGCAAGAATGATTGAAGGTGGTGAGGATGTAAAGTTTATCGCACGTAGAATGCTGATTGCAGCTTCTGAAGATATTGGTCTAGCAAACCCTACGGCTTTAGTTATGGCCAATACCACATTTCAAGCTGTTACGGCGATTGGATACCCTGAGGCACGTATTATTTTGAGTCAATGTGCTATTTATTTGGCTTGCTCCCCAAAAAGTAATGGAAGCTATATGGCAATCAATAATGCCTTAAATACGGTAAAACAAACCGGCGATTTATCAGTGCCTTTGGCCTTGAGAAATGCGCCGACTAAACTAATGAAAGACATAGGCTATGGTGCAGACTATAAATATGCACACCAGTATCAAAACAATTTTGTTGAAGCCGAATTTTTACCAGAGGAAATTTCAGGCACATCGTTTTATGTTCCCAATAAAAACCCTAGAGAAGACGCTATTAAAGAATTTCTAAAAAATAGATGGAAGGCAAAGTACAATCTTTAAAATTTGATGCTTAAAGATTTCACCCTAAGCGTCGTATCTTCATAATACTCAAAAAACCATTCTCCCTTTCCTCCCGCATAAATAATACCTGAATAGCCATTGATTTCTTCGGCCAAGAAAATATTTGTTTTTGAAGTGGCGAACATTTTCAGTATTATTTTTGGAGAACTATCCACCAGTTGATAGCCATTTTCAATAGGTTGTGCATAGTAGTCTACCTTTGAAACAGGTGTATTTTCAAGGGGTACCACGTTTATTATGTGTTCTGCCACTCTGGAACTAGTATCAGCATCCTGATTTTTAAGCGCTTTAATGGACAAATCTTCATCTGAGTCAGCATTTTGAACTATGGGAGTTCTATTTTTTACATCGTTCTTAAAGGAAACGACTACTGCTTCTGATGCAGGTTCTTTATATTGATAATTTATAGTATTTAGTGAGCTAAGAGCATCTTTAATTGCCTCATGATACGAACCTTTATATTCTTTAATTTTACTGGTGCCCTCTGCTGTCGTGTATACTATTTTAGTAGTACAATCTTTAAAAGCAAGGGCTGTTTTGGTCGTAAACATGTTCGAATTATTGACCAAAACCACCAAAAGGCCTAAGCATCTATTAGCATTTAAATCTCCTGGTAAATCGTCATCATAGAAGACATTGAAACCTTGATTCTCCAAAACGTATTTGACCAAAGTACTAGTTTGGTATTGGTTCTCTTCCTTAAAAGTATCGAATTGCTTGGGAACAATAATGTATTTGTAGTTGTTCAATTGTTCTTGAGCAAAGGATGTCGCTGTTGCTATTAGCAGGAATAGGATGCAATATGTTTTCATTTAGACTTATGGTATTATTTCTTGCCCCAAGATATAATATTAAAACCAAATTGAATTGATGCGTACTGAGAATCTGCAATATTCCCGTAGCTCAAAAGGTTATCGGCCATAAGATACATGTTTACCGCTCCAATCTGCATGCTCCCTCCTAACCCAATATTGGTGGCAGAAAATTTATCGACGGTATAGGTACTTTTTAAGGCCATTATAGTGCCGAACCTGTATTGATAAAAAGCGGTTAATGCCGCTTGGGGTCCACGAGGTCTGTTGATGGCATAGAGATGGGCTCCAAAACTATTTTTATACAATTGCCCTCGATTATTACCCCCTGCGGTAGTTGTACAATAACAATTTTCTCTAGATTCAATTTGCTTACCAAAATCACGACGTACAGAGGCATTTAATTTTGTTGGCCTAAACGTAAGGTAATTTTCACTTGACTCCGTGTAAGGCACTAAAGCTTCTAACTCATCTACCAAATTGCGCCATTGGTCCTCAGGGTTATTTAAATCTGCTGGAATAAAAAACGAGATACCTTCTGTACTTGCCGTACCTTTTAAGGCAGAAGTTCGTGTATCTTTGGTATGATAGATAAAACCTACATCTAATACACTTGCGGTAACAGTTGTTCTTTGGTCTAGGTGATAGGAAAAACCAGCATCAAAACCTAATCCTAAATTACCCCCTAACAAGGCTCTTTTGGTTAAAACACTTGAAATTCCCGAGCCATTAGCTACCGCATCGTCATCTAAAACATCTTTCAGTTCAAAAATACCCGATGTTCTAATTTCTATATCCGCGTCTAAAGTGGTTCTCAATACATTATTCTGACCTTCTGTGGTTAAAAAATATCCTTTGTTTTTGGTTGAAGAAAAATTTAGAAAACTAGCATATAGTTTAGCTCGAATACCAACTGATAATTGATTTGACACTCTTTTGTTAATCCCAAAATGATATACATTCAAGATTTCTCCTCTAGTTTTCAAATGACTTAAATCAAATTTTTTATTTAAATTATTAGTATTACCCTCATAAGCTAATTGCGCATAATCCTTAAAATAATAACCTATGGCATCTCCTTCATTATAAGCCCCAAAAGAATAGAATATATCGTCATTTTTACGGCTTCTAAAGCCTATATTGATAAGGTCTATTTGATAGGTGCCACTAAGCTCATCCTTAAAACTCATGCCATTAATAACCTTTTCTCTAAATTTAGTATTAAAATCTACACCATCAACGGCAAACAAGTCATTTGAACTGATTCCACTACTGCCTGCTTGAAAACTAATGCCCGAAATTAAAGGAACACCTGAATACCATTTAAAAGAAGTAGCCATTCCAGGATTCAACATCAAGGATTGTGGTACCTCATTAAAATCATAAAGCAACTGCTTGTTTTGACCTACACAAGTTACACCGAATAGAATAAAAAGGATGGTAAGCCTCAATGTTTGCTTCATTCTAATAATCTTAACTTAAAGCTTGCGCTAGACTTAAAAATTAATTTAGGGTTAGAAAGTGAAGAAACACTTGTATTGTCGCTGTTGTTGACAATGGTTAACTGTATGCTCGATGTATTCCTTATAATCGCTATGTTTCTTCCAGAAGGTGGGCCGTAAGCGACTTCTAATTCACTTGCAGTTTCTGGCGGTGCCGCTAAGGCCGTTACTTGAAAAGAATCTAAAGGGACGCCTGAGGCATCAAGAAAATCAATTTGCACCTGCATATTTTTACTCGTCGTATTTTCTAATTGAAATTTGACGGATCCTGAAATTACCTTATCTGAAAATATACTGGAGGTAAAGGCATCGAAATTAATATTTTGAGTAATTGCAACCGGTGAAATACTATTAATAATCGCCTCTGTGGTCTCCACATAAACTATGGATCCCGACAAATCTGGAATAACTTCTAAGTCTTTCGCTTGGTTAAAATCTTGTGGTTCAGAACAAGAAAATAAGAAAAGAAAAAAGAGACTATACGAAAATATAAGAGGGTTTATCTTTTTCATTTAAAGTCATTAAGGCGAAAATTAAGGTTCGCCAAAGGTTACAGTGTTCTAATAGCATAACTCTATAAGTATGATTTTATTTCATTTAAGTCACTAATCATGATAGATAAATCGTGTTTTTCTTCCTGATGTGCATTAAAATGTAGCGTATGAATACCGATTGCTTGCGCCCCTAAAATATCGGCTTCTAAACTATCGCCTATCATCAGGGCTTTTTCGGGTAGCACATTTGCCTTTTCAAGTGCCAATTTAAAAATAATAGGATTTGGTTTTTTAACACCTGCCATTTCTGCATTCATGATAATGCTAAAGTAATCGAAGATCCCTGCATTTTTCATTTTTTTATCTTGGACCTCTTGAAACCCATTGGTGATAATGTGCATCTTGTATTTGGGTTTTAAATAATTTAAAACTTCAATGGTGTTGGGGAAAAGATGGTTGTAATTCGTTAAATTTTCAATATACTCTTCTGCCAAACGATGGATGGTGGCATCAGACACCTTCATTTTTAAGGTATCAAAAGTTAATTTTAAGCGTTGGTATCGCAAATCTGATTTACTGATTTTTTCATCTCTAAACAGTTTCCAAAAAATTAAATTATTAGGCACATAAACCTTTAGGAAATCTGATAATTCAACCTTTACCTCATTCGCTACTAAAATTTTTTCAAAGGTTAAGGCTGAATTTTTTTCAAAATCCCATAGCGTATGATCTAAATCAAAAAAAACATCAGTGACTTTAGTATTAAACATTGTAATTTTTTAAAATATGTTCGTATATCTTTTTCCATGAAACGGTGTTCGGCTCTCCAAACAATTCGTTCGAAAAAACAGTGGTAAAATTACCCTTAACTTGATGAACTTGCCCGTAGAGTGATGCTAGTTTCGAATGTATTTCCTCACTATCCTTCATTTTCAAAAATGAATAATCATGAGCCGCAAAAGGATGGATTTTAATAGGCTGTTGCACTTCTAAATTAATGTCATAAAAATAGAAAGGATGCGCTGTACTGGCACGAAAACCTAATTCGTGCGTATACCCCATGGTATAATCATCCGTAAATTCTGCATCTACCAAATCTCTATAAGTCAAGGGGATATCAACTCTATTGTATCTCAACCGAGATGAATTTACCGGCCTATTGATTACATTAGAAAGTGCTTTTTTTTCTTTTTTTAGCAAACTTACATTCCCAAATGAACTGTACGAAGCGCTTAATGACACCTTGCTGTAGTCAGATATAGATTTGATAAGGTATATAAATTTATGGTTATGGGTAGATACGTTTTTATCGAAGGTTGAATAAGCGGCAAATTGAAAAAAGTACAAGCAGGTGATATCGTATTTTTTATGAGAAGCAATAAACCAATCGTAGTTGTTATACGGATCTTTATGAGGGTGAAACCAAACATTTATTCTTTCTGCGACCCGTTTAAATTTTAAAGCTGTAAAATCTAAAAATAAACCTGCAATACCACGAGCCAAACCTCTATGAGCATAACAATGTGAAGCGGTGACATCCAAAATTGAGGTGTAAGTATACTTTTTTTGATTGGACTGTAGATCGGGAAAACGCTCTTTTAATTTTTTAAGTACTTTTAAAGCCCATATATCAACTACCGGCAATTCTAAGAATTTATTTTTATAGGCTATGCTTTCGGTAGGCGGGAATCTTCCATGGCTATCTTTTACATGTGGTAAATATTCTTCGTACCTACTTAACAAATAAAAACTTGCTGAAAAAATATCAAAAGGAATACTACTGCGTTCTCCCGCATTAAAAAAACAGGGAACTCCTTCCCAATTGCCTACTTTAATCTGCAAATCATTGATCCCTTGTTCAAACAACAAATCGTTACTTCTGATAAAAAATTCGTTTTGTAACGGAAGCTTCGTGTAGGTGATTTTAGCACCAGAATGCTTTATAAAGTCTTCTACTTTTGCTGTAAATAAAATTTCAATACCCAAAATACGCTGAAAAATTTGTTTCATTACGAAACTAAATCTAGGCGTTATTTTATGCGTATAAATTAAAAGCATATTTTTAATATTCTAAGTTGAACATGGCGGAGTTAGGTTGCCTAAAGTATATTGTCATCTGCAAAACTAAAATATTCAGTTTGTGTAATAATTAAGTGGTCTAAAACTTTAATATCTAATCCGGTGGCGGCATTTTTAATTTTTTCAGTAATCTGTTTGTCTGCCTCACTTGGTTTCAGTGTTCCTGAAGGATGATTATGTGCCAGAATCATCGCTACAGCACCTAGTTCTAAAGCTTCTTTCATAATTAACCTAACGTCTACCAAAGTACCTGTAATAGACCCTTTGCTTTGCTGAATGCTTTGCAATACCTTATTAGAATTATTCAAATAAACAATCCAGAACTCTTCATGCGGTAAATCCCCCAAAAAAGGGTGTAAAAGTTCAAAAACACTTTTACTACTCGTAATTTTTGTAATTTTTTTGACATTTTCTCCTCTTCGCCGCCTGCCAATTTCTAAAGCTGCTGCAATAGACACTGCTTTTGCTTCTCCAATACCGTTAAACTGCATTAGTTTTTGAACGGATAAAGTACCTAATTTGTTGATGTTATGATCAACAGATGCCAATATTCTTTTGGATAGTTCCACAGCACTTTCATTTCTGTTACCCGAACCAATTAAAATGGCAATTAACTCTGCATCAGACAACACTGATCTACCTTTGAGCATTAGCTTTTCTCTAGGCTTATCATCGTCTGACCAATTTTTAATGGAAAACGAATTTTGGTTTTCTTGCATTGGTTAAAGATAGAAAACAATTTTTTTATCAGGATCATTTATTCGGAAATGATCAGCTACCCTCTATTCGTTCTTTTAATGCCTTTAAGTCTAAGCCTCCATAATTGCCAGAACTCATTAACAAAAGTACGGTATGGTCTAAGCTTTGGCTGTTTACAAACTTTTGCAATTCGTCTGAAGTAGTAAAAATATTTAAATCTTCACGCTGAAAAGCTGTTCTAATTTGTGCCTCGGAAACGGGTGCTAATTTTTTTATGGCGACAGATTCGGGCAAATAGAAAACAATGGGCATATCGGCAGCATTTAAAGCACCGGTATATAGTTTTAGAAATTCAGGATTAAAGCTGCTGTAGGTGTGCAATTCTAGTAAGGCCATTAGTTTGCGGTCAGGATATTGTTCTTTTACTGCTTTTGTAGTAGCCGCCACTTTACTAGGCGAGTGTGCAAAATCTTTAAAGACAACACTAGTGGCACTTTCGGCAATTTTCTCTAAGCGTTTTGACGCTCCTTTAAAGGTGGCAATCGCTTCATAAAAATCATCCTCATCGACCCCCATGTTTTGGCAAATCCATTTTGCACCCGAAAGATTACTTAAATTATGAGCTCCAAAAACTTCAATAGGCATTAAACCTTCTGGAGTTTCTAATAAGGTTTCTCCGTTTTCAACACTGTACTGAGGAACTGTATAGGCTAATTTTCTAATGGCATTTTCTGAAGCCTCTACCACCTTACATACATTTTCATCATCTTGGTTATAGGTAATGCTGCCGCCTTTAACAATACTATCCACAAAAATTTGAAACTGTTCAACGTAATTTTCAAAGCTTGGAAATACGTTGATATGATCCCAAGCAATGCCACTTAATAAGGCAATATTAGGTTTGTAAAGGTGAAATTTTGGTCTTCTATCTATAGGAGAGGACAAATATTCATCCCCTTCTAAGACTATAAAATCGTTCTCTTCAGTTACATGTACCATACGTTCAAAGCCCTCTAATTTTGCCCCCACCATATAGTCAACCTCACGACCATGATATTTCAAAACATGTAAAATCATCGAGGTAATTGTGGTTTTCCCATGGCTCCCTCCAATCACTACCCTTGTTTTATTTTTCGATTGCTCGTAAAGAAACTCTGGATAGGAATAGATTGGCAATCCTAATTCTTGCGATTTTAGTAATTCTGGATTATCTCCTTTAGCGTGCATTCCTAAAATAACAATGTCTACAGCATTGGTGATTTTTTCAGGAAACCACCCGAATTCCTCCGGTAATAATTTTTTTTCTGCTAAGCGAGTTTTGGAAGGCTCAAAAATAACATCATCGCTCCCTGTGATGGTATCCCCTTTATGGTTTAATGCTAAGGCAAGATTGTGCATAGCACTTCCACCAATGGCAATAAAATGTATGTTCATGTAACGTAAATTATACGGCAAAGATAACAATAGAAAAGTCGTATTCAAATTGAAACCTATTTCATTCTTTATTTTTACCTTAGATGAAAATATTTAAAATGAATTTAAAGTTATCTGAAATAGTTGCAAAAGAAATTATGCCTGGGTACCACGGCAAACTCGTTCACACGAAAAATATGAGCCTAGCCTTTTGGGAGGTAGAAAAAGATGCCGTAGTACCAGAACATTCGCACATCAATGAACAAGTCATGCAGGTTTTAGAAGGAAAGTTCGAATTTACTTTAAATGGAGTAACTAAAGTTTATGAGCCTGGTGATTTAGTTGTTATTGGTTCTTTTGTGCCCCATAGCGGAAAGGCACTTACCCCTTGTAAATTAATGGATGTATTTAGCCCTACTAGGGAAGAATATAAATAAAAGCTCCCCTCTCTGAAGAGATAGGGGAGTTTAAAAAAAATATTAAATAATTTTTAAAAAATGAACATTTCTTTAAAAGGTAAAAAAGCCTTAGTCGGTGGCAGTAGCGATGGCATCGGAAAAGCCATTGCTATTCAACTTGCCGCATGTGGCGCTAGTGTTACTTTGGTATCTAGGTCTGAAGATAAATTAAAAAAACTATTGGAAAGACTTCCTGCCAGTGACGAACAAGAGCACCAATACATCCTTGTGGATTACACAAATTTTGACGATTATAAAATTAAAATTTCTAGTTTTTTCAAGACGAATTCTATTGATATTTTAGTGAATAATACCCAAGGACCTGCCGCTGGGAATACTTTAGAGAAACATACTGAGGACTACCAAGCGGCATTCGATTTATTGTTTAAAAATACCGTTTTTACTACTGAATTGGCACTTGAAACCATGATCAAAAAAAAATGGGGGCGTATCATTAATGTAGCTTCTGTTTCTGTGAAAGAACCTTTATCCTATCTAGCGCTATCTAATACAATAAGAGCCGCTGTAGTTACTTGGGGAAAATCTTTGGCTGGTGATGTTGGCCCCCATCAGATTACCGTAAATAGTGTTTTAACCGGCTTTTTTGACACGAACAGAATTGCACAATTGAATGCAAACAAAGCAAAGCAACTTGCGATTCCAGAAGCAGAAGTACGGCATGAAATGGAAGAAAAAGTAGCCTTAAAACGTATCGGAAAACCAGAAGAATATGGGTATTTAGTGGCTTTTTTAGCTTCGGATAATGCCGCTTATATTACAGGAACTTCTATTCCGATTGATGGTGGACTTTTAAAAACTTTATAAAAATTGTGTTCAGTGATAAGTAATAAGTAATAAGTAATAAGTAATAAGTAAAATAAAAAAACTACTGCAAACTGTTACTGAACACTGCTTACTTTTTAAGCATCTAAAATACCTTCCCTCACCGAAATCAGGGTTTTACGCATTATAACTTGTAGGTACATTTGTTATGATTCATATTTGCTTTAAAATTTAAATGAATTCTTTATGAAAAAAGCATCGCTTCTTATTGCCATACTTATATGTTCTCAGCTGGTGACTAGTCAAGAAAATTCAGATGCCTACGCTGCCTTATGGAAAAAAGTGGCACAATTTGACACTGAAAACCTGCCGAAATCAGCACTAAAAGTAGTTGGTGTGATTTCAGAAAAGGCTAGAAAAGAAAAAAATACGCCACAGCTCGTAAAGTCACTTATTTATTCATCAAAATACGCCTTGACACTTGAAGAGGAGGCACAACTAAGCATCATAAACGATTTTAAATTAGAAATTGAGAAAGCAGAATTACCGACAAAAAATATATTAGAAAGCTATTTAGCCAATTTATATTGGCAGTACTTTCAACAAAATAGATATCAATTTTATAATCGTACAGAAACTGCTGAGAAAGTAGATACTACTGATTTTAGAACTTGGGATTTAACCACACTTTTTAATGAAATAAGGATACATTTTGATGCTTCTCTACAACAAAGTGCTGCCTTACAAAAAATAAAAGTATCTGAATTTGATGTGATATTGCACCAACAAAAAGGGTCCGAAACCTTTCGGCCTACGTTGTACGATGTATTGGCGCACGCAGCCTTGAGTTTTTATAAAACAAGCGAAAATAACATCACAAGACCCGCAGCTAAATTTGAAATAGATAGCATTGATCTATTATGTGAAGGGTATCAATTTATCCAAAAGCAAATTAAAACAACAGACGAAACTTCCTTACAGGCGAAAGCATTATTGATTTATCAAGAGTTATTAAAATTTCATACAAAAAATACTTCTTTAGATGCCTATACGGCCATAGATCTTGAACGTTTACAATTTATGAAAGAAAATACCACTTTTGAAGACAAAGAACTGCAGTATATATCTGTTTTAAAAAATTCGGCGGAGCAGGTCAAAACAAATGCCCATTGGGGCCTTTACCAACATGAAATTGCGTCACAATACCAACAATGGGGTATGCAATATCAGCCAATGCATAAAGAAGAATCCCGTTGGAAACTTAAAGAAGCCTTGGAATTATCCGAAACTATTATTGCAAAATTCCCTGAAAGCCTTGGCGCGGAAAAAAGCAAAAGCTTAAGAGCTTCTATTTTAAGTAAAGCGCTAAGAATTACCAATGAAACCCATATTCCTATCCATAAAGTTTCAAAGCTGCTCGTTCAACATAAAAACATAGACCTTGTAACCCTTACGGCATACAAAAGTAGTCTTGAACAACTAGAAAAATTAGATGACCTTTATGATAAGGATGAAAAAAAAGCATTTATAAAATCGCTAAAACCCTATAAAAATTGGAGTTCCACTTTAAAAAATGAGGGCGATTATCAAAACCATAGTAGCGAAGTTATAGTCCCTGAATTAGAAAACGGCTATTATATTTTGGTCGCTACCAGCCATGATGATGCTACAGATTCTTTTGCCTACAGCGGTTTACAAGTCACAAATATGGCGCTTGTTGAATCACAAAACGACAGGGTTCACACGTTTCAAGTTATTGATAGAACTAATGGAAAACCTATAGCCAACGCGTCGATACAATTAAACTACAGGCTTAATTACGATAAAAAATTCTTGTCTAAAACTTTCACTGCCGACGCTAAGGGCCAAATACACATCTCAAAATCTTTAGACAATTGGACCGAGATAAAAGCGAAAGTTAGCTATGTAAAAGAAACTACTCTTTTCGGCACCTATTATATTAATAGAGATTATTCCGGTAATCCCTCAGAAGAGATCAGCTATGCTTGTTTTTTATTTACCGATCGCAGTATCTACAGGCCTGGTCAAGCGCTTTATTTTAAGGGCATTGCCGTAACTAGAACTGCAGACACCCAAACTATTTCACCAAATACAACAGTGATTGTATCGCTCTTTGATACAAATAGTCAAGAAGTTGCACAACAAACATTAAAAACCAACGCCTTTGGTTCTTTTGCTAGTGAATTTATGCTTCCAAATACCGGCCTTACGGGTAATTATAGCTTGCGCGTCAACTCCACTGAAGTGAACATCAGCGGATACAGTAGTTTTTCTGTAGAAGAATACAAAAGGCCAAAATTCGAAGCTAGGTTGCTACCGATAACAGAAACCTACAAGGTAAATGATGTAATCACTGTAAAAGGTAAAGCGCTGGCCTTTGCTGGCAGCACTATTAGCGATGCTAAAGTAAGCTATCGCGTAAAACGGGTAGTGAATTATCCTAGGTGGTATTATTGGTATCGCCCTTATTTTAATTCAGCGCCACAAGAAATTACTTTTGGAGCAACAACAACAGATGGTTCTGGGGAATTTAAAATAGATTTTAAAGCACTAGCTGACACCAGCACCTCAGCGCGTAATTTACCTACGTTTAGCTATGATGTTACAGCCGATATCACCGATGTGAATGGAGAAACCCATAGTGCTTCTACTCGAGTAAATGTAGGATATCATGCCTTAACTGCCAGCATTCAAGTGGCAAGCAGCATCGATAAAAATAATCCTGAGCAACAAAAGTTGCACATTGGCAGCTATAACTTAAACGGACAATTTGTGGGTACCAAAGGCACGCTTAAAGTTTATAAATTAAAAGCTCCAGATGATGTTCTTAGGCCTAGACCTTGGGCTGCGCCCGATTATGATAATTTTGGCCAAAAAAAGTTTAAGACCTTATTTCCACATGATGCTTATAAAAATGAACAAGATAGTCATCAATGGGAAAAGGAAAAATTAGTATGGGAAACAACTTTTGATACCGAAAAATCACAAGAAGTAAATCTACCTCAGCTTAACAAATGGCGGTCTGGCAAATATAGTATCGAACTTGAAACCAAAGATACATTTGGTCAAATTGTCGAAGAAAAGGTACAAACTAAGTTGTTTAGTGACACTGATGAATATCCTGCGGATAATGAATTATTTACCATCACTACCGATAAAACAAGTTATGCCATTGGTGATAAGGTTAAATTAAAATTAAGCACTGCTGCGAAAGACCTTGTGGTAACTGTTTCTATTGAAAAAGATAGGAAAATCATCGAGACTAAAATTGTGAAACTATCGCGTAATTCGGAAACACTGACAATGCCTGTACATAAGGACGATTTAGGCGGGTTTGCGGTAAACTATAGTTTCTCCGCTTTTAATTATTTTCAATCTAATTCTATAGTGGTTCCTGTACCCTATGCCCCGACAGCCTTAGAAATTGAAACCCTAACTTTTCGTGATAAGTTACAACCAGGCACCGATGAAACCTGGTCGTTTAAAATAAAAGGTACACAAGGAGATCAGGTTGCGGCTGAACTTTTAGCGAGTATGTATGACGCTTCTTTAGACGCTTTTAAACCACATAATTATAGTTTTCATCCCTTATACCAGCCCTATTATTATTCAAACCGCCGGAGTAATGCTAACCACAGTTACGGTATCGATACCTTTAATACGTACTGGAATTTCGGCAATGGCTATGATTACAAACCACAATACTATGATGCTTTTGATTGGTTTGGATTGCAGTTTGGGAATTCTTACTATGCCTATGGCCGCACACGCAGTACGGCAAAAAATATGGTTTATGAAATGTCCTCAATGGTTGTAGAAGATAACGTTGATATGGAAATAACTGACGTCGATTTCTCTGGTGCTCCAGCTCCTGAAAATAGACAAGAAATTATTCCTTTAGAAAATGACTCCATCAAAATCACGTCTAAAACCGATTTCGACGATATCAAAATCCGAAAAAACCTGCAAGAAACCGCTTTTTTCTTTCCGCAATTACAAACTGACACAGCTGGAAATGTCTCGTTTAATTTCACCACACCAGAGGCCTTGACCAAATGGAAGTTGCAGTTGGTAGCACATACCAAAGACCTGGAAAGTGCTACCCGAACCTTGCAAACGGTGACCCAGAAAGAGTTGATGGTAATACCAAATGCACCTCGTTTTCTAAGAGAAGGCGACCAGATCGTTATTCGTTCTAAAATTGCTAACCTCACCGACAAAATTTTAAATGGAGCTGCCAAATTAGTACTGACAGACGCCCTTACCAATAAAGAAATTAACGGCTTAATTTCAGGAAGTGAGCAAAAAGAATTTACCGTGGATGCTACTGGCAATACGCAAGTTTCTTGGACCCTTAGTATTCCGGAAGGTTTGCAGGCGGTACAGTATAAAATAGTAGCCAGAGCAGGCGATTTTAGTGATGGAGAACAAAATGTTTTGCCTGTTTTAACCAACAGAATGTTGGTGACAGCGTCTTTACCTATGTGGGTGCGTAGCAATCAAACCAAAACCTTTAGCTTAGATAAGTTGAGAAATATGTCGACTGAGCCCAATAACCAGACTTCGCTCAGCCTCCATAAGTTGACCTTAGAAATAACCTCCAATCCGGCATGGTATGCGGTACAAGCACTACCCTACTTAATGGAATACCCGTACGAATGCAATGAGCAAACCTTTGCCCGGTATTATGCCAATAGTTTGGCTAGCTATGTTGCGAATAGCAATCCTAGAATCCAAGAAGTCTTTAATCAATGGGCTACTACCGACGCTATGCTAAGCAATCTTGAAAAGAACGAAGAATTAAAATCGATTTTAATTCAAGAAACACCTTGGTTGCGTGATGCACAATCAGAAACGGAACAGAAAAAACGTATAGCACTGCTTTTTAACATGAATAAAATGAAAGCAGAACAAGCAACGGCCATAAAAAAATTAGAGCAAAATCAACTCTCCTCCGGGGCTTGGGCTTGGTTTGCTGGCGGTAAAGAAAATCGGTATATCACACAACATATTGTTACTGGTTTGGGGCATTTAGATAAATTGACTTCTAAGCTACTCGATCCAAGCTCGGTGGCTGAAAAAGCTCAAAGTCAAATGATTGAAAACGCTATTTCGTATTTAGACGCTGAATTTATTGCTGAATATGAGTATATGAAAAAGCGTACGACCAACCTGAATAACGATCATTTGAGTACCATGCAAGTCCATTATTTATATATGCGAAGCTTTTTTAAAGACCTTAAACCGTCTAAAAAAGTCGCTGAAATTACGGCTTATTATCAAGGACAGGCTCAGCAATACTGGAAAAATAGAGATTTATATACCCAAGGGATGCTTTCCTTGGTATTGCATCGCATGGATGACACCACAACTGCCAATGCTATTATCAAATCTTTAGATGAAAACAGTATTACCAGCGAAGCCTTAGGCATGTACTGGAAAGAAAATACCAACTCTTGGTATTGGTATCAAGCACCTATAGAAACGCAAAGTTTATTGATTGAAGCCTTTTCTGAAATTCAAAATGATCTGGCTACAATTGATAATTTAAAAATATGGTTGTTGAAAAATAAGCAAACTAACCAGTGGAAAACCACAAAAGCTACTACTGAAGCTGTCTATGCGCTTCTATTACAAGGTAGCGATTGGTTGTCGGTTACTGATGCCGTTGAAGTTTTAATAGGTGGAGAAAAATTAAATGCCTCCAAACTAGAAAATGTAAAAATAGAAGCAGGCACTGGCTATTACAAAACCTCTTGGAATAAAGATGAAATAAAGCCTAAAATGGGCGAAATTGAAATGAGTAAAAAAGGAAATGGCATTGCTTGGGGCGCTTTACACTGGCAATATTTTGAGGACTTAGATAAAATCACCTCGTCGGAAACACCCTTACAACTAAAAAAGAAGTTATTTCTTAAAAAAAATACCGCCACAGGAGAACAGCTCAGCGAAATAAGCTCTCAAACAAAACTCAATCTTGGCGATTTAGTTCGAATACGAATTGAATTGCGGGCTGATCGTGATATGGAGTTTATTCACATGAAAGATATGCGCGCTGCTGGTTTTGAGCCCATCAATGTATTGTCTCGCTACAAATGGCAAGATGGTTTAGGCTACTATGAAAGCACAAAAGACGCCAGTACCAATTTCTTTTTTGATGATCTCCCCAAAGGCGTCTATGTTTTTGAATACGATGTACGGGTAAATAATGCAGGAGAATTTAGCAACGGAATTACCACTATTCAAAGCATGTATGCTCCTGAGTTTAGCAGTCATAGTGAAGGGGTTCGGGTGAACATTTCTGCCGAATAATTTTAGTAATACTACCTGATTGTGAGCTTGTTTTTTCGCACTAGAAATGCATCAATTGGCAACAACTTTCTAAGTCTTATCGATATTAAGATACTCGTTAAAGCCTAGCTGCTTGTGCTTAAATCATCCTCATGGTACTGGGCCATTGGGCAAAATGCAGTAAACCAATAGTCGGTTTTTATAGCTATTAAGGTAGCTTACAAACTCATTTTATCTTTAAAAATATAGGATTGTCTGCGTGACACCTCTACTTCTTCGCCATTATTCATGACTAATTTTAATTTTCCATTGAACCAAGGAACTACATTTTTTATATGATCCATGTTGATGATTTGCTGCCTATTCACCCTAAAAAAGTTTTGCTCCGGCAGTTTTTCTTCAACTTGATTTAAAGACTTATACAACATAGGTTTTTGATCTTGAAAATACACTCTAGAATAGTTTCCGACGATCTCAAAAAGTAAAATGTCACCGATTTTTACCAACCAACACTTTTCACCGTCTTTTATGAAAATCTGACTGCTATTTGTTAATTTTTCTATGGATGATGTTGCGCTTGATCCCGTGGTACCGTCTAATTTAATTTTAACCTTCTCAATAGCCTGGCCAAAACGTTTATCATTTATAGGTTTTAATAAGTAATCGAGGGCATTATATTCAAAAGATTTAATCGCGTATTCATCAAAAGCAGTCGTAAAAACAGTAATGGGCACCTCATCTAACATTTCTAACAACTCAAAACCATCTTTTTCGGGCATATTAATGTCTAACAGCAACAAATCGGGTTTTGTGGCATTAATCAATTCAAAACCATTGTCAACATTTTCGGCTTCACCTACCAACTCTACATCTGGGTGCTGTTTTAAAAGCTCTTTAATCTCATTACGTGCTAAACGAGAATCTTCAACAATAACTGTTTTTATAGTTTTCATAGGCTTGGTATTTTAATAATGGCGACCACCTGATCTTCAATTTCATTCAAAGAAAATTCAGCTTTAGCGCCATAGAGCAGACGTAAGCGTTGCTGAATATTTTTTAGACCCAATTTAGTAGAATTTTCACTCATCGTCAACTTACCTGTATTCCGAACTTCAATAATCAAATATTCATGGGTTAGGCTAGTTGTTAAACCAATAACACCTCCATTTTTTAGATTGGCAATTCCGTGTTTAGCGGCATTCTCCACTAATAATTGAATAATCATAGGTGGAATTTGCAGGGATAAGCTATTCGGATCTATATTCTTTTGATAGTCTAAACGGTCTTCCATCTGTATTTTAGCTAGGGCAATATAGTTATCCACCATTTCTAGCTCTTCACTCAGTGCAATTGCATCCACTGTATTTTTAGATAAGGCATACTGCAACATTTCTGATAGTTTGGTAATCATTTCTCGTGATTTTTCTACATCTTCTAGCATTAAACCTCTAATATTATTCAGGCTATTGAACATAAAATGGGGATTCACTTGCCCTTTCAAGGTATTTAACTGTGCTTCTTTTAAGGTAGATTGTAGCTCTAAATTCTCTAATTTGTTTTTATTTATACCTATAATAAATTTGATACCCAAGTAAATAATAGTCCACCCCAGTAGGATAATAGAAGTACTCACAAGGCTATATAAAAAAGACGAATTTTCATGAAACCATTGTTTTTCTAGAGGTGTTTTTTGCCAAATTAGTTCATAAAAATAATCGGTGAATGTAAATAGCAAATAGTACGCTGCTACGCATGCTATAAAACTAAAAAATATTTTACCTAGATTTTTTTCGTTGAAACTATTAAAATCTATATGCTGTTTCAAGTAATAACGGTACCCACTTGTTACCAGAATAGCTACTGCAGTTCCCGTAAAAAAAGAATAGACTTTATAGGTATTTGAAAGTTCCGGAATAATGAACATCACAGAACTCAACATGCTCCAACCCACGAGCTGTAGCACCCAAAAAAGTAATTCAGAATACTTATTTTTTAAGTCCATCTAAGCCTGAGGTTTTGCGATTGCCTTTATAGGCAAAACCACCCATAAGGTATGGCTGTCTATTTCGTGATTCGACATAAAACTAGCTTCATTACCATACAATAATTTTAGCCGCTGTTTTAGGGTGTTTTCTAATACTTGACGAGGCTTAGTCAAGGTCATGGTACCTGTGTGTAAAATACTTATTTTTAGCCTCTGGTTTTTTACTTCACTTTTCAAGCGAATCGTATCTTCATTCTTAGTGCCAAGCACACCATATCTTGTCGCCAATTCGATCATATTAGGCAAGAGTAAAGGTGGTACTTGTAAAGATAATGTCTCGGGAGCTACATCGTAATTCGTGTGCAATTTTTTCTTGTTATCAATCATTAATAAGTCCATATAGTTTTTACTAATGACTATTTCATCCTCTAAAATAACGGTATTAATATCGGTTTTAGTTAATGAGTATCGAAGCAATTCAGATAGGGTAGTCAACATGTTTCGCGCTTGTTTTACGTCTTCTAACATTAAGCCCTTGATGTTCGTTAATGCCGTAAAAATAAATTGTGGATTAATATGGCCTTTTAAGGTATTTAGTTGCGCTTGTTTTACCTGATCTTTTAAACGTAAACGCCGTATTCTTTCGTTGTTAGAATTTCGAATGAGTTTTATGATGTAAAAGAAAACTGTCCAACCCCCTAAAATAATCGAGTAAATAATATACTTACCAAAGGCATTTGGCTCGGTAGGTGGTTTGTTGAAAATTTCTTTACTATCTACAAAAACAAGTTTGGCAAATTTTCCAACACCATAACCCGCATAATAGGTAACCGTGGGAATTAATAGAGCTGCAATAAAGACGGCAACAACTATTTTAACCAACATTATTGGTTTAAAATTTTCTAATGGAGCAACTTTATTTAAAACCCAACGCAATAAAGAAGTCATTATAATAAATACGACCATATTCCCTATGGTGATTACCAAAATGCCCTTCCAATTTTCACTTAAATTAGCAACAGTTGCCAAAAACAAAGAAAATGCTCCCCAACCCAAAAACTGTAGAATCCAAAATAAATTTTTAGAAATAAATCGTTGCATCAATGCTGTTTAATTACTAGAGATATTGCAAGTTGTTGTTTGGCTTACTGTCTTTTAAAGCAAGATAAGACTTAAAATAAGTTCTATTATAATTTTGGCTAAAGATATCATGGTTTTAAATTTTAAAGATTATTGCTTACCAGCACATAAAACTACTAGGTATTCGGTTCCTTTTAGTCACAAATATGGCGAACGGTAAATTCGACCTAGTGAACGGTAGGCTAAAGATGCTTTTCATCCTATTTTAATAGTGAGCAATCTTCAATACTCGCTTTCGTACAATTTTGGGAACCCTTAAATTTTAAAATAATAAGAGGGGTTTCTCAAAATTCTAAATCCTGTCAGGCTTTTAAAATGGTATCGGTTTGAGCCTCAAAATTTACTGTATGGCAATTCATAGCGCTGGCCAAGGCTTAAGCTATCCTCTTTTAAAGAGGTAATACCGTACAAGACTATTATGGGTTTAACGGTTTCACAGTCAGATTTATGTTATCAACTCTGCCATTATATCATTAGAATCCCTGCTACTAGAACGAGCAAACACGATGATGTCAACAGTAATTTTAACAAAACACGAAAAGCGCATCAAGAATAATGGCAATGAAGTGCAGTAGCTCCTGTACTACTACTATAATGTTAGGACTATTTTATTTCTGGAGGATACTTTGCAAAAACTTTATTCGTAATTGCTCTTAAATTTTCTTCGCGCACCCGAGGAGATACGTTTTCTTTAAAAGGACTTGCACCAACGGCCTGCCAAAACAAGACATCTTTTTGGCTGTCCACAAAATCGAACTTTATTTCACGCTCTAGTTTTGGTTGTCCTACGGGAATACCTATAGAAATACCACCGCCTACATTTCGACCAGCACCACCAAGACCAACACCTACATTGTTATTCTGTGTGGCGCTATAGGAAGCACTTTGAATATTGATATAAAAATCGGGTTCTTCCGAGTATAATATACCTTTGGCCAGCATTGTAGAATCTACCAGCACCAATAGTCGCTGCGTGTCTAAATCACTTAAGCCTGTTTGCATCTCTGGCAAATAGCTATAAGTAGTATAGCTTGCAAAGTCTGCCTTTTTATCATAATCATAATTCACACGGACAGTTGTACATGAGATGAAAGAAAAAACCATTAAAAAATAAACGAGCTGTTTCATGGAAAAAAAATTATTAGGACGTAAGATCATTAAAGATAAGTCATACGATTTTCAAATACAATAATCGCACAAGAAACAGTTGGCCACTAACGGTGAGTCGTAAAACTACTAGTTTTGAGTGCGGCTTTCACGTGAAGTAAAAGTACTTAACGAGCTTTAGTCGTTTAACATTTTCCAAAGTGTATCTTTAAGTTCCGTTAGGCCCATTTGTGCTACAGAGGAAATAAACATAAAGGATACGCCAGTAAGTTGAGACTCTAATTCTGTTTTCATTTCAGCTTTCAACTCTTCATCGAGCATATCGCTCTTAGAAATGACTACCAAACGTGCTTTATCTAGCATTTCCGGATTATACCTACGTAATTCATCCAAAAGAATTTCGTACTCTTTTTTAATATCTTTACTATCTGCTGGAATTAAAAATAATAGCGTAGAGTTACGCTCAATATGTCTTAAAAAGTAATACCCTAAACCTTTACCTTCGGCAGCACCTTCAATAATTCCAGGAATATCTGCCATCACAAAACTTTGAAATTCACGGTATTTTACAATCCCCAAATTTGGTTTCAAGGTAGTAAATTCATAATCCGCAATCTTAGGTTTTGCCGTGGTTAAAACAGAAAGTAAGGTCGACTTTCCCGCGTTCGGAAAACCTACTAAACCTACATCAGCTAACAATTTTAATTCCATAATGATGGCCAACTCCTGCCCCGGAATTCCTGGCTGAGCGTATCTTGGTGTTTGGTTTGTGGCTGTTCTAAAGTGCCAATTACCGCGACCACCTAAACCTCCGGGAAGAATTATTTTTTCTTCACCTTCATCTGTTATCTCCATGATAACCTCCTCGGTTTCGGCATCTTTAATTACGGTACCTAGTGGTACGTCTAAATAAACATCTTCTCCATCGGCTCCTGTACTTCTACTCTTTGCCCCATGTTCTCCATGACCAGCTCTAAAACTTCGGCTAAATTTAAAGCTTAGCAAGGTCCATAAATCTTTATTCCCACGAATAATCACATGGCCTCCACGACCGCCATCGCCCCCATCAGGACCACCTTTCGTTATAAATTTTTCACGATGTAAATGAACAGAGCCTTTACCACCGTTTCCCGATGTTAAATTAACTTTTACATAATCTACAAAATTGCCTTCTGTCATGGTGTTTTAAATGTGTTGTATGATAAGCCTTAAATTTATCCTTGAGCTTTTTAGCGCCAGTTTCAAGAACTTAGACTTTTTCTTTTTTCAGGCCCGAGAATTCGGGATTGATTCTTAAATTTAATTTGGTTTACACTGTTCTGAGATTTTACTCAAAGCGTATACTTGATAACCGTACCGCTTAAAGTTTATCAATAACCGATTTAATTCTTTTAGTAATCTCCGCTATGTCGCCAATACCGTTAACACTATAAAACTTGTTTTTACCTTGGTAATAGCTTATTAAGGGTGCCGTTTTATCGTTGTATTCTTCAAAACGATTTCGAATTTTAGTTTCGTCTTGATCATCTGCTCTACCACTTACTTTTCCTCGGCCTACAATACGCTGAATTAAAACCTCATCATTGGCTTCAAGCGCAATCGTAGCATTTATTTTCATGTCTTTTGAATCTAAAAAAGCATCTAGTGCCTCGGCTTGAGCTGTAGTTCTCGGGAAACCATCAAAAATAAAACCATTAGCATCGGCATTTTTGTCAACCTCATCTTCAAGCATTTTAATGGTCACTTCGTCCGGTACTAAATCACCTTTATCCATATATGATTTCGCCAACTTACCCAATTCCGTATCGTTTTTGATATTGTATCGAAAAACATCACCCGTAGAAATATGCTTTAAATTATATTCTGATTTTAAAAATTCTGCCTGTGTGCCCTTGCCAGCACCTGGTTTTCCGAATAGCACAAGATTAATCATAGTATTTTGGTTTAGTTGGTAAACTTCATTTAAATTTCTACCTAGCTCTTTATAATCTAGGCCGTAACCCACAATAAATTTGTCTGGAATTTCCATTCCTACATAATCTATATTGTATTCTCCATTATATACCGTTGGCTTATGGAATAGGGTGGCAATTTTAAACTCTCGGACATTTGAATTTGAAAATAAATGCACCAGCTCTTTTAAAGTACGTCCGGTATCTATAATATCTTCAAGAATAATAACACTTTTACCTTTTACATTTTCTGGAACATCTAACAGTGTTTCTACAATACCTGTAGAGGTCAACCCACTGTATGAACTTAATTTTACAAAAGAAACTTCACAAGGATGCTGATATTGCTTTAAAAAATCAGCTACAAACATAAAAGAACCATTCAAAACACCTACAAAAATAGGAGTTTCCTCTTTATAATCGGCAGCAACTTTCAATGCCACCTTTTTTACAGCAGCCTGAATTTGTTCCTGACTTAAAAATGGTTTAAAATGTTTGTCGTGCAGTTGTATCACCTTTATTTTTTTAAGAACGACAAATATAGTATTTTGATTTCTCTTTTTTGCGCTAAGTAAGGTCGTTTTAAGAAATCGGTGTATTTTTGTAAAGAACATAGAATTCATTTCATCATATGCCAAATCAAAATTCAACAAGCTATTTTTCGTCGGACTTTAAACTCGGAATATTAGGAGGTGGGCAACTAGGAAAAATGTTACTCTACGAGACCAGAAAATTTGACATTCATACCAAAGTATTAGAATCCTCTAAAGATGCACCGTGCAACATTGCTTGTGACGAGTTCATTATTGGTGATTTAATGAATTTTGATGATGTGTATCAATTCGGAAAAAAAGTAGATGTTTTAACGATTGAAATAGAAAACGTAAACCTTGATGCTCTAGAAAAACTAGAAGATGAAGGTTTAAAAGTATACCCTCCTGTAGACACCTTAAAAACCATACAAAATAAGGCCAGGCAAAAGTTATTTTATGTAGACCATGATATACCTACAGCCGAATTTTCACGATTTGCCTATCTAAGTGAAATAAAAGACAGCATTACCAATGGTGGTATTGAATTTCCCTTCGTTTGGAAAGCAACGCAGTTTGGGTATGACGGTCAAGGCGTTAAAATAGTGCGTAATTTTCAAGATTTAGAAAATTTACCCAAAGGTGAATGCATTGCTGAGGCGATGATTCCGTTTAAAAACGAACTTGCCGTTATTGTAGTTCGTAACCTAAAAGGTGAAGTGGTCACCTATCCTGTTGTGGAAATGGAATTTCACCCAGAAGCCAACCAAGTTGAATACGTAATTTGTCCTGCACGAATTGAAGAAAGCGTGGCTAGAAAAGCCACGGAGATCGCTTTAAAAGTATCGGAACAAATGAAGCATATTGGTATTTTAGCGGTAGAAATGTTCCAAACTACAGACGATCAAATTTTAGTAAACGAAGTAGCACCAAGGCCACACAATAGCGGTCATTACAGTATTGAAGCAAGCTATACCAATCAGTTTGAACAACATATAAGAGCTATTTTAAATTTACCTTTAGGCAGTACAGCAAGTAAGGTAGCTGGGATTATGGTGAATTTAGTAGGTGCCGAAGGTTATACCGGCGATGTTATTTACGAAAACATGGAAGAAATTCTAAAACTCGAGGGCGTAACCCCACATATTTATGGTAAAAAACAAACCCGTCCATTTCGTAAAATGGGTCATGTGACCATCGTTAATAAAAATCTTGGCTTGGCAAGAGTTATTGCTCAAAAAGTAAAGGAAACGATAAAAGTGATAAGTAAATAAAGCAACTGTTGTGAAAAATACATGAATTGAATTTGGGTGATGAATTATGCTAGGCCTATCGTATAAGCAGATTTTGCCTGTACCAGTATTCCAACCCAACATAGAAAATTCTTGTTGTAACTAGAAAAATAGAATTATGAGTAAAGTAGCCGTAGTGATGGGAAGTACAAGTGACCTTCCTGTTATGCAAGAAGCCATTGATATTTTAAAAGGTTTTGATATAGAGGTTGATGTAGACATTGTTTCTGCACACCGTACACCCGAAAAACTATACGATTTCAGCAAAAACGCCCACTTAAAAGGCTATAAAGTAATCATTGCTGGCGCTGGTGGTGCAGCACATTTACCGGGCATGGTTGCCTCCATGTCTCCCCTACCTGTAATTGGTGTTCCTGTAAAAAGCAGCAATTCTATCGATGGTTGGGATTCGGTTTTGTCTATCCTTCAAATGCCAGGTGGTGTCCCTGTAGCTACCGTTGCGCTTAACGGCGCTAAAAATGCAGGTATCTTGGCGGCTCAAATTATTGGTGCTTCAGACAAATGCGTGCTAGATAAAATTATTTTATACAAAGAAGGATTAAAACAGAAGGTCGTTGAAGGTGCAAAGTTAATTCATAAAGAAAAGTGAATAATTCATACATAGTAGTTTGCTGATGGTAAAAATTACTAGCATTTTAAATCTTAAATAAGAAACCTAAACATTTTTTTTGCCATCAACGGGCAACGAACAACGAACAACGATACAATGAATCCACTTTTAACCCCTTTTGATACAGCCCCATTTTCTCAATTAAAAAATGAACATTTTATGCCTGCCTTTGTGCAAGCCATTGCCGATGCCAGAGCTGAAATTGATGCAATTACAGAGAATAAAGAAGCTCCAACATTTAAAAATACTATTGCTGCACTTGATTATTCGGGCAAACAGCTAGATAGAATTTCAAGTGTATTTTTCAATCTTAATTCGGCAGAGACCAATGATGAAATTCAGAAAATAGCGCAAGAGATTTCGCCTCTATTATCAGAGTTTGGAAACGACATTACTTTAAATATTGATTTATTTAAAAGGGTAAAAGCAGTTTACGATCAAAGAGCATCTTTAAATATTACGGTAGAAGAACAAACGCTTTTAGATAAAAAATACAAGGGTTTTAGCCGAAATGGTGCTAATTTATCCGAAGATAAAAAGAAAAGATTACGGGAGATTGATGCAGCATCCGCTAAACTAAAACTCACTTTTGGTGAAAATGTATTGGCAGAAACCAACACCTATCAAATGCACCTCACAGATGAAGCCGATCTTGACGGCTTACCAGAGGGTGAAAAGGAAGCCGCAGCACAATTAGCATCATCAAAAAATAAAGAGGGCTGGCTCATAACATTAGATTATCCAAGTTATATTCCCTTTATGAAATATGCTACGAATAGAAAATTACGCAAAGAATTATCTATTGCCTTTGGAAGTAAAGGTTTTCACAATGATGCTTTAGACAACCAAGAAAACGTATTAAAAATTGCCCGTTTACGCCATGAACGAGCACAACTTTTAGGATATAAAACCCATGCGCATTTTGTACTAGAAGAGCGTATGGCAGAAACCCCTGAAAAGGTTCAAGAGTTTTTAAACGAATTATTAGCTAAAGCAAAACCTGCAGCCGTTAAAGAGTTTGAGCAGCTACAAGATTTCGCCAAAGAGTTAGATGGTATTGAGCAACTTCAAAAATGGGATGCCTCGTACTATGCAGAAAAATTAAAGCAAAAACTATTCGATTTAGATGACGAAAAACTAAAGCCTTATTTTAAATTAGAAAATGTGATCGCTGGCGTTTTTAAAATTGCTGAGAAACTATTTGGCTTAAAATTTGAAGAAGTTTTTGATATCGACACCTACCATAGTGATGTAAAAACATATCGCATCTATGATGAAAATAAAAAATTAGTTTCTTTATTTTATGCTGATTTTCACCCTAGAGCCGGAAAACGTGGTGGTGCTTGGATGACTTCATTTAAATCGCAATATGTAGAAAATGGCCATAATATACGCCCCCATATTTCTAACGTATGCAATTTTACCAAACCCACAGCCAGTAAACCCTCTTTGCTAACCTTTAATGAGGTCACTACCCTATTCCATGAATTTGGACATGGCTTGCACGGCATGTTGGCTAATACGGTATATCCTAGCTTATCGGGAACATCGGTGTACTGGGATTTTGTAGAATTACCAAGTCAAATTTTAGAGAACTGGTGTTACGAGAAAGAAGCCTTAGCTCTGTTTGCTACTCATTACGAAACTGGAGCCCTAATTCCGATGGAATTAGTGCAAAAAATAAAAGATTCTGCCACCTTCCAAGAAGGCATGCAAACCTTACGACAGTTAAGCTTTGGGATGCTCGACATGGCATGGCATGGCGCAGACCCAACAGACATCACCGATGTAAAAGCACATGAAGATGAAGCTTTTAAAGGGACTGATTTATACCCTGCTACACCCGAAACCTGTATGAGCACCTCATTCGCTCATATTTTTCAAGGAGGCTATTCTTCTGGCTACTACAGCTATAAGTGGGCAGAGGTTTTAGATGCTGATGCCTTCGCCTATTTTAAAGAAGAAGGAATTTTTAATAAAGAAGTGGCTACCAAGTTTAAAGATCATATTTTATCAAAAGGGGGTACGGAAAACCCGATGGACTTATACAAAAAATTTCGTGGTGCTGAACCCAAAATTGAACCGCTTTTAGAGCGTGCAGGGTTGTTATAGCAGTCGCTTTACGATTGCCCTAAGTACAGACTATCACTTTGGCCACAAGCCGCAAAAGCAACTGGAACGAATGAAGAAAATTTTACTTATGTTAACGATTCTAGTAATTTCTAGTTGCGTAGAGAAAAACAGCACAGCTTCTGAGCAAATAACGAAGTACTTCGACGGCTTTAAAAATTCGGACTATAGCCAAATAAAAAGAACATTAGCGGATAGTCTCATGACTACTGAGGGAGACCATACCATGGTCTTTTCGCGTGAAAGTTATTATGAAAAATTTAAATGGGATTCTGTCTTTAAACCCACGTATTCATTGGTTAAGATAGAAAATCAAGGGGAGCAATCTATTGCTACGGTTTCTTTAAGTTCTATAAAACTGGAATTTTTAAAGAATAGCCCTATGACTTGTCGCTATGAGTTTCATTTTAAATCAGGAAAAATTACCAAAATTAAAAACTTAGCTTGTAGTGATGCCGATTGGGAAGTATGGGAAAAACAAGTAGACTCTTTAGTTTATTGGGTGAAGCTTAATCACCCTGAACTAGATGGTTTTATTTATGACTTAAGTATGAAAGGTGCTCTAGACTACCTGAGAGCCATAAAATTGTATACCAGCCGCCAAATTATTCCAACAGAATAAATGCCCACTACGAACCACTAAAGAAAAACTACTCCTCCCCTTGTCACAAACTCTAAAAACTATGGAATCTTGAATTTTCTATTCGATTTTTATTTATTAACTTTCCTGTTTTCAGCGCATTAAAGCCTACATAGGCCAATTGAAAATAACCAAAACTAAAGGATGAAAAAAAAGCAACCTAACCTAAGGCGATCATTATACGCTGTATTTACTTTGGTGGCGTTAGTTATCTTAGTTGATTTTGTTGCTCCAGGAAAAATTGTAAATGACGACATTATCGATGTGCAACAGGTTCGACAAAACTATTATAACGCTGCTAGAAACTACCATTATTCCTACAAAGTAATCACTAGGGAACATAAATTTTTAGTGACCCAAGATTTTGCTGCCATAGAACTGAAAAATAAAAAAATCGAATACGCTGTTTCTCCAATATTTAAAGAGGTAAACTGGTATAGGTTACTTGTATCTGAAAATAAATCTTTTTATTCTTTAAGAATTGCATCAGGACTCGTTCTTCCCTTGCTCACCATGATTTCAATTTTTTTGGCTTATGTATATGACAAGAAAATAGGCAGCTTAGTTTTTATACTTCAGATACTATTGATAGCAGATCTCATGTTATTGATGACCTAAATTTGGTCGCTAGGGTCTGCCGTGATCTAGCACTTTCCCTAAATTTTTTAGAGGAGCCCTATTTAAAGTCCTTAGTTTTCAAGATAGGTTTTTTTTAAATGCTAGAGAATAGCTTGAAAGAAATTGACTCGCATCAATCTTAGTAAACGTCCTTCGAGGAAATAGAACTTAAAAAATTAAATTCTTCCTTAAATTTTGCTTTACTAATAATTATTTGTCGAATTTAGAGCTGTCCTAAAAAGTAAAAACCTGTAATTGTGCTTTCTAAAAAGTATACCAATGGAAATCAAAGAACTAAAAAAAAGATCAAATATCGCTGAAAATAAAAAGCTAATAAGTGCTTTTACGCAATACAACGAACTGTTAAAGGAATTGAAAACAAAAGAACTTTCTGATCAACTTATCATGTCTATCAATATGAAAATAGATGACATTAACTTTATTTCAGGTTCAGAAAAAGAGTGGGGAAAACAAATAAGAAAGAGTCAGTCAAGTATTCTGAGCTTACTCGAGAAAGAGCTTAAACTGGTCACAAAAAATCACTATAGAAATACTTGGCTCGCCCTTGGCATGGCCGCATTTGGGATTCCTATTGGTGTTGCTTTTGGAGCAATTCTTGGAAATATGGGATTCCTTGGCATTGGGCTACCTATTGGAATGGCCGTTGGTATAGGGATAGGCACCAAAATGGACCAAAAAGCATTCCAAGAGGGAAGACAAATTGACTTAGAGATAAAATCATGATTCGCAACCATTTATACACCTATTATAAATTATGAAAAAAACAATCCTACTACTTTTATTCAGCATATGCTTTTCTTTGATAAAGGCACAGACCAATTATTTCCCAGATGCAAATTGGCAAGTAAAGTCAGCAGCTGAAATGAAGTTGAATAAGGCTTTTTTAGACAGCGCCGTTACTTTTGCTTTAAATAATGAAAACAAAATGGAGCGAGATTTACGAATTGCTAATCTCAAAGCCTATGCAAGAGAACCCGATTATAAAATGTTAGGACCAATGAAAGAACGTGGGGGTCCAGCGGGTCTGATTGTAAAAAACGGCTATATCGTAGCCCAATGGGGAGGTATTCATCGTGTGGACATGACCTTTAGTGTCACAAAAAGTTTTCTTTCGACTATGGCTGGGTTAGCCATAGACGAAAAACTTATAAGGAGCGTCAATGACAGTGTAAAAAATTATGTTTGGGATGGTACTTTTGACGGGAATCACAATAAAAAAATTACATGGGATCATTTGCTAAACCAGTCTTCTGATTGGAGCGGAACGCTATTTGGACTGCATGATTGGGCAGACCGACCGCCTAGAGAAGGGAGTATTGATGATTGGAAATACAGGAAGCTCAACGAACCTGGAACTGTGTATGAATACAATGATGTACGGGTTAACCTGTTGGCTTATTCTTTACTTCAAGTTTGGAGAAAACCATTGCCTGCCCTACTTAAAGAAAAAATCATGGATCCTATTGGAGCTTCTACAACATGGCGTTGGTATGGGTATGAAAATTCGTTTAGCAATGTGGATGGCATCATGATGCAGTCGGTCAGCGGTGGTGGTCACTCAGGGGGTGGTATCTTTATAAATGCCATAGATCAAGCTAGGTTTGGCCTATTATTTTTAAGAAAAGGCAAATGGAAAAATCAACAATTAATTTCGGAGAAATGGGTGCATATGGCCCATCAACCTTCAGCTGCACAGGGCAATTACGGATATATGTGGTGGCTGAATACCGATAGAGCAGGCAATTTAGGTAAAGAATGGAAAGAAGTTTCTTCTGATGTATACTTCGCCGCTGGTTTTGGCGGTAATTTTATTGTTATTGATGAGGCAAATGACTTGGTGGTGGTAACACGCTGGATGGACAACAGAAGCATGGGCGAGTTTATGCATTTAGTAAACCAAGCCCTAACAAAATAAGTAATTTGCAAGAAAGTATTTATTCGCTATATCAGTTTTGAGCTTTGCTTGGGTTTGATACGGCTTATAACCTAAGGTATTAAGAAAGTTACACCTAATTAAAATGCACCACTACAACCTGCACATTCTTTTTTATCTTCGTAGCCATGAATAAGCTTGAAATAAGGACGGTTAATGTGGTACAATACATAAAACCTTTACGCGAAGGTGGCTCTATGCCCGCCATTGTAAAGGCTGATGATGGCTTTCTCTATGTATTAAAATTTCGAGGTGCAGGGCAAGGCAAAAAAGCTTTGATTGCCGAACTTTTGGGTGGCGAACTTGCTCGGGCTGTCGGGTTAAAAATACCTGAATTGGTATTTATGCATTTAGAAGATACCTTTAGCCAAACCGAACCGGATGAAGAAATTCAAGATTTATTAAAGTTTAGCGTTGGGCTTAATCTGGGCTTACACTTCTTGTCGAGTGCAATTACTTATGACCCCTTGGTCTCTAAAATAGATGCCTTAACAGCATCAAAAGTATTGCTATTAGACAGCCTTATGAGCAACATTGATCGTACGGCCAAAAACACTAACCTGCTCGATTGGAACCGAGAATTATGGGTGATAGACAATGGTGCTAGTTTTTATTTTCACCATAATTGGAGTACGTATAAAAACCATTTAACGCGAAGCTTTCCAATGATTAAAGATCATGTGCTTCTAGAGCCTGCGACAGTTTTAACTAAAGCATCGCATGACATTCAACAAGCCTTGACGGATCAAAAAATAAAAGAGATTATCGCATTAATCCCAGAAGAATGGTTGCAAAATGAAACAGATACGATGACACCCAACGAAATGCGGCAGGCGTATTGGGCCTATTTGAAAGCAAAACTTGCGATGATTGATGTACTGGTAAAAGAAGCGGAAGATGCAAGATAGCGTAAAATACGAGTATGCCATTATCCGCATTGTGCCTAAGGTAGAGCGCGAAGAATTTTTTAATGTGGGGGTGATTTTATTCTGCAAATCAAAAAAATTCTTAGGGATGACTTACCATATCGATTCTAAAAAGTTAAGTAGTTTTTATTGTGAAAAAGACGATGAAGACCTCAACGCCTATTTAAAAGCTTGGGAACTGGTGTGTAAAGGAGAAGATTCTGGTGGTCCTATAGGCAAATTAGATCAGGTGGATCGTTTTCGTTGGTTAACAGCTTCTCGCAGTACCATCATACAAAGTTCAATGACCCATACGGGATTATGCATAGATCCAGAAAAAGAATTAGCGGCCATTTTTAAGGCCTGTGTGTTGTAAAATAGTAGTATGTGTTTAATGCTGCTTAATAACTTTCCTAACACAAAAAACCTTAAAGTATGGTCTTTGTGTTTGTGCCCCCACCCTTAGAAAGTAGTTGTTGACCAATTTATCGCACATTATAAAAAATACTCTTGTTACAATAGGTGAGAAATTGCGATACCCAATGTACTATTACATTCTAGCAAAAAATGACAAACCTAGCCAAGGTATTTTCATTTTAACCTAGGTCATTGGCATCAGCAGAACAGCGTTTATTCGGTTGTTATTCCCCAAAGACTTAATATTATTTAATTAGTCCTTTGTTTCTTGATAGGCCTGATAACCCCCTTCTAAATTCATAACAACATACCCTAAAGCGATTAATTTCTCAGCAGCCAGACCGCTACGCCGCCCAGACCTGCAATACAGATAAATAGTTTGGTCTTTGGGTAGTGCTTTATCTGCTTGATCTATAAAGTCTTCATCAAACCAATTAATGTTTATCGCATTCGCAATATGACCTTCTCTAAATTCTTCTGGAGTTCGTACATCAAGTAAAACCGCTTTACTTAATTCCTCTGTTGTCACGTCAGCCATAGGTTTTCCAGGTATTTGAGAGCAACCAAAATTCATGAAAAGAAACAAAAAGAAAACTACACCGTATTTCATATCTCGTTCAAATTGAAATTAAAAAAGAGTCTAAAATTAATACTATTTCATCAGAAAAAAATTAGATACCTTTGAAGATACTAAAAATATAGATGGTTACGAACACTTTGCATCCTGAAACTTGGGTTGATCAATATGCAGATTACCTTTTTAATTATGCTGTTTCGCGCGTAAGCGATGCGGAAATTGCTAAAGATTTGGTGCAGGACACCTTTATTGCAGGGCTAAAGTCTGCTAAAAATTTTAAGGGTGATGCTGCAGAACGCACTTGGCTTATCGCTATTTTAAAACGTAAGGTAATTGATCATTATCGTAAAATAAATTCTAACAAAGGCAAAGCTGAAGTACGTATGAACTACAGCAGCCAAACTGATGCTGAAGGCGATTGGTTAGAAGAAAAAGTGGCTGACCCCTATAGTTTATTAGAAAACGACACGCTTGAAAATGAAGAATTAGGCATCGCTATTCAAGACTGTATCACTAAACTTCCAAAAAAACAAGCTTTGGTCTTTACCATGAAAACTATTCAAGGGATAAGTACCGAGGATATTTGTAATGAATTAAATATCAATCCGTCTAATCTTTGGGTGATGATTCATAGGTCTAGAACAGCTCTTATGGAATGCCTTAATAAAAATTGGTTTAACGTATGAATTCTTGCGAAAAAGTTGCTATCATCTGCAACAAGGCTCAGTATCACGAAGCTACTTTACTAGAAAAGTTACAGCTTAAGTTTCATGTACTTATGTGTAAAAGATGTTCTAAATACACAAAAAAAAACACCAAATTATCAAGCTTATGCGACAAAGCAAACCTTCGGGCCTTATCGAAAGCTGATAAAATGAATATGAAAGAAAGCTTAAAAAAAACAACTTAAATAAAATACTGTATCCATAACAATATCCCAAGCCAAAAAATAGGAATCGCTTCAACCCAAAAAGAAGAAAAATAGCGTGATTGTTTTCTTTTTGTACTAAAAATAGTAAAACCCAAAATTAAAAAAAGAACTCCTTTTCCTATTAAATCGACCATCAAAAAAGTGTCTTTCAAAAAAGTTAAGACGTAAAACAGAAGTACACCAAACGAAGCGTAAATTTTTGTGTTGGTCACGCCAAAACGCTGTGGCAAGGTTTTTAATTTGGGCGCATCGTAGGCTAAATCTCTAATTTCAAAAGGAACTAATAAAATAAGCACTACTAAAAAACGCTGTAAAGTTTCTATCATCACATCCCAAGAAATAACTATATCTTCTTTTAAGGCAGGAAAAATGACCGTGGTTCCTGCCCAAATTAAGGCTACAATAAAAATTTTTAATCCTCCTAGGTTTCTGAGGTTCTTGGTATGCGGCAGAACGGGAATGGCATATAACCCCGTTAACAAAAGTATACCAAGTAAAAAATACCAACTGCTTTTATCTAAAAAACTAAGGTGATAGATGGCAATTAGCGAACAAAAAATACTGAATATTTGAATATATCTATGGTAGGGTGTAGCTACTAAAACATACTTTTTGGCTTCTACCCCATATTTTATAAAATTGTAGGCTGTGATTGTACCAAAAAAAACAAAAAAATTTAAATGTTTATCTATTGAAATGTTTAACAAAACATCGGTCGCATACAACAAAGAAACTACCGCTAAAGCTACGTGGATACTAGCATCAATATAAAAATTGAAAAACTGTTTTAAAAGCTTCATTAAACAAAAATAACGAAACTGTTTATAACCTCTGCTTTTGGTTAAAAACTTTAGCTTATACAATTCCTAAAAGGTCTTTTTTGAGTAAATTAATCCTTATTTTTGCAGCTTCAAATTCATCCAAAAAAAAATTTGTTTCATGAGGACAGACGTGTTTGCATCACGCCACATTGGCATCAGAGAAGAAGATCTTCAACACATGTTAGAAAAAGTGGGCGTTGAAAATCTAGAACAATTAATTTACGAAACCATTCCTACCGATATTCGTTTAAAAAATCCGCTGAAGCTAGAAGCAGCCATGAGCGAAAACGAATTCTTAGAACATATTCAAAAACTTTCAGAAAAAAATAAAGTTTTTTCTACCTACATAGGTTTAGGGTATCACGAAAGTATTACCCCCTCGGTGATCAAGAGAAATATTTTTGAAAATCCGGGATGGTACACCGCATACACGCCTTACCAAGCTGAAATTGCACAGGGTCGTTTAGAGGCTTTATTGAATTTTCAAACCATGATCTGTGACTTAACAGGCATGGAGTTGGCAAATGCGTCACTTTTAGATGAAAGTACAGCTGCTGCCGAAGCCATGACGATGCTTTTCGAAGTGAGAAGTAGGGATCAAAAGAAAAATAACATAAAGAAGTTCTTTGTTTCTGAGGAGTTATTACCGCAAACCAAATCACTTTTAAAAACAAGAGCAGTTCCTTTAGAAATTGAATTGGTTATTGGCAATCACGAAACCTTTGATTTTAGCAGTGATTTCTACGGCGCTATTTTACAGTATCCAGGAAAACACGGTCAAATTCACGACTATCAAGGCTTTGTGACTAAAGCTAAAGACAATGATATTAAAGTAGCGGTTGCTGCTGATATTTTAAGCTTGGTGCTTTTGCAAGCACCTGGTGAATTAGGCGTTGATGTGGTTGTCGGGACAACGCAACGTTTCGGAATTCCATTAGGATATGGTGGTCCTCATGCGGCATTTTTTGCCACAAAAGAAGAATATAAAAGAAGTATTCCTGGACGTATTATTGGTCGTACAATTGATACCGATGGTAACCCTGCACTCCGTATGGCCTTACAAACCAGAGAACAACATATTAAACGTGACAAGGCAACATCAAATATTTGCACTGCTCAGGTTTTATTAGCTGTTATGGCCAGTATGTATGCCGTATACCACGGACCTAAAGGATTAAAATATATTGCTAGCAAAGTGCATGCTTCAGCAGCAACACTGACTGATGCTTTAGAAAAGTTAGGGATATACCAAGCAAACAGCGCATACTTTGATACCATTACCGTTAAAGCAGACGCTAGTTTGGTAAAACCAATAGCAGAGCAACACGAAATAAACTTTTTATACAGTGAGGATAATAGCATCTCTATTTCGCTGAACGAAGCTACATCGCTACAAGATTTACAGGATATCATCAGTGTTTTTGCAAAAGCATTAGGAAAAGATGTTGTTCCCATAGACGACTTAACAACGGCCACTGCAATTCCTTCGAATTTAGCACGAACCACGCCTTTCTTAGAAAACGCAGTTTTTAACTCGTATCATTCGGAGACACAAATGATGCGTTATATCAAAAGGTTAGAGAATAAAGATCTAGCTTTAAACCACTCAATGATTTCTTTAGGTTCCTGCACCATGAAATTAAATGCAGCTACCGAAATGTTGCCTTTGGGTTCTGCGCAATGGAGCAACATACACCCATTTGTTCCTGTGGAACAAGCAGAGGGGTATCAAATTATGCTTGCTGAATTAGAAAAAGATTTAAACGAAATAACTGGTTTTGCAGGAACATCATTGCAACCTAATTCTGGAGCTCAAGGTGAATATGCAGGCTTAATGGTAATCCGAGCTTACCATGAATCTAGAAATGACGCACATAGAAACATCTGTTTAATTCCTGCTTCTGCTCATGGTACCAACCCTGCTTCGGCTGTTATGGCTGGAATGCAAGTTGTGGTTACCAAAACAGATGAAAAAGGAAATATTGATGTTGCAGACTTAGAAGAAAAAGTAGCGAAGCACTCCGATAATTTAGCGGCTTTAATGGTCACCTACCCTTCTACACATGGTGTTTTTGAATCATCAATAAAACACATTACCCAATTAATTCACGATAACGGTGGTCAAGTGTATATGGATGGTGCCAACATGAATGCTCAAGTAGGACTAACAAATCCTGCCACTATTGGGGCTGATGTATGTCACTTAAATTTACACAAAACCTTTGCTATTCCCCATGGTGGTGGTGGCCCAGGTGTTGGCCCTATCTGCGTGGCGAAACAACTGGTTCCATTTTTACCTGGAAATCCGATTATAAAAACAGGGGGGGACCAAGCAATAACGGCTATTTCTGCTGCTCCATGGGGTAGCTCTCTAGTGTGCTTGATTTCTTATGCCTACATAAAAATGTTAGGTGAATTTGGACTGAGACACTCTACCGAAATTGCGATTTTAAACGCCAATTATATCAAACACAGATTGAGTGGTAATTTTGAAGTTTTATATACTGGAGAAAAAGGTAGAGCTGCACACGAAATGATTATCGATTGCCGACCCTTTAAACAAAACGGGATTGAAGTTACTGACATTGCAAAACGCTTAATGGATTATGGTTTTCACGCACCAACAGTATCTTTCCCTGTGGCTGGAACCGTTATGATCGAGCCTACAGAAAGTGAAGGTTTGTCAGAATTAGATCGTTTTTGTGATGCCATGATTAGTATTCGCAAAGAAATTAATGAAGCTACAGAAGGTGATGCTGATAATGTGTTAAAGAACGCACCACATACACTAAAAATGGTAACCAATGATGCTTGGAATTTTCCATATTCTAGAGAAAAAGCAGCTTTTCCTTTGGCCTTTGTTAGTGAAAATAAATTTTGGCCATCGGTTCGTCGTGTTGATGATGCTTATGGGGATCGTAATTTAATTTGTACCTGCGCACCTATCGAAGCGTATATGGAAGCTTAAGAAGCTAATAAAATCAATATACACAAGCCCCTTTACCATCATGGAGGGGCTTTTTTTTGCGCTAAGCACACCTTAAACAGCCCTTGAACATCATGTTATTTGCTATGCATGCATAATAGTTGTTTCAATTTTTAATATCTTGCCATACCTTATCACAATACCAAAGCAATGAAAATCGGAATTACTGGAACAGGCTCATATATACCCGCTGTTTTAACTAAAAATTCAGCGTTTAATCATCACCAATTTTTAAATGACGATGGCACTCCCTTTGCCTATGAAAATGAGGTAATTATAGAAAAGTTTAAAGCCATTACAGGGATCGAAGAGCGCAGGTATGCCCCAAATACCTTAAACACCTCAGACATGGCTTTTTATGCTGCCGAAAAGGCGATTGCAGATGCCGGTATCGACAAAGAGACTTTAGATTATATTATTTTTGCTCATAATTTTGGCGATGTTCATCACGGCCAGTCGCAAGGAGACACCTTACCCAGTTTAGCGACCCGAGTAAAACACCATTTAAAAATTAAAAATCCAAAATGCGTCGCCTATGATATTCTTTTTGGCTGCCCAGGTTGGATAGAAGGGGTCATACAAGCTTACGCCTTTATCAAAAGTGGTCTGGCCAAAAAATGTTTAGTGATTGGCGCTGAAACCCTTTCTCGAGTCGTAGATCCATACGATCGCGATTCTATGATTTATTCTGACGGTGCTGGGGCTACCATTATTGAAGCTTCAGAAGCCAATGGTGAAATTTTAGCCCACGCTTCTGCCACCTATGCCTTTGATGAAGCTAATTTTTTATTCTTTGGGAAATCATATGCCCAAAATGACAACAGCGGTACGAAATACATAAAAATGCACGGTCGTAAAATCTATGAATTTGCCGTAACAAATGTGCCCAAAGCCATGAAAGAGTGTTTGGATGCCAGTGGACTTGCCATTACCGATGTCAAAAAAATATTCATTCATCAAGCCAATGAAAAAATGGATGAAGCCATCGTAAAACGGTTTTACAAAGCGTATGGCATGGCAATGCCTGAAGGTATTATGCCCATGAATATTAAAGAAAATGGGAATAGTTCCGTAGCCACCATCCCTACCCTTTTTGATATGGTTAAAAACGGAAAATTAGCCCCACATAGCGTCACTAAAGGAGATGTTGTTATCTTTGCAAGTGTTGGTGCAGGAATGAACATCAACGCTATTATTTACAGGTACTAATTTTTTTATTTACATGTACGAAAATACGTTTCCGAACACGCGTTTTAAGCACACCTTAGCATTTCTTCAAAAGCATATAGCGACTTCTGAATCTATTTTAGATTTAGGTGTTGAAAATCCATTTACAAAAATAATGGTCGCCAACCACTATGAGGTAGCGAACACACATGGCGAAGATTTAGATTTTGATTTCTCCAGTGTTATTGCTTCCGATGCCAAGGTGGTAACGGCTTTCGAAATTTTTGAGCATTTACTCGCTCCTCTTAACGTATTACGTGAAATAAAAGCAGATAAATTAGTCGCTAGTATTCCCTTGCGCTTATGGTTTTCACCCGCCTATCAAAGTAAAACCGACGCTTGGGATCGGCATTATCACGAGTTTGAAGATTGGCAATTCGACTGGCTTTTAGAAAAAGCAGGTTGGAAAATTATCGACCGTACTAAATTCACCAACCCCGTCAATAAAATAGGCCTGCGCCCTTTACTTCGAAAAGTTACGCCAAGATACTACTTGGTGTATGCGGAGCGCATGCCCTAATTTTGGTTCAGCTTCTTTTTTGTTACTTCTAGAATATATAACATATGTCAGATATATCTTAAATTAGCAGTATAAAGAACATATGTTTTATATACTATTGTTAGCGACAAGCGACCAAAAAACAATGTAACTACATGAAAATAATTGAACAATTACTATTCTTCATTTCTTGGACAATAATTATAGGCTTATCAGTTTATTTTCTTCTGGAAAATGTAGGTGTTTATTTTACTGGATATAGAAGTGATAGTTACATTAACAACCCGATTTGGGTAAGTTCCCACTTAATAGGTGGAACATTAGCATTACTATTTGGCCCCATACAATTCTCTAAACGGATTAGAAACAAATATTTGACTTTTCACAGACTGACAGGGAAAATTTATATCATTGGAGCATTTATAGCAGGTTTATCGGCGATTAGGCTTTCACTAATTAGTTCTTGCTTGCCTTGTAGAGTTTCACTCTTCATTTTAGCTATTTTGGTCCTTTTTACTACTTTTTCAGCTTGGTGGTGCGTAAAAAATGGAAATATCAAAGCACATCAACAATTTATGGTTCGAAGTTATATCTGCATACTTTCATTTGTAGCTGTAAGAATTGGAGGGATTATTCCTTTGGACTTTTTATTTGGACAAATTGAAGACCCAACATTTGGCAGAACTGTAAATGAGTATTTCTTTTCATTTGTCCCAATAATTTGTGGTGAAATATTTATGATTTGGATTCCAACATTAAAAAATATTAAAAGAAAAAAAAGTCGAATTAATACCAGTCGCTAACAAAGAACTGAGGTAAAAAACAACTCTTTTCTTCATTGAAGTAAGACACAATATTTAGGCTCATAGTTTCATTAAACTGATTCTTTGAGCTTTTTTAATTAGATTTTTTTCTAGTTATTTGGGTACCCTAATCTGATCATTTCCGTAGCTTTTTTTACAAAATGAATAGCACTATCTAAGAGTCTTAATAACTTTTTAATTTCCGTTCCACTGTTTTTGAACGGATAGTACTACCTTCTGAACTTGTAACGCTGATCATCAAATGGCCAATGTATATTCTAAAAAATTTACTGCCTTAGGTATAGTTAGATGATTTTTGAAAGGACCACCTTTGCATTTTCAAGGACTTAAAATCGAATTCTTAAAGCTTCACAACTGCCGACAGCTAGGAAACAATACAAAAAAATAAAGTGGTTTTAAATAGGGTCTAAATCAAATCCTCTACGTGTATAGCAAGCTTAATTCTCTCTTTGCTTCTGTCTTGCTCGTATCTCAATTTAAAGAAAAGCCGTGTATAATTCATTGTTAGTTATAGCCTACTAACCGAAGTCTTAACGGACTATATATCTGTAATTTATTTGCTAACTTAGTTGCTTAACCCCGCAACTAACCATATACAAATAGGTTGCCAGCAATTAAAGAAAACTGAGTTATATATAGAAAATTGAGATATGTAATAGTAGCATTTATCACAATTGGCACCTTTGTTTTAAGTTGTAAACAAGACAAAAACAATTCCGTAGTATCTGAAATTGTTGCTACCGAAACAAAGGTAACAGCACCTAATCCAGATGAAGAAAAAATAAAAACAACTATCAACAAATTGTTGTTCAATGCTGGAAATTATAATGTTTTGGCATTAGATTCGATGATCTCTGATAAGGCAATGCTTGGAATAAGCAGTTTAAAAGATGGAACTTGGTCTAATTCAGAAATAGCCATTAACGATTTCTTTGAAAGTGTAAAAAAGATGGAACGTAGTCCTTACTGTGAGATACCTAATGACTATGACATCATAATTACGAAAGGTCAGTTAGCTTTAGCACGAGCTGATTGCATTCTATACCGATGGGGAATTTCCCAAACAAGGGAAATAAACCATTTTACATTCATCAAAGAAAATGGGAATTGGAAAATTCTCAATATATCTTGGACTAAAGAGGAACTTTCTAAAAAAAAAAGAACTATGATTTAGAAATCTTTGCTCGTGGATATGCACAAGCTTGGTGTAGTCAAAGACCAAATTTTGTCTCATCCTTTTTCACTGAAGATGGCGTACTACAGATCAATGATGGCTCCTCGGCGAAAGGAACTGAAGCGATAACAAATGTTGCTAATGCATTTATGGAGACTTTTCCAGATATGGTTGTTTCACTTGACAGTTTGACCACCCAATCAGATAAAACACGATTTTATTGGACACTTACTGGAACAAATAAGGGCACCAATGGAACTGGAAATAAAGTTAAAATTAGCGGATTTGAAGAATGGACTTTGAACAAGGATGGACTAATCCAAGAATCAAAAGGCTATTTTGATCCTAAAGAATATGAGCGCCAATTGAACTTTGGCATCAACTAATCATAACTATTACCAACAAAATTACCCTGCATGTAATTAATTGCTTGTTGCTAGACTACTTAAAAAAATGACTGCAAATTCTATATACCACCTATATTTGTAAACTTTTATGGGCTATCACACAACTTTTCCTTTACAAAACCGTTAGCCAAAGCAAAATAACGATAAGAATTTACCTACAACGATGAAACTCTATTCCAGCCTTTCTAAAATTAGCTTTCTTAAAAAGTATTCCACTAAATTTTTGGCGATTGCGTTCTTAGGGATTCATATTCCGCTCATAGGATTAATTATATTCCTTACCTATAATGAAGGCGTTTTATCTCCGACAATCATATTGATTTTTACCTTAATTTTTACTTTGGGAGCCACTGCTGTTACTCTATTTATACTTAATAAACTGCTAGAACCCATTAAGCTGGCTAGAAATTCACTCCAAGCGTATTTAGAAAGTCAAGAGCTTCCTGCTTTACCTATCTATTTCAAAGACGAGGTCGGGGAGCTTTTAAAAGACCTACAATTTTCTATTGAAGTATTTGACAACCTTATTGATTCTAAACAACAAACAATCGCGATACTATCCCATGACCTTAGAAATCCTTGTGCGGGAATACTTATGTTAATCGATTTATTAAAGGAAGAAGAAAGCGCTAGCGAAAGAGAAATTATGATGACGAATATTAAATCACTGGCCAAACAGCAACTTGCTATCATGGAAAGCACCTTATCTAATCTAAAAAACGAATCTAAAACTCAAGGAAAATTAGAAAAGGTAGCATTAGATTTAAAGAAAATTATTACGGAAGTCATTAGTTCTCAAAAGGTGGCCTTAGATCAGAAGAAAATCAATTTAGAATTTAATTGTGATTCGGCATTAACCCTACGCGGAAATGAAACTGCATTCAGGCAAGTGTTCCTTAATTTAATCAACAATGCCATTAAATTTTCCCAAACCGATGGAAAAATTTGGATCAAGGCAGAAAAAACCAAATCGGAAATAAACATCGATATTATTGACCAAGGTTTAGGGTTTAAAAAAGAAGTATCAGAAGCCCTTTTTAAACCGTTTACAGAGCATTCTCGTTTAGGCACCAAAGGTGAGTCTAGCCAAGGAATGGGCTTGTTTATCACAAGAAGGTTCATTAATAAACATTCCGGCACATTAATGGCGAGAAGTGAGGGCCTGAACAAAGGATCAACGTTTTCCATTCACTTACCACTTACGTAAGGCTACCTTGAAGTATCCCTTCATGGTCGCCAACTAAAAAATGCTATAAAAGCAGTTCAATGCTTTATGAATTCAATAGGCTAATATTCTAGGCTTATGGCTATATTATCCTGATGCCTTAAGCTTTTTATTAAATTTTTACACAGGAATCTTTAATCTTGTATTATTAAGTTAAAGGAAGTGTTTAAAGCGCTTCATGGAAAACCTCCTAAATATTCCTTAGCCTGTTTCTTTTTGCTATCTTAGTACAGCCTAACGGTAATAAAGACGGTAACCTAGGAGATGAATCAACAATTATAGGACTTCTCTTATTAAAGAATTGGATAATTCAGCAACAAAAGTGACATCTTTCGGAATGGCATATATTAAGACTGAAAAATACTGGCCTTTACGACAGTTTGTTGTAACCGCTAATGAACAAACCTATCGTCATCTTATGGCATCCCTAGTAACAGGTAAACCTTGAGTAAAATATTACATTATGGAAAAAGCACTACAAACAATGATTGACAATATGCCTGAAAAAACAGGCAAGTCTTTGAACGAATGGAAAAAAAAATTAAAGACCAAGTCTTTTGTCAAGCATTCAGAAGCGGTAAACTTTCTTAAAAAAGAATATCAGGTAACGCACGGTTTTGCAAATACCATAGTTACATTGTCTAAAGAGGAGCATACAACACCCACCGACCTAGTTGAAAATCAATATGCCGGTAAGGAGAATTTAGTACCGATTTACGAGAGTCTAATAAAGGTGGTTAAATCCTTCGGTGCAGACATTACCATTACTCCAAAAAAAACAAGTGTAAGTATCATCAGAAAACGACAATTTGCCTTAATACAACCCGCCACCAAAACCCGTATTGATTTAGGCCTAAAATTAAATAACAAACCAACAACCGACCGACTTGAAAATTCAGGCCCATTTGGCACCATGTGTACGCACAGGGTAAAATTGTCTGAGCCTAGTGAGGTAGATACCGAATTAAAAAAATGGCTAAAAGAAGCTTACGAGCAAGCGGAATAAACACCCAGCCAAAAATTAGAAAAACCATTATTAATTTTAACACGCGCCAAACCTTGTTATTCCTTTAAAATTTGCCTCCAATATCAATCAATTAAACCATTACACATCACCGAAACGAAGAGCCGAATTGTACATCACTTATGCTTCTGCACTAAACCGTACATTTTGCAAAAACCTTGACCCAATTAAAAATTATGAACCTAATGAAAAATTACCTCTACAGTATTGCTTTTTTAATGCTCTTAATTGGCTGTAAAAACAATTCTTCTCAAAAGAACATAGCAGTAAATAAAGAACTGTTGTTGTACAATTTAAAGGTACTATCACACGACTCGATGCAAGGCCGATTTTTTGGCACCGAAGGGAATTATAAAGCCCAAAGATTCATCGCCAAACAATTCGATTCTCTTGGAATAAAACCGGCTTTCGCCTCCGGAAGTATTCAAAAATACCCTTACACCTTTTCCGGAGCTTTAAGACAAAGGCTATATCCTATTCTGAATGTATCCGAAGACTTTAGTAAGGTACCAGATACCACCGTAATAGGTGGTAATGTGGTCACTATGATTCCAGGAAAAAGTAAAAAGGTGATCGTCATTACCGGGCATTTAGATCATTTAGGCATAAGAGATACCCAAATTTATAACGGTGCTGATGATAATGCTTCTGGAGCTGCGGCATTACTTAGCATAGCCGATTATTTTAAAAACAAAGCCCCTCAGCATACTCTGATTTTTGCCGCAGTAGATGCCGAAGAAATTGGGTCTTTAGGAACTGAATACTTACTAAATAATTTTCCATTCCCTTTAGAGAGTATTGCTCTAAATATCAATATGGATATGATTGCGCATAATGATTCCTTACAACTGTTTGCTTCTGGCTTGTATCATTACCCCCATTTAAAACAAGCCTTAGATAATTTAAAATCAACGAATATAAACCTGCTTTTCGGTCACGACAATCCTAATGAAAATGGAGTGTCTGATTGGACTTTTCAATCAGATCACCGCGAATTTCACAAGAGGCAAATTCCGTATATTTATTTTGGTGTAGAAGACCATAAAGATTATCACAAGCCAACCGACACCTATGACAATAGCACTAAAGATTTCTACGTTGAAGCTGTGCGATTAATTATTGAAACTATCGAAGCATATGATACCTTTCTTGTAGCTCAAGATAACTAGTATAAAATTAATACCTCAAAAATAGGAGCTACGGCCAGCTAATTTTAACTGACTTTCTACTTGAAATTATTGAGATTTGGTTTTTTAGTGTTTAATTAGTGCGAAATTTCAATGCAAATCCTAGTGTACAGGTTTAAAACTCATCAAAAGTATTCATGAATTATTCTAATTTTAAGGCCTTTTTAACCTCAACCATGGAGATTGATGAAAATGAAATTTCGTCAATTATTGAGAATTGTGTGCTAAAAACAGTAAAAAAAGAGGAGTTTTTATTACGAATAAACGAAGATTGCAAGCATTCATTTTTTGTAGAAAAAGGACTCTTGAGACAATATGCTATTGATGAAAAAGGCAAAGAACACATCTTGTCATTTGCCCCTGAACGTTGGATTGTTACCGATAGAGAAAGTGTTTACTTTAATCAACCATCTGCCTATTTCATTCAAGCTTTAGAAAATAGCCAAGTCATTCTGTTAGATGAAAATTTTTTCGATTTGCTTTCAAAAATATTTCCAAAATTTACAGATTTCAACAATAGACTGCTACACAACCATATTCGCCATTTAAAAAAAAGAATTAACCTTTTGTTAAGTGCTGTCGCAGAGGATAGATATTTAGAATTCCTAAAAATGTATCCCGATATTGTGAATAGAGTTCCACAAACTATGATTGCATCCTATCTAGGAATTACACCAGAAAGCCTTAGTCGCGTTCGCAAAGAATTGGCAATCAAAAAATTCAAAGAGTAATTTCTTACCATACATCAATGCATATCATTCTTTTTCGAAGTTATTTTACACTTTAAATTATTAACCTTTAAAATAAGTAAAATGAATTGGAAAATAGATAATGCTCATTCAGAAATTGCGTTTAAAGTAAAGCACATGATGATTTCAACAGTAACGGGTCATTTCGAAAATTTTGATGCGACTATTCACGCGGATGATGAAAGTTTTAATACTGCAAGCTTTGAATTTAGCGCAAAAATAGATTCAATAAACACCAAAAATAAAGATCGAGATACGCACCTTAAATCGGATGACTTTTTTAATTCGGAAAAATTTCCAGAAATGAAATTTGTTTCGAAGTCTTTTAACGGCAAAAAACTAACGGGAGATTTATCGATAAGAGATATTACCAAAGTTGTAGAATTAGATGTGGATTTCAATGGTGTTGCAGTTGACCCTTACGGACAAACCAAGGCAGGTTTTGAAATAAACGGTGAAATAAATAGAAAGGACTTTAATTTAACTTGGAGTGCTGTTACTGAAGCGGGAAATGTTGTTGTTTCGGATAAAGTAAAACTAGTTATCGCCGCACAATTTATAAAACAATCCTAGCCTGATAGGGAAAAACTTTAAGTTTGTTGTTTCGCATTAAAAGTGCAAAAAAATCACTAGAGGACTATCAAAAAATAAATCACAAAGAAAGCGTAAACCCAAGGGTTTGCGCTTTTTTGTTGCCTACTGTTTGCCTGAGTTTTGGGTTTTCTTCTGTGCACGATTTTTTTAAAGAGAAACAGGTACAATCCCTGCGAATAAAAGTCATTAGCTTCATTAAAAAATTTAAAGTACGCTGTTTTTAAGGAAATTGGTTTTTTTTCAATTCATTAGTTTTCGCGTATTTGTTTTTAATTTATCTTATCTTGTAGGTCGATACATGGAGGCCATAAATTAGCCCGAAAAAATAAACCAGACCCTTATCAAGGTTAAAAATAAATCATTGAATCCCTAAAATACTTAAAATATGAAACAGCTACTTACAGCATTTGCTTTTACAGGCCTTTTCATTTCCTGTAATTCCACGGACAAAAGTAAAACTACAAACCAAGAATCGACTTCCACAGAAATTGTTTCCGATAGTAGCGCCCTTGAGATCAATACACAATTTAAGGCTATCGCTACTGATGCTGAATTAATTGCAACCTCATTAATGGCCGCCCCTAAGGAAAGTAGATCAGGAGCTAAAGTCATTGGCTACAACAGCTCTGGTGAACTCATAACCCTAAAAGAAGGAGATAATGAATTTATTGTTCTAGCCGATGACCCTAGAAAAGATGGATTTCATGCGGCCTGTTACCATAAAGATCTAGAACCTTTTATGGCAAGAGGAAGAGCCTTAAGGGCGGAAGGAAAAACAGCACAAGAGATTTTCGATATCCGCGAGGAAGAAATGAAACAAGGGAAACTTAAAATCGAAACCGGTTTAACCTTACACATTTATTACGGTGAAAAAACTAGGTATGATCCTGAAACTTATAAAGTTGAGGAGGCGCAACTCCGATACGTTGTCTATATGCCTTGGGCCACAGCAGCATCAACGGGTTTGCCCGAAGCACCAATGGCATCAAACCATCCGTGGATTATGAATCCAGGAACACATAGGGCACATATTATGATTTCGCCTTTGCCAGAAACTAACCAATAAACTAAGATAATCCCGAAAATGATGCATTGGCTAGCATCTGCCTTCACGAACTTAAGTCTGTCAATTTTTAATGTTGAAAAGAAAAACACCAACCCCAAGGCTCGAAGTCGTTTATGAAAATACCGATTATATAGTCGTTAATAAACTAGCCGGACTTATCAGTGAAAAAAGCCCTTTCGAGGATGACTCCTTGGAAGATCAAGTGTTTCTGCACATTTTAAAAAATAAAACAAAGCCCTTTGTCGGAGTGATACATCGATTAGATCGGGTGACGAGTGGTGTACTTCTTTTTGCCAAGAAAAAAAGTATTCTTGTAGCATTTAACACCTTATTTAGCAGTCGAAAAGTACAAAAGACATACTTAGCTATTGTCAAAAACAAACCTACAAAGACAAAAGAAAGTTTAGTGAATTTTTTGATAAAAAATAACTTAGAAAAAAAATCAGAGGTGGCTCAAACAAAATCAAAAGACAGCTTAGAATCAAAGCTTTCCTATAAGGTCATAGGTCAAAACAATTTTGGGTACCTCTTAGAAGTAAAACCAAAAACGGGTCGATTTCATCAAATAAGAGTGCAATTAGCTCATATAGGGTTGCCTATTGTTGGCGATAAAAAATATGGCTCAAAAGAAGAATACCTTCCCTTAGCTATTTGCCTACATGCATGGAAATTAAGCTATCAAGATTCCGTAACTTCAAAAATTATAACATTCGAAGCTCCCCTACCAAAAAATGATTTTTGGACATTTCATTAAATTCATCAACATCAAGATAGAAATGTACGCCTTAATCTTGTACTTTTAACACTAGTTAAGGTACGCATTCTACCATTAAATAAATTAAAAGACCCTTGCACCCCTACATCAATGAATACACTGAAGCTTGAAATAGGAGAAATTAAAGACATTCGCAAAATTCGAAGAATTGAGCAAATTTTGAGCACAAAAAAAGGAGTGCATCGGGTTTCGGTATCGGCTTCGGGGATGGTACACTTAGATTGGAGTGGTGATGACACCATTAAATCTGAGATTATTACATCGGTAAAAAAAATAGGCCTGACTATTCGCGATATAAAAGATAGTACGGGAAATGGGCATCATGAACACCACCACGAAATAGCCTCCAAATTTCAGGTTTTAGGAGAAAACACAGAGCTTTATTTTGCTATTCTTAGTGGCATATTCTGGTTGGGTGGCGTTATTTTATCTTTCGTTGATAGTATTCCCGCCTTTCCATCGACCCTTCTGTTTATGATTGGAGCTGTTTTGGGTGGTGTTTTTACTTTTATTACCGCTGGAGAAGATGTACTTCGAGGAAAATTTGAGATCGATTTTTTGATGCTATTTGCCGCCATAGGTGCGGCTGCCTTAGGTAAATGGGGAGAAGCCGCTTTACTACTTTTTCTATTTAGTTTAGGTCATGCCTTAGAGCATTACGCTATGAAACGAGCAAGAAAATCTATAGCTGCACTTTCCGATTTAGCACCTCCTATGGCCTTAGTAAAACGCAATGGAGCACTGAAAGAGATTAGCATAGAACTGCTTAGCATAGGCGATATCATTGTGGTAAAACCAAATTCTAAAATTGCCGCAGATGGTGTTGTTATTAAAGGAACAAGCCCCGTTAACCAAGCCTCCATAACTGGCGAAAGTATACCCGTAGATAAACGCCCGAGGGAAAATTGGGAAAATGAAAACGAGATTAATAGCTTATTGCCAGAACATCGCGTTTTTGCGGGCACCATAAATGGTAGTGGCGTATTGGAAATAAAGGTGCTGAAAGAAGCAAAAGATAGTACGCTTTCTAGACTGATTATGTTGGTAAAGGAAGCGGAAACACAAAAATCACCTACCCAACACTTTACCGATAAGTTCGAGAAGTACTATGTCCCTATCGTTTTAGTGGTGGTTACCGTTTTAATGTTCGCTTTTCTTATGATTAATGAAACCTTTGAACAAAGTTTTTATAGAGCTATGTCAGTTTTAATCGCAGCTTCTCCCTGCGCTTTAGCTATATCAACACCAAGTGCTGTTTTGGCGGGCATTGCACGTGCCGCTCGCCAAGGTGTTTTAATTAAAGGCGGGCGACCACTTGAAGATTTAGGCGGATTACGAGCCATTGCTTTTGATAAAACAGGAACCTTAACCGAAGGCACACCAACCTTAACTCATGCCATTCCTTTTGGAAAAACAACAAAAGTAGAGCTCTTAAAAATCGCTGTGGCTGTTGAAGCCTTAAGTGATCACCCATTAGCAGCGGCTATAGTAGAAGGAGGTAAAAAAGAGCTGGGCAACATCCCTATTGCTAAGGCTGAAAACCTAAAAGCCTTAACGGCAAGAGGAATTCAAGCCACGTGGGAAGGTGGTTTGGTACATATTGGTAATCGAAGGCTTTTTGAAGAATTAACTGGAAAGGAAGTTCCAGAAGAGATAGACTCAAAAATGGCTGATTTAGAATCGCAAGGACACACAGCTATGATTATTCATAGAGATAAGAGCTATTTAGGTATTATTGCTGCTATGGATATAGCACGACCCGAAGCCATGGCTACGCTTACAGCATTGAAAAAAATGGGAATTAAGCGAATGGTAATGTTGACAGGGGATCATCAAAAAGTAGCAGATGCCATCGCAAAAACGATTGGAATTACGGATCCCATGGGCAGTTTATTACCAGAAGATAAAGTAAAAGCTATTGAAAGCCTAAAACAGGAAGTGGGCAATGTCGCCATGGTCGGTGATGGTGTTAATGATGCACCCGCCATGGCCAAAAGTACCGTAGGTATTGCTATGGGAGCTGCCGGATCGGATGTTGCCTTAGAAACAGCCGATATTGCCCTAATGGCTGACAAACTCGATAATCTTCCCTTTGCCATTGGGCTGAGCAGAAAAGCACGCCAAATCATCAAACAAAACTTAGTAATCAGTTTAGGTATGGTTGCTATTTTAGTTCCCATGACCATCATGGGCACCATTGCTATTGGCCCGGCTGTCGTTGGTCATGAAGGCTCTACACTTTTAGTGGTACTCAATGCTTTGAGATTATTGAGATATGAAATCTAAGACTACTGGAAAAAGTTATGATAACTACTGAAGCTATAAACAACTCAGGACCTTAATGCTACACTTGGGTCAAGTAAAAACGGTAAAGCCAACATAATGCTTGATTTTTGAACTATTCAAATCAATCAGTTATGGAAGCAACCATCAGAATATTCATTTACATACACGCTTTTTTCGGCGGCTTGGGACTTATCACGGGTATAGGAAGTATCATCTGTACCAAAGGAAGTAAAGCGCACAAAAGAATGGGAAAATTGTTTTCTTTAGGCATGATCACAAGCTCAGTAATATCCATACCTATTGCCTGCATGCCGCATCACGAAAATGTATTTCTACTCTTAATAGCACTTTTTACTATTTACTTAGTAGTTTCTGGCAATCAAATAATGACTTTTAAGTCTAAAAATAAAAAAAAGGCCACAGCAATCGATACCATAATTTCGGGAGTGATGCTTTTACTATCAGCTTTAATGATTATATATGGCTCCTATGGCATAGTATTAGGTTATATGGGCTATTTGCTTTTTGTTTTTTTTGGTGGCTTTGGACTTTCTTTAAGCATCCGTGATTTTATCTTTTATAAAACATTTCGCAACACAAAAAAGGGATGGCTAGCCAATCATATCGGAAAAATGGTCGGTGCACTTATTGCATCTTTTACGGCCTTTATAGTAGCCGGATTGGGTCAAGATACTTTGGTAGCTTGGACACTACCCACTATACTAGGCACCATTTATATTGTGTATTGGAGAAGAAAAATGAACGCAAAAATACCCGTAAAACCCTTGTTATAATAAGATCATTGTATTCAAAAATTATTCCTTCAAGAAAAACAAGCCTATTCCCAAACCCGTAATTCTTTAGTACCTCAACGCTTTGTTTATTTCTAAATACCGTATTTTTTATAACAATTCAAAACTTTCAGTACAGGAGTTAAAAAATAAGATGTAAGCACTAAGCACATCGTTTTACTTCAGTATTTTTGTGCTATGGTTATAATTATTGGCGCCGGACTTACCGGACTCTTAACGGCATATCGCTTAAAAAAAGAAGGAATACCTTTTAAAATTATAGAAGCAAGATCAAGAATTGGTGGACGAATACACACCGTTTCTCAAACAAATGATACCGCGGTTGAGATGGGCGCAACTTGGTTCAGTGCACAACACCAAGAACTAATGCGCCTTTTAGCCGAGTTAGAACTTGATTATTTTCAACAGTTTATGGAGGGTACTGTATTTTTTCAACCCTTTTCTACTTCTCCAGCCCAAGCGATTCAGATACCTAGTCAAGCCCCAAGTTATCGTATTTCGGGCGGTAGTTTTCAGCTTATAGAGGCACTGTATCGGCAACTTAACAAAGACCATATTTTACTGAACCAAATGGTGAAAGAAATTAAATTTCATCATGACACCGTACAAGTGATTGCCAATGAAACTTTTGAAGCGAACCAAGTAGTGTTGGCAATACCGCCCAAATTATGGGCAAAAAAAATAGTTTTCGAACCTGCTTTACCCGACCATGTCATGCAGATTGCTGCACAGACACATACATGGATGGAAGACTCCATTAAAGTTGCATTGACCTATCCGGAACCTTTTTGGGAACAAGAAAAACTATCTGGCACCGTATTTAGCAATACAGGACCAATCACAGAACTCTATGACCATTGCAATCACGAGCGCTCTACCTATGCACTTTGTGGTTTTATAAATTCGTCTTACAAAACCCTAAAAGCTGTAGATAGGCGTGCGGCTGTTATGAGCCAATTAAAAACGGTTTTTGGTGCAAAAGCAACAAGGTGGATCGACTATGAAGAATGTATTTGGAGCCAAGAACAACATACCTTTGAAACTTCAGAAATACCACTATATCCGCATCAAAATAATGGAAATCCCGTATTTTCAGAATCCTATTTCAATACTAGACTACTGATTTCCAGCTCAGAAACTGCAACAGAATTTGCTGGTTATATGAATGGCGCTGTAGCAGCCGCCCATAAAACTGCTCATAAAATAATCTTAACTAGATAATTCAACAGCACTACAATGGCTTGAAGTGCTGTTGAATTGGAGTATTAAAACTGTATTTCTAAAGCTCTTAGTTTTACCAGAGCTTCTGATTTTGAGTTGACATTGAGTTTCAGATAGATGTTCTGAATGTGGAAATTTACAGCACTGGCGGTAATAAATAACTTTTTTGCAATGCTTTTATAGGTTTCACCTTGGCATAGATGGTCCACAATTTGGTTTTCCCGGTCTGAAAAATTGGTATATGATTTTCTATGAAACATGGAAATAACCATTTTTGCAATATCACTGCTCATGGTAGCCCCTTCAAACTTTATAGCATCTAAAGCACTATGCAGCCGTTGTTTGGTGACAGGTTTGGTCAAATACCCGTTAGCCCTACTCTTAAATGCTTTTTTAACCAGCTCAAAATCGCTTTGGGTACTTAGCATTATTATTTTAACTTCTTCATCTAGTTTTCTAAAATGAGAGATGGCTTCAATTCCACCAATGTCGGGAATATCAATTTCAGAAACAATAATATCAGGTTTGACATCGTTATAAGCTAATAAAGCGTCTTTTACACAGGTGTAAATTCCAACTAATTGATACGATAAATAGGTCTCAAAATAATAGCGATACGCTTCATGATATTGTAAATCATCGTCGAGTATCATGATTTTTAAAATATTTGATTTCATACTATGGGGGATTTTGTTCAGAAGGCTATTTTTTGCCAAAGCAATAGCCTACTAAAAGATTAGCATTTTTAATTTAATGATCCTAAAGGGCTGAAAAAAAGACACAAAAAACCTGCTTGAAAGGGGTTACTTTCAAAATTCAAGACCTTCGCTCGCTACAGACCACATGATGACAAGATCACCGCGGATCGGTTAGGAAAAGAACAGCCTATACTAGCTTTTAATGGGCTAAACAGTTGTGCTAACTCAGCACCTTAAAGTAGTTAACTTAGCTAAGGTTTTAATAGGAGTAGAAAATTTTTGAAAAATAATTGGAAGAAAATATGGTGCTTAGCACTAATTTTCGGTTTGGATGCGAGGTTACGTTTAATCTTCATAATTTGGGGGTTTAATGAATTTTAATTTTCGTTGAAAACACTATAGTATTTTAGTAAAAAAATAAGTTCTCTAATGATAATTATGGGATACTTTTTAAAATTAGAGTCATTACCTTTTATTAAATGTACTTATTAATTTGATAAAATTAGAATTAAAAGTAGTCTTTTTCCTACTTTTTAATGTTTTTTCGATAAAGTGTTCTCCGTTGAACTATAAGTAATTGCTATACAGCATTTTAAATAAAAAGGGTGTAGCGTACCGTTCATCGAAAAGAAATCAAAAGTTCTTATACATAAAGAAACCTGCCAAAATGAAAATCATTTTAGCAGGCCTCAACCTCACCTTTATCCAATTAACTACCTAAAATTTTTTGTGTTTACCAGGGACTCAAAAAATAGGGCCCTCCGTATAAAGCAATCGCGAAATATAATGGATACTTTCTCTTCGTTTTTTCGCTATACTCGTATTCAATTAATCTTCATACATGTTCGCCACAGTTGCTGTTGCATTAACATTATCTACTTGCATAATCCATTTTTCATCATTGTATTTTCCATTTAAATTAGAAACATAAGCAGTTTCAGCATCTTGTTTTATATCGAAATCAGCTAAATACACATAATACAAACCGTTTTCTTTATTGTAAAATTGTTTTGCATTTAATCCCTTTTCATGAAGCTTTTTTATAAAAGCGTTTAGGTATTTCTCTGTCTTATATACGTTTGCAATAACGTAGTATCCTGATTTCACACCAATAATATCAGACTGATTTAATACCTCAATGTTTAATTTTTTAAATCCAACAGGATTCGATGTATTCACTTTATTGGTTTGAGTAGCGGCATAACCTGATGCTCGACTGGCCTCATTCGTTTGCGGTACTGTGCTACTGTTATTTTTTAAATCACTTCGCAATATGCGAACAATTGCCTCGAAACGTTCTTCAAATTGTTGGTTACGAATACTCTCAATGGAATCTTGTCGTAAGATCAGCTCGTCTAAAATAAGTCTATTTTCATAGGCTAAAGTATTATCACTCTCTCCTTGCGTACTTGCCATACGACCTAAGCCTGCTCCTGATTCAATGGTTTTTCTGCTTTTTGATTGCTTACGACTTGGTTTTGAAGGCGCTATACTTTCTATACTCTCGGAACTCTTCTCTGAGTTTTCCTCATGGTCACTATTATTTTGCTCTTTTTGATTTGCGATTAATTTTAAAATTTGATCTTCATAGTTTCTAATGATGGCATCAACCTTACTATCTTGGGAGTTATCTGCCAAATCTGAAGCACTATTTTTATTGCTTTTAAAGGTGTACGCTACTGATAATTCATGATTCCAACCCAAATCTGCTACTTCATTAACAACATCTTTTTCCATCAAATACCCTAAAGACATTTTTTTATTTAAGTTAAAACCAAAACCCATAGATAAGCCATATTCGTCGTCAAAAGTACTTTGCAACCAACCGTATTTAGGTAACTCTAAAACTACAGAACCCACATAGGTTAATTTGTTCTCTTGATTTCTACTAACCTGCACTAGAGGCGTTAATTTTCCGTTTTCAAATAAGCCTCTTCTAGGACCTAAAAGATGGGTATACTGTACCGAAGCAGTAATGCTTTTATCGGTTAAATTGGTTAAAAAAGCATTGGTAGTTTGGTTGTACTTTAATAAGTCTCTTGCATATACACTAAAATCGAACTTCCCTACAGATAAAGTAATTCCAGGTTGAATAGCGATTTTACTTTCTTTGGTCGCCGCTGCTAATTTTGGATCCTCTTCTGTTGCCACAACCCTATTTCTATCTAAACCGTCACTAAAATATGTGATGTTTGCACCAAAAGTTAACCTGCTGCTACTTCCTAACTGCACTGATCGCGCATAATTTGCATTAAAACCAAACTCCTGAACCACTCCTGACCATTGGCTGTAAATGCCAATTCCTAAAGCGGTATTGTTATTTATTTTATTACTGAAACCTATAAAATAATTCTGATTGTTATCTTCAAAAGTGGTGTACTGGTTACGGTGTAAAATATTAAGATATGATTTTTCCTCGCGCACTAAAGAGAACGTAGGATTGATTAAAAATCGATTAAAAAACAATTGATTGTGATAGGTAGTTTTAGAGCTAAGGTCAGTTATCGTTTCCTGTGCGGATACAGTCACCATACCTAAAGCCATAACTATGACGAATAAACTAGCTATTTTATATATTCTGAGGGTCGTTAAATAGTTCATAATTGAAAAGATTAAGATTGTTCTACTACTGCATGTTCAGATACTCATACGGGTATCAGCGGAGATCAAAAAAGCTATTCGTTATCTTCAAAAATAGAACTGGAGTAGTTAATCTTTGATTCGGTATTCAAAGCTTCCAAAATGTGATACTCTTTGCGTTTTTGTTTGGCTCTTAAGCTTGGATCATCATAAGCATAAGCTACGCGCTGTGTGTTTCCATAGTTTTCTCCCCTTTGTAAAACAACATAACCGGTATCTTTATCGGTGATGAGTTGAATGGAAAAATCATCTTCCATACTGTTTATGGGACTTCCAAGGTTGACAGTAGCGCCAACCTTGTTATGTGCCACTTCGACCATATAAACATCTAATCCCCCATAGCCTTGATGTCCATTTGATGCGAAGAAAAGCGATGTCCCTCCCATAATATTCGGATATAAATCGTCCTCGTTTGTATTTACTTTTTGACCTAAGTTTTTTGCAACTCCCACGACGCCATTTTTTTGAATTGTGGCAACGTAAATATCGAACTTACCAAAAGTTCCTGGCATATCTGAAGCAAAAAATAAGCGACTTCCATCCTCAGAAATTGTTGGATGCATAACAGATGCATTCTTTGGGCCTAAGGCCACTTCTCCTGTGCTTGTCCAGGTTCCATTGCTGTAGTTTGCTTTAAAAATTTTATGTACTAGCTCCTTTTTAGAAAAAACACCATATAAGGGTTTTACAGCTACCTGCTTGGTATAATACGCGGTATTGCCGTCAACAGTCATTGCAATTGGAGACTGATTCTGAAGGTTTTTTGTAAGCTTATTTCCGGCAGTCGACTCTTGTTGTACCGATTCTTTTGCCACAAAGGCCTCTAATGCCTTTACTTTTTGGTCGCTACCAAAGTTAAAATCATTGAATTTAGTTTGACGCTGCTTACTTGGAATTTTATAATCTTCTTTTATTTGAGCTACCCAATCTTTTTGCGAACTGGCTAAATTTGAGTTGGGATTGGTCGTCGCTTTTAAAGCAAATTGATACCGCTCGTAGTAGTTTTTACTAATATTATTACCATCACTTAATTTAAAAAGTTTAGTATACCAATACAGCGCTGTTTCATAATTTTTATTCAAAAAATTAGCATTACCAAGGTCTTCGAAAATGGCTATTTCGGTATACCCAAGATCTTTAAGAACTTTGTAATTTTCTTGTCGTTTTTGGGTCTCGTTTACACTTGTTAAGTCTGAAACTTTTGTGGCTGAATTTTGCGCCTGTAGGCTGTAGTTTACCACTACAATTAGTAGTGCAAAAAGTACGTTGTAGGTGTTCGTAGTTTTCATAACAATTTGGATAAGGGGTTAATTTCTTCGACAAAATTCAATAATAATTCTGAAGCATTACCTAATAAAAATTCATAGGTTTTTAGTTTAAAAGTGTATTTCATCGAAATTATGTACTTTTTAACGACTTATTTTTAGATTTACGATACTTTGAAGATCTATTTTGATTCAAAATAAAAATAATCGATTTTCTCCATTTCAAAATAATAATCCGATATTTACCATCCAATTTCAATAATCAAAATGGAATATTACGTTGTCATCCCCGCTCATAATGAAGCACTTTTTTTAGAGGACACCTTAAAGTCTATTTCCAAGCAAACTTTAGCACCTAAAAAAGTAATCATAGTGAACGATAATTCTACCGATGATACAGAACTCATTATTGATAGGTATACTACAAACGGACTCTTTGTAAAATTAAACACCAGCTCCTCAAATGAGCACTTGCCCGGCAGTAAGGTTATTCATGCTTTTTCGAAAGGTTTGGCCCTGCTTGATGAGCACTACGATTTTATGGTTAAGCTCGATGCTGATGTAATTTTACCCAATAATTACTTTGAAGAAATTACAGCTCTTTTTACATCTGATCCCAAAATTGGTGTCGCTGGCGGATTTATTTATGAAAAAAATAGCTTTGGTGAATGGGAACTAAACCACCCAATGCATTTAAAACATGTTCGTGGCGCCATAAAAGCCTATTCTAAAGCCTGTTTTAAAGCTATCGGCGGATTAAAATGTGCGATGGGTTGGGATACAGTTGATGAATTATTGGCTCAATATCATGGTTTTACCATTAGCACCAAGAAGACACTACAGGTAAAACATCTTAGACCTACAGGAGATCGGTATAATAAAAAAGCAAAGCTATTGCAAGGAAAAGCCATGTTTACCATGCGTTACGGATTTATAATTACATGCATTGCATCCTTAAAGATGGCCTGGAAACAAGGGAAAGCCGCTGCTTTCTTCGACAATATGAAGGGCTATTTTAGGGCAAGAAAAACCCAAGAACCCTTTTTAGTATCACCCTTAGAAGGCCATTTTATCCGTGCTTTGCGATGGAAAGGCATCAGAAAACAATTATTTTAAATGATTCGCAACTAGCTCCCTTAGTCCGTAAAACAAAGTAGATAGCTAAAGTACTATTCCTCCAGCGTCTTTGATTTTGATCCATAAAACTTTAGCAAAGCACAGTTTTATCCGAAGTGCTTTTTGTTTACTGGTTACTCAAAACTTCAACAATAGGTTGTCCAGTGGTTCCACTTGGGAAAGAAATACCTAACAAGGCCGCAATAGTTGGTGCAATATCCGGAATTGTTGTTTTTTCAAAAGTTTCGCCCTTCTTTATTCCTTTCCCATAAAACAACAAAGGTACGTGTGTGTCATATGGATAAGGAGACCCGTGTGTGGATCCTTTTGAGGTTGTACTAGCACTGATATAACCTGAATTTAATACGGTTAAAACATCCCCTGAGCGTTCCTGGCTATACCCATTTTGAAGAATATGAGGAATACCATTGGTATAATTGTTCGCCCACATTTGCTCACCTGTATACACATGGCTATACTCCCCGTATGACATAAGCTCTTTGGCGAACTGCTCTTGTACTTCTGCTAAATTTAAATCTAAATTTTTGATGATGTTATGATCTAAAAAAAGCTGTCCGTTAGAGCTATTTTTTACGATATCTACGGAACCAAAGGTATATTTTAAAAATTCGCTAAACCGCTCTTTGGTAGCTTTTGAATCTGTATAACCTCCAGGAATTTTGGCATCTTTTAAAAAAGCGGGCACATGAACTGCTGCGTGATCTGCCGTTAAAAAAACAGTATACTCGCCTTTGCCCACTTTAACATCTAAGGTTCTTAAAAGGCGTTCAATATCTTGATCAAGTCTTACATAGCTGTCTTGTACTTCTTTAGAGTTTACTCCATATTTATGCCCAACATAATCTGTACTCGAATAACTTACTGCTAAAAAATCGGTAATAGCATCCACACCTAGGCCTTCACCATCTAGGGACGCTATGGCAAAATCTGTAGTTAAATTATTCCCATAGGGCGTGGCTTTCAAAATATCAAATTGACCATTAGTATCCCATAGCGCAGGTAAATCGTGAGGAAATGCTGAATTTTCCTCACCTCTAAACAAACCTTCATAGTCATTAATATCGCTGCCACTTTCTACATAACTTGAAATATCTTTCAAGCTTGTCCATGGTATTTTATAAGATTCCGCCTTACCTGAGCTATTAAAATCATTTACCCATTTGGGCAATTGCTTCATATAAAAGGTACTGGTTATCCAGCTCCCTTCATCTTTTCCATGAAACCAATAAGCTCCATTCGCAGCATACCCCCCTGGTAAAACTGCACCTCTATCCTTTAGCGAAATGGCAATGACTTTACCCCGCATTTGCGTATGCAAACGCAGTTCATCCGTGATCGTAGAAACCTTATTTCTAAAGGGAGACATTTGACCCGCATCTGAGGTGGTCCCCACGGAAGCATAATTATCGTCAGAAACACAATACACTTCAGTATCGCTTACTTTATCATACCAATTATTACCAATGATACCGTGGGTAGCAGGTGTTGCTCCTGTATACACCGATGCGTGCCCAGGCCCCGTATAGGTTGGGGCATAGTTAAAATGGTTGTTTTTACAATTGAAACCTTCACCCACTAAGCGCTTAAAACCACCATCACCGTAATGATTCCAGAATCTAGTGATATAATCAAAGCGCATTTGATCTACTATAATACCTACTACTAATTTTGGAGAGGTGTAAGGGGTTGTAAAAACTAGTTCTTGATCTTGCTTTTGATCTTTATCCTTCTTTTTTGATTTTCGTTGCGAATGAACAACACTAATAGAAAAACAAAAAGCTACTAAGAGCATTAAGGACCATATTTTATTCTTATTCATGAAATAAATTTTAATTACAAAAGATAAAAATACTCAAATAAACGCTTATAAAAATACAACAAAGGTTAAATTAAAGTAATTTTTGATCGCCAGCCAAAGCTCAAGATTAGTCAAAAAAGGAGCTGCTAATTTTATCTTTATCGTCTTTTGTTGCAAATTCAAGTTGCAAACAATTTAATATTATTATTTTTACACTAAATTGGTGCATTCCAGTTTATCACATCAGATTCCCTTAATTAATGAATTACCTAGCAGCAATTGGCAGTTATTTTATTATGATTCGTGAGGTTTTTAAAAAACCTACTAAATGGAGAATAATGAAATCGCTTATTTTAAAAGAAATAGACGAGCTTATTTTTAGCTCTCTTGGGATTATTATATTTATATCATTCTTTATCGGCGCCGTAGTTACCATTCAAACTGCACTCAACTTAACGAATCCTATTATTCCAAAAAACCTAATTGGCTTTACCGCAAGGCAGTCGGTCATCTTAGAATTTGCCCCTACTTTTGTTTCCATTATTATGGCAGGTAAAGTAGGGTCTTATATTACCTCTAGTATTGGAAGCATGAGGGTTACCGAACAGATTGATGCTTTGGAAGTTATGGGCGTAAATGCACTGAACTATCTGGTATTCCCTAAAATTATTGCCATGCTATTTTATCCTTTTGCAATTTCTATAGGCATGTTTGTAGGGATTTTTGGCGGATGGGTTGCTGGGGTTTTTGGCGGCTTTTTAACAAGTGCCGATTTTGTAGACGGACTTCAGTTAGATTTTAATCCGTTTCACGTTACCTATGCCTTTCTGAAAACCATTGTATTTGCGTTAATTATTGCAACGGTCCCTTCTTTTCATGGATTTTACATGAAAGGCGGTGCTTTAGAAGTGGGTAAAGCCAGTACAACGGCCTTCGTTTGGACCAGCGTGGTGATTATTGTGGCAAATTATGTTTTAACTCAACTTTTATTAGGCTAATGATCGAAGTAAACGACATACATAAATCTTTCGGAGATACTGAAGTTTTAAAAGGAATAACTACTTCTTTTGAAAAAGGAAAAACAAATTTGATTATTGGTCAAAGTGGTTCTGGTAAAACCGTATTTTTAAAATGCTTATTAGGCCTTTTTCAGCCTGAAAAGGGAACTATTGTGTACAATGGAAATGCGTATTCTGATTTAAAGCCTGAACAAAAGAGGAGCTTACGCCAAGAAATGGGAATGGTTTTCCAAGGCAGTGCCTTATTTGATTTTATGACCGTAGAAGGCAATGTGATGTTTCCTTTAGAAATGTTTACCAAGCAGTCAAAATCTGAAATGCAAGACCGCGTTAATAGCGTATTAAAGCGAGTAAACTTAATCGATGCCCACAAACGATTTCCATCTGAAATTTCAGGTGGAATGCAAAAAAGGGTTGCCATTGCAAGGGCAATTGTAATGAATCCTAAATTTTTATTTTGTGACGAACCTAATTCTGGTTTAGATCCCAAAACAGCCATCCTCATCGATAATCTAATTCAAGAAATTACCGAAGAATACGACATCACTACGGTCATCAATACACATGACATGAATTCGGTGATGGAGATTGGCCAAAAAATACTCTTCCTTAAAAACGGACTTAAAGAGTGGGAAGGAACCAACAAAGAAATTTTCAAAACCGACAATGCTGCTGTAACCGATTTTGTGTATTCGTCTGACTTGTTTAAAAAGGTACGACAAATGTATATTGAGGAACGCAATTAAAGTGTTGCTCTAGACAACAACAAAAATCTAGCCCATCAACCAAGTTGAGCCCAAGCATCTTACTATTACCTAGTGCAAAGATTCCTGTACTAACCCCCTTCCTATCTCAACTGTATGTTATTATTCTTCAAGCGAAGTCGCAACCAATCCATTAGTTTTTTACGATCAGCAATAGCTTGAGCATCTTTTGTATTTTTTTTCCATTGTGCTTCAAATACGGGAATCGTGTCTGTTTTTTGAAAATCAGTGGTAATGGTATAAGAATAGCTTAAGGAGGCCAAATTTTCATAATTAGCTTTAGCTTCAGCACTAATATCTTGAAATGGTATTTGCGTAGCGGCCAATTTTTCTAGGCGCACTAAGTCTTCTTCTAATAATTTAATACGCTCATCTTTACTTAAAAGCTCTGCCTTCTTTGTTTCATAAAGCTCACTCACGTATTTAAACTGATCTATTTCTTCATTTTTAGACCCCTGAATAATTCTCAACTCTGTATCGTTGAGGTTTTGAAAATCACCATCCATAATATTGTTCCAACTAGAAATTACATTATCAGGTACTAATTCGTCGCCCATAAACACAACCTCAATCACAGAATTTTCAGCTTTTTGCTCCTTGCGAAAAATTAAATCAAATAAAGATTTATCGTTCCCATGGTATTCAATATTTGTAAAATCACTCAAGAAATAACCATTGCCTGCGAATTCATATTTAGCTATTACACTATTTATAAATTGTTGTGCATCACTTTTAAATCTAGACTCTTTCCATGCCTGAAAAAAGGTCCATGTTGCAGGGATCATTACTGCAATAGCCACTAATGAAGCTATTCTTGAAATGGTTCTTCTGCGTTGCGAATTGGCATAGCGCACCATCGGAAATTTCAAAATTTTGATGACTAAAAAAGTCGCTAGGCCAATAAAAATGGTGTTAATCGTGAACAAATACATGGCTCCTGTGGCATAATCCCAGTTGCCAATAGCCAAACCGAAACCTACGGTACACAATGGCGGCATTAAGGCGGTTGCAATGGCCACCCCAAAAATAACACTCGCTATAGTTCCTTTTTTTGCTCTGGCAATTACCAAAGCAAGACCCCCAAAAAAGGCAATCAACACATCGCGAATATCAGGAGCAGTACGCGCTAAAAGTTCCGAAGATTCATCACGTAAAGGAAAAAAAGCAAAAAATAGATACGCAGTCAAAATACTCAGGATCACCATCACAGCGAAGTTCTTTAAGGATCTACGCAAGGTGTCGACATCATTTATAGCCAAAGAAAGCCCCATACCTAAAATAGGCCCCATTAATGGCGAAATTAACATCGCACCAATAACCACAGCCGTAGAATTTGCATTTAAGCCTACGGATGCAATAAAAATAGAACAGATGAGAATCCAAGAGGTGTGCCCCTTAAATGGAATATCGGCAATAATCGATTCTCGAGTAGCTTCTTGATCGGTGTTATTTCGAATATCGAGCAAGTCTGATAAAAAATGTTTCACAGAACCCAAAAGTCCTTTAAAATCTTTTTTTACATTTTCACTTTTACCATCCTCATGGCTATTAGGAGAAACGTGATCCTTGTTAACTTCGTCGTGCATATATTAAGTGTACTGGTTCCCAAACTTATTTTTAATCTTAACAAGAACTTGCTTGATGTCTTGTTCTTTCGATTTAGGGTAAATTAACAACACATCTTCTTTATCTACAATGATATAATCTTTTAAACCATCCACCACAATAATTTTATCTTTTGAAGATCTAATCATGTTACCACTAGCATCTTGACTCAAAACTTTACTGTTTACAACAGCATTATGATGTTCATCTTTATCTAGTTTATCATATAAGGAGCCCCAAGTTCCCAAATCATTCCAGTCAAACGTAGCTGGTAATACAAAAATGTGCTTTGAAGGTTCTAAAATAGCATAATCTATCGATATATTTTCAGCTTTCGGATAATTCTCGTTGATAAATTTCTGCTCATCCTCAGTATTATAAACTGCTATTCCCTTTTCAAATAAAGCAAATTCAGAAGGTTGATACTTTTTAAAGGCATTAATAATGGTCGTTACACTCCACATAAAAATACCCGCATTCCACAGAAAATTACCTTGTGCGATAAAATCTTTAGCGGTTTCATAATCTGGTTTTTCTCTAAATTGATGTACTTTTTTAAGGGCCACACCACTCGCTTTTTCAAACTCGATATAGCCAAAACCTGTGTTTGGGAAGCTAGGATTTATACCCAAAGTACACAATACCTCTTCTTTTTCACATTTGTCAAAACATTGTTTCACATCATTAGCAAAAGCAGTTTCGTCTTCAATCCAATGATCGCTCGGTGCCACAATCATCACCGCATCAGGATTTTGCTTTTGAATTTTCAAAGCCGCGTACAAAATACACGGTGCTGTGTTTCTCATGGCCGGTTCTAACACCACTTGGTCTTGTTTTACTAAGGGTAATTGCTGCAGCACCAAATCGTTATAACGCTCGTTCGTCAAAATTAAAATCTGCTCAGTGGGAACAAATTTATTAAGGCGCTTAAATGTTTTTTGCAGTAAGGTATCACCTGTACCTAACATGTCATGAAACTGCTTCGGGTTATCAGTAGTGCTCATGGGCCAAAAACGGGAACCAACGCCACCGGCCATGAGTACGGCATAATAATTTTTATTCATTTTTTTAGTCTTTTATCAATTCAACTTCGGCATTAGGCTGAAACAGGTATACTTTTCCTGTTGCCAACTCTGCACATTCGTATCGTTTTACTTTTTTATTTCCTTTTCTAAAGATACGTCCATTATAGATTCTAAAAACACTACCGATGGGCAATTCAAAAACATAATTGGTATCGGAGGTTTGAACATCATAATTTTTCAGCGCTAAGGATAATTTTGCATCGGTATCACTACTTGCACTTGGGTTTCTAAAATGATTGGCTATAAGGGGCAATACTTTTGGCGGATATACCTCAGGACGTATAAAAGGCAACATTAAGGTTTGAAAAGTACGTTTCCATTCTAACCCGTGTGGCTTAATGCTTCGACCATATTTTTCAAAAGCCACTAAATGGGCAATTTCATGCACCAACGTCATTAAAAATCGGTATTTATTTAAAGAGGCATTTACGGTAATTTTGTGAGACCCGTTGGGCAAACGTCGATAATCACCATGCCTTGTAACCCGCTGGTTTACAATTTTTAAATTCACACTATTTACCTTAATCAACTCCATACACAGAGGTATGGCGCGTTCCGGAAGGTATTTTTCAAGTGTTTTTTGCATGTTGCAAACTTAGTATAAATTAAAGCTGTTTTAATTAAGGCGTACTACTACTCACTTGCAAAAGTTTCCCATTATAAAACCTATTGCCCGTCAAAGCAAACTCTTTAATATAAGTCGCCATTTCTAAGGCGGTGTTGGGTGCTTGGTAGCCCGGAAATGCTTCTTCTAACATTTCGGTTTGTACGGCACCTAAGGCTAAAACATTAAAAGATGGGCCTGTTTCCTTGAACTCTTCTGCCCATAATTCGGTTAAAGTAATAACCGCTGCCTTACTTGAACTGTAGGCCGCTAAACCTGGGAATTTCATACTTCCTTGCACACCTCCCATAGAACTTATCGTGATAACATGTCCTGTTTTTGGCATTCTAGGCACCACCATTTTTGTTACACTAACCACGCCAAAAACATTGACTTTATACACCTCTTCAAACTCCGTTTCGGTGGTTTCTAAAAAAGGCTTATTTAGTAATCTACCCGCATTATTAATCAAAACATCTACATGCTTCCAATTTTTGCTTATAAAATCATCTAGCTTTTTTAAATCTTCGGGTTGAGCCAAATCGAATGGAAAAGTGAAAATATTTTTATGCTTTAATTCGGAAATAGGCTTGTCGTTTCGAGATAAGGCCAATACTTGATGCCCTTCATCGGCAAAAAGTTGTGCCATCTCAAAACCAATACCTCTGCTTGCTCCAGTAATAATTATAGTTGCCATTAGTTGTATTTTATTTCTTTTGTAGCTGCATTTACAATACCTGAAACCATTGGAATAGATTTATTCACGACGGTCGCCATGTGATCAAAATCCATTTTAGATGCTTCGTCACCCACCTTATGGTAATGGTCAAAATTGGTGAAATCGAAGGTGCAAAAGGTTTGAGACGGCACATTAAAGGCGGTATGAAAAGCGTAATTATCAGAACGCTTAAACAAGTTCATTTGCTTGGCCGATGGTAAAAACCCAATTAAATTTTCTCCGCTATAGGCATTGGCGATTTCTGCCATATTTGAATTTTCATAACCAGTTACATACATAAAGTAATCTTTATCTTGTAAAGCCACACCCACCATTTCAAAATTGAGCATAGTGTATAAGTCTATCTTGTCTTCTTTTAAGCGTTCCGCTAAATCCTTTGATCCCAATAATCCTTTTTCTTCTGCTGTAAATAGGGCGAAAATAAGGGTGCGCTTATTCGTTTTTGTACTGGCAAAATAGCGTGCTATTTCCAAAACGGTGGTTGTTCCAGAGGCGTTATCATTAGCCCCATTTGCAATAGCGTCGCCATCTTGGGGCGCAATCTGACCAATGTGATCGTAATGTGCACCGATAATAACCACTTCATTTTTAAGCTTGGGGTCATTCCCTTCAAGAACCCCCACTACATTGTACGCTACTTTGTTAAAATTTGAGATGGTGTCTTTATAAGAGTCAAAATAAGGTTTTATCCCGTTTTTTTGAAATATGGCCTCAATATAGTTTGCGGCCTTCTCAATGCCTTCGCTTCCTGCTTCTCTACCTTTTAATTCGTCCGATGCTAAAAAAGTTATCATATCTCCAACATCTTTGCTTTTGGAAAAGGAAACAGCAGGAACTACTTTTCTGATTCCTATTTCAGCTTTAATTTTGGTTTCTTCAGCAGCAGCAGTTTCTATGATATTTGATGCATCTGTTTCAATAATTTGAGTGGTTTTACAGCTGTAAACGGCAATAGCTATGAGAACAACAATAAGAATATTTTTCATGAAATTAATTTTAGTCTGATTTAAATACGTATGATAATTAGATTTTAAAGATAAAAAAAGCATCCTAATAAGTAGGATGCTTTCCATAAATTTAAGCGATTTGTTTTTAGGCCAACATCGTAACTGGATTTTCAATATACGAACGCAATGTTTGTAAAAACTGAGCTCCAGATGCGCCATCAACTGTTCTGTGGTCCAAGGCTAAAGTAAGCTTCATAGTATTACCCACTACAATTGCTCCGTTTTTAACCACGGGCTTTTCGATAATGGCACCAACTGAAAGAATGGCTGAATTAGGTTGATTGATAATCGAAGTAAAACTTTCGATTCCAAACATCCCTAAATTCGAAACCGTAAACGTACTTCCTTCCATTTCGGCCGGTGTTAGTTTTTTGTTTCTTGCTTTTCCCGCTAATTCTTTGACCATTCCCCCAATATGCGAGAGACCCATTTGATCTGCAAATTTTAACACAGGAACTACTAATCCGTCTTCAACAGCTACAGCAACCCCAATATGAATATGTTGGTTGTACCGTGTTGTTTCACCTTTCCATGAAGTATTTACTTGCGGGTGCTTTCTTAGAGCCATAGCGCAAGCTTTCACAACCATGTCATTAAAAGAGACTTTGGTGTCTGGCAAATTATTTATTTGAGCTCTAGAGGTCATGGCGTTATCCATATCTACCTCAATATTTAAATAGTAATGTGGTGCTGTAAACTTAGATTCTCCCAAGCGCTTGGCAATTACCTTACGCATTTGGTTGTTTTTCACCTCTTCAAAACTTTCTTCGCCAACAGGAGCCATCATTGGCGCTGCTGCGGTTGGAGCAGGGGTGCTAGTGCTTGTTTTTTCAACGGGAGCAGCTTCCGACCCTTTTTGGGAAGGAGTGAAATTTTCAACATCTTTTTTAGTTATTCTGCCGTTATCGCCAGAACCACTAACAGATGCCAAGTTGATACCTTTATCTGAAGCTATTTTTTTAGCTAGAGGTGATGCAAAAATACGCTGACCATCATTGGTTGTTGCTGCCGTATTTTCTTCCTGTGTTGTTTCGGTTTTAGCTGTTTCTTTAGATGCTTCCTCAGATGATGAAGCTTCTTTTTTTGATGATTTCGGTTTCGCATTTAAAACACTATCTACATCTGTACCTTCTGGCCCTATGACCGCAAGAACTGCATCGACAGGTGAAGATTCTCCTTCTTGAATACCGATATATAATAAGGTTCCTGAGTAAAACGATTCAAACTCCATCGTAGCCTTGTCGGTTTCGATTTCGGCTAAAATATCACCTTCTTCAATTTTATCACCTACTTTTTTTAACCAAGTAGCTACGGTACCTTCTTCCATAGTATCACTAAGGCGAGGCATTTTAACGACTTCAACGCCTTCAGGAATTTCAGCAGCTTCTGTAGTTTCTTCATCAGATGCAGCTGATTTTGTTGTATCGTCTTTTACAGTCTCTTTTTGAGGAGCTTCCTTTTTGTTGTCTACATCCTTTGTTGGGGCATCTGATCCATTTATCAGCCCAGAGATATCCTCACCTTCTTCTCCAATAATTGCTAAAAGTGTATCCACAGGAGCACCATCACCTTCTTGAATTCCAATGTGCAATAAAACACCTTCATGAAAAGACTCAAATTCCATGGTAGCTTTATCAGTTTCGATTTCGGCTAGAATATCGCCTTCCTCAATTTTATCTCCTACTTTTTTTAACCACTTAGCGACGGTACCTTCTTCCATGGTATCACTAAGTCTCGGCATATTTATTACTTCTGCCATCTACTTATAATTTATGTTTTAAAAAAGGGTAATCTTCTTGATCGTACACCATATCGTATAACTGATTTATCGGCGGATAGTCAGATTCGTCAGCAAACTTTTCACATTCGTTTACCAATTGTTTTACTCTCTTGTCTATGGCTTTAATTTCTTCGTCTGTAGCGTAGTTGTTATCCTTAATTACCTCCAAAACTTGAGTTATAGGATCTATTTTTTTATACTCCTCTACCTCATCTTTGGTTCTGTATTGCTGTGCATCCGACATCGAGTGACCTCTATATCTATAGGTTTTCATTTCTAAAAATGTGGGTCCACCACCACTTCTGGCTCTTTCAATAGCTTTATTCATTTCTTTAGCCACCGTTACGGGATCCATACCATCCACAGGTCCACAAGGCATCTCATAACCTAAGCCTAATTTCCAAATATCAGTAGAGAAAGACGTTCTTGCCACAGAAGTTCCCATCGCATAGCCATTATTTTCACAAACAAAAACCACAGGTAGTTGCCATAACATAGCCAAATTAAAGGTTTCGTGTAGCGAACCCTGACGTACGGCACCATCTCCCATATAACAAAGAGTTACAGCATCATTTTTTTTGTATTTATCGGCAAAAGCAAGCCCTGCCCCTAAAGGAATTTGACCACCCACAATACCATGCCCACCATAAAAACGGTGTTCCTTCGAGAAAATGTGCATAGAACCTCCCATGCCTTGAGATGTTCCTGTCACTTTTCCGTACAATTCAGCCATTACTCGTTTAGGATCAACACCCATTCCAATAGGCTGAACGTGATTTCTGTAGGCCGTAATCATTTTATCTTTTGTAAGATCCATGGCATGCAGAGCACCTGCCAAAACAGCTTCTTGCCCATTGTAGAGATGCAAAAATCCTCGAACTTTTTGTTGAATATATACCGCGGCTAGTTTATCCTCGAATTTTCTCCAGAACAACATATCTTCATACCATTTAAGGTAGACCTCTTTTGTGATTTTTTTCATTAAATGCGATTTTAAAAAAAGAACTAATTGCTGCTATTCAATTTTTAAGTTTAAAAATTGAATAGCAAAAATACACATATAAATCAATAGGGGAAAAAAATTAAAGAAAAAGCTTAATCCTTAATAGAAAATAAAGTAGGAATTAAAAAAACTAAGAATTTAATAATCGCAGTTGCTTTTTTTGCGATTTTCGCAACAAATACAAGGCAGCTATAGGAATGAATTGCTAAAGGCTAATGGTAAAATATCCACTAAAGAATGGAATAAGATCACTTGACCTTCTTCTCCCATTAATAAAACTCTAATGGGCTGTTGTTGCTTCTGCTCGTACTCAATCATGGATTGACGACAATTACCGCAAGGTGCCGCAGGCTCTTTAACTACATAGTTTTTAGAGGTAGCCGTAATAGCTACAGTTTTTATTTGTACTCCAGGGTACTTAGCCCCTGCTTGAAAAATAGCAACGCGCTCTGCACATAGTCCCGAGGGGTAGGACGCATTCTCTTGGTTATTCCCTATAACCACCTCAGCGTTCTCCAACAAAATAGCCGCACCTACATAAAAATTAGAATAGGGCGCATAGGCATTATGACGGGCTTCAATGGCAGATTTCATGAGGTGTTTATCTTCGGTGTTCAGACTTTCAAGATCTGGATAAACATGGTAATCAATAATAATTTGATGTTTTTTCAAGAGATACTATTTTAAGCAAGGTAAGGTAACAAATTTAAAAGATAGCGCATTCAACTGAATAGTTATTTTAAAAAAAAGTCCAAAACTAAGCTAATTATTAGTTCTGGACTTTCGGTTTGCGAAACTTTAAAAGAAATTAATCATTAAACATTTCTTCTCCTAAATTAAAGGTGAGAGAAAATCGCAATGAATTCTCCAAAGGATTTTGTATTCTTGAAGATGAAAATAAATACGATAAATCTACTTGGGTAGCTTTGAATTTGAATCCCGCGCCTAATGAAAAGAATTTACGAGCTCCTTTTAAGTTACTTTCATTAAAATAACCCGTTCTCAACATAAAAGCATCTTGATAGCTGTACTCCGCTCCTAATGCCCAGGTAATTTCTTTTAACTCTTCAGAAATACCATCAGGAGCATCTCCAAATGATTGAAATACCCCACTTAAAAAACCTATATTTTGATATTCTTCGTTATCATTGCCATTGATAACGCCATCGCCGTTAAAATCTTGAGGCGTAGGTACTAACAACTTATTAAACTCTGTGGTAAGCGCAAGGGTATTGTCCATATCTAGGATAAAGTCAAAACCAATTCCAGCCTTGAGATTTGTCGGTAAAAAGTTTTCTTGACCTCCTTCATCATAGGTAATTTTATTTCCTAGGTTTGATATATTAAAACCAGCCCTCCAACGCCCACTAAACTTGTCATAAGCGATTTCTCTTGATCGATAAAAACCAGCTAAATCGACAGCAAATGTATTAGCAGCTTGCGTATCTGAGGATCCCGTTTGATCAGGAAATCTTAAATTTGAACTGATAAATCGACCTGCAACGGCCATGGAAAATGTTTCGGATAATTTAAGAGAATAGGAACCATCAATAGCCACTTCGTTAGGTTTTACAATTCTACCTTCCTCTCCAGCCGTTTGTCTAAGTTCTATTTCGCCGAGCGTAAAATACCTAAGACTGGCAGCAAAAGCACTACGGTCGTTTACCTTATTATAATAGTTGGCGCTTAAAAGTCCTATGTCATTCACTAGGCTTTCTAAATAAGGAGCGTAACTGATTCCAAAGCCCATTTTATGCTCTGCAAAGGCAAACTTCGCCGGATTCCATTGTTGTGAATAGGCATCTACAGACGTTGCAACGCCAATATCCCCCATACCTGACGCTCTGGCATCGGCAGTAATAGTTAAAAAGGGAACCCCTGTTGGTATTGGTCGGCTTTCTTCTTGTTGTGCCGACATTTTAAAAACAATTAATAATAAGGTTGCTGTTACTATTTTTTTCATTTCTCGTCATCTAAATCTAATTGTTTTCTGAAAAATAGGTACACAAAAAACGATGAGATATTATTCTATACTATTAGGTAACGTAAGATTTAAAAAAAAGGTATATCGGCCTTAAAAAAAAATAGCAATTTTATCGCTCCACAAAAAGTACAACAGCTAAGCGCTGCATTTAAATCTTTGATGTATAGGAAAACAACTGGTCTTTTGTTTAAATTATGGAAAGTAACATACTAATCCTGTTTTTGCTGCGTTATTGAAATGTAAAGCTCTCAGATTTTAGGAACATCTTTTTCAAATATTTTATAGTTCACATAAAATATTCTTTTAAAAACATCGTTCTAAAACCCGGAAGCAATAATTGCAAACAAAAAAACAAATTACCAAACTACATTTTGTAGTTAATTTTATTGAACTCAAGTCCTAATTATGAAAAAACAATTCATCAAAGTTGTACTCTCTTGTGCTGTAATCGCAGGCGGTTTTAGTAGCTGTAAAAACGCTTCTTCTTCGAAAAACACATCTAGAGCTACTGGTTGGAAAATAAACGCGAAAGAAGGTGGCTTTCAACATAATACAGATTTTAAGGAGCAAGAAACTGCGCCTGGATTAGTATTTGTGGAAGGGGGTACTTTTACGAAAGGTAAGGTGCAGGATGATGTGATGCATGACTGGAATAACACCCCAACACAACAGCATGTTCAATCTTTTTACATGGACGAAACTGAGGTGACGAATTCTATGTATTTAGAGTATTTAGATTATCTTAAAAGTGTTTACCCGCCTGAAGACCCAAGATATGTAAATATCTACACAGGCGCATTACCTGATACGCTAGTATGGAGAAACCGATTAGGTTTTAACGAAACAATGACCAATAACTACTTACGTCACCCAGCCTATGCAGAATATCCTGTGGTTGGTGTGAACTGGATTCAAGCCGTACAATTTGCGGAGTGGAGAACAGATCGCGTTAACGAAATTATGCTAGAAAGAGAAGGGTATCTTTCTCAGGATGCTAAATATCAAGTGGTGAATGGTGAAGCTGAAGGTTCATTTAGCACAGAAACTTACTTAAACAGACCAGAATCTGTCTATGGTGGCGAAATTGATGCCATGATGAAAGATTCTAAAAAGGGCAAAAATAATGATGATGAAGACGTTGATGCGCCTGTAGTTGCTGATGATGAAAATGAAGACAATGGTAAAAAGAAAAACTATAATACCCAGCCTAAATATGCTAAAAGAAGTAGTGGTATAATTTTACCTGAATACAGACTACCAACAGAAACTGAATGGGAATATGCCGCAGCTGCACAAGTTGGATCAAGAGAGTACAACAACTACAGAGGTAGAAAAAAATATCCATGGGAGGGTGATTACACGAGAAACGGTCAACGTGTTGGTCGTGGTGATCAGTTAGCCAATTTCAAACAAGGAAAAGGTGATTACGGCGGAATCGCTGGTTGGTCAGACGATGGTGCTGATATTACTGCCGAAGTTAAATCGTACAAACCAAATGATTTAGGCCTGTATGATATGGCTGGTAACGTAGCAGAATGGACTGCCGATGTGTATAGACCTATCGTAGATGATGAAGTAAGTGATTTTAACTACTACCGTGGAAATATGTACATGAAAAGTGCCATTGGCGAAGACGGTAAAGTAAGTGTAATCCGAGATTCTATTGCTTACGATACCTTACCTAACGGAAAAGTGGTGGCCGTAAATTTACCGGGAGAACTTAAAATGGTCCCTGTTGACGAGCAAGAAACTTATTTACGTACAAACTTCTCTTCTAGTGACAATAGAGGTTACAGAGATGGTGAGCCAAGTTCTTCAAGATTTTATGACAGATTTAGTGATGAAGATGAAAACAAAAAGAAAATGTACAACTCTCCTACTTTTAAGGTAGAAAAAGATTCAGTTGGTAACATTTCGAGAGAATATGACAAATCAAATTACAGAACTACCTTAATTAACGATGAAGTTAGAGTTTTCAAAGGGGGCTCTTGGAGAGATAGAGCTTATTGGTTAGATCCAGCACAACGTAGATTTTTACCACAATATATGGCTACAGATTACATCGGGTTTAGATGTGCTATGTCAAGAGTTGGTTCTAAATCAAAAACAAAAAATAAAACCGTGAGAGGTAAAAAAGCGAAATAATCGCTGCTCATAAAAAAATAAAAAAAGTCCTGATGCCTGCATCAGGACTTTTTTTATACTTTAGTTTCAAAAATGTACCTTATGGCTATTTTTTATTTTTACTCCGTGTGATTCGCAGGGTACCTTGAGAAATCGCTATACTAATGAATTTTTAATTACATGAATATTGAAAAACTATACGAGCTGTTTCTACAGTTCCCCAGCGTATCGACCGATACTCGAAAAATAACTAAAGACTGTTTATTCTTTGCCTTAAAAGGTGAAAATTTTAATGGCAATTCCTATGCCGAACAGGCTATAGAAAAAGGTGCTGCTTATGCCATTGTCGATGAAGAAGCTTTTGCAAATCAACCGGCTATTATTTTAGTTAAAGATACCTTAGAAACACTACAGAAATTAGCGAATTTTCATAGAAAAAAATCAAAAGCTACCATTATAAGTTTAACAGGGAGTAACGGAAAAACGACCACTAAAGAGTTGATTAACTCCGTTCTAGCTACTAGGTATAAAACCATAGCCACCGTAGGTAACTTAAACAATCATATTGGAGTTCCTTTAACCTTACTCAGCATAAAAAAAAATACTGAAATCGCGATTATTGAAATGGGCGCAAACCACCAAAAAGAAATCGAATTTCTATGTGCGATTGCAGAACCTGATTTTGGTTATATTACCAATTTTGGAAAAGCACACTTAGAGGGTTTTGGGGGTGTCGAAGGTGTTATCAAAGGTAAAAGTGAGTTGTATAATTTTCTAATCGAACAACATAGGATCATTTTTTTTAATGCCGATGATGCTATACAAGTATCCAAGTTAAATACTTACGAAAAAAAATATGGCTTTAGTCAAGAAAAAAATGAATACCATCAAATAAAGTATATTTCTGCCGACCCCTTTGTAAAGCTTCAATTTGAAGATAAAATCATACACTCCAAATTAATCGGAGTTTATAATTTTGTGAACTGTTGTGCAGCCATCCTCATGGGTAGCTATTTTAAAGTCTCTTTTGAAAATATTAAAAAAGGAATTGAAAATTATATCCCTGTAAACAATCGTTCTCAAATCATCGATAAAAATGGCCATCGGATTATCCTAGATGCCTATAACGCTAACCCAAGTAGCATGATCGTAGCCCTAGAAAATTTTAAAAATTTAAATGTTGATCCTAAAATTATATTTCTAGGCGATATGTTTGAACTGGGTGAAACTGCTCCCGAGGAACACCAAGCAATTGTAGACTTAGCGAGTTCAATGAGTTTTGATGCGACCTTTTTAATTGGTAAAAACTTTTCAAAAACCAACACTAAAGAACAAAGCTTTGAAACTTTTGAAGCCATGGCATCCTTTCTTGAAAAAAACCCGATACAAAAAAGCAATATACTTATAAAAGGTTCTCGTGGAATGGCTTTAGAGCGACTTTTAGAACTCTTATAATCTTTGTTTATCTTTGTAATTAGCACTGATTTATGATAAAGATCATATTTTAAAGTAGTATTGAAAAGTAATTTTGCGATCAATCAATGGGCAATTTATGCCATGTAGTTCGCTTAAGTAAGCTTGGTTTGTTCATTTCGATTGACCCAGCATTAAGAGTTCTATTTTTTTTAATTTTAATAGCTCCTTTCTGGCCAAACGAGAGCCAAGGAAGAATTACAAACACCATACATGAGTAAAGCAGTTTATATTGCCACTACAGAACCCAACAGTGGAAAGTCTATTATTTCATTGGGATTAATGCAGATTTTATTAGGAAAAACAGCTAAAGTTGGGTACTTCAGACCCATTATAGAAGATTTTGAAGAGGATAAAATTGATAATCATATCAAAACCATATTAACACATTTTGAAGTTGATTTAAAACCAACTGATGCCTATGCTTATACGCGAAGTGAAGTAGTAAAGCTTAAAAATCAAGATAAAGATGATGAAATCATCAATCATATTATTCACAAGTTTAAAGCCATTGAAGATCTGTTTGATTTTGTTTTAGTTGAAGGAAGTGACTTTTCAACGGAGGGTAACATTATTGAGTGGGACACCAATGTGCTCATTGCAAAAAACTTGGGAATCCCTGCTATTTTAATTACGAGCGGAAAAGATAAAATGGTTGAGGAGGCGGTAAGCAACTTATATATGGCTTACGATTCATTTAAAGACAAAGGTGTTGAAGTTTTAATGGTAGTTGCGAACAAAGTAGCGCATGATCATCGCGAACGGTTAATGACCAGTTTAAAAAACAAAGTCCCCTCTAAAGTATTGATTGGGGTCATTCCCTTAAACCCAACTTTAGGAAACCCGACCGTTAAGGAAATTGTACAAGAACTAGAAGGTAAGGTACTTTTTGGCGAGGCACATGTAAACAACCAGGTGAACGGTTTTAGTGTTGGCGCCATGCAACTGCGTAACTATTTAACCCATTTAAAAAAAGATAGCCTTGTGATTACCCCTGGTGATAGGGCTGATATTATTTTAGGAGCGCTACAGGCAAACATCTCCTTAAATTATCCCAACCTGTCTGGAATTATACTTACCGGTGGCCTCATTCCAGAGCCTCCCATTATACAACTTATCGAAGGGCTTTCAGATGTTATTCCAATTGTTTCCGTCGAAGGCGGCACCTTCGGGGTAACGAATAAAATCGGTGCTATTAGACCAAGAATGTATGCGGAAAATACTGAAAAAATAGTTACCTCTATTCAGGATTTCGAAAAGCACATTCCTGTAAACGAATTAACAGAACGCCTAATTACCTTTAAAGCAGAGGGTATAACACCAAGAATGTTCCAGTATAATTTACTGAAAAGAGCAAAATCTTCAAAAAAACATATTGTACTCCCCGAGGGAAGCGACGAACGAATTTTAATGGCAACCAAACAGTTAATAGATGCTGATGTGGTGTCGATTACCCTTTTAGGTGATGAAAAGAACATAAAAGCCAAAATAGCTGCCCTAGATATTGGTTTAGACAGCCGTAAAATTGCTATAATCGATCCCAAAACATCTGCTAATTTCTTAGCATACGCCACCACCCTATTTGAACTGCGTAAACATAAAAATGTAAACTTGGCGATGGCCAAAGATTTAATGGAAGATGTTTCGTATTTTGGAACTATGATGGTGCATAAAGGGCATGCTGATGGCATGGTTTCTGGAGCTATTCACACCACCCAACATACTATTTTACCAGCCCTTCAGTTTATTAAAACAAGGCCAGAGGTATCTATAGTTTCGTCCGTATTTTTTATGTGCCTGCCTAATCGGGTAACCATTTTTGGTGATTGCGCCATTAATCCAAACCCTAGCGCAGAGCAATTATCCGAGATTGCCATTTCATCCGCAGCTACAAGTACTGCTTTTGGTATAGAGCCGAAAATAGCCATGTTATCGTATTCCTCGGGCGCTTCTGGTGTTGGTGAAGACGTAGATCGTGTTCGTAAAGCCACCGAAATTATACGATTAAAACGTCCAGATTTAAAAGTAGAAGGTCCTATACAATACGATGCCGCAGTAGATAGTAAAGTAGGCAAAAGTAAACTTCCAAATTCTGAAGTCGCTGGTCAGGCAAGTGTTTTTATTTTCCCTGATTTAAATACCGGTAACAATACCTATAAAGCGGTGCAAAGAGAAACAGGTGCATTGGCCATAGGCCCGATGTTACAGGGATTAAATAAACCCGTAAACGATTTAAGTCGTGGCTGTACGGTAGATGATATTTTCAATACCGTAATTATTACCGCGATACAAGCACAAGGGCTTTAACGAGATAAAAAACCAATAAAGTGAATATACTTATTATAAATGCTGGAAGCTCTTCTATAAAATATCAGTTGATTGAAATGCCTTCAGAAAAAATTAGTTGTGAAGGACTTTTGGAACGCATAGGAAGTGCTGACGCTATTTTAAATTATAAAACTTCGAAAGTAAAAATTACCGACACTGTTGAAATTCTGAATCATACATCTGGTTTAGAAAAGATTGCTGCTTTGTTATTAGATCCTGAAAAAGGAGTGATACAAAATGTAAATGAAATTGGTGCGGTTGGGCATCGTGTGGTTCATGGTGGAAACACTTTTTACAAAACTACCTTAATCGATGCTTCGGTCAAGGAAAAAATAAAGTCTTTGATACCCTTGGCACCTTTGCATAATCCTGCTAATTTAGAAGGTATAAAACTTGCCGAACAAATTTTTAGTCACGCTAAACAAGTTGCTATTTTCGATACTGCCTTTCATCATACCATACCCATAAAAGCAAAAAAATTTGCCATCCCCAATGAATTCTTTACCCAACATAAAATGCAAGTTTATGGTTTTCATGGTACTAGCCATAAATATGTATCCGAGCAAGCTATCGCCTATTTAAAAAAAGAGCAGTCAAAAATTATTACGATTCACCTAGGAAATGGTTGTAGCATGACGGCGGTACAAAATGGAAAAAGTGTAGATCATTCTATGGGTTTTGCACCGTCAAACGGATTAATTATGGGTACGCGTAGTGGCGATATTGACCATTCGTTACTGCCGTATATGGTTCAAAAATTAGGCTATACTTTAGATGAAGTAAACAGCATTTTGATTAAAAAAAGCGGCATGCTAGGTTTAACAGGCTTTAGCGATTTAAGAGATATACAAGCAGAGGCAGAAAAAGGAAATGAAGATTGCATTTTAGCTTTAGCTATGAATGCGTACCGAATTAAACAATATATAGGCTCGTATGCTGCTATTATGAATGGCTTAGATGCCATTGCATTTACAGCTGGTATTGGAGAAAATTCCGCTGTGTTAAGAGCTTTAATTTGTGAAGAAATGGATTATTTAGGCATGCAATTAAACGAAAGTAAAAACAATTCAAGGTCTAGCGAAGTAAGAGAAATCAATACTGCTACTTCAAAAACTAAAATTTTGGTCATACCAACAAATGAAGAATTGGAGATTGCCAAGCAGACGTACGAATTAGTTAGTGAGTTAGAATTTTAAAAAATGTAATCCTAAAAGCAAGGCTTAAATACTATTTAATTGTGGTTATGTACGCTTTTTTTTTAGCTCAGCGAATTCTTTCAGTAATGCTGCTATACAGCTATTACAAAGCCTTGCGCGGCGTAAAAATGAATGCACAAAGCATTAAGATATGAAAGGAAAAATTATTCAATTAAAGAGGTTTAACTTTGGGCATTAGAATTTAAGACATATTAGTTATGAAAATTATTTCTTGGAATGTAAATGGTATTCGAGCCTCAGTAAAAAAAGATTTTTTTGAGGATATCGAAAAAATAGATCCCTCAATCATGTGCTTGCAGGAAACTAAAGCACAGGATGATGAAGTTTTAGTGGCACTAGCACCCCTAGACACCTTCAACATTAATTCTAATTCGGCCACTCAAAAAGGCTATTCTGGAACCACAATAGGTAGCAAGGAAAAAGCCATAAGCATCATGAACGATATGGGCGTTGAGGAACATGACCATGAAGGACGTGTTTTGTGTGCCGAATATAAAAACTTCTATTTGGTCAATGTATATGTACCCAATTCAGGTCAAAAATTGGAGCGTTTAGACTATAGAAAACAATGGGATAGTGATTTTTTGAAGTATTTAAAAAACTTAGAAAAAACAAAACCAGTCATTGTTTGTGGTGATTTTAATGTAGCCCACAAAGCTATCGACCTAAAAAACGACAAGAGCAACTACAACAAAACAGCAGGCTATACCCAAGTTGAGATAGATGGTATGGATAATTTTATCAAAGCTGGCTTTGTGGATGCCTTTCGCATGTTATATCCTGATAAAATTGCCTATACTTTTTGGAGCTACCGCTTTAAATCACGGGAACGCAATACAGGTTGGCGCATCGATTATTTTTTAGTCAGTAAAGCTATTGCAGATAAGGTTAAAGATGTGACTATATATAGTGACATTATGGGTTCTGACCATTGCCCTATTGGCTTGGAAATCAATTTTGGCTAAACTAAAGACCTCTAAAGAAATTGTCAAAAATAGGAAAGTACAAATGGTACCGAGAACCATTTAATTAAAAAGGTTCTCGATACTAAACCTCTTTCAAGGTTTCACTCGAACTGACCATTGAACTTCGCCAAATGCACCTCATACACTAATTACTGCAGCCAACAGGTCCTTTTTTGACCCCTAATTTTACTAAAATAGTTTCTAATAAGCACCATTTCGTAAAGGCCGACTGTATTAAATTAAGGCCAATAAAAACAGTAAACCACATCCAATTTGGACTTACGTAAACACTAAGCACTACGCTTAACAATACCATGACACCCACAATAACTCTAAAATACGTATTTAACATTTTGATTAATTTTAAGTTTATATACTTCTTTCAATAGGAACTACAACTGCTTTTATTGGGTTGTTTGTTTCTAAATTTTCATTGAATTTTTCAATCAGCTCAAATAAGGCGTCGATATTTATATCTTCTGTAAACGAAAAAAATAAATTCGATGCTACACCTTTCTTCTCACTTGGAAACCAACTTGATGTTTTTACCACCGAAGTAGGATTTTTAAAACCATCAATATCAGAACTGCTAAAGCTCTCAATATTGGCTTTTTTAAATAGGCTTAGAATATCTTTTTCAAATTCCTCCACCACGGTTACAATTAATAGTTTCATAGTTCAAGTTTTAATTCATTCCCAAGCAGTAGGGAATCTGTTTATTTTTTTAACACCTCTTTTCAAGGCACTGCAACTGCCCATTCCTTTTATCAAAATCAGTTTCTCCTCTGCTGCTGAGCATAGTTAAGGTATCGGTGCTTAGGAAGCTTTTTTACCTTCTGTCTTCTCCCCGGCATCAACTCCTCCTTCGGGGGTAGGGGGGCTAATCATATAATACACTAAGGGCACCACCAATAAGGTAAGTATTGTAGATACAATAGTACCCCCCATTAACGAAATGGCTAAACCTTGAAAAATAGGGTCAAATAAGATTACAAATGCTCCAATCACAACGGTACCAGCTGTTAATAAAATTGGAGTTGTACGCACTGCTCCAGCTTCAATAGCGGCTTGTTTTAAAGGAATACCCTCCGCTGTTCTTAAGTTGATAAAATCGATCAACAACACTGAGTTTCGAACCATAATACCGGCTAAAGCAATCATCCCGATAAAAGAAGTTGCGGTAAAGAATGCTCCCATGAACCAGTGTCCTAGAATAATACCAATTAAGGATAATGGTATCGCTACCATCATGACAATGGGCGCTTTAAAGTTTTGGAACCATCCTACGATTAAAATGTAAATCAAAATGATTGCCCCTAAAAAAGCTATACCTAAATCTCTAAATACTTCTAAGGTAATTTGCCATTCTCCATCCCATTTTACCGTATAATTATCTTCATATTCTGGTTGACCCAAATACAATTCATTCAGTTCAAAACCTTGTGGTAAGGTAATTTCTTTCAACTTCTCCTCCATACCTAAAATAGCATAGGCAGGACTTTCCAATTCTCCAGCCATATCTGCCAACACATAAACCACGCGCTTTTGGTTTTTTCGGTAAATACTTTTTGCGGCTGTAGTTTCATTAATAGTTACCAGATCTGCAATGGGCACCAAATTGCCTTGTTTCGATTTTACTTTTAATTGTGAAATATCTGAAATAGTTGATTTTTCCTTTTCATCTAATGTCAACACTAAACCAACTTGGTTCGTTGCATCTTCATCATATAAATTTGTGATGGCTCTGTTCGACAAGGCCATATTCATGGTGTAAGCGATCTGTTGTGGTGCAACACCATATAACATGGCCTTTTCTTTGTCGATTTCGAATTGATATTCCGTTTGGTCAGCTTCCACCATCCAATCAACATCCACTACATCATCTGTATTTTTTAAAATATTTTGAATACTGTTTGCAATTTTTATTTGCTCATTATAATCAGGTCCATAAACTTCAGCAACAATCGTAGATAAAACTGGTGGTCCTGGTGGCACTTCCACCAACTTTACATTCGCATTGTATTTTGCGGCAATTTTTTGAATATCTGGACGCAATAATGAAGCAATATCATGACTTTGAGCAGAACGTTGGTCTTTCTCCTTTAAATTCACTTGAATATCGGCCATATTAGATCCACCCCGTAAATCGTAATGACGTACCAAGCCGTTAAAGGTTATTGGTGCAGACGTACCAACATAATTCTGATAATTCACAACTTCTGGTCGCGTAGATAAATATTGTGAAATTTCTTGAGCCACAACTCCTGTTCGTTCCAGTGTGGTACCTTCTGGCATATCAATGATTACCTGAAACTCATTTTTATTATCGAAAGGCAACATTTTTACAGCCACCGAATTGGTGAAAAACAAAGCCATCGTTCCCAGTAACACTAAAAATGTTCCTCCTAAAAACAACCAACGCTTTGTTTTGCTTTCTAATAATGGTCCTTCAAATTTGTTGTAAATTCTATAAATTAAAGTTTCTTCTAATGGCTTTTCAGCTTTTTCAACTTTAGCTTTCTTTTCCTTTTCTCTCAAGAAAATTAAACCTAGATAAGGTGTAATAGTTAAGGCTACAAAGAGCGATAAAATCATCGCAATCGATGCGCCAATAGGCATAGGCGCCATATATGGACCCATTAATCCAGAAACGAAAGCCATAGGTAAAACCGAAGCAATAACTGTAAATGTTGCTAAAATTGTTGGGTTTCCAACTTCGTTAATGGCATATAAAGCAGCTTGTTTAAAAGGCAAGCGTTTCATTTTGAAATGCCGATGCATATTTTCGGCAATAATTATGGAATCATCCACCACAATCCCTGTAACAAATACTAAAGCGAACAAGGTAATTCGGTTTAGAGTATAGTCCATCATATAATAACTCAACAAGGTCAATGCAAAGGTTATTGGAACCGACAAAAACACGACCAATCCACCTCGCCAACCCATGGCCAGCATCACTACCAGAGTTACTGCAAAGATAGTCCCGATAAGATGCCACAACAATTCAGACACTTTTTGAGAAGCGGTTTCTCCATAGTTTCTACTAATTTCAACGTTTACATCATTAGGAATTAATGTAGAACGCAAATGGTCGACCTTATCAATAATAACTTCCGAAATTTTCATCGCATCTGCGCCTTTTCTTTTGGCAACAGAAATAGTAACTGCAGGATATTCCGATTTGTATTCGTCAGCCTTTACACTTCCTTTTCCAAACCCTAAACTCACATAATTTTGTGGTACTTCTGGACCATCCATAATTTTGGCTACTTGCTTTAAATAAATGGGCTGATTTTGTTGTACCCCAACCACCAAATTTTCAACATCCGTGACCGTTTCTAAAAACTTTCCAGTCTGAATCAAGAATTCAGAATCATTTTTATCAAAACTTCCTGAACTCAATTGACTATTACTCGCAGTTATCATTTCAGAAACCGATAAGAAATCTAATCCGCTTGACGCTAATTTATCCTTATCTAAAACCACACGCAACTGACGGTTTCTGCCCCCAATTTTATGGGTAATTGCCACGTCAATTACCTTTTTTATCTCACTTTCTAATTCTTGCGCTATTTGGTTTAACTGGTAATCGTCGTAATTCTCACTCCATAAGGTTAGGCCCAACATGGGCACATCGTCAATGGCTCTAGTCTTTACCAACGGAAACGTAACACCAGCCGGCATTTGGTCCATGTGTTTGTTAATTTCGTTGTATAATTTCACGAAAGAACGCTCAATATCTTCGCCAACATAAAACTGAACGATCACCATTCCTTGCTCTTTCATAGCCGTAGAATACACATATTCTACACCTTTAATATTCGAAATTAATTGCTCTAACGGCTTTATCACACGCGATTCAACTTCCGTTGGACTTGCCCCTGGATAACCCACAAAAATGTCTGCCATTGGCACATCAATTTGCGGTTCTTCCTCACGTGGAATTAAAAACGAACTCCATACCCCAACAACCATAAATACAATCATTAACAACACTGTTAACTTAGATTGCATAAAGACTTTGGCAATTTTTCCTGCGATACCTTCTTTCATTATTTTATATTTTTTGGGCGTTTTAACAGGCTATCCGTTGCAATCTTTTTTTGCCATATATGGTAAAAAAAAGGATTTCCACTACTATCCTTAACGCGCTTACTCCTTTGTATTATTTACTTTTTAATACCTACAAGGTTTTTGAAACCTTGCAGGAAACTGATAACTGCGCCTGTAAACTGAACACTGTTTACTGCACACTTATTTTAGCACCGTTGTAAAGCTTTCCTTCGGCTGAAACAATATAAGCTTCATCTGCTTTTAAACCAGATAAAACTTCAACTTGGTTTCCATAGGTTCTACCCAAACGCAGCCACCTTAAAATTGCCGTATTACTTTGACTTACCGTATAAACTCCAGACAATTGTCCGTTTGTAACAATAGCTTCGGTTGGAATTAAAACCAGGTTAGACTTTGCTTTTCTTTCTACTGGAAACTGTACGGTTGTAAACATTCCTGATAAAATATTCGCATCCGTTTTGTCTAAATCTATTTTTACTAAATATTGCCCCCCTGTATTTTTAGCAGACGTGCTTACTTCAGATACTTTCCCATTGATGGTTTGGTTAATAGATTTAACTAAAACAGCTACCGTTGAGCCATTTGTAATTTCAGAAATTTCTGTTTCAGGAACCATGGCCATTACTTCAAAATCACCTGGTGTTTCTATACTTATTAATGGCATTCCTGGATTCGCCATATTTCCAGCTTCCACATTTTTGCTTGTTACTATTCCGCTAAAAGGTGCCGTAATATTACTGTATGTAAATTGTGCATTGACTTCGTTTTTCATTTGCTTAGCCGATTCTAATTGTGCTTTTGCCATTTCGAAATTAGCTGTCATATCATCCATTTCTTTTTGCGATGCACTTTTTTCTGCAAACAAATTTTTAAAGCGGTTGTAATCTTTTTGAGCATTCTCAAAACCAACAGTTGCTTGTGTAATGCCTGCATTTACTTGTGCCCGTTTTGCTTGTAAATCGGCATTTTGAATAGCTACTAATAATTGTCCTTTTTGTACTTGATCTCCCACATTAACGTATACCTTATCAACGTAGCCCATCATTCTAGTGCTTAAATCTGCACTGTTTGTGGCTTCAATTTTTCCGCTTACTGATAAGAACGGACTGTTTTCATTAGCTTCAACCTGACTAATTTTTACCGCAATTGCGGGTGTGTTATCGGCAATGGCTTTTTTGTCTTCGCTTCCACAGCTGGCAAGTAACAAGGTTAAAAAAAATGCTACGATGGTATTTATCTTTATATTCATTTTATATGTTTTTTAAGGCAAGCCTATGAGGCTTAGTTCTTTTATCTTGGTTGTCTTTTTATTCTTTGGTTAAAAATTGCACATACGCTAAAGCGTAATTATGATTAAAAATTGTCGTAAAATATTCTAATTGTTTCTGTGCAAATTGTGTTTCTGCTGCCAGTAAATCGGTTGTTTTTTCTAAACCTTGTTCAAACCTATTTTTGCGAATTCTTAAAGATTCTTGGGTTTGAGATAAGGCTAGCGTGGTAAGCTCCAAATTATTTTTTGCATCTTGTAGCATACGTTTTGCTCGGTTTAATTCTACCTGACTTTCAGCTTTGTATTGGTCTAATTCTAATTTAGATTTCTCAAATTCGGCCTTGCTCTTCTTAAATTTCCCAAAGCGCTTTCCACCTTCAAACAGCGTCCATGTTAAGGCTGCGCCCACTAAATACCCATCAGTAGCACCTTTAAATAGCTCATCATCATGAAGCTCATAGGTTCCAAAAGCATTTAGACTAGGTAAAAAGCTCATTTGATCCGCTTTATGCATATCGCTATAGGCCTTAGTTGCCGATTCCATAGCTAGAATATCTGCTCTAGTCTCAGAAAAAAACATTGTTTCCGTGTCAGCCGATACTATGCTCAGTGAATCTGAAGGTTGTAACGTAGCATAGTTATCATCATTCATTAAAACAGATAAGCCATTAGATGCATTTTGAATGTTACTCTTTGCATAGTGTAACTGATTTTCTATTTCCGTAACACGCACCTCAACGGCCAAAACATCAGATTTTTGTAAATAGCCTTGATCAAAGTTGTTCGTCGCAATTCGCTTATTTTCTAAAGCCGTTATCTTAGCTTTCTCCAGAACTTCTACTGCTTTATAGGATAATTGCAATTGCATATAGGCCTTTTCCACTTCTAATTCTAAATAATCATTTACACGATTTGCCTGCAATTCGGTAGCATTTAATTTTGCTTTTGCTGCTTTGCGTTGATACAAACCATCGAAATTTAATAGGGGTTGAGAGACCGTAATTCTGGTAGCATAATCTTGAACCTCCGAAGGGTTATTTAATAGCACAGGATTAAAATCGCCTTGTGTTAAAACACCTTGATTTAATTTACTACCAAAAGCCATAAGTGGGTTTGTGGTTGCTATTGCCGTATGTGAGGCACTAATATTTGGTAATACAATTGCGTTTGTCTGTTCATAATCACCTTTCGCCATTAAAACATCTTGCTCAGACATCTTTATGGTGTTGTTACGTTCTTGCACTGCGGCTAAGACATCAGCTTTTGAAACTATTATCTTTTCTTGAGCTTCTAGATAAAATTGAAATAACAAAAAAAACAGAACTAGAATATTTCTCATTGACTTGGATTTATTTTTAGGCAAAATTAGCCTAGATTCAAACCCAAGTCAGTAACCTTTGTTACAGTAGTAAAGAAAAATTTAAAGCGCAGTTGTTTCCCTAAATAGCCTTGGTGCTATTTGTATCGCTTGCCCTATAGCCTTTGAAGTAATAATAATATGGAATAAGACCACTAGAACAACTATTTCTAATTAATTTTGGAAAAAATCAGAAGTACTAAAAACTTAGCCTGTTCTTCTTCGTCCAAATTTTAAAGCGGCCAATGCAAAAGAAAAAAAGTAATTATCGTTTTCTAAGACGCACTTTAAGGCTTATCGCTGTACTTTTTCTGTTGATTTTTGCCTTGTTATTATTTATAAGAAGTCCGTGGGGTCAAAGCATTATAGTAGCTAAAGCCACAGGTTTTGTTGCTAAAAAAACAGGTGCAAAAGTTGAAATTAAAAAGCTTTTTATCACTTTTTCTGGAAATGCTTTTATAGAGGGCCTATATTTAGAAGACAAAAAAGGAGATACTTTAGTCTATTCAAAATCGCTCGAAGCCAATATACCTATCGCTCCACTAGTATTTAAAAATAATATTACTGTAAAATCCTTGCAGTGGGACGGCTTACAAGCCAATATTACGAGAAATGATGGCTCAGAAGATTACAATTTTAGTTTTTTAATAGATGCTTTTGCTTCCACTGACACTACAACTAGAGATACCACAGCACAAAGTGAGCCTCTAAAAATTGATGTAGGAACGCTAGATTTTACCAATTTCAAAATTGATTTTAGGGATGAATTGGGGGGTTTATTTGCAAAATTAGACTTGGGATATGTACTACTTTCTTTAGATAAGATAGACTTAGAAGCTATGGCCTTTGAAGTCGATGAAATTTTACTTGAAAATACTAACATTAATTATCGTCAAACAAAACCTAGCATTTCAGAAGACGCTACTGCTACTACTTTACCATGTATACAACTACATCATTTAAAATTTAAGAATGTAAAGGCCAATTACCAAGCTGAACCTAATGGGATTTCAGCAAAGATAAATCTGGATGAATTTCAATTAAAATTACCGAAAGCGGATATAGCAACCAACGATTACAACGCTAGTTTTGTAAGCTTAAAAAATTCATCAATTACTCTAAAACAACGTACTTTAAAGGTAGTAGATTCAACATCTGATACTTCTACTTCTGTATTTGAATGGCCAATGTTTTTAATAAATGTAGATGAAATCGATTTTGAAAATAATCGTATTTACTATGTTACGAATGAAAATTCAATCAAAAAAAATGAATTCAATCCAGAAAATTTAAAGTTTGATAATTTTTATTTAAAGGCTCAAAACTTAAGCTATGAACCCAAAAAAGCAAATGTAAAGCTTCAAAAACTCTCTTTTGGAGAGCAAAGTGGTTTTCAATTACAAAATTTGAGTTTAAACGCCAGTTTAAATAATACCTCAGCCTCTATTACTGAACTAAACGCGCAAACCAATAATAGCATTTTAAATGGCAACTTAAAATTGTCATATGGTTCTATTCAAAATTTGATGAAAAATGTGGATAAAACAAGTATTAAAACTCAACTCACAAATTTCGAAATCAATTTAAATGATGCTTTATATTTTCAACCCCAACTTAAAAAGAATGCTAATTTTATCACAGCATCAAATAACAACATAGCAGGTAATTTAAAAGCTGAAGGTACTCTACAACAATTAAATATTGCTGATTTTAATTTAATATGGGGAGAAAACACGTCGATTTCAGCCAGAGGTATACTGAACAACTTCACTGATACTGAAAAATTACAATTCAACTTTAACAAAATAGAAGCAAGAACAACTAGCACCGCAATATCAAAGTTTATTCCTCAAGACAGCTTAAGCATATCAATGCCTTCTGCACTTTCTCTAAGCGCTACGGCTCGGGGGAAACTAGATGACATTACGGCTGATGCGTTTTTAAAAACAAGTGAAGGCAGTGTTACTATTTCAGGTAATTTTAAAAATTCTACGAGTATCGCATTTCAGGGAAACCTTGCCGTTGACAGTTTGCAATTAGGCAAAATTCTCAATAACGAACAACTAGGTTTAGTCGATTTTACTTTAGATTTTGATGGAAATGGCAATAGTTTAAACACCCTAAATGGCAATCTTAAAGCAGATTTTGAGCAATTAAACTATAATGACTATGATTTTTCGAATCTTAAATTAAACGGAACTATTGTTAATGGTACGGGAGAGGTTAACGTCAATTTTAAAGATGAAAACTTAAATTTAACTTCAAAGACTAGTATTAATCTTGATGCATTGGGTACAGATATAAAACTAAATATGAACCTGATAGGTGCCGATTTTTTGCGATTGGGCATTACGAAAGAAGATATTAAAATTGCAGTGGAACTAGATGCTAAAGTAAAAACTAATGAAGATGGCTTTAAGTTAGATGCTCAAATTTTTAACGGTGTGGCCGTATACGACAATCAACAATACCGGTTAAGCACTATTGACATCAGCTCAAAAATTAATGACTTTACGACCGAGGCCAGGATTGAAAGTGATTTTCTAAAAGGTAATTTAAGTGCTAACGCGTCTCCTTCAGCTCTAAATAAGGCGTTAATTAAACAGTTTAAAAATTACTTTTCTGATAGCATTCCACAAATTTCAGAAACCGATAGTATTCGACTGAACTTAAATTTAAGGGTATTACCCGATCCTATTATTACAAAAGTATTTTTTAAAGAAATTAAAGAACTCGATAGTATTTATGTACAAGCAGATTTTAATGCAGAAACAAAAAAAATAAATGCCAAACTAAAACTACCTGCAGCAATTTATCAAGGTGTAGCCTTAGATAGTCTTGCCCTCGATTTAGTGGGTGATGCAGAAAACTTAAAATTTTCCGCTGGTTTCGAAAAGATACATGTTGCTCCTGTATTCATTAAAAAAACGCTAGTCACTGGGGTTTTAGAACAAAAAAAATTACAGCTTAATTTTAATGCCTATAACGAGGAACAAATAGTAGCGAGTATTAGTTCGCAAGCAACATTTAAAAATGATAGTCTTAAATTCTATATCAATCCATCAAATCTGGTATTAAACACTGAAAAATGGATGCTTCCAGAAACAAATGAAATATCAATAATTAATGGAGGGTTTAATTTTAAAGATTTTAAACTGAATCGAGAAACTCAAGAAATTTTCATTGGTAATACTATAGATGGGATTCAAAAAAAACACCTAGGGGTTGATTTCACCAACTTTAAACTTCAAAGTCTTTTAAGTATTTTAAATCCTGATGAAGCATTGGTATCGGGAATCGTAAACGGAACGTTTATTTTGGAAGATAATAATGGAGCTTCTGGAATTATTGCTGATTTTAATATTTCAGATTTTGCAGCTTTACAAAATCCTCTAGGCAATCTAGCCATAAATGCAAGTTCTAGCAGTGGAAATAACTATGATTTTGATTTGGCCCTAAAAGATGCAGGTATTAATTTGAATTTGAATGGAGATTATGCCGCCGCAGAAACTGGTGCAAGCTTAAATTTAGATTTGAATATTAATCGAGTGGAGCTAAAAGCAATCGAGAAATTCTCGAACGGAATGATTAAAAATACTGAAGGTTTTCTTTCAGGAAATATTGATGTTTCAGGTACAACAAGTGCTCCTGAATACCAAGGACTAGTTAAATTTAATGAAACAAAATTTAATATAGCTGCCTTAAATTCGATCTTTAAAATAACTGATGAATCCCTAAAAATAAATAATAAAGGTTTGTATTTTGATACGTTTTCTATTGCTGATGTCAACAATAATACCTTTAGTTTAACAGGAAGTATTGAAACCGAAAATCAAACAAATCCAACTTTTGACATTCAGTTCAAGGCTGAACAATTTCAAGTTTTAAACTCCACAATCGAAGACAATGCCTTGTTTTATGGGAAAGCTAGTTTTGATGCTGATATTAGCGTAAAAGGCAACCTAAAACTGCCAAAAGTAGCTGGAAAATTGCGTGTTCGAAAAATAACCGATGTAACCTATGTCATACCTGAGTCGCAATTAGACGTTCAGGAACGAGACGGGGTAGTCATTTTCGTAAATCGAGAGAATCCCGATAATATTCTGACCCGCAACGACGAGCAAGAAAAACTACCCTTTTTCAGAGGTTTTGATGTAAAAACTATTTTAGAAATAGCCGATGACGCAAAATTTAATGTCATTATTGATGAAAAAACAGGAGATAATCTGGCTGTTTCAGGAGATGCAAGTCTTAACTTAAGCGTGGAACCGAACGGAAGAGTAAACCTCAGCGGTAGATACGAATTAAATTCTGGTCACTATGAAACAAATTTGTACAATTTAGTAAGTCGTAGATTTGAAATTAACCCCGGAAGTACAATCACGTGGCAGGGAAATCCTCAAGACGCAAAACTAGATGTAACTGCAGTTTACAAGGTAGAAACCTCCGCATCACCCTTAATGTCAAGCGTTACTTCGGGGCAAGATATTAGTCAAACAAGAAAATACCAACAAGTACTACCGTTTGTTGTGTATTTGAATGTAGATGGCGAATTACTGGAACCGCAATTGTCTTTTGGACTAGATATGCCTAGAGATGAACAAGGTGCATTGGGAGGTGCTGTTTATGGCCGAGTGCAACAACTCAACCAACAAGAAGACGAGTTGAATAGACAAGTTTTTTCTCTTTTAGCCTTGAACCGTTTTTTTCCAGATTCAGGGAGTGATGGAAGTAGCGGGGGAACCACAGCAATTGCTCGGGATAATGTAAATAGAGTATTATCAGATCAACTGAATGTATTTTCAAGCGAAATACTGGGCAACTCCGGGTTTGATCTCGATTTTGATCTCGACAGCTTTACCGATTATCAGGGAGAAAACCCGCAAGATAGAACTCAACTCAACATAAATGCCAAGCAGAAATTGTTTAACGACCGACTTATTGTTTCCGCAGGTAGCGCTGTTGATGTGGAAGGAAGCGCACAAGCCGGGCAAGAAGCAACGCCGATTATTGGCAATGTAAGCCTTGAATATTTATTGACAAAAGACGGCAGGTACCGACTCAGAGGTTTTAGAAAAAATGAATATGAAAATATTATTGATGGACAACTAATTGTGACCGGCGTAGCACTTATTTTTAATCGAGAATTCAATAAATTTAGCCAGTTATTTAATCCTTTGAAGGATAAAAACAATAAAGACACAGACAAATAAAAGTAAATCCAGCATTTACAGGGGACAACCTCCATGGGGATTACGAAAGAAATTTAGTATTGAAGCAAACAAACACATACCAGCAAATTACCCTCATAGTACTTCTTATGATGTTACAAGCATGTAGCGTTAGTAAGTATATTCCCGAGGATGAAATACTCTATACGGGAGCAGCATTAGCCATCGTTACAAATGATAGTCTAGAACTATCACAAAATATGGCAAGTGAATTAGAAAATTTACTAACACCAGAACCCAATGCGAGCTTTTTAGGAATGCGATTAGGGCTGTATTATCATTACAAAGCACAAAAGAAAAATCCAGGATTCATCAATAAATGGTTGAATAAAAAAATTGGAGAAGAACCTGTTTACTTATCTCAAGTAAATACACAGCGCGTAGAAACACTAATTTTAAACAGGTTAGATAATAATGGTTTTTTCTACAGTAAGGTCACCTCAGAAATTGTAACTAACAAAAAGTTTGCCCAAATAAATTATAACACTACACCCTCAGAACCCTATGTGCTTCAGGAGCTTAAACTAGATAGTATTGCCACTCCGCTATACAGCGAAATAGCTGAAATACTTAAAAATACAGCATTAAAGGCAGGAACTAGGTTTAATCTTGATCTAATGAAATTTGAGCGGGAACGTATTGACAGTAAATTAAAGCAAAAAGGATATTATAATTTTAATCCAGACTTTTTAATTTTTGAAGCGGACACCAATCGCTACAAAGAAAAAAAGTTTGATTTATTTTTACGACTAAAAAAAGGCACACCAAAAAAATCTACAATTCCTTACCTTTTAGACGCTATAACGGTTTACCCTAACTACGCTATTGAAAGTGATACCTTAACAGCTACGAATAACACCACTGTTGTGAATGGGATTAACTTTATACAAAAAGAAAGGTATTTTAAACCCGACTTGTTAGAAGCCTATATTTTATTGGAAGAAGGACAAAAATATAATCCAGAAACTGCTCGTTTAACCAGTAATAGACTTTCGGCATTAGGAAATTACAAGTTCGTCAACCTACGTTTTAATGAAAAAGATACTACAGCAATTGACCTTGAAGGAAGCCTCTCTGCGGATTTATTTTTATCACCACTTACCAAAAGGGCATTACGAGCAGAACTACAAGCTGTAACAAAATCTAATGGATTCGCCGGTCCAGGAATTGCGGCTAGCTATACCAATAGAAATGTTTTTAAAGGAGGTGAACGCATCAGTATTTCCGCAAATTTTGCCTATGAAACGCAAATTGCAAACCAAAGTGCTGGCTTAAGTAGTACCGCCTTGGGATTAAAAACAGATCTGATTTTGCCAAGATTAATTCCATTTTCACCTAAAAGATTTAAATATGCTGTACCTAGTACTAAAATAAGTTTAGGAGTTGATCTACTGCAGCGCAGCAAATTATACACCCTATCCTCATTTAATACTTCGTTTGGGTATGAGTGGAAAGCAAATACTTATGTTTTCCATGACATAAACCCTATTCGTATTACCTATGTAAACCTTTCGAATACCACCGATGAATTTGAAGCCATTTTAGATAAAAATTCGTTTTTATCCCGCAGTTTTGAGCAACAATTTATTGCAGGCTTAAATTATAGTTTTTCTTATAATGAACTTGTCGATAAAAGAAAAGATAACCCTATTTACGTGGCTACCAGTATAGATCTTGCAGGAAACACCTTAAGCCTATTAAGTGGCGGAAAAAAAGAGGTTTTAGGCTTAGAATACGCTCAATACAGTAAGGCAGATGTTGATTTTAGGTACTATTTTAAGACAGGAAAAGAAAAAACACTTATTTCAAGAATCTATGCAGGTTGGGGAATCCCTTATGGGAACTCTAGTACCCTGCCTTTTGTAAAGCAGTTTTTTTCAGGAGGGCCCTATAGCGTTAGAGCCTTTCAAATCAGATCGCTAGGCCCTGGAACTTTTAGCTCCGAAACTAGTCCAAATACCACTACATTTTTTGATCAATCAGCAAATTTAAAACTAGAAGCTAATTTAGAGTATCGATTTCCCATTTGGTCTTATTTTAAAGGAGCACTATTTGCCGACGCAGGTAATATTTGGTTAACCAACGAAATACCCATAACTGCCGATGCTTCAGCAGAAAGCATAGCCTTTACGAATGAATTTACAGAGAAAGGTAAATTTGGTTCAGATTGGGTAAAAGAATTAGGTATTGGTGTAGGTTTTGGGTTAAGAGTAGATGTACAGAGTTTTGTTATTCGGTTTGATTTAGCGTCTCCATTACAGGTACCTTACTTTGAAGAAGGCGATAGACTAAGAACTCCCTTTTTTGGCGGAGGCAGTAATAATCTTATCTTTAATTTTGCTATAGGCTATCCTTTTTAAACCAACACAATTTTGTCTCGCGATGAATAGCACAACTTTTTTGCCGTAAACCGAATACCTGAAATTAATAGTAAGAAGACTTTTTGTACGGATGAAGAAAAATTATTTATGCTCATTTACTAGGGAGAGAACGGGTCTTAAAATAAATCATATATTAGCAAAACCAACTCAATTCTTTAGCATCGGAAAAGGTTTTATTACCGAGAATTTTAAGAATAAAGTTTGCCATGGAAACGCATTTGTTTTTCAAGAGTCCTCCAGATTGCAATGGCGGTTTGCCTACCTGTAGCCATAGGCATACCATGAAAATATGAGCAAATCAAATTGGCGCGCAGCAACGGTGACTTTTGGCATGGGGCTGCGATAACATGGCTAAAATGTCCTAAAACAAAGCAGGTATTTTTATAAGTACTTCGTAGGTTTCGATGGTCACATTTATGAAGGCTACCTGCCTGTTGAACAGTATTCGTTTATAAATCTTTAGAAGTAAAAATTAGGAATGTGAGAAATACTATAATCCATGTCATTTTAAGTCATAAAGCTAACAATATCTTTGTCTTCTATTTAAAATGTACACTATGAAAGCACGCGAACTATTTCTTTTAATTTCAATACTTGTAGTGGCCAGTATTGTTGGCATCGCATTTTATTGGCTACCTATTCTATTTCTCCTTCTATTGGTTGGTCCATTAATTTTATTAGGCGTTTTTGATATTTTTCAAAAAAAGCGCACTGTTCGAAGAAATTTTCCATTAATAGGTCGTTTTAGATATGTATTAGAGTCGATTAGGCCAGAAATAATGCAATATTTTGTTGAAAATGATACCGAAGGACGACCCATTAATCGCATATTACGATCCCTGGTGTACCAACGTGCAAAAGGGCAAAATGATACAGAACCCTTTGGTACACAAATGGATGTTTACCATTCAGGTTACGAATGGCTAGAACATTCTATGTATGCCAAGAATAACCCGCAAGATATTGGTGAATTTCCACGATTGCTTATTGGCGGTAAGGATTGTAAGCAGCCTTATTCTTCAAGTTTATTGAATATTTCTGCCATGAGTTTCGGTTCTTTAAGTAAAAATGCTGTGCTCGCCTTAAATAAAGGTGCCAAAATGGGAAATTTTGCCCACAATACTGGCGAAGGTGGTTTAAGTGATTATCATTTAAAGCACGGAGGCGACCTTATCTGGCAAATTGGCACAGGTTATTTTAGCTGTAGGCATGAAGATGGTACGTTCAATGAAGTAACTTTTAGAAAAAATGCTATTTTACCTGAAGTGAAGATGATAGAAATTAAATTGTCACAAGGTGCAAAACCTGGCCATGGAGGCATTTTACCTGCGGTCAAAAACACTGAAGAAATTGCAAAAATAAGACATATAAAACCACATATTGCTGTACATTCCCCACCATCACATTCAGCATTTTCTGATCCTATTCAATTCATGCATTTTATTAAAAAGCTACGTGATCTATCAGACGGAAAACCAATAGGTTTTAAACTCTGCCTTGGCCGCAAACAAGAGTTTATGGATTTTTGTGAGGCTATGGTTCATACCGGTATTCAACCCGATTTTATTACAGTAGATGGTGGTGAAGGCGGAACAGGTGCTGCACCTGTTGAGTTTTCAAACTCTATGGGAATGCCTTTGCGTGAGGGTTTAATTTTTGTCCATGATACGCTAGTTGGCTTTGGATTGAGAAAAGATATTAAAGTCATTGTTGCTGGGAAAATAATTACTGGCTTTCATATGGCAAGAGCACTTGCTTTAGGTGCAGACGGGTGTAATAGTGCAAGAGCCATGATGCTATCTTTAGGGTGTATTCAAGCATTGCAGTGTAATAACAATACCTGCCCTGTTGGTATCGCCACTCAAAATGCATCCTTAGTTAAAGGTCTGGTGGTTGAAGATAAAGCACCAAGAGCCAAACGCTATCACGAAGCTACTATTCACAGTTTTTTAGAGCTGGTTGCTGCCGCAGGCCTTAACAGTCCTAATGAGCTAAATAGGGATCATATCAGTAAAAGGGTTGGTTTATATACTGTACAAACTTATGAGGATATCTATCCATATATGGAAGAAGGCTCGTTATTAAACATTGATACTATTCCTGAAAGTTATAAAAAGTTTTTCCACTTGACTCGCATCATGAAGTAGTTTTGAAAAATTAAATATCTTGAAGTACTATGTTTCTTTTTACCTTCGGGTATTAATTTTGCTTAGTAATTCAAGTTGTATCTTTGCCATTAAACGATAAAATCACAAACCTCATTTCATCTTTTATATCAAAAAATGCACAAGAATTATTAGAATTCTTAAAAAGCACAAGCTTTTCAAAGGCTATATTACTTGGTCTTGCTATTACTGTGCCTATTATTTTTGGCATTATTACCGATTACTTTGAAATAGGTCTTGCCTTAGGTCTTGGTGCATTTTGGTGCTCCCCTAGCGATGTTAGCGGTAATTTAAAGCACAAACAAATTGGCATTCTTGTTTCTGCACTTTTAGTCACTATTATAAGTTTTATTGGTAGTTACTTTCATATTTCGAATGCCTTTCTTTTTCCATTATTAGGTGTTTTAACGTTTTGTATCGCTTTTATATCTATTTACGGGTTTAGAGCCTCCATGATTAGTTTTTCGGGATTACTAGCTTTAGTATTGAGTTTTGCGAATACTTACGAAACTTTAGATGGTTATCAATACGCCTTATGGGTTGGTGCTGGTGGTTTATGGTATTTAGCAGTCTCCACGATATGGTTTTATTTGAACCCAAAAGCACATACTGAAGAAACACTGAACGAAATTTTTCTACGCACAGCAGATTTTTTAGACATCAGAAAACAACTCATGGGCAAGCAACCCAATAGAGACGTATTACAAACAGAACTAACAGTCTTAAAGATTGAACTCACCGTACTGCACGATGCTTTTCGTGAAATTTTAATTTCGTATCGCAAAAGTTCCGGTAAGTCCAGTTACCAAGGTAAACGCTTATTAGTATTTGTAGCGTTAGTTGAACTTTTAGAAACAGCTATTGCAAACCCTGTAAACTACTCTAAAATGGATGCGATTTTCGAGACACATCCTGAGTTTAAAACTGATTTTCAGAATCTCATTTCCGAATTTTCTATGCAATTGCAAGCTATTGCGAAGCACATGAATAACTCAAAAAAATTTGCTTCCAACAAAGTCCTGAACGATTTATTTAACCATCTTGAAAGTAAAATTATAAGCTTTAAAAAGGAGCATAGTCCTGAAGATTACGAGCGTTATTTAATGCTTCAGAATTTCTTGGATTACCAAAAAAAGCAATTTGAGAAGCTTAAAAAAATTAAATGGTTATTGGGTAATTATGAAATAACAACAGACGATTTAATAAGGTCAAAAGACCTCAAATACTTCATAAAAACCCAAGATTATAACCCAAAATTAATTCTTAGAAACCTGAGTTTTAAATCGACCATTTTTAGCCATTCCTTACGTTTAGCACTTACGGTAATGTTGGGTTATGGTATTGGTTTATTTTTTAATTTACAAAACCCCTATTGGATTATACTCACCATAATTATAATTATGCGCCCAAGTTACGGACTTACAAAAACGCGCTCTAAAGACCGAGTTGTTGGGACATTAATTGGTGCAGTTTTAGCAACTAGCTTGGTGTTTTTTATAAGCAACACTTATGTATTTGGTGCTTTAGGTGTACTATCTTTAGTGGTTGCGTTTTCTATGGTCCAGAAAAACTACAAAGCCGCTTCAACATTTGTTACCTTAAGTATTATTTTTATCTATGCCATTATAGCGCCAGATATTTCTACAGTTATTCAATTTAGAATTATTGATACTGTAATTGGCGCACTATTATCCTTTGCTGCAATGCGCTGGTTATTGCCAGCTTGGTCCTTTATGGAAATTGGGGACACCATTAAGAATGCTTTAAAGGCAAACACCGCTTTTTTTACATCGATAAGTACTTATTATCAAGAAAAAGGCAAGGCACCAACAAGTTTAAAAGTAAACCGTAAAGAAGCGTTTTTACAAATGTCTAACTTAAGTGCCGCTTTTCAGAGAATGGCTCAAGAACCGAAGTCAAAACAAAACCATATTAATGACATCTATGAACTTGTAGAAATTAACCACAACTTTTTAGCCTCATTAGCATCGTTGAATTCTTATATCCAAAGTCATAAAACAACAAAAGCGTCAAAGGAATTCAAACTAATTTCAGCAAAAATTCAAAACAATTTAGATGCGGTTTGTTCTCAATTAAAAACTATAGATTTTGAATCTAGAAATATCAATGCTCATCCTTTAGCCATACAAGAAGAATCTGAACAAATGAAATTTTCAATAGACCAACTTACCAATGAAGCGATTTTAAATACGGACAACCTACGCACTCAAAAGGAAGCACATTTAATCTGGGAACAGCTCTATTGGTTGTTTTCCTTGAGTGAAAAAATGCTAAAATTGACCTTAAAATTTAAGATGAATTGATATGATGTACCTATTAAAATTCTGAAACCTACGAACCTAATCGAGATCATTTAACACCCTAAAAACAACATACCTATACCATATAAAGCAAGGGATATTCTTGTAAGTGGTGTATTGTGTTCCTCTGAGCATTCGGTTTTTATGAAGTTAAAACCATAGGACAAAAGCGCTGGAGGATGGCCTGAGGCCTTTTTACTGGTTTATCCCAAGGGTAAAAATGGATGCCAAAATACTGCAGAGGCAGATTGTGATGATATTGAACCGTCTGTGGCTTAAACTGAAGTGTATATTGATGCTTAGCGATTTTATAAAAGGCTGCTGTAACTTAAAATCTTTTAAGGTACCTCCAAAACTTAGGACAATTGAGTTAAAAACAAAAAGCTAGCCACCACTCAAGAAGAGTATCTTTTTAACTACTTATTTAAAAAAATAAAACCCCCAGTATGTACTGGGGGTTTTTACTGTGGGCCCTGTAGGATTCGAACCTACGACCCCCTGCTTGTAAGGCGACTTTTTAGCCAATATTTTAGTTTAAAAATTATCATAAAATACTGAAAATCAATATTTTAATAAATTTTAATATTAAATGATACCACTTGATAACAACAAAAACTATGCACAAAGTATGCACAATTTTACCTATCTTTAAGAGATAAAGACAAGAAAATGGCACGAGTAAAACTAATTTTGGACACACGTAAAAACTCAAAAAATACTGATGGTTTATTTCCAATTGCTTTGAGCATATTTCACAAGAAACCAAGAATTTTACGTTTACAATACTCAACATCTATTTCTGGATGGGATGATAGAAATATGCTTTTCAAAAAATCTGCTGTTTCAAACAAGGAACAAGATTGTGATCAAATAAACAAAGAACTCAATGAAAAACTATTTTCGGCCAAATCAATACTAGATCAACTGGGAACAACTGCTAATGATTTAACCGTTGATGTTTTGATGCAAAATATAAAAGAATCTTGGGATAAAAAATTAGATTCTGATTTTCGAAAAAATCTTTCGAATGAAATATCGCTCTTAGAATGGAGTCAAGTACTTATTAGTAGAAAATTGAAAGAAGGAAAAGCAAGTACTGCAAAATGGTACAAAGAGGCAAACTCGTCATTTGTAAGGTTTAATGGTGGTTTAGAAGTTAAATTATATAATATTAATGTAACTTTTTTAAAGGAATTTGAGTTAGAACAAAAAGCTAAGGGTAATTCTAACAATACTATAAGTTCTTATATTAGGGGGGTTAGAGCTATCTATAATAGTGCGATTAAGGAAGACAAATATATTCCGATTAAAAATCCTTTTAATCATTATAAAATACCAACAACTAAGAGGACGAAGAAAAAAGCTTTGACAAAAGAGAAAATAATTTCGATAAGAAATTTGAAATACGAAAAAGGAACAAGTTTATGGCATACTCATAATTACTTTATGTGCATGTTTAATTGCAGAGGGATGAATCTGATCGACTTAGCTAAATTAAGATTAAAAGACATCAAAGGAAATCGAATTTTCTATGGGCGCAGTAAAACAGGAGATTCTCTTTCTGTAAAAATAACTGAAGAGTTTTCAAGAATACTTAAGTTATATACCGAAGGCAAAAATGATACTGATTTTATCTTTCCGATTGGCTATGATGGTTCCGTAGAACACTTTAAAAAATATACCTCAGACCGAAGACTTATAAATAAACTACTAAAAAAAATTGCCTTAGATGCGGGTCTTGAAGAGAAAATAACATCCTATTATATTCGCCATTCTTGGGCTACAATCGCGAAGAATATGGGAATTGCTACCGAAGTCATTAGTGAAGGTCTTGGCCATCATTCGCTAAAAACAACTGAAATTTATTTGAGAAGCTTCTCTAACTCCGTTTTGGATGATGCTAATGATTTAGTTGTAGCTTAAATTAAAAGAACTAATACTTAAATATATCCTTAATCTTATAAAAGATACGTTCGGCTACACTTAAATCTTCTGTGATAATTTCTGCATTACCTATTAGTTCCTGCGTGAATGTTAAGACTTTATTACAAGACGTTTTTGTCCCATTGGGCATACTGGAGACAAGCTGAATGTATTGGATGCATCCTTTCGACTCACGATAATATGAATATGACTTTGGTTTCCCGCTTTTGACATTCCCTGTACGATTCGTTTACCGTTCAGTTGGTGTGGTGCTTCACGTTCCAATTTTGCCATTTCCTTTTCCTTATGTCTAATATTTCCTTCTAGTGTTCCGCTCTCAATTTTACGAATGTCATTTTTGAGCTGAAGTATTTTTGTGGCGTAGGGTTGGTTTTCTTTAATCTGAAAGTCTATTCCCTTAAAGGTTCGTTGATGTTCAATTTTCGCATAATATTTTATATCATCGATGGTAATGGGGCGACCGTTAATTTCCCGATTGAAGGATGCTACATAATCCTTCATCAGCTCACGAGTGTACTTTTTTAAATCTTCGCTGCTGTTCTGTAATCTGTTCAATTCGTATTTGGAAGGACTGACCGTTATGGAATAAAATTTCGGTTCGGTCTTCTTCAATTTAGCACCATTTCCATCTATATCTTTTACGACTTCTTCGGCTGAAATCTCATCGCCATATTGGTTGAAAAAGTGTTCCATATTCTCTTGATCCAGACCTTGGTTTTCTTTCTCTAAATAACCCACAAAATCCCCTGAACTTTGTGAGTAGGTACCGCCTAATTTTTGAGGTGTGATCGTGATATACATAGCTCAGAAATTTAAAGTTAATTCGTTGTATTTCTCTTTTCTCTGATTCGCACTTCCTTCTTTTCTTCTATAAATTTCTTTTCTAAAATCAAAGGTTTCTTTGTTGGTGTTTCAGTCTGAAAAAGTGATTCTATCATTGCGACTGTCGGCTTGGTTTGGGTCTTTTCCATATCTCGCATGATGGCGATTACCGCATTGATACGTTTCTTAATAGAAGTTTCGATGGTCCTACCGGTCGGACCCAATTTTTCCTTTGGCGATATCTCGTTGTAGAAGAAAAAATCAAGCATCGCTGCCATCGCCTCAGTATGTGATTTGAAGTGTGTTCTTGAAAATTCTTGAAAACGTTTTGCAGTTTCCTTTTTGAATCTAATTCCGATAAATGAGTCCATAATTCGCCGATTTGTCGCAAAATCTTCCCTAAAAATGGGCGTTTCCAGCCCGTTTGTCGCAAATCGTTGATTGTCAGGAAATTAAAATATATTCAAATGGCTGATAATCAGCTATTTGAAAACGAAAAGGAATCCGAAACATCGCGTAGCGTGTTACCCTCTTGCTATTCCTTTTCGTCACGCCAAAGCGTGACAAAAACTTCATACAATCTGGCTAAAAAGCCAATTGCCCTTTTAGGAATTCGGAAATTCCAATATGTAAAATACAGATGGATCCAGCTACCAGCGAAAGTTAAAAATGGGATAACTATATGTATTTATGTTTGCTGAATGTCAGCAAATTAAAGATACGAATTTTTCTTGACTTGAAATTAATTACATACAAAAACACCCCTGAATTTTCAGAGGTGTCAATTCAATATTTCAAAAAATCAGGGATTAAAAATGAAGGTGTAGGAATATAGATTCCGCATTGCTTCCCTTCGACTAAGCTCAGGACAGGCTCCTTCAATCATCGTTTCAAAACTAGTGTAATTTTCGGTTACGTATTTGCGAATACTATCGCCAAATTTTCGTTCCACGTCTATTTTAGAATTTTCTAAAAGTCGTTTTTGAGCTTCTTCGCTCAGGTCTGTAAAATTGAGATATACCATAGCTTTAGATTTTAGTATTCGCTTGGTA
>CAXBCN010000007.1:0-117119 GCA_963974535.1 uncultured Cellulophaga sp.
TGTTTTGGTGAACCTTAAAGATACTGGACTTTCTGCTTTTTCATGGATGCTATAAAAAATTGCTGTTAAGTACTTAATTCATTAGCTTTTTCATATATTTAGGTTCTGTGTTTAACCGAAAAATCTTGCATATTTGCACGCAACTTTTCATTGCCAAACGCGTGGTGTGTAATGCGATAAAAATCCGAACTAACAAGAAAAAAAGACGAAAACTATTTAGTTTTCGTCTTTAGGTTTGATCAATTCTGATTGATATTTTTCTAAAAACTTCTTTTGTCTTTCAATCATTTGTTGCCTTATTTTGTCAATGTCCATAAAATCTTTTCCAAAAGGACTTTCAAAAAAATCCTCCTTAAAAAAGCGTTTGCTAAAAAGGGAATCTTGAGAAAAAACGTCTTCAAATCCTTCATTTTCAAACCTTGAAAAATTCGTGAAAAATCTTGATTTAAAAGATTGCATCAAACTATCTTTATCAGACAAGGAAAGATGATCAAACTTATCGTTGGAAGACCAAGAATAAATACTATCATATCGTATTAAATTTCCATTTTCGTCAAATTCTTTTTCAACTTTCCAAGTGCCTTTAGGCTCTTCAACTATATTAGTTTGATTTTTTTCTTTTTCAACTTTTTTAGTTTCACTTTCTTGTCCTTTGCAACTAACGCTTAACAAGCCGACCATAAAAAATAAAATACAATTTTTCATCACTTTAGCTTTTAAGTTAAACTTATCATGAAGAGGATGCTGAAAAAATCAGCATCCTTCTCAATATTTTACGCTATAATTTAGTGAAACAATTATGAAATCTTAATGCTTCTGGAAGGCTTTTGTTTAGCCTCTTCTTTTTTTGGTAAAAGAATATTTAAAATACCATTTTCATACTTTGCATTAATCTTTTCATCATTTACACTTTCTGGCAAATTAAAGGTTCTTTTGAACGAAGAGTAGCCAAACTCTCTACGAGTATAGTTTTCTTCCTTATGTTCATTTTCCTTCTTCGTTTCTGTAGAAATCGAAAGTACTTGATTATCGAGGTCGAGATGGAAATCTGACTTTTTTAAACCAGGAACAGCCATTTCTACGATAAAGGCATCAGCAGTTTCCTTAATATTTACTTTTGGTAAAGTAATACCAGTATTAAAATTTGAGGTAAATACTGATGGTAGGTCTCTATTAAAAATGTCATCTAACCAATTTGACAAAGTTGGGAAGTTTTGATTTGAATTGCTGTTCACTAAACTTCCATTTTTAGGAACAGTTGCTAAATTGCTCATAATTAAAAAATTTAAATTAAACATTATTTCAAATTTGAAATCTTTACGACTTCAATAACTATTAAACAAATTAAATACCAAAATCGATTTGTATGCTTTTATTGCAATTATTACACATTATACTGTGTAAATTTGTCATTATTATGAAATATTGTCATATTTACGTATAATAAAATGACATATTTACATTTAGACTTTATGCTGAACTTAGACATGAATTAAGCCAAATAAAAACTGCCTAATAGAAGTTTAAAATAAGCAAATTGATATTTTAGGACCATCAAAAGAGTAAAAAACGAATGAATTTCATTATAGAAAACGAAGAATTAACGCTTCAATATATCCCAGGAAATGGTGCTTGGACCTATCAATTAATAATCCCAAACACAAAAGATATTAAAGGAAAATGGGGCGACTTAAAAGTGACTGGAACTATAGATGGGTATAAAATAAAAAATAAAAATTTAGGACCAGTAAAAAACGCGGACAAAAAAATGGCTATAAATTCAGAAATTAGAAAGGCCATAAATAAAGATGGCGGAGATACTGTAATGGTAAGCTTATATCTCGAAAATCAAATCGAAACTAATGATAGTTCTGACATTTTGGAATGTTTTAAAGATGCACAAGTATTACAGATTTTTGAGCGGTTAAACAAAACAGAACAAACTGAAATTCTAAAAGAAATATGGACTGTTGCAACGGACGACCAAAAAGCAGAAAAAATAATAAAGGCCATTGAAAATCTTGAGAATAAACAAAGATAAGCGAGCAAAAAAACACCATGGCTAACAATGTACATAAAACATCGCTAATTTAGGCTTTCCGAGAGGTTATGTATGTTTTCGAAGTCCGCCCTATGGTGAAATTGGGTTTTTTAGAAAACGAAGATAAAATGAAAAGAAAAAATTCAACTTTTGCTTAAGCAAAAAATAGAACTAATTTTCAAGGCTACTTTTCATATATAGAACCGGTAGCAGTAATTGAACCATACTAAATCATGTCACGCCATTACAAGGAAAAAGAGCTTAGATCGATACAAGGTAAAATCAAGACTACAAAAAAGGAATCTGGTTTTTTCATAAAGAACATTTGGAAAGTTGTTGGGTTTGGAATTTTTTTTTCTTTTTGGGCTCCGACCTATAGCAGTGAAGACTACCTAAGTGGGCATAGATCTGTAATGAATTCAGCAGCAATGGATTACTATGGGCTTGTAATTTTGACGGCCTCAATATACACCTTGTTTTCATTTTTGGCACACTTCATATGGCAATATCAGGACAAGATAAAAATCAACCGATTAGAAAAAAGAAAAAATCAATTGGAAAAAGAACTCAGTATAAAGTGAAAAACTACGGCCATCAAAACCTAGGAGTAATGCGGACTTTGAGTTTATTCGCCAAGTCTGCGTAAATGTATAAAGTCGCTACATTTTTGTGATTGCCCTGTGATACAAAAAAATAAGCTCAAAAGCTATCTTAATAATTGTGTATATTTTATCGTTGGCATTCATTAAAAACAACTCATCGCTGAAATTCTACATTTGAGAAACAAAAAATATATGAATAGGAACAGTACTATTAAATTTGACCTATACAACTCTAAATTATTTAATTAAATGGAAAGTATAGTTGGAAATGAAATGGGTTTAGTTCATTTGATTTCATCTTGTTTTGCCCTAATATTTGGGACATATATTCTAATCGCGATAAAAGGAACAAAACGACATATCAAAATCGGATATTTATATGTTATTAGTATGGGAATTCTGATATTGACCGCTTTTATGATTTATAGACTTTTCAATGGTTGGGGAATATTTCATTACACAACTCTTTTGAGTTTAATTACAATTATTCTAGGAATGGTTCCTATTTGGACTAAAAAACCAAAAAACAATTGGAAATACCTTCATTTTACATTTATGTATTGGTCTGTAATTGGACTTTATGCAGCATTTGCAGCAGAAATTTTAACACGAATTCCTAAAACACCTTTTTTTGGAATGGTTGGAATAGCAACTGGATTAATAATGCTTGTTGGAGGAATAGTTTTTGGAATGAATAAAGCAAAGTGGATAAAAACATTTGAAATTGAGAAAAAATAACGAAATGCTAACTTAAGACGTATATAGCTCATGGCTAGGTAGTTGATTAATCGAAGTTAAGGTTTATTTGGCTCATGCTTCAACCAAAATTAATTGTTTAATTTGCACGCTACGAGCCATATACAGAGACGTTGCTTTCCACGATAACCAACCAAATAAGATATGATTAAGTTTTTTAGAAAAATTAGGCAAAACTTGCTTTCAGAAGGAAAAACAGGTAAGTATTTAAAATACGCAATCGGAGAAATTATACTTGTTGTTATAGGCATCTTGATAGCGCTTCAAATAAACAACTGGAACGAATTGCGAAAAACAAATAATAATCAAGAGAAATATTTGAAGCTGCTAAAAGTTGAATCACTCAATAATCTAAAAGAGGTTCTCAAATATAAAGACTTGGTAACAACTATGCATTCATCACAAGTAACGCTTATGAATCTCTTTGATTCAAATCAAGATACCTTATCAGAACGTTACCTCTCAAAGATTATTATCGAGGTAGTTAATAGTACTTTTAGTTTTGATTATGAAAACAGCACACTTTCTGAACTTAAGAATTCGGGTGAATTAAAAAATGTAAGGAATGATAGTCTTCGTAAATACCTAACTGCTTTAGAACCAAGAGTGCTTAAAATAAAACAGCAAGAACAAAATGTGGAAGATAGGCATGGTGAATTTACCGAATATCTTAAACCCCGAATATCTTATAGGAAATTATTTATTGAAACAGATAGTGAAACGCTCTTTGGTATTTCCAATTCAACAAAGCCCAGAAAGAGCAATATTGCAATCTTGAAAGACGAGGAGTTTGAAAACAGACTGCTAACGTATACATTATCTACTCAAAACCTAATAGAAAATCACTATCCAAAATTAGAAAACCATCTAAAAAAGATTATTGATAGTATAGAAAAAGAATTGAATAAATAATGCAAGCGCAATAATGCCAACTAGTAATTTCTTGTTCTGGCTTCTATTCGAAAACCCTCTCGGATTTTTAACCTACCAGCGGGTCTGCTATATGAGGAGCAGATACATGTAAAGCCATGCTATACAAGTCTATAGCGATAATTTTGTATCTTTAATTGTGCTGTGTAATGACAACTGAACTCTATAAACAACAGAAATGATGAAGTATTTTTTAACAGTTTTAGTAAGTATACTATCCATAAGTGCCTTGTTTTCTCAAAAAACAAATCCAAATTATGATCAAGAATTAGCCACTAAATTGGGCGCTGATGACTACGGCATGAAAAATTTTGTGTTTGTTATGCTAAAAACTGGAACAAATGAATCAACAGATCAAGTCCTAAGAGATAGTTGCTTTGCGGGTCATATGACGAATATTAATAGATTAGTCAAAGAAAATAAATTAATTGTGGCTGGTCCCATAGCTAAAAACGAAAAATCGTATAGGGGAATTTTTATTTTGGATGTGCCTACCCTAGAAGAGGCTCAGATTTTACTAGAAACTGATCCAGCCATCAAAGCAAAATTTTTAGAGCCTGAACTTTATGCCTGGTATGGTTCAGCAGCTTTATCAGAATACCTTGAAGCTTCTGATAAAGTATGGAAAATTGGCTTTTAGCTGCTTATTTAAGTGCTGAAAAAGTAAGCGAAGTCATACCCAAAACCGATAGAGCTAATTTGTAGGTTTAAGGATTAGTTGCTAGAATTAGAAACCATGACCTAAATAAAGAATGATATGATTTTTCAAAAAGTAAAAGGTATAGTGATCTTCATGATGCTATGCCAAGCGTCATTTGCTTATGCACAAGAAACCTATGAAGCTATTTTAGCAAGAACTTATGTGCCTATCGATCAAGAACTATATGAAACTATCGTATCCTTAGACAAAAAATTATTCGACGCGTACAATTCTTGTGATATGGATACACAAGCCGCTTTGTATTCGGAAGATTTAGAGTTTTTTCACGATGAGGGGGGCTTATCTACCTCAAAAGAAGAACTTTTAATAGCTCTTAAAAATAATATTTGTGGCAAGACTACCAGAACCTTAATTGAAGGGAGTATAGAGGTGTATCCTATAAAAGACTACGGAGCTGTTGAAATGGGGTATCACGCATTTAATGACAAAGAAACACCAGAAAATAAATCGAAAGGAAGTAGGTTTATTATGATTTGGAAAAAAACCAATGAACATTGGTCGGTAACAAGAGTTATTAGTCTCCATTAAAATGTGAAAGTATAGCAGCTAACCCCGAATAGAAATGTAGCTCAAGTAAAAATTAGAAATAATGAAAAAAATACTGACACTATTCATGGCGCTTCATATGTGCTTTTTAGCCAATGCCCAACAAACAAAGGAAGAATTGGATATGGCCTCTGAAAAAGCTGCTGTTATAAATGTAGTAGAGCAATTTTTAACTGCTGTGGGCAATTATGATGTGGACGCCATACAGACCATGTTTAGCGAGAAGGCAAACATATCTGGAGCTTCGTTAAGAGAAGGCCAATGGATTACGAATACCTATACCATTCAAGAATTTTTAGAGCGCTTAAAATCGTATAAAAACCCAACAAAATATACAGAACCAGTTTCTAATTTTACAGTGCATATGGACATGGGCATGTTAGCATTTGTTCGAGCTGATGCCACATTTACAATCAATGGCGAACCTAAAAATAATAATATAGACTATTTTACACTGATTAAAGTAGGTGCTAATTGGAAAATATTGAACGGTTCTTACGTATCCGTACGCATTGAGAAATAGTACATGTAGACACGAAATAAATACACAGCGGCCAACAAGGTTTCAATGTATTGCTCGTTCGCGCCTCCATACAACTATAGGCAGGTTTGCGATGTAAGAAGTAGAAAAACACAACGAACCACACACAAAGCCTATCTTGATAATTGTGTATCTTTAAGTTAGGGGTACTATGAAATCATCATAACATCAAGGAAACGGTGAAAATTATAAAAAAAATAGCTAAATGGTTTCTGTTTTTACTAAGTGGCATTGTTGCTGCTATTAGTATCATATTGCTAATTATTCAAATCAATAGTGATGGGGTTCAAGAACCATTTCTTGATGCGCAGGGCAAGGTACTCCCTAATAGTATTGCAATGCATGAAGATAGGGTCATCAATGGTGCACCACAAAGACTCACAATTAGAGGAAAAGACATGAATAATCCAGTGCTATTAAGGGTACATGGTGGCCCTGGCAGTCCTTTTCCAGTAGCAGCCCTAAAAATATTTGGGGTAGACTTAGAAGATCTCTTCACCGTGTGCTATTGGGACCAAAGAGGCTCTGGACTTGCTTATAAAGGGAATATACCTGATTCTACCATTACATTAAATCATATAGTAGATGATGGCCTGGAAGTGGCAAATTATTTAAGAGAAAAATTTAATAAGGATAAGATATACATTGAAGGTATTTCTTGGGGGACCACCGTTAGTGCTTTTATGGTTCAGAAAAATCCGGAGTTATTCAAAGCTTATATAGGTTTGGGACAGATGGCAAACCAACCACTTTCAGAACAGATTTCTTATGATTATGTCATGCAGCAAGCTCAAAAACATAAGGATACCCAGTCGATAAACGAATTACAACGCATTGGCAGACCTCCTTATCCTAATAAAACTAATGTTGAGATGGCAGAAGCCTGCGATGTGGAACGGATTATTTTAGTGAAGTATGTTCCTCCAAAAATTACACCTAGTTTTAAGGATTTTAAAAGGTATCTATTGGATAATGGTCTGACTCTTAAAGAAAAGTATATTTCCTTACAAAACCCAGAAACCTATTACCCAGCTTATAAATTAATGTGGCCTACTTGTTTTAACAGTAACCTCTTGCGAGATGTTCCCGAATGGGAAATTCCTGTTTTTATCATTCAGGGAGAGGAGGATTATTTTACAGATACTTCATTAGCGAAGCAATATTTTGATTCGCTAAAAGCACCCACAAAAATGTGGTTCTTAATTGAAAATGCGACTCATAATATACCTATGGAACAACCTGAAAAATACCGTTCAATTTATATTAGTGAAATTCTTAAAAAATAAAGGTTACCGCTAACAGCGAATATAAAAAACAGCGAACTTAGTGCTTAAACTATAGATCATCAAAAAAAAGTCAGTTATAATCCTAAAGCTACCCAAAATAAACCTGCCACGTGTCACATACAAGACCCTAATAAAACTAGAATGTTAATAATTTTTTGGAACTAAGAAATATATGAGAAATAATAAAAATAACACTTCATCAATCTTCATTTTTCTTCTTACTCTTTCCCTTTCGTCCTGTAAATTTACGAATGAAAAACCAATTGTTGAACCAGAAAGACAATGGGTATACATAGAATTAGTTACTCAATCAAAAAAAGACACTACTGATTATTTTTATTATGGACAGATAAAAAAATCTTTAATTAAAGAAATAGATTTACATGAAGATAAAAAAGGACTATTTATGCTATCAAATGTCAGATATATAAATGATGATGATTTATTGCAATTATACGAGGATAGTAATCTTGACGGAAATTTAATGTTTAAAATACAGGACATTGAAGAAGTAGTTTTGTATAAAGATGACCCCGTAAACTTTTTTGATACCAAAGAACTACATGAATCAGCTATAGCGATAAGGAATAAGCAGAAATAAAGTACCACAATAGCGGATAAAATGAATTGCTCGTTCGCGCCTCCTTACAACTATTGGCAGGTTTGCTGCATGATGAGTAGAAAAGCACAACGAACCACACACAAAGCCTATCTTGATAATTGTGTATCTTTAAGTGTTGGCATTCATGGATAAAAACACGCTGAACAAATTGAAAATTTTAAAGAAATTGAATAGGATGAAAAAAATATTAATACTGACATCGATCATGTTGATTTCATGCGCAACACCCCTTTACGCCCAAGAAAATGATTTTATCAAGGATTATTTAGAGCGATTGGAAACTTCAAAAAAGTATTTAATCCTTGTAGCGGAAGCAATGCCCGAAGATAAATACAATTTCAAAGCAACAGTAGAATCATTGACTTTTGCGGAAAATTTAATGCATATTGGTTGGGCAATGGATTGGCATAGTCAGTCTTTAATGGGAGAACGTGAAGCTAGAGACTGGAATACTGACACAGAACTGAAAGTTGACAAGAAATCGAAAACAGAAATGATTGCGACAATTGAAAAAACGTTTGATAAAACCACAGAATTTATTTCAAATTTTGATAGTAACAAACTGGGAGAAAGATTAGACTATTTTGGAGCAGATAGAACAAAAAGACAAATTTTAATGTTGCTTGCTGACCACATAACGCATCACAGAGGACAAATGTTGGTTTATATGCGACTAAACGGACTTGTACCTCCGAGGTATGTTTTATATCAATAACTAAATAGGTATGCAATAATAATTAGCGAAAAAAAACAACCAAATGCCAACGCCATAGTAAATTAGAAGTAGCAACACGCAACAACATTGCACACAAAACATATCTTGATAATGTTTATACTTAAGTGTTAGGCAGCAACTGAAAAACCAACTATTATGAAGAAAGCAACCACAAAAACGCACTATTCAATTATAGTTTTATCAATACTGACAGGCATATTGATAGGTTACTACCTAATCACTAGGGCATTTCCGATGTTAATTCCAACCGAAGAGGTTTACGGCTCATATTATTTTCCAAGAGTGTTTTGGGTATTTCCACATATTGTTTTAGGCATAATCGCTACTATCATTGGACCTTTTCAATTTATACCAAAATTCCGAAATACATATCTCAAAACACATCGACAATTAGGGCGTATTTATATTATTTCTACAATTTTAGGTGGAATATCTGGTATGTACATGGCAGTTACCTCTGGTGTTAATTTAGTATTTACAGTCGGCTTATTTATGCTAGGTGTTGCTTGGGCAACCTCATCTGCAATGGCATTTATGGCTATAAAAAACCAAAAAGTAGACTTACATAAAGATTGGATGATTAGAAGCTACGTAATAACACTTGCTTTTATCTCATTTAGATTTGTAGAAGATATTTTAACAGCACTCGAAATTGGAACTCAAACAGAAATTCTAGGTATTATGAGTTGGGCTTGTTGGTCCATTCCATTGTTTATCGCAGAGGTTTTTATACAGGGAAAAAAGATGAATAAAAAATAGAAATTACCATGGCCTAACAAAGCACTGCGGTAAAAAAACAAGTAACCTGATGTTGAGTTTATACGAGAATACTTGTATAGGCATCGTCTTATGCCAAGCCTGATGTAGCAATCACCAAAGCTTGTGGTAAGAGCTTATTTACGAAGCCGGCCCCATTTTTAATTTGCCTATATTTAGTAAGGAAAACTAAAGCTAAAATTCGGCACGGTGTTCATTTGACAAGCTATGTCTTTTTACACGCTAGGTATATTCACAAGTACCTTGTGCATCCTTATAACTAAGTGCTAAGCATTGCTTTCACTGAACGGCGTTTTGCCTAGTAAAACTAAATATTCTGAGGACAAGTAAGTAAAGTATCCGCGAAAGCGGCAAAGACCTATTACATTAAAACTATGATTAAGTTTTTTAGAAAAATTAGACAAAAAATGCTGACGGATAACAAATTCAGCAAATATCTGATGTACGCTGTTGGCGAAATTATCTTGGTCGTTATTGGAATATTAATTGCGCTAGCAATCAATAATTTGAACGAGGAAAGTAAAATTCAAAAATCAATTGATAGTCACCTGACAATTCTCAAGCAGAATTTATTGGAAGATCAAATACAGTTAAAAGAGTTGCAACAATATATGACCGAAAATGTTCATTATTCCGATTCAACAATGTTACAAATTAGAACCAATATTCCTGTTAACCCTAAAGTAAAAAAATATTTAGTGAAATTGATACTCGAATATCAATTTAGCCCAAATACTAATGCCATTGAAACCATTACCCAATCTAATGAAATTCCTTCTTTGAAACCGGGCTTACAAACAGCTATTCTTAACTATTATGCGCTCATTGAACGAACCAAAGAGAGGGAACAGATCTCAAATACTCAAATTCAAACTAAATATGAGAATCATTTGAACAATGAATATCCAGAAGTATTTCAAAAGGACAATGACTGGGAATTTATAAAAACGTTCTACAAAAATGACCCGAGAACCATAGTACCCATACAAGAGGCAAAACTTTTGGCGGATAAAAAATTAGAGCCTCTTTTGGTTTCACGATATTTTCAAAGTGTAGCGCTTCAAGGGTTTTATGGAGAATTAATAGCATCGTCGAATATCATTTTAAAATTAATAGAACAGCATTAAAATAACCATAGCACTAGAAGGCGAATTGTGCAAACGCTACGAGATACGCGCTAGTCACAGAACTATGTGCAAAAACTAATAAAAAAGCTACACGTATGAAAAAACTACTCAGCCTCCTTATTTTAATAGTTTCGAATTGTTCTTTTTCGCAACAAGTGCCTGACACCATTTACAATCCAAAAATAAATCATCCAATGTATGCAGATGGTGAGGGCCCTACTGTATTTATTGATGAAGGGCATCATAATTTTCACACAAAGGAAGGGAGGTACAGGGCATTTTCAAATCTTTTAGAGCGCGATGGTTACCAATTGAAAGCGTATAAAGGCAAGTTTACTACCCATGCTTTATCAGAAGGAAAAATACTGGTGATCTCTAATGCATTACATGAGAGCAATGTTAATGACTGGGCGCTACCGAATCCCTCAGCGTTTTCAAAAACGGAAATAGAAATTGTTAAAAACTGGGTGTATTCTGGTGGCAATTTATTTTTAATTGCCGATCATATGCCTATGAGTGGCGCTGCAGCAGATTTGGCCATGGAATTTGGATTTGAATTTACAAACGGTTTTGCCTTTGATACTATTAAAAGAGGTCCTGACTATTTTAATTTAAAAGAAGGAACGCTACATAAAAGCATCATAACTAAAGGAAGAGACGCGACAGAAAGCGTTGAGCAAATTGCAACATTTACTGGTCAGGCCTTTAAAATCCCAAAGGATGCGCATTCTATTTTAACCTTTACTAAAAATTATGTAAATATGCTTCCGGAGACAGCATGGGTATTTAATGCTACCACTACGAGATATACGGTAGAAGGATGGTCGCAAGGAGCCTATAAAAAATATGGTAAAGGCAGAATTGTGGTGTTTGGGGAGGCGGCGATGTTTTCAGCCCAATTGGCGGGTGAAGAAAAAGTAAAAATGGGTATGAATAATGAAGTTGCCCCAGAAAATTATCAGCTATTACTCAATATAATTCATTGGTTAGACGGGGTTATCGATGAATAATGTATAGCATATAAAATGCTTCGCTGTTGGTAGAACACCCCTGGATACCAAAAACTAGTGTATTTTCAATTTGGTTTTTAGCGGCTCATGGAAGAGCTGAAATACCTAACGACATCCAACTAAAAACAAGAACAGATAATTGCGTATATTTAATGGGTATAGCCAAGGTATCTAAACAAAACACGAAGTGGAATTGAGTAAGGTAACAGCACTATCAAAAACCGATAAAAAAGAAATTCTCGATTTGTGGAATAACGAATATCCAGAAAATCTGAATTATCAAACACTATCGGGGTTTGAAAATTATCTCGAAAATTTAACCGAGCCATCTCATATTTTAATGAGAAGCAAAACGCTAGGTATAAAAGGTTGGTATGTTGATTTTCTTCGTGAAAATGAAAAATGGTTTATACTACTTTTAGATTCAGAGTATCATGGAAAAGGATTCGGAACGAAAATTCTAAATCTTGCAAAAGAAAAAGAATCAGCATTAAATGGATGGGTTATTGACAAGGGCAATGCCAAAAAGAAAAATGGAGAATCGTATAAATCGCCTTTGAATTTTTATCTGAAAAATGGATTTGAAAAATTAGCAAATGTTCGCTTGGAGCTTGAAAAATTAGCTGCTGTGAAAATTAGATGGAAAAATAAAGATGGGCACTAGCAAAGTACGCTGCTAATTAATATCGGGATTGATGTTGTTTTTTAGGCAATTATTTCAACCCTTTTGTTCTTGAATAAGCCTAATGTAGCCATCGTAAAAGCGTGTTGTACGAGCTTGGGGCATACTTCCTTCCTTTTGCCAAAATGAGTAGTAAATAGCGCTACAATTGGTTCTGATGGCCTACCTACAGGAAGGTTTGGTTTTTATTTGTTAAATTAGTTGTGCAACACACACAACTAATCGTAAGCAAACAGCTTTGTATTTATATTGAATGAAGCCCAGTTCTATTCACATATCGCAAATAATTAAAGAAACGACCTTAAAACATCACCCTGATGATTTTGCTGTTTGTTGGATTAAAAATGAGGTGGAAGGTGTTGAAATAGACCATATTTTATATAAAAATGTTTCGAATTCTATTTTTTTCCTCGATCCTAAATACCAATGGAAAATATTGAAAAAAGATAGTTCTACGTCTGCTGGGTATGTTTTGTACTTGGCTTATGAGGTTTTAAATAATCCTATTTTAAGTAGGCTTCACATTAATAAAGTAAGGCTTTTCAATTCAGGCGAAATACCATTATTTAAATTAAGCCCAGGAATTGAAAAAAGAACACAGGCCATTCTTGAAATGATTGATGAGCTTTTAGGATCTCACCTGAACCATAAAGATGATGCTATACTGTCACTTTTGAATACATTTTTTGTCTACTGCGACGGACAATGCAACATTAAATCTATAGTTTCAGATATCAATTCTAAAACAAATGTCGTCTATAAATTCAAAAAGCTTGTTGACAAGTATATCAATGAATATCATGAAGTAGCGGATTATGCCTCCCTTCTTAACCTTTCTCCAAAATACTTAAATGAATGCGTAAAGGAAGTTCTGAGTGTAAATTCAAAAAACATCATTATTGAGCAGTTACTCATGAGGTCTAGGCACGCATTAAAATTTTCGGACAAAACCATAAAAGAAATCAGCTTTGAATTAGGTTTTTCGTCCCCAGATTATTTTAGCTACTTTTTCAAAACTCATACCGGAATTACTCCCTCAGCCCTAAGAAAAAGTTAATTGCTCCTAAAATCTATGGATTTACCGTGATTTTCACATTGCAACACGTATAGAATCCCTATAAATTGCAGTAAAATTTTATCATGGACAGAAAAAAATTTATACAAACTTCCGGACTTGGATTAGCTCTTGCCTTACATCCTGGAATGATTCAAGGCCAATCTATCGGAGCAAAAAAGAACCACATCGTCAATTCTGAATTCAAAGTAGTTAAAGATTCTGAAGGTGATGTTTTGAACGTAATAGGTGACATTCAAACCCACAAACTGGTTGGTAGTGATACCGGAAACCAAATAGTAGAATGGGTTGATAATGTTGAACCTGGTGTTGGAATTCCGCCTCATGTTCACACCAAAGAAGATGAAATATTTAGAGTCATAAAAGGACAGATTGAAATAATGGTCGATGGAAAAACAACTATTTTAAACGAAGGAGACATAGCTTTTGCTCCAAAAAAAATACCACACTCGTGGAAAGTTGTTGGAACAGAAAAAGCTAAAATGATTACATCTGCTTTCCCAGCCGGCATAGAAAACATGTTTAAAGAACTAGCAAAACTTTCAGCTGGTCCGCCAGATTTTGAAAAAGTATCTGAAATTTGTGCGAAACATGGTATTAGCTTTGTCTAAATACGAATGCCAACAAAGTATAAAAGCAATAGCGGTTTGGGTCATAACTCAAACCGCTATATGGTTTTAATTATGTAAATTGCAAAAAGAGAAAAAGTTATTTTTTCTCCACTACGGCTCTTTTACAAAACTCTTGTGCGGCATTTCGACCAACCCATGACAAATGATAAAATTCTTTAGAAACCTTAGAAAAGTGCGCCTTAAAGAAGGGAAAATTGTAAGCTATCTAAAATATGCCATTGGCGAAATTATTCTTGTTGTAATTGGCATCTTAATCGCATTTCAATTAAATGATTGGAATGATTCTCGGAAACAATTAAAATTAGAAAATGAATACTATTGCAGACTTTTAGAGGACGCTACGTTAGATAATGAGCAAATAAATAATCTATTGGTATTAGCCGAAAATCGTCTAAAAGCTTCAAATAGAGCTGTGAGGTTGTTACTTCAAGATATTGTTATAAAGGCAGAAGCTGGAACCCAAATTTCCCTTGCAACAAAAGCAATCTATTCGGATTTTGAACCCAATAATTCAGCTTATGAAGATTTAAAATCTGGTGCAAATTTGAATATCATAAGTGATAAAGCTATTATTACCGCATTAAATAGGTATTTCAATAAGGTTGAAGAATTGAAAAGTATAATTATGATTAATGGAAAGCATGCTGTAGATATTTCTTTTTCTCATAATGACTATTTTGCGAATGGAGCAATTCAAGCATCCATCAAAGATGGCAGATTTAAAACAGGTCTTGACCAAGATTTAAAAGAAAAAATAAAAACAATCGAGCAGGATCAATTTTCGGCAGAAATGAAATCGAGACTTTTAAACGAGTCCTTAGAATATGTTGCAGCAAATACAAGGCAAGTTGAACTGTATGCCCTGATGATTAAGGAAATAGAATCTTTAGAAAGTCTTTTGCAATCTAAATGTCAAGTGAATATATAATTAGCAAAATGCCAAGGTAAAGCGTGTTGTATTAAATGCTAGGGTACAACCAACTTTCTAAAATTCTAACGTAATTTTCTATTTGTGATTTGTTTGCTAACTTAGTAAACTAACCAAGCAGCGAACATTGACCGTTTTCCACAAGTGGCGTAAACGAAGATGTTTAGTTTATTTAGACTAACGAAGTGTACCTTATGAAAGACCATAAAAATTATCCAAAATCTTTTTCACACATCGGAATTACAGTTCCGAAGATAAGCGAGGCTGTAAAATTCTATTCAGAAGTTATGGGATGGTATGTTATTATGAAACCCTCCAAAGTCAAAAAAGAAAAAGAAACCGCAATCGGACAAATGTGCATAGATGTTTTCGGGAATGATTGGAATGAATTTGAGATCGCTCATTTAGCCACTTCAGACGGAATTGGAGTTGAATTGTTTTGCTTTCCAAACGGCATAAAAGAAGCACCTGCATTTAACCCGTTTAATACGGGACTTTTTCATTTTTGTGTTCAAGACCCCAATATCGAAGAACTCATTGAAAAAATCGTAGCCTATGGCGGAAAACAAAGAATGCCGATAAGAGAATATTATCCGAATGAAAAACCTTTCAAAATGTGTTATGTTGAAGACCCATTTGGAATTGTATTTGAAATTTACACACACAGTTACGAATTAACATATTCCTCAGGTGCTTACTCGAAGTAAAAACCACGGGTACCTGTAAATATTAAACACGGCTATTACATTATTTCCGAGAGCTTTGGGTGTGTTTTTCAAAGACCATCAAATTTTTTAATTTGGCTTGTAAGATAATTCAGTTAAAAACAAAATATAAAAAAATGGCTCAGTGCAAGTTTTAAAGTTTATCGCTTTCTTCTGCCCTAATGGCCACGGACTAACCACTAGCACATAGTAATCCACACTAAAAATAAAAACGATATGAAAAATAGGTATCTCTTTTTAATTTTCGCTTTAAGCTTCAGCCTTATACAAAGCCAAAATTCAGAAAATGACAAAGAATCCGTTGGACCCGAAAATGGCTCCTTGCTCATCGTTGGGGGAGCCATGCAAAGTGAAGCTATCATCAACCGTTTTATAGCCTTGGCGGGTGGTAAAGACGCTGCGATAGTCGTAATACCGACGGCAAGCGGCGGTGAAAACTATGATCAAAATTCTGGTTTTGCTGGAAGATTAAGAGCCTTAGGCGCTACCAATGTAAGCGTTTTGCATACCTACGACAGAAAAGTTGCGGATTCTGATGCTTTTGTAGCGCCATTACAAAACGCGAGTGCCGTTTGGTTTGGTGGAGGCAGACAATGGAGACTTGTAGATTCCTATAAAAATACCAAGACCGAAACAATGATTGGAAAGGTTCTCGAGCGCGGTGGGGTTATAGGCGGTTCTTCGGCGGGCGCAACCATACAGGGCAGCTATTTGGCACGTGGTGATACTGAAAACAATCAAATTATGATGGGAGACCATGAAGAAGGCTTTAACTACCTAAAGAATGTAGCTATTGATCAACATGTTTTGGCAAGAAATCGACACTTCGATATGTTTGAGATTTTAAAGAAGCGTCCGGAGTTATTGGGTATCGGCATTGATGAAAACACGGCTATAGTGGTTAAGGGAAATGAATTTGAAGTCATTGGGGAAAATTATGTACTTGTCTATGATGGAAATTTTTATTCTAGAGAGGGGTTTTCGCTAAAAAAACTACCTGAAAAATCTAGTCTATTTTACTTTCTTCGAAATGGAGATACCTACGATTTGTTGCATAGAAAAGTAAAACAATAAAAATACAGCTGCCAACAAGCTTGTATCAAAGCTGCGATTGGATCTTTGCACTTCTAGAAAACCCTAACTGATTTTGTGCCTTTAAACGCGACGGCCAGTTGGCTAAACGGGGTGTTTAAAACACAATAAATCACGTAAAAACACGTTAGCGATGATGGTAAGCCGAAACCTTCAAGATGAGTAAAAATAGTAGTAAGGAAGCTTATAATTGCAGTATCCCATAAATTAAAAAAATATGAAGTCAATAAGCTTAATTTTATTAGTACTACTATTATTTGCAAGTTGTAGTACAGATGAGGCTGAGGTTCAACCTACACCCTCTGAATCTATGTATTTCCCATCAAACATGAATGCTACTTGGGAAACAAAGTCAATAGCGAGTTTAAATTGGAATCAAAACGCCATTGAACCTTTAAAAGACTATTTAATTCAAAAAAACACAAAATCGTTTATAATACTTGTGAATGGACGAATAGTTGTAGAAGAATATTTTAACGGTCATACCCCTTCCTTAGAATGGGAATGGAATAGTGCTGGCAAAACATTGGTGGGTACAACAGTAGGAATCGCTGAACAAGAAAACCTAGTAAGCCTCAACAATAAAGCATCAGATTATTTAGGCACAGAATGGACAAGTATGCCTTTAGAAAAAGAAAATTTGATCACCGTAAAAAATTTGCTCGCCATGACATCAGGCAATGACGATACGAAACAATACGTGATTAAGCCAAATTTAACCTATGTAGCCGATGCTGGAACGAGATGGGCCTATAGTAATATTTTTCAAAAACTAACAGATGTGGTTGCAAATGCAGGTAATGACTCATTTGAAACCTATTTCAACGAAAAAATAAAGACCAAAATAGGCATGGATGGTTTTTGGAGCTTTGGAACTATTTTTACCATATACCATAGCACTCCAAGAAGCATGGCAAGATTTGGGCTTTTGGCATTGAATAAAGGAAAATGGAACAATGAGCAGGTAATAAATGAATCATTTTTTAATGAAAGCATAGCTGCTTCACAAAACATCAATCCTTCTTATGGTTACTTTTGGTGGCTAAATGGAAAAATGAGTTTTATGGTTCCAGGAGAGCAAACTGTTTATCAAGGTAATTTAATCCCGAATGCTCCTGTCGATATGTATGCCGCCATGGGAGCAAAAGACCAACGAATTTATGTAGTGCCAAGTAAAAAAATGGTAATTATAAGAATGGGTAACGCTTCTGACCCAGCAAATCCGAACTTCGCTTTGTCTGGTTTTGATAATGAATTATGGGGAAAAATTAATGCGGTAATAAATTAAAACAACAACAATTGCCAAAAGCCTAGAAAAATAATTTTTGTCATTAGACCATCGTAAAAGTTAAAATTGAAAATAGCACATTTGATATTTGCAATAACTTGGAAATTTCTTGGCCTAATTTTTTTGTTTTCATGTATTAAATCCTCACCGATTCTAAATAGGTAAAAGAATTACATGTTGGTTTTAAAAGAACCTAATCTTAAATAAATGACGGGAGAAAATAAAAACTCAGGGAACGACAAATAAAATAATAAAGCGTAAGTACCAAATCGCAAAATTTGGTGAGGTGCTGCACCTAAGGCTAAGCATAGGTATACATATAGGCAGAACATCAATAAATCCAAGCATTTTTTTGAGTAGCAAACATGCTGCTTACCTGAAAATTTAGTAAATTTTAATCTTTAACTGGGGTACGCCAGCTGACCAAGCGAACAACAAAGAAGTCAATGCGAATTAAAAAACTTTAAAAGAAAGCAAATGGTTAAAAAAATTCTATTCACGATGCTTTCTTTGTTCTTGGCCTACCAGACCTACAAGCTGACCATCACTTTTATTGAGCTAGCACCAGAAAAATTTTCAACCTTGGCCAAAGTTGTATCGGCAATTGCCTTTACTTTTTTTATCACAGGAGTGCTAGCCTTCTTAGGCTTTGTATACCCTACAAGCAAAATTTTACCTAAAACCTATTATCAAATTGAAAACCCTAAAAAGCTTGAGGTATGGTATACATGGCTTGGCGTTGCCTATTTTAGATGGTTTCTTTTGAAAACTTTTTATCGAAAAAAAGAGAATAAAAAATATTTTAATGGCACAAAATCGGGCATTATGCTTTTTGATTACAATACCAAACAATCTGAATTTGGACACCTTATTGCCTTCATTTTAGTTTTTGCGCTTTCTGTGGTCTTGCTGTTTAAAGGGCATACCTATGTTTTTATTTGGATACAGCCCTTAAATATTATATTGAATTTTTACCCTATTCTACTTCAGCGCAAACATCGAATCCCTATTCAACGATTGCTAAATAAAATGTGACAAAACGATGGTTAAGGATTTAAACCTAAAAATAAGTCCAGGTAGCAGAAAGTTGTGCTAAATTAGTGTTTAAAAACCCACGCAAGTATACATGAAATCTGGTAAGCAAGCGAAACAAACAGCAGGCCTATGCACATACGTAATAGCGAAATTGAAGATATCAATAGCATATTTGAACTTTATAAAATGGCCACCGACTTCCAAAAAACGAAATCAGCAGTTCCCTGGCCAATGTTCGAGAGAAAATTAATTGAACAAGAAATTGAGGAAAACCGACACTATAAAATAGTACTGGATAATGAAATTGCCTGCGTTTGGGCAATTACAGAAAGTGATGCTCAAATTTGGGAAAAAAGAAACGAAGATGCCGCCATATATATTCATCGCATTGCGACAAACCCAAACTTTAGAGGTCGAAATTTGGTACGCGAAATTGTGCATTGGTCAAAAGACTTTGCCAAACAGCATCATAAAAAGTATGTACGAATGGATACGGTTGGAGAAAATGAAGGCCTTATTAGCTATTATAAAAAATGTGGGTTCGATTTTTTAGGCTTGTCAAAATTAAAAGATACGTCTCAACTTCCGGCGCATTACAGTAATGCCACCGTTTGTTTATTTCAATTGAGCCTTTAATAGGAATTTCTTGGTATCGGAAAAGCCTGCCGCTATACCCCTAGAAACTAAAATTCTTTAGAACTTTCTACCTACCTGCCGGTAGTTTTACTAAATTAGATGTTAAGGAATCACCTAGGCACCACACGCAACACCAAAATAAACTATGGGAATATTTGATAGTTTTAAAAAGGAAAATAGACATCAGAGAATCCCTGCAAAGGATCAGGTAGACTTTGACACTTTGGTAGCAAGCGCTAGATCCGGTGATCCAGAGCAATTAACCTATTTGTATGCTGCTTTTCTGAGTCTTGATCGGTGGACCTATTTAGCAAATGGCAATGACCCTGAAAATCTTTAATATTAGAAGTGTACAGCAAACGCATAAAATTGTAATTTAACCAAACACCATACAAATGAAAATACTAAAGAAAGTTTTAATTGGATTGGCTATCCTGTTTGTTTTGCCTTTAATTTTAGCTCTTTTTGTAAAAAAGGACTATGCCGTACAAAAAGAAGTGATTATTCAAAAAGAAAAACAAGAGGTTTTTAATTACATAAAATATTTAAAAAACCAAGACAAGTACGCGAAGTGGAATAGTGTAGATCCAAACATGAAAAAATCGTATCGCGGAACAGACGGTACTGTTGGTTTTGTTTCTCATTGGGAAAGTGACCATGAAGAAGTTGGTTGGGGAGAACAAGAAATAAAAAAAATTACTGAAGGTGAACGTATCGATTTTGAATTGCGCTTTCTTAAGCCTTTTGTGGCTACTGAACCCGCTTTTATGACGACAGAAAGTGTTTCAGAAAATAAAACCAAAGTAACCTGGGGTTTTAATGGTCATATGGATTATCCTATGAATATAATGCTTTTGTTTATGGATATGGAAAAAATGATTGGAGATGATTTAGCAGCTGGTTTAACAAAACTAAAATCAGAATTGGAAAATTAAGGAAACCTGCCATGACAAATAAGAAAGAAAGCGTTGTTTGGGTCACAGGTGCTTCGTCCGGAATAGGCAAAGCTATGGCCTTTGAGTCGGCACGATTAGGATATAAAGTGGTGCTGTCTGCCAGACGCCAAGAACGCTTAGAAGCGATTGCTCTTGAGATTCGCAATGCGGGTGGTGAAGCATTGGTCGTGCCTCTTGATATTATGGAAGAAGCATCCATAACAATGGCTGTTCAAAGAATTATAAGCGCTTGGGGGCGTTTAGATATTGCCGTGGCCAATGCTGGATTTGGTGTTTTTGGAAGTATAGCGAATTTGACGGCTAAAGATTGGAACAGGCAATTACAAGGCAATGTCATTGGCTTAGCCCTAACGGTAAAATATGCTTTGCCATACTTGAAGCAAAACCAGGGTCGTATTGCTTTACTGGGCAGTGTAGGGGCTTATCTTCCTAATCCTCATGTAGGTGCCTATGGCGCATCAAAAGCAGCGGTACATTCTATTGGCCTGACCTTACAGGTTGAATTAAAGGATACCGGTGTAAGTTGTACTACCATACATCCTGGTTTTGTGGAATCTGAGATTGCCAGAATTGATAATGAAGGTGTTTGGCATCCTGAACGTTCAGACCCACGCCCGTCAAAATTAATGTGGCCAACAGATAAAGCCGCTAAAGTTATGGTGAAGGCCATCATCAAGCGAAAAAGAACCTATATTTTCACAACACACGGAAGAGTTTTTGTTTGGTTGCAGCGCTGGTTTCCTAGTTTGGTGAGAACTATTGTTGCCAAAGGTCCAAAACCAGAATAAAAAATAGCAGAAGAAGCCCAACCGTAGTTCATAAAAAAGAAAGGCCAAATGCAGAACAACATCTATAAGGTATTTTAAATCTCTTGCATGAAAGAAATAGACAAAGGAACTAGGCTTACAAATTACCTGATTGACCTATTTATCATTTTTATATTGTCGATAATCGTTATTGTTATATTTCAAGCAAATGATGCAATAAGTTATATCTTTTATGCCGTGATGTTTGCTTATTATTGCATTTTTGAAGGCATGAGCGGGCAAACACTGGGAAAACTAGTTACAAAAACTAAAGTTGTTGGTAAAAATGGTGAAAAGCCACCTCTGACCAAAATATTCTTTCGTTCATTTTTGAGGCTTATTCCTTTCGATGCCTTATCCTATTTGTTTGGTAGCGAACAAGGAATACATGATACATATTCAAGGACTCAACTTACTAAAAAGTAAATAGGGCTAAAAAAAACCTTATAAACCAAAGGGCAATAACAATTCACCAGCCTTTCCATTAAAATAAAAAGGGCAATTGTACTATCTTTAGGCTAGCGCTTAGGGGTATCTAATTAAAACAGACTGTTAAGCGCAGTATTTTTTAGTTTCAAACACCCTATAACCCATGCCACACCATGAATACCCTTAAAATTTTTACCACATTTACGTTGCTTTTTATGGTCCTAAGTTCTTGTAAACCAACAGAACAAAAAAAGAAGCTCAACATAGAGGAACTAACAATTGCTGCCATACACCAAGCCTATGAGGAAGGAGAATACAACAGTCAAGAGCTAGTTAAGGCTTATATAGAAGCCATACATAGCAGTGATGACAAAATTAATGCCATCACTATCATCAATCCAAATGCGGAACAAACAGCAAGGGCTCTTGACGAAGAATACCAGCGTACTAAGGTATTACGCCCGCTTCATGGGATTCCGATCCTCATTAAAGACAACATCAATACAACAGGATTACCAACGACTGCCGGTGCTTTTGCCCTTCAAGATTTTGTTCCCAAAGAAAACGCCTTTGTAATTGATAAACTCATAGCGGCGGGCGCTATTATTCTCGCCAAATCAAATATGGCTGAGTGGGCCTTTTCGGCCATGCACACAGAAAGTTCAACCCATGGGACAACTTTAAACCCTTACAATCTCGCTTATGTTCCTGCGGGTTCAAGCGGTGGTACGGCAGCAGCGGTAGCCGCCAACTTTGCCCTTGGTGGTTTAGGTACCGATACAGGGAATTCTATTCGAGGCCCTTCATCGCATACGGCCCTAGTGGGCTTTAGAACTACCATTGGCCTTATCAGTAGAGAAGGAATTGTGCCTTTATTTCTAAGAAATGATGTGGTTGGGCCTATGTGCCGCAGCGTCGAAGATGCCACAAAAATAATGGAAGTAATGGTAGGGGTAGATGCAAAAGACCCTACAACTCAAAATTCTGCCAACAAAACGCCTGAGAACTACCGGCAATATTTAGTTGCGAATGGCTTAGTAGGCGCTAGAATAGGTGTTCTTAGAGAGCTCAGCGACGATAAAATAGATGCTGATATTCAGGTTTTATTTGAAAAAGCAATTTCAGATTTAGATTCATTAGGCGCCGTCATCATTGACCCCTTTGCTATTCCTAATTTTAGTAGCCTTAGACAAAACCAATGGTGCGCTAGCTTTAGAACCGATGTGGAGTCGTTTTTAGCGACCTATGTAAAAAGAGACAGCCTTAAAACCTTAGAAGATATTATTAGCATCGGCAGCACTTCCGACTATTCAAAAAAACAATTAGCAGAAAGTACCACGGCAAAAGGTAGGTGGGGAGATTCTGATGCAGCCTGTCTAGACGCGTACCATGATGTACATAGAATTGCTTTTCGCGAAGCCATAGAAAATGCTATGGACTCTTTAAACATTCAAGCCATTATCTATCCCACATGGAATAACAAACCCGCCCATTTTGAACGCTTTCAGGAAGAATATAAAGGAGATAATAACCAAATAATTGCCCCTCATACAGGACAACCCGCTTTTACCGCTCCCATGGGTTTTAGCGCTGATCATTTGCCTGCAGGTCTTCAATTTCTTGGAAGGATGTATGACGAGCCTACTTTAATTAAAATAAGCTATGGCTACGAGCAGGGTACTAGACATAGAACTCCACCATCACTTTAGTAAAAGGTCATGGCCATAAACCAAAAAGCAAAAGGAGGAATGTTGAGGTCCTTAAAAAATAGGAAAATCAAAAGAATTCATTTGCTATAATTAATGTAACTTACCCCTATAAAAATAAATACTATGTTATCACGATTTTCTCTTTTACTTTCCATGGCCATAGCCCTGCTATTTTTGGGTGCTTGCGCCGATGCGAACAAAGAATTTGCAAGCCTGATTATTCATGGTGGCACCATTTACACCGTCGATTCGACCCAAACTACTGTTGAGGCGGTAGCTATAAAAGACAACATCATTCTTTTTGCGGGAAGTTTAGCAGAAGCAGAAAGCTATAAAAATGAACAAACACAAGATTTAGACTTACAAGGAAAGACCATGACGCCAGGCTTAATTGAAGGCCATGGCCATTTTATGGGCTTAGGCTATAACGAATTGCAGCTCGATCTTATGAATACGAGCAGCTACCAAGATATTATTGATGCCGTAGCAGAACGCGTAAAAACAGCGAAACCAGGTGAGTGGATTGTAGGCAGAGGTTGGCACCAAAGTAAGTGGGATAGTATTCCTTCAGACAATGTCATGGGGTTTCAAACACACTACAGGCTTAGTGCTGTTTCTCCGGACAATCCTGTGTATTTAAGTCACGCTAGTGGCCACGCAGGTTTTGCTAATGCTAAAGCTATGGAAATTGCAGGTTTACAAATCGTAAACCCAGAAGGTTTTAAAAGCTATGAAATAGAGGGTGGTGAAGTAATCGTTGACAAATCAGGGAGACCCACCGGGATTTTTAATGAGCGTGCACAATCCTTAATTGGCCAGCACATCCCCCAAAAGACAGCAGAAACAAATACCCAAGCTTTTAATCTAGCTGTGGAAGCCTGCTACAAAAATGGCATTACTAGTTTTCATGATGCTGGGATTGGTCGAGAAACCATTTCGCTCTATGATGAAATGAAAGCGAAGGATAATATGGGGATAAGAATGTATGCCATGCTTACAGGATGGGATGAAGAACTACTTAAGGAATGGTACTCCAAAGGGCCAAAAGTAGATCCAGACCATCGCTTTACCATTCGTTCGGTAAAATTAAATTGTGATGGTGCTTTAGGAGCACGTGGGGCTTGGCTTTTAGAACCCTATACTGACCGTCCTGACCATTTTGGACACGAAACACTTCCGATGGAGTTTGTTGAAGAAACGGCATTAAACGGATTGCAACATGGGTTTCAAGTATGTGCTCATGCCATAGGGGATAGAGCCAATAGAGAAATTCTAGATCGCTATGAAACCGCATTAAATGAAGCTTCAAAATTAGGTACCGATCATAGGTTTCGAATTGAACATGCACAGCATTTACATCCAGATGATATTCCTAGATTTGCCGAATTAAGTGTCATTCCAGCCATGCAAGCCGTGCATATGTCTTCCGACAGGCCCTGGGCCATTGATCGTTTAGGGGAAAAACGCATTAAGGAAGGCGCCTATATGTGGCAAGCCTTATTGCAAAGTGGTGTACCCATTGTTAATGGAACTGATGTTCCGGTTGAACCTATCAACCCAATAGCCAGCTTTTATGCCAGTGTCAGTAGAAAAACACTTAAAGGAACCCCAGAAGGTGGCTACGAACCTGATCAAAAAATGACCAGAGCTCAAGCCCTAAAATCATACACCTTAGACGCTGCTTATGGTGCCTTTGAAGAAGCGATTAAGGGATCTATCAGCGCAGGAAAGCTGGCCGATTTTACCATTTACAATCAAGATTTAATGACCGTTCCCGAAGATGATATTTTAAAGACTCAAATAGCGATGACTATTTTTGATGGAAAGGTTGTTTATCAGGCAAAAGACTAGTATTAGCTAAAAAAGGAAGCTCAGGAATAGAGCACTAAATAGTCTTAGCGACCGAAACGTGATGCACAGGTTGCGGGCAAAAAGCAGTATTTAAAATATAGAAATCACCCTAATGGCAACAAATCAGCATCTGCCTATGAAGATAGCCGTATTTAGTACAAAATCATACGATCAAGAATATTTTGAAAAGTACGCCAATGATGCTTCGAATAGTTTTTCGTTTTTCGAAACAGCGCTTACCAAAGATACCGCCAACCTCAGCATAGGATTCGATGTCATTTGCGTTTTTGTGAACGACAATGTGGATAAAAATACCATCGAAATACTTTCAAAAAATGGCATTAAACTTATTGCATTGCGATGTGCCGGATATAATAATGTTGATATTGAAGCTGCGAAAAACAACCATATAAAAGTTGTGCGTGTGCCCGCCTACTCCCCAGAGGCAGTATCGGAACATGCAGTAGCTTTAATTTTGACCTTAAACAGAAAAACACATAAAGCTTATAATAGAGTTCGAGAAGGAAATTTTTCCTTAAAAAATTTAATTGGCTTTAATCTAAACGGTAAAACCATTGGCGTTATTGGTACGGGTCAGATTGGTAAAACTTTTTGCCAAATAATGAAGGGATTTGGCTGTAAAATTATTGCTTTTGATGTTTTAAAATCGGAAGAATTAATCGCTTCGGGAGTGCGCTATCTTCCATTAAATGAAGTGTTTGAACAGTCAGATATTTTGTCCTTACATTGCCCATTAAATAGTAATACCAAACATATCATTAACAAAGCGTCCATAGCCTTAATGAAAGAAGGGGTTATGATTATCAATACCAGTAGAGGCGCATTGATAAATACAGTCGATGTCATCCAAGGCCTTTCAAGTAAGAAAATCGGGTATTTAGGAATTGATGTTTACGAACAAGAAGAAAACCTATTTTTTGAAGATTTTTCAGAACGGATCATACCAGATGATCTTCTATTACGACTCAATAGTTTTCCAAATGTATTGATCACTTCTCATCAAGCTTTTTTCACAAAAGAAGCCATGGCGGAAATTACAACCACTACATTGGATAACATTAAGGCTTTTGAAAAAAACCAAGAACTAGTAAACGAAGTAAAATAAGTCTTCTTTTTTTTAAGTTTGTTTATTGCTATTCGATTGCACAAGAATAAATTTTTGAATTAATTAAAACGGATACTTGCTCTTTTTTAAAATAGTCACCTGATAAGCACTCAAAAAAACCTTGCGCTGCGAAGTGGCCTCAGCGTAGTACATGAAACCGCAAAACCTACCATGATGTTAGCTTTTAGCTTCTAAAAACGAGTCTAAGGCAACTACTTTTAGGAAGCTATTAAAGTTACTTAGGCTATTTTTTGGATAACTTTCCTGTGCACTAAGGATATAAGGCTACTAAGATTTTTCCATCAAAATTTAAATAAATAAAGCTTTTAAATCTGAATCGGTTTTCAAAATGTTTTCATCTAAAAAAAACCTATAGAATTGTACTACCTTTGTCTTTGGTCTTGTAGGTTTAAAAAAATGTACAAGGGCAATGATTTAGTTCGCTTGAGTACATTTAAAAACTCAGATTAAGATTAAAGAATGAAGTATATCTTTTTAAACTCAAGGCAAAAAAAACGTGCTACGCACCTTATCTGTTCCTTGCTTTTAAGCCTTATGTTCGTGGGCTGCATATCGAATAAAAAAATAAAGCAAAAAACAATTCTTGGGGGTTCGGAGCAAGAAGTTTTGCAAATTGATAACAATACGTCTGGTGGTACTAATGGGGAAGAGGCCTATGCTTTTGATGATCATCAACTTATTCGTGGAAACTCGGATCCCAAAATACCAACACCTCCTCACTTGGCTGATTCGCTAAGGACTCAACTTACCACTCCCGAAGAAAACGAAATTATAGCCAAAGCCTTACTAGTCGAAGAATTTGCAAACCCTAATATTTTAGATATTAGCAGTCCGGTAGCAGATAGGATTGTTGAAAATTATTTAAATAGTACGAATAAAGAACCTGGTGGTCATTGCCTCAGTGTAAGTAAAGATCGTTTTGAAAAAGCCTATAAAGAAATTTATGGGCATCCTCTATACCAAGATTTACCCGATAGCATGGGCTCAAAATTTTATTCCCCAAAAGAAGTATTTAATTTTCTTTATGTTTCCGCTTCGGGTACACACAGCGGATGGCGAAGCCTGCCAGAAACCTATAGAGGTAAGGGCAATGCGGGAGCAATTGCCTATGCAGGTATGGGCACCTTGGTTGATTCAACAGGAGTTTGGAGCGGTCAATTAAGACCTGGAGCACTTATGCAGGTGTGGCGTTTTAAGGATGATTATGAAGAGGTGGTACGCGGGGTAAATGTAAAAAAACTAGATCCCTATGGCCATTCGTTCATCTTTATAGGCTACGTCCGCGATGAAAAAAAAGAAATTATAGGCCTTAAAATTGCAGATCAAGGATTTCAAAGTTACCGACCCTTACGACCTCGTGATTACCAAGTATGGTGGGCCGTAAACCTCACTATCTAGACCAAAAAGTTAAAGTAAATTTAAAATTTAACATTTATAATCAAATTTTTTAGGACTTGAAACGTTAAGAATGGATAAGATTACCCCCTAATCTATCTAAAAAAACGCTTATGTTCATATTGTACCTACTACTTTCATTTGGTTTTTTAAACGAAATCCCTGCCGGTTCAGACAAAGTATCAGCCAACGACCTGGCTATTGAAAAGCCCTTGCCCATAGCTGAATTGATGCATTTTAAGAATGCCAAATTTAGAACGTCGAAAAAAAATATAGACAGTATTGCGATTTCTTATTCCAATACAAAAATAAGTGCTGCTGAACTTCGAAAAAGCTTAAAAGAAAACCTTTCATTAGGTACTATTTCTTTTGATCATGTAAAAACAGAATTTACAAATCAACTCGTCGATAAAATTATACCTCATTGGTATGGAACGCCTTGGAGTTTTGGTGGTCATACGGCGATCCCCAATCAAGGTAAAATTGCCTGTGGTTATTTTATTTCGACCACGCTTCGCGATATGGGAATGAAACTCAACCGCTATACCTTGGCACAAAAGTCGCCCATCGATGAAGCTAAAATGATTAGCTGTGGTGCTGAAATTACTACAGTTACCCAAGATAGTCCAGAAAAGGCATTCGAGGAAATCGATAGCTTGACCAAAGAAGGCCTTTATTTTATTGGGTTTGACGAAGGCCATGTAGGGTACCTTTTAAAACGCGAGGGAGAACTACTTTTGATTCACTCGAACTATCTTGCTCCAATATCAGTTTGTATAGAGCCTTTAGCAGCATCCAGAGTTTTTAAACGTTTTACGACCTTTCATTTAGTTGCTATATCGCATAACGAGGTACTTTTACAGCGTTGGTTAAACAATGGAGCGATTTTATAATAAAAGAGTACCCAGTTTTAATTTACTAATTTCTGTAGCATGTACGATTAGGGGCAAAACCTTTACGGGCACTTCTTTCTATTGTCCTAAACCATTTTATAGACTTTTTTACGAAGCTCGATGCAAGGTTTAACAAGCCGTTCATCACCCTAAAAACTTTTCTTCTTCAGCGAGTAGCCTAGCTTTTTTGGGCTTCAACAGTATTTTTTTAATACCTGATGTACATTCTTATTTACGTATTTTAAGCGCAATTGATCCGTTAAAATTGAGCTCCAAAAGTGTCGAATGCGCATTTTTTCTCTCTCCCATATTGCTCTTGAAAGGTTGCTAAAAATGCGGGCAACCCAAAATAACTTCACTAAACATCCGAATAATAGGGCTTTCAATTTGTAAGAAACTATACATTTCCAAGTTTTCACAACAGAAACAAACTAGGCTACAACATAAAATTTTACGGCTAAAGGATATATGGCATATTTGTTAATAAATCTTGGATAAGTTGCGTCTAATTGACTTTTATCAATGTTTTTCATGCAAAATGATAAAAGACAACCAAAGATGTATACAACCAACGTACCAAACTAAATTGCAAATGCAAACTTTGTTTTTAAAAAAAACGCTATTTTTTCTCGTACTATGTATAGGTTTAGCCTTTTTTACTAAGGCGTACAGTCAAGAATATACCCCTTTTACAAGAACGTACACCAGTGGTAATAACTTTAGGTATCAGGCGAACATAAAGGGAGATTTAACCTTTATTGCGAATAATATCCTGAATAGAAAAACAGAGGACCGCACAGAAGGGCGTTGGGAAAGAAGGCGCGGAAATTGGGTCTATGTTGAAACTACAATTCCAGGAGAAGATACAGATATTCCTTATAATGATACTGGCAACGGGTCAGAGTACAATGATAATATCAACATGCGCTATGTGGATATAGATTCAGATGCCACAACATTTAGTTCAAGTACAGCGACTTTCGCATTCCCTGAACCCAATTGTAGTCAAATAAGATATGCAGGCTTGTATTGGTCAGCAACCTATCCAGGTGAACTTGCTTCGCAAGCCATAGGAACAAATCGGCAAAACGATTTTAATCAAGTAAAATTAAAAATTCCTGGCTCAGCTACCTATGCTGATATTACGGCAGATGAGGTATTATTTGATGGTTTTACCAGTACCGACCCTACCGTAAGACAAAATAGTCCGTATGCCTGTTATGCAGATGTAACATCTTTAATCACCTCTATGGCTAATCCCGCTGGCGATTATACGATTGCGAATGTACGATCCGTTCAAGGCGCCTTAAGTCCTGGTGGAGGAGCTTCTGCTGGTTGGACTTTAGTGATTGTTTATGAAAATCCAACGGTTACGGGTAAACTAATTACCACCTACGATGGTTTTGCACGCGTAAATAATGCCAACCCGAATATCAATATAGATTATACTGGATTTCAAACAATTCCTAGTGGCCCAGTAAACGCCACTGTAGGCGTTGCCGCTTTAGAAGGTGACAACAGAATATTGGGTGATGAATTATATATAAAAGGAGCTACTACGCCTACCTTTACAAGAATAGCCAATACGACCAACCCAGGGGCAAATTTCTTTAATAGTAACATCACACTGAATGATGTTATTACCACCAATAGAACCCCCAATAGCGAAAATACTTTAGGCTACGATACCGATTTATTTCTTCTCAATAATGTGCCGAGTAACAGCATCATTAGAAATAACGAAACTGCGGCGAACTTTAGGTTTACCTCGTCTGGAGATCAGTATTATCCGTTTTTTAACTCTTTTAATATTGAGATTATTGAACCCAATGTGGTCGTTGAGAAAACAGTAGAAGATATAGCCGGTAATGACATTACCGGCTTAGGTGTTAATTTAGGGCAAGAGTTAGATTATATATTAGCATTTCAAAACATTGGAAATGATGATGCGGTAAATTTTACTTTAAGAGATATTCTTCCAACCAATGTATTTTTTATTCCTGGAAATTTAATTCTACCTCCGGGAGTTACGTATGTATACAACCCTAGTACCCATATTATCACCTTTACAATTTCTCCGAATTTAGTTGAAGTAGGTGATCCTATCTCTAGAATACGATTAAGAGTTCGGGTGGCAGAAAACTGTTTTGATTTTGTCGATGCCTGTACTGACCTGATTCAAAACCTGGCCTATGCCACCTATCAGGGTGAAATAAACGACAACCAAATAACCGACGATCCAAGTGTATCAAATTTTGATGCTTGTGGCTTTTCAACACCCGGTGCTACCAACTTTTTATTAGATGATTTAGCCGATTGTGATTTTAGAAGAACGGTACAGTTATGCGGGGATAATGTGCTTTTAGATGCAGGAGATAATTTTGATGATTACATATGGTACCTAGATGCTAATAATGACGGCCTCATCGATGCAGGCGATCCTGTACTGAATGATGGTAATCCCGATGGGGATTTAAGCACCTTGATGGTGACCAACATCGGCACCTATATTGTCGATAAAATTGTAGCAGATCCCTGTAAAGGATTTCAAGAAATAATTACCGTAGAAAGGTTTGGTACCACGCAAACGAATCCAATTTTAGATCTTTTTAACGCCCAAAATAGTGATACCGATCCTAATAATGATATTCAAGGAGAAATACTGCAATGCTCTATTGATGGTGAATTCATTGCCAATATTTTTTTATGTGGGCTAAGTGATTCTGAATTTTTACAAATAAATATTCCGGATGCAACAAGTATAGAGTGGCAAAAACTCGATGAAACCTCGTGTACTTCTACCGATCCATCATGCCCTAATAAAGGAAGTAGTTGTTATGCCAATGTAGCTACAGGTAATGCCTTTACGCTTACCGATTCGGGTGCGTATAGAGTCGTTATTAATTACCAAAACGGCTGTTCAAGTCGCTTTTATTTTAGTGCTTTTAAAAACAATTTAGACCCACAATATACAGTAAGCGATATTATTTGTGCTACCCCTGGAAATATAACCGTTACTAATTTGCCTGCGACTTATGAATATAGGCTTATGAATGCGGTAACCAATACCGAAGTAGTGGCCTATACCAGCAACCCTAGTTTTGATATTGCCACCAATGGCGCCTACACGGTTGAAATTAGACAACAAGGTGTGGTTGATGGTTGTGTATTTAGTATTGATAATATTGGTGTTAGAAACCGCGCTTTTGATGTAGCTATTACCACTAAAGATACTGATTGTAGTGGTTTAGGAGAAATCAGTATTTCTGCTTTGGATGTGGAACCACAATACTATTATGAGATTTCTCAAGGAGGCGTAGTTGTTGATACTTATGGCCCCGTAAATGATAATAATTATACCTTTCAAAATTTAAATGATGGTACCTATGATGTGTTAGTAACTACCGATGATGGTTGTACCTTAACGCAACAAGTGGTCATCAATGATCTTACAGATTTAGAACTAACCGCTAGAATATCACAACATATCTCATGTAAAGAAGGTAATATATTAATGGAATCGAGTGGAGGGAAAACACCACATAACTATGCTATCTGGTCCTATGTTGATGAAGCCGGAACTGTGGTTACGTCATTCCCTACCGTAAATGATATTCCTGCAGGGAACTTTCAAACAAGTCAAATATTCGATATTCTTGATCCGGGCACCTATACGTTTGTCGTGATTGATCGCAATAATTGTTCTAGCTTTTCTAATCCTGTAACCATTGAATTGCGTCCGGCGGTAGATTTTACCACTGCAATAACGGATGAAACTTGTTTTGGCCTTAACGATGGCAGCATAGTTTATACCATTATAAGTTCAAATGGATATAAAGTTGAATATACACTTTATGATGCCATAGGCACTCCGTTGTTTACAAATGCCTCTGGTTCATTTAACAATTTACCACAAGGTAACTATTCGGTGGCCCTAACACAAACTAAAGGGGGTGCTTCTTGCGATTATTACTCGGATTTCACCATTAGTGGCCCTACCAGTGGCATTACCGGAAATGCTGTTGAAATACAAGCTTATACTTGTACTCAAGAGGCTATTATTCAAGCTGAAAATGTAAGTGGCGGAACAGCACCATATGCGTATAGCATTGATGGTATTAATTTTATTCCAGATACCACCGCTGGCGCCAATACCTTTGCTAACTTAACAAATGGCAGCTACACCATTACAATTCGTGATGCTGAAGGCTGTACGTTTGTAACTAATTCTATTATAGTAGCGGCATTAAACCCTCCTACCGATATTAGTTTTGCCGCGACAGCACCGAATTGTCCTAATCAAACCTCTGATGTTACCTTAACCACTACCGGTGGCTCTGGTAGTATCAACTATGAAATTATTGCACCTGCTGTTGTTTCCAATGGATCTAGTAACCTGTTTATGAATCTGGCACCAAACACCTATACGTTTCGAGTGACAGATGATAAAGGCTGTGTGTATATTGAAAATTATACCATAGTACCGGTAACTCCTATTAGCACCCTTGGCACTTTAGTGAATAATGTTTCATGTTTGGGGAATGCAGATGGGGAAATACAATTTAATGTAACTGGTTTTACGGGCACTTATAGTTTTTCTATGACAGGCCCAACGGCCATTGCTCCACAATCGGGAATAGCCTCCAATCCTCTAAATTTTAGTGGACTATTAGCGGGTACCTATACCATCACTGTGACTGATGATGTTACGAACTGTACGTCTATCGAATCAGTATTGGTTAGTGAACCTACTCAAATACTAGATTTTACTTTTACGACAACGCCTTTAACCTGTACATCAGATGCGGCTGCCAATGTTACGGCAACAGGAGGATGGGGTAGTTATGAATACCAATTATCTGAAACAAGCTTAGGGATTGTTTACCCATATTCAAATACAAGTTCTTTTAACCCTATTAGTGCTGCTGGAGATTACACCATCTCTGTTAGAGATGCGAATGGCTGTATGCTTACAAAAACATTTACAATTGCCGCGGCAGTGGCACCTACGGTTAGCCTCGATGCTGTAACTGATTTGTGTTACGACGCTTCTGGAGTGAGCTTAACAGCCACGGTTTCTGGAGGAGTTGCACCTTTTGTGTATAGCCTTAATGGTGCAGCAAATCAAAATAGCGCACAATTTAATAATCTGTCACCGGGTAATTATACAGTAACTGTAACAGATGCCTACGGATGTACAGCTAGCTCAAGCTCAGTAACCATAGCCTCAGAATTATTGGCTACGGCTATATTAACCAAAGATTTAGACTGTACTACAAGTCCTGATGCAACTATTGATGTTACGATTACGGGTGGTTATGCCGCCTATACCTATACCGTATCTATTGATGGTGCTGCTGCGAGTGCAGCAGTGAATGTGGTAGGCAGTGCTTTTACCTATACCACTGCAACCGCGGGGACCTATCAATTTACAATTACAGATACCGAATCATGTACGGATGAAACTGAAATAATAACTGTAAACCCGATTGTATTACCTAGTGGTACAGCCAATGCAACCGCTGTTAGTTGTAATGCAGGGAACGATGGATCGGTACAAATTATACCTGCAGATGGTTTAGCACCCTATACTATTAGTTTTAATGGAAGTGCATTTACCAACCAAACCTTGTATTCTGGTTTAGTTGCAAATACTTATTCGTATACGATTCGAGATAGTAAGTCTTGTGAGTTTACAGGAACAGTACAAGTAAACGAGCCAGCAGCTATGAGCGCTGATGCGGAGCTTACGGTGGATAATGCTTGCGATGCTTCAAATAATGATATTGGAGGCACCATATCGGCCATTAATGTGGCAGGTGGCGTTGCTCCCTATGCCTATAGTATAGATGGTGTTGATTTTACCAATACTACAGGAGTATTTACTGGGTTAAGTGCAGGCACTTATACAATTTCAATTAGAGATGCGAATAGTTGTATCATAACACGTTCAACAACTGTTTCTGCCTTAACACCGCCAACCGATATTAGTTTTGTAGCCACGGCTCCCAATTGCCCTACTCAGACCTCTGATGTTAGCTTGACCACTACAGGTGGTTCTGGAATAATTACCTATGAAATAATAGCACCATTGGCTGTAGCTAACGGCAGCAATAATGTGTTTCCTAATTTAGCACCAGACACCTATACGTTTAGAATTACTGACGATAAAGGATGTACCTATACGGAAAACTATACGATTAATCCAGTAGCACCCATTAGTGTGATAGGAACATTGGTTCGTAATGTTTCTTGTTTGGGCGATGCTAATGGCGAAATTAGATTCAATGTAGGCGGATTTACAGGTAACTTTAGTTATACAGTTACGGGCCCAACGGCTATTGCTTCACAATCAGGAATTACTACAAATCCTTTAAACTTTACAGGATTATTAGCCGGTACCTATACCATTACTGTTACTGATGATACAACAAATTGTACGGCAACGGGAACTGTTGTTGTTAGTGACCCTGCTACACAATTACTTATTGATGGTTTTGTGGTTACGGATCCGTCATGTTCAACATCTGGTAATGTTCCAGGTGCGGTAACAGTGAATGTTTCAGGAGGATGGGGCAGCTATTCTTATGAATTGTTTGATCCTAGCGCAACGAGTATAGGCACTAATACAACGGGAATATTTAACGGTATTTCAGATACTACAGGGGCCTATACGGTCAATGTTACTGATGCCAATGGGTGTGTAGTTTCAAGTACTTTTACTTTAGCGCCTTTAGTTTCGCCAGTGTTAAGTGTTTCTCCGAATAGTTTCTGTTATGACAGCGCTACAGGCCTAACCCTTACGGCTAGCATCACTTCGGGTGGTGAAGCGCCTTTTCAATATACCATTAACGGAGGAACATCGTACCAATCAAGTGCTAGTTTTAGTGGACTTGCACCAGGCACCTATACCGTTGGGGTTATAGATAGTAAAAACTGTACGGATACGGTTACTTTAACCGTAAACCCAACTTTAGCGGCAAACGCAGCATTAGCAAAAGATTTAGATTGTACTGCTTCGCCTGATGCAGCAATAAATATTAGTATTACGGGCGGAACAACGGCTTATACTTATGAAGTTTTTAGAAATGGAATTTCTTTTCAAGCCTCTGCAGCTGTACCTGCTAATCCGTTTACATTTACTACGAATACCTTAGGAACCTATGCCTTTACCATTACGGATGCAGCAGGATGTACGATCAGCACAAATGACATTGTGGTAAGTCCTAATACGCCTCCTGTAGCAACTCCTGTCTTAACAAGTCCTTTATGTAACGGAGATGCCAATGGCAGTGTAAATCTAGCCGTTTCAGGTGGTTTTGCCCCCTATGCTATCGTATTTAATGGGAGTGCTGCTTCAACGCAACAAGTATATTCAGGTTTATCCGCTGGGGTTTCCTATGCGTATACCATAACAGATAGTAAAGGATGTAGTTCTTCTGGTACAGTATTTCTTACAGAACCATTACCAATTACCTTCGACACCTCAATTACTCAAGCTTATGATTGTATTACAAATGCGGCTACTATTGAAGTAAGCACATTGGCTAGTGGTGGAACAGCTCCCTATCAATATAGTATTGATGGTGTTAATTTTAGTGGAACCACATCATTTACAGGCTTGGCGGCGGGTACCTATACCATCACTGTACGTGATGCTAATATGTGTACAACAACAAGTGTGGAAACCATAGATCCACTAAATCCACCCACAGATCTTTCGTTTACCCCAACAGCCGTAACATGTCCTGCAATTGCAAGTGATGTAACAGTTGCTGTTACGAATGGGAACGGACCTTTTACCTATCGCATAATTGCACCTTTACTAAGCGCCACAAATAATGGCAATAATGCTACTTTCACAGGATTAATTCCAGGTACGTATACCTTTCAAGTAACCGATGCAAAAGGCTGTGTGCTGCAAGAAAATTATACCATAAACCCGATTCCTCAAGTAAACGTTCTTTATCAATTGGTCAATAACGTCACCTGTAGAGGCGATGCGGATGGTGAGTTTGCCTTTACTGTGAGTGATTTTGTGAGTACCTATAGTTATACGGTTGAAAACAGCGGGGGAACTGTAGTACAGTCCGCCTCTGGAATAACAACCACTACACCTATATCCGTTCCTAATTTAGCGGCAGACACCTATGTTGTATATGTTGTGGATGATACCACAACTTGTGACACCATGGCACCAGCTTTAATTAGCGAGCCAGCACTTTCATTAGACTTTACGTTTACGAATACAGATGTCACCTGTTTAAATAATTCCACAATTAGTGTTTTAGCAGTTGGCGGTTGGGGTTCCTATGCCTATCAACTTGAAGATATTTCTGGTCCTACGATTATAAGGCCGTACCAGAGCAATACTAATTTCTCAAATGTTCCTGCCGGGAGTTACAATATCTATGTTCGTGATGCAAATGGTTGTATTGTTAGTAAGCCATTAACCATAGCGCCTGCGTCCATACCAACATTAGCATTGGATCCGAGTTCTGACCTTTGTTATGACGCTAATGGCGTGACCATTGTTTTAACTGCAACTGGCGGCGTACCACCTTATCGCTATAGCGTTAACGGCGGAGCAAGACAGCTAAGCAATACCTTTTCAGGCTTAATTCCTGGAGCCTATGACTTTGTAGCTACAGATATCTATGGCTGTAGTGCAGCAACCTTGCAAGTGATTATTCCACCGAGGTTAATTATTGCAAATGCTGTTTTAACGAAAGATTTAACTTGTGCGGTACCCACCGATGCCACTATTGTGGTGACCATTGAAGGAGGGTATACCGATTATGATCGTTATGAATATAGTACCGATGGTGGAACTACATTTGTCGCAGGCGCACCAATTGCCGTTGCCTCCAATACGTTTACCTTTGTAAGTTCAACACCTGGCAATTATATCTTTAGGGTATATGACGCTATTGGTTGTATTGCAGATTCTGAAATTATAGATATCCAGGCTGCCATGGATCCAGAAGCCACACATATGGCTACAGATCCAAATTGTTTTGGTGGTGCCGATGGCGTGGTTGAAATAGTACCTGTAAATGGCACTGGAACACCGGCCTACCAATACAGTTTTAACGGTAGTCCGTTTAGCGCACAAAGAGTTTATTCAGGACTTTCAGCAGGAATTGCCTATTCATATACCATTAGAGATTCTAAAGGATGTTTCAACACTTACAGCGTAACCTTAGTGGACCCACCACTTTTTGATGCAACTGTTACCGCAACACCGGTTTCGTGTGATAGTGGAACAGGGTTTACAACTTTGGGAAGTATTGAAATAGATATTTTTAGTGGAGGAAATGCCAACTTCACCTATACTTTATATGATCAGTTAAACAATATTGTTGCCGTAACTGGTGCCACACCAAACCCGTATATAAACACGCCTGATACGAATGTTACCTTTGAAGGCTTGCCTTTTGGAGATTACTATGTGCGTGTTGTAGATTCTAAGGGATGTGAATTTTATCAAAACCCGGTACGTGTTGTTGCCAATCCATTTTTAAGCTTAACCTCTAATATTACTCCTCCAGATTGTATCGCAGGTGGTAGTGTGGAAATAACAGCAGCTGGTGGCTCTGGTGGTTATACTTTTGAAATCTATGGTCCTGGAACCCCAGAAGATTCTCGCGTGGTACTTTCGGCAACAGATGTCGTTGCAACTTTTAATAATTTAAATCCAGGACAAACGTACATCTTTAAAGCAGTTGATTTAGCTAACGGCTGTGAAAGCTTTGTGGAAGTTGACATACCTACAGTACCTGGTAGCAATATTGCTGTTGTGGCAACACCTGTAGTAACCAATGCAAGTTGTTTTGGGAATACGGATGGTACCATAAGCTTCCAAATAGAAGGTCATGATGTCGGCGTAACCGATGTCAACTACAGTGTTTTAGAAGCACTTACCAATAACCCAGCTTCCGGGGCAGGAACCTATACAGGTACTGTAACCGGACCTGGGGGAGGACCAACTCCAGTGGTAACAATTACTGATTTAGCGCCTGGAGATTATATCTTATTTTTTGAAGAAGCAACGGGTCCAACATGTTCAAACACCTATGCGTTTAGAATATTAGAGCCTACACCTGTTCAATTAGAACTTGTAAGTGCTACAAATGCCAATTGTGTAGATGGCTCCTTTGTTACCGTAAGAGCTAGTGGCGGAACTGCTCCATATGCCTACGCCTATGTGCCATTTGGAGACCCGGCACCAGTTACGTTTCCAGAATCGAGCACCTTCCAAATTGTAGCGCCTACCTACCCAGCAGATTATACAATTTATGTGCAAGATGCCAATGGATGCCCAACAGCGCCAATTACAATAACCATTAATACAGATCCAGAAGCTGCCATTTCAATTGACTTGGCCACTGTTTGTGTTACTAATGAAGGCAGTTATGAAATTGTTGTAGAGATGGATAGTGCGGGTATTGGTCAGCATTATATGAGTGTTGATGGGGGTGCATTTACTCCTGTGGCATTAAACAATATAGGCGATACCGTGACTATTTCAAACCTTAACTCAGGAACACACTCGGTTCGTGTTATCGATTCTAGTGGTTGTGGAGAAGTAGCTGAAACCATAGACATATTTCCTCCAATGCAATCCTTGGCAAACGTTACGGCCGAAGAATTCTGTGATCCTGCCAACAGTGGAGAAATTACCATTGTCACAAATGGTGGATCTTTAGATTATACCTATACCCAGACAATTCCTGCTGGACCAACTCAAGTTAATAATGGGGTATTTACTGGATTAACAAGTGGCACCTATACTTTTGAGGTGGAAGACAATGTAACAGGTTGTATCAATACGGTATCTGCTACTATAGCTCTTACAGTTGACCCAACATTTACTTTATCAAAAACAGATATCAGCTGTTTTGGAGGGAATGATGGTACTATTACGGTTACGCTAGACCCGGGTAATTTAGATACTCCTTATGAATATAGTTTAGATGGTGGTACTACGCGTCAGCCTTCCAACATTTTTACGGGCCTTATTGCAGGCAGCTATAACGTAACGGTACTATCCTCGAAAGGATGTACAGAAGTGGCAACGATAAACTTAGACGAACCCACACAATTAGCCATCACCGCCTTAGCTTCAGATTATACCTGTGATACTGCTGCGAGCACCATTACTGTGACTATAGATGATGATGGGTTTGGAAACCCTTCTGGAACAGGACCAGACTATTTATATAGTTTTAATGGCGGTTCCTTTCAACCAAATAACACTTATCAGGTAGCCTATGGTTCTCCCAATGTTCCTGTAAGTGTGCAAGATGCTAACGGATGTCCTGTAACTATTTCAGTTGCCGTGCCTGTTGTAACTAGGGTGACTGCAGGTATTAATGTACTACAAACTATTGATTGTACTAATGGAGAAGAAATTATTTCCATAACAGCTTTAAATGGTTCTGGAAATTATTCCTACTTTGAATTGCCTAGTCGAGCTCCTGTTGCTGATCCTACTAACATTATACTTACGACACCTGGAAATTATGTTTATGAAGTTCTAGATATAACCACAAATTGTAGTGTCATCGTAGAGCATACTATTGCTCCCTATAATCTAATTAATGTAACTGCTTCTTTAGTTACTGATGCTACGTGTAGTGACAGTAGTGATGGGCAATTACAAATAAATATTACAGGATATACGGGTACTTTTGATTATCAAGTTTTAGATAATTTAGGGAATCCAATTGTAGGTGCTAATGGCAGTGATAATGCCTCATCAGATCCTTATAATTTTGTGATTCCACAAACATTAGCTGCTGGAACATATACCATAAGAGTTACAGAAACTGCCTACCCAGAATGTATTGCAGTAACCAATGCAGTAACCATAGATGCACCTGAAGAAGTAACTGTAGTTGAGGTAAGTAATACCCCTGCCAACTGTACTACTGATGCTATTGTTGTAGTTCAGGCTAGTGGAGGTACTGCGGGTTATACCTATGCTGTTTTGGTTGATGGTAGCCCAGTACCAACTCTAGTTGGAGCTTTCACAGAAGATGAAACTTTAAATTTAGACCCCACAACAAGTTTGGTTTGGGATGTCTATGCTAGAGATGCGAATGGTTGTATCTCTCAAGTTTTAGATATTAGCATTTCGGTAGATACCACTCCAGATATTAGCTTAACGCTAAATGATGCATGTGCGGTAGAGAATACCTATGTCGTGTCTGTTTCTATGGATGCCGTGAATTTTGGTGTAGCGCCGTATAGTCTAAGTATAGATGGCGGAACTTTCCAAAGTGTTTCTGCTTTTCCTTATGCCTATACCGGATTAAGTTCTGGTACGCATAACATTACGGTGAGAGATGCTAATGGATGTATTGAATTAGAAACTATAGTCATTACTTCTGAGCTTCTTTTAACGGCCGATGTGCTTACACAACCAACATGTACTACAAATGATGGTGTCATTGAATTTACAGTAGCCGGTGGCTCTGGTTCAAGTACAGTCGAATTATATGAAAGTGATGGTATAACGCCAACAGGAATTTCTCCAATTGGTAACCAATTTTCTGGAGTAGGATTTGGCGATTACATCGTTAGAGTAACGGATGACACCTTAGGTGCGCCTTCAAATTGTAGTAAAGATGTTGCAGTTTCATTGGAAGCGCCCACAGCGGTTACACTTCAAACTACACAATTTAGTAATGTAAGTTGTTTTGGAGCATCGGATGGATCAATTACCGTATTATTGGTCAATCCATCGGCTGGTGTTAATGATAATCCACCTTATGTATTTGCCATAGATAATGGTACTGGAACTTCGCTTTCAAATAATACAGGTTCATTTAGTGGCTTACCGAGTGGTACATACGCTATTACTGTAACTTCTAATAGAAACTGTATCGCAACCGATTCGGTAACGATCATAGAAAACCCGCAATTAGCTGGTACTGCAGCAGTAACGCAAGAGTTTGCATGTAATGCAGACAATAGTGTCGCTGTTGGTGAGATTACGATTACCGTAACTCCTGGAACTGGAACAGCACCGTACTTATACAGTATTGATGGCACAAACTTTGGTTCAGACAACAGCTTTGATATCATTGATAATGGTACTAATCAAACTATTAATTTCACAGTAAAAGACGCTAACGGATGTATTATTCCTGTGAGTGCAACTATTAATGCATTACCTGTAATAACCAATGCAACAGTGGCACAAGTAACTGCGATTACTTGTGACAATCCTGAAACTGCTCGAATTACAGTAACTGGAGGTTCTGGCGATTTCACCTATACTTTATTGCCTAGTGGTCCTTCACAAAGCCTAGTAAGTAATACGGCCGATTTTGTATTGACAACTCCTAGTGATTACACCTTTAGAGTGACCGATAATACTACAGGTTGTTTCTTTACAACACTGCCTTATACGGTTAGTCCTTACAACACCATAAATGTGGTGGCTACCCCAACTGCAGCGGTGAGTTGTTTTGGAGGTAATGATGGAGAACTAGAAATTAATGTAACCAACTATACAGGTAATTATACCTATACTGTTTACAATAGTGACGGAACGCTTGCGGGTATTTCTGCTGCTGGTGTTGCTCCTGGAATAGTGACCATTCCTAATTTATTGGCAGGCAACTACTATGTAGAAATTGAAGCTTTAGATACGCCTTTCTGTGATAAAATATCAAATACCATAACGATAGCTTCTCCGGCAGCAGCGGTTAGTGTTATAGAAGTTAGTAATAGCAATGCAAATTGTAATGCATTTGCTGAAGTAACGGTAAGAGCTTCTGGTGGAACACCTGGGTATACCTATGCTTTTGTACCCAATGGAAACTCTCCCATAGGGTTCTATTCGGCTAATGCAACAGCCTTATTAAATCCAACAACGAGTTTAGATTGGGATGTATATGTCTTAGATAGTAATGGTTGTCCATCTCCTGTTTTAGATATTACGATCGCAGTAGATTCTAGTCCTGCAATTGCACTTAGTGTAGTGGATGCCTGTGCAGCAGAAGGACAATTTGCCCTAACAGTAGATTTTGCCAATGCAACCGATATAGGAATTTCACCTTATGCCCTAAGCGTAAATGGTGCAGCGTTCCAAAATATTGCTGGCTTACCCTATAATGCCACAGGACTGAACTCTGGTCTTAACACCATAAGCATCCGCGATAAAAATGGTTGTATTGCTACAGAAACAATTACAATAAACGCACCTCTTGGACTTAGTTCTCAGGTGGTGACAGCACCCTCTTGTTCTGATGACGACGGTAGTATTACAGCAACAGCAATTGGAGGTTCAGGAGCCTATACCTATAGTTTATTAGATGGTTCTTTAAATCCAGTTGTAGGAATTACCATAACAGGTAATACCATTACAGGAATTCCTTCAGGAAATTATACTGTTAGAGCAATGGACACTAATTCTGGTTGTACTATAGATGCTCCTATTTCATTAGATGCTGCAGCACCTGTTGCCTTTACAACGTCTAAGATCGATGTATCTTGTAATGGTGGTAGTGATGGTAGTATTACCGTAAGTGTTACGGCCGGAGATATTCCTTATACCTATGAATTATTAGATGGTACGATGACGGTTATTAGAGGACCTCAAACTAGTGCTGTATTCAATAACTTAGCTGCAGATACGTATACCGTACGTGTTTCCACAGATAGAAATTGTGTGGCAACTCAAGGGGTAGCTATTCTAAATCCACCAGTACTTACCGCTACGGCTGCTGTTACTCAAGAATTTGCTTGTCATGCGGATAATAGTACAGCAAGAGGTCAAATCACCTTGAGCCCAAGTGGTGGAACTGCCCCCTATGTATATCGCATGAATGGTGGAAATTTCCAAAATTCTCCTGTATTCTCTGTTGTAGATACTGGAAGTAATGCTACGTATAATTTTACCATAAGAGATGCTAATGGGTGTGTAACAACAGCCTCAGCAAGCATAAATTCGATCGCAAGAATGACATTGAATATAACCAATGTAATACCGATGGCTTGTGATAATTTAGGAGAACAAATTACGGTAGTTGTAACAGGTGCTTCAACGCCAACGAATTTATATTTTGAAGTACTAGGTACAGCTATAGCTCAAACCGTAACGGCTCCTTCTGCAGCTGAAGCTACCTTGTTATTACCTTCACCAGGCACCTATACGATTCGAGTAACTGATCTCGTAACAGGATGTTTTGAAACGATAGAACATACCGTTCTTGTGTATGACACGATTAGGGTTCAGGCTACCGCGACAGCTCCTGTGGTATGTTATAGTGGTAATGAAGGAACATTAGAAATAAACGTTTCAGGGTATACAGGTCCATATGCGTATACCGTTTACAATTCAAACGGAACTGCTACGGCTATATCTGGCTTAGGCAATACGGCTATTAATCCTTTATCCATTACAGGATTAACTGGTGGTAACTATTTTGTACGGGTAGCTCAAACGGCATATCCTTCATGTACAGAAGATTCAAATAGCATTACCATCGTTTCTCCAGATATGCCTTTAACCGCTATTGTTGCTAAAATTGCAGATGTTACTTGTACCAACGATAAAGGTGAAATTTTAGTAGACCCAAGTGGTGGGTATGGCCCATACGACATTCAATTGACCAACACCACAACAGGTGAAGTATTCAATGAAACCGATGTGCTTAGCTTTAACTTTATAGAATTATCAGCTGCAACCTATACTGTAGTTGTTACAGATAATACTGGTTGTCAAATAACAGATTCAGAAGTTTTAGTTGCTCCAACACCCATTAGTGCAGGAATTACAGCAAGTACTACCACCTTAGTTTGTTTTGGTGATACAGATGCTTCGGTAACTGCCACAGGCGTCACTGGAGGACAAAATAGTTACCAATACCAATTAAATTATTACGATGTAACAGGTACAACACTATTATTTACTAGTGGAGACCAAGCAGGTCCAACATTTAACAATTTAGGCGCTGGGGTGTATAGTATTACGGTTTCTGACGGTTGGGATTGTGCTTTTGAAACAGCACAAGTAACCATCGTGGAACCCACGGATGTATCAGCCTCTTTAGTACAAGTAAGTCCACTTAGTTGTGAAAACGACGCGACCATACGTTTAGCTGCAAGCGGCGGAACGGCACCTTACCAGTACAGTACGGATAACCTTACTTTTTATCCTATGTCTGGAGGAGCTACACATACGTTTACCGTAGGTGCTGGCGTATACCAATATTATGTTATAGATAGTTTTGGTTGTGAAGCTCTAATATCAAATCAAGTTTCTATTGATGCTGTGCCAACCTTAGAGATCGCTATCGATAGAACAGCAGCGGTTATAAATTGTTATGGAGAAAATACAGCGACCATTAGAAGTACAGCTACAGGCGGTTTAGGCAATTATCAATATGAATTATTAGACAGCCCAACGAGCACAACGCCACTTCAAGGACCAAGTACTAATGGAGTATTTAGAAATTTAATTGCTGGCGATTATTATGTAAAAGTAAGCAGTGGTGATTGTGAAGCCATTAGTGCGATTATTACTGTAACAGAGCCAGCACCTTTAGTGTATACGGATGATTATTCGGCCATGATTTGTTTTGGTGAAAACACGGGGTATATCAACGTATCCTTATCAGGAGGATCTGGAAATTACCAATATGCAATTTCTCCGAACTTGGCTCAATTTGACGATATCAATCAGTTTGAAAATTTAGCACCAGGCACCTATACTGTAATCGCCCAAGACGCCAACGGTTGTTTTGTACAAACCGAATATGTTATAGCGGAGTCTAGCGAGATAGTTATTGATGCTACGGCAACGGGTGAAACGTGTTTGGGAGATAACGATGGTGCTATTGACCTTGTGATCACAGGTGGCGTTGCGCCCTACAGTACGCGACTAGACAATACCAACTATGTAGCTGACTTATTATCGTATACTGATTTAGTACCAGGCACGCATACTGTTTATGTATTAGATGCTTTAGGTTGTGAAACCAGTGTTCAAGTCATTATTAATCCAGGTGTAAATATTAAAGCAACAGTAGCGCCTATGTATGAATGTACGGGTACTGTGCCTGATAATTATTTGATGGTAACATTAGAAGACCCATCAGTAGCAGGATCTGTATTATATCAATTAGATGATATAAATTCGGCAGATGTTCGTTTAGAACCTAGCTTCACTACTATTGCTGCAGGGGATCATACCTTAATTATTTCGTTAAATGGTTGTGTGGAGATGATACCATTTACTATAGAAGATTTTGATCCTTTAGTTTTAACTCTAGAGAACAATAATATCAACGAGATTACGGCTGTTGCCAGTGGAGGCGATGCTAATTATACCTTTTATTTTGATGCTGTTGACAACGGGGATGATAATACCTACTTTATCAATCGTACGGCAACATATACGGTAAGGGTAGTGGATGGTAATGGTTGTGAGGCTATTGCCATGATAGAAATGGAATTTATCGATATAGAAATCCCTAATTTCTTTACACCCGACGGAGATGGCAACAATGATATTTGGAAACCTAGAAACTTAGAAGGCTTCCCGAATATAATAACCGTAATTTTTGACCGTTATGGAAGAGAGGTATATCGCATGGGTCAAAATGATCTAGGATGGGAAGGTATTTACGAAAACAGTGATCTTCCCACAGGAGATTACTGGTATATAATTAAGCTACAAGGTGAAAATGATGAGAGAGAATTTGTTGGCCATTTTACCTTATATAGATAATCATATTGAAAATTTAGGAACCAAGAATCACGATAAAAGGTCTTGCTTCTTATAGCGCAAGAGTTTAGATACTGAAACCTCGATGGCATTGCCTCGAGGTTTTCGTTTAATTTAGAATGAACACACAAGCCTGACAACTCTAATCACTCTTAAATTTAGCAACAGCAACTGTTACAAAACAAATAATAGCACACTTACTAAAATAATTTTTAGCCCAGTTTAACTTTTTTCAGAACTACATCTTTTTAGAAAATTTATACCTCTTTTTTGTGCCTTGAACTCAGTTTTGAGTGCTACTTTTTTAGGCTAATTAAAAAGGAATCTGTCTTTATATTTCTCTAAAATGGAGTATTAAAATGCTCATATCAAGCTCATTTCTATGAGCAAACCTACAGCTTTTTATTTTTTTATGAACTGATTTTCTACAAAACATAGGCACTTAAAAGCCTAAATAATTCTTTTTTTAAAAGGAAGACACCTTAAATTAATTGCCTTTCACAACAGAAACAAACTAGGCTACAACATTAAATTTTGTAGCTAAGGCTTCTGTTTCATATTTGTTGGTAAATACTTAGGGCTAAGACCTTATCGACAAAACGCAAGCATGTTTTACATGATAAGATTTTTAGAAAAATAAAACTAGTACAGATATCAGCACATAATGAACCAAACTATTTCGATTAAAAAGCAGACCATTCTTTTTTTTATACTGGTGATTTGTATTCTTTTTGGAGCACAGGCACAGGAGGCTGTTCCATTTACGCCAAGGCTTAATGGAGGCAATATAGAGATAAGAGGAGACATTGTTTTTGTTGGGAACAACATTTTAAACAGAGCAACTCAGGCCAACCCAACCCAAGCGAATACACCTTATAACGGCAATGAAAATAACAATTCATTGTGGATGGAGTACATCGATATTGATGGCGACCCATCTACCTTTAGTTCAAGTAGTGCTGAGCTTACTTTAGCAGACCCTAATTGTTCTCAAGTACGCTATGCCGGCTTGTATTGGGCGGCAACATACCCTAATGAGAGGAGTACAAATGGTGGTGCACAATTCTCAGGAACACCCAGAATAGAAGATTGGAATCAAATAAAATTTAAACTGCCTTCAGGAGCGTATATCGATTTAAGTGCAGATACAGCTCCAGATCCTGTAGGCGAAGAAGACGATATTATTTTTGATGGGTATGACCCCGTCAATATCAACAATTCATTCAAAGACTCCCCCTATATCTGTTACAAAAACGTAACAGATTTAGTGCGTTCTAATAGCAACCCGAACGGAGAATACACCGTGGCGAACATAAGAGCTACAAAGGGAAGAAGAAACGGATCAAGTTCTGCAGGTTGGGTCCTCGTCATTATTTACGAAAACCCTACAGAAACTGGTAAATTCATCTCTACATTTGATGGGTATGCCGGACTTTCAGGAGCTGTTGGTAATGTTGATGTCAACGTAAATGGTTTTAAAACCTTACCAAATCCTTTTCCAGTGAGAGCAAGAATTGGAGTAGGTGCACTAGAAGGAGATAGAGGCATTTCTAACGATCGCTTTTTTATCAAGGCAAATTCTAGGGCTGGGTTTACCAATTTAACTACGGGCTTAAATCCTACAAATAACTTTTTTAACTCAACAATCACCACCAACGGTGCAGAGGTACCGACAAGAACACCTTACGGCACTAATACTTTGGGTATTGATTTAGACCTTTTTAACCTGATCAACAATTCTAATAATATTCTTCCCAATGATGAAACAGGAGCCACCCTTCGATTTACCTCTTCTGGAGATGGGTATGGTGCTTTTTTAACTACGTTTTCAGTAGAAATTATTGAACCTGATATTATTCTTGAAAAAAGAGTAGAAGACATTGCAGGAAACGACATTACGGGTTTGGGCGTTAATTTAGGGCAGACTTTAGATTATGTATTGACATTTAAAAATATTGGGAATGACCATGGCACAGGAGTTAATCCTTCAAGTTCAGACCCCTTTCAGCGGTATTATACCATTCGTGATGTATTGCCTGCAAATATAACTTTAGACCAAATTAACCTAAGTCTTCCTCCCGGAGTTACCTACAGGTACAATAGTGCATTAAATGAAATTGAATTTGCTGTTCCCGACGATTTAGTTCTTATAAATGGGCCGGCCACAAGCATTCGTATGCGGGTAACTGTAGCCCAAAATTGTTTTGATTTTGTGGATGCTTGTTCAAACCAAATAGAGAACATTGCCTATTCGACCTACGCTGGTGTGATCAACAGTGCTACTATAACCGATGACCCAAGTGTATCTGATTTTGATAATTGTGGCTTTATTACCCCAGGAGCTACCAACTTTTTACTAGATGATCTTTCAAATTGCTCATTTAAAAGAACAGTACAGTTATGTGGTAGCAATGTGTTACTCAATGCAGGTGATAATTTTGATGATTATGTTTGGTACCGAGATGTAAATAATAATGATGTTATTGATCTTGGTGTTGATATTGTTGTAAACGATGGCAATCCTGATGGTGATCTTAGCACGCTTAATGTTACCCAGGCAGGAAATTATATCGTAGATAAAATTATTGCTAACCCTTGTATAGGATTTCAAGAAATTATTACCGTTGAGCTTTTTGGTACCACCCAAACAAACCCAATCTTAGATTTTTTTAATGCTAGAAATAGTGATGCTGACCCTAATAATGATATTCAAGGCGAAGTTTTAAGATGTTCTGTTGATGGTGAATTTATGGCGAACATATTTTTATGTGGTAGTACAGACACAGAGCTTTTACAAATAAATATTCCAGATGCACAAAGTTTAGAGTGGCAACAACTCGATGAAAATACTTGTACATCAACAGACCCAGCATGTCCTAACAAAGGGAACAGCTGTTATGCTACAGTGGCCACGGGGAATGCCTTCAATGTCACAAATACCGGTAAATACCGATTAGTAATTAATTATCAAAACGGATGTTCTAGTCGCTTTTACTTTAGTGCTTTTAAAAACGATTTGGCTGTAAATACCATTAAAACAGATATTTTTTGTACCAGTAATGGCAATATCACCGTTACAAATTTAGGAGCGGGGTACGGTTTTCAATTATTTAATACAGCGACGAATACTGTCGTAGTACCTTTTAGTGCTAATAACGGTCCTAGCTTTGATATCGCTACCAACGGGAGTTACCGCGTAGACGTTCGTCAATTAAACAGTTCTGGCAACCCAATTCCTAATTCCTGCCAATTTCAAAGTGTTGAGATTGGAATTTTAAATCGAAATTTTGATGTAGATCTAGCCACCACACCAGCTAATTGTAATTCTCTGGGTTCTATAAATGTTCAAGTACTAAATGTAAGAGCAAATTACACCTATGATTTGCGATTTAATGATGGAGTGAACCACCCTTATGGTGTTGGCACTAGAGTAAATATTGCCTCAGCTCAAGCGAGCAATAACTATACATTTAACAATTTAAACCCAGGCGATTATACGGTCATTGTTACCACCCAAGACGGGTGTACAGACACTCAGAATATTACAGTGACTGAGGTCGATGAGGTTTTACTTTCTGCCGTTACCTTAACCAATATAGGTTGTTCACCAGGAACCATTGAACTAAGCGCATCAGGTGGTTTTGTAGATCCTAATTATAGCTATGCTATTTGGAGTAAAGATGGAACGCCATTGTATAGTGATATTAGCAATGTTCCTGCTAATGCCTATCAAATTGATCCCATTTTTGAATTTGGTTATACGGTATCTGGGGGTCCAACAGAAGCAGATCCTTCGGCACCTTTTGTCTATACTAAAATACCAAATCAAGAAGGCGTATATACTTTTGTAGCTATCGACGCCAATGGCTGTTTTAAAATATCAAATGCGGTGACCCTTGAAGATCGTGGAAATATGACTATTTCTGTGAATGACGATAGTCCAGTAACCTGTAATAGCTCAAGTAGTGCAGGCATTACGATCAATACTGTCAATGGTGTAGGCCCTTTTCAATACAGTATTGATAATGGTCTTACTTTTCAAGACACCCCTTCCTTTGTTGCTTTAGCTGCGGGAACCTATACTGTTCTGGTATTAGACGATTCTGGATGTAGCGCGACCTTAGAACATACTATTTCAAACCCTGCTCCATTAACGGCATCAGCAGGAGTGGCACGTGATGTAACCTGCAATGTTTCAGGCGCTTTAGTTCGTATTACCAATGTTGTAGGTGGTGTAGCACCATATACCTATAGTTTTGACGGAGGCGCTAGCTTTGATACTCCAAGTATAGCCACCTTACCTCCAGGAAATTACAATACAGTGGTGGTTCGAGATGCTGTTGGTTGTGAATTTCCGATGGATGTGTTTGTAGAGGACTATCCTGTTGATCCTGTATTAACTGCGGTTACCGATTATAACTGTGACGGTACTGGAATAATTACCATAACAAGTGATATTGCTAATTATAATTATACCTATGCCTTAAATGGCACCTTAAATAGTCCTGACCCAAGGAGTAATGTGTTTACCAATATAGCTCCAGGGACCTATACGGTGACGACCAATTATGTTTCTCAAACACCACCGACACCTAGTTTGCTTTTGGTAGAAGATTTTGGCTATGGAACCACAGTTTCAAACCCAAATACTTTAGGGTATACCTATGAGGATCAAACAACAAATCCTCCTGGTGATAATAACAACAGAATTAATGATTTTGAATATGCTGTTACCAATAATATTGTAGCTCCTTTTGGCGCTTGGGTACAGCCTGGTGATCATACCACCAATGGCGCTAATCCCAATGGGCGTTATTTAGTGATTAATGTAGGTACTCCGAGTCCGGGTCAAATTATTTATTCCAAACCCATCAATGATGTTATTCCAAACCAAGATTTAAGAATCTCATTGTATATATTTAACCTCTTAAGGAGCACAAATAATCAATTAGACCCAGACTTAACCATAGAAATAAGAACAACCACTGGAACCGTTGTTCAATCTATCCGAACTGGTGATATCCCAAAAACAGAGCAATGGGAAAACTTTAGTGTAGACCTGAACCCAGGAAATAATACCACTTTAGAGTTTGTGATTCGATCAGAAAAAGTTGGTAATAGTGGTAACGATTTTGCCTTAGATGATATTGAAATTTATCAAATCCCTGAGGTATGTGAACTTTCAATCGATACCACCCTAATTATTGAAGGAAACAGAGCATTTGAAGCCAATTACCTTAGGGCTACAAATGTAAGCTGTTTTGGTGCCTCCGATGCGAGCATCACTTTTGAAGTTGACAACTTTAACCCTACAACTGGTTTTGAATATTCGATTGATGGGGGCGCCTATATAACATCGCTTTCTTCACCTGTAACTACGGCAGCGAATTTAGCTGCAGGGGTAAGAACTATCGATATTAGAAGAATTGATGATCCTTCTTGTACACAACAAATAACAAGAACAATTACACAACCAACAGCCCTTGTAGCTAGTGCTTCGGTAACCACGCCTTTTACCTGTTCAAACACGGGTGCTACGATTGCATCGAGTGCTACAGGTGGTACTGCGGGCTATGAATATCAATTAGAAGATACTTCTGGAACCATCTTAAGAGCCTATCAAACTTCAGTAAATTTTACCAATGTTCCAGCAGGTACTTATTTAGTGCGAGCAAGAGATGTTAGAGGCTGCGACGATATAATAGATGCAGCCATTACCGTTACCGCTCCGGCAGCACTAACTTTTACAGCAACACCAACATTATGTTATTCCGGTGCTAATGACGGAGAAATTCTAGTAAATGTTACTGGTGGTAACGGCGGACTTTTATTTAGCATAAACAACGGGCCATTTTTAGCGCCTAGCCCAACAACAGCTACAGCCTATACCTTCACTAATTTAGGTTCTGGGTCTTATATCATCAATGTAAGAGACCAATTAGGATGTACAGTAGCAGCACAAACCATAACTATCAATGAAAGATTAAGTATTAGTGCGTCAGCCAATGCGATTACTACTTGTGGTAGCGCAACAGATGTTAGTATTACAGCCTTAGGCGGTGATGCTAATTATGTTTATGCTATTGTTACCGATGGAGCTACACCTACTAATGGAGACTTTTCAACGACCAATCCAAGAGCTATTTCAGCGGCTGGTGCATACGATGTATATGTTCGTGATTATGGCGGAGCAGCTGGTTTTTGTACGGCAATGGTTGATCTCAACATTACTCAAAACCCACCTATAGCCATTACCGAAACGATTACAGACGTTTCTTGTTTTGCTGGTACTAACGGCGCTATTGCCTTAGCGGTAACTGGTGGAAATGCGCCTTATCGCTATAGTATTAACAATGGAACTACCTACCAAACATCAAATAATTTTCCAAATTTAACAGCAGGTACCTATGCGGTACTAGTTCAAGATGCCGATTTATGTACACAACCTATAAGCGTAACGGTAAATGAACCATTAGCACTTAGTGCCGAAGCCGCACAAACCACAGATTATACCTGTTTACCAGGTGGTGAAGCAGCGATTAGCGTGGGTAGTATTACACCAACAGCAGGTGGTTCAGGCAACTATCAATACACTATTAATGGTGGGCCTTGGTCAGCCTCAACGACTGGTGGAACCGTATTTACAGGGTTAACAGAGGGCACCTATACTATTCGTGTAAGAGATACCAATGCACCGACCTGTTTTATTACCTTGTCTCCTGTTTCTATTGCTCCTTTACCAACTGCGCCAACATTGGCAAGTACTGTTGCATACAATTGTGATGGTTCAGGAAATATTACCATCTCTCCTTTTAATGCTAGTTATACCTATGCCATAGACGGTGGAACTCCTCAAACAGGAGCCACTGCCCATATATTTAATAACATAGCACCAGGAAATCACACCATTACTGTAGATTATGGCAGTAGCTGTACTACAGATATCGCAGTCAATGTAGCGAATGGTAGGGCTTTTAATGCTTCTATTTCTGCTCCTGTTAATGTTTCTTGTTTTGGAGGATCTGACGGAGGGTTCACCATAAATGGGAGCAACTTTGGTGCTGGTGGTTTTGAATATAGCATCAATGGAGCTCCTTTTGCAGGGCCATTTACAACATCACAAACAATAAGTGGTTTAACAGCTCAAGCTTATTCGATTGACATTAGAGATGTCAACAACCCAACGGGTTGTGTATTAACTTTAAATGAAACGCTAACGGAACCAACAGCAATCACAGCAACAGCTTCGATTACAACAGCTTTTACTTGTGATAATTCAGGTGCTACCATTACGGCAGTAGCCAGTGGAGGAACACCAACCTATACCTACCAGTTAGAAACAAATACCGGAACAATCTTAAGAGCCTATCAAGCCTCTGCGATATTTACGAATGTACCTGCCAATGCAGCCACTGAAAATTATGTAGTGCGTGTTGCCGATAGTAGCTCATGTGCGAATGCGGTATTGCCAGCGGTCACGGTCAATGCCCCAGAAGTGCCTACTTTTACAGTGACGCCAACGGCGTGCTACTCCGGTGCCAATGACGGTACTATCCAAGTTGATGTTACTTCTATCCCGGGTAATGGCAACTTCCAATTTAGAATTAATGGGGGTTCTTGGTTAAATGGGAATACCACTGCCACCCAACATATTTTTTCAGGATTAGCAAATAACTCGTACACGATTGACGTACAAGACGGTTTTGGCTGCGATGCGGTACAACAAACCGTAGTTTTAAGTCCGCAGTTAGTCGTGTCTGTCGATGCTGTTAACGTTAGCTCTTGTAATGACGGAAGTATTACTGTTAACGCAACAGGAGGAAACGGTACCTTGGTGTATGCCATTGTTGAGGCAGATAGCGACCCAACAGGATTCTTCACAACAACAAATTTCTTGAACATTACGGAAGCTATGGCTACCGCTAACCCTTTGGGTTATGATGTGTATGTTCGCGATAATAACGGTATAAGCCACTTGTGCTCTTTTGAACAAGAAGATATTATCATTGCGGCAGCAACGCCTATAGCGGTAACTGGAACAGCTACTGATCCTGAATGTTTTAATGGTTTAGGAGCTATTGATGCCACCGTAACTGGGGGGAATGCCCCTTTTAACTATACTTTAGTAGATTTATCACCAGCAGACGGTATTGATTACGGTGTTAGCTATTTAAATGTAGGAACAACAACGTACAGCTTCGCTGGTATTGGAGTTGGTGACTACATAATAAACATTACCGATACCGATGGCTGTCCTGTTTCTTCTAGCACAATTACAATCAATAATGCAGTCCAAATTACAGCGGATTTAGACCCTATTTTGCCTGCAAGTTGTTCTAGTACCATAGAAAGTGATTTCGGATTTCAATTTTTAGCAGTAACCGCCCCTGTGGGAACTATAGAATACAGTAATGATGGTGGTATCACTTGGCAAGCTTCAAACGAATTAAGAGGAACGGTCGCTAACCCAACTTTTTCTGGAGATACGGTTTATCCTTCTATTCGAGTAACTTTAGCTAGTGGTACAATCTGTCAAAGAGATTTTCCAAGGTATATTATTCCTTATCCTTTAGATAATTTAGATATCAGTATTAGTGCTGTTGTTGTGGATTGTAATGAGTTACAGGTTAGGGTTCAAGGAACAGCCGGAGTAGCTCCTTATGAATATGCATATTCCGAAGACCCTTCTACTTTTAATCCTTCTGCAGCAACTTGGCAGCCAGGTGGAAGTATCGATTCTGGTGGAAACGCTGTTCCGGCAGGTGAAGGTTTGTACAACTGGACGGGATTAACTCCTGGTAGAACTTATGTTTTTTACGTAAGGGATGCAACTATGTGCGTGCGTCAAAGTCTTATTAATGTTAACGATTTGATAATACAGCCTTTAGGCATCACAACAGCAGTTTCTCCTAGTTGTTATGAGATTACCCCAGGTATTGGAAATGGTGAAATAACCTTCACCCTCAATCCGACTACGCCAAATACATTTATGCGTTGGGAAATTTACCGTTTAGGTAACCCAACTCCTATTGCAGTAAGCGGTGCCATTGCCCCTGCACCAGCAGTTAACGTTGCCTACAACAACACTATTTCTGCTACTGGTTTAGCAGAAGGAGAATACTATATAGAAGTGATACAATCTGACGGAACAACAGATTCTTGTAGAGGTGGGAGTGAAAATGTTTTAGTAGATGAATTAAATGAACTTACAGCTACGGCTACTGCTACAAGAGATATTTCTTGCAATTTACCTGGTTTAATTTCTGTTACTGGTATTACAGGCGGCGGAGGTGCTCCTTATACTTTTGATGTAACAGGTCCTGCAGGCTTTACAGCTTTAACGGGTGTAACAAGTAATCCAATACAGATTCCTGTAAATTCACCTGCGGGTGATTATATCGTAACGATAAACGACCAATACGGTTGTCCTGTTACCCTACCTTTGGTTAGCTTAGGTTTAAGCCCTAACCCAACAATTAACAGTGTCACACAAGACAATTGTACTTCACCAATAAACCTTAGTGTTAATGCTACTGGAGCAGGAGTTGTTCGATATGCCATTGTTATAAATGGCGCTGCGGCTCCTAGTACTTATGTAAATAATGGAGGTATTTTTAATAATGTTGCACCAGGTTCTTATGATGTATATATCATAGATGGCAATGGTTGTATGGCTATGCAAGCTGGGTATGTAGTTCACCCAGTACTTTCAGCAAAAGCAGAATTGACTAAACTATTAGATTGTTCTGTATCACCGGATGCAACAATTACTATCGAAGCCTTAACCGGTTCTGGAAGCTATGAATATTCAATTTCAGGAGCTGCAACCGTGGCACAAACGACATTAACAAGTCCGTTTGTCTATAATGCCTCAACTGCCGGAGATTATATCATTACTATTTATGATACAGCTACAGCTAATAGTGCGCTTTGTAACAGAACGATTACCGTAAATGTTCCAGCAGCTATTCAACCAATATTTACAGAAATACATTCGAATGTTTCGTGTAACGGAGCTAATGATGGTACCATTTCTTTAAATCAAACCAATAATGGTATTAGCCCATTAACTTATGAATTACGTTATACTACTGCTGGAAATCCTTTAGTGCTTGCAACTGATTTTACGTTTAATGCTGCAACACAAACCTATTCTGACCTAGCACCAGCTGACTATATCGTACGGGGTATTGGAACAAATGATTGTTCTTTTGATATTCCTGTTAGTATAACGGAGCCCAATACAATTGTAGTAACTATAGACCCATTGGTAGATATTGTACCCTTTGAATGTACTCCAAACACCAATACCGATAACAATGCCACTATAAGCGTTAATCCAGCTAATATTGCGGGTGGTTCTGGCACTTATGTGCGTTACGTTTTCGTAAATACAATAACGTCGACTACCGTTCAAGATGGTACCAACAATGTTTATGCAGAAACGAATAGAGCTGGTGGCACCTACAGTATTACTGTGTATGATGATCAAGGTTGTATAGGTTCTACAACAGCCACCATAGCTGCTTTTGATGAATTACTAACACCGACCATAACTGTTAATGAGGCTATTTCTTGTACGAATGCAGGAGAAGATATCACCATCAATGCTTTTGGTTCTTTAACGGATTCAAGTACTCCTGCTGGTTTAGCAAATTATGAATTCAGATTGCTTCCCAATGCTTTTGGAGCTTCTAATGTCTTTAATGATTTAGCGGAAGGGATACATACTTTTGAAGTGAGAAATACCAACACTCAGTGTGTTGTTACTATTTCATATCAAGTAAATAACCCCAATACATTTACCCTAGCAACACCAGTAACTACAGATGTTATTTGTGTTGGGTCTGCCACAGGAACAGCTACATTCGCTGTAAACAATACAGATGCAAGCTATTCAGGAACCTATTCTTGGGAAGTATTCTTTAGTAACAATACATCAACATTAATTACAGGGACATCTCCAAGTTTTACAGCTAGTGGTTTGGTGGCTGGAGATTACTATGTAACCTTCACGCAAGACGGTGTGCCGACTTGTGACAACCAAAGAGATTTTAGTATTTCAGAACCAAGCGCTATGTTATCTGGAAGCACAGTTGTAACACCTATTACTTGTGCGCCCGGGGCTGACGGTATTATTGAAATCACTAATGTTACTGGTGGCTGGGGAGGCTATGCGTATTATGTAAGCCAAACAGCCAATCCTGATCCTAACGATGCCACAAACTATAGTGCGAATCCTAGGTTTGAAAACTTAGCAGCGGGTACCTATGAAATATGGGTGATAGATAGTCGCGGCTGCCCTTTACCATTAACAGACATTACTTTGGCTGTTCCATCGCCGATAACGGCCGATCTTCAATTAAACAATGAAAATTGTGCTAATTTCGAGGGAGAGTTACAAGTAATTAATGAAGCTGGGGGTCAAGGAAGCAATTATTCATATCAATTACAACGATGGGATGGTGCTGTTTATGTAAACCTGAGAGCTCAACAAACTACGGCTACATTTAGCAACTTAGGTGCTGGTCAATATCAAGTACTTGTCAGTGATCAATGGGGCTGTGCTGCTCCAACAAGCAATGCGATTACCTTATATAATGAATTAGTGCCTTTAGCGACTATAGTGAAACCGATAGACTGTACCCTTGATCCAGGTGGACAAATAACGATTTCTCAAACAGGTGGCTCAGGTACTTATGTGTACACAGGAACTTTCCCTGATAACAGCGCACTTACACCAAACACAGACGGAATCTTTACAGGCTTGACACAAGTAGGAGAATATACGTTTACCATTACCGATGGCACTTGTACTGAAATTATTAAACAAAGCTTAGCCGCTGCGGTACAGCCGCCAACACCAACTATTGATGCCATTACCAATGTTACCTGTTTTAATGCAGCTGACGGTACAATATCCGTTAGTGTTTTAGATAATGGTATTGATCCTTATGTATTCCAAATTACCGATAGGGATGGTACAGCTATCGTAATAAATCCTACAAGCAGTAATGCTACAAGTGCTGAATTTACAGGCTTAGCAAATACCGTAGGGGCTGGTTATACCATTACCGTAACGGGAAGCAATAATTGTTCAACGACAGTAGTACAAACAATAAGTCAGCCTGCGGCGGCAGTAGCCATTTCGGCACCTGTAGTCTCTGAGTTTGATTGTACGTCAGGAAATGCCACGAACTATGCTACCATTGACCTTACGGGATTGGTAACTGGGGGCTCTAATAGCTATGTGCGCTATGTGTTCGTCAATGATGCAACACCAGGTACACCAGTACAAGATGGAAGCAATTCAATATATACAGAAACCAATGTAGTAGGTGGTAATTATACGATTACTGTTTACGATGACATGGGATGTTCGGCTTCTACAACAGCTAGCATAGCTCCTTTTGTAGGCATAAGTGCGCCGACTGTTGTTCTTGTTGATCCTGTGACGTGTAATGGGAATGATGAAGAAATTACTGTTGGGGTGACGATTTCACCTGCAAGTGCTACACCAAACTTATCGTATGTAGTAACAGGTCCAAATAGTTACAACCAAACCATAAATTCTACAAATACCTCAGAAAACTTTGCTGGTTTAGGCATTGGTAATTATGTAATTACCATTACCAATACAGATACGGGCTGTAGGTTAACCACAAGGCACCTAGTTTCAGACCCTAAAGTTATTGAAGTAACTGCGGTGAAAGCTACAGATGAAACCTGCTTAAATGATAGTGTAAACGGTGGAAGTTTTAACGTAAGCATTGCGAATTATACAGGTGGGTATAACTATCAAGTATTTAGAGCAGACGGGACTTCAGTCTCAGCCGTTTTATCAGGGAATACGTCAACACCCTTAGTTATCGACAATTTACTTGGGGGTAGTTATTATGTTCAAATTATAGAAACCGATGCTGGAAGCACTTTCTGTTCAGACAACTCAAACGCAGTAACTATTTTGACCCCTGAATTCCCGATTACCGCAGTCATAAGCGAACAATCAAACGTTACTTGTGATAATACCAGAGGAAGCATTTTGGTGGATCCTTCTGGAGGTAAAGGGCCATATACCGTAACTATAACTTCAGCGACGCAAAGCTTTACACAAGCAGGGGTTGATGCGTATATTTTTACCGGATTATCGGCTGGAAACTTTACGGTAAGTGTTACCGATAGTTTTGGTTGTTTATTTACAGATACAATAACTTTAGTGCAACCCGATCCAATTGTTGCTGCTATTTCGGCAGACATAGTTTTAGATTGTTATGGGGATGATACAGGAATAGTAACTGCCACAGTAACTTCAGGTGGTTTGGGTACTTTACAGTACCGATTAAACACCTACGATGTTACCGGAACGGTAATTATTTCTACTTCGGTAGCGCAGAGTGCTACTAGTTTCACTGGCTTATTCTCGGGTCGCTATAGTATTAGCGTAAATGATGCAGTTCGCTGTATTGCAGAGACGCCAATTGCAACAATTTCAGATCCTGTAGATGTTTTTGGCTCATTAACCATGACTCAGTCTATTAGTTGTACAGATGATTTAGAACTATTATTAACCGCTAATGGTGGTACTGGACCTTACAGCTATAGCACTGATGGGGTAAGCTTTATGCCGTTTAATAGCGGTAACCAGCATGTGTTTAATAGTTTGCCTTCTGGTAATGCTGGGGCTGGTACCTATCGCTATTATGTGCAAGATGCGTTTAACTGTACCTCTATTTTATCGAATGAAGTTACTGCAGATACCGTAGAGCCCATAGTTATCACTATTGATGCTTCTGCAGCTTCGGTGAATTGCAGCGGAGACAATTCTGCTATTTTGATCGCTAGAGGAAGTGGCGGTTTAGGCAATTATCAATATGAATTATTAGACAGTCCAACGAGCACAACGCCACTTCAAGGACCGAGTGCTAATGGAGTATTTAGAAATTTAATTGCTGGTGATTATTATGTAAAAGTAAGCAGTGGTGATTGTGAAGCCATTAGTGCGATTATTACTGTAACAGAGCCAGCACCTTTAGTGTATACGGATGATTATTCGGCCATGATTTGTTTTGGTGAAAACACGGGGTATATCAACGTATCCTTATCAGGAGGATCTGGAAATTACCAATATGCAATTTCTCCGAACTTGGCTCAATTTGACGATATCAATCAGTTTGAAAATTTAGCACCAGGCACCTATACTGTAATCGCCCAAGACGCCAACGGTTGTTTTGTACAAACCGAATATGTTATAGCGGAGTCTAGCGAGATAGTTATTGATGCTACGGCAACGGGTGAAACGTGTTTGGGAGATAACGATGGTGCTATTGACCTTGTGATCACAGGTGGCGTTGCGCCCTACAGTACGCGACTAGACAATACCAACTATGTAGCTGACTTATTATCGTATACTGATTTAGTACCAGGCACGCATACTGTTTATGTATTAGATGCTTTAGGTTGTGAAACCAGTGTTCAAGTCATTATTAATCCAGGTGTAAATATTAAAGCAACAGTAGCGCCTATGTATGAATGTACGGGTACTGTGCCTGATAATTATTTGATGGTAACATTAGAAGACCCATCAGTAGCAGGATCTGTATTATATCAATTAGATGATATAAATTCGGCAGATGTTCGTTTAGAACCTAGCTTCACTACTATTGCTGCAGGGGATCATACCTTAATTATTTCGTTAAATGGTTGTGTGGAGATGATACCATTTACTATAGAAGATTTTGATCCTTTAGTTTTAACTCTAGAGAACAATAATATCAACGAGATTACGGCTGTTGCCAGTGGAGGCGATGCTAATTATACCTTTTATTTTGATGCTGTTGACAACGGGGATGATAATACCTACTTTATCAATCGTACGGCAACATATACGGTAAGGGTAGTGGATGGTAATGGTTGTGAGGCTATTGCCATGATAGAAATGGAATTTATCGATATAGAAATCCCTAATTTCTTTACACCCGACGGAGATGGCAACAATGATATTTGGAAACCTAGAAACTTAGAAGGCTTCCCGAATATAATAACCGTAATTTTTGACCGTTATGGAAGAGAGGTATATCGCATGGGTCAAAATGATCTAGGATGGGAAGGTATTTACGAAAACAGTGATCTTCCCACAGGAGATTACTGGTATATAATTAAGCTACAAGGTGAAAATGATGAGAGAGAATTTGTTGGCCATTTTACCTTATATAGATAATGAATTTAACCTACAGTATAATGAAGAAAATAATAATAACAGGAGTATTTCTTTTGTTTACTTTTATAAGTAAAGCTCAAGAGCTTAACTCTCCCCAACTGTCCCAATATTTGGCAGATAACCCCTTTGTGTTATCGCCTACCTATGCGGGTATTGGTGATCATGTTAAAATACGTGTAAATGGTTTAACGCAGTGGGTAGGTATTAAAGATGCCCCTGATACCCAATCTTTGGCTGCTGATATGAGGTTAGGAAATAGATCAGGCGTAGGCGTTTTTTTATACAACGATAGAAACGGATATACAAAACAGCAAGGAGCAAGACTTTCGTTTGCACATCATTTAACCTTAGACCGGTACGATGATGAATTTTTATCTTTTGGTTTGTCCTATAATTTTAATCAATTTAGAATCGACATTCAAGAGTTTATTGATGCCGGTGGGGATCCAAGCGTAACCGATGACCGTTCAACAACAAATCACAATTTAGATGTTGGTTTGTTGTATCGAAAAGCTAATTTTTACTTTAGCCTTAACGTTTCAAATATACTTGATAAAGATCTCACTAGTTTCAATGTAACTTTTGAACCAAACAGGTTAAGAAACTATTATCTGTACACGGGCTATCGGTATAAGAAAAGCAAAACCAGTGATTTAGAAATAGAACCCTCGCTGCTTTTTAAAATGTTTGAAAGTGACAATAGATCTGAAACAGATTTTAATTTAAAATTTAGATTTTATGATTTTGAAGATTATTACTATTTAGGACTAAGTTATCGCGTTTTAATTGAGCAGCCTGGATCACCTAACTTTTTAACACCTCTTTTCGGTTTCAAAAAGAATAATTTATATTTTGGCTATTCCTACCAAATTCAATTAAATGAAATAAGTAATTATAGTACTGGAACCCATGTGGTTACCTTAGGTGTAGATTTATTTCAAGGAATAAGTAATTGCAGATGTACCTACTAATCACCGTTTAGCCATAATGTTTCTGAATTAAAACTAGGGTTTTACTAGCTTTGTAAAAAAACAAGTATGGGAAAAATTAAGCTAAGTACTATTAAAGTGTATGCCTATCATGGGTGTTTAAGAGAGGAAAGTATTATTGGCAGTGACTATAGCGTTGATGTGGAGCTTGTTGCTGATTTAACTAAAGCATCTATAACAGATGAGCTGAAGGATACTGTAGACTATGTGCTGATCAATCACATCGTAAAAGAAGAAATGGCGATTAAATCAAAGCTGTTAGAGCATGTAGCAAAACGTATCTTAGACCGAATTTTGGCATCCTGTAGTTCGGTTTCCAAAGCAGAAGTTAGCGTTTCAAAAATTAACCCTCCTATTAACGGAGACGTTGAAATGGTTTCGATAAACTTACAATTAACTCGTTGAAATACACCTTTTTGGTTTCATTTTTTATAAATAAAACAGCATCTTTGTGACTATAAAAGGCATTGTGGTCGAATTGGATAGACAAAGTTCCGCAAGAACTTCCATAGTGGTTCGAGTCCACTCGATGCCTCAGAGAAGCCCGTTCTTTTTTTAGTAGAAAGAAAGGGCTTTTTTTATGTAAGTATTTTTACACTTACTCATAAATTTTTGTAAATTTGCATTCGCAAAAAGGCATTGTGGCCGAGTGGCTAGGCAGAGCTCTGCAAAAGCTTGTACAGCGGTTCGAATCCGCTCGATGCCTCTTTAAGGATCCTCTTCTAATTTAGAAGAGGATTTTTTGTTTTTGAGAGGACCATTTTATACACGGTTAACGAACTGATTTTAATTTAGTTGTATTTTTACCGATTAAAATAAGGCAATGAACAAACCTAGAATAGCTTTAGCCGTGGGTATTTTATGTATTTCAATTTTCCCTCTTTTGGTAAAATTAGGATATACCTCTGGCTTAATTTCAGCCTTTTACCGAATGGCCATAGCATTTATGGTACTTTTACCTGTGGTACTTTGGAAAAAACAATGGAAGTTACCAAGTTTATCCTTAACACTTTTAGCACTTTTGAGTGGAATATTATTTGGTTGCGATGTAGCATTTTGGAATATCGCCATAGAAGAATCTACAGCAACTCAAGCCTCACTTTTAACAAATTTATCGCCTATTTGGGTGGGCATTATTACATTTTTATTTTTTAAAAATAAACCTTCTTCTAATTTTTGGATGGGCACTTTAATAGCGCTTTTAGGGATGATTACGATTGTTGGCTTCCAATTTTTTATAGCATTTCAATTTAACCGTGCATTTATCTTTGGCGTATTATCAGGGGTTTTTTATGCTTTTTACTTATTAATTTCTAAGCGTGTCTTGGCCCATGTAAACATCCTTAATTTTATGTTTATAAGCCTTTTTTCGTCGGCTATTTTTTTAGGGGGTATAAACCTTGCAGCAGGAGAGGCTTTTTATGGCTATACTTTAAAAACTTGGTTGGTATTAAGTATACAAGCTGTTGTTTGTCAGCTTTTAGCTTGGTTTTCACTGAGCTATGCCATTCAGCACATCAGAACCACAAGAGTGTCTTTAAGTCTTTTGGCGCAAGCTTTTATTACAGCTCTTTTAGCCTGGTTATTTTTAAAGGAAGCGATTAGTTTGCAAATGATTTTTGGGGGACTAGTGCTTTTAGTAGGCATCGGGATTACATTTATAGACAAACCTATCACGTTTCAAAATCTATTTTCGAAAAGAAAATTATTCATAAAATAAGACGGTCTACTACAGGATAGCAAAAAATCCCCGGCCTGATATAGATCCTGGAAGGTACTTTTTTGTCATTTCGTTTCATTAGCTTGATCAAAAATATCATTGAAGTAAAAAAAAGGAAGCAAATAAAGCCTTCTTTTAGCCTCGTGAGTGTTATTTTTGCCCTGCTCTAGACAAAAACCGTAAAGATCACAAAAAAAGCACAGCTTTTATGAATCATTACCTAGTGGGTTACCGAGGGTAATCAATGGTTAAAGAGCAGTTTCCAGAATCATTTTTATATGAATAAAAACACAGTAGAAGACCAGCGTATAGAGGCTAATTATAGTAAAGAAAAAGATTGGTTAAAATGGGGTCCCTATTTAAGCGAACGGCAATGGGGTACGGTTCGTGAAGATTATAGCGCCAATGGTGATGCCTGGAATTATTTTCCTCATGAACACGCTAGAAGTAGAGTATATCGCTGGGGAGAAGACGGTTTGGCGGGCATATCGGACCGATACAGTAATATTTGTTTTGGTGTTTCATTATGGAATGGTAAGGACAGGATATTAAAGGAGCGTTTATTTGGGCTTACAGGACCACAAGGAAACCATGGGGAAGATGTTAAAGAGTTGTATTACTATCTAGAAAATACGCCTTCGCATTCCTATATGAAGCATTTGTATAAGTACCCGCACCAAGAATTTCCCTACGAGAAACTGGTGGAAGAAAACGCCAAAAGAAATAGAAACGAGCTCGAATACGAGTTATTAGATACGGGTATTTTTGATGACAAGGCGTATTTTGATGTGGTTACCGAATACGGCAAGGCTGATAATGAAGATATTTTAATTAAAATTAGCATTAGCAATAAAGGTAAAAAAAAGGCACCGATTCATGTGTTACCCACCTTATGGGTTAGGAATTATTGGAGTTTTCGCGAAATGCCTGAGAAGCCTAGTATCGAGAAAAAAAAGCAGAACGGCTTAGCTTATGTACATGTTAAGCATTGCTTTGTTGGGGAGTATAATTTGTATTTTGAAGAAGCTTCCGAACATTTATTTACGGAGAATGAAACGAATATGGAAGCCGTTTTTATGGCTAAAAACGATAGCCCCTATAAAAAAGATTTATTTCATAAAGCAGTAACTTCTGGTGATTATAGCTTACCAACTTCGGTTGAAAAAGGGACAAAATTTGCACCTCTTTATCAATTAAATATTGCTGCGGGTGCTACAGAGGTGATTAAACTAAGGCTTAGTAAAAACGCCATTAAAAATCCGTTTAATGATGATTTTGACCGTATTTTTAAGCAAAGGCAGGAAGAATGTGCTATTTTTTATGACACAAAACTAAAACACAAGGAACAGCAAGAAATTCAAAAGCAAGCTTTTGCTGGCTTACTGTGGTCAAAAAAGTATTATAATTACGATGTGGAACGTTGGCTTGATGGCGATCCAAAAGCGTCTATTCCCGCTCAGGAGCGCTTAAGTGGCAGAAATAACACCTGGAAAACCTTAAGAAATCATGATATTATGCTCATGCCTGATGCCTGGGAATACCCATGGTATGCAGCATGGGATTCTGCTTTTCATTGTGTGACCATGGCATTAATTGATCCGCATTTTGCCAAACAACAATTGTTGTTGTTTACCAGAGAATGGTATATGGCGCCAAACGGCCAAATCCCAGCATATGAATGGAATTTTAGCGATGTAAATCCACCTGTTCAAGCCTGGGCAACGCTAAGAATTTACAAAACCGAAAAAGAAAAAACAGGAAAAGCAGATCGTCAGTTTTTAAAACGGATGTTTAATAAACTAGCCTTAAATTTTACCTGGTGGGTAAACCGTATTGACGGGAGTCAAAATAATGTTTTTGAAGGCGGATTTTTAGGCTTAGATAATATTGGAGTTTTCGATAGAAGTCATGGTGTTCCAGGAGGCGGCACTCTAGAACAAGTGGACGGTACAGCTTGGATGGCATTGTATTGCTTAAATATGCTCGAAATAAGTATCGAGTTGGCTTTAGAAGATGATTCTTATGATGATATGGCTATTAAATATTTTGGTCATTTTATTTTTATCGCCGAAGCTTTAAATAAAATGAGTATCGAAAACCAAGGAATTTGGGACGAACAAGAAAGCTTCTTTTATGATAAATTGTTGCTACCCAATGGTAATTCTACCTCTATAAAAGTGCGGTCTATAGCGGGTATGTTATCTATTGCAGCTGTACTTTGTATCAAAAAAGAAACCCTAGAAAAACTTCCAAAGTTTAAACGAGCGGTTCAGTGGTTTAAAAGCCATAGAATGAAACGTTTAAAATACCCAGTGATTCAAGAGTTTGCAGACGGCAATGATTTGCTACTGTCATTAGTTCCCAAAGACAGAATGAAAATTCTCGTGAATGTGCTTTTAGACGAGAAAGAATTTTTAAGTCCCTATGGTATTCGCTCCCTTTCAAAAATTCATGAAAAACCTTATTATATAGGAATAAATGGCGATACATTTAGTATAAATTATGAGCCTAATGAATCAACAACTCCGCTTTTTGGGGGTAACTCTAACTGGCGTGGACCCGTTTGGTTTCCTATGAATTACTTATTTATTCAAGCCCTAAAAGAATATCATTCCTATGCGGGGGATCGATTAAAATTTGAATACCCTACAGGCAGTAAAAACCGCTTGTCACTTCAAGAAATTAGTGTTGAGATTAGTAAAAGATTGATTGCTATTTTTGAGAAGGATGAACATGGAGATAGAACTGTGCACGCCTTACATAGAGACACGTATGCCCGTGAAGATTTTAAAGATTTAATATTGTTTTACGAATATTTTGATGGTGATAATGGGCGCGGAATAGGAGCATCACACCAAACAGGCTGGACCTCGTTGGTATCTAATTTAATTGATGAAATACAGCGTGATAAATAGCTGTTGGGTAAAAAAAGAGGTAAAGAATAGAAAAAGAGAAAGGAGTTGCTGTTCGTTGTCGGAAAAATTATTTTGAGTTTGGCACTTGAACCTGAACTTGTGTTTGAACTTTTTAAAACTTAAAATTTATACCTATGTACATGTGGATTCTTTGGGCTTTGCCTTTTTTATTGATGTTTATTTTACTTTGGAATATTTGGTTTGGTAAAAAACCGACTAAAAAAAAGTCTTTCGATCAGCGTTGGAGTGTTATTTTAAACGATAAGGTTTATTTTTATGCGGCTTTATCCGCTCCAGAAAAGCTTAGGTTTGAGGAAGAAATTTTGTATTTTTTTAATACAGTAAGCATTACAGGTGTAAAAGTGGAAATTAACGATACAGACCGATTGTTGGTTGCGTCAAGTGCCGTAATTCCTCTCTTTGGTTTTCCTGGACTACGATATCGAAACATCAACGAAGTATTACTTTACAAAGACGCCTTTAATGAAGACCACCAATTTGAAGGTGAAAAAAGAAATATTTTAGGGAAAGTAGGATCGGGCAGCATGAACCGCTTGATGATACTGTCACTGCCTGCGTTACGAGCGGGGTTTAGTCAACAGCATAGTAAAAGTAACGTGGGGATTCATGAGTTTGTACATTTAATTGACAAGGCAGACGGTGCTGTAGACGGAATCCCAGAAAGTTTAATGCAGCAACAATTTGTACTACCTTGGTTAAGTGCAATGCACGAAGAGATTACCGACATCAAAGAAAATGATTCAGACATCAACCCTTATGGCGCAACAAGTAAAATCGAATTTTTAAGCGTAGCTAGTGAATACTTTTTTAATCAACCTAAAAAGTTTGAAAAAAATCATCCAGACTTATATGCGCTAATGAGTAAAATTTATGCGCAAGACTTTAAAGCTTAAACAGCTGACATCATATTTCAAATTTTATACAGATACACTGAATGGTCTATAATTTCATGACCATAAAAGAAATTTATTATGTACGCCATCTTTTCTATCTTTAGCTTTATTTTATTTTTATAACGAGCTATCCTATGAATTTGAGCAAAAAGTTACTTTCCTTACTCCTCGGTCCTTTAGTTTTTATAGTGTTTTTAGTGCTTCAGCCACCTGCAGGAATGTCGAGTAACGCTTTTATCATGGTAGGTATCACCCTATGGATTGCTATTTGGTGGATATCGGAAGCCGTTCCCATAGCCGTAACTTCTCTATTGCCTATTGTACTATTCCCTGCAACTGGAATTTTAAATAGTAGCGAAACCACAGCTGCTTTTGGCGATAAATATGTTTTTTTATACTTAGGAGGTTTTATTTTAGCCATCGCCATTGAGAAATGGAACTTGCATAAAAGAATGGCCCTTAAAATCATCAATCTTATCGGGACTAACATTTATCGTATCATCTTAGGTTTTATGGTGGCTACAGCTTTTTTATCGATGTGGATTTCAAACACAGCAACCGCTGTGATGATGTTACCCATGGGGATGTCTATCGTATCAACGCTCAAAGACAACCCTACCACCGATGAAAACGAAAATTCTATTTTTGGAAAAACATTAATGTTAAGTATCGCCTATGCCGCATCTATAGGAGGTATTGCCACCTTAATTGGCACACCACCCAATCTTGTTTTTGCTGGCTTTGTTCAAAAAACTTACGGTATAGAAATTACATTTTCGCAGTGGATAAAATTTGGTTTACCTATATCAATTGTATTACTAGGTATTGCTTGGTTGTACTTAACTCGAGTTGCCTATACCTTTAAACAAACCGAGTTTCCTGGAGGAAAACAAGAAATAAAACGACTTTTACTGGAACTAGGACCCATTAAAAAAGAAGAAAAAATCGTTTTTTTTGTTTTTATATTGACTGCCTTATGTTGGATAACTAGGTCTTTTATTCTTCAAAAATTAATTCCAGGCATTGACGATACTGTTATTGCTATTACGGCAGCTGTGGTACTCTTTGTTTTGCCCTCGAGTAAGAAAAACAAACCTTTAATTATTTGGTCAGATGCCATAAAAATTCCTTGGGGAATTATTCTTTTATTCGGTGGTGGCATGGCGCTCGCAACCGGTTTTGAAACAACCGGTTTAGCGGTTTGGCTCGGCAATCAAATGGGACTATTAGAAGGGATATCATTTTTCTTGCTAATTTTAATCATCATAGCTGCGGTCAATTTCTTAACAGAAGTAACCTCAAATTTAGCGACTACTGCGATGTTGATGCCAATTTTAGCCCCGATCGCATTAAATCTCAATGTAAATCCTTTTATATTAATGGTAGCTACTACCGTTGCGGCATCTTGCGCTTTTATGCTTCCGGTAGCAACGCCGCCAAACGCGGTAGTATTTGGGTCGGGCTATTTAAAAATTTCCGATATGATAAAAGCAGGATTTTGGATGAATTTAATATCTATAATTTTACTAACGCTTATGGTGTATTTTGTGTTGCCCCTACTTTGGGATTTGGATAATTTCGCGTTTTAATCACTCGGATTTACAAGGCTCTCGCTGAGAGCGCAGTAGGGCTTATTGAAGTAAAATTAACAAAGCGCCTAAGGCTGTTAAAACAAGAATCATTTTCCGGTAAAAGCTATCTTTTATTATTTTCACCAAGCGCACACCTACAATTAATCCTACTAAAATGGCAGGAACTAGTTTTAGATTTATGATTAGGGTTTCTGGTGTAATGGTCTGCCAAACGAAAATATGAAATGGCAGTTTAAAAACATTGACTATAAAAAACAACCAAGCTGCCGTACCAATAAATTCATTTTTTGGTAATCGCATCGCTAAGAAAAAAATGTTTGAAAATGCACCGGCTAGGTTTCCAATCATGGTGGTAATCCCAGCCAGGATACCTATAGAACCAGCAAAAGCCCAATGCGTTGGAACATTTTTAGAACTACGTTGGTCCCACCAATACATCATAATAACACTCCCAAGAATAATAAAAGACATGCCGTATTTAAAGGTTTCTTCATCCAAGTCTTTCCCTATAAAAACGCCGATTAAAACCCCAAAAACCATCCATGGCAAAAATCTAATAATGTATCTCCATTGGGCGTGTTGGTTGTAATAGATCACCGCAAAAATATCGCCGACAATTAATAAAGGAACAATTAAACCAGTAGATTCTTTAGCTCCGTAAGCAAGAGCCATGAGCGTAACTATAAGTATAGCAATTCCTTTAATTCCAGACTTTGAAATACCTAAAATAAACGCTGCTAAAAAAGCCAGAACCCATGAAGTTGTTGTTGTATTTGCAGCTAATGCGTAGAACACTGAACGTTTGTTTAAGGGTTAAAAAGCAAAAGTATCGAACTGATTTAGATTTTTTAGGATTCGCCGACAATTAGTTTTTTGTTTCATTGCCAAACCTTGTATGGCGCATCGCTTTGCTAAGGAGGAATAACAAGAAATATACTGGATGAATATTCCCGCTCTAAAGTTTTAGGGATAGGGTAGCTCCCTCAAGGTGTACATCAAATTAAAGTAAAATAGTTAACTTTAAACGCAGTAAAAAAAAAGTAATGAAAAATAGGATTGTAGCGGTTGATATTTTTAGAGGAATGACCATTGTCATGATGATTCTTGTTAACAATCCGGGTACTTGGGCCGCCGTTTATGCGCCTTTTTTACATGCGGATTGGCATGGCTATACCCCAACTGATTTAGTTTTTCCTTTTTTTTTATTTATTGTGGGCACTTCAATCGCCTTTGCGTATCAAAACAAAACAACAACAGCGAATACCTATAAAAAAATTACTGTCAGAAGTTTAAAACTAATAGGACTAGGTCTTTTTCTTGGGGCTTTTACGATTACGTTTCCTTTTTTTAAAGAATTTTCAAGTATTAGATTTCCTGGAGTTTTACAGCGGATAGGGGTAGTTTTCTTTATCAGCGCTATCCTATTCATTAATTTTAAATGGAAGACACTAATCTCAATCACTATTTTTATTTTAGTGGGTTATTGGCTAGCCATGGGTTTTATTCCTGTTGAAGGCGTAGCACCTACTTTTGAAAGGGCCCCTAATAATTTAGCAAATTATATAGATTTGAAGGTTTTAGGAAACCATATGTGGAAGAAAGACTATGATCCGGAAGGATTTTTAAGTACCATTCCTGCTGTAGCCAGTTGTCTCTTAGGTATTTTTACAGGTTTAATTTTAAATTCAAAACAAGAAAAAAAGGCCACTATTTTAATGGGTATTGGTGGTACGTTATTACTAATTGGTCATTTGTGGGATCTTATTTTTCCAATTAATAAAGCGCTATGGTCCAGTAGTTTTGTTCTAGTCACTGCAGGTTGGTCTAATTTAATTTTAGCGTTAATTTATTATTGTACAGACATCAAAAAAATAAAATTTGGGACTGCCTTTAAGTATGCAGGAGCAAATGCCATTGCTGTTTTCTTTTTATCAAGTTTTATTGCTAAGCTGTTTGGACTTATAAAGGTTGATGCTGACGGAACTTCAATACATTCATGGCTATTTAATACTATTTATGTGTACGAGGGTATCTCCTTACAAGCCTCATCATTGTTCTATGCCCTATCAGTTACAAGTTTTTATTTAGGGGTAGCTTATTTTTTATACAAAAGACAAATTTTTATTAAAGTGTAGATTTAAATACAACAGAAACAATATCTTTAAAAAAAACATATTTTATGAGTGATAGCCATAAGTACACTAAGATATATAGCGGAAGCCAAGTGTCAGTAATTCTTTTAAAAGGCTTATTAGAAGCAGCGGGGATTGGTGTTATAGAAAAAAATGAACAGAACTCAGGTGTTGTTGCAGGTTTTGTGGGCGGAACGCAATCTACCATAAGGCTATCTGTAAAAGAAGTTGACAAAGAGAAAGCAGAAAAAATAGTACAAGAATTTGTGGCTCAACAACAAGCGTAAGGTGTTATTATTTTCCAAAAGCCCAAGTAATAAATTTTGGAAATACCTGACTCCACGTATGCAAATCGTGCTTTCCGCCAGAAATTTCTACATAGCTGATTGATTTAGTCGCTTTGTAGCCTTTTAATTTTAATTCTTTTATAACTTCTTGCGTGTCATCAATAGCGTCAATTATTCCATTACCATTTCTATCGGCTTTTTCATCTTCAGACCCACACTGAAACCAAAATTTAAGATGTGTAGCAGGCTTTGAGTTTTTTATAACTTGTAAAATTATTCTGCTTCTGTCAGCGATATCATTTTTTACATAGGCTTTGTTTCGCCACCAAAAAGACCCACTAAAAACACCAACTTTTCCAAAGGTATTAGAATGATTTAAAACAATATCTATAGCCGATAAGCCCCCCAGCGACATGCCTGTATACACCCAATCTTCTTTGTTTGTTGAGATTTTGTACTCTTTTTGTAAAAAAGGAATAAATTCCTCAACAATAAACTTCGCATAATTAGGTGCTTTTGAGCCTCTCCCTTTAAAGTCAGCTGAAATGCTTGTTCCATATTCTTGAATTCGGTTTTCATTAGCTTCAATACCTACATAAACAAAAGGAGAAATTTTCTTATCGCTGAATGCGGCAGTTAAAATTTTTTCTAAATTCATCTGTGTATAATCTTGACCATCATTCATTAATAGTACAGGAAACCTATGGCTTGCATGCGTATACATAGAAGGTGCAACTAATCTAAAAGTCACCCTTCTTTGTAAGAAAGTTGAATAAAATCCTCCTTTAGCGCTTATGTAGTCAATTTCAAAATTCATCATCCTATTTTTCTAACCTGAGTTTTAGTTTTTTGAGAATACTATCGTATTTTAAGACTATTTATTAATTAAATGGCTTTTGGGTATTAAAAAATAAAATATTTAGGCTATATTTAATAAAAGTATTATGGCAAACATAAATCACATTCACTATTATTCAAATACCTTAGGAAGAAATATTAATTTAGAAATTTCGGGTCACTGGGGGTATCCTATTTTAATGTTTCCTTCTTCAGGGGGGCAATATACACAAAATACAGATTTTGGCTTATCTGCATCGGTAATGAAGTATGTAGAGCAGGGGCGTATTAAGTTATATAATGTTGAAACCATAGATATGCTTTCGTTTTATGATGACCATATGGATTCTGCAACAAAAATACACAACTATGAATTGTATATGCAGTTTTTGAAAGATGAATTAATACCCTACATTCAAAAGGAGTGCAACGTACACAGAATTGGGGTAGCGGGTGTCAGTTTTGGAGGATTTCACGCCGCCAATACCGCCTTTAGATTTCCAGATCTAGTTAGTCATTTAATAGCGATGAGTGCCGCTTTTAGTATAAGAAATATGACACCACACTTAGATGATACGCGGATTTATTTTAATTGTCCGGACGAATTTATGCAACATGAGGAAGACTGGAAATTTGAACATATGCAGATTGTTTTAAGTACCTCAGACTGGGATATTTGCTTGGATAAAAATAAACGAATGTCTGCTATTTTAAATGAAAAAGGCATTGCTCATTGGTATGATGAAAAAAAATGGATATCGCACGATTGGCCCCTGTGGAAAATGGTGTTTCCGGAATACATTGAAAATTATTTTTAAGAACTAAAAACATTAGAAAAAATGGTAAAAAAAGTAGGAATATTATTCGGCATGGAAGACACGTTTCCATGGGCCTTTATCGATAAAGTAAACGAATTAGGGAAGGGAAAAGTAATTGCAGAGGCTGTTAAAATTGATAAGGTACAACAAGGTATCGATTATGGTTACCATGTTATAGTGGATAGAATTTCACAAGAAGTACCTTTTTACAGGGCCTATTTAAAAAATGCGGCCTTATTAGGCACTACGGTGATTAATAATCCATTTTGGTGGAGTGCAGATGAAAAATTTTTTAATAACTGCTTGGCGATGGAGTTGGGAATTCCTGTTCCTAAAACCGTGCTGTTACCATCAAAAGTAAGGCCCGACAACACTTCGGACACCTCTTTTAGAAATTTAGTAGCTCCGTTAGATTGGGAATATATTTTTAATTACATTGGTTTTCCTGCTTATATGAAACCTCATGACGGAGGCGGCTGGAAGAGTGTATATCGGGTTGATAATATGGACGATCTTTTTGCAAAGCATGAAGAAACAGAACAGTTGGTCATGATGTTGCAAGAAGAAATTATTTTTGATGACTATTACCGCGTATATTCATTAGGTCAAAAATATGTACATATCATGCCGTATGAGCCTAGAAATGAATTTCATGCCCGGTACGCGACAGAGCCTAAAACCAAGGGCGAAGAGCATAAAAAGTTAATGAAAACCATTCATGACTATACCCTAAAATTAAACAAAGCTTTAGGCTACGATTTTAATACCGTAGAATTTGCCGTACGTAATGGCATCCCTTATGCCATTGATTTTTGCAACCCTGCTCCTGATGCAGATATTAATTCAGTAGGACAAGAAAATTTTGATTGGATTGTCATGCATTCTGCAAAATTAGCGGTAGAAAAAGCCCTCGCTCATAAGCCAAAACAAAACAATACCTCTTGGGGATCTTTTATTGAAAACTGCGTATCGCCATCTAAAAAAGCACCAAAAAAACCGAATTTAAAAAATGCGGCAGAAGCAAAGAAAACAGTGATAAAGCCAACAACGGCTAAACCAAAAGCGGTTAAGAAGGCACCTATAAAAAAAACAGCAACGGCTAAAAAAAGTAAATAGTAGTTTTTAAAAACCAAGATACCCATGCATAAATTTACATTAGGGATTGAAGAAGAATTCCAAATTTTAGAAGGAGACTCTCTAAAGCTTCGCTCTCAAATGTCGAAAATTTTAGAAGGTGGTAAAATTTTTTTAAAAGAACGTATTAAAGAAGAAATGCATCAGTCTGTGGTCGAAATGGGCACAAATATCTGTGAAAATATCACGGAAGCGCGTGATGAAATTTCGTATTTAAGACAACAAATTATTGAACTAGCCGCAAAAGAAGATTTAAAAGTCGCGGCGGCAGGCACGCATCCTTTTTCCCATTGGAGCGAGCAATTAATTACCCAAGACCCGAGGTACGATCAATTAATTGCGGAAATGAAGGATGTAGCGAGATCAAATCTTATTTTTGGAATGCATGTACATGTTGCTATTCCCAGTCGTGAAGAAGGCTTGCAAATTATGAATATAGCACGGTATTTTTTACCTCATTTGTATGCCCTTTCTACTAATTCTCCATTTTGGGAAGGTCGAGAAACTGGGTTTAAGTCATTTCGCTCTAAAGTTTTTGATAAATTCCCAAGAACAGGAATTCCCCCATATTTTGCTAGTGTTGCTGAATATGATAAGTTTGTTGAAGTTCTTGTAAAAACGAATTGCATCGATAATGGCAAAAAAATATGGTGGGACATTCGCTTACATCCTGTTTATCCGACGGTAGAATTTAGAATCTGTGACATGATGATGACGGTTGATGAGGTAACCTGTGTTGCTGCGATTATGCAATGTCTTATTGCTAAACTAAGCAAACTACATCAAAAAAATCAAAGCTTTAGATCCTATCGAAGAATATTGATAAATGAAAATAAATGGAGGGCCGCCAGGTGGGGAATTGAAGCCAAACTGATCGATTTTGGAAAAGAAGAAGAGGTGCCTTATGAAACTTTAATTAATGAGCTTTTAGAATTTATTGATGATGTTGTGGATGAATTGGGATGCAGAAACGAGGTTAACTTTGTTTACCAAATGTTGCAACAAGGTTCAGGCGCAGACCGTCAATTACGAATATTTGAAAAGACCAAAGATCTAAAGCAAGTAATGAAATACGTGGTAGAAGAAACGAAAAAGGGATTGTAATATATAATTTATAACGTAATTTCGTCCCCTTAAAAAAAATAATGAAGACTCAAGGTTTAAGAATAGCAGTTTTAGATATGAATGCGGGGCATGCTAACGAAGGTATGCGCTGTATAAAATTGTTGGTGGAAAACTTTTTAGCACAAGATACGACAACAGGCAGTTATACTATTTTTGATGTGCGTGTAAAAAATGAAATTCCTGATGTAGATGCCTATGATATTTTTATATCGTCAGGTGGGCCAGGTTCTCCCTTAATCGCAGGAGAGCCCTGGGAGCCTTTGTTTTTTTGTCTGTTAGATGATATTTTAAATTACAATCTTAGCCATTATAAAAAGAAACACGCGTTTTTAATCTGCCATTCATTTCAATTGGCTTGCCTGCATTGGGATTTGGCAAAAGTAACAAAAAGGCGCTCCACCTCCTTTGGTGTTTTACCGATGTCCAGAACCAAAAGTGGAGAACAAGAACCCGTATTTATGGGCCTTGGTGATCCTTTTTATGCTGTTGACTCTCGAGATTATCAGGTTATTGGTCCTAAAGACTGGAAACTAGACAGTTTAGATGGCCGCGTACTATGTATTGAAAAATCAAGACCCCATATTCCATTAGAACGTGCGGTTATGGCGATTAGGTTCACCAAAGAAATATTTGGCACTCAATTTCATCCTGAAGCTGATGCGGAAGGGATGCTAAGGCACTTTCAAAAAGAAGAGAAAAGGGTGCAAATCGTTAAAAAATTTGGAAAAAAGAAGTATTTAGAAATGATCAACTTTTTAGATGATGATGCTAAAATAGCGAAAACCAATGCTATAATTATTCCTAATTTTCTACAACAAGCTGCTAATGCCATCAAAGAATCATTACTATTAACTGTATGATACCAAAAATAAGAGAAGCTTTTAATCAAAATTTTAAAGAAGAGTTTTACGAAAATGTACAGAAAGATATCGTTGCGGCATTTGGCGAACCCACGGCCTTTCGCTTATCAGAAACACCAGTGTTTATCTCAAAGGAACTTAAAACCAAAGTGTTTGATGCTTGTGATGCCATCCTAGAACAACTCGATAGTATAGATGTACATAAGATTAGAAATACGTTTATTCCAAAGAACTTACAATCTCCTGCCCCTTTAAACAAGCCTCATTTTTTAGCGATAGATTTTGGACTCTGTGAAGGCCTTAACGGCGAAATTGTTCCGCAATTAATTGAATTACAAGCGTTTCCAACCCTTTTTTTTTATCAGCCATTTTTAGGTAAGGCCTATTTAAATAACTATCCTAGCCTTGCTAAAAATAAACTTCATTATTATTTTAGCGGATTAGACGAAACTAGTTATTTAGAAGAGTTAAAAACGCTTATCCTTGGCAATGAAAGTCCAGAAAACGTAGTACTTCTAGAAATTCATCCTGAAAAGCAAAAAACGAGAATTGACTTTTGGGCCACCCAAAAAGCTTTGGGAATCCCTGTTGTTTGTATCACGAAGGTTATAAAAGAAGGTAAAAAATTATTCTATGAGCGTAATGGATCAAAATTCCCTATTCATAGAATTTATAATCGCGTAATTTTTGACGAAATTCAAGCAGCAGAAGATCTCAAATTAGGCTTTAACCTTAATGATGACCTTGATGTGCAATGGGTAACACACCCAGATTGGTTTTTTATTATTTCAAAATGTATGATGCCTTTGTTAGCGCATACCTACATTCCAAAATCGTATTATTTAAATGATTTTCCCGAAACTATTGCCTTGCAAGAATACGTATTAAAACCCTTGTTTTCCTTTGCGGGGAAAGGGGTCAATTTAAACCCTACTCAAGAAGAAATTAACAAAATTCAAGACAAACAAAACTATATACTTCAAAAAAAAGTGAGTTACGCTTCTTTAATAAAAACGCCTTCTGAAACCAACTCAAAGGTAGAGTTGCGTATTTTATTTGTGTGGAATTCAAAAGAAAATAGGTTTAAACCTGTCGTTAACCTCACACGAATGAGTAAAGGAGAATTAATCAACGTGTCTTTCCAAACCAAAGACACTTGGATAGGGAGCTCCATAAGTTACTTTGAGGAATAAGGCCTAAGGTTTCTGCTAAAATTAGAGCTCATAAGGGGGCAAATTAAATTTCAAGTGCTCCACTATGCTCAGGTTGTATTTTCTAGAAAAAGTATTAGAATTTTTTTAGTGGAGCGGGTTGCGCAAAGACGCACTAGCGCCCCTTTTCTCTTACGATTTAGAAATTACCTTAGTGCCATTAACTTTGCCACATACTTACCGATAACATCAAATTCTAGATTGACAACAGTTCCAATGCTATACGTGTTAAATCGAGTATGCTCATAGGTATAGGGTATGATAGCAACACTAAAGGTGTTTTTGCCAGAGTCTACGACAGTTAAGCTGGTGCCATCAATGGTAATAGAACCTTTTTCAATAGTATGATTGTTTAAATCGGGATTGTATTCGAAAGTAAAAAACCAGCTTCCTTCTTTTTCTTCTACTGAAGTGCAAACTCCAGTTTGATCTACATGCCCTTGAACGATATGCCCGTCTAAGCGAGAACCTAAAATCATGGCGCGCTCTAAATTTACAAAATCACCCACCGCTAAATGCTCTAAATTTGTTTTTTGTAAGGTTTCTTCAATAGCCGTAACAGTGTAGGTGTTATTTTTAGTCGCAACCACGGTTAAACAAACGCCATTATGTGCTACGCTTTGATCTATTTTTAATTCTGGGGTTATTGTTGATTTTACCGTAATATGTAAATTAGTCCCCTCATTTCTTAATTCTATAACCTCTCCTAAAGTTTCAATAATCCCAGTAAACATGTTGTCGTTTTAAATACCTAATTTTGTAGCGTAAATTTAGCATAAACCAATTAATAACATGGCAGAGGATAGACAAAAAATAAAACTTGGGGTTTCTATTGGCGATTTAAACGGAATAGGTTGCGAAGTGGTTCTAAAGACTTTCGAAGATATAAGAATGTTAGATTTTTGTACGCCGGTTATTTTTGCATCGAATAAAACCATAAGCTACCAAAAGTCAGAATTAGGACTCGAAATTAATTATAACGGAATTCAAGAGGCCTCAAAAGCTATTGACGGAAAACTAAATGTAGTAAATGTTTGGAAAGAAATCCCAAAAATTGAATTTGGAGTAGCTACAAAAGAGGCAGGAGACTACGCCCTAAAATCCTTAAAAGCAGCTGTAAAAGCTTTAAAAGATGGCGATATAGATGTTTTAGTAACAGCACCCATCAACAAAAACAATATTCAGGCTGAAGATTTTAAATTTCCTGGTCATACCGATTATTTGGCTCATGAATTGGAGGGAGAAAGTTTAATGTTTATGGTTACCGATGAATTAAAAGTAGGACTATTAACAGATCATATCGCTGTTAAGGATGTAGCAAAAGCCATAACACCTGAATTGATTAAAAGTAAAATAAATACCATTGAAAAATCTTTAAAGGTAGATTTTGGAATCAGCAAACCAAAAATTGCACTTTTAGGGATTAATCCACATAGTGGTGATAACGGGGTTATTGGAAATGAAGATGATGAAATCTTAAAGCCTGTAATTCGAGAATTGTTTGACAATGGACAATTAATATATGGACCTTATTCAGCAGATAGCTTTTTTGGCTCAGATGGCTATAAAAATTTTGATGCCATATTAGCGGCTTACCACGATCAAGGATTAATTCCGTTTAAAACCTTATCTTTCGGGAAGGGGGTAAATTATACGGCTGGACTAAATAAGGTGCGTACATCGCCAGATCATGGTACAGCCTATGAAATTGCAGGAAAAGGAAAAGCAGATTTTAGTTCTTTTAAAGAAGCTGTTTTTACCGCACTCGAAGTTTTTAAAAACAGAAAAGAGTATAGCGAATTAACCGCAAACCCATTAAAAAAATCGCGTTTAAAAAGAGAGTTTAGGTAAAAATAAAATAAGCTCGTAGCGGAGTTGAATCATTTAGATTTTTTTATTTTAAAAAGTTGGGTTTTAGTAAAATAATAGTATCTTTGCACCCGCCTTTGAATGGCTGGAGCACTAAATTTAAGTGTCAAACATGAAGAAGCATAGAGAGTTTATGATTCCTTTTTCAGGATTGAAGTTAGGAGCACATGAATTTGATTTTAAGATTAACAATACGTTCTTTGAATCTTTTGAATACAATGAATTTAATGATGCTACTATTGATTTAGTAGTCGATTTAAATAAGTCGAGTACCATGCTAGAGTTAGTAATGACTGCAAGCGGTACAGTAAATGTTTATTGCGATGTTACCAATGAACCCTATGACCAAGCTATAACTGCTGATTTAAAACTAGTGGTTAAATTTGGAGAAGAGTTCAATAACGACAATGATGAAATTTTGATTCTTCCACACGGAGAGCATCAAGTAGAAATTTCGCAATATGTTTACGAAATGATAGTGTTAGCAGTTCCTTTGAAAAAAGTACATCCAGGAGTAGAAGATGGTACTTTAGAATCTGAAACATTAGACAAACTAGATGAATTGCATCCAAAAGAAATAAAAGAAACTAAAGATAAAAAAACGGATCCGCGATGGGATTCATTAAAAAAGTTATTAACGGATAAATAAGTTGTACAATGGCACATCCAAAACGGAAGATTTCCAAAACAAGAAGAGACAAAAGAAGAACACATTATAAGGCTGTTGCCCCAACTCTTGCAAAAGATCCAACTACTGGAGAAATGCATTTGTACCATAGAGCACACTGGCATGAAGGTAAATTATATTACAGAGGCCAGGTTTTAATCGATACTACCGAAGAAGTAGCCGCTTAATTCGCGTCGAAATAGCATTACAATGACTCCTACTTATTTTAAGTAGGAGTTTTTTTATGAGGACTAATTAAACTGTTAAAACAATAGCTTTTAGATAAAAAGTTGTAAAAAGTCGTTAAAAATCACTAATTTTCACGAAATTTATGTCTTTTTTAAAGTTTTCAGGGCAAAAACCTTTATGGAATGAGTAAACTAACGGCGGCCATTACGGCGGTAGGAGCATATGTTCCTGATTTTATTATGACCAACAAGATGTTAGAGGAATTAGTAGATACTAATGACGAATGGATAACATCTAGGACTGGTATTAAGGAGAGAAGAATCCTTAAGGAAGAAGGTGCAGGTACGTCATTTATGGCCATAAGAGCAGCTCAAGACTTAATAAAAAAAGGGAGTATAGACCCTAAAGAAATTGATTTGGTTTTAGTGGGTACCGCCACACCAGATACATTAGTCGCTTCTACAGCGGCCTATGTTGCCTCTGAAATTGGCGCAACAAATGCATTTGCTTTTGATTTGTTAGCGGCTTGTTCAAGCTTTTTATTTGGCATGTCAACGGCGGCTAGCTTTGTAGCATCCGGCAGGTATAAAAAAGTACTACTAATAGGAGCGGATAAAATGTCGTCTATTATTGATTATACGGACAGAACCACCTGTATCATTTTTGGTGATGGTGCTGGTGCCGTACTTTTTGAACCTAATACAGAAGGCCTAGGCATACAAGACGAATATTTACGTTCTGACGGTGTTGGTCGTAATTTTTTAAATATGAATGCTGGTGGCTCTATCATGCCAGCGTCGGAAGAAACCGTAAAAAACAAACAACATTTTATTTTTCAAGACGGTAAAACGGTATTTAAATTTGCAGTATCAAATATGGCTGATGCAGCTGCCAGAATTATGGAGCGCAACAATTTAACAGATGCTGATGTCGATTGGTTAGTTCCGCACCAGGCCAATAAGCGAATCATTGACGCAACAGCCAATAGAATGGGTCTGGATCACGATAAGGTCATGATGAATATTCAAAAATATGGGAATACAACATCGGCCACACTGCCATTATTATTACATGATTATGAAGGTCAATTAAAAAAAGGAGATAACCTTGTGTTTGCTGCTTTTGGCGGCGGTTTTACTTGGGGATCTATTTATTTAAAATGGGCATATAATAACAAATAACAAAATCAACTAAATTAAACAAGAATTCGATGGATATTAAAGAAATTCAAAGCTTGATTAAATTTGTAGCTAAATCAGGTGCTAGCGAGGTTAAATTAGAGATGGAAGACATCAAAATTACCATCCGAACAGGTGCTGCAGGTTCCTATAGTGAACCAACGGCATATGTGCAGCAGGTACCAATGGCACAAAATCAAATGATGCAACCTGCTCCTCCAGCTGTAAATGAAGAACTATCTGCCGCAGAAACTAAAGCAAATGCAGAAAAAGCTGAAAATGACAAATATGTTACCATTAAGTCGCCAATTATTGGTACTTTTTACAGAAAGTCGGCTCCTGAAAAGCCAGTTTTTGTAGAAGTAGGGAGCACCATAAAGAAAGGTGATGTACTTTGTATTATTGAAGCAATGAAATTATTCAATGACATTGAATCAGAAATTTCTGGAAAAATTGTTAAAGTTTTAGTAGACGATTCTTCTCCAGTAGAATTCGATCAACCGTTATTCTTGGTAGATCCATCTTAGTAAATTTTAAGTCTTAAAATGTAAAATACACTACAAATAGGTATTTAAACCCTTTAAAACTTATAACTTAAAATTTAAAACATAAAGAGATGTTCAAAAAAATATTAATTGCAAATAGAGGCGAAATCGCTTTGCGAATTATTAGAACCTGCAAAGAGATGGGAATTAAAACAGTTGCTGTTTATTCCAAAGCAGACGAAGAGAGTTTACATGTAAGGTTTGCCGATGAAGCTGTTTGTATAGGACCAGCAGCGAGTAGTGAATCTTATTTAAAAATTCCGAACATCATTGCTGCTGCTGAAATCACTAATGCCGATGCAATACATCCGGGATATGGTTTTTTATCTGAAAATTCTAAATTCTCTAGAATTTGTGCAGAACACGACATTAAATTCATTGGAGCTTCGGGTGATCAAATCGATAAGATGGGCGATAAGGCCACAGCCAAAGAAACCATGAAAAAGGCAGGAGTGCCTTGCGTACCTGGATCTGAAGGTTTGTTAAAAGATGTAGCAGATGCCAAAAAAGTAGCTAAAAAAATGGGATATCCCGTGATGATAAAAGCAACTGCTGGTGGTGGTGGAAAAGGAATGCGCGCCGTTTGGAGTGAAGAAAAAATGGAAGACTTATATAATAGTGCCGTTCAAGAAGCATCAGCTGCTTTTGGAAATGGAGCTATGTATATGGAAAAATTGATTGAAGAGCCGCGCCATATAGAAATTCAAATTGTCGGTGATCAGTATGGTAAGGCTTGTCATTTATCAGAACGCGATTGTTCTGTTCAACGTCGTCACCAAAAGTTAACCGAAGAAACTCCGTCTCCTTTTATGACCGATAAGCTTCGTGAAGATATGGGAGCTGCTGCTGTAAAAGCGGCTGAGTTTATTAAGTATGAAGGTGCCGGAACTATAGAGTTTTTAGTAGATAAACACCGTAACTTCTACTTTATGGAAATGAATACCCGTATTCAAGTAGAACATCCAATTACAGAACAAGTAATCGATTACGATTTAATTCGAGAGCAAATTTTAGTGGCTGCTGGTGTTCCAATTTCTGGTAAAAACTATACGCCAAAACTTCACTCTATTGAATGTAGAATAAATGCTGAGGATCCCTATCACGAGTTTCGTCCTTCTCCAGGTAAAATTACCACCTTGCATACGCCAGGAGGACATGGAATACGTTTAGACACCCATGTATATAGTGGGTATACTATTCCGCCGAATTATGATTCGATGATTGCAAAGCTGATTACAACAGCACAAACAAGGGAAGAGGCTATTAATAAAATGAAACGGGCTTTAGACGAGTTTGTGATAGAAGGAATTAAAACTACCATTCCTTTTCATAGGCAATTAATGGATCATCCTGATTATTTAGCGGGAAATTACACCACTAAATTTATGGAAGATTTTAAAATGAATCCAGCCACAGAATAACAAAAAAACTCCGATAAACCTATCGGAGTTTTTTTTGTTGCAGCCGATACACTTGCTTAATGGAAAACATTATCCTGCCATTAAGTATCTTTGTTTTTCTTCCTGCTTTAAACAATGATGATACCTACTTTAAGCTCATGCTTAGGCACTACGAAGTGAAATCACACAGTGTAGTAAAGAAAACAGGTTTAAGTGTAGTTTGTTCATTTTGTAAATAAGATAGATAAACAAACAACCTTCTTCCTTGATAGATACCGATAAAAAAAGCCCCAAAATTTAAGTTTTTGGGGCTTTTGTTTTTATTGATGTACTGCGGTCTTTTGAAAAATATCAGGAATAGGGCTTGGTGCCTTCGAATTTCCATTAATTTCATCTTGTGCAATTAAAAAACGCGCTGGATACATAGTACCTGCATTAATCGGCAGTGGTAAAGCAATATCACTATCCGTTTTGCGAATTCTTCTAAAATCATCAAAAGGTAAAATAGTACCAAAAGTAGAGACGTATTTTTCTTCTAGAATTTCTCGTAACAGGGCTTTGTCTGCAGTGATATTATCTGTATTCTCTATCCCTCCAGGTGCAAAATCTGTCACATCGTAGGCAGCATATAAAGAAGTTAATCCTGCATCCCCAGCAAAGGCAGTGGCACTAGATAAATAGGTTCTTAATCTATTTAATTGCGTTAAACCTTCATTGAAGCTTACTGTTCTGAATCCAGTTTCTGCCAATATCATTAAGTTCTCTTCATAAGTAACTAAGGGCATGGTGGCATTTCCAGCACTTAACCTGTTTGCGTTAATTTTTGCTTGATCCAAAACATAAAAATCTCTTCTTTTAGATTCATCGGTTTTTGCGTTATTTCTTGAAGTAGCATTAGACGGGTTTAAAAGAATTTCTTGAATATACGAACCATCAGTAGTTAAATCTCCAGCTCTACTACCTCTTAAAATAAGGTTATAGAGGCTACTGTTTTCGTCCGATGTACCATATTCTGGATAGGACGCTGCATAGCGTAAAGAATTGCTAGCAGCATTGACACCTAGTAACGCGTTTTGATAGGCTTCCCCGTATTGACTGTTCATTAAATAATAGCGCGCTTTTAAAGTGTAGGCTACCTGAATCCAAGAAACAGATCTTCCTCCTAATAGAATATCGTCTGAAAATCTCCTCGTTGTGGGGACAGTCCCCAATTGTGCGATAGCCTCATTTAATAGGGTCTGAGCAGCTTCAAAAATACTTAATTGACCGTCAAAAGCTGCACCCTCTGGATTTCCAACATCAGAATAGGGGATGTCTCCAAAAAGTGAGGCAGAAGTCCCTATAGCGTGTGCTTCAAGCACGTTGGCCATTCCTTTTAAAAGGTTATCCTCTGAAGTTTCTTGAATAATCCTATTTTGAGTGATTACACCGTGGTACAAATGTGCCCAGTTAGAATTTGATTCTTCGGGTGCAATATTATAATCATTAATTCTTTGATACAAACTATTTATTCCTCTCATCTGTCCGGACCACATTTGAGAAATTCGCATTAAATGACCGGAGTTGATTTGAACATCGGCTAATTCCATTCCCTTAAAAATTAAAATTGGAGGAACGTCGATAGCTACGTTTGGATCTTCGTTTACATCTAAATAGGAGTCGCAACCTATAAAAGAAAGGAGCAACATGCTATATATTATTTTGTTAATATATTTTTTCATAGTTATATTTTTAATAGTTAATAGTTATACCAAAAACGACAGATTTTGAACTAGGATTCGTAAAATAATCTAATCCTTTGCCTAGTCCTGAGAATTGACTTACATCTGGGTCGATACCATCAATTTTCGTCCATAGAAATAAGTTTCTACCTGTTGCCGTAATTTGGATCGATTCTAAGCCTGTTTTTTTGATGCCGTTACCATCCAAAGTATAGGCTAAGCTCAACTCTCGTAAACGTGTCCAGCTAGCATCGCCTATAGCAAACTCGTTAATCACAGAACCACCAAAACCACCACCAAGACTTGTATACCAGCTTTCATCTAGTAAAACGGGACCAGCTCCAAAATCTTGAATGTTACCACGAACTGTTGATCCAGCAGCAAAGGTTGTTCCTGCACTATTTATTAAATCTTGTGTTAAAGTAACTTCATTACCAACATCACCATGTGTTCCAAAACCATAAAGTACATAACGGGTTCTTTCCCCAATATCATTTCCTTGGCTAGTTTCAAACAAAACATTTAGGGATAAATTTTTATAATTAGCTCTAAACCCTAAAGCCCCTTTCCAATCAGGATTGGGATCACCTAAAACCTTATCTCCAGAAGTATCTAATTGAGGAAAACCGTTGGCATCCAAATCTAAACTCCCATCTGTATTACGCAAGGCTGCACTACCTGTTAAAACACTAACCGGTTGCCCCACTAGGGCAGTTACATTAATAGAGGAGCCAGGACTAAAATTAGGACCAGGAAAGCCTTTTAAATCCAGAATTTCGTTTCTGTTTTGTGAGTAATTACCAAAAAGACTTAAGGTTAGGTTTTCTTTCTTGAGAAAATCATAATTAAATTCAAGTTCCAGCCCTTTATTTTCAAGCTCGCCAATATTTCCTAAAAACGAATCAAAGCCTGAAGATGGATCTAAGCTCACGTTTAAAATCATGTCTCTTGTATTGTTGTAATAATAGGTACCAGATAAAGACAATCTATTTCTAAAAAATCTAAAATCTAAACCTATCTCGTATTCTCTTTTCTTTTCAAATTCTAAATTTGGATTTCCTTGGTCGTCGTTTAATCTAAAACCACCACCAAAAGCAAATAAAGAAATAGCATCTGAATAGGTTGAATACGAAGCCGTTTCATAACCCGTTTCAAAATTATGTGCATCTGGAGCTAGTCCTACCTCTCCATAGGCTAAACGTAACTTTGCAAAGGATAAAGCGCTACTGCTACTTAAATCAAATAAATTGCTAAATTTTAAAGCAAACTCGGCACTAGGATACATGATAGACTTTGAACTAGAAGAAGCATCCTCGTAGGTAAGTCCTAAATTAAGGTTCATAAGATCTTGAAACTCAAAAGCGGTCTGCCCATAAAAACGAACATTTCTTAAAATTAAATCTCTTTGTTGGGTGTCAATGTTATTTGAAATAGACGGGTTTTGTAATCTACTATTGTATAAGAAGTCTATAGCCTCAACGTAGGTCTGTTTTCTTGTTCTATCATTTAATGCAGCTCCTAAAGTAATATTGGTGCTAAGACCCTCTGACAGCTGAAAGTTCATTAAAGAAATAAAGTCGGTTGATATTTCTTTATTTTGAAAAATTTCATTTTTGTAGCGACCGTTGTTAGCGCCATCGCCTGAAAATAATGGCTGAAAGTAAACCCGATCATCGTTAAAATAATCTAGACCGCCTCTAATGACAAAGTTTAGCCACGGGGCAGCATTGATATTAAAATCAATAGAACTTAAAAAACGTTCCACTTTGGTATCACTAGTTTGTTCAAAAATGGTCCATAATGGATTATTATAGGTTGGGTTAGCGGTATCGCCTAAATACCTTCTGTAACTTCTATGTCTAAAAGGTGTAGGGTTTCCATTGTTATCATAATAAGTTCCAATGTAATCACTAATATCAAAATCTGCTGGATTTCTCAGTAAACCTAAATAAATACCTGCAGTATTAGAACCTTGCTGAATTCTGTTAGAACTACTATTGGTATAAGCAATTTTTGCTGAGGTGCTTAACCAGTCGTTAAACTTATAGGTATTTCCAAAGCTTAAAGAGTTTCTTTTGTAATCACTATTTTTCATAATACCCACTTGATCTAAGTGTGCTGCACTGAAGTAAAAGGTAGCTTTTTCAGTACCCCCAGAAAGGCTTATTTTAGTGTCTTGTGCTAACCCATTTTGAAAAACTTGATCAAAATTACTGTCGCTAAAAACAGCTCTTGAATTTTTACCACCCGAAGCTAAGGGATAGTAACGGTTACCATTCGCTGCTTCAAAATACCTGCCAGAGGTATTAAAAACATCTTCTGCTCCAGAACGATCCGCAATTTTATCTCCCCAAGAGTTTGCATTCGTAGGGCTATAGTTACCTCCAGAACCTTGACCGTAATTTTGTTGTAAAGCGTGAACCCTGTTTATTTGATCAATAGAGATGGAAGAGCTAAAGGAAGCTTTTAATTTACCTGCTTTTCCTCTTTTGGTCGTAATTACGATCACCCCTCCCAAAGCTCTAGAGCCATACAAAGACCCAGCAGATGCTCCTTTAAAGACTTGAATGCTTTCAATGTCGTCAGGGTTAATGTCATTTAATCTAGATTGTTGTGAAACCCCGGCATCAGCATCACTACCAAAACCTTCAAGATTACTATTGTTAATGGGGATACCATCCACAACAATTAAAGGAGCACTCCCATTTATTGAACTCACCCCTCTAATTTGTATGTTTGAACCCGCACCTGGATCGGCGCTTGTACCTGTAATATTTACACCAGCCGCTTTACCTGCTAGTCCATTTATTAACGTGGGTTCTTTTGAACGCGTTACACTTTCTGCACCAATTACAGAATATGTTGAAGCCACATTATCTCTTTTTTCTTTAAAACCAAGTACAGAAACCACTACTTCGTCTAAAGCTTCAGCATCTTCTTTTAGGGTTACATTAATTGTCTTTTGACTTCCGACAACTATTTCTTCAGATTTATAGCCGATATAGGAAAATACTAATATCTGGCCTGTAGTGGCATCAATAGTATAATTACCATCAAAATCTGTAGTCGCTCCTTGAGTTGTGCCTTTTATTATAACTGAGGCACCAGGCAAAGGTCCTGACTGATCACTTACATTCCCTGAAATAGTCTGGGAATTACCGTTAAAAACCGCTCCGATCGCGATTAGTAAAATAAAAAATAGTTTTTGCATAGAATTAAGATTTTAAGTTAGTTATTCATTAAAAGTAGGTTCATCATTTGTTCAGCAGCTACTTTGCCGATTTCTTGTATCGTTTCTTTGGGCGTAGCATCACCCATTTCGTAGGTAATACCAACAGCACTATGCGCCATTAAAAACCAACCTTTTGACACGGGCTTAGTGCTATTTGCGGACTGCTCGTTGACCTTGTAATTCGTTATGTTTTCCTCTAATTTTTGAAACCAATTTGAAATAAAGTTGGGCAAGCTAGTTTCTTTTCTAATTTCATTGGTATAGAATACATCATACCAGGTGGAATGAAAATCTAAACCCAAAATTAATTTTGAATTGTTTTGCTTTAATTCTTTAGCAATAAAAGTCACAGCATTTTTAATTTCTGGTTGGTGGTATTTTGACCAATCTCGATTGAGATCAATACCTCCTGCATTATGGCGCCAATGCCCAAGATCAACGCCATCCGGATTCATTATTGGGAAGGCAATAACACGGTATTTTTTTAAAAAAGCAGTGGATAAATCAGACTTGTTCGCAATTGTTTTTAAAAACTCTTGAAAGGCAAAATAGCCTGTAACTTCTGGAGGATGCTGTCGTGTTAATAACACAATAACTTCTTTATTTTTAGGATCACCTATGCCAATATCTAAAACAGGTAAGTTTCTATGTAGTTTTGATTTTCCAACACTACCTATTTTAATAGTGCTCTTGTTTTCACTGGCCAAATTTATATACCACTCTTTTACATGGGTAGAGGACTGTATTTCTTGAGCTGCAACGATTATTGGATTTTTAGTTAGGTTTAGTTTTATGGTTACTATCGTGTCATTTTCAAAAACAGCACTAGAATCTATGATTGTCCAGTTGCCATCCACTTTTAATTTTGGAAAATACCTGTGTTTATAGCCTTCAGGGTATTCAAAAGTATAATACAACGGTTGTGATTCGTTAGACCAAGTACTAAAGGCATAATAGGGACTATTATTAATGGGTGTGTTTTCTGGAATTATTTTTACGATTACCGTAGAATCATTTTTTTGTTCAAATCCATTGAGCCTTGCTCCGTCAAAATCATTGCTGGCATATACCCCTAATTTATCGAGGGCGTACATTTGTTTGTTTTGAAAAAAAATAGACTTTGTATCTGTATCCACAGGAGTTTCAAAATTTATTTTTTTGACTCCACAAGAAGAAAACAGCAAAGAAAGAAAGCTAAGCGTTAGGATGATGTGCGATTTTTTATTCAAAATAAGCTATGTTAATTAATTCTTAAATGTATAACATAAATCTATAACTGTCATAACTATATTTTATTAAATTAATATTTTTTCACAAAAAGCTTATATATTAGTGTCATTTTTGTTAAAACATGACAAAAGTCATAAAGCATATGGTTTTCCTTTGATTGGAGACTACTATTTTACTAATTTGTAATTCATAAACAAGACAAACATCATGAGCATGAAAAACCTAAATTGCATCTGCATTTTTTTAGCGGTACTTTCTTTTTGTACCCAAGCATTTTCTCAAAATGAAGCTACAATCGACAAAAAGTATACCTCAGAACTTGATAAGCTTGTAAAAAATAAACAAGTAAAAGCTGCTTATAGCTTTATTCAAAATAACGACGAAGAAACCATAAGCCAAATGATTGAGCTTACCGAATTGATTGCTCCACCCTTTAAAGAAACCGAACGAGGTTTATTATTTAAAAAAATGATTGAAAATGCCGGTGCTGATACGGTCTGGGTCGATGAGGTTGGGAATGTATTAGCCCTGAGAAAAGGAACCGTAGGGAAAAAATTAGTGGGTTTAGATGCCCACCTTGATGTTGTTTTTCCAGAAGGAACTGATGTTACTGTAAAGAAGGTGGGCGACACTTTAAAAGCTCCTGGGATCGGCGATGACACCAGAGGTTTGTCTATGGTAATAGCTGTTTTAAAAGCCATGAACCAGGCAAAAATTAAAACTGAAAATGATATTTTATTTGTGGGTTCTGTGGGGGAAGAAGGCTTAGGTGATTTAAGAGGAATGAAGCATTTATTTCAAAAATCAGATTTGAAAATTGATTCTTGGATTTCTATTGATGGAGGCGATATAGGCCGAATTAATAATGCAGCATTGGGCTCAAAAAGGTATAAAGTTATTTTAACAGGACCAGGCGGACATTCTTGGGGTAGTTTTGGCTTGGCAAATCCGCATCATGCTTTAGGCAAAGTGATTGATGAATTTACAATCGCCGCATCAGCCTTTACTAGCTCAGGTCCTAAAACAAGCTTTAATGTTGGCGTTATCGGTGGTGGTACTTCGGTAAATTCAATTCCCTTTGAATCTACGATGGAAGTTGATATGCGCTCTGTGTCTGCACAAAAATTAGACGAAATAGAAGTTATCTTTAAAAATTCCGTGACAAAAGCCGTAGCAGCTTACAATGCAACCAATATAAAGGATAAAATAAGCGTAGAACTTCAAAAAATCGGAGATAGACCGTCAGGTGAATTGCCAGAAAACATACCTTTAATTCAACGCGCTATGGCGGCGACAAAAACCTTCGGAATTACGCCTACCTTAACTATTGGTTCTACAAATGCGAGTATTCCTATTGCCATGAATATCCCTGCAATTTGTATTGGTCGAGGCGGCGAAGGTGGCGGGGCTCATTCTTTAAACGAATGGTTCATTAATAAAAACGGAGCTGAAGCTATTCAATTGGCCCTACTTATTACCTTGTCTGAAGCGGGCTTAGCCAAATAGGCGTCAAAACGTTGATCACATTTGAAACATTCGTAGTTCTTGTTTTTAAAAAGTAGTAAATTTTAATCTTTTAGTGGCCCATTCTATAGGGTATCTTTATAGCTATAATTATTTTGTATGAACCTAAGTTATTGGGAATATAAGACCTGGCTCCACAATATAGATTTTACCATCGTAGGATCTGGTATTGTTGGCCTTAATTGTGCTTTATCCTTAAAGGAAGCATATCCGAATGCTAAAATTTTAATTCTAGAAAAAGGGATGTTACCACAAGGCGCTAGTACTAAAAATGCTGGTTTTGCTTGCTTTGGAAGTATTTCTGAGGTCTTAGCCGACCTACAAACCCATGCCGAAGAAGATGTTGTTCAACTGGTACAAAAAAGATGGGATGGTGTTCAGTTATTGCGCAAAAATTTAGGGGATAAAAATATAGATTTTCAAAACAATGGGGGTCATGAAGTCTTTTTGGATAAACAAGCTATGCTTTTTGAAAACTGTATAGCGAATTTAGAACGTGTAAATACGCTTTTACACCCTGTATTTAAGGCCGACTCTTTTAAAAAACATAAAAATAGCTTTCATTTTAAAGGGATTCAAGACCAGTACATCACGAGCGACTTTGAGTCACAAATCGATACAGGTAAAATGATGTTTACGCTTTTAAAGAAGGTGCAACATAAAGGAATTAGCATCCTTAATACTATTACCGTGGAGAGTTTTGTTGAAAGCGCAGCTCATGTTTCCGTGAAAACGAACCTCTTCGAGCTTAGCACCAAAAAGTTAATCATCGCAACCAACGGCTTTGCATCGACCTTATTAAACCAAGATATAAAACCTGCAAGAGCGCAAGTTTTAATTACTAAACCCATAAAAAACTTGCATGTTAAAGGTACTTTTCATGTAGACGAAGGCTATTATTATTTCAGGAATATAGACGATAGAATTCTGTTTGGTGGCGGTAGAAATTTAGATTTTACAGGTGAAGAAACGATGGCTTTTGGCGAAACAACATTAATTCAAAACCAACTCGAAACCATGCTTAGGGAAATAATACTACCAGAAACCGCTTTTGAAATTGACCATCGATGGAGTGGAATAATGGGGATGGGAGTTCAGAAACGCCCCATAATTCGGCAACTAAGCAACCACACCTATTGCGGAATAAGATTAGGTGGCATGGGAATTGCAATTGGGAGTATTGTTGGTAAAGAATTGGCAGAATTAATCTAGCTTTGCACCTTTAAAAAGGGAACATACTTTTATTTAAATTTTTATAATCACTAATTACTATGGAACAAAATCTTAAAAGCCAACTGTTTGCTTTCTGTAAGTCTTTTGCCGACAGCAGAATAGCTAGAATTTTAACGGCTATTGCAGATTTAAACGATGCTCTTGATGATGAAACTAAAAGCAGCTCAGGTGATAAACACGAAACAGGTCGTGCCATGCTACAACTAGACATTGAAAAATCAGGAGTACAACTGGCTGAGGCTCAAAAAATGGCTAAAGTGCTTGAATTAGTGAATATAAAAACAAAGTCAGATTTCGTCGGCTTAGGTAATTTGGTAAAAACTACAAAAGCGAACTATTTCTTAGCTATTTCGGCAGGGGAGTTTAAAGCAGAGGGGATAGCTGTGTACTGCATATCTTCTGAAACTCCAATAGGGCAACTGTTATTCGGAAAGGAAGTAGGAGCCACCGTTAGGTTTAATGATAACGAAATAAAAATTACGGAAATTCTATAAGATTTAGCATTTCCGTAATTTTTTTTAATTATTCTAGTTTACGCTACTCAAGGTAATATCAAAAATCAAGACAGATCCCCCTGGAATCCCTCTATAATCTAAACTACCATATCCTAGTTGTGACGGAATTAAAAGGGTTCCGCTACCTCCCTCTTTAAAATAGGTGATACCTTCTGTCCAACCTGGGATCACTTGGTTTAAACCAAAAGTAACGCCACTGCCATTACTATCATCAAACACTTTCCCGTTTAGATAATATCCTTTATAAATGACCGTGACTCTTGAATTTGTAGCAGGTTGTTGCCCTGTACCAGGATTGTCAATGACATAATATAAACCACTATCGCTTCTGGTAGCCATTATATTATTATCAGCTACATAGGCTTGTATTTCTAACTCGTTTTGTGCGGTATAATCTTTAATAGTTTGGTTTTCTTTATCTTCACTGCAAGAACTAATACTGGCTAAAAGGCAGACAAAAAGTAAAAGATATTTCATAGTATAACTTTAGTTATTTTGAGTGCAAATATATATAAATACTCACATGTATTATTCTATTCTTTTGCCTTGTGTAGTGAATGATAAGCCTTGTGATCCTGAAGTAGAAATCATGATACCCTCAAAAAGCGGCTCAGGCGTATTGTTTTTTACTTTCCAATCAAAGATAAAATTAGCGCCAGTGCCACCTTCTTTATCTCGCTCGCTAATGACTATTGCAGTAGTTTCTAAAGGTTTTAAATAGATGGTTTTATCAATATAATGCCTGATATACTGTCCTTTGGTATCAAAATAATTAGCCTTTGTAATATATATTGTATCTGTTCTACTCGTATTTCTTATACTTACTGTTGCGGTTAAATCGTGTGTTAAATGTTCTGTTTCACTGTATATTTGAGAATAAATAGATAAATAAGAGCTTCCGCTAAGCAAACTATCTGATAGCTTACGGGTCAATATTCTTGTGCTCCAATCAAGGTTTTTTTTGGACTCTTCTTCTTCCTTTTCTCCGCAAGAATTAAAGATCAATAGGCTGCTTAAAAGTAGTATAGAAAGTTGATTTTTCATGGTATTTGAATTGATATATAAAAATAAACAATCTAAATTACTTCGAGTGATTTAAAAGAGTATTACCACTCAGGTTTATTTCTGTTTGCTTTTTTTTCTGCGGACTTCTTTTTTGATTTTAATCTTTTTTCTATCGCAGATTTACTAGGTTTTGTCGCCTTGCGCTTCTTAGGTTCTTTAAAAGTGCTTTCTACTAATTTTAAAAAACGCTTAATGGCCAGTTCCTTATTGCGAAACTGACTTCTGCTTTCATCAGATTGCAACCATAAAATGTTGTCTTTTGTAAGTCTGTTTTTTAATTTTAAAATTATTTTTTCTTTTTCGCTATCACTTAAATTTTTAGAATTTGGAACATCAAAAATAAGTGCTATTTTGGTGGCAACTTTATTTACATGCTGACCGCCAGGACCGCTACTGCGAATTGCTTTAAACTGTAACTCTTGAATAATGCTCTCCTTGTTCACGATTAGTTTTTTAGCCTATTATTTATAATTTCTAAAGCGACATTTAAATACACGACGGCGTTTATTTTATACGGTTTTTCAGAATTAAAGAGAATAGTTTCTGAAGCATTCAAAGCCCCTTCAATTAAATAATAAGACCCTTTAAAGTACGATTTTTTTACACTTATTTTGAGTCCGTTTTTATCTGAAATACTTAAGTCAGAAGGGTATAACAATACTGATTTATCAATAGTAGCATAGGGCTTAAGTTTTTCAATAGCAATTTCATTGACATCGCCAAATAAAGAGGCGATGTACTTTTTTTTCGGAAAATGGTATAAGGTTTCAGGCGTATCTTTGGCGATCATATGGTTGTCCTTAAGGACTATAACTTCATCCGCGAACGAGAGTATATCGTTCGTGTCGTGCGAGGCAACAATGCATGTAATTTCTTCTTTTTTTAAATAGTCAAAAAGTTTTCTTCTTAAGTTATTTTTTCTGGCATTATCAATGTGGCTAAAAGGTTCGTCTAAAAGTAGGAGTTCAGGTTTTTGAGCTAAAACTCTAGCTAGGGCAACTCTTTGTTGTTGTCCCCCGCTTAAATACTTAACCTTGGTTTTTGCAAAAGAGGTCATTTCTATCATTTCTAATAGCTCGTAGGTTCGTTTTTCGAGTTCCTCAGGGTAAAACACCGATAAAAACTGACTCACATTTTCTTCAACCGTAATAAAAGGCATCAGATCAAAATCTTGAGATAAATATTTCATGAAGCGTTCTCCAGGCACTAGTTTAAAATCTGGACCTAAAATCTTGTGTTCTCCCCAAAATATAGTACCATCGTTAGGTTGAAGAATTCCGTATAGTAGCTTAAGTAAAGTACTTTTACCACAGCCACTTTCCCCAATAATAGAAATATGTGCCCCTTTAGCAACTTCAAAATTGATATTTGAAAGAACAGGCGATGCACCGTAAGAAAAAGAAAGCCTTGAGACCTGTAACATGTTTTAGTTTAAATCAGTTGCAAAATTAGTATAAAAAAATCCGTTTTATAAGAAAACGGATTTTAGATGTACATCAAAACTAAATACTATAAAGTACACCTACTCCTTAAATTCTTTTAAAACAGCTTGGTTCGGCAATGCATCGTAGCCCATATTAAACAAGGTAAATGACATGACATCTACTTGTTCGTTAATCATGGCTTCAGTAGACTTTCCGGCACCGTGACCAGCATTTACATCAATTCTTATTAGGGTGGGGTTGTCTCCGGTTTGTTTTTCCTGAAGTGCAGCCGCAAATTTAAAACTATGCGCTGGGACTACACGATCATCATGATCGCCTGTTGTGACCATGGTTGCAGGATAGGCCACGCCTTCTTTTACATTATGAACAGGCGAATACGCTTTAAGGTACTCGAACATTTCTTTACTGTCTTCGGCTTTACCGTAATCATAAGCCCATCCAGCTCCTGCGGTAAAGGTATGGTAGCGCAACATATCTAAAACTCCAACAGCAGGGAGGGCTACTTTCATTAAATCTGGACGTTGTGTCATGGTTGCACCGACTAATAAACCACCATTTGAGCCTCCTTTGATAGCCAAATGATTTGAAGAAGTATATTTTTCTGCGATGAGATATTCAGCAGCCGCTATAAAATCATCGAACACATTTTGTTTTTGAGTTTTAGTCCCTGCATCATGCCATTTTTTACCATATTCGCCACCACCGCGTAAATTTGGAACGGCATAGACCCCACCTTGTTCCATCCAAATGGCATTTGTGATGCTAAATGATGGGGTAAGGCTGATATTAAACCCACCATACCCGTAGAGCATCGTTGGGTTTTTACCATTTAATTCTAAGCCTTTTTTGTAGGTGATAATCATGGGTACCTTGGCACCGTCTTTTGAGGTATAAAATACTTGTTTCGACTCGTAATCCGAAGGGTTAAAATCAATAGTAGGTTTCCAATACTGCACATATTGGCCAGTTTCAACATTATATTTATAAGATGAACCAGGCGTGCTGTAGTTGGTAAATGAAAAATAAAATTCTTTATCTTCTTTTTTACCACCAAAACCACCAGCAGAACCTACACCTGGCAGTTTTACTTCTCGAACAAGTTTTCCATCATAATCATATTGTAAAACTTTAGATATGGCATCAACCATATATTGTGCAAAAAAATAACCACCACCTGTTCCTATGGAAAGGACATTATTGGTTTCAGGAATAAAATCTACCCAATTTTCTGGGCTTGGGTTTGTAGCATCCACCGTAACTACTTTTTGGTTGGGAGCGTCTTTATTGGTCATTATAAACAATTTGGAACCTACATTTTCAACCACAAAACTATCGTTAGAGGTGTCGTCTAAAATAGGTATCAAAAGTCCATTTGGATCTGATAAATCACGCATTAAAAGTTTAGTTCCTGAGGTAGATATTCTTGGATATATAAACAAATAACGACCATCTTCCGAAACAGTACCGCTCACATAACGGTGTTTTTCAGCAGCAACACCGCCATAAATTAACTCATCATATTTTTGAGAAGTACCTAATTTATGGTAGTACAATTTATGTTGATCTGTTTTAGCAGAAAGCTCGCTACCTTTCGGCTTATCATAACTTGAGTAATAAAAGCCTTCGTTGCCATGACAAGAAACACCAGAAAACTTTATATCCACAAGCGTATCTTCGATAATTTCTTTACTGTCCGCATTCATGACAATTACTTTTCGCCAATCGCTACCCCCTTCAGAAAGAGAATAAGCGGCAAGTGAGCCATCTTTTGAAAAACTTAAGCCCGCTAATGACGTGGTGCCATCATCAGAAAAAGTATTGGGATCAAGAAAGGTTTCTGCTTCAGCATCATCTCCTTTTTTTCGGTAAATTACAGCCTGATTTTGAAGACCGTCGTTTTTAGAAAAATACGTGTATGCTCCTTCTTTAAAAGGCGAACCTAGTTTTTCGTAATTCCATAATTTCTCCAATCTTTTTTAAGAGCTTCCCGAAATGGAATTTGGTCTAAATAGCCGTACGTAACTTTGTTTTGCTCTTTTACCCAAGCTTCAGTTTCAGTACTTCTATCATCTTCAAGCCATCTAAAAGGGTCATTGACAGCGATATCAAAATAAGTATCAACAGTGTCAACTTTTGCAGTTGTAGGATAATTCACGATAATTTTGTCTTTTTTTGGAGTTGTATCACAACTTGCAAGTGTAAGCACTGCAAGTGCCATAACGGTTAGGTTTTTCATTTCAAGTATATTTAGTTCTTCTAAAAATACAAGAAAAAAACCTTTGCAATGCTCTAATTACAAAGGTTTTAACACATTTTAAGATTTTAAATTTAAACTAATCTGTTGGCGATTAAATATTCTCCAATTTGTATGGCGTTCGTTGCTGCTCCTTTTCTAAGGTTATCAGCTACAATCCACATATTTAAGGTATTTCTTTGTGTTTCATCTCTACGAATTCTACCTACAAAAACATCATCTTTATCATGGGCATAAATAGGCATGGGGTAGGTGTTGGTATCTGGGTTATCTTGTACAATAACCCCCGAAGCTTCATTTAATAATTTACGAACTTCTGCCAAATCAAAATCGTTTTCAAATTCAACATTTACAGATTCAGAGTGCCCACCAGCAGTCGGAATCCGGACAGCTGTGGCGGTAACCGAAAAGGTTTTGTCGTTAAATATTTTTTGTGGTTCACGCGCTAATTTCATTTCTTCTTTGGTGTAGCCGTTTTCTAGAAAAACATCGCAATGTGGAATTGCATTTCTACTTATGGGGTAGTTATACGCCATTTCTCCTTGAATCCCAGCGATTTCATTTTCAAGTTGCTGCACCGCTTTAAGACCGGTTCCAGAGACAGATTGGTAGGTAGAAATCACCACGCGTTTCATTTTATATTTTCTATGTAAGGGCGCCAAAACCAATACCAGTTGTATGGTAGAACAATTGGGATTTGCAATTATCTTATCGTCTTTTGTTAATTGTGCGGCATTAATTTCAGGTACAATCAACTTTTTTGTCGGATCCATGCGCCAGGCTGAAGAATTATCGATCACCGTACTTCCAGCCTCGGCAAATTTAGGAGCCCACGCTATAGAGGTATCTCCGCCTGCTGAAAAGATAGCTATTTCTGGTTTTGCAGCGACAGCATCGGCTAAGCTAATAACCGTATAGTCTTTATCTTGATAAGTAATTTTTTTACCTACGGAACGTTCAGAAGCTACTAATAGTAATTCTGTAATAGGAAAATTACGTTCTGCTAGGACTTTGAGCATCACTTCGCCCACCATTCCTGTTGCTCCTACAACTGCTACTTTCATTTTTTTTCATAATTTTGAGAGGCAAATGTACTTTAATGACACTTATATACCAAGAGAATTTCTAAAGAATAATTAAAATATAACAAAATGTTACAAATGTAACAACAATAATCTATGAGATAGCTCATTTAATGTGTATTTTTCGGGCATCTTAAAAGTACCTCATGATTCATAAAGTTTACATTATTGACGATGATTTGGTTTCTCAATTTGCGACATTATATGCCGTCAAAAAAAATAGTGTTTCTTTTGAAGTGGTAACTTTCGATAACGCAACAGAAGCTTTGGACGTCATTAAAAATGATATAAGATCAAAAAAATACAAGCTCACCATTGTTCTAGATTTAGTGATGCCAATAGTAGATGGGTGGGGTTTTTTAGACGAGCTTAAAGCGTATTTATTGCCGAAGGTTTTTGTTAAAATATTTATTCTTTCCAGTTTTCGGAATAGTAGTGATCGGGAAAAGGCAAAAAAACATCCTTTAATTCATGGATTTTTTGATAAACCGCTATCGCAGCTCAATGCGCAAAAAATACTGACCGATGCTCCATAAGCAGAAGATTTTTTAAACAGGTTTTATTGATTTTAAAAGCCGCAACACCAGTTCGAACTAGTTTTTAGGGTAAATAAATGAATAAGGGCACCTTTAGTTGAATATACTTCCTTTAGTAGGAATGTAATTTTTTGTTTAACGAGGGCTCATAAAAAAAACCGTCACTACCATTAGCGAAATGGAAATGACGGCTTTAGGATGAATACTGCAGTGCAGCGGTTATACCTTCACTTTAAAGGTAAGAATAGGTTTATTTTTTTAATAAATCTCTAATTTCAGCTAATAATTCTTCTTGAGAAGGGCCTTTAGGAGCTGCTGGAGCTTCTACTTTTGCTTTTTTCATTTTTGTTACGCCTTTAATCACCATAAACATTACGAAAGCAACGATAATAAAGTCGATAATATTGGTTAAAAATTCACCATATAATACTGCTACTTCGCCTACTTTTTCGCCAGCATCATTTAAAGTTCCAGGTTCAAGAATAAACTTTAATTTTTTAAAGTCTGCTTGGAAAATTAAACCAATTAATGGAGAAACAATACCAGCAGTAAAAGAGGCAACTACTTTATTGAAAGCAGCACCCATCACAAAAGCAACGGCAATGTCTACTAGATTGCCTTTAATTGCAAATTCTTTAAATTCTTTTAACATAATTAGATGTATTAGTTATGGTTAATGGTTAAATCTAGTGCAATTTAGCAAAAAAAAGTCGCTTCTAATTTTATTAGGATTTATTTTATGTCGTGATAATTTTTCGTTTTACACGTTGTGAAATTCCTGTTAGTAGTTCATACGAAATGGTTTTAGCTCTTTCTGCAAAACTATTGGCTTTAGCTTCTGGTCCAAAAAGGATTACCTCATCACCTTCGGCACAATCTATGCCAGTAATATCAATCATGATCATATCCATACAGGTGTTGCCAATAATGGGGGCAGGTTTGCCATGTACACTAACAATTCCTTTCCCGTTTCCATAAATTCTACCAATACCATCGGCATGGCCAATAGGTAGGGTGGCAGTAATCATCGTTGTATCAGCTTTAAAAGCTCTGTTATAGCCAACACTTTGGTTGGCTTTAATTTCGTGAATTTGAGAAATATTTGTTTTTAAAGTAGCTATCGGGAGCAATTTTTCATCATATTGGGTTTCATTACCAAAACCGTACAAGCCAATTCCGCTTCGTACCATGTCGAAATGGGCTTCCGGGTAATTTAATATTCCTGAAGTATTTGCTAAATGCTTAAACGGTTTGTAGCTGAGACCTTTCTCAACTTCGCTAGCTATTTTGCTAAAACTAGCAATTTGGTTTAATGTAAATTCTCTTTCATTCAAATCTTCAGAAGCAGCCAAATGTGAAAAAATGGAAGCTACTTTTATCGCATCAGTTTTTTTTAAAATTTGAAGAACTTCTGTTACTTCGCTTTCGTTAAAACCTAACCTGTTTAAACCTGTGTTAAATTTTAAATGAACTGGATAATTTTTCTGGCCACATTTTTCTGCTGTTTCAATAAATTCCCTTAAAATGCGTTTAGAATACATGGCGGGTTCTAAACACCGGTCAATAATAGTATGAAAACTTACCATTTGCGAGTGCAAGACCAAAATAGGCAGCATAATACCTGAATTTCGAAGGGTAACGCCTTCTTCAGCATAAGCAATAGCTAAATAATCAACTCCAATTTCTTCTAATTTTTTAGAAATTTCAACGGAATCACTGCCATAGGCAAAAGCCTTTACGACACCCATAAATTTAATACCTGGACTTAAGCGACTGCGTAAAAAGGTGTAATTATGTGTTAAGGAGTTTAGATTAATTTCCAGAACCGTTTCTTGTGCTTTTGACATCAGAATTTATGTTTGAATCTTTAATTTGTTCAGCTGTTACCTCAATATCTTTAACCCTTTCCCTAAGCATCGCCTTATAAAAGGCGGCTCTACTTAAGGGTTCGTAAGCTTCGGTTTCTCCTAAAAGCACTAATTTATCATTCGAAGATTTTCTAAAACTATAATTGGCTAAATTTCCTGTTCGGGTACAGATAGCATGAACTTTAGTTACATATTCTGCGGTAGCCATCAAAGCTGGCATCGGTCCAAAAGGATTTCCTTTAAAATCCATATCTAAACCAGCCACTAAAACGCGAACTCCTTTATTGGCCAAATCATTACAAACATTAACAATTTCATCATCAAAAAACTGAGCCTCGTCGATGCCTACCACATCACAACCATCAGCTAATAATCTAATATTTGCGGCTGCAGGTACCGGCGTAGATCTAATTTCGTTAGCATCATGTGAAACGACCATTTCTTCATTGTAGCGGGTATCAACTTGAGGCTTGAATATTTCAACTTTTTGCTTGGCAAACTGGGCTCTTTTGAGTCTTCTAATCAATTCCTCTGTTTTTCCAGAGAACATAGAACCACAAATAACTTCGATCCAGCCAAATTGTTCTTTAGGGTTAACAGTATTTTCGAGAAACATTTTGTATTTTTAGACGAAAGTAATACGTTTTTCGTTTTGATTATAGTAAAGCTTTAAAATTACTTAAGAACAATGGTCTTTAACGATGAGTATCACAACGGTATTTACCATTAAAAGTAATTAAAGATAACGGATAAATTAGAGTGTCACCGATGAAAAAAGAATTGAAAAAAAAATTGATTAAACTCGCAACAGAAATTATTACGGCTGATGATATCACTGAAATCACTCAGTTATATGAAACATCAAAAGAGTTGTATGAAAAATTAGCCGTCTTAAAATTTATTGAAGAAGAGTTAAACCATATTGAAGTTGATGTTTCAAAAAATGCAATTGCTGCGAAATTTGAAGAAATGGCCAATGCGGTCATGAATGAAAATAAAAAAGTGCCGGAGAGTAATCCTCACGAAGAAGATATTATGATTCCGGGTATGGATACTATAAAAGATATGGTTTTAGAAATGCCATTTACGGAGGATGCCGAAGATGTTTTTGCTGATTTTATGGCAAAACCTGCTTTAATGAAAAATGATAAAGATTTGTTTATGCCCGTTGAAACGGCAAAAAAAAGTGCGGCAGAGGTAAAAAAGTCAATCAATGAAAACTTTCAGAAAGAATTTAAAGTTGGGTTGAATGATAAACTAGCCTTTGTGAAGCATTTATTCAATAATAATATGGAAGATTACAATCGAGTAATTTCTCAGCTAGCCACCATCAATACAGAAGAGCGTTCTGTAGCTTTCATTGTAAACATGGTAAAACCAGATTATAAGCAATGGGAGGGTAAAGAAGAATATGAAACAAGATTTTTAGAATTGATTGCTCGTAAGTTTTCTTAAACGGGTTTTATAATAAAATGATATTTTTGCCAGAAGTTTAAATACTAACTTCTGGTTTTTTAGTTTAAGAAAATGGGTAAATTATATATTGTTCCAACACCAATAGGCAATCTCGAGGACATCACACTCAGAGCCATTCGTGTTTTAAAAGAAGTAGACTTAATTCTCGCTGAAGATACCCGTACCAGTGGTAAGCTTTTGCAGCACCTTGGGGTGACAACACCCATGCAAAGCCATCACATGCACAATGAGCACAAAACAGTAGATGGTATTATAAAAAGATTAAGCGCAGGGGAAACTATTGCGGTAATTTCTGATGCTGGAACGCCTGCCATTTCTGATCCTGGATTTTTATTGACTCGTGCTTGTGTGGAACATGATATTGAGGTTGATTGTTTACCCGGAGCAACAGCCTTCGTGCCAGCCTTGGTCAATAGTGGTTTACCTAATGATAAATTTGTTTTTGAAGGTTTTTTGCCTGTAAAAAAAGGAAGACAGACTAGATTGACCTTTTTAGCAGAGGAAACAAGAACCATCATTTTTTACGAATCGCCACATAAACTATTAAAGACATTAGCTAATTTTATAACCTATTTTGGGGCAGATAGGCAAGTTTCTGTTTCGCGTGAATTGACCAAATTATATGAAGAAACCATTCGCGGCACAGCTACAGAAGTTTTAGAACATTATACCAACAAGCCTCCAAAAGGAGAAATTGTGATTGTTGTAGCGGGTAAAAAATAGTTTTTGTTTTTATAACAACAATTTAAAAAAATATAGACACCTACTACAAATGACATTACTTGATTTTAAAAACAAACTACAGCAAACACCTGAAAAAGTAGAATTCTCCGATACCATGGCGGTAATTGAAGCCAACTACGAGTTTACACCAACCGCTTTTTCAAACGGAACACAACACAATGCCTTAGGAGAAAATTCAGGTGCCTGTAAATTATTTGCCTTTGCTCAAAAACAAGGCTTTTCTAAAGAAGAAACTCTAGCCTGTTTTGGGCACTATTATTTTGATGTTGTTTTAAATAATCCAAAAGGTACAGACCACCAAAATATTAGAAATTTTATAAAAACTGGTTTTGCCGGCTTGACCTTTGAAGCAGAAGTACTTATTGAAAAATAAGTATAAAAGCTAAAAGAAAAAAGCTTACATTGAATCTATGGAGTTAGCACCTTGGGGTATCGCTGTTTTTACGGTCATCGTAGTTTATTATTTAGAGCGATGGGAAAATAGGCACATCAAGTCTTTATTTGATTGGGTTCCTGCAATTTTACTGGCATATATAATTCCTGCCATCATTTCGTTAGTGCTACAAGTAGATTATTCACAAGCTAACATTCATAATTTCTCAAAAGATTACTTTATTCCTTTAGCTATTATTGCCGTTATGAGCAGTTTGTCTATTTCTCAGTTAAAAGCTATTGGCTGGAAACCTATAGTGCTTTTTGCAGGAGGCTCTATGTTCATTGCAATTTTCCCAGTGGTACTCGGAGTACTTTTTTTATCCTCTGATTTAGTTTCAGAAACCTTAGTGAATCAAGAATATTGGAAAGGAATTCCGCCTATTGTAGGAAGCTGGATTGGCGGCAGTACTAGTCAATTGGTTTTAAAAGAATTGGTAGAATGTCCTGAGAACATTTTCTTATCTGTTCTAGTGATGGATAATATTTTGGTCAATATTTGGACCATTTTAATGTTTCAAACCATTAAAAAGAGCAAATTTTTGAATAAACAGTTTAAAATTACTAACCTTTTAATGCCTGATGATATTCGTGAGGAAAAAGGCAAGAAAATAAAACCTATTTTAGGTTTTACCATTTTGTTAGCGACTGTTTTTCTCTCTAATTTTTTAATTGAAAGTTTTGTGGCTAAAATTGTGATACTTTCTATATTAGGTCTTTTGTTAAGTAATTTTATAAAGCCATGGAATTTTAAATTTGCTTTAAAATTCGGTGCCATACTTATTATAGTGGTTATGGCGATTTTAGGCTTAAAACTGCAATTCGCCACCTTAGGTTTTAACTTTTATTTCTTAGGATTTTTAGCTATTTGGTTGGTTGGGCACTTTATATTTATGGTACTGCTCGCTAAAATTTTAAATATTAATATGGCTTGGGTGCCTATTGCGAGTATGGCCAATGTTGGTGGTATTGCTACCGCACCAGCAGTAACAGCGGCTTACGAGAAAAAATGGATGCCTCACGCTATTGTATTGGCCATTTTAAGTATGGCAACAGGTACATTTTGGGGAATACTAACCATTTATTTATTGAAAACTTTTCTAATTTGATGATGAACAAAGCAATTAATACCTTGAACCATCATGCTTCCCTTTCTCCCAGCCATGTTTTCCTAAATATTGGTCACCACTGTCTACAGCACCATCTTCTATAGAAGTCCCCATAGAATCATTCCATCGGTTTAAATACCCAAACAACGAAATAACGCCTAACATTTCTACAATTTCACCTTCATTCCAATACCTGTACAAACGTTCTTTAATTTCTGCATCCACACCATTTGGCACTTGTGACGCCTGCAAGGAAAAATCTAATGCGGCACGTTCAGCTTCAGAAAAGGCAGGATGAGTTCTATATTCCCAAATATTATCTAGTTGTTCTTGTGCGGCACCGTAGCGTTCTGCTGCGCGAATAGCATGTGCTTGACAATAACGGCAACCAGTGGCATTACTGCTTACCCAAGCAATCATTCGTTTTAAAGCAGAAGTAACCCGACCTTCATTCGTCATGACCGCTTTATTCAAATTAATAAATGCTTTTGAAATCCCAGGTCTGTGTTGCATTGTTAAGACCGAATTAGGACAAAACCCTAAAGTTTCATTAAAAAATTCAGCGAGTTTTTTTGTTTCAGAATCATGATTAGAATCAAGTGGTTGTACAAGAGGCATAATGCTTTTAGTTTTGTATTTTTGAGAATTGAAATCCTTTACAAGAAACGAAAAATTATGAGTACAACAAATCATATTTCAACCAAATGGTTGGGGAACATGACCTTTGAAAGCAACAACCCTTCAGGTCATAGTTTAAAAATAGATATCGCGAAAGAAGATGGTGGTGACGGACAAGGTTTTAGACCTAAAGCCTTAATGCTTTCTTCACTGGCAGGCTGTTCGGGCTTAGATGTGGCTGCGTTAATCAAAAAAATGAAGTTAGATGTCGATGAATTTCATATTGAAACGATAGCAAACTTAACAGATGAACATCCAAAATTTTACGATAAAGTGGTGATTGAATATCACTTTCATGGCACAAATTTAAACGAAGATAAACTGCAAAGAGCGGTTGACTTGTCTATAGAAAAATATTGTGGCGTTATGGAAATGTTTCGGCAGTTTGCCGAGCTTGACATTAAGACATTTTTTCATCATAAAAAATAATAAAGTTCAAGCAAGTTCAAGTACGTGCAATTCACACTTTGAGGCAGAAAATAAAGGAATTCAAGTTCCAAAAATCACTCGAACTGATAAATTCAATTTTAAGCTATTACATTAGATATCAACTAAATGCGCTGGACCATAAAGGCAAAACCTGAAGAAGAAAAAGTCAAAATCCTCGAGAAAGCTTTGGGAGTTGATCCATTGATAGCGCAATTATTAGTACAACGAGGCATTACTACTTTTGAAGAAGCAAAACTATTTTTCAGACCAGAACTAGGTCATTTGCATGATCCTTTTTTGATGAAAGACATGGATATTGCTGTAGCTCGCATTGAAAACGCGATTGCGGCAGGAGAAAATATCTTAGTTTTTGGGGATTATGATGTAGATGGCACAACGGCTGTGGCCTTGGTTTCTTCTTATTTATTGACTTATTATCCCAATGTAGCCACCTATATACCAGACCGATATTCAGAAGGCTACGGGGTATCATACCAAGGTATTGACTTTGCTGAAGACAATAATTTTTCATTAATCATTGCCCTTGATTGTGGCGTAAAGGCGATTGAAAAGGTAGCCTATGCCAAAGAAAAAAATATCGACTTTATTATTTGTGATCACCACCGTCCTGGTGATGCTTTACCCGATGCCATTGCTGTATTAGATCCAAAAAGAAGCGATTGCACCTATCCTTATGATGAATTGTGCGGTTGCGGCGTAGGGTTTAAATTAATACAAGCTTTAGGCGGTAGAAACGGAGAAACCCTTGCCGATTTAATTCCGTATTTAGACTTGGTAGCAACGGCTATTGCTGCTGATATTGTACCCATAACCGGAGAAAACAGAGTGTTGGCCTACCATGGGTTAAAAGTGATAAACAGCAATCCAAGAGCAGGTTTTAAGGCCATTATCAACGAAATAAAAAAAGCAGAACTCACCATCACCGATGTTGTTTTTATCATCGCTCCCAGAATCAATGCCGCAGGGCGAATGGAACACGGCCAATATGCTGTAAATCTGCTCACTGAAACAGATCCAGAAAAGGCCAAAAAACTGGCCTCAGAAATTGAGAAATTTAATATGGATCGGCGTGGTTTAGATCAAGAAATTACCCAAGAAGCTCTAACTCAAATTACAGCCCATAATGAAGAAAAAGGCTTTACATCGGTAGTGTATAAAGATACATGGCACAAAGGTGTTATCGGTATTGTAGCCTCACGCTTAACTGAAACCTACTACCGACCCACCCTTGTTTTTACAAAAAGTGGTGATAAATTAGCCGCTTCGGCACGCTCCGTAAAAGGCTTTGATGTGTATAATGCTCTAGAAGGCTGTGCCGAATATATTGAACAATTTGGCGGACATAAATATGCCGCCGGACTCACACTTTTGGAAAATCAATATGCAGGTTTTAAAAGGCAGTTCGAGAAGGTCGTCTCTGAAACCATAGACCCAAACTTGCTCATTCCTGAAATTTTGGTGGATACCCTCATTGAGCTGAAAGACATCAACCCCAAATTAATGCGGATTATCAACCAATTTGCACCTTTTGGGCCGGGGAATATGTCGCCTGTTTTTATGGCCGAAAATATTAAAGATTCTGGCTACGCAAAAGGAGTAGGACTAGAAGAAAAGCATTTAAAATGTGCTGTTTCTCAAAACGATTATGGCCCCATCAATGCCATTGGTTTTAATTTAGGCGATAAATTACCCCATATCACCAGTCAAAAGCCTTTTAGTGCTGTTTTTACCATTGATGAAAACGAGTGGAAGGGGAATATAAGTTTGCAGTTGAAGCTTAAGGATATTAGGGTCTAAGTTTTATTTTGAAAAGGCAGTCTAAACAAAGAACACTTTGAAGTTTATAAACTACAATTTTGAACAAACAAAACATGTGAAATTAGGAAATGAACTTAACAATTGAAAACATTCTATTCATAGGATCTTTATTACTCCTTGCAAGTATAATAGCAAGTAAAACGTCACATAAATTTGGAGTTCCCATTTTACTGCTGTTTTTGGCAATTGGAATGTTGGCAGGTTCTGACGGTATTGGCGGTATTAATTTCAACGATCCAAAACTTGCGCAATTTATTGGTATCGTTTCGCTTAATTTTATTTTGTTTTCAGGGGGGCTTGACACCAATTGGTCTTCCATAAAACCTGTGCTTAAAGAAGGTATTGCCCTGTCAACCTTAGGCGTTTTATTTACAGCACTATCGGTTGGTATTTTTGTTTGGCTTATTACAGATTTTACGATTTACGAAGGCCTTTTATTAGGATCTATTGTGTCTTCCACAGATGCAGCCGCTGTATTTTCAATTCTACGATCAAAAAGCCTTGCCCTAAAGGCTAACCTAAGACCTACTTTGGAGCTAGAAAGTGGAAGTAATGATCCAATGGCTTATGTATTGACTATTGCTTTTTTAACTTTGGTCATCAATCAAGATCAAAGTTTCGTATCTATAATACCACTATTTTTTCAACAGATGATTTTGGGTGGTATTGCCGGTTTTGGTTTTGGAATACTAAGTAAGTTCATCATTAACAAACTAAAGCTCGATGTTGAAGGTCTTTATCCTGTATTGGCTATTGCATTAATGTTTATTACATTTTCTGCTACTGATTTTGTTGGTGGTAACGGCTTTCTTGCTATTTACATTTGTGCGGTTTATTTAGGGAATCAGAATTTGATTCACAAAATAACCATTTTAAAGGTTTTTGATGGTTTGGCTTGGTTGATGCAAATTGTTTTATTCCTTACCCTAGGCTTGCTTGTTTTTCCTTCTCAAATTGTGCCATATATAGGCATTGGAATTCTTATTTCAACGTTCCTTATTATGGTCGCTAGGCCTATAGGTGTTTTTCTTAGTTTACTATTTTTTAAAATGAAACTAAGAAGGAAGTTTTATATCTCCTGGGTTGGTTTACGTGGTGCTGTTCCTATAGTATTTGCTACATACCCGCTATTAGCAGGAATCGAAAAGGCAAATATGATTTTTAATATTGTGTTTTTTATTTCAGTGACCTCTGTACTTTTTCAAGGAACGACCTTGTCGATTGTTGCAAAATGGTTGAATGTGGGCTTACCTGAGGATAAAAAGAAATTAACAGAATTAGATCAATTAACTTTAGAACTTCCTAAATCATCTTTACAAGAATTTGAAATTTTACCAAACTCGCATGCGGCAAATAAGAGAATTGTGGATTTAAATTTTCCAAAATCGGCTTTTATTGTCATGATAAAAAGAGGTAAAGAATATATTCGTCCAGGAGGTTCAACAGTAGTAATAAGTAATGATATTTTGATGACTATTGCAGACAATGAAGAAGATTTTTTAAATGTGAAAGCCTGTCTTTATAAAGAAGATGATAACCTAGTTTAACTCTTGACACCCTACCTTAAACGATCACCTTTAAGTCAGTTATATATTGTCGGTAATAACTCTTAAAGGTCTTTTTCTATGGAAAGGATAGTGATACATTTTGCGCTAGAAAAATTTAATAAAAAGTCACTTCAACATTTAAAATAAAAATTTCTATACAACAGAAACAGCAGTTACTTACCTTTGAACTTTATTTTTTGATAAATTTTTATGGATCCTTACGCGGCGTTACGGTTTAAAGAATTCAATATATTTTTAGTGGTTAGGTTTGCGATAGTATTTGCCTGGTCTATGCAGTTTATTGTCATTGAGTGGCAAGTATATTCACTAACAAAAGACCCACTTTCTTTGGGTATTATTGGCTTAATGGAAGTAATTCCGGCGGTTGGGATGGCTTTATTTGCTGGGCATATTGTCGATCAAAAAGAAAAGCGAAGTCTTTTAATCAAATGTATTTTAGGATTTTCAGTCATTAGTATTGGATTGTTTGTTATAACAATACCCTCCTTGGTTGCAGATTTAGAAACAAGAACAATCTTGTACTCTATCTACTTTTTAGTGTTTCTAGGCGGAATCGTCCGGTCTTTTATTGGCCCTACAATTTTCTCTTTAGTGGCTTTAATTGTACCCAAAAAAACATACCCCAATGCAGCTACATGGAGCAGTTCTACTTGGCAATTTGCCTCTGTTTTAGGGCCGGCTTTAGCAGGGTTTTCTATCAGTTTAATTGGAGTGCATTGGTCTATGTGTGTCATTGTTGGGTTTTCTATAATTGCATTACTTACGCTTTTCAAAATAGAAAAAAAACCAATTTTAAATCCGAAAATTGGAGAACCTGTTCTTCAAAGTTTAAAAGAGGGGCTAAAATTTGTGTTCAGTACTAAAGCTGTTTTTGGTGCCTTAACCTTAGATATGGTGGCGGTTTTGTTTGGTGGCGCAGTGGCCTTATTGCCTATTTTTGCACAAGACATTTTAAAGGTTGGTGCTGAAGGTTTTGGAATACTAAGGGCAGCACCAGCTGTGGGTGCAGCGATTATGATGTTAGCTTCAACCCGTTTTCCGCTCCATAAAAACGCAGGTAAAAAACTGTTGTGGGCTATCTTCGGTTTTGGTGTTTGTATGATTGTTTTTGGTTTGTCTACTTATTTTTGGTTATCTGTTGCTGCTTTGTTTGTAAGTGGAGCTTTAGACGGTATTTCAATGATCGTGCGCCAGACAATTTTACAGTTAAAAACACCAGATCATATGCGTGGTCGGGTAGCTTCTGTAAATTCTATCTTTGTGGGATCTAGTAACGAATTGGGTGCTTTTGAAAGTGGCCTCACCGCGAAAGTAATGGGTACAGTTACCGCAGTAGTATTTGGTGGTGTAATGACTATTTTAACAGTTGGGACAACAGCATTAGTGTCTCCAACCTTTAGAAGGTTAGATTTACAAAAAGACGTGGAGGAACATGAAAGAGAAGGGTCTTAATTAACCCTTATACACTTCTAAATTCAACTTTTCCCCATCAAAAACGCCATAGGTATAATGCCCAATCCAATCTCCTAAATTGATATAAGTGGCCCTTTCATTTAATGCTATTTCAAGAGGTAAATGCCGGTGACCGAAAACAAAATAATCGTAGTGTTTCGTTTCTAGCTTTCGTTTGGCATATTGTACGAGCCACTCGTTTTGTTCTCCTAAAAATTTAGCGTCTTCCTCGCCAGAAATTAATTTATTTTTTACCGATAAATATTGCCCTAAGCGAACGCCTAAATCAGGATGTAACCATCGAAAAAGCCATTTAGAAAGTGGATGTACAAATACCTTCTTCATGCGCTTATAGCCCTTGTCATTAGGGCCTAGGCCATCACCGTGACCAATAAAAAAAGTTTTTTCACTACTACGCTGCGCTGTGCCCCTAATAAATTTAAATTGCTGAGCTTCGTGAAAAACAGGGATGCCCAATTCTTCTTCAAAATAACCATTCATCCATAAATCATGATTGCCAACAAAAAAATAAATGGGAATGCCTGAATCGGCTATTTCTGCTAATTTCCCTAAAGTTCTAGTAAACCCTTTTGGGACTACCGTTTTATATTCAATCCAAAAATCGAACAAATCACCTAATAAAAAAATAGCAGCGGCATCTTTTTTAACTTCATCTAGCCAAGCTATAAATTTCTTTTCGCGCGGATAGCTTTGTTCCATAGTAGGCGCTCCCAAGTGGTTGTCACTAGAGAAGTATACTTTTTTACCTTCTGGTATTTGTATGGATTGCATTTTTAAAGGATTATAAATTAATCATCCCCGCTTGTGCTGAGCGAAGTGAATATCTCAAGAAGTTAAAGCATATTATCACTCGCATACCATTCCGCAAAAGAAGTTTCAGTTTCCTGCAATTTTAAGGAATGTAATTCAATATTTTTAGGTAAGCGCGCTTTAATTCGAGCGGCAAAATCGATGACCATATTTTCACTTGTGGGCTGGTAATTGGCTAAAATAACTTCATGACCGCGATCGGTTAATTCTTGAGCGAGTTCAACATGAGGGGTATTTTTATTAAACACCGTAGCATGATCAAACTGATCAACAATTTCTTCCTTGACAATTTTTTTTAGATCGCCAAAATCAATCACCATTCCTAATTTTACATGCTTTGTATCTATTATCGGCTGACCAATAACTGTTACCGAAAGTTTGTAACTGTGGCCGTGTACATTTCTGCACTTACCATCGTAGCCAAATAGTGCATGACCAGTTTCAAAATTAAATTGCTTTGTAATTCTAATATTACTCATACCTACAGTCTTAAAAAACACCAATCGGCGTTATCACTTTTCAAGTACAAAAGTATCATTTTTGCCTTAGTTTAAGAGCAGAAAACGCAATAAAGCGTATTGCCTAAATAACTTTGGTAGAGGTTAAGGAAAGGTACAGCAATTTAAACCAAGGCATCAGCTCGTTGAAAAACCTAAAATGTCATGGGTTTTAGTTCTTTTTCATTTCTTTAGTGTGACAACTACCAAGCTTGTTGGCCTTCAAATCGCAGGTTGTCAGTTATAAAACAACAGTAGACACAAGAATTATTTTCTTCTGTACTTCTTCTGACCTCTATAGCGGTTTATAAAATAAATCATGCCGACAGCAAGCAAGGCTATCGCAAAAAAAGTACTACTATTTAAAAAATGCAAAATTTTCATCATTACGTATTGAATTAGAATAACGAAAATCTCCTGAAGATATTACTTTTTAAATTTTGACAGGGCATTTTTAGTGAATTCAGACAAGGCTAATTTTCCAGTAATGGCAGCTCTTTCTGGTAATAATGTTGCCCAATGTTCTGTATTTTCCCAAAGTATTTTTTTCCAATCCATAAGTGCCTGTGGATTGTAGTTCGCTAGGTTTGCAGCAAAAAATTCTAAATCTTTATCTAGGTCACTCCATGTTTCAAAAACCTTAGCATAAAGTCCTTTTTCTTTTGCCCAATAGGCTGTTTTCCATTCTGTCGGACTCAGAGAAAGCTCAGCCAAACCAGCAGTTCCTACCTTGCGCTGAACAGCAGGTGCAATAACAAAAGGGGCAATTCCAATGGTTAATTCTGATAGGCGAATAGAAGCACTCTCGGTTGCAAAAACATAATCACAAGCAGAAATTAAACCAACACCACCGCCCACGGCCTTTCCCTGAACACGACCGATGATGACTTTTTTACAGTTTCGCATAGCATTAATAACTTTAGCAAATCCATTAAAGAAAATTTTACCTTCCTCTAAGGTCGAGACCGCAACCAATTCATCAAAAGAAGCACCAGCACAGAAAGCTTTATGACCTTCCGATTTTAAAACAATGATGGTCACCGCATCATTTTCTGAAAGCCTATCAAATTCAGCGGCCAATCGATCTAATAATTCAATAACAAACGAGTTACTAGCAGGATGACCAAATGCTATGGTCGCTATTTTTTGATTAATTTGGGTATAAAGACTCCCGTTTTCTCTTGATGTAGTCATGTTCTTTAATTTGCGTCAAAAGTACATTTTTTAAGCCATAAAAGGCCTTTACATAGGCTATTTTTATGTACGATGTCTACATCATAGGCCTAAATTTTCTTCTAAATTCTAGTACTAATGAACCGCCGCGAATGAGCATCCAAACGGTAAATGCCATCCAAATACCCACTAGTTCTAATTTAAAATGCAGCGCTATAAACAAGGTCGGTACAAAACCTAAAAAGGTTGCCCAAAGAAGGGTGTTTCTCAAATATTTCATCTCTCCTAAACCTTTAAATATTCCGTCATAAATAAAGGCAACAGCATTTATAGGCAGGCCAATGATCACGATAAAAAAGACACTATAAAAAGCATTCAAAACAGGGATATCATTCGAGAATATGTGACCAATGGGCTTGTAAAATATAAATCCAACAAGCATTAATACAAAACTGACCAGTAAGCCATACGTCAATATTTTTTTGGTTAAAAGATGCAGCCCTTTATAATCTTTTGCCCCTAAGAGTCGACCACTTATACTATTCCCAGCTGCGGAATAGCCATCAATAAAAAAGGCAGAAAAAAGCCATAAATTTATGGCAATGGTATGAGCACCAATATAGCGATCCCCTAAAGCAGTGGCTTCCCTAACGGCTAAAATTAAAGCCGTATTTAAGGCAATGGCACGAACAAATAAATTAAGACTCATAAAAATAAGTCGTTTTAATTCTGGATGCAAAGGGAATTTTAATTTTAGAGGGATAGAGGTTTTGGTTAACAAAAGAATAAAGGCCATGATGGCCATAACCGCTTGTGCAATTAAGCTTGCCCATGCCGCGCCTTCAAGATTCATAGGATCAATAAAACCATCAACTCCGAAAACGAAGATAAAGTCTAAAACAACATTTAAAACAGCACCAGTAATGGCAATAAGCATAGGATAATAAGTGTTTTGCAATCCTCTAAAAATCCCCATGACGGCGAATGTAAAAAGCGTTAAGGGAAAACCCCAAACCCGAATAGCATAGTAGGCTATACAAAACTCTAAAATTTTACCTGAAGCATTTAAAAGTCGAAAAATATCCTCTATGATAAAAATGGTGGACAATAAAATAACAATACTTAAACTGATGTTTAAAAAAATTGCTTGTGCGGGTAATGCCTTCACTTCATTGATATTGCCAGCGCCTAAATACTGTGAAATAATAGTTGAAATAGCACTTCGTGTTTGCCCCAACACCCATATTAACATAGATAAAAACGACCCTACAATACCCGCAGCAGCCAGAGATTCGATACCATCAATTTCGATATTACCAACGATTGCGGTATCGGTTAACGAAAGTAAAGGTTCTGCAATACCGGCAATCGTGGCTGGAATAGCTAATTTATTGATGTTTTTAAAAGTGATAGAATTCTTCAACGGGCAATTAGGTTTAAACTAATAATTCATAACAATAAAAAGGGGATTCACTTTGCCGAGGAAAATAAATAGCCCCCAATTTTTGATAGCCTCTATGCGTATAAAATTGTTGATTTTTTATATTTTCACTAAAAGTATCTAATCGCACTGAATCAAAACTGTTTTCTCGAGCATAATTTTCTGCAAAATTCATTAATTGCTGAGCATATCCTTGGGACTGAAAATCGGGGTGTACGGCAAGTCTGTGAATATAAATAGCCTTTCCCTTGGAAGGCAACCATTTTACGGCTTCATATTCTTTATCCATAAATGTAGAAATAACAATAAGGCCTATAATTTTTGTGTTTTTTTCGAACACAAATAACTCGTTTCGTTCAAGATCTTTTTCAAATACAATTTGTGAGGGGTACTGTTCGTTCCATTGGTAAATACCAGCATTTGCCATTTTTTTAGCACAGGCTTTGGTAATAGTAAGAATATCGGTAATTTCTGATATCTTTGCAGCTCGAATCATTTAATTTTTTAGTGTAAATTTAATCTTTAAATCATAAAATCTCGTTATGAAAAACATATTGGTTCCTATAGGTACTTCTCCAGATTCTCATGAAACATTGCAATACGCAGTAGAATTTGCATCCCATTTTTCAGCAGCACTTTATGTGATGGAAGTTTTTAGTGTTTCGGCTAAAACAGGTAGTCTTGGAAATGTAGCAGAAAAAGTAACTGAAAGCAGTATAGAACGATTAAAAGAAATTATATCTAAGGTTGATGCAAAAGATTTAAAGATAAAAATCGCGACCTATAATGGAGATATCATTAGCGGATTAAAAGACATCAATAAAGAGTTAGGGATAGACTTGATTATTCTTTCCCCAAAAAGTAACGACATAAATGAATCCTTGTATTTAGGAAATACTTCAGGAAAAATCATCAAACAAACGAATATACCTAGCTTAATAGTACCTAAAGGAACTATTTTTACGCCTTATAAAACTATTTTAACAGCATTTAAGTCGGGCGTTTTAAAAAGAAAAAGAATTTTAGATCCGCTGGTAGTCATTAAGAAAAAATTTAATTCAAAAGTTAATTTGTTATTGGTTAAAACCCCAGGCTACACTGATGATGATTTAAAAATAAATACCGCATTAATGGACATTAGTGAGCAACTAACTCTTACCCAAAATGCTACGACCTATTTAGGAGTTTTAGAGCATTTTCAGGCGCAGCATCCTGATTTGTTATGTGTTTTTAGAAGAAAAAGAGGCTTCTTTAAAAAGCTTTGGGAAAAAAATACCATTTCTAAATCAGAATTTTATTCGGCAGTTCCTGTATTGGTATTAAATGTCAAGAAAGATTGATAAAAATTTTACTACCTAGTAAAAATAGACTTTCTTTGAAAAGTTTTTAGGGGGATTAGCTCAGCTGGCTAGAGCGCTTGCCTGGCAGG
>CAXBCN010000008.1:0-115734 GCA_963974535.1 uncultured Cellulophaga sp.
ATCAAAATAACGCAGAAATATCAGCATCAGTCGGAATTAGAAAATGGACGGATTACCTAAAAATAGGAGGATAAAAGCGGTTGCCGTATAAAATCAATTGTTATTACAGCCCTACTTGCCAAGATTCACGCGGAATTCTATCTGTTTCGTATTTGCTGAAATAGTTGCTTAAAACACAAAAATGAATCATGCACAAACACGTAATGCGGCGGCTAAAGTAAAAAGTAACAGGGTGTATTGAGTTCAGTCAATATTTTAGATAGTTTAAAAACATGGCAAAATAGTTTTGCCACACTAATTTCGAGAATTTTAAAAGTGGTTAGCTCTATCTTCTATTGAATTATTTAAATGTTTAGTCAACAGAAGTATTATTTATTTTAGACAAAAAAATCTTAAACCTCAAGAAACATTTACTAGTAATAATTGAGATAAATTTTACGTTTATTACTGCTAATTGCCTCTAATCGATAATTGGAATTTGTTAATATTGGATATATTTAGCTAAAAATACTGATAACTGAATCTTTTTAATTTTAAAATCAAGGCCATATGAAACTTAATGATAAACTTCCTCGGTTGCGCGAAGAGCGAAAAATGTCGCAAGAGGAATTATCAGAGGCTTCAGGAATTTCGATAAGAACCATACAACGTATTGAAAAAGATCAGGTAAAACCAAGACCTTATACTGCAAGAAAACTGTTGGAAGGATTAAACATTTCTGTAGATGATTTTAACGCTGAGTCTGATAACAATTCAAGCTTTCAGATTGAAGAGAATACAAAATTAAATAGATTTATAATTTTAAATTTTTTGGTCTTTATATTTCCTGTTATTTTTTTGATACCAGTAATTTTCATTTGGAAAAAATGGAAATGGTCAAATACAGCAAACTTAATCTGTAAAAAAATATTGAGTTTTCAAGTAGTTTGGATTATTGTGAGCTCTTCAATAGCCTTATTGACCCCTTCTGTTATCAGTTTATTTGGTGGTCAATCTGTTGTAGGACAATTATTACCGACACCGATATTAGTATATCTAGCATTAAGTCTTATTGATGTTTTAATAGTTTTAAAAATAGCTAAAAGTCTTAAATATTCTTCATCCAAATTAACTTCAATTATCCCAAATTTATTTTAAATATTGATCTGGCATATAAGTGTCGTATGAATGACAGGGTATGTTTATTCTTTTCTTATTGAAGCTATATTAAGTTTGTATTTTAAAACTTATTATAAATGAAAAAAAGGATAATTTATACGATACTGTTTGTGATACTATCATCATTCATATCGGTCATGGTAACCCTTATCTTGGTGGATACATCAAATACACCACCAACTTATGACACAGTTATAATAGAATCAAAAGTACTTCTCGAAAAAAGAGAATTAATTATAAAAAAGCCTGAAAACTACAAAAAGGATAAAAAATATCCTGTAGTGTATGTACTTGGTGGAAATTCTCTTACATATACTGTCGCAAATGATACGGACTTGCTTAATCGTGTTGGCAATATTTCAGAAGTCATCGTTGTAGGAATAACAGGCATTGACCAAAAAACAAGACAACGCGATTTAACACCACCTTTCTTAAAACAAGATTTAGATCAAATTGATTCTTCTCTTGGTAAAGCAGATAACTTTCTAAAATATATTGAAACGGAAGTGATACCATTTATTGAGAAGAACTACAACACCAATACTAAAAGAACTATTATAGGGCACTCTAGGGAAGGCTTATTTGTAATGTATTCACTTATGGTTAAAACTAACCTTTTGGAGACAAGAATCGCATTAAGTCCTGCACTTTGGAGAGAAGATAATAGGTTTGTTAAGCGTTTTGAAAAATATGTGGCAGAGAACCCAAATTTGAGTTCCAATCTCTTTATGAGTATGGGTGAAGCTGAAGTTGATAAAATGAAAAGCGCCTTCAATTTAACGGTTGATATTTTAAAAGATAAAAATCTTCAAAATCTTAAATGGCAATTTTTCTATATGCCAAATGCAACGCATGAAACTAATCATTATTTAACGGCTAGTATTGGTATTAATTATTTTTTTAACAATAACAAAAAGCAATAAATATGAGAACCAATTCAATTGTAATACAAATGAGTATTGCTATACTATTTCTAACTCAATTATCTTTTTCACAAGAAAGGGACAAGCGATACCAGTTAACCTCACAAACGAAAACAATAACTTCAGAAAACAACCAAACATTGATTGTTGAGTCTGGGATGTTTTATGTACCGGAAAACAGAGAAATTGACTATGGAAGAACCATAGCTATAGCTTATTACCGTATTAAATCAAAATCAAAAAACCCTGCAACTCCAATATTCTATTTAGCAGGAGGGCCAGGTAAATCTTATATAAACATATTGCATTATGAAGGGTTGTTTAATGAGGTAAGCTTTTATAGTAGTTTTGCTGATGTCATTATTTTTGATCAAAGAGGTGTTGGAAACTCTATTCCAAGTTTAGAATGTGAAGCCAATGCAGTTATACCTCTTAATGAAACATTATCACGAAGTAATATACAAAATGTCTTAAGTATAACATTAAGTGAATGTAGTAATTTTTGGAAAGATAAGGGTGTTGACATTTCTGCTTATACTACTGATGAAAGTGCCTCAGATATTAATGACTTGAGAAAAGCTTTTAAGTATGAAAAAATTATACTTGTAGGTGGGAGTTATGGCTCTCATTTAGGGTTACATACTCTTAGAAAATTTCCCAATGCCATTGAACGTGCAATGTTCCATGGTATTGAAGGGCCAGATCACACATGGGATTTGCCATCAGGCAATCTTAATGTATTAAGAAGAATTGCCGAAAAAGTCGAAAACAATCAATATTATAAAGGGAAAATCCCAAAAGGAGGTCTTATTTCTGCATTAGAGCAAATAATATCTGAAGTTGAAAAAAAACCAAAAGAAGTCACATTGATAGTAGATAATCAAAAAATAAAGGTTTTAGTTGATAAAATGGCTGTTCAAGCAGTCATTATGGAGAGTGCTGGAAAAAGAAATAGTCCGTTAGATTGGCCAAATTTTATTTTAGACATGTATAATGGTGATTTTACACTTCCAGCAAAAGTAGCTTTAAATAGACATAGTGTTTCAGCTCCAAACCTTATGGGTATTGCCATGGATTTTGCTTCTGGAGTAAGTGACGAACGTAGGTTAAAAATTGAAAATGATACAGCTTCACAGATTTTAGGTGATATTAATATCTTATACACATTGGGTGAGGGTTTTTGGAATGAAAAAAAATTAGAAAACTCTTTTAGAAAAAATGTAGTATCTACCATTCCAATTTTATTAGTTCACGGCACTTGGGATACTTCTACGCCCATTGAAAATGCTTATGATGTTTTATCAACTTTAAAAAGTGGACATCTAATAGAAGTTATAGAGGGAACCCATGGAGCTTTACGCGAATTATATAAGTACAATCCATCCTTCTTAAATATGGTTGAGAATTTTATAAAAGGGAATAAAGTTGACTTTCCAGATAGGTTAGAATTACCAGCAATTGAATTCCCTAATATTGTTAGTAAGGAGCAGGAAGATTTATGGGACGCCTGTATTTCAGGAAATTTTAAAAAAGCAAAAGAATCAATTAAAAAAGGAGGGAATGTAAATTCTTTAGATAATCGCAAAAGTAAATCTGGTCGTCTACCGTTGAATTGGGCCGCAATTAACGGGCATATGGAAATTGTGCAGCTACTACTAGATAATGGCGCAGATATAAATGCCCAAAACGGTTCAGGCTTTACCGCTATTCATCACGCAGTAGAAAACAAACAAAAAGAAACAGTAGTACTTCTCATTAAAGCTAAAGCCGATATTTCAATAGCTAATAATAATGGTGTAAAGCCAATTGATACAGCCTTAAAGCAAAAAAATAGCTCAATAGTAGAGTTGTTGAAATAGGATTATTTGAGCAAATCATTTTTATTCAAATTTTTATCTATAAAAATTATATTTTTATTGTTTAAAAATAAAAATTTATCTATGTTTGTATCGTAATTATTAATTAAAACAATTATGTCAAAAACAAATGACCTCATATTTAAAGGCCTAAGAATTGTTGCTTGGATCATTTTCGTCGGCTTATGTATTGAAACTGGAGGCTTGATCGTAAATTTCTTTTTCAGCCTGTACAATCCTGAATTTGTCCAAAACCTTTATACAAAATTGGACTTAAGCGATATGTATAATCGTAGCAAATGGGCATTCTTCAGTATGTACAGTTTTATATTGTTCATCTCGATTCTGAAAGCATACTTATTCTACGTGGTAATCATTTTAGTAACCAAAATTGATTTATCAAAACCATTCAACAGTTTCGTTTCAAAACAGATTTCACGTATTAGTTACATTACATTTTCAATTGGACTATTAAGCTATATAGCACAACAGAGCGCAAAATATTTGCAAAAGCGTGGATATAGTATTGACACATTAGACCAGTTTTGGGCAGATAGTCAAGCCTTTATTTTAATGGCGGCTGTAATTTATGTTATAGCGATTATTTTTTCAAAAGGAGTTGAATATCAAGAAGAATTAGAAGAAACAGTATAAACTATGGCAATTATTGTAAACCTTGATGTGATGATGGCAACACGTAAAATGTCATTGAACGAACTATCAGAAACCGTAAATATTACACTGGCGAATCTGTCAAAGCTCAAAACTGGAAAAGTGAAAGCAATTCGGTTTAGTACGCTTGAAGCTGTTTGTGAGGCATTGGAATGTCAACCTGGAGATATTTTGGAATATTCTAAAGATGAATGATTAAGAATATGGAAGTCTGAATTTTAAACTGCTCTAAATCAATAGATAAAATAAATAATCTATAGAAACTGTGATTTTTTATTATGAACTACAAATAAGAAATAAATAACATTTTCCTGTAAAGCACGATGTAATTTATTATTAAAAACTCAGAAAGTTTTTAGAATTATGTATTATAATTTTTTCATGCAATTCTTTCGTGGAAAAATCCCAACTTCCAAAACCAGAACTATTAAATAAACATTTTATTTACAAGTTTGAAAAAGGACCTGTAACAGTTATCAAACTATTGCATCTATAATATGAACACTTATTCAAAAATAATGCGATTACAAGTATTTATAACTTGTTTTGTTCTAGCTACAATATCGTATGGACAGACATCCTTAAAAGATATACACCTAAATAACGGAAAGTTTAAAGTAGGTTTCAAGCACTATACAGCTATTGATAGTACGAGAACTTATCAAATTAAAAATGACTTTAACAATCAATTCATAAATAGACCAATTCCCATTAGTATTTGGTATCCGGCAACAATTAATACGAATATTTCCAAGCAGTTAACTGTTTTAAATTATCTAGAGGTTTTTAAGAAAGGGGAAGAATGGGAATGTAAATTTCCAATCTGAAATTAATGGAGAATATTCCGGAATTTTTGAACGGAATGGAAAAACTTCAAATGCCGAATTAGATTTTAAAAACGGAATTTTCCTTGGCCAAAGCGATGTTGTAAAATTTCCTGCGATATGTAGTGGGAATTATTCTCTAATTAATAATTCTATTCTGTTCGAAAATGAATGTGTATGGACGGCAGATTTTGATTGGACTTTAATTTTGAGCGAAAATTGGAAATATAGTTTCGAAAACAAATTTTTGATTCTGAAATAACCCAATGGAGATAAATACGTTTTGACTAAACAATAAAAAAATGCCATACAAAATTGTAAAAAAAAATGCTAAATTCGGCTTCCCAAAACTTTTCTTACTCAAAATCGTTATGCTTAATTCAAAAAAAAACTATCACTTATGAAAAAAAATATTCTTGCTATTTTTATGGTTACTCTTTTTGCTTGTAGTCCAGAATCAAAAGTAGATGATAAAAATGATAGCGAAACTGAAAAAAGCAATACCGAGAAAATCCGTATTTTAAATTTCGGTTCAGTTCACTTAAGCGGAAGCACTGACGCTCATTCATCTATTACAGATATAAATAACCCTAAAGTAAAGGCGGATATAAAAAAAATTGTTAACAGTTTAGTGAAGTTCAATCCAACTATAATATGTGTTGAAATTCCACCTGAAAGTACAGAATTTATAAATGAAACGTATCAACAATATAAAATTGACCAAAGTAAGCGAATTAACTATTCTGAAGAAGTGAACGTAATAGGACTTGAAGTAGCGCGTTTGAGTGGAACAAAAAAAATATATGGAATTGATAATCCAATGGGCTTTGATTATCCTAGCCTTGTTGAAATGGCTAATAAAAATTATTCCGATAGCCTATATGTTCAAAATATTATGGATAGTTATGAAGCTATAAATAATAAACCATTACTTAAACAGTTCACTGAGATAAACACAACTAAATACAAAATGGAAACATTTGACCTTTATAATTATCTTGCAACTATGCATAACAAAGATAATTTTGAAGGCTCAGATATAATAGCAGATTTCTATAAAAGAAATTTGAGAATGTATACGAATTTTTCAGATATTCCTTTAACAAAAAAAGATAGAGTATTAATAATTATGGGAGCAACTCATACCGCATATTTTGATATTTTCATCGGCAATAGTCCAAAATATATTTTGGAAAACTCATATGAATATACAAACTTTACAAAAAAGAACTAAGTATCTAAACTTCCCATTAAATCCGACAGTTAATACTTCGAATTTACTAACATTAAATAAAACTATCATTAGGAAAAGCATAAGGTTGATTTAGAGTATAATTTTCAAGCCTCTAAAAGTAAAGGAATAGGGAGAATCTGTATCGATTAGATCTTTGATTTTATGGTGTACGCCAAAAGAGCTAAAAAAAATGCGATTAATTTATAAAATGAATTAAAATTGTTTTTAGCTATAGACCATAAATGATCTACCATGGTCTAATAAAAATCTTTGTGAATCAAATTTAATTTTTAACTATAATTTAGTAAAAGTCATTAATTTTTGAAAAATTAAAAAAAGGTCAAGAAATTAAGCAACTTTCTTTGAATTATTTCATCTTTAATTTGAAAATTTTAAAGAAATAAGAATGATAGATAATTGTCTAGAATTAATAGGGGATTTTATTAATAAAAATCCTTATACATCGATTTTTTTGCTAGCACTCTTATTGTTGATCCTAGTTTACTTGGAACTTAAAAAAAACTTTTTTAAAAATTGAACTAAGTTTATTATTTCTCTATTTTCTAGAAATCAATAAAAATCATCTTATCATTTATAGTAGCTGTACCTAATAAGTGTTTAATGAATTGTTCATTTTTTAGAAGAAATACCGATTGGCGCACCATCGTGGCTTGGGGTAATACTGTTGAAATGGTTGAGAAATTCGTAAAGTAAGGAAAAGAGTTAGGAGCTAGGAGAAAACGACGATATTTTACAATAATTTCGGAATTTGGGCATTTTCAAAGTATCACCTTTTTTGAGGTCACTACTAAGTCTAGATTTAAGAAACCATAATATTTTGACCCGAGTATTATATTTAAAATTTCACAAAACGGATTAGATAGTATTTCCTTATTTACATTGACTTTTGAAATATTTAACTTATTCATAGTTTTAACATTACCACGAACAATGCACATATTGTTGCGATTATCCTTTGTGTAATAGAATACTTGTTAGCTCTTGATTTGAGAGCTCAAAAATAAATTTCTCTGGCAAGCCTAAGTAAGTAGCAGTTGGAAACTAATCTTTTTTGTGTTCTTGTTTGAAGTTTTCAATAACACGGTGGTGTTTTTTTTTCTTATTAGATTATCATATTCTTTCTCTTCAATATCAACAAACATATCAAAGATTATTACATTTTATCTGAGCGTTGCGCAAGATGCTACATATGTGCCTTTTGTTTCTTTAGAAGTTTCACTTTGCCTAATAGCTCAATGATTTGTTCTACTAATATCTATGATATAGTTATAACGCTAAGGTTCTCCAAATCAAAACTATCATATTTCTTTAATCATTGAGTAATTGTAGATGTTGCTTGAATGCCATATTTAGGGTGAGCATTTAAGCTACTGATTTTCAAGATTTGGTGTATCGCTAATTAGGAGGAAACATGATATTAAAAAACTCAGCTTATTTTTCTTGCTAAATGTATTTTAGTTAAAAAAAGGAATATAACAAATGTTTTAAAATTAATTTGGTGGGATTATTTTTTTGGAAACAATAAAAATATTGCCAACCATTTACTTATCACGCCACTCACTGCACTTATTATTTTACTTTGTACTATGTGCTCAATTTGGACTCAAAAGTTGAGAATTAGTTTTAAATTATTATCGAGAAACAAAAGTTAATTAATTATCAGTAACCACCTTGGTCATAGCTTTAACTTCTCGTGCTAAAATGGGTAATGCAGGATACATCATTTGGCTATGGTTACTACCATTTAATTCATATAATTTCACATTTTTGTTTCCAGCAACCCTTAACATTCTCATCATATAGGCGTTTTCTTCGAACCTGCCTAACATTTCTAATTCTCTATCCCCAGTAATAATTACTATTGGAGGTAAATTAGGTCTAACATAGAAAAGAGGTGCCATTTCATCTATTATCGGCTGCGTGCCTTTGACTCCCATTTCTTCACGTATGGTAAAATGTGTAATAGTATGACCAGAAAATGGAATTAAACCTGCAATTTTATTAGCATCAATATCATGAGCGGCTAAATATTTTTTATCTAACCCTATCATATAAGTTAAGTATCCTCCAGCAGACATTCCTGAAACAAAGATTTGCGATTTGTCCCCTCCATATGTATCAATATTATTATACACCCAAGCGAATGCAGCTGCGGCATCCTTAATACAATCAACTCCTTTAACCTGAGGTGATAATCTATAGCCTACACCAATAATAGCGAAACCTTGATTTTTTAAATACTCAGGAATTTCTCTTTTCCCACTTTTTAAACCACCACCATGGAACCATATAATAGTCGGGAATTTTTTGATGTTTTTAGGATAATAAAAATCTAATACACACATATCTTGCATATAGGAATTTTCTTTTGCCTCAGTATTTGAATAATAATGTATGTTAGTTTCTGTAATATACGTTGTTGTTTTTTCCTGAGAAAAAAGAATAATCGTAAAAAGGGAAGATATGATTGTTACAATTAATTTTAACTTCATAATTTAAGGTTGTTATCGCTTATTTCAGTTTTTACTTTTTATCAGGAATGCTTATTTTGATGCTAATTTTTCCAAGAAATAAATTAAAACTGTTTTATAAAATTAACCTTTATAACTTTAAATAATTTATAAAAAATAATTAAAATTCATAATATTATTATCATTCGAACAGCATTGTACAGGATAGATTGTTTTTTTTAATGCTTTATCATTGTTACATGGTAATGCTTTAACTGCATTTTTTAAATCATGGAATTTTGCATAAACTAACTTTAATTAAAACTAAAACTAACGTATGATGAAAAAACTTAAAAAACTTAAAATTGGTACTATAAGTAAAACTTATGTGTCAATTTTTCTATTTTTCTTTCTAGGTGTTTTTACTTCTTTTGCTCAGGTGCTTACAGTAAACGGATCTGTTACTGATGCAAACGGAATTCCTCTAGCGGGAGCAAATGTTATAGAAAAAGGTACTACTAATGGTGTTACCGCAGATTTTGACGGTAAATTTTCTTTGACAGTAAATAATCAAACAGCTACTTTAATTGTATCTTATATAGGTTTTGCAACGAAAGAAGTAGCTTATACTGGACAAACAAACTTAAACATTACACTGGAAGAAAGTGCAGCTAGTTTAGATGAAGTAGTTATTATTGGTTATGGTACACGTAAACGAGAAGATTTAACTGGTGCTGTATCTAGTATAAGTAGCGAAACTATTGCTGAGTTACCTGTAAATTCTATTGAAGCTTCTTTATCAGGCCAAGTTTCTGGAGTTCAGTTAAGACAAAACGGTGCACCAGGTAGTGGTCCAGAAATATTAATAAGGGGTATAGGCTCCACAGGTGGTAATAATGCACCTTTATATGTTGTGGATGGTGTTCCTTTAGGTAATGTTGATAGTCAAAGAGATAATTTTATCTTAAATGCTATAGATCCAAATTCAATTGAATCTATAAGTGTTTTGAAAGATGCGTCGTCAAAAGCAATATACGGTTCTCGAGCCTCGAATGGGGTTATTGTAATTACCACAAAAAGAGGAAAATCTGGTAAGCCAACTATTACTTTTGGTACTTCAACTGGTTTTCAAACAGTACCTGATTTTGAACGGCCAGATGTTTTAAATGCTGAAGAACTTAGACAATTCAGAATCGAATGGTTTGATGATCGTTTAGCAGGTATTGGTGCTTTAGGACCAAGAGAGCGTAACGAACAAAATAGATTAATTGCTCTTGGTGATTTAGGAACAGGTACAAATTGGTTTAATGAAATAACCAGATCCGCCCCCATATCACAATACAATATTGGTTTAAATGGCGGTACTGAAAAAGTTAAATTTAATGTTTCGTCAAACTACACCAATCAAGATGGTACCCTAGTGGGTACTAATTTTAAAAGATATAGTATTAGAGCTAACATGGATATTGAAGTTACAGATAATATTCGTTTTGGTTTAAATTTTGCACCAACACAAACACTTGCAACAGGTGGAAGAACAGATGCTGGGACAAATAATTTTGGTATCTTTTCCGCTGTACCGTTGTCGAGATGGACTGATCCTTCTGCTCCAGTTTTTAGAGAAGATGGTACTTTAACTAATGTTGCAAGAGGTAGCATTATTGATTTTTATAATGTAAATCCTGTTTATTTATTAAAAGGTAGAGTTGATAATAGAAGAACAAATCAATTATTAACAAGTGCTTTTGTTGAGGTTGACATTTTGAAAGGATTAACTGCTAAGACTTTTGGGTCTATACAATATGTAGATCGCAGAAATACCTCTTTTGAGCCTTCAGACTTCCCGGGAGATGGTGCACTTACACCTAATCTTTTGGGTACAAGGCAAGCAAGAGCTGGTATTGACGAGTTAACGAATTTTACATGGGTTTGGGAGAATACGTTACGTTACTCAACGACACTAGGTGAACATCATCGTATAGATGCTCTGGCCGGTTTTACTATGGAGCATCGTAATTTTGAAAATACAAGCATAAATGCTAAAAATTTAATTGATGAAACTATTCAAATACCAAAATTTAATAATGTTGATCCTGCCGATGTAACCAATTTTACAGGTGGTGGTACATTAGGTGCTAATTCACTAGTTTCTTTAATTGGAAGAGTAGATTATTCTTTTAAAAATAAATACTATGTTACAGGTACAATTCGAAGAGACGGCTCTTCTGTATTTGGAGCAGATCAACGTTACGGAAATTTTCCTTCAGTAGCTGGTGCTTGGAGAGTTTCTAATGAACCATTTTTTGAAAATATTAAAGGTGTGATCTCTGAATTAAAGTTTGAAGGAGGTTATGGTATAAGTGGTAGTAATGCCAATATTGGTAATTACACAGCACAAGGTCAAATTAACGGAGGACCAAATTATGTATTCGGTAATAATTTAGCACCAGGTAGTGCTTTATCTTCATTGCCAAATGCATTATTAACTTGGGAAGAGGCTAAAGAAACCAATTTTGGTGTCGATTTAGGCTTGTTTGAAGATAGAATATATATTTCTGCAGATTATTATGATATAGAAACTGAAGGCTTTTTGGCAGGATTACCTTTACCGTCAACTTCGGGATTTGGAAGCATCCTTTCGAATCTAGGAAGTATTCAAAATAAAGGTTTTGAAATTGAATTAGCATTAAAAAATATTTTAAATGGAAAAGATTTTCAATGGAACGCTAATTTCAACATTACCAAAAATAGAAGTAAAGTTTTAGATCTTGCAGCTGAGTCTGGTTTTATTAGACCAGGAGCTATTGCCAGAGCATTTACAGAAACTCGGGTCGGCGAAGAAGTTGGTTTATATAGAGGTTTTCAAGTGACTGGCTTATTTACGCAAGCAGAGATTGATGATCCGAATATACCTAAATATCCAGGGGCTTTGGAAGGTTCTTTAAAATATGTAGATGGAAATGAAGACGGTGTATTAGGTGATGAAGAAGATTTTCTGATTATCGGCAATCCCAATCCTGATTTTCTTTATGGAATGGTACATAATTTTAAGTATAAAAGTCTCGACTTGAGTGTCATTTTTGCAGGATCAAAAGGTGAGCAGATTTTCAATGGCACTAACCAATATAATGGTAACCAAGATGGTGGCGCTTTTAATGTTGATCGTCGTCAATTAGAGCGTTGGAGACCAGGTCAAAATCCTGCTGATTTTACCATACCAGGTACCGCAAGTAACAATAGTAGAGCAAACTTTCGTTTGCCAAACTCTTTATCGGTAGATGATGCTGACTATTTATGGGTGCGTAATATTACTTTAGGTTACAACTTAAAAGGCTCAGACATTGGTAATGTTTTTGCAGGAGCTCGTTTGTATACTAGTATTCAAAATCCATTTTTATTTACGGAATATGATAAAGGAAATCCCGAAATCAATAGATCTGGTGATACAGCATTAGTTAGAAATGTAAACTACGGATCTTATCCTATCGCGAGAGTAATTACATTAGGCGTTAACGTAACATTTTAAAAGCTAAATACAATGAAAAATAAATTATATATATTTCTGATCGCCATAAGTTTAATTGGATGTGATGAATTTTTAGATGAAACACCAGAAGATTTTATAACTCCTCAAGGATTCTATAAAAATGAACAACAATTAAATGAAGCTGTAAGTGCAATTTACAACACTAACAGAGGCTTAATGAATGATGAACATTGGCGTTTTGGAGAGAATAGATCTGATAATTCTTCTTTTCAATATAATAATGCCGATAGAGGTGGAATTCCAAACGAACAAGTAGATGAATTTTTAATGTTAGCCGCTAACCCTAATATTGCTGGATATTGGAATACAGCATATTCTGGTATTTCTAGAGCTAATTTCGCTTTAGAAAATATTGATAATGTAGATTTTACGGTTGAAGAGAATAGGGAAATTCGAAGAGGTGAAATCCTATTTTTAAGAAGTTGGTTTTATTTTAACCTTGCTCAATTGTATGGTGATGCGCCTTTAGTATTGTCTGCGGGAGATTCACCTGACGAAATATTAGCCAGTGAATTTTTAGATCGAGTTCCTGTTGCTCAAGTCTACACACAAATCATGGGAGACATGACAACAGCTATTGCGTTGCTTCCTAATAAATCGGCAACAGATCCGGGTAGAGCAACTAAAGGAGCTGCATTAATGTTGAAAGCAAAAATGCATATGGCATTAAAAGAGTTTGGAGAAGCTAGAACACTTTTAGAACAAATGCAAGGAGAAGGTTACGCCTTACAATCAAATTACTCTAGAGTTTTTGCGCCAAATAATAAGAATAACAGTGAGTCTGTTTTCGAAATTCAATATGCATTTGCTTTAGGTCAAGGATCAGATTTTGTTTCTCGTTTTGTTCCTTTTAATAGTGGTAACGATATCTTAGGTGCAAATGGACCTGCTGGTACTAGGGCTGGTCAAAATCAGCCAACTCAAGATTTGATAGACCTTTACGATTCTTCGGATGCTCGTTTTTTACACAATATTTCTTTTTATAATGGTGAACCATGGATGAGCAAATTTAATTATGGGTTTGTAGCTTTAGGGAATAATACTCAAAACGTAAACTTTCCAATGTTCAGATATGCGGATGCTTTATTAATGTTAGCCGAATGTTATAACGAAGTTGGAGGTGGAGATGCGGCAGCGTTAGTTACACAAGTAAGAGCTAGATCATTAACAAATGCGAGTTTGAGTCCTGCTGAATTAGTAGATTTAGACCAAACTATTGCAGATGAACGTAGACGAGAATTGGCTTTCGAAAACCATAGATGGTTTGATTTGGTTAGAACAGGTAAAGCTGTTGAAGTAATGACAGCCCATGGTATTCAACAAAAAGCAGAAAAGGGTACAATTTCTGTAGGTGCTTACGATAATATTAGAACCTTATTAGGAGTTCCACAAGGTCAGGTTGAAGAATTTGGATTTAAGCAAACTACGGGTTGGTAAAAAATTAAAAATAAATTAGTTGAGTTAGTTGAGTTAGATTGAGTTTACCCTAATAAACCGTAATTGTTAAATAATCTTTTGATACTTATTAAAATATTGTTTTTTCAGTTGCGGTTTATTTTTTTATTGATTGCAAAAGTATTAAACGCTATTCATTTACACTTTTAAAGTATGTACATATACTAAAAGGGTTATGATATTCATTGTTTTATTATTTCTAAAATGAACATAAAATTTTACATACCCATTATTTTCCTTTTTTTAATGTTGAGCTGTCAGGATCAAACGAGCAAACCAGAATTAGGTATAATCAAAACGGTAGCTAAAAATATTGACTATGGTAAAAATTGGACAGCATCCTGGATTACTACCAAAGATGATTTACCTGAACAAAATGCTTGGATTTCTTTCCGAAAAAAAATTAGCATTGAAAACACAGATAGCCTTATTATGCGTATCGCTACAGATACAAAATACTGGTTATACATTAATAATGAATTGGTTGTTTTTGAAGGTGGGCTAAAAAGAGGGCCAACACCTGAAAATTCATATTATGACCAACTTAAAATTTCAGAATATGTAGAGAAAGGCGAAAATACCATAGCTGTATTAGTATGGTATTTTGGAAAACAAGGCATGAGTCATAATTCCAGTGGAAAAGCGGGTTTATTAGCTGAAATTTATCAAAATAATGATTTAATTACGATAACTGATGACAGTTGGAAAGCAATAAAAAATCCCGCATATATTTCAAAAAGTGAAGATCCTCAGCCGAATTGGCGATTACCAGAGAGCAATATTGTTTTTGATTCCAATAAAGAACTTGAAAATTGGACAAGTCGCTCCTATGATGATACCGTTTGGCAAAATACAAAAGTGTTAGCCAAAGGAATTTCTGCGCCTTGGAATTTACTCGAAGAGCGGCCTATTCCCTTCTGGAAGGATTTTGGATTAAAGGAATTTGAAAACCTTCAACTCCCTTTTGTGAGCACTGGTGACACTTTAAAATTAAAATTACCTTACAATATGCAATTCACACCATACCTGAAAGTGAAGGCGGTGAAAGGTCAAAAAATCACCATGCTTACCGATCATTACAAAGGAGGTTCTGCATATAATATGCGAGCAGAATATATAACGAAAGAGGGCGAACAAGCCTATGAGTCTTTCGGATGGATTAATGGAGAAAAAGCTTTTTACGTTATTCCTAAAGGAGTTGAGGTATTAGATTTAAAATATAGAGAGACAGGTTATAATACTGAATTTTCAGGAAGTTTCAAGGCTGATAATTCTTTTTATAACAACCTATGGGAAAAGGCACTCAGAACTTTATATATAACCATGCGCGATACCTATATGGATTGTCCCGATCGTGAACGCGCCCAATGGTGGGGTGATGTAGTATTAGAAAGTGGCGAGGCATTTTACGCCTTAGACCGACAGTCCGATGCCTTAACTAAAAAAGGAATTTACGAGCTAATGAACTGGCAGCGAAAAGATAGCACCATTTTTTCGCCAGTACCGACAGGTAATTGGAACAATGAATTACCAACACAGATGCTTTCGAGTATTGGTACTTTTGGATTTTGGAATTACTATTGGCACACAGGCGATAAACAAACTATAGTTGATAATTATGATGCTATTACAAAATATTTAGGCGTTTGGAAATTAAAAGAAGATGGCACTTTGAAATTACGAAAGGGCGGTTGGACATGGGGAGATTGGGGTGAAAATAAAGACATGCCTATTATATTCAATAGTCAATATTACATGGCTTTAGATAGTTATGCAAGAATGTCTCAATTACTCGGCAGAACCGAAAATTATGAAGCTACTAAACAAAAAATGATACTTTTTAAAAAAGCATATAATCAAGTTTTTTGGCAAGGTTCAGAATATAGATCAGAAGACTATAAAGGAAAAACCGACGATAGATCGCAAGGTCTATCCGTAGTGTCAGGCTTGGCTGATGCAGACAAATACAAACCTATTTATGCGATTTTGAAAACCGAAAAACATGCTAGCCCCTACATGGAAAAGTATATTTTAGAAGCGCTTTTTCAGATGGGCTATTCCGATTTTGCTTTACAACGAATGGAAGAGCGTTTTGCTACTATGGTAAATTATCCACAAACAACCACCCTTTGGGAAGGTTGGGGAATAGGAGCAGAAGGTTACGGCGGCGGTACTACCAACCATGCTTGGAGTGGTGGAGGCTTAACCTTATTATCACAGTATGTAGCAGGCGTTTATCCAACTTCTGCGGCGTATGATACCTTTCACATAAAACCTCAATTAGGATTTCTTAAAGAAGTACAAGCTGTTGTTCCTTGCATTAAGGGGAATATTGAAGTAGAAATTAAAAAACAAGATAAGTACATCATGAAAGTTCTAATTCCCCCAGGAACAGAAGCTGAGATTTTTATTCCTGCAGGATATAATATTTTAAAAATTAAAGAGAACAATTTAGAAAAGGCATTAGATGGAAAAGGGACTAGTATAAAGCTTTCTTCGGGAGCGTATAATATTGAAGCTTTATGATAAAAACTGGATTATTTGGTATTGGTTTAGATACTTATTGGGCTCAATTTGATGGACTTTTAGACAGGTTAAATGGATATCAAAATGAAATAAAATCTAAATTAGAAGAATTAGAAGTCCAAGTTGTTGACGTTGGCATGGTAGACACCCCTTTTAAGGCAAAAAACGCAGCATCAGTCTTTAATAAAAATGAAGTAGATTGTATTGTGTTGTTTATTTCTACTTATGCCCTTTCACATAATGTATTGCCGTTAGTTCAAAAAACAAACGCACCAATTATTATCTTAAACCTTCAACCTGTAAAAGCTATAAACTATAAAAAATTTAATGCTTTTGGTGATCGTGGAAAAATGACAGGAGAGTGGTTGGCGCATTGTCAAAGTTGTGTAGCACCAGAATTAGCTAGTGTTTTTAATAGAGCTAAAATATCTTTTGACTTAGTATCAGGTTATTTACAAGAAGATTTTGTTTGGAACGAAATTAAAGAACATATTGATGCTGTAAAGGTAGTTAAAGCAATGAAACATAATAGAGTTGGTGTTATGGGTCATTATTACAATGGAATGTTAGATGTGTATAGTGACTTAACAACTCAGGCTTCGGTATTTGGGAATCATTTTGAAATCATCGAATTCGGTAGTCTAAAAGCTCTAAGAGATAATATCGAAGAAAATGATATTAGATTAAAAATTGAAGAATTTAAGCGAAGTTATAAAGTTGCACCAGAGTGCGAACCATCAGAAATATTACGTGCAGCAAAAACTTCAGTCGCTTTAGATTTACTCATCAAAAAACATCAATTAGGTTCATTCGCCTATTATTTTGAAGGTGATGGTGATGCAGATTATCAAGATATAGTAACTTCTTTAATTCCGGGATTTACGCTGCTTACCGGCAACAATGTGCCAGTTGCTGGCGAATATGAAATTAAAAATGTACAAGCTATGAAGATAATGGATCTTTTGGGTTGTGGGGGCTCTTTCTCTGAGTTTTATGCCATGGATTTTGAAGAAGATCAAATTTTATTAGGTCATGATGGACCTGCACATTTTAGTATTGCCGATGGTAAAGTTGGTTTAGTTCCTGTTCCTGTTTATCATGGTAAACCTGGCAAGGGTTTATCCATACAAATGAAAGTAAAAAATGGACCCGTAACTCTGCTATCTGTAGCACAAGATGTTAGTGGCTCTTTGTTTTTTGTTTGTGCAGAAGGAGAATCGGTAGAAGGGGAAACACTTCAAATAGGAAATACAAATTCGCGTTATAAATTTCCAATTCCTATTCGCCAATTTATAAATGAATGGTCATTAGCAGGGCCATCGCACCACTGCGCAATTGGTATAGGTCATAAAAAATCAACAATCAAAAAAATTGCCAAACTTTTAGAAATTGAGTGTATAGAAATTTGTTAAAAATAACCTTATGGCTAATCCAATTTTAGGCGTTTTATTTCATGCAACTGGCGGTTTTGCTGCAGGTTCTTTCTACTTACCTTTAAAAAAAATTAAAGAATGGTCATGGGAAAGTGGGTGGCTAGTTAACGGATTTTTTGCCTGGTTAATAGCGCCAATACTAATTTCAATGATTACCGTTCCTGAAACATGGACTATTTTAAAGACCACTCCAAATAATGATCTTTTTTGGACTTATTTTTTTGGGGTGCTTTGGGGTATAGGTGGATTAACATTTGGTATGAGTATGCGGTATTTAGGAATTTCATTAGGTATGGCATTGGCTTTAGGACTTACAGCTGCATTTGGCACTTTAATACCACCAATTTATAACGGAGAATTTTCGGCCTTAACAGCAACACTATCTGGTAAAATAGTTTTATTGGGTATTGGCATATCATTATTAGGTATCGCTATTTGCGGTAGAGCAGGTATTCTTAAAGATAAAGAACTATCACCAGAGCAAAAAAAGGTGGGCATCAAAGAATTTAATTTAAAAAAAGGGATTATTGTCGCAGTATTTGCTGGAATCATGAGTGCATGTTTTGCTTTTGGCGTTGAAGCAGGGAAACCCATATCTGATTTTGCAATGCAATATGACACACCAGTTTTATGGCAAAATGGTCCTGCTTTTATTGTAATACTTTTAGGAGGCCTTACGTCTAATTTTATCTGGTGTATTACTTTAAATTTCAAGAATAAAAGTTACCTAGATTATACAAATAATGCCATGCCTTTAAAAAAGAATTATTTTTTTGCAGCCTTAGCAGGTGTTATATGGTATTGTCAATTTATGTTCTACGGTATGGGTAGCACGCAAATGGGAGAGCATGATTTTGCAAGTTGGACACTTCATATGTCCTTTATAATAGTTTTTAGTACAATTTTGGGAGTGGTAACAAAAGAATGGGCAGGGACAAGTAAAAAAACGAAAATTGTGCTTTCTGTGGGTTTAGCAGTATTAATACTATCAACGGTCATTATCGGAATTAGTAACTATATTAAATTGATATAATTTTTTATAATTAATAATACACTTTTAAGAAACATGAAAATAGCCTTTAAAATATTCCTTATAATACTATGGACAAGTACAATTAGTTCTTGTACAAAATCAACAGTGTCTATAGAAAATCTGCGGGTCGAGTATTTAGAGGAGCCCATAGGAATTGATAAAATAAATCCTTTGTTAAGTTGGCAATTAACATCCACTGAATATGGGAAATACCAATCTGCATATCAAATTTTGGTAGCAAGTTCTAAAGAAGCATTACTCAAAAACGAAGCAGATATCTATAATTCAGGAAAGCAAAAAAGTGATAATACGGTTAATATTAAATTGCCAATAAGCTTCAAAAAATCTAATGCGTTTTATTACTGGAAAGTTAAAATGTGGGATGAAAATGATAGTGAAACTAACTTTAGCGAGATTGCCTTTTGGAAAACAGGACTTTTAGAACCTGCAGACTGGAAGGCTACTTGGATTTCTAACAAGTTTCAAGAAGTCAGCGCCAAAAGGGAACCTTTTAGTAGTTATGACGATAGTAGAACTTATAATTCAAAAGATACGGCTGCAGTTTACATGTACAACTCTTTTAAATTAAATAATAAAGTTAAAAATGCGACTGCTTATGTTTCAGGTTTAGGCTATTATGAATTATATATTAATGGTAATAAAGTGGGTAATCATGTTTTAGATCCGGTATTTACAGATTATCAACAAAATGTAAAGTATGTAGCATATGATGTAACTTCAATGTTACAGGAAAATAAAGAAAACGCATTAGCTGCAATTTTAGGAAATGGCTTTTATAACCATAACCAGCCCGATCTTTTTCAGATGGAGAAGGCCAATTGGAAAACACCTCCAAAGTTATTATGCCAAATTGTTCTCGAATTTAAAGATGGTACAAAAGAACAGATTACCACAAACCAAAATTGGAAATGGTCGTACGGACCAATTGTTTATAATAGTATTAGAGGTGGCGAAACTATAGATGCCAGAATTAACATAGATGGATGGAACACTACCAATTTTGATCATAAAATCTGGCAAGACGTTGTTGAGGTCCCTGCACCTGTTGGTGAATTAAGTTTTCAGTATATGCCACCGATGCGCGAAACGAATACCTTTCAACCGGATACCTTATGGCAAATTAGCGATAATGTTACTGTTTACGATTTTGGAGAAAACATTACAGGTTATGCCGATATTATTATAAAGGGCGAGGAAGGAAAACAAGTCGATTTCTATTTTAATGAAAGTTTAAATTCAGACGGATCTTTAAATAAAAGGCATAGTGCAAGCCATACTTGGGGCCGATTTCAACATGGCAAACTGATTTTGAGTAATAAAAACGAGGACATTTTTGCGCCAAGATTTACGTATCACGGATTTCGTTATGTTCAGGTTGAAGGTGTTTCTGCCGAAGACATTGTGAGCATAGAGGCAAAATCAGTGTTTACAGATATTAGAACAAACAGCACATTTAAGTCGTCTAACGAACGTTTAAACCAATTGCATTCTGCGGTAAAAAGGACTTTGTTGAATTCTGTTCACAGCATGCCAGGAGAAGAAGCTACACGCGAAAAAATGGGATGGACTTACGATGGTGGTATGAATACAATGGAGTCTTATCTCTACAATTTTGATATTACAAATACTTTTAAAAAATACTTAGCAGATTTAATAGAATCTCAAGAACATAATGGACATGTGCCTCCTATTGTACCAACAAATGGTTGGGGTTTTTTAGAAAAAACGGAAAAAGGTAAGGATACTATTATCCAATATGACGATCCTTGGTGGGGCGGTACTTTGCATTATGTAGCACAAGAACTTTTTGAAGCCACAGGTGATACAGCAATTATAAAAGCAGCTTATTTACCTATTAAGAGGCATACTGATTTTGTATTGAATACAGCTGAAGAAGATATTGTTTATTGGTCTTTGGGTGATTGGTTAGATTTGGAACACAACAAAAATGGTTGGGGGCCAGGATTAACATCGGTGGAATTAACCTCAACAGCAGGTTTGTATTACCTCTGCGATATTACGGCACAATCTGCGCGCTTATTAGGTTATGAAAATGAAGCGAAAGATTACGAAGCTAAAGCCAAACAAGTTAAAGAAGCTTTTAACGAGAAGTTTTTAGATAAAGAAACAGGTTGGTATGATAAAAAATCGCAGACAGGTCAATCAGTCCCTTTATATTATGGTTTGGTGCCAGATAGTATAATAGATAAAGCAGAACAACGCTTATTAGAGTCCATTGAAGCAAATAACTATCATACTTCGGTAGGTTTTATTGGAGTACGTCCTTTAATTCAATACTTATCTGAGAATGGTCATAAAGCACTTATGTACCGTTTATTGGCTCAGGAAGAAAGTCCTGGTTGGTTACATTTTGTAAAAGATCACCGGAGCACGATGGGAGAAAATCTAAATTCACAAGGTTATGGCACTAATCACCACCCATTTGCAACAAATATAGGTTTTTGGTTATTTGAGCATTTAAGTGGTATAAAAATCGACTTTACCAAAACACCTAAAATATATTTGAATCCTGGTTTAGAAGCTGATGTTGATTGGGTAAAAACAAGTAGCGAAACCCTTTTAGGTACTATAGTTAACGAATGGGATAAGAAGGCAGATAAAGTAAATTATCATATCGAAATTCCTGTTAACACAACAGCTAAACTCGTAATTCCACCAACGTACACTTTAGAAAATATTGAAGATTACATAGCTAAAAATTTAGTAGAAATTTTAGGAGCACTTAATACATATATCATAAAATCAGGTAAGTACGATTTAATATTAGTAAAAAAATGATTCAGCAGAAATATAAATTAGTTATGACCGAGAAAATCACTTTAAAACCAAGTTTATACCTAGTAGGATTATTATTAATTGGACTATTGTTAAATTCTTGTGGAGAAAAAAAGATTGAAACGAAAGAAATTCCATTACCTAATATCATATTAATTACCACAGATGACTTAGGTTGGTACGATTTAGCAAGCTATGGCAATGATTTTATCGAGTCACCTAATTTAGATAAATTGGGCAAACAAGGTATTCGCTTTACGGATGCTTATGCGCCTGCACCTTTGTGTAGTGCTTCAAGATCAGCAATTATGACGGGCTTACATCCTATACGTACCGATATTACGGAACATATTCATGGTAATCCGCCAACAAAACCTAGTCAAAAATTAACAACACCTCCAATTGCGCAGCAATTAGATCTTCAATTTAAAACGATAGCAGAAGCTCTAAAAGCTAAAAATTATAAAACAGCTTTTTTTGGAAAGTGGCATTTAGGTGGTGGAAAGTTCACGCCAGACCATCGTGGTTTTGATTTGAATATAGCTGGGGCTTGGAATGGCTTACCTAAGTCATTTTTCTATCCCTTTTTTAATATGGGACAAAAACCTGAATTACAAAATTCATCAAAAGAAGGTGATTATTTAACTGATGTGCTTACCGATAAAACGCTAGAGTATATGGAGCAAAAAAAAGACAGTACCTTTTTTATTAGTCTTAATTATTATTCACCACACGTGCCGATTGAAGCAAAAAACAGTTTGGTGGAAAAATACCGAAATAAAAGAGGCGCAGATACTCTGAGTACTACAATGCCAAATATTCATTACGCTGCTATGATTGAATCAATAGACCAGAATATTGGTCGAATTATGGAGAAGCTAGAAAAACTTCAACTTGCTGAAAACACATTAGTAATTTTTACATCAGATAATGGAGGATTACATGTGCCAAGTTTAAAAGCGTTTATAAAACATACACCACCAACCGATAATGGATTTTTAAGAGAAGGTAAAGGTTTTGTATATGAAGGTGGTATCCGTGTGCCACTAATTGCGCGTTGGCCTGCTAAAATTAAAACGTCTAGCGTTGATTCTACTATAGTAGTAGGACAAGATTTTTTCAACACATTTATGGATATTGCTGGACTGGAAAAAACTACAGACGGAGCAAGTCTATTACCAATTTTTGAAGGAGAAAAATTAGCAGAGCGAGGTGTTTTATGGCATTTACCTCATTATAACCATCAAGGTAGTAAACCATCTTCTGCTTATAGAGAAGGCGATTGGAAATTAATCTATACCTATGAAGATGAACAGTATGAATTGTTTAATTTAAAAAAAGACATCTCTGAGTCTAAAAACTTAGCCGAAGTAAACCCAGAGAAACTAAATGATTTAAAAGATAAAATGAATGCTAGATTAACAGCATTGAAAGCCAAATACCCAACTCCAAACCCGAATTACAATGGTGCGTCAGAAGTAGTTTGGGAATAACCAAATAAATCAAAATTTAAAATAGCAAAAAAACTCATCTTATGGTAAAGCTAAAAACCTATAACATTTTATTTGTAGTGTTATTTTTTTCAATTTTGGGGTGCAAACAAAAACCCGAGAAAGAATTAGAAAAAACACCTGAAAATTCTAAACCTAATATAATTTTAATTGTAGCAGATGATATGGGTTGGTATGATTTGGGGATTTATGGAAGCGATTTTATCGAAACCCCAAATTTAGATCAATTAGCTAAAGACGGTATTCGCTTTACGGATGGTTATGCGGCTGCGCCTTTATGTAGTCCGTCAAGAGCGAGTTTGGTCACTGGTTTACACCCAATATCTGTAAATATTACAGAACATATTCACGGAAACCAACCTGCTGGTCCAAATCAAAAATTACAGACTCCTCCCATAAGTCAGCAATTAGATTTGGAATATACGACTATAGCAGAAGCCTTAAAAACTCAAAATTATGCTACAGCACACGTTGGAAAATGGCATTTGGGTGGCGGTAAATTTTCACCACAACACCAAGGTTACGATTTGAATATTGCTGGTGCATGGAACGGATTACCAAATAGCTTTTTTTATCCTTTTTTCAAAATGGGAGAAAAACCTGAAATTCAAAATGACTCAAAAGAAGGTGATTATTTGACCGATGTGTTAACCACAAAAGCTATTGAATTTATTACTAAAGAGAAAGATTCAACCTTCTTTTTGAGTTTAAATTTTTACTCGCCACACGTACCTATTGAAGGAAAAGAAGAACTAGTTGAAAAATACAGAAAAAAGCGAGGAAACGATGACGAAAGTATTTTACCCAATATTCACTATGCAGCTATGGTAGAATCAATTGATCAAAATGTGGGAAGAGTTATGCAGATTTTAAAAGAACTTAAAATAGACAAAAATACTATTGTTGTGTTTACCTCAGATAACGGCGGCTTATCTGTACAAGAAGTACCCTATTTTGCTAAGCATACACCACCAACCGACAATGGTTTTTTAAGAGAAGGTAAAGGCTATGTGTATGAAGGTGGTATTCGAGAGCCTTTTATTGTTACATGGCCAGAATTTATAAAACCGAATCAGGTTAACGACGAGCCTGTTATTGCTCAAGACTTGTTCAACACCTTTACAGCTTTGGCTGGTGTAGATCAATCTACGCAAGATGGCGAAAGTTTAGTGCCTATTTTCAAAGGAGAAAAATTAAAAGAGAGAGGACTTTTATGGCATTTACCCCATTACAGTCCACAACATGGTAAGCCAAGTACAGCGTACAGATATGGTGATTATAAATTACTTCATTTTTATGAAGATGATCACTATGAATTTTACAATCTAAAAACAGATGTAGGAGAAACAAAAGATATATCGACAGTTGAACCTGAAAAATTCAAATCGGTTAAAGAAAAAATGGAAGCTGAGTTAAAACGATTGAATGCAAAATTTCCTGAACCAAATCCAAATTATATAGGAGAATAATGATGATGACAATGAAATTATTTAAAACAACAGTAATAGCCATAGCTTGTTTTGGCCTTGTAAATAGTGCTACGGCACAAGATTTAAAAGATGTAACTGCACCATGGGAAGATCCCGAAGTGTCTGGTTTGAATAGAATGCCAGCTAAAGTAACTTCGGTTTCTTATAGTACCATTGAAGCGGCTAAAAAAGCTGACCGAAAAGCTTCTACGCGATACCAGTCTTTAAACGGTGATTGGAAATTTTCTTTTGCTGAAATACCTTCCAAAGCACCTGAAGATTTTTATAAGTCCGATTATAATGATGCGAGTTGGAAAACAATTCCAGTGCCATCAAACTGGGAATTACAAGGCTACGGGACTGCCATTTATACGAATACTGTTTATCCTTTCAAACCTATAGATCCACCATTAATTCCAGATAATGACAATCCTACTGGAAGCTATAGAACTCAATTTGAAATAGCTAAGAATTGGAGCGATATGCAAGTTAGTTTAACTTTTGGTGGGGTAAGTTCTGCATATTACGTATGGTTGAATGGTAAATTAATTGGGTATAGCGAGGATAGCAGATTGCCATCAAGTTTTGATATCACCCCTTTTTTGAAAGAAGGTAAAAATGATTTAGCGGTTCAAGTCTATCGTTTTAGTGATGGTTCTTATTTAGAAGATCAAGACCATTGGCGTTTAAGTGGGATCCATAGAGATGTGTATCTTACTGCTGCACCCAAAGTTCAGTTATATGATTTCTTCGTAAAAACAGATTTAGACGAAAACTATGAGCATGCTTCGTTACAAATAAGACCACGCATCAGACGTTTTGAAGACGTTGATTTGAAGGGCTACACTTTATATGCAAATCTTTTTGATGATGCAGGTAAAGAAGTCGTTGTTGAAGGAGATTTAAGTATTGATGCTAATAAGATTTACAACGAATATTTTCCACAAAGTAGTAAACCAGCTTTTGGATTAATGAATACTTTGGTTAAATATCCTAAAAAGTGGAGTGCAGAACATCCTAATCTTTACACCTTAGTTTTTCAATTAAAGAATCCCGAAGGTGTTTTATTAGAAGCACGGAGTACAAAAATTGGCTTTAGAGAAATTGAATTTAGCGAAAAAGCCCAACTTTTAGTGAATGGTGAATCGGTTTTAATTTATGGGGTAAACCGTCATGATCATGATGCTAAAACAGGTAAAGTTATTTCAGAAGCTGCTATGATTAAAGATATAGAGTTGATGAAACGTTTTAACATCAATGCGGTACGCACGTCGCACTACCCAAACGATGAGCGTTGGTACGAGTTATGTGACAAATATGGTATTTATGTAATGGATGAAGCCAATCTTGAAACGCATGGTATTGGTGGTAAACTCAGTAATTTATCGGAATGGTCGAATGCTTTTTTAGAGCGTGCAGTACGTATGGTTGAACGTGATAAAAATCATCCGTCTATTATATTTTGGTCTTTAGGCAACGAATCAGGTTCAGGTTTTAATCATGCAGCCATGGCGAAATGGATACAGTATTATGACGATACTAGATTTGTGCATTACGAAGGAGCTCAAAACCACGGCGAAACCAAAGAAGGAGAACTAAAGCCAGATCCTGATTATGTAGATATGGTAAGTCGTATGTATGCATCCATACCTTACATGAAACGTATTGCCGATTTAAAAACCGAAGATCGACCAATTATTTGGTGTGAATACGCCCATAGTATGGGAAATTCTACAGGGAATCTTTTTAAATTTTGGGATGTTATTCGTGCTGAGGATCAAATGATTGGTGGTTATATCTGGGATTGGGTAGATCAAGGTTTACAGCAAAAAACTAAAAATGGAGAAGATTTTTACGCCTTTGGAGGTGATATGGGTGATACCGAAATTAATAGTGGAAATTTTTGCCTTAACGGTATTGTTGGTCCAGACCGACAAATTAAACCAGCACTTTGGGAAGTAAAAAAAGTATTTCAACCAATTGCCATTGTGTCTGAAGATATACTTAGAGGAACACTTAAAATTACCAATAGACACGACTTTACCAATCTAAGTGAATTTAATATTAAATGGACATTAGAAGAAAATGGGAAACTAATTCAATCTGGAAATTTAGAACCTATTGATGTTCTACCTAATCAGTCTAAAATAATAAGCATACCGTTTAAGAATCCTAAATTAAAAGCTGGAGCAGAGTATTTTTTAAGGGTAGGCTTTGTTTTGAAAAAAGCGACTATTTGGGCGCCAAAAGATCATGAAATTGCTTGGGAGCAGGTAAAACTTCCTTTAGGAAAAACGGCTGAGGTTTTAGATTTGAAATCATACCCTGAATTAACTATTTCGGAAAATGAAAATAGCGTAAATGTAAGTGGAAAAAACTTTAATGCCAGATATAACACTAATAGCGGCCAATTAGTATCGTATCAATATAAAAATACGGAACTAGTCGCTAAACCTTTAGTGCCTAATTTTTGGAGACCAGCCACTGATAATGATCGTGGAGGAGGAAGAACGCACGAAACTTTAGCCGTTTGGAAAGATGCAGGAAAGAATGCTAAGCTTGTAAATTGGAAAAAACAGAAGGAAAAAGATGGCAGTGTAACACTTATAAGTGAATTTAAACTTGATAGTGTAGCTGCTGATTTAACAATCTCCTACACTATTTTCAAAAACGGAATGGTTAAAGTGAATAATGCTTTTCGTTTACCAGAAAATGCCGACTTATCGATGATGCCTAAATACGGGATGCAAATGGCAGTTCCAGCAGCTTTTGAAAACTATTTATATTATGGCAAAGGCCCTTTTGAAAACTATCAAGATCGTCAGTTAGCAGCCGATGTTGGTTTATATAGTTCAACGGTTGATGAAGATTATATGGCCTATATACGCCCACAAGAAAGTAGTAATAAAACTGAAGTTCGTTGGTTTAGCTTAAGCAATAACAACAAACAAGGTCTTGCTGTTCAAGGGTTGTCTACTAATTTAAGTGTTAGTGCTTGGCCTTACACAACTCAAAATATTGATAAAGCATTACATACTTACGACTTAAAAAAACAAGATTTTATAACCGTAAATATCGACCTAGCGCAAATGGGTGTTGGTGGAGACGATAGTTGGTCTAAAGCTGCGTTACCTCATGAAGAGTTTAGAGTACCAGCTAAAAATTATGAATATTCTTTTTTATTGAATCCGATAGGAATACTTGAATTAAACAGCATTAAGCTAAATGATTTTAAATAGATATTTTTTGAAATGATTAATCTTTAAACATTACTTATGATTACTAAAAGAACTTTTTTGATTTTTCTTATACCAATTTTCATGTTTGCTCAGCAAATGGAAGTAAATAATACCACACCTCGACTTGATAACGAAGGGAATATTGTTGATGCTCACGATGGTAGAATGGCCAAATTTGGAGACCGCTATTATTGGTATGGTACAAGCTATGGTAACACTAATGGATTTACTACTGCTAATAATTATGTATGTTATAGTTCTACTGATTTAAAAAACTGGAAAAAGGAAGGGCGTTTGTTGCCTAACCAACCAGAAGGTGTGTATTATAGACCTCACGTTATCTATAACAAAAAGACAAAAAACTATGTGCTTTGGTATAATTGGTACCCAAAACTTTGGGATGGTAAATTTGGTGTCGCTACTAGTAAAAATCCGGAAGGGCCTTTTAAAATTAAAAATAGCGATGTAAAAATGTTTAGATCTGATGTTGGTTTGGGCGATTTTGGCTTGTTTATAGATGATGATGAAACAGCTTATATTAGTTACAATACCATTCAAAATCATCAAGTGTCAATTGAAAAATTACAAGATGATTATTTGTCATCTACTATGGAAAATGGTGGAATTATTGCTGAACATATGGAGGCAGGTTCTCAGTTTAAACGTAATGGTAAGTATTATTTGTTGACCGATTATACCTGTTGTTTTTGTAATTATGGTTCTGGAGCACGAGTATATATTTCGGATAAGCCTATGACGGATTTCGTGTTTACAGGAAATATTAATAGATATGCAGGGCAAAAATCTCTTGTGCTGAACGATGGAATAAGTACAGGAACTGAATATGTCACGTTAGCAAAAAAAGAAGAAAATTATAATTTTTTGCAAACTGAAATAGCTGAACCGTCGGTAATTTCTCAAGTAGAGATTCATTTATTTACGGGAAATAGACCTGAAAATTGTGGAGATGTAGCCAATCCTAGAGTTCATCCTGAAATTAAAACACCAGAATTTGAGCTTTATTATTGGGATTATAAGGCATGGGTGAAAATATCAAATTCATCAGTTAAAGTTCAGAAATCGGCACTTAAAGAAGTGGTTACGCTAAATTTTGAAGGTGTTCAACTCACAAAACTCAAAATTGATGTTAAGAGTACATGTCAAATACCCTTAGAGGAAATTTATATCAATGAAATCAAATTAAACGATTCAGATACTAAGACAATAACTCAATTAGATTGGTTTATAGGTGGTAAAAGCATTCCCCAAAATCCAATTATTCCTGCGCAGCAAACTTTTGTGATGAAATTAAATTCAGAGCAAGGAGATGCATTTATTTGGATGGGTGATTTATGGGGTTCTGCATCAGACAATATTAAAGGTCATGATTACCAATATTGGAGTAAGCCACTCGAATTTAATGAAGATGGTACTATACGCTCTTTAAAATGGAGTGATAGTTGGAATTTTTAAAAACTTAAGTATCATTTATCTAAATATAATTACAAAAAAATAAAATGAAAAAACAAAAAATTACAGGACTTTTATGGATGGTTTTGATGTTTTTATTCGCAAGTTGTTCAGATGATAAAACAACAGAAGTAGAAGAATCAATAGCTCCTGGACCTGTTCTCGAAACACAAAAAATAGTATTAAATTCAGAAGATTACAGGCATGAATTTAAAGGTGGTGGAGTCTCTATTGGCTTATTTTTAGGGCATCATTACAGTATGAACGCTGCTGCACAAAACGAAGCTATAAAATTGCTTAGTGAAGATTGCAACATGCAATATTTTCAAGATTATATTGAGATTTATCCTGAGGATGATCCAGCCTATTTTGACCGTAGAGCTGATTATGTTAAAGCGGCAAAAGTATATCAGCCCGATTTAAAGTTTTCCTTGGTGGGGAATAAATTTCCAAAAGATTTAAGACGCGAAATTATTGTTAATGGCGAAACTTTAAATGTTTTGAATACGGATGACCCAGAAATATATGATCGTGTGGCTAATTGGTATTTTAAACTTTTTGAAGGGTTTTATGAACGTGGAGTTCCTGTAGAAATTTTAAACGTAGTGAACGAACCCGATTTAGACAGACCTTTTAGAAAACATGATTATGGTTTAAATGGCGATACGAAAGAGGCTGTTTCTCGTGTTTTTAAATTTGCGGTGCCAAAGTTTAAGGATATGATTAATGACCCTTTGATGAATAAGCTAAATATGAAAATGCCCTTAATCATGGGCCCAAGTACTATATCACCAAACGGATGTATTGAGTATATGCAATATTTTAAAGCTAATCATCCCGAAGTTTGGTCGGATATCGATATTATAGCCACACATCAATATATAAATGGAGCAAATCCTGAATTGTTTAAAAGTATTGTGGCATTAGCGGAAGGAAAAGAGTTTTATCAATCAGAAACACACGCTTTAAAAGGCGATGGCCTATCATTAAACGAAACCTATGCAAGTAGGTCATTATTAGCAGCGTTATCACTTTCTAATTTATTCTCTACAGCGGTAAATAATGGAGTAACTTCTTGGTGGTATTTTGAAAATAATTATCCGGACGAAGTAGTGCATCCTGGAGGTCTTTTAAGTATTCCTTGGGCGGCAAGTTACCCGACACCTTACAAGCATTATTATGTATACAAATCATTAACATCTGCCCAGCCAGCATCGTCCAGTGTTTTAGGCTTTAGTATGGAAAGCAAATTAAATACAGAATTAATTGCTTTTAGAAAAAAAGGCCAAAGCACAGTGTATGCACACTATTCTAATTATAATATAACCGCCAATAACATTGAAATTTCGATAAAAGGTATTAATACTAGTCCTAAAATAGTAGGCTATTCGCTAACGAGAACCAGTGAGAACGAAAACGGCTCATTGGTGGAGTCAAAAACTTTTGAAACTCCTCAAGATAAAGTCATCATTAAGGCGGAAAGATTATCTTTTAATAGTTTGGAATTAATTCTAAAAGATTAAAGAAGTTTCTTTCTGTTTTTTTTTAAGGTTCTAAATTTTTATTTAGAACCTTAATTCCTTAATAGCTATAACGAATCTCTATCAATAAATCTAAAAGGATTTTTAACTGACCTCTTTTTATTGTCTAGGATCATTTCTGCCACTGTCTCTCCCATAGCTTTAAAATCTGTTGATATCACAGTAATTCCTAAAAGCTCTTTTAGTGGTGTTTCGTTATAAGAAATAACACCAATATCTTTACCAATCTCCCATTCATCGCGTCTTATTTGATTGACTAAATTCACTAAATCTAACTCTTCAATGGTAATGAATAAATCTCCTTTCTTTAGAATAATATCCTCAAAAACTTCATCTATTATTTCAAAATCTAAGCCATGTTCACTACAAAATTTTCTAAACCCATGTAAAATTCTTTTCGGATATGGGTATACAGAACTTGTTGGATATACTAATATTAATTTTTCATATTTCTTAATTTTAACTAAACCTTCATTCAGGGCATTGTATATATCATTTTCGAAATCTTGGTATACTTTATAATTAGAATCCGAAAAACCAAGTTCATTATCCACAATTATTAAACGTTCTTTGGGGACCTTGTTTACCGATTTAAGAATTTTATCCGAGCTACTGACATGTTGTAAAGCTTCATTTTTAAAATGTGGCATGATAATATAATAGTCATAAGCATTGGCATACTTATCCATTAAATTTAAAAAAAGCGTCTCATTACAGTGGTAAATAAACAAATCTACATGAGCATTATTTCCCATGCTATTAATAAAAGAATTATAAATTCTTATTTTGTAGGAACTGGGTTTATTTATAAGTATTAAAATATTTAACTTAGAAATTAATTGTGTTCTCGTAATGTAATATCCCTTGCCTCTTATCGAAGAAATTATTTTACGTTCCTTAAGTATGTTATATGCCTTCTCAACTGTATCCCTAGAAAGCAAATATTCTTCACTAAAACTGTTTATGGACGGTATTTTTTCATCAATCCTAAAATTTCCAGATGATATATTATAGATAATAGAATCGACTATTTGTTTATACTTTGGAATACGTGAACTCTCGTCAATCTTAATATAAGAAAATATCTTCATTAGTAGCTCATATTGGTTCACGACAATTTTACAAATTTTATTTAAAATAACTTAATTTCATAGTCATTTTAAATGTTTACTTTACATAGTTAAAGATAATATTTTGATTATTTTTTGAGCTTTACGGTACAGTACAGGATAGAAACCTACACTTACTACTGTACTTTAGCTGTAATTAAAAATTTAAGATCCATAAATATGAGTGATCCTGTGAAAAACTTTAAATATGTAGATTTCCTCTGGGATAATAAAATTGCTAACCAATTGGGAGACGACCAAGTAGCTTTATTTTTATACCGTTCTAATATTTTAGGTGCAGATTTAAGAATAACCAATTATGGAGGTGGGAATACAAGCTGTAGAACCATAGAAAAAGATCCGCTGACGAACGAAGATGTTGAAGTAATGTGGATAAAAGGTTCTGGAGGCGATATAGGCACCTTAAATAGATCTGGTATTGCTGGGATTTATGTAGACAGGCTTCGAAATTTAAAAAATGTTTACGGAGGTTTAGAAGATGAAGACCGAATGGTAGGCTTGTTCAATCACAGTATTTTTGATTTAGATAGTAAAGCACCATCTATTGATACACCCTTACATGGACTTTTGCCTTTTAAACATATAGATCACTTACATCCTGATGCTTTAATTGCTGTTGCAGCAGCCAAAGACAGCGAAAAAGTAACTAAAGAAATTTGGGGTGATACAATGGGGTGGGTGCCTTGGCAACGCCCAGGTTTTGATTTAGGGCTTCAATTAGAAAAATGTTTAGCCGATAATCCAGGTATTCGTGGAATCGTTTTAGGTAGTCATGGTTTATTTACTTGGGGTGATACTTCGTTCGATTGTTATATGAATAGCTTAGAAGTAATAGAAATGGCTTCTGAATTTATTGCAAAAAAGGTAAAAGAAACAGGAAGCGTTTTTGGTGGACAAAAAATTGAAAGTTTACCAGCAGCAGATCGCTTAGAAAAAGCGGCACAAATAATGCCTTTGTTACGAGGTTTGTGTTCTTCTGAAAGTAGAATGATTGGTCATTTTTCAGATACTGACGTGGTCATGGAATACATTAACAGCCATGATTTAGACCGATTGGCTCCAATGGGAACTTCCTGTCCTGATCATTTCTTAAGAACTAAAATTCAACCTTTAGTTTTAACCTTAGATAAAAACGAAGATTTATCAGATACCGATGGAATATTAAAGAAATTGCAGCCTGCATTTGAAGCGTACAGGCAAGAGTATGAAGACTACTATAATACGTGTAAAAAGGCGAATAGCCCTGCAATGCGTGATGCTAATCCTGTAATTATTATTTACCCAGGAGTAGGCATGTTTAGTTTTGCAAAAAATAAGCAAACAACACGTGTAGCAAACGAGTTTTACATTAATGCAATTAATGTAATGCGTGGTGCAGAAGCGATAACTTCATATACTTCGTTGCCCAGACAAGAAGCTTTTGATATTGAATATTGGCTCCTTGAAGAAGCAAAATTACAACGTATGCCAAAAGAACAACCATTATCTCGTAAAGTAGCTTTTGTTACTGGGGCAGGTGGTGGCATAGGCAAAGCTATTGCCGATAAATTGGTTGCAGAAGGTGCAAATGTGGTCTTAACCGATATCAACGAAGATAGTTTAATCGAAGCTCATTCAACTTACCAAAGAGATGTATCGGCCTATGCAGTATGTGATGTTACCAATACAGCATCTATTGCTTCAGCTTACAAAAAAGCATGTTTAGAATTTGGTGGCGTAGATATTGTCGTGCATAGCGCAGGATTGGCAATTTCAAAAGCTTTAGAAGATACAACAGATAAAGACTGGAGTATTTTACAAGATATTCTAGTAAAAGGTCAGTTCGATTTAGCGAAGCAATCAACAGCCATTATGCGTCAGCAAGGTTTAGGTGGTAATTTTATATCTATTGCTAGCAAAAACGGATTGGTGGCAGGACCTAACAATGTAGCCTACGGAACTGCTAAAGCAGCACAACAACATATGGTGCGTTTGCTAGCTGCTGAATTGGCTAAAGATAAAATCAGGGTAAATACCGTAAACCCAGATGGTGTAATTGTCGGTAGTAAAATTTGGGAAGGTGCTTGGGCAGAAGGTAGAGCAAAAGCCAACGGTATTACTGTTGAAGAATTACCTGCTTTTTATGCAAAACGAAACTTGCTAAACGAAATTATAACTCCTGATGATATTGCAAATGGGGTTTTTGCTTTAGTAGGACTTTTAGATAAATCTACCGGAAATATCATTAATGTAGATGGCGGAATGGCCAATGCCTTTGTTCGATAAATTCTTAAAACAAATAAGATATTCCCTGTAAATGTTTCTTAATTCATTTACTTTAGAAATACCAATAACCTTTTCAAAACTATAAATTTTAATAAGGTTGATGGAAATATATCCATTAATTTAGATGACAATTGAATGCGATTAGATAAGACAAAACTACACGACATAAATAAAAAACAACTTGAGCAACATACAACCAATTTTGATTTTCTTGCTCAAAATTTAACTAAAAAAGGAGTTAATGTAAATGAGTTGATTCAAAAATTAGCTGATTTTCAGGTAGCAATCCCCAGTTGGGCCTTAGGTGCTGGAGGAACTCGATTTGGTAGGTTTGGTTTTCAAGGTGAGCCATCGAACTTAGAACAAAAAATTGATGATGTTGGTTTACTGCATTTACTTACACAAACAGCAGGTGCTATATCATTGCATATTCCTTGGGATGTACCCAGTGATTATGCCGCCATAAAAGAAGTTGCCACTTCACATCATATTTTATTTGATGCTGTAAACTCAAACACCTTTCAAGATCAAAAAAATGCAGCAGCGAGCTATAAATATGGATCGCTAAGCAACATAAGTAAAATATCCCGTGACCAAGCCATTGCCCATAATATTGATGTCATTAACATTGGCAATAAACTAGGTTCGAAAAGTTTAACTGTTTGGTTGGCCGATGGCTCTAATTTTCCAGGACAAAGTAATTTTCAAACAGTATTAAAGCATACCCAAGACAGTTTAAAAGAAATTTATAAAGCATTACCTGATGATTGGAAATTATTTATAGAATATAAACCTTACGAACCTAACTTTTATAGTACAGTAATTCAAGATTGGGGCACTTCTTTGATGTTGGCAAACGAATGTGGCGATAAGGCTTTTACTTTAGTTGATTTAGGACACCATTTACCCAACACTAACATTGAACAAATTGTCTCTACCTTAATGCTTAAAGGGAAATTAGGTGGTTTTCATTTTAATGATAGTAAATATGGTGATGATGATGTAACCGTTGGTAGCATTAAACCTTACACATTATTTCTTATTTTTAATTCCTTAGTGTATGGAATAGAAAACAATCCGCAAAACCCGTACCCAGCTTGGATGATTGATGCGAGTCATAATCTCAAGGATCCTTTAGAAGATATTATTCAATCTTTAGAAGCTATTCAAGAAGCCTATGCAAAAGCATTATTAATAGATCAAAAAGCTTTAAATGATGCTCAAAATAATCACGATGTTGTAAAATGTCAAGAAATACTTCAAGACGCATACAGAACAGATGTTAGGCCTTTATTAGCTCAGGCAAGAATGCAAAATGGCGGTGCCTTAAACCCAATTGAAGCTTATAGAGCCCTAGAAGTTCGTAAAAAATTAATAGGAGAAAGAGGTGTTAATTCAGTAGCATCTGGTTTATAAAAAAATAATGAAGAAGGTAACTGCTGTATTTGATATCGGGAAAACGAACAAAAAATTTTTTTTGTTTGATACTGATTTTCAAGAAATTTACAGAGAATACATTACATTTGATTTGATTGAAGATGAAGATGGCTATCCTACCGAAGATTTACACTCACTACAGGTTTGGTTAAAAGAAGTTTTTGATCGTATTCTTCATGCAGAAAAGTATACCATTACTGCTATTAATTTTTCTACCTATGGTGCCAGTTTTGTTCATTTAGATGAAAATGGTGAAGTACTCACACCTTTATATAATTATACCAAGCCATTAGAAGAAGATTTAATTACTAAGTTTTACGATACTTACGGGCCAGAGTTAGATTTTTCGACTATTACGGGTTCGTCGAATTCGGGAATGCTTAATTCAGGGATGCAGTTATATTGGTTAAAATACACTAAACCTGAAATCTATAAAAAGATTAAATATTCTCTACATCTTCCCCAGTACATTAGTTATATTTTTACAGGTATTCCTTTAAGTGAATATACGAGCATTGGTTGTCACACTGGTTTATGGAATTATAGTAAAAAAGATTACCACGATTGGGTTTATCAAGAAGGTATCAATACTAAATTACCCCCTATTGTTTCTACCGAAACAAGTATAAACATGAACTACAATGGGAAACGCATAAAAATTGGCGTAGGAATTCATGACAGTTCAGCAGCTCTTTTGCCTTATGTTCGTAGCGTAACAGAAAAGTTTATTTTAGTATCTACCGGCACTTGGAGCATAGCTTTAAATCCGTTTACAGAACAATTATTATCAAAAGAAGATATTCAAAATGATTGTATCAACTATATGCGAATTAATGGTAAACCCGTAAAATCGAGCCGCTTATTTTTAGGTAACGAATATAGTCTTCAGGTAAAAGAATTATCTGAAAAATTTCGTGTTGATAAGGATTATCATAAATCGGTGATGTTCAATTATGATACATTCTTTGATATCATAAAAGACTTTAAATACAGTTTTAAATGGAAAAGCATCGTTGATAAAACCATGCCTTTACAAACTATAGTTACTTACGATACTTTTGAGCACGCCTATCATCATTTAATGATAGAATTAGTTTTGCTACAAGTAGAAAGCATAAAAATAGCGACTGGTAATGATGCTATTGAAAAATTATTTATCGATGGTGGTTTTAGTGATAATGATGTCTATATAAAATTAGTATCGCATTATCTTCGAAATATGGAATTAAGAACAACCGATTCTTCTTTAGGTTCTGCAATGGGAGCTGCGATTGCTCTATCAGATACGAAATTAAACTCTAAATTCTTAAAAAAGAATTATTCACTAAAAAAACATATTCCTTTTATCTTAAAATAAATTACCTATTATGGCTCAAAATTTCAATACTGATTACCCGTCTATGGACGACTTGCGAAACAAAGCCATGAAACGCATGCCAAGGTTTGCATTCGAGTATTTAGATGGCGGTTGTAATGAAGATGTTAGTCTCAAAAGAAATACATCTGACATTCAAAAAGTTCAATTACAACCGAGATACTTAAGAAACGAAGGCATAAGTTCTACCAAAACTAAGGTGATGGGAATGGAATTTGATGCTCCCTTTGGCATAGCCCCTGTTGGCTTACAAGGTTTAATGTGGCCTAATTCACCGCAGATTTTGGCTAAAGCAGCGTATCAGCATAATATTCCGTTTATCCTTAGTACCGTGACAACAATGGATATAGAGAAGGCCAGTGAGCTAACCGAAGGAAATGCATGGTTTCAGTTGTATAACCCTGCTGAAGATGCATTACGAGATGATATTATCAATAGAGCCGAAGCTGCTGGTTGTCCAGTTTTAGTATTGCTTTGTGATGTACCGACTTTTGGCTATAGACCAAGAGATTTTCGAAACGGATTGGCTTTACCTCCTAAAATGTCGGTCACCAATATTTTACAAATTTTAGGGAGACCAGCTTGGGCTTATAATACTTTAAAGTATGGTCAACCCACTTTTGAAACTTTAAAACCATATACCCCTGAAGGATTAAACCTAAAACAATTAGGTCAGTTTATGGACAAAACATTTTCAGGCAGACTAAATGAAGGGCGTATAAAACCCATTCGTGATAAATGGAAAGGTAAATTAGTGCTAAAAGGGGTGGCATCCGAACTAGATGCACAAGATGCGATTCGCTTGGGTTTTGATGGAATTATCATATCAAACCACGGTGGTAGACAATTAGATGCCGCAGAATCTACCATAAATTCGTTACAAAATATAGCCGAAAAATATGGAAATACAATTGAAATAATGATGGATAGTGGCTTGCGCTCAGGTCCAGATATTGCAAGAGCTATGGCCAGCGGTGCTAAATTCACCTTTATGGGTAGATCGTTTTTGTATGGTTGCGGTGCCTTAGGAGATAAAGGTGGCGATCACACTATAGGTATGTTAAAAACACAGTTTAAACAAGTTATGGATCAATTATGCTGCGAAAAAGTAGAAGATTTACCTAAACACTTAATAACCAACTAAAATAAACCAATCATGAGCCAAGTCAACATAGAAGAAGGTGTCATCGAACAAATTGTGGGCGGAGAATTTGAAAGAGAGCCTGTTCCACAATCGAAACTAAAAAGCTGGAAAAGTTTTTTGGGGATGTATGCTGGAGAACACGCTGCCGGAACCGAATTTATGATTGGCCCATTATTTTTAACCGCTGGTGTTAGTGCTTTTGATCTTATTGTTGGTTTATTATTCGGGAATCTTTTAGCGGTTTTAAGCTGGCGTTTTTTAACGGCTGAAATTGCTATTAAAAACAGATTAACTTTATATTTTCAACTAGAAAAAATTTGTGGAAAAAAATTGGTTACTGGGTATAATCTAGCCAACGGAATTTTATTTTGCTTTTTAGCCGGCTCAATGATTACTGTTTCTGCAACCGCAGTAGGTATTCCTTTTGATATGGAAATGCCCAAACTAACTGATACAATGCCAAATGGAGCAACTTGGGTTATTATAGTTATTGTTATTGGAGCGGTGATTTCTTTGGTGGCTTCAAAAGGGTACGATACAGTATCAAAAGCAGCTAACTGGATGTCTCCGATTATTGTTGTGGCCTTCTTAGCCTGTGGAATTGTAGCTTTAAGTCAATTAGGCGTCAAAAATTTTACTGATTTTTGGAACATTTGGGGCGAAGGTTCTGCACCTTTTCCTGGTCAGTTAAAATATACATTTTGGCATGTTGTTATTTGGTCATGGTTCGCAAATGCCGCTATGCACGTAGGTATGTCTGATTTATCTGTATTTCGTTTTGCTAAAAAAGCAAGCTCTGGATGGACAACTGCTGCGGGAATGTATGTAGGTCATTATATGGCCTGGATTGCAGCTGCTCTTTTGTATGCAGTATACCTAAAATCTCCGGAGGCTATGGCCTTTTTAAATAATGGTGAAGCACCACCTGTTGCTCCAGGACCTTTAGCTCACAATGCTATTGGTGTTTTTGGTATTATCGCCGTTGTATTAGCAGGTTGGACAACAGCTAATCCAACCATTTATAGAGCAGGATTAGCTTTTCAGGCAATTATTCCCAAAGTTTCCACTTTTTGGGTCACTATTATTGCTGGGACCGTTGCTACTATTGCAGGTTTATTTCCTGCATTTGCAATGAAATTATTAGGCTTTGTTGCTTTATACGGTTTTATATTAGCCCCTTTTGGTGCTATTATTGTATTTGAACATTTCTTTCATAAAAATGCAGGTATTAATAAAAATTATGCTGAAAAGGCGAATTTGAGTTTCAATGGATCTGTTTTTTGGGCTTGGGTTATTAGTTTTGGTATTTTTTATTTTATATCGTTGCAGTTTGATATTTTCTTATCTTTTGTAACACTACCCGCTTGGTTATTATGCGGAATTCTATTTCTAGGATTTAGTAAAATGTTTCAAAAGAAATAATTAAAAAAATATCTTTAATTGTTATCACAGTTATTAAAGTATAGAATAGTGTTTTGAAGGAAGTTTTTTAAGAACAGCAGCAGCTTGTTCCGCAGTAATATCTCTTTGAGGATCTGCAAACATTTCGTAGCCTACCATAAATTTTTTTACAGAAGCCGAACGCAATAATGGCGGAAAAAATGACATGTGAAAATGCCATTCTGGATGTTCTAAACCGTCGGTTGGGGCTTGATGAATGCCAGCTGAGTAAGGAAAACTGGTGCTGAAAAGATTGTCATATTTAATGGTTAGTGCTTTAATAATGGATGCATAAGCTAATTTTTCGTCATGCCTTAATTGTGAGATATTTTGCAAATGTCTTTTAGGAATAATTATAGTTTCATAAGGCCAAATAGCCCAGTAGGGGACTACTGCAACAAAGTGTTCATTCTCAATTATGATTCGCTCATTAGCTGCTAATTCTTGGGCTACATAATCTAACAACATACTTTTTTTATTTACCTTAAAATAGTTGCTTTGATTTTTAGTTTTTTTTATAGTTTCTTGTGGAATAGATTCCTGTGCCCATATCTGCCCATGTGGATGTGGATTACTACATCCCATAATATCACCCTTGTTTTCAAATATCTGAACGTGGTTTATATATTCCAACTGACCAAGTTCACTATACTCTTTTTGCCATAAAGAAATTACTTCTGCTATGGCATTTTCTTCCATAACAGGTAATGTTTCAGAATGGTCAGGAGAAAAGCAAACCACTTTACAGATTCCTTTTTCTGATTTTGCTTTAAATAATTGATTATCGGTGTGATTTTCAGGTGTTTCTGGTAATAGCGCTGAAAAATCATTGGTAAAAGCATATGCTTTTTTATAATTTGGATTTTGTGTACCCCCCATACGGGTATTTGTTGGACATAAATAGCAGTCTTCATCGTAGATCTTTTTTGTAGATAAGACTACTTTTTCAACTTTTCCCTGCCATGGCCGTTGATTTCGATGAGGGGACACCAAAACCCATTCTCCTGTTAAAATATTTAATCTTCTATGTGGATGTTCATTAAGTATTTTATTCATTTTAGACTATTTTAATTTTAGTTCCTTCGCTTGGCATCGCTGTATATATATCTAAGTTTAAATTAAATTTTTGTTGGTATGCTTTTGAAACCTCAGATTTATAACTAGGTATAGCGTCTTTATGAATTAGATTGATGGTACATCCACCAAAACCACCCCCCATCATTCTTGAACCTAGAATATAATTTTTATCTCTAGAGAATTCAACTAGAAAATCGAGTTCAGAACAGCTAACCTCGTATTTGTACTGAAGTCCTTCATGCGAGTCATAAATTAATTTTCCCAAAAGTTCTAAGTCGTTATTTTTTAAAGCCTTAGAAGCTTCTACAACCCTTGCGTTTTCTTCCAAAATATATTCACACCGCCCGTAGATAGTGGTAGACATGATTTCTTTTGAGGCTCTTAACATATCAAAACTCACGTCTCGTAAGGATTGAATATTTGGATAATTTTTTTGAATTATTTTTAAGCCTGCTTCACAGTCATATAATCTTGTATTGTATTCACTATCCGCGAGGCTATGAGAAACGTTGGTATTTAGCAATAGAAGTTGATAATCATTAAGATTTAATGGAATAAAATTTGCTTCTAAATTTCTACAATCTAACATAATTACAAATCCTGATCTACTCATTACTGAGGCATATTGATCCATAATACCACATTTTGTACCCACAAAATTGTGTTCTGCAGCTCTCGATAAGGTAACAATAGTATTTTTTGAAAGCTTTAAATTAAATAGAGTATTAAGACCACTAGCCAAACCGCACTCTAAAGCGGCAGAAGAACTTAATCCAGAGCCAATAGGCAAATCACTTTGTATAATGCAATCAAAACCTGTTATACTGCAATTTAATTTTTGAAGCTCATCTAAGACACCTAAAATGTAATTTTCCCAGTTTATATCACTTTTCTCAATTTTTTCTAAACATAGTTCAAGGATCTGATTATTATTTACACTGTAAATTTTACAAGAGGTTAAGTCGCCATTTTTTCGTAATTTTAGGGTGATTTTTTTATCTATGGCAGTAGGCAATACCAATCCGAGATTATAATCAGTATGTTCTCCAATTAGGTTAATTCGACCTGGAGATTCTACAATTATTTCAGGATTAAAGTCCTCAATAAATTTCATGAGTAAAGAAAATTTAGACAAAGGTAAAGATAAATGTATATTTTACATTTATTAAATTTAAAAAATCACAAGTCAATATTTTGGATAAAAATTATAAATATGTAGAAAAGATTCTTGTAGCAGTAGATTGCATCATATTTGGTTATGGAAATGGTGTTTTAAAACTTTTAGCATTTAAAAGAGCTATAACACCATTTAAGGGTGAATGGTCATTAATTGGAAGTTTTATAACCTCAAATGAATCAGCCGAGGAGGCAGGAAAGAGGGTGCTTTACGAAATTACAGGATTAAACCATATTTATATGGAAGAGCTTAAAACATACACGAAAGTAGATAGAGATCCTGGTGCTCGTTGTATTTCAATTGGACAATTTGCTTTAGTTGGTCTAGAGGATAAGAAAGATATGATGGTTATGAATGGTGTAGAGTGGCACTCCATAGCCAACTTACCTGATTTAGTGTTAGATCACCACCAAATGGTGACCGATGCACTTCTTAGACTTAGAAATAAAGCACAATTTTACCCGATAGGTTTGGAGCTGCTACCTAAACAATTTACCATTCCACAGTTACAAACACTTTATGAGGAAATTTTTCAAAAGAAATTCGATGTTAGAAATTTTCGAAAAAAATTATTGTCCTTGAACATCCTTATTCAATTAGAAGAAAAAGATAAAACCACTTCTAAAAAAGGTGCTTTTTTATATGAATTTGATTATTTAAAATATAAAAAATTAAAGGATAAAGGGTTTAAGTTTTCATTGTTTAAGATTTGAAAAATTATTTAATTCTAGTAATAACTTTCTCACTCCTTTTTAAAAAAAACATAGGTTATCATAACTTAAAATTTGTCGTTTTGAAACAAAAAATGAAGTAGTTTTTTGAAACAACAATTTATCTATCTCAAAAATAAGTTAGAACTATTTTTTTAGGATGGAATAGTGCAATATAATCTTATAATAATTATTGGTTTGATTTCATAAAACATTCAACACACTCCCTTGGATTCCTCAATAGGCTATATTCTAGGATATAGCTTCTCTAAATTAGCTTTCCATTCCGTTAATCCGATTTGCTAATATGGAATTGGACACTTCTACTAAAGTATTTATTTTTCACTTATTGAATTTAAAACATCAAACTAAAGACAGAACCTTCCCCCTCAATACTTTTAACAATAATTTTCCCCTTGTGAAGCAGCATTATTTGTTTACATAGACTTAAACCAATACCACTTCCCGTTGTTTTACTCGTAAAGAAAGGCACAAAAATATTTTCGATAATTTCTTTTGGTATCCCAGAACCATTATCAATAACTTTTAGTGCAATAGCTCTATTTGGATTTTGAGTAGCAATTATTTTTATCTTTGGATTCCCAGAATTTTTGCAGGCATCAACAGCATTCAAAATAAGATTAATCAACACCTGTTCAATGAGGTGTGTGTCGATATCTAAAACTAATTTTGGGGATTGTATGCTAAAAGTTATATCTATATTCTTAGCGAGAATGGATGGTTCCATAAGGCGTTGAATATTTATAAATAATTCTGATACTTCTGTTCTTTGTAAGTTTAAGTGGGTTACTTTGCTTAAACTTCTATAGGTTTTAGCAAATTTCAGAAGACCTTCACTTCTATTTTTTATTGTTTTTATCCCTGCGTTTAAGTCTTCTAATTCTAAATGTGTTTCTTTTGGATTTGTAATTGCCAACTGTATATGTTTTTGAAGCGTATCTGCTAAAGATGAAATTGGTGTAATGGAGTTCATGATTTCATGGGTCATGACGCTAAGTAATTTTTTCCAAGATTCTGACTCGTTTTTATCTAATGTATCATCAATATTCTGAATTACCACTAGTTTAAAAGCATCATCCTGAACCTGAAATACGGTATCTGAAATTAATATTTTTACAGATTCATGTTGTAGCGATATTGAAATAGAATTCGGCTCTCTGTGATGGGTTTCAAAAATAGTTTGGTACAACTCAGGTTTTCTATTTTCTATAAATTTAATATTTTTAAACGAAGGAACATCTAATGTTTCTCCAAATGATTCATTGCTCCAGAGTACATTGCCAGTTTCAAGATTATAGGCCATAATTCCTATATCTACCATTTCTAAAATCTTTTGAAGGTATACATACTGTGCTTGATTCTGAGAATTGATTTCTTTTATCGTTCGGTTGATCTCATTAAAACCCGTATACAGAAATCGGATGTCATCTGGTCCCCGATCTTCAGGAAACCATCTTGAAAAATCACGATATTTTACGGCTTCAAAAAAATCGTCCATCACCACAAAGCGTCGTTTTATAAACCTATAGGTGTTAATGATTAGGTAAATTAGAATCAGGCTCAATAGTACTATATATGTAGTCAAGTCACTATAAGCGGTATATAATAAACCTAAAATTGTAACTACCAATAATAAAATTCTTAAAAATAGCTTTAAGATGTAGCCTTTATAGTTCATGCTTGTCTAGTCGTCTATATAATGCTGCTCTAGTAATCCCCAATTCTTTTGCGGATTTAGAGACATTACCCTTGTTTTTTTCTAAAACAGTAAGAATAGCATTTTTTTCTAAGGTATCTAAGTTTAAACTCTTAGTTTCCAAATTATGTGTTGTTGTAACTCTTTCAATGGAAGAAAACACCAAATCATCTGATGTTAAAATAGTACCATCCGTCATTATAACAGCACGCTCTAAAACATATTGAAGTTCACGAACATTCCCGGGAAAGTCATGTTTTTTTAATTTTGAAATAAATGAAGGATCAAAAGTAAATGTATTTTTATTATATTTTTCGGCATATAGCGAAACAAAATAGGTAGCTAATTCTGTAATATCTGTACCTCGATCTCTAAGTGGTGGAACCAAAATATCGACTGTATTGATGCGATAAATTAAATCTTTTCTAAATTTCTTTTCGTCTGCTAATTCCTTAGGATTAATATTCGTTGCACAGATTAAACGAATATCTATAGTAATAGCTTCATTTGACCCTAAAGGAGTTACTTGTCTATTTTGTAAAACGGTTAACAAACGCGCCTGCTGTCCCAAACTAATATTTCCAATCTCATCCAAAAACAAAGTGCCACCATCTGCTGCCTCAAAACGACCTTTTCTATCTTCTCTAGCATCAGTAAAAGCACCTTTTTTATATCCGAATAATTCACTTTCAAAAAGGGAGTCTGTTAAAGCTCCTACATCTACTTTTATAAAGGCGTTATTTTTTCTATTGGAATTATCATGAAGCGCTCTTGCAATTAAATCTTTACCAGTACCATTTTCACCAAGTATAAGTATATTAGCATCTGTGGGAGCTACTTTTCTTAGCTTCACAAAAACATCGGTCATAATAGCACTAGTGCCTACAATATCAGTTGTAGCCGTATTTAAGTGATTTTTTTTATTAATTTTAGATGCCTTATTTGCTAGGATTGTATTTAAAGTTTCAATAATTTTTTCATTCTTCCAAGGCTTCATTAAAAAATCAGCTGCGCCTTCTTTTAGTCCCTTAATAGCAAGGTCAATATCGGCATAAGCCGTCATTAAGATTACTGAAGTTTCTGGTTTTTGTTTCTGGATACGATTCAACCAAAAAATTCCTTCATTACCAGTATTCACTAGTCCATTGAAATTCATGTCTAAGATGACAATATCAAAATTCTTTTGTCCAATTTGAGCGCTAATGGTATTTGGGTTTCGCTCTGTGACGACTTCTTTCACAATTGGTTTTAAGAGTAGTCTCAGCGCAGTGAGTACATCAGGGTCATCGTCAATAACTAATATGGTGGAGTTTCTTAATAGCATCAAGACAATATTACAACATTAAATTCAGCTTAAAAAGATTAGAAAACTAAAATTATCTAAGACAATCAATGTGTACGTTTTCGAACATAAAGTGTCTCAATATCGAACACTTTTATTTTGAGTTTAAAGTGTAATCAATTGATTTATAGTAATTTAAATTTATGGCATCATCTTCACTAAGTATCTGGTATAAACCAAAATTTAAAGATGGACGTTCCAATTAAAAAAAAACAATTCTCAAATCAAAAAATACTACTCATAGTAGGTGCTTTAGCTTTATTAAGTTTAATTATTTATGTGATTTTTCAAAGTTCGGGTGGGGCAAAATTAAATGTAGAGAAAGAGCGTATCTCTATTAATACGGTAACCAATGATGTATTTCAAGAAAATATTCCAGTAAATGGAATAGTATTACCTATTACTACTATTTATTTAGACGCATTAGAGGGTGGTCGTGTAGAAGAAAAGTTTGTTGAAGATGGTGCTATTTTAAAACAAGGTGAACCTATTTTAAGATTATCGAATACAGATTTAGAGTTAAGTCTTGTAAATCAAGAAACCTCTGTTTACAACCTACTCACCCAAATGCAAATTTCTCAAAATGCAGCGCGTCAAAATACCATAAACAGACAAAATCAATTTACGGATGTTGAGAACAGCCTTATTGAGGCGAAACGCGTGTACGATTTAAACAAACGTTTGTATGACAAAGGTGCAATCGGAAGAATGGACTATGAGTCATCTCAGAATAATTATGAATACCAAAAGGAGCGTATGAAATTAGCGGAGCAGGTGCTCGCTGAGGATACTATTTCAACAAAGTTGGAATTCAATCAAGCAAATAATTCTTATTCCAGAACTCAAAGTGCATTAGAACTTATGCGAAAAAAAGTAGGAGATTTAGTAGTACGAGCTCCGATTGATGGGCAGTTAACATCTTTAGATGCTGAAATAGGGCAGTCCATCAATAAAGGAACAAGGCTAGGACAAGTCGATGTGCTAAGTGGGTATAAAGTGCGAGTAGATGTAGATGAACATTATATTTCTAGAATTTATAATGGACAAACAGGAACATTTACCCTCAATAATAAAACCTATGTATTAGAAATTAAAAAAGTTTTTACACAGGTTACAAATGGTCGTTTTCAGGTAGATATGAAGTTTCAAGACGAGGTTCCAGAGGGAATTAGAAGAGGGCAAAACCTGCAAATTCGTGTTGCTTTGAGTGCCGAGAAAGAAGCTTTATTAGTCCCTAAAGGCGGATTTTTTCAAAAAACAGGTGGGAACTGGATTTTCAAAGTGAGTGAAGACGGTAGTACAGCATATAAGGTAAATATTAGATTGGGAAGTCAGAATACAGAATACTACGAAGTTCTTGAAGGATTAAACCCTGGAGATAAAGTGGTGACATCTAGTTATGATTCCTTTGGAGATACCGAAGAGCTTATTTTGAAATAGCTTTTCAAAAAGAGACTATAATCAGCATTAATAATAGAAAATACAATCAATCAAAAATATGGATATAATGATAGAAATTACGGACTTGGAGAAATATTACAAAACTGAGGAAGTGCAAACCATTGCCTTAAATAAATTATCATTTAGGGTAAAGAAAGGAGAGTTTGTAGCCATAATGGGTCCTTCAGGTTGTGGTAAATCTACCTTATTGAACATTTTAGGATTACTTGATGATCCTGATGGGGGGAGTTTTATATTTAACGGAACTGAGGTTGCCGGCTACAACGAACGTAAGCGTTCTGAATTACGAAAACACAATATTGGTTTTGTATTTCAAAGTTTTAACCTTATTGATGAACTTACAGTTTTTGAAAATGTAGAATTACCCTTAATCTACACAGGGGTGAAACCAGCGGAGCGCAAAATACAAGTGGAGGCAGTTTTAGAAAAAATGCAGATCATGCATCGTAGAAATCACTTTCCTCAACAGTTGTCTGGTGGACAACAACAACGTGTGGCAGTCGCAAGGGCTGTTGTCAATAACCCTAAATTAATTCTTGCCGATGAACCTACAGGAAACTTAGATAGTACAAACGGGAACGAGGTAATGGATTTACTAACAGACCTCAATGAAGCTGGAACTACAATTATCATGGTTACTCATAGTGAACACGATGCTAAATACAGTCACAGAATTATAAGAATGTTAGACGGACAGAAAGTGACAGAAAATATATTGGCTTAAAAATACTTTATTCGTCAATTAGGCAGATATCACTTCGATATGGGATTAGTTAACTCGGAAGGTTATCGAAGTGGTACTGTTAATTAACTGATATATCAAAACAAATAATCATGATAAGAAATTATATAAAAATTGCATTTAGAAGTTTAAAAAAACAATCATTTTTTACGCTTCTTAACATATTCGGTCTATCGGTAGGTATGGCTGGTAGTTTATTGATTGCGCTATATATTTATGATGAGTTGAGTTATGATAAGATGTTTTTAGATGCCGATCGAATTTATAGAATAGATACAGATATTAAATTTGGTGGAGCTGAAATTAAAGCATCTGAAGCAGCACCGCCAATGGCCGCGGCAATGAAAAATGATTTCTCAGTGGTAGAAACAACCGTCAGATTTAGAGATCGCGGGAGTATGTTGGTTAAGAAAAGCGGAACTAATACAAATACAAAAGAACTCAACGCCACATTTGTAGATTCTACGTTCTTTAAGATGTTCGGAATAGAGCTTATCATCGGAGATGAAAAAACTGCTTTAACCGAAGTAAATACTTTAGTATTAACGAGAACAGCAGCTGAAAAACACTTTGGAATAGAAAACGCTATAGGTCAAAGTCTTTTATTAAACAATTCAGATACTTATATCGTCACTGGTGTTATGGAAGATTTACCGAAAAATTCATTTTTGAGAGATCATAGTATTTTCATGGCAATGTCTGGGAATGTTGCCTCACGTGAGAACTTATGGGGGAGCAATAACTACTTTACGTTTGTAAAATTAATTCCTGGAGCTAATATTGACAATTTTCAAATACAATTGCAAGGCATGCTAGAAAAATATATGATGCCTTGGGCTCAAAGTGTGTTTCCCGGCATGACTGCAGAATCATTTGAAGCTTCTGGTAATTATATAAGGTATCATACAATGGCATTGACTAACATACACTTATATTCTAATCGCCAAACTGAAATGAGCGCCAATGGTAGTATTCAGAATGTTTACATACTTTTTTTCATAGGGCTATTTCTAATATTTCTTGCATGTGTAAACTTCATGAATCTATCTACGGCACATTCTTTAAAAAGAGCAAAAGAGGTTGGAGTTCGCAAAACTTTAGGATCGAATTATTGGGATTTAGTATGGCAATTTCTGACCGAATCAGGATTGATAACTTTTATTTCAATGGTATTTGCCCTTGTGCTAACCATAATTGTACTTCCTTTTTTTAACGAACTTTCTGGTAAAGCTATTGAAATGCCCTATGCTAATCCTTTATTTTGGTTGCTCATATTGCTGGCAACAATTTTATTGGGATTTTTAGCAGGAAGTTATCCAGCACTTTTTATGTCACGATTTAATCCCATCGTTGCACTCAAGGGTATAGGTCAGCGTAATACGGGAGCTGGAAATATTCGAAGTATATTAGTGGTGTTTCAGTTTGCAGTAGCTGTTTTTTTAATAGTAAGCACATTGGTAGTTTATCAGCAATTGAAATTTATTCAAAATAAAGATCTTGGGTTTAATAAGGAACAAGTATTATTAATTAATGACACTTTTGCTTCTGGAAACCAGTTGGATGTATTTAAAGAGGATGTCCTCAAATTAAGTGCTGTTCAAAGCGCTACGATTAGTGATTTTTTTCCAACACCATCTTCGAGGTCGAGTAGTTCGTTTTTTGAAGAAAAATCGATGTCACAAGAACACGCAATTCAGATGCAAACATGGACTGTTGATTTAGATTATTTATCAACTCTAAACATAGAATTGCTTGCTGGTCGAAATTTTGATAAAAAATATGTAGCGGATTCAACTTCAGTTATTATAAACGAGTCAATATTATCTATTCTTGGAGTTAGTGCCGAAAATGCTTTAGGCATGAGAATTTCGGAAGAGGTTGAGCTCGAAAATCCTGTTTTCTACAAAATAATTGGAGTCGTTAAAAATTTTCATTATTCATCATTACGTGACAATATAGGAGGGTTAGGTTTATTTCTGGATAAATCATCTGGAACAATGGCCATCAAATTAAAATCTGATGATTTATCGGGTATTATAGCAAGTATCGAAAGCATTTGGAACAAACGGGCTCCGGGTCAACCGTTTAATTATCGATTTATGGACGAATCGTTCAATACCACCTACGAAGCAGAACATCGACTTGGACGTATTTTTATAATATTTACCCTATTATCAATTACCATCGCTTGCCTTGGACTTTTCGGTCTATCAGCATTTAATGCTCAGAAACGTATGAAGGAAATAGGAGTGAGAAAAGTGTTGGGCGCTAGTGTTGGTCAGATTACCTACAGACTTACTACTGATTTTTTAAAGTTAATAGGGATTGCTACAGTTATTGCGATTCCATTAGGCTGGTATTCTATGAATAAATGGTTGGGAGATTTCTCTTATCGTATCGAGATAAGCTGGAAGATATTGGCGTTTTCAGCACTTTTAGTAGTAATGGTCGCCATACTCACAGTAAGTTACCAAAGTATAAAGGCTGCCATCGCAAATCCAATTAAAAGTTTACGTACCGAATAAATCATCATCAATCAAAAAACGAACTATCATGTTTAAAAATTATTTTAAAATAGCGCTTAGAAATCTAATCAAAAATAAATTATACACAAGCATAAATATTTTTGGATTGACCTTAGGTTTAACATCATGTTTACTTATTGGGCTTTATGTAAACAATGAGTTAAGTTACGATTCATTTCATGATAACGCCAATAAAATAGTAAGAACAACAATGGAGTACAAGATTTCGGAAGAAGTGAATTTTGCTGCAACTACAGGTACAAAAGTTGGCCCAGAGTTAACAAGAACTTTCCCTGAAATAAAAGACTATGTTCGTACGTATATAGGCAGTAGTACCATAAAAAAAGATAATAACATTTTTGATGAAAGCCGTTTGCTCTATGCAGACCCATCATTTTTTGAAATATTTTCTTTTGATTTAATACAAGGGGATGCTTTAACGGTTTTAGATGCACCTAATAAAATTGTACTTACAGCATCTATGGCTCAGAAATATTTTGGAACAGAAAACCCTATACAGAAAACTATAACTGCATTAGGTAAAGAAATGATTGTTTCTGGAATATGTGCCGACAGTCCAAAAAATTCTCAAATTAAATTTGACTTTGTAACTCAATTTTTAAATATTGGAAATAGTGTTCAAAATGAACAGTGGTGGACTGCAAATTGGATTACCTATTTATTGTTGAATGATGATAAAACTAGAGGACCATTAGAAGAAAAGATAAATAATTACATGCAAACCGATGTTATTCGCGGTCAGGTTGGGAGTGATAAGGAAAGCTATTTAAAATTTCGATTGCAACCACTGATAGATGTACACTTGAAATCGGACTTAGCAGGTTTTGAGCCTAATGGTAACATGACCTACATTTATGTGTTCATCATTATCTCGTTATTGATTTTGTTAATTGCAAGTGCAAATTATACCAATTTGGCAACGGCGCAATCTGTTTCACGAAGTGCTGAAATTGGTATTCGTAAGGTTATGGGTGCTAACAAAAAGCAGGTGTTTACCCAGTTCATAAGTGAAGCAACTGCTATTACTTTTATAGCAGGATTCCTTGCTATAATGTTAAGTATTTTTATAATGCCTTATTTTAATACATTAACAGGTCAAAACTTTACTAGGTTTGAGATTCTACAGCCATTACCACTTTTACTTTTATTAATATGCTGTTTAGTGGTAAGTTTTTTAGCGGGATTATACCCAGCAATTGTTCTTTCAGGTGCTCAAGTCATGGGTATTCTCAAAAAAGGATTTAGATCAACAGGAGGTGATGGTATTTTAAAAAAATCTTTGATTGTAGGTCAATTTGCTATTTCCGTATTTCTTATTATTTATACCATGGTTATTCTGCAACAAATGGATTTTATCCAAAATAAGAAAATAGGATATAACAAAGATCATGTAGTGGTACTTCCTATTGGTAGAAGTATGATGGATAATTTTCAAACTTTTAAAGATGCACTTCAAAATATAAATGGGGTTGAAGCCGTAACTGCATCTTATGAAACACCAGAATTTGTAAAATGGGGAGATGGAGTAACTGTTACTGATGAAAATGGAAAACAAAACATTTCTTTAAGCGCTATGCCCATAGATTTAGATTTTATAAAAACTCTAAATATGGAACTAGCTGCTGGTCGTGATTTTATACCATCAGATTTTGCACTAATGGATACTACGAATAATAGGCATAATTACCAACAGCCATATTTAATAAATGAAACACTAGCGAAACAAATAGGTTGGTCACCAGAAGATGCTATCGGACGTAGTATTGAGAATAGAGCTTTAGGGCCTGTTTTAGGTGTTGTTAAGGATTTTAATTTTGTCAGTCTTCACGAACCTGTTGGACCATTATTACTTTTTTTAGATCGTGATTTTTCTAGAAATTACATGGTGAGAATTAATGGGAATGATGTAGAAGGGGTTATAGACCGTATGGAAACTTTTTGGAATACTCGCATAACAGATCGCCCATTTAATTACCATTTTTTAGATGACGACTTTAACGAGCTTTATGAAGCCGAGCAACGAAGTGCACTTTTATTTAGTGTCGCCGCTGGTTTAGCAATCACTCTTGCTTGTTTAGGATTATTTGGATTAGTAGCATTTACTACTTTTCAACGAACAAAAGAAATTGGAATTCGAAAAATATTAGGAGCTAATTTAGGAACAATCATGTTTCTTGTAAGTAGAAACTTTTTAGTTTTGGTGGCTATTGCTATACTTATAGCATCACCGATAGCATTTTGGGTATCAAAAATATGGTTGCAAAATTTTAGTTACAGAATTGAACCTCAATGGTATCTGTTTTTAATGGCTGCAACCATAACAATACTAATCACTTTACTGACTGTTGGATATCATTCTTTGAAAGCTGCAATGAGCAATCCAACAAAAAGTTTAAGAACCGAGTAGTTATCTTCAATCAAAAAACAAATCATCATGTTTAAAAATTATTTTAAAATAGCATTCAGAAACCTATGGAAGAATAGAACGTTTACAATGCTTAATATTATAGGACTTACTGCTGCCTTTGGTATTGCCATTTTATTAGTGATGTTTTCTATATTTCAATTGTCATTTGACCGTTTCCATGAACAAGGAGATCAAATTTTTCAAGTTTATACGGAAAATAGTACAATGGATGGCATTGAAGCCGATATTTCGATGTCTGAGCCTTTTGCAGCTGCACTTCGGGATGAGGTTAAAGGTGTTCAAAAGATTACACGTTATAACGGTTCTAATATATTATTGAGCTTCAGCGAGAAGCAACTTGTTATGAATAGTGCTTATGTTGATCCTGATTTTTTTGAGATGTTCAGTTTTCCTATCATAAAAGGAGATAAGGAAAATCCAATAACGTCAGAAACCTCAATTGCCATTACCGAACGAACAGCAAAACGAATATTTGGAGATCAAAATCCTATAGGGGAAATCGTCACTATTTTAAGGGATGAAGAAGAAATACCCTTTACCGTTACTGCAATTATAAAAGACTTTCCAAATACAAGTTCCATTGGTTTTGATGTAGTACTGAATTTTAAAAGTCAGGGGCAACATGCTTATGCTAGAACGGTTGGCCGTTGGGATACTGAGAATCATGAAGTATATATGCAACTTTCTAAAGGAGTGACGATAGCAAACTTTGAACAAAGTACCATAGACTTTACAAAACTGCATTATAAGGGTGAAATTGATAATGCTAAGCGAGATGGAATTCAACCGAATGCAAATGGTATTTACAAGCAATTCAAATTGTTGCCTTTAGCTGACCTTAGATTTGCTAACTTTAATCAAGGTTCAGTAACAGTGAATCGCACAATGCCACATCTGGTATTGGGTATTGCAATGCTAATTTTATTTATAGCTTGTGTAAATTTTATAAACATGAGTATCGCCAAAAGTGCACAAAGACTGCGCGAAATAGGCATGCGAAAAACACTTGGAGCGAAAAAAAGACAATTGTTTTTTCAATTTTGGGGAGAAAGTGTTTTGGTTTTTCTAGTATCTATAATCTTAGGTATTTTAATGGCAACTCTTTTATTAAAACCTTTTCAAACCCTCTTTAGTACTCAAGCTTCGTTTGCGATATTGTTACATCCCTTTTTATTACTTACGTTAATTTTAGGTATTGTTTTTATCACTTTAATCGCCGGGGGATATCCAGCAATAATTATGAGCCGTCTTGGTACTTTACAAAGTTTGAAGGGAAAATTAGAATCCAACGGTAAAAACCATTTACGGAACAGCTTAATGGTGGTACAATTTGGGATTGCTATTCTGCTTATTAGTGGAACACTTGTACTATGGAATCAAGTAGAGTTCATGCGAACTAAGGATTTAGGTTTCAATAAAGATCAGGTGATAGCCTTTCCCCTAAACGGTAAGCGTAACGATCAGCAAGCGTTAAAATTACTTCGTGATGTGCTTGAAAACAAACCAAATATAGTTAGCATTACGGCATCTAATAACATTTTGGGTCTTGGTAAGGATGGAACGAGATCTACAAGTGTTTTAGGTTTTGAACATAAAGGTCGTGGAGTGGAAACGCATATGTTAGTCGTTGATGCGGATTACGTGAAAACCTTAGATTTGAACATTATTGAAGGTCGAGCTTTTCGAAAAAACCTTGCTAGTGATAGTCTCTCTGTTGTGATAAACGAGTCAATGGCTAAACAATTAAATGAAGAAGATATATTGAATTCAAAAATATCTCTTGATGAAGTATCTTACGATATTGTAGGTGTTATTAAGGACTTTAATTTTCAGGAATTAGATCAACATATTGCACCTATGACTTTATTTGCTTTACCCAACTGGAATTTACGTAATATTTATGTTAAAGTAACATCGCAAAATTTAGAACAGGCTTATGATGATGTAAAAGCTGCTTGGGCGATTATTGAGCCCAATGCAGAATTTCAAGGCTCATTTTTAAATGAAAATATAGATCGTACTCTAAGCAAGGAGCGCACCATCATTACGATGATTGCAAGTGGTTCAATTTTAGCCATTATTTTAAGTTGTATTGGTTTATTTGCAATGTCCCTCCTTATCGTAGCACAACGTAGAAAAGAAATAGGAATTCGCAAAATTGTGGGTGCCAGTGTTTCACTAATTACGATACTTCTTACCAAAGAATTTTTTAAACTGGTGGTAATCGCTTTTCTAATTGCAACACCAATTGCATGGTTGTCAATGAATACATGGCTACAGAATTATGCCTATCGGATAGAACTTAATATTTGGTTTTTCTTAGCTGCTGGCAGTACGGCTTTAGTTATAGCTATGTTAACCATTGCCGCAAAAACAATTAAAGCAGCAACTTCTAATCCTGTTGATTCCCTGAGAACGGAATAATACTTGGAAGAGATACTGTCCCAACTTCATCATTCAAAAAATGTAGCATCATGATTAAAAATTATTTCAAAATAGCCTGGAGAAATCTTATGAAATATAAGGTTTTTTCTCTTATTAATGTTATTGGCCTTACCATAGGGTTAAGTGCATCGTTTGTGATTGGTTTAATGATTTATTACGATGCAACATTTGATACATTTCATAAAGATGGTAATCGAATCTACAGAGTGGTTTCTGATTTTTATAGTCCAGAAGGTAAGTTCAGTAACTCTGGTGTACCGGTTGCTTTGGTTGATGCTCTTGAAAATAATTCAAATTTTGAAACAGTTAGTGGTTTTTATATTGAGCGGCCTACTAAGGTTGAAAATGGAGCTTTAGATTTAGAATTTAAATGGCCCAACTTTGTCATTTTTACCGATGCTAATTATTTTAAAATTTTTAATTACAAGTTTTTGGCTGGAGATCAGTCTGATGTTTTATCTAGCCCAAATACGGTTATATTAACTGAAAACAGAGCAGCACAGTATTTTCCTAATACAACACCTTCAGATATTATAGGGAAAACCTTGGTCTATAATGATTCTTTACATATTACAGTAACTGGTATAGTTGAGAATTTTAAAGAAAGATCAGATTTTGTATTTGAAGAGTTTATTTCGCATCCTACGATTTTGAAAACCCGATTAAGAGAGAATTTTTTAATAAAAAGTTGGGATTGGACTTCTTCTGATTCTCAGCTATTTGTAAAAGTTAGTCAATCGGGTAGTTTGGATACAGTTCAAAAACGACTAGATGATTTAGCAAAAGAACATCAAGATGAAGAATCTAAAAAAATTGGAAGCGAACAAAAGTTTGGTTTACAGCCTCTTTCAGATATTCATTTTAATGAAAATTATGGTATTTATGACTGGACCAAAGGCCAAGCTAGTAAGCCCTTATTGCGAAATTTAGCTTTAGTAGCCTTATTTTTATTGTTATTGGGCTGTATTAATTTCATCAATTTAAATACAGCCCAAGCATCACAACGGGCTAAGGAAATAGGAATTCGTAAGACACTAGGAAGCTCAAGAAGTCAGCTTATAAGACAGTTTATGGGCGAAACGTTTTTACTAGTTTTTATCTCGGCATTATTGTCTTTAATACTTTCAAAATGGCTAATTATTGTATTTTCAGATTTTGTACCAGAAGGGTTAAGTTTTGAACTTTTTAAAAGGCCCATAATTATAGTAGGAATTATTGTTTTATTACTATTTGTAACGCTTTTATCAGGTTTTTACCCTGCGTTAATTTTATCAAAATTTAATACCGTATCAGTTTTAAAAAATCATTTATCAGTTGGTGATAAAAAAGTGAAATTACGTAAGTTCTTAACCATATTTCAGTTCTCTATAGCTCAGGTATTCATAATTGCTACCTTGTTAGTAGGTCAACAAATAAACTTCCTTCTGAATAAAGATATGGGCTTTAAAACTGATGCTATTATTTCCGTTTATAGTCCAAGGAGTGAAAGGGAAATTGCCAAAAAAGAATTGTATGCAGAAAAGCTCAAAGCTATTCCAGCTATAAAAAAAATTAGTATTGGCGGACATCCACCCGCCTCTTTTTCAACAAATGCTTCTTATGCTCAATACATTGATGGTGACAAAGAAATTCAATCTGAATTGCAGTTTATTTTTGGTGATACAGCATACTTAGATCTCTTTGGTATAAACCTACTGGCAGGGCGCTCCTACACAAATGATACCATTAAAGAAATTATAATCAATGAAACATATTGCAAAATTTTAGGTTTCAAGACACCAGAAGAGGCTATAGGAAAACGTATTACGTTCGATGTTGATTTGATACCAATAGTAGGGGTGATGTCAGACTTTAATCAACGTTCATTGCATTCAACTATAAAACCAATGGCGTTGCGCGGAGATTGGGATCGACCAGATTGGAGTCAGTTCCAAGCAATTCACATCGCACTTCAAAATGAAGCTGTTGGAGATTTTAAAAGTACACTTACTAAAATTGAAAACACCTATAAAACAGTATATTCTGAAACAGATGATTATAGAGTCGAGTTTTTAGATGAAACCATTCAAAAGTTTTATAATCGAGAACAAAAAGTATCTAAACTCTTAAATTGGGCAACAGGATTGTCTATTTTAATAAGCTGTTTAGGTCTTTTAGGATTGGTAATTTATACTACAAATAGACGTGTAAAAGAAATTGGTGTACGTAAAATTTTGGGTGCGTCACTAGTTCAAATCAATACATTACTATGTAAAGAATTTTTGGTATTGGTCGGTATTGCATTTATTGTAGCATCACCCATAGCTTGGTATAGTGTTCACAGTTGGCTTCAAGACTTCGCTTACAAAACAAACATTAGTTTATGGGTGTTTTTAGTTAGTGGATGTGCAATGATATTTTTTGCCCTTCTCGTGATTAGTATAAAAACGCTGCAAGCAGCCAATGCTAATCCTGTGAACTCTTTACGTTCAGAGTAATTCAATAACCAAATACTTCTAACCTGTTCATTTACGAACAAGAAGTGTATCAAATTCGAACAGTCTTTATGGAAAAATTATGTACAACTATCTGTTTTATAGTGTTTTATGTTTTTGGCATCATATTCACTATACAAAGTTTAATGGTAATTAGTTTCAACCAATGATGAGTATGATATTAAACTATTTAAAAATAGCATTCAGAACTTTATTAAAAAATAAAGGCTACAGTTTTCTGAATATTTTCGGACTGGCCATAGGCATTACTTGTGCCAGTTTAATTTTTCTTTGGGTTGAAGATGAGATGAGTTTTGATTCGAACTTTCCAAAACAAGATGAAGTTTATTTTGTATCTACACATCAACAATACGATGGAGAATGGCGAACATTTGGTTCAACACCTGGGCCTCTGGCTAATGACATGAAAACTGAAATTCCAGGAATTCTAAAAGCGACACGTACAAAACAAAGAGACTTTTTATTTGCCGTTGGTGATAATTCTATCAATAGTTCTGGTCGTTATGTTGATGCAGATTTCTTTGATATTTTCAGTCTTAACTTTATTGAAGGAAACAAAAATGAGGCTTTTATGAATCCTGAAGCCATTGTTATCACTAAGGAAATGGCAGACCAACTTTACGGGGCTAATACAAAAGTGTTGGGTAAAACTTTAAAAGTGAATGACGCTGAAAACTATCTCATAACAGGTGTAATAGATAATTTACCTAAGAATGTTACCTACACTTTTAATTGGGTTGCGCCTTTTGATCGATATATTAAAGGTGTAGAATGGATGGCAGAATATGGAAATTTTTATGCCGATACTTTTGTCGAACTTTCTTCAGAAGCAAATTTTGAAACTGTAGATGCTCAAGTACGAAATTTAATTGAAAAAAAGACTGGAGATAATGAATCAAGAGCATTTTTACATTCTATAAAAGACTGGCATTTACGAAATAATTTTGATAATGGAATACAGGTAGGAGGGCGCATTGATGCTGTCCGCTTATTTACCATTATTGCCTTAATAATTTTGTTAATAGCCTGTATTAATTTCATGAATTTATCTACAGCAAGAAGCGAAAAACGTGCTAACGAAGTTGGTGTTCGCAAAGCCATGGGTTCTGGTCGCTCAAGATTAATTATTCAATTTATAACTGAGTCATTAATTTTAGCTTTTATGGCCAGTTTAGTTAGTGTGTTGTTGTTATTTATTTTGTTACCACAATTTAATTTACTTATAGAGAAAGATTTAGTTTTAGGAATAACGCAACCTTTGCACATCAGTATCTTATTGGGGATTACGTTTATTTGTGGAATCTTTGCTGGTATTTACCCCGCATTTTATCTCTCTTCTTTTAAACCGGTTGAGGTTCTAAAAGGTTTAAAAGTTACTCATGGTTCAGCAACATTTATTAGAAAAGGATTAGTTGTTGGTCAATTTACTATTTCAATTGTTTTTATTATTTGTACTATTTTGGTATATCAACAAATTCAGCATGTAAAAAACAGAGATATTGGTTATAATAAAGATCAATTAATTTCAATGAAAGTGAATGGTACAATGATTGAGAAATTCTCAGTTATAAAACAAGACTTACTAAGCACAGAAGCAATAAAAAGCGTTGGTTTAAATAATTCTGGAATTTTAGATGGAGGGAATAATGGTTCTGGATTACAATGGACCGGTGGCACAAATACCGAAGATGTGTTGATTTCCTTTAGATATATCAATTCAGATTTTTTAGAAACAACAGGAATGCAACTTTTAGAAGGTCGTGGTTTTAGCGAAAACAGAGCTAAGGACAGTTCAAGCGTTCTAATTACAGAATCATTTGCAAAATTAATGGGACAAGGAAGTGCTATAGGTAAAAAGGTAACCAGAGGTGATACTTATACTGTTGTTGGTGTAGTTAAAGATTTTTTGTATGATGATATGTATGGTAAGAGTGATCCCGTGCTATTTTTTAATTATCTCGGAGAATCAAGCTTTATGTATCTCAAAACTAATCCAGAATTTGCAACCAGTAACATATTATCTAAAGTTGAAGAGGTTATGAAAAAACATAATCCAGCGTATCCTTTTCAGTACACTTTTGTTGATGATAGCTTTAATGCCAAATTTAAAAGTGAACAACTCCTTGGTACGCTTTCTCAGCTATTTGCTTTATTGGCTATTCTTATTTCTTGTCTGGGACTTTTTGGATTGGCAGCTTATACTGCAGAACAACGTAGTAAAGAGATTGGAGTACGTAAAGTTTTAGGTGCAAGTGTTTCAGGTATTGTAAAATTATTGTCTAAAGACTTTTTAAGGCTTGTTGGTATTTCAATTTTAATTGCGATTCCAATAGCTTGGTATGCTATGCAAAGTTGGTTAGAAGATTTTGCCTATCATATTGAAATTAACTGGTGGATTTTTGCTCTTGCTGGTGTGGTGGCTATTTTGATTGCTTTGGTTACGGTTAGTTTTCAAGCTATTAAAGCGGCATTAGCTAACCCTGTAGATAGTTTAAAAACAGAGTAAGAATCTATTAAAATAATTAAGTAGGATAAGAGACTATTTTAAAATAGCTGGAGAAACACGATTACGTTATAAAGAAAATGCTGAGATCGAAAAGGGACTAAGTTTTGGAGATTATCAAATACAGAGAATAGACTAATTATTAAATCATCACATCAAAAAAATGGAAAATATCTTATTAAAAATAAGCGAAGCATCGAGGACCTTCAATGCAGGTAGCAAAAAAGTAAAAGTCCTTGATACTATTGATTTATCCGTTAAGGAAGGCGAATTCATTTCACTTATGGGGCCATCGGGTTCAGGAAAATCCACGCTCTTGAACTGTATTGGAATGTTAGATAGTTTTACAGAAGGAAGCTACACCTTTTTAGACGAGCCAGTTCATAGCATGAAAGAAAAAAGCAGATCAAAATTATATAAGGAGTATATAGGTTTTGTATTTCAGGCCTATCATCTTATTGATGAATTAACCGTTTATGAAAACATTGAAACCCCATTGCTTTATAAAAATGTGAAATCTGACGATAGGAAGGGCTTGGTGGCGGATATGCTAGATCGTTTTAACATTGTTGGTAAAAAAGATTTATTTCCTGTTCAGTTAAGCGGAGGTCAACAACAGCTGGTAGGTATTGCGCGTGCATTAATTGGAAAGCCAAAATTAATTCTCGCAGATGAACCTACTGGAAATTTGAATTCGAAACAGAGTGATGAAATAATGCAACTATTTGCTCAATTGAATAAAGAAGGTGTAACGATAATACAAGCTACACATTCTGAGAGTAATGCATCTTATGGCTCACGAATTATTAATCTATTAGACGGTAGGATAGTCGAATAACAATAAAGAAATCATGTACTACAAATCTTTAATTTTTACCATTATATTTTTAATGGGATTGGGCGGATATGCTCAAAATAAAGCGAAGGATAGCTATACTTTGGCCGAATGTATTTCCTTAGCGCTACAGAATAATCTTGATTTAAAATCAACAAATTTACGAGCGAATACCGCAAAGGTGAATTACCAACAATCAAAGGCCGATTTTTTACCTAGTATTAATGGAAATTTTAATTTAGGAGTTAATGATGGTAGGAGTATCGACCCTTTTACCAATGATTTTATTACTCAAGAATTAACCTTCTCAAATTCAGGTTTGAGTCTAGATGTAACTATTTTTAATGGCTTTCGTTTGCTAAACGCGGCCAAACAAAATCAGTTAAATAAAAAAGCATCGGAGTTTGACATTGAAGCTGCTAGACAGGACTTAATATTGAATGTTACATTAGCTTACCTTCAAGTTTTAAATGCTAAGGATGTTTTGAAATTGACCAAAACACGATTAGAAACAACAAAACAGCAGCTGAAAATTCAAGAAGATTTTTATGAAAATGAATCAGGGAATCCAGCTGATTATACCGATATATTAGGACAGATAGAGAATGATGAAACTAGTATTTTAACAGCTCAGACTGGTTTAAATAATGCTGAATTGGGCCTAATGCGACTCTTAAATTTAAAGGAGCGTACAGGTATTAATACAAACGATCTTATTTCAGGTTTTGAATTATACCCATTATCTGCAGATCAAGTTTATGAAGAAGCCCTTGAAAACTTAGCTTTGTTTAAAGCAGGAGAATTAAGAATAGAAGCTTCAAAAAAAGGAATGAATGTTGCGAGATCTCAATTTGTGCCTGAAATAGCTTTTTTTGGCGGTATAAATACTAATTATTCTAGTGCGGCTCAAACATTTGTGTCAACAGGTTCAAGTATCATGGAGACAGGTGATTTCGTAACAGTGGACGGTCAAGATTTGCCTATTTTAACTGAACAAGTCTCTTTCTCTTCACAGAATATAAGCTTTAGAGACCAACTAGATAACAATTTGAATACGGTTGTAGGTGTGGCAGTCAGAGTGCCACTTTTAAATGGTTTTAAAGCTAAGAACGATGTTGGTTTAGAAAAAATTAGGGTAGAGGAGTCAATTTTGGAATTGGAGCGAATACAGTTAGATATTAAAAATGTAATTTTTCAGGTTCATTTTGATATGGAAGTAGCTTATAAACGTCATCAAAGTTTGGTAAAACAGGTGGAGGCTTATGAAGAATCGTACCGTATAAATGATATAAGATTTAATAGTGGTGTGTCGAACTTTTTAAATTATGTGACAAGTAAAAATAATCTAGATAATGCCAAAGTGAATTTAACGAATGCTAAATACGACTACATTTTACGAACTAAAGTTTTAGAGTATTATCGTGGACTGGAATGATGATAGGTTTCAGATTTCCAAGTACAAAGTTTCAAACGATCAAGAAGCATAAACTTTAAATTTTTTGAAATATCTAATTGAATACCATACTATCTTGAATTTTTGTTTTGATCATTATTTTTAAAATTTAATGAAATAAGAATACATACTACGAAATGGTTTTATTTTTTCATGAATAAACTCCATTGGAAAAATAAGCAGTTCTAATTAAGAGAAGCTTATATACCGATAAGAAAACTAACTTTCCTTTTGAAGGAAATTCTGTCTAAGTCCAATTTCACTTGACCAATTATTCCATCGAAAATATGGTACGATGTCAAATTCCTTTTCAATTTTCTGTTTTACATTCCAATCCCCTTTGCATCTTATTAAATTAGGATATTTTCTTTTCATAAGCCATTCAGTACATTCCTCTACATTTCGTAAAAACTACATTTCGAGAAAAGAACTTCATTAATAAAGGTCTTGGACACAATGCTAAACTTTTATAGTTCCACTTCACTTAATCCTGCCAGAAAGGGGCAGGAAGATTACGTTCCCAATATAAAGGTTTAGCATTAAGTCCGCCTAAAAAATCTAGTTGCATTTTGTTATGCTTCCCGTGATTTTATATTTCACCACGAGTTTAGATTTAGCTCCAAATCCATCACAGCTCTACCATTTTTTGCCAGCAAAATTACAAGATTCAAATTTGAACGACAGCATAATCAGGCTCACTTCAATTATGCTCCGCATAAACTCGTTCGCACTTTTTATATGTCTCTACAAACTTGAATATTGAAGCGCATCTAGCAACAAAAAGAAGGTAACAGTGACGGCTCTATAGGAAGTAAATCTAAAATCAATCTTATGAAATCTTACAAAATCAACAAAAAGGAAGCAGCACAAAAAAGAAAAAAAAGAAAGGAAAACGCTCTGGATATAATAAGTAAATCATTTTTTAAAAATATAAAGGCAAACTATCTGAAGGGTTCAGATGGGGTTTTATTAATCAAGTCTGATGTTATCAGGCTATAAATTATTTAGTTATGGGTACAATAAAAAATCATGTACAGTTAATTGGAAACGTTGGACAAGATCCAAACATTACAAATTTAGATAACGACAAGAAGGTAGCTCGTTTTTCTATCGCTACCAATGAAAGCTATAAAAATAGCAAAGGCGAAAAAGTTCAGAATACCGACTGGCACACCATCGTGGCGTGGGGTAAAACTGCTGAAATTGTTGAAAAATTCGTAAAGCAAGGAAAGGAGTTAGGAGTAACTGGAAAACTCAGAACTCGAAACTACACCACCGAAGATGGTAGCGAGCGCTATGTGACCGAAGTAGAAGCAAGAGAAATTCTTTTACTTGGAAGCAAAAACGATAAGTAAAGCTTAGGAAATTTAAAGGGCGTCCCCGAAATTAAACGCCCTTTTTTTTTAAGTATTTAGTTCAATATTAACCTTTTAAAGAGCAAATAATGAAAGCGCAAAGTAATGAAATTAAAGAAAACTTACAACATTTTAACGGTACAGAAATGTTTTATCAAATACCAATATTACGAACCCGATTTACGGATGGACTAAAATATTTGTCCGAGGTCGCAGCATGCTTTTGGCTGATTACTGATACTTCTGTAATTGCAAAAGGCTTAATGACTAGAAGTGAATTTGTAACCATAGACTTTAAAAGATTGTCTAAAGAAAAACAAGATTTGACAGGTTATGAAGCAGAGATTATTTATTCCGATGGCAATGATACTATTCTCGAAAAACACAGGTATAGCGTAACCGATTTTCCACTCGATGAATTACGCTTATTTTTTGTCAATAATACCTTAATGCTTCCCAGCGAATATTAAAAGAATTTATATAATCTAAATTATGGTATATCTTATTTTTTCAGACCTAAACGAGGAAGCTCAATACCGACTTTTGGAAGCTTCAAAATAAGATGTGGAACGAAAATTTGGCGTTAGCATTCGAAAATACGTAACCGAAAATTATACTTTTTTTAAAGCGATGATTTAAAAAGATTGCCTTGAGTTAAGTCCAAGAGAAATCGAAATCAAGTAATATAAAATTTATTTTCATATAAGTATATTCTTAATATTTGAGTTTACGTCGTTTTAAATATCAGCACAAAAAACCTTTGAGCAATCAGAGGTTTTTTTATAGAAAAATTCCTTTTAGAAAAGTAACATCTGACGTTCTATCTGCTCTTTTTTTGAATTTCCATACGTTTTGAAATCATTTAAGAATATTTGAAATCATTCGCCATTTTTGTTTTTTAAACCTTTCCTATAACTTTAAAGAAGCAGGTATTATCTGTTTCGGGCCTTGAAAATATACTTCAATGGTTTGAGAATTTTTGGTCCCTGCGGGACGAAAATCGAAAAGCAAGAGGGTAACACGCTACGCGGTGTTACAATATTCGATTTTCTCTTCAATCCCTTGCTATGAAAGGGATTGACGGTAATAAGTTAGTGGATTGAAATCTGCTTTATCACGGAAAATACGGCTGAGCCCAGTAAAATCAACAAATTTATCACGGAAAAATGGATCAAGGATATGAAAAGGAACATTTTGAGAGTCTTAGTATAAAAAGTTCTGTGGCTAAAAAATTTAGAAAGTATTGTAAAACAATTTCTAAATCCCAATCCATGACACTAAGACATATGGTGAATTTTTTTGAGTTGAATGGGGTTTCGCCAGAGGACAACTTAGGGACAACAATCACCTCCCTAAAAAGACAAATAACACAACGCACTAGTGCCGTGATTGCCATCATTAAAAATATAGAAAAAATACACCATCAACCTACAACGGCCATCCTACAATCGTTATTTGAAGAAACAGCCAATCTTGAAAAAGAAGAGGAAGTCTTTGATTTTGAGCCTCCGGAACTTAGCTCCGAGAATGATGAATTAGAATATTTTAAAAAAGCATATCGTCAATCCCAGGAAGCAAATCAGCAAAAAAATCAAGCCGCAGAAGCACTGTTCAAAAAACTTGTTTTTGTTCGAAATAGTTTTGGAAATGGACATTTTAGATTAAACATGACCAAAGAACAAATTGCACTTTTAAAACAAAAATTAACGGATGTACATCACGATAACAGCCCAGAAATCAGGTTCTAATTATTCAACTTCGGTAGCTGATTTTGTAGCGTATCTGGAAAAGGAAAATGAAGGGAAGATTATGGAAGAACAGGAACACTTTTTTAATCATTTTGGTGACAAATTTTCAAGTCACGAGGTTATTCAGGATATAGACACTAATACAGCAAAACTAAAAAAAACAGAACCTCGATTTTATACCATTACAGTGAGTCCGAGTAAAGCAGAATTAAAACAGTTGCAAAATAATCCTGAGGCCTTAAAAGAATATACCAAGGCTATAATGGAAGATTACGCCAAAGCTTTTCATAGAGAAATAGAAGGGAAGCCAATCACCGTCACCAATATCAAATATTACGCAAAAGTAGAACATGAACGGAGCTATAAAGGCACCGATAGAATCATACAAGAAAACGCGCCTTTCCGCAAAGAAATAGTGCGCCTAAAAAACGAAATACAAGAAATAAAAAGTGGAACGCGAGAGGGAAGCATTCAAACTCGAAGTCAAAGGATCAACCAACTCTTAAAAGAAGCGCCGCATAAACGAAATGGTAAGCTTATTGTGCAAGGTATGGCAAAAGAAGGGGCACAGTCTCATATTCATATTATTGTGAGTAGAAAGGATCAATCTAACCGTTATAGCTTGTCTCCTGGAAGTAAACACAAGGCTTCAGAAACCATGTTGCATGGAAAACTAGTAAAACGTGGTTTTCATAGGGATGCATTTTATGAAAATGCGGAGAAAAAGTTTGATGCCTTATTCAAGTATGACCGAAATTATGTAGAAAAATATGCATCTCGGAAAATGTTTATTAAGGATACTAAACAATACTACACCAATATCATGGGACTTCCAGCCAATGAAAAAGCGATAGCATTTCAGTTATTAGGAAAGGCAGGGTTGCATACTTCCTTGATGAATATTCCAACTAATAGGGTGCAATTGGTATTGAAAGCTGTACAGTATTTAAAACGAGGTATTGGAAAAGCCATTGAATCCGGATCTATTGGAATATGAATACAAGCCTTATCAATAGTTTTTTATATACTTTAATACCCTTACTTATCTCGAGTATGCTTTGGGTTTTATTCTTTTTTAACGACGAGAACACTATAATAGCTAAGAAGTACCGGGTCTTTTTCAAACTAAAGTACGGACGTTTAAAAATTGCGAACCTCAAAAGAGGTATTTCTATTATCGGTTCTGCCGGGAGTGGAAAAACAGAAAGTGTGGTGTTTAACCTTTTACAGCATTTGAGTACTCATGATTTCTGTGGAATCATTCACGACTATAAAGATTTTGAATTAACAGAAATAGCTTATCCACTATTTAAAAATAAAAAAGAGCTACAATTCTATACGATTTCCTTTGATAAAATACATGGTAGAGTAAATCCTATTGCTCCTAGATACTTACCGAATGAAGAAAGCGTCAATGAATTGGCTCGTGTGCTTATCGATAATTTATTGGAACATGGCGATCAAATGAATGCAACGTCACGCTTTTTTAACGATGCCGTCGAAGGTTTATTAGCTGGGCTTATTTGGAAATTAAAAACAGCCTATCCCGAGTTATGCACCCTGCCACACGTTATTGCCATATTTCAAACCATGAGTACTAAAAAATTAATTGCCTTTTTAAGTTCTGACCTAACTTCAAAAAGTATGGCGAGTGCTTTTATTAATGGCATAGAATCAGAAAAACAAACAGCAGGGGTAAAGAGTACCCTCGCCAATGCCTTTAAAAAAATAAGCTCCCAAAGAATGTTTATGGTGCTATCAGCAGACGAAGTACCTTTAGATGTAAATAATGATGCCAACCCTGGGGTTATTTCGATGGTAAATAATCCGAAATATGAAAGTGCTTATGCTCCTATCATTGCTACCATTATACATACGGTCATCAAACAGATGAGTGTGAGGCACAGACGTTCTGCTTTCGTTTTGATGGAAGAAGCACCCACCATTAAGCTCTTAAATATGCATCGAATTCCTGCCACCCTTCGCAGTTATGATATTGCTACCATCTACGTAATGCAAGACAAAATACAAAATGATATGCTCTATGGGGATAAGGCTAGTAAAGCCATCTTAAGTAATCTTTCGTATCAGTTTTTTGGAAAAGTAAATGATCCAGATACGGCTAGGTATTATGAACAATTTTTTGAACTCATAAAAATACCTACGAAAAGTGTGAGTAGGAGTAGTGGTCTTACTTTAGATAGCAGGATTACAAAAGGGGAGAAGGAAGTGGCAAAACGAAGGGCAGCTATTTTTTTTCGATTACAGCAGGGAGAATTTGTAGCTTTTGCCGATGGAAAGGATAGAAAAGTAAAATTTAAACTTCAGAAAATTGAAAAGGAAGTGCCACCGATTAAAGTTCACTATTCCAATACCGAATTACAGTTGAATTTGATACGTATTTATCGGGAGGTGAAAACAGTACTAGGCTAATTTTTAGAGATAGAATTTTATTTTAAAAAAGTATGTAGTGGTTTGTTCATAGTGTTGATTATTAATATTTAGAAGCTAAGCATAGTTTAATATATATTAAAAAATAATTGTATATTTGCATGAATATTTAATTATAAATAATGCAAAATGGTATAGATTTTGTCGTTGTAATAATTATAAAGGTAGAATTATGAGTAAGGTAGAGGAATTAACAAAACATTTAAGGCGAGGGAAAGTATATCGAAGGTCAGAGCTAGAACTTTGGTCCAATGCGGTTGATCGTCATATCGCAGAACTTTTAGCCGATAAAACACTTCAGAGACTTTCTCCTGGACTCTACTATTATCCTAAAATGACGGCATTTGGGGTAGCACCTCCGGATGAAGAAACGCTAGTACGTAGTTTTTTGAAAGAGGATGATTTTTTATTATTGTCCCCAAATGCATACAATACCTTGGGAGTTGGTACTACACAATTGTATAATAAACGCCTAGTATATAATCATAAAAGGCATGGGAAATTTGTATTAGGAGGGAGAACATTTTTTTTTCATAGGAAACCTCGCTTTCCCAAAAAATTAACTACGGAGTTTTTAATGGTGGATTTAGTAAATAATCTAGATACTCTCGCAGAAGATCCTAATGAAGTGCTAACTAATGTGAAACAGAAGGTAAAAAAAATGAACACAACAAAACTACAGAAAGCAGTAAAAAACTATGGTGGGGTACAAGCAAAAAAGATTTTTAGAACTCCCATAAGTCGTTAAACTGCCTTTACATGACTAAAAACTATCTTCATGAGCGCCCTGATTTTATTGATTTATTGCGAATTATTGAACAAGAAACAGATATTCAAATTCAATTAATTGAAAAGGATTACTGGATAATGCATGTGCTGTATGGTCTTAAAAAGCAAGGTCTTGATTTTGAATTGAAAGGGGGCACCTCTTTATCTAAAGGCTATAAAATTATCCATCGATTTTCTGAAGATATTGATATTCATATCAAACCTCCGATGGCCTTAAAAGTGAATGAAAATCCCAAGAACACCAAAGAAAATAGTGTTCAATCTCGCAAGAATTTCTATGATTGGCTTGCTGCATATATCAAAATTGATGGCATTGTAAAAGTAGAAAGAGATCCTGCTTTTGACGATGAATCTTATTATCGTAGTGGTGGAATTCGACTTTTCTATGAGGCTAAAACTGGAAATTTGGAAGGCATCAAAGATGGAATATTATTGGAAGCGGGTTTTGATACCGTAACCCCAAACACACAGCTTCTCATAAGTTCTTGGGCATTTGATAAAGCGAATCATACTTCAGGTATTACTTTTAAAGACAATAAAGCTTATGATGTTGTATGTTACCATCCTGGCTATACTTTTGTCGAAAAACTGCAAACAATCGCTACGAAGTACAGACAAGAGCAAAATGGAGGACCACCACGAGCAAATCTAATGCGTCAGTATTATGACGTGTATTGTTTGTTAACCCTAAAAGAAGTTCAAAATTTTATAGGAACGTGTTTGTATCTGGTTTGTTACGTGTTTAAGTACGTAATTTAGCAAATAAAAACCGAATAGAAATCCGCGAGGATTTTCGTAAGTAGGCTAGAACTAGCCATAAATCATATGCGGTTTTGTGCAAAGTTTTTATTTGATATATTTGTTTGAATAATGAGTATATAATAATATTTAAATGCAATTACTTCATACTATTGAAGATGTTCATAAAGTTTTTGACACTCAAGGAAGTAGCCCGCTACTTGTAACTTGCGATGATTTCAGAGATTGGGTATGTAAGTATGATAGGTTCCCTAAATATTTGTTTAACGAGTTGATAGCATCTGAATTTGCTAGAATATGGGGAATTAAAACACCCGAAACTTGTTTTATTAATGTTAAAAGCGAACATATACCAAATGAAAAATTCCCACAATTACAATTAGGTTGGTTTGAAAAGGAATGTTTCGGGTCTTTGTATTTAGAAACTTCTAAAGAATTGGACCACACTATGGTGTCAATATTTGGGGAAAAATCTTTTAGGGATAAAATATCTGATAAGACGGATTTTTTAAAAATAGCATTATTTGACATTTGGACAGCAAATGAAGATAGAAATTATAACAACTTTAATTTACTGTTATATGTTTCTCCAGATAAAATAAATTTTTTCTATGCAATCGACCACGTAAACATTTTTAATTCGACTTTTCTTGATTATGGAATAGCAGAATTGACTGAAGATGATTCAATAATTAAGACTGATATAGCTAAAATTTTATTTGGAAAAGACAGGAAATTAACAGACATTGTGAATAACTTGGTTGAAATGTTATACATTTGCACCAAAGAATGTGAAAATAAGTTGGACGATATTTTAGATTTAGTTCCCGACTCTTGGAACATTGATAAAGTCTTAATTAAGCAAAGAATTATCGATAATTTATTTTCTGATGATTGGAAAAATCAATGTGAATTAAACTTTAGAGAGTTTGTGCAATCTTTTGTAGCTAATTAAAATGAAAACTATTTATTCAATACTTTACGTTAATTTGAATACTACTCTTAATGAAAGAGTTAGTATAGGCGTTCTTGTGTCTAATGGTTTGAAAAATTATTTTAAGTTCTCTTCAGATAAACTTTCAGCTTTTAAAGGTATTTTAAATAATGAAAGGTATGGTTTAGTTAAAAGTTACCTTAAGTCAATTAATAAGGAAATTTGTTCTGATAATATAGTTGACTCTGATAAATTATTTATTAGAAGAGATTTTAAGAATGATTGGATTAATGAGAGTTATTTAGTTTATCTTTCTAGATATTCAAATAATATTATTCAATTTTCTGAACCGAAGACTATTGATGTAGATTTAAATGATAAAACATTTAAAAGAATTTTTGAAAAATATATTTTTAAATTTTCTGAAGACACAAATGTTGAACCTGAATTTAATGTTCATTCTATAGTCAAAAAGCAATTATTTCCGAAAATCCAAGAGAAAGTTAACATTGAAAAGACATTGACATCTGATGAATTTGAAAATTTGTTTGCGCCAATAGATATAGATTTTATAGGTGTAAACGGAATACCTGTAGCTGGTCAAACAATTGACTTTGAAAAAAGTCATTATTATCTTGAAAATGATGTTACTCGATTTGTGTCTTTAACAAAAGCTATAGAATTAGAAGGTGACTCAAGAGGAAAGTATTTTGTTTTGGGAAGAGAACCTCAAAAGAGAATAAATAAAAACCATCTGCTTTGGGAACATATTAGAGATACTGAATTTCTAGAGTTTGTTGATGTTAGCGAAGTTGGAATTATTGAAGATTATATTCAAAATAATAATGTTAGACCTTTTTTTGATTAAAATTTGAGACATTAACAATTCAGATTGCTTTACTTTTTTTTTCAGAATTTCTGATTGATATTATTTGCTAAATTCTTAAAGCTTACCGTAATTTTAAATTTTGCACAACACCGGAATATCACGAGCATAAAAAAGTTCGCTTTCCTAAAGTGGATTTGGAGATTCCTATTTCAAAAAATGAGGCTTTTTTATTAAACGATATGGAAATCAGAGAAGCCTTTAAAAAAAGATATAATGCCACCGCATCACTTTATTATGCTGGACAACCTAATTTTGACGAACTGTTGGTTCGAATTAAACAGCATATTGAACATTTATAAAAAATCTCTCCTTTAAATTACTTTACGTTATAATTTTTATCAAAAAAATTTTGAATCTCAATAAAGTGGATAAAAGAAGCAATAAATCATTCCGAAATTAAAAGCTGCATGACACAATAGTGCTCCCAAAACTAAGCTTGAACGCTTTCTGAATTCGTAAAACAAGATACTGATGCAAAACATGCTTATAACCCATATCAGTGTTGGCACAAGCAAGAACTTCCATTGTTTATTAATAAAAACTAAACTAAAGTGAGAAATATGAACTAGTGCAAAGTACAAGCTATCTATGAATGAAGCTTTTCTACGGCTAATGGAATTAGTAAAAATTAAATGCTTATGGTTACATTTTCAGTACAAATGAAAATTAGATTTTAGACTGAACACATGGCTTGTTAATAGTTCTTTAAAAAACAAAACATCTCTAGGATATGTGATTCAAAAAGAAATACCTAAAATAATTATACTTCTACTTTGCTGAAAGTAAATTTGTTCCAAAATCCTAATTTCGTTTCGAGTTATAAGCTTTTCTTAATCTTTATTTTTAGTACTTTTAGATTTAAAAAAAAGGATATTATGGTTTGGATCTTTACCCCTAAACTACTTGCTTATGAAATAATTTTTCATAAGAGGTTTGCCTTATACACAACCGTAAAACTTACAATCTTCACTATTTTATTTTTTCTAATTACCTGGAATAGTGCTTTATATTCTCAGAAAGTGACCTATAACCATATTGTAGAAAGCTTAAACAGTGATACTAAAAAAGTTAAGCAACTCTTTGAAAACTATATATCCTCAAATCCAGCCAATTTAAAAAATAGCAAATATTGGAGTTTAGAAGAACAGAGGAGTAACAATAAATTTGACTTTCTGGAAAGTGAGTTTCAACCTTCTTTGTATATGGGCCTTCCAGTTCATGTATTAAGCATAAAATCGATACATGGACTTTATGAAATAAAAGCTCAATTTTCTTACTGCAAAGAAGATGGTACTCCTTATATTTTAGCCATCGTGAATTACTATGCTAAAAAAGAAAATGGAGAATTCAAATTATTCAATGCCTTATCTATTAATAAATTAGATTGGAATTGCACAAACCTTGGCTTAGTTGATTACTACTATCCAAAGTACTATCATTTCGATATTAAAAAAGCTGAAGAATTGAACTTATTTATGCAAAAAATATGTAAAAATTTGGATGTAAAACCAAAACCGTTCGAATACTATATGGCCGACGATTACGATGAAATTCAAACTTTAAAAGGAATAGATTATTATATTGGAATGGGGGGAGAGGCTAGTCCTAAAGGTAAAGCCAGCGATAATAAGGCGTATTGCGGGGGGCTTGGAGAAAATTATTTTCATGAGGTGTTTCATGTTCAAATTGATGAAAGTTATCCCAACAAGCATTTTTGGGTTTCCGAAGGTTTGGCGACGTTCTTAGGTGGAAGTCGAGGAAGGGAACTAGAATGGCATTTAAAAAAGGTAAATGCCTACTTGTTGAAACATCCTGAATTAAATCTTAATGATTTACTGGACCTCAAAAATATGGACGAATTGACTAGCTTTCACTATGCCATAGGAGGCTTTTTAGCTCGAAGTATTTATGAGAAGGGTGATTGGGCCATGATTAAGGATTTTATGAACAGCGGTTCCGAAGATCAAAATTATTATGAGGCAATTGAGAAATATTTAGGTATTAAACGAACACAACTTAATGACTACTTAAGAAAAGAAATAAAAGCTAGCCTTCAAAAATAAATGTATTAGACAAACTTTGTTCGAGTTTATTGTACTATTGGTGATACGAGTTTAATGGCACATAACTGTATGAATTAAATAGTTTAATTTGTAATCATAATACTATGAAATTTTAGTTCGTTGCCCTTGAGATAAAACCTTATTAATAATGAAAAAATTATCAAAATTTATTTTATCAATTATTATAATCCTTGGGCTGTCAGGAAATGCCCAGACCAACTTTTTAATGAAATCTTGGCAACAGCAAGTGAAACCAATCGATACGAAGTACGTAAGCCTTAGTTTTAGGGAAAATAGGAATGAACTAGGGCATAGCTTTTATCCTTGGCAACAAACTAGCTATCAAAGTGAAGGTCAAATTTGGAGTAGTTCTAATGAATTTGGAAAACTTGACACATTGAAAACCTTACAAGGTGATTATACTTCAAAGATGTTATTGAAGAAGGATCAAATGCTTTTTTTGGAATTTGGCGGGAAGGATCTTTTTAAAGTAACGAACCAAATGTTCGAGGACCATAATTTTAAAATTGCACGATATTTACCAACTAGAATTTTAAATTATTTTACTTTAAAAAAAATAAAAATTGACAATGAAAGTAATGAACAGTTTGCTATCTATAAAACAGTGATCAACAAGACAATTGTAAAGTTATACATTGACAAATCTAATAACCTTTTAACTAAAATTACAACGCTGAATGATGATGAACTTTTTGGTGACGTTTTAACAACATACACCTATTCCAATTATATAAAAATTAAAAATTTAAGCTTGGCATTGGATATAGAGATTAAAAAAATTGACGGAAAAATTTTCGACCAAGTACATTTGAGTAATGCTACAATTACCGACATTTTACCCAATTTATTAGAAAGGCCTACTGATTATAAATTAGAGGACGAAGTTTTACCTAAGCTTGAACTAAAAAGTGAAAAATATAACGATAATATATTTTTTATCGAATTAAAACATACAGACGATAGGGTATTGGTGGTTGAGTTTTTAGACTTTTTATTAGTTGCAGAGGCACCTTTAAATAGTGAAAACGGTGAATTGATTATTAAAGAAGCCCAGAAAATAGCACCAAATAAACCAATAAAATATTTTGTTTTTGGTCACTACCATCCACACTATTTGGGAGGGGTTAGACCATTTGTGCATAAAGGAGCAAAAATAATCAGTTCAAAACAGGATCAGGAATATGTATCTTACATTGTAAAAGCAAAACATACTATAAATCCAGATAGCCTTGAAATTCAACCCAAACCACTTATTTTTGAAGAAATTAAGGATAGTTTGACCATTTCAGATAACAGAACCGAAATGAAAATTTTCTTCATTGGGAAAAAATCCGAGCATACTAATGATTATTTAATTTATTACTTTCCTAAGGAAAAACTGCTCTTTCAAGACGATTTGGTATGGATTCCAAAAGAAGGAGAAATTAAGAAAGCTAGAGCAAGACAAGTTGGACTTTACAAGGCCATTATAGACTTGGGAATTGAGGTTAAAGAAATTATTCAATCTTGGCCAGTATCAGACTATGGAGTAAAAACAATAATTCCATTCGAGGATCTGGAAAAATCAATAAATATCGAATAAATCAATAGAAGGGTCATAGCTCAACTAATTCATGCTTTTTTTGATCTAATAGTAACTTAAAGTGTTCTCGAAGTTGTAGTTGGGGAGGCCTACAAGGAGAGGTCAGTTCCAAAAAATATTTAAAGTTGGCCGCCCACTCCTTTGAACTTCTCTACGAAAACAGCAATTTTTAGAAATACGCTTTGTTTTTTCTTTAAATATTGTGGATTCAAGGGACTCATTTTAGGCAATATAGCGTTTAACTCCGTACCGTTTTCACTTGCAAATTCACGCTTTAGTGATGCCGTTATATATCTCTTTGTTGCCTCTTCATTTAAATTTTCATCCACAATTAATTCTGTTGCCTCTACTTTCTGTTTGTCTTGTGCATATTTGAAAAATGAATCAATAATATTCGCTTTATCTTGAATGGCTTCGAGGTCCGTTTCATTGATAAAATCTACTACTAAACTCTCTTTTGCCCTGTTGCCAATGCTTGCGCGAATTATTCTACGAACTTCTTCAATTAACGTCGCTTTGTCTTTGTTCTTTTTCTTGTGCTCAAAAATCAATTCAAGAATGTAATCTAAGTTTATTTCTTGAGATTTAAGCAAGTCTATTTCAAATACTACATCATCCCAATCAATAGTTGATTCTTCTGATGCAGCGCCGTTTTTCTCACGTCTTAGCCAATCTCTGATGTCGTTATACGTTGAGCGGTAATCTTGTATTGTTCGTTCTGGTAGCAATTTAATCTCTTGCATCATTGCTAATTCTTCGTCTGTTATAAAGTTAGCTTCTTTGAACGCTTCAAGAGCCTCAACGTCCTCTATATTTATTGTTTGAAGTGCTTTAAGATTATTGAACTCATCGTAATTTTGCAATATATTTTCTACACGTAAGTATTCCCCAAAAAGTTTTGAGAAATCTTTTTTGTCTTTTTCAGTTTCTATTGCGTCAGGAGATGGGAACTTTTCATTTAATTCTTTTACAACATCTATGAAACCTCTTCGTGCTTCTCCAGAAGCAATATCTGTAAAACCTTCTAAATATTCCTTGTAGCTCTTTTCTAATACTACGTTTTTAGTGTTTTTATCGCCAAATAAGGTGATGGCATCCACAGTAGCCTTTTCTAAATCTCTGAAAGTGATAATGTTTCCAAAGGTTTTTGTGGCATCATATATCCTGTTGGTACGGGAAAAGGCTTGCATCAATCCGTGATATCGTAAATTCTTATCTACAAATAACGTGTTCAATGTTGGTGCATCAAAGCCAGTTAGAAACATACCTACCACTATAATTAAGTCAACCTCTTTACTTTTTACACGTTTGGCAAGATCACGATAGTAGTTCTGAAATTCTTTACTTTCTACGCCAAAACTGGTTTTAAATAGTGTGTTATAATCGTTTATCGCTTTGGTCAAAAATTCTTTTGCAGTGCTATCCATGGCGGAAGGCTCAAAGTTTTCATCTGGTATTTCACCAATAGCACTTTGCTCTTCGTTGGCTGCAAACGAAAATATTGTTGCAATTTTTAGAGGTTTTTCAATATCATTTTGAAGTTTCATTAACTCTTCATAATAACACTTAGCCGCTACAACACTGCTGACTGCAAACATGGCATTAAAACCACTATTTCTTGCCTGATTTCTATGTGTTTTTATTCTGTAATTATTTAGAATGTATTGCGAAACCTCTTTGATACGAGCAGGATGAAGCAATGCTTTTGTGTTTTCTGCAGCCGTTAACTTTTTCTCATCAACTTCTGTTTCAATTCCCTTAAACTGTGGACGAACATTGTTGTAATCTACTTTGAATTTCAGTACTTTTTCATCCCTAATTGCATCTGTAATCACATAGGAATGTAATTCGCGACCAAATACACTTGCTGTTGTTTCTGCTCCTAATGCATTTTCAGGAAAGATTGGGGTTCCTGTAAAACCGAATTGGTAAAACTTTTTAAATTTTTTATTTAAGTTTTTTTGCGCTTCACCAAATTGAGAACGGTGTGCCTCATCAAAAATGAAAACCACTTGTTTTTGATAAATAGCTAAATCACTCTCCGTTTTCATGAGATTATTTAGCTTCTGAATCGTTGTGACAATGATTTTATTATCAACCTTCTCAATATTTCTCTTTAAACCAGCTGTACTATCTGAACCATTTACACTATCTGGAGAAAAGCGTTGGTACTCTTTCATGGTTTGAAAATCCAAATCTTTTCGATCTACCACAAAGAATACCTTATCAATAAAATCGAGATTGGTTGCTAATCTTGCAGCTTTAAAACTGGTAAGAGTTTTACCCGAGCCTGTTGTATGCCAAATGTAGCCACCACTCTCTGTGTCCGACCATTTTTTAGCATTGTAGGAGCTTTCAATTTTCCACAACATTCTTTCTGTTGCTGCAATTTGATAAGGTCGCATAATGAGTAATGTATCACTAGTGTCAAAAACTGAATACGTCAGTAATATATTTAAGAGTGTGTGCTTTTGAAAAAATGTGATTGTAAAGTCCTTTAGATCTTTAATCAACGAATTGTCTGCCTTTGCCCAATTCATTGTGAAGTCGAAACTATTTTTATCTCGTTTCACGGTGTTGGCGAAATAACGGCTATCGGTGCCATTGGATATGACAAATACTTGCAAATATTTGAAAAGTGAATTCTCACTATTGAAACTTTCTTTGCTGTAACGATGTACTTGGTTGAATGCTTCGCGAATAGCAACGCCACGTTTTTTCAATTCTATTTGTACCAGCGGCAAGCCATTTACTAAAACAGTTACATCGTAGCGGTTTGAATGTGTTCCTTTTTGTTCGAATTGTGAAATGACCTGAACTTTATTGCGAGCTACATTTATTTTGTCTACTAGATAAATGTTTTGAATATGCCCATCGTCGAAAACAAAATCGTAGATATAATTTTCGTGTAATTTTCTGGTTTTATCAATAGTATTATCACTTGGTCTATCTAAATATTCTTCTACAAAACGAGCCCATTCGCTGTCTGTAAATTGCATATCATTAAGTGCCTGCAATTGAATACGAACGTTCGCTAACATAGCTTGTAGTGAAGTTAGGTTTGTTAGATTTTCATATCCTTGATTGACTAAATCTTGGATAAATTCTCTCTCCAAAGCCGCTTCTGTTTGATAACTACCAAGCACTTCATTAAGCTCTAAGTACTTGGTGTATTTATCTAAAACAATAAAATTGTTTGATTCTGCTATGGTTTTGTAGTGTGGCGAACTCATATCGTTACTTCTTATTTTTTAGTTTCTTGGCAGTGGTATCTATTTGTTTAATAAAATCTTTTTCAGCATTTGAAAGCTCATTTTTAATTTGCACTTTGAATTTATCATATTCTAAATGCGCTTTTTCCAATGCTTTTTGATGGCTAATAGTACCAGAATGTGTTAAAATTTCATTTCCTGTCATGTTTATGAAGTCGTCTAAACGGTTAATCCAATCTTTCATGTACATGGGTTTTCGGTTTAATGCTTGCAATTCTGCTAGTTCTAAATAAGCAGTTACCATTCGGTTGAGTACGTCTAATTCTTTTTCGTTGAGATAGTTTTTGGCTATTTCAACTTCTTTTTTTGTAGGTTCTTTTCCTTTAAAATTGGTTAAGCCTAAATTGGGTTTTGTAGCGTCAATACGTTTATAAATTGTTTCGGCTGCGGTTTCTCCGTGTGCTGCCCAATGCATTTTATTTTGCACCGTTTTAAAAAACAGCAATGATACTTCCGCTTTACCATCATAATCAATACTGGTAGCATAAATATCCAGTACTTTTCGCCAAAAAACTTTTTCAGACGAACGTATGTCTCTTATACGCGCTAATAGTTCATCAAAATAGTTGCCTCCACCAGCTTCTTTTAGTAGTTCGTCATTCATTGTAAATCCTTTTACAATGTATTCTCTTAATCGTTGTGTGGCCCAAATACGAAATTGGGTACCCCTTAATGACTTTACTCTGTATCCAACAGATATAATAACATCAAGATTATAAAACTTTACAGGTTTGTCGGAACCACTAATGTGCAAAATTTGCACATTGCTTTTTTCTTCCAATTCACCTTCATTGAAAATATTACCAATATGTTTAGTGATTACACTTCTATCTCTTTGAAACAAGGTCGCCATTTGCTCTTGATTGAGCCAAACGGTTTCGTTTTCTAAACGGGTTTGGATTTTGGTTATGCCGTCTTCTGTTTGATAAATGATGATTTCACTTTGCATAACTTCCTATTTTTCTATGGTATCTTTTGGAAAGCTTAACAACATATCTCTATAATATTCATATTGTTTTTTCCTTAACTCAATTTCTTTTGGCAAACCTTCACTGATGGAAGTAGTAAGCATGTCAAATTTATCTAGAATGGACACTATACGCTCTTGCTCTTCTTTCGATGGTATTGGAATTTTTATTTTAGCTAAACTATCTGCATTAACACGTCTGACTTTTGTTCCTGTAATAAAAGGCCTTTTTTGATTTTGAAATTGTTCTGTTTGAAAAAAATAAGAAACGTATTTAGGGTTAAGTTTGTGCCTAAAAAAACAAGCATCACTGCTTACAGCTATTGGTTCTTTACCCAACCAAGCCACAGCTTTACACAAATCTTCATCATTTTCACTAGTTGTTGCAATTACCAAATCTCCATATCTTGCAATACGGGCTTTTTTCGCAAATTCTTCGGATACAAATGATTTAGTTTTTTCTGCGTAGGTACCGTAGTGGGTATAGATTTGACCATAGTGAATACAACCAACTCCTGTTTCGGTAAAGTCTTTTTTCTGCAAACCACCACCACGAATAAATTCTCCAACACTTTTATCACTCATTGGTAAATGTTGTACTTTCTTTTCATCGAAAACAAACAATTGCTCCCTATAATAACTATACTGCATTTTTCGAGTTGTAAGCTCTGCTGTAAGCTCTGCTGTAAGCTCTGCTGTAAGCTCGGTGAATGAATCTAGAATTACAACTATTTTTTGTTGTATTTCTAAAGGTGGGATTGGAATTTGGAGCTTTTTAAACCTTACTTTTGACACGTTGAAACGCGTCACACCACTTGCACAACGTGCAATTTCTTTACGCATATAAGAATTTCTAAAAAGATATTTTGAAAATTCTGGAATCAAAGCTATGTCAGAATTAAATCTAAGACCAAAAGAAAAACTATTCAAGTAAACTTTAGCATTTGATTTATTAGTGACGGCTGATGACATGCCAGCTTCATTCGCTATTTCCGAAGATCCTGTAAAAAGAATATCACCATACTTTACTTCATATTGATTTTCCTCTGTTGAAACCTTTACTGCATCAAGTTTATCAAAATCTACTTCGATATTATAAAATATGTTCTTATATGGCACATACTTAGCATTACCATTTGTAAAGTCCTCCTTACTTTTGCTTTTCAGACCTCCATATAATTCAGCCACCTCACCCAAAGGTTTCCAATCCACCGTAATACCATCTAATAATTTTTCTAGATAATTCATGCCTCAATTTCCTTTAAGATTTCATCAATATCTATACGAAGTTTATCTATTTTCTCTACCGTAGTCGCAACTTTCTTATTTAACTCGACTATGTCAATCTTTTCTCGATTGTCTTTTGCTTCCACATAAGAACTTACCGAAAGGTTATAATCATTTTCAGCTATTTTAGCATTATCGATTGAAATGGCAATATGAGGCACGTCTATCTTCTTATCAAATAGCTCCATTATTTTTTCAATATGGGCATCGGTCATTAAATTGTTATTGGTTACCTTTTTAAAGAAATCTTCACCACTGGCATCAATAAATTGCGTGGTATTATTTGCTTTATGTTTTGAAAGTACCAGTAATGTAACCGCAATAGAAGTTCCATAGAACAAATTAGGTGCTACGGAGATGATAGTTTCAACATAATTGTTATCTACCAAGTATTTTCTAATTTTTTGTTCGGCACCGCCCCGATAAAAAATACCTGGAAAACAAACTAATGCTGCTCGTCCTTTACTCGAAAGATAACTCAGCGCATGAAGTACAAAAGCAAAATCGGCTTTTGATTTAGGCGCAAGTACACCAGCAGGTGCAAAACGGTCATCGTTAATCAATGTTGGGTCACCATCTCCAATCCATTTTACCGAATACGGAGGATTTGATACAATAGCATCAAATGGTTTGTCGTCTATAAAGTGCGGATGATGCAGTGTATCGCCTAAAGCAATATTGAACTTGTCGTAATTGATGTTGTGTAAAAACATGTTCATTCGCGCCAAATTATACGTAGTATGGTTAATTTCTTGGCCAAAAAACCCTTCTTCAATAATATGACTGTCAAAATGCTTTTTTGCCTGTAATAGAAGTGACCCTGAGCCGGCCGCAGGGTCATAAATTTTATTTACTTTTTCTTGTTTGTGCATTGCCAATTGTGCAATGAGTTTTGACACGTGTACCGGTGTAAAAAATTCACCACCTGATTTGCCTGCATTGGCTGCATAATTCCCAATAAGAAATTCATAAGCATCGCCAAATAGATCTATTTGGTTGTCTTCAAAATTACCGAAATTTAGTTCTTCAACCCCTTTCAAAACAGCAGCTAAACGGCTGTTTTTGCTTTCAACCGTATTACCCAATCGCGTACTGGTGGTGTCAAAATCGGCAAACAAGCCCTTAATATCTTCTTCTGACGGATATCCATTTGCAGAACTTTCGATAGCTGTAAAAATGGCTTTTAAATCGGTATTTAGGTTTGGATTGGTATTGGCAGTTTTAGCAATATTTACAAAAAGTTCGCTTGGATATATAAAATATCCTTTTGTTTTGATGGCATCGTCTTTTATTTCTGGTGTCATTACATCATCGGATAGGCTTGCATAGTCAATACTATCATCATCAGCCTCTATGTAATTTGTGAAGTTTTCACTTATGAATCTATAGAAAAGTGCTCCTAAAACAAAGTGTTTAAAATCCCATCCATCGACAGAACCCCGAACATCATTAGCTATTCTCCATATTTTTGCTTGTAATTCTCCTCTTTGTGCTGTGCTTGTCATTGTTTTTTTTAATTATTTTCTCTTAAAATGAACTATTCTTTATTGGCTTTTAAGTTGTAATTGTTCTAATATTCTCTATCAATATCTGAAAACGATCTTCACGTATTAATTTGTAGATGGTCAAATCTATATCGGAAGTTGAACGGCTTTCTTCTGCCGCTAGGTCATTAGTATATCAGCTAATAGCAGCACCCCCAATGATAACCATTTTTTATTTAGTCCTTTTGCTCCTGGAGCAAGGTTTATGACTTTTTTATGTATTTAGTATCCTTTTTTCTAATTCCTTTTTAGCTAATTCTTTTTCTCTAATCCTGCCAACTCTAAGGGCATCGACTAGGGTTAATAATTCATATAAGTCTTTATCATTTAGCGTTGCTTCTACTACTGTATTGTATAGTGGTTCTATGGCTTGCCCTCTTTCTAATCCTTTGGTATAAGGCCATACGTATGTGTCTTTTGACTTAATTATTTTGTTTAACGGTTCAGCAGCATGGGCTGTTAAAACACCTCTTACGATGGCACCTGGTTGTTGTGGAAAAGCATAGGCCACACCATGAATTAAAAACTCTGTAAATGCCATCTTGTTTACTTTTTTTCTAGCCTCATCAATTAGTCCTGCATATTTAGAGCGGTTTAACGATTGGCTTACTTCAGATTGGCTTATGCCTAATTCTTGTGCAATGGTGTGGTGAAACCAAGACTGGTTTCCTAAGGTGATGATTTTTAGGAGTATGAGGATGTCTTGTGGCTTTAAATTATTTTTAGATTGTTGCATATATTTTATATTGCGATATGCAATATTAGGTATTTGCTGAATTAAAAACAATGTTTAGGTAGATTAAATTTCATATTGCGATATGCGATATGATTCATATTTATAATAGGGGAGTTGCTTTAAAATAAGTCAAGGTTAACATAAGCAGAGATCTAATCAGATTAGGAATCAATCAATTTAAAAAAATCTGAAAGTTTAATATTTCTTGCTTTACAAATCTTATTTAAAGTTAGAAGTGATATTTTATAATTTTCATCACCATATATTCTTCGAACCGTTTTTTCATCAATATCATGATTTAAAGCGAATTGAGTCTTAGCTTGAGTTGTCCCAATCCAATTTTTAGAAATATAAGAACATATTTTTCTGTCTAAGCTACCCATGTAACAAATTAAAATGATATTGAAAAAAATTTCTCGGACTACTGTCCGAATTGAAATATTTTTATTATATTAGCATTAGTAATATTAAATTTGCGATTCTTCATTTAAAAATATTGAAGCATTCGCTTTGAATTTCGTCTTAGAAAACTGGTAATTTTACGGGAACGAGAGGATAAGTAAGATGCTCACGTCTTAGGGCGTGGGCTCACTTATTGTTCCACGGTATACCAGTACCTCTAAGGCAATAAGCTGAGTTCCATGCCTTTTTTATACCCAAAGGTTTCTACTCACTATTTTCTTAGCGTTGTTTTTCTTAGAAGCATTGCAGAGTACATTTTTAAGCTAAAATGCGAATGCAAAACAGGTTTTGTTCATCTTTACCAAAAGGTTCTTTACCCTACTTTTATAGGTTAAGCTTAACCCTGTTCGATATTCTCTTTAAGAAAAAGCCTAAAAACCCGATATAAACCTCTTTTTATTGTGGGAGTAACGCATCGCCAATTTTCGGATAACGTAACACTCTTTTTCTCCCATAATCAACGATTCCACACTTTTTATTGCATCCGAACAAACACTATTTAATAAGCTAAAGGCTTCACTGCTTTGTAGCCCTGAACTTTTTATGCACCTTAAGAAATTAACTTTTTTAAGGAGTACATTAAGTTCATAGAGTACAAGGAAAAACGCCAATTTTAGAAATATTAACGAAACACCGCTATGCCTATGCTATAAACTAAAAAAACAACATTATAAAAACCTCCTATTCAACTTTCTCAGGGCGTATAGGAGGTAATAATTCAATTAACTAATAAATAACTAATCATTTCAAAATTATGAAAAATAAATCGATTTGTAAGGGTCGTTTCCTAATTCGCTGTCTAGGCTATCTAATGGTCTTTTTAATGTACATGCAAATTTCGGCATCAACCACTTTTCATACACCTAGTATATCGAAAAAACTAGCTGGGCTACAAGCAACAATAAAAGGAGAAATTACCGATACCAATGGGGTGCCACTAGCAGGAGTGGCTGTTATGGTAGAGGGCAGTAGGTCTGGAGTTACTTCTGATATAGACGGTAATTTCAGTATTCAGGCCAGCCCCAATGAGGTACTAATTTTTTCTGCCTTGGGCTTTGTAACCCAAAATGTGCCCGTAAACCAACAAAATACTTTGCGCATTCAAATGGTAGAAGCTATTACTCAATTAGAGGGTATAACGCTTAATGCTGGTTATTATACGGTTAAAGAAAAGGAGCGTACAGGAAATATTGCAAAATTAAGCGCAAAGATTATTGAAAAACAACCTGTAAATAACCCATTGGCAGCAATGCAAGGGCATTTGTCAGGAGTAAATATTGTTCAAAGCACTGGAGTACCCGGCGGAGGCTTCAATATTGAAATTCGAGGTAGAAATTTTCTCAACGGCGGAACAGAACCATTATACATTGTTGATGGCGTTCCCTATGGTTCAGAATCTTTGGCATCTGTAAATATCTCGGTGGGAATTAATGGAGCTAACATTAGTCCTCTTAATGCAATGAACCCCAATGATATCGAAAGCATTGAGGTGCTTAAAGATGCGGATGCCACAGCTATTTATGGGTCAAGAGCAGCAAATGGAGTAGTACTCATTACCACTAAAAAAGGAAAGGCAGGTAAAACTAAGTTTAATGTAAATATGAGTTCTACCCTTGGTACAGTATCTCATTTTTTAGACCTTATGAATACAGAACAGTATTTAGAGGTTCGTAGAGAAGGCATTATAAACGATGGTTTTGGACCTCTTCTGGAAAACCCATCTTTTGACCGCATATGGCCAGATGTAAAAAACTGGGATCCAAATCGTTATACAGATTGGCAAAAAGAGTTAATTGGGGGTACAGCCTACCGAAATCAATTGAACCTTTCCGTATCGGGTGGAAGTGCTCAAACTCAATTCTTAATCAGTGGCGCTTATCAGAATGAAACCACAGTATTTCCGGGAGATTCAAAATATGGAAAGGCAACCGTAAATACCAGCATCAACCACCAATCAAAAGATGACAGGTTTAAAATAAACTTTTCTACAATATATTCTAGAGAGACAAATAATTTACCTCGCACAGACCTTAGTTCAGAGGCCTATTCCATGGAACCTAATGCTCCAGAGCTCTACGATGAAAATGGGAATTTAAATTGGGAGAATAACACCTTTGATAATCCCCTAGCGCTGTTACAGGAAGATTACGAAGTGAATATCAATACCTTAATAGCTAATGCAGGTATCTCTTATGATTTGACAACAAATTTAGAGTTCAAAACTAGTTTGGGATTTACTGCCTATAATCTTGATTCTTATAGAATACTTCCAAATACCGCTAGAAACCCTAGTTTTGGATTTACTCCTGAAAGTTACTCTACGAATACCACTAATAGTGGTTCAAGGCAATCGTGGATTGTGGAACCTCAATTACATTGGAAACAACAATGGAATAAACTGGGAATGACTGTTTTAGTGGGAACCACTTTTCAACAACAAACATCCGAAAAATTTGTAATAAGTGGAAGAGGTTTTCCAAGCAATGATTTAATTCGAAACCTTTCTGCGGCAAATACCTTGCAAGTGTTAGAGGATAGTGATATTGAATATAATTATCAAGCATTTTTTGGTCGAATCAACTTTAATTGGGATAGGAAATACATTGTAAATTTAACAGGTCGGCGTGACGGTTCTTCCCGATTTGGTCCTGGAAAACAGTTTGGTAATTTCGGGGCAGTTGGCTTAGCTTGGCTTTTTTCCGAAGAATCATTGTTAAAAGAAAGTTCTTTTTTGAGCTTTGGTAAATTACGAGGGAGCTACGGAACTACGGGTAGTGATAATATTGGAGATTATCAGTTCTTAGATACGTACAGGGTATCAGGTTTTAATTATAATGGAGTTGGTATTATTGAACCTTCCGGAATTTTCAATCCACTTTTTGGATGGGAAGCCAATAAAAAACTAGAAGTAGCCCTAGAATTAGGCTTTTTTAATGATCGTTTACTCCTAAACAGCTCCTGGTACCAAAACAGATCTTCAAATCAACTTATAGGAATCCCATTAGCGGCTACTACAGGATTTAGCAGTTTAACTGGAAATTTTGATGCCACAGTAGAAAATACTGGATTCGAATTTGACCTAAGTAGCACAAATATTAAAGGCCCTAATTTTCAATGGAGTAGTAATTTTAATATTACAATTCCTGAGAATAAATTAATAAAGTTTCCGGGGCTAGAAACTTCAGCTTTTGTAAATCGCTATATTATTGGAGAGCCCTTGTCTATAATTAAACTCTTTGAATCTCAAGGTGTAAATCCAGATAGGGGAATATACGAATTTAAAGATTATAATGGCGATGGGAATATTACTGGCATAGAGGATAGAAAATTTGTCGAAGATTTCTCTCCAGACTTTTTTGGAGGTATTGGAAATACGTTCAGCTACAAGAATATCTCTTTAGATTTATTTTTTCAATTTAAAAAGCAAAGAGGCTATAATAGTATTCGCGCTCAGAGCGTTGCAGGGTTTAGAAGTAATGGATCGGTTGATTTACTAGAAAGATGGCAACAAATAGGAGATAACTCGCCTATTATGCTCGCTACTGCAAGTCTAAACCCTAGTTTTTTCGATGCTTTTTCTAATCAAAGATTCAGTAATGCTGCCGTTTCAGATGCCTCATTTGTGCGGCTCAGAAATATTTCCTTAACCTATAACTTACCCAAGCCATTGAAAAATGGAATGAATATTAGTATGTATGTACAGGGACAAAACCTTTTAACCATTACGGGTTATGATGGCCCAGATCCAGAGCAGACATCGCAAAGTATTCTGCCACCATTACGTCAACTTACATTAGGTCTTCAGCTGAGCTTTTAATTCTTAAATTTTTAAACCATGAAAAATTATAATAAAAATAGCAAACATAAATTTTATAGCAGAAAAAAAATGGAAAAACTTATTCCAAAAATGAAAAACAGATACTTTTTCTTGTTTTTTCTAGGCTGTATTTCATGTTCAAATTTTGTGGAGGTTGATCCACCTAAAAATAGCCTTATTTCAGAAACAGTTTTTGAGGATGCATCTACCGTAAGATCAGCATTGGCCAATATTTATGTAAAAATGCGAGATCAAAGTATGGTTTCAGGGAGGAACGGATTAAGTACTTCGATGGGCATTTATTCCGATGAATTAGACTATTATTTGTTTGACACTAATAATACTCAAATTTACCAGCACAGCGTCTTGGCTTCTAATGCTATAATAACCAGCTGGTGGAGTAATGCATTTACTATAATTTATGCTGCAAATGATATTATTAAAGGAGTCGAGAATTCTGTATCGCTAAGTCCAGACGAAAAGGATGAATTCTTGGGACAAGCTTTATTTATTCGAGGCTATATGCACAGTTTATTGGTGGCTCTTTTCGGGGATATTCCATATATCACGACGACCAACTACATAGAAAATAATGAGGTTTCGCGCAGTCCAATAGCTATTGTCTATCAAAATATTATAACTGATGTTAAAGAGGCAGCCCGTCTTTTAGAAAATAGCCCAACGAATAGTGAAAGAGTAATACCGAACAAAGGGGTGGCCAATGCTTTATTAGCTCGAATGTACTTATATACTAAAAATTGGGAATTGGCAGAATCGACAGCTAGTAACATAATCAGTAGCTATACTTTAGAAACAGATATTAACAAATTATTTTTAAAAAATAGCTCGAGTACCTTATGGCAGTTTAAGCCAAACGGTATTTCGGATAGAAATACCTATGAAGCCAATCAATTTGTAATTCGATTTATTCCGGGTCAAGCTTTTGCATTAAGTCCTAAACTATTAAACTCTTTTGAATCGGGAGATGAAAGAAGAAATGCTTGGGTGGGTAGTAAAACTAGTTCGGATGGCCTTACTACCTTATTTTTTGCGAATAAATATAAATCCATATTTAATGTCACAGAATCTTTAGAACATTCTATCATTTTTAGATTGGAAGAACAATATTTGATACGTGCTGAAGCTAAAGCTCATTTAGGGATTATCGAAGAAAGTCAAACAGATTTGAATACCATAAGAAATAGAGCAGGGCTTGCAAATACCACAGCCAGCACCAAAGAAACCTTGTTGACCGCAATTCTTAACGAAAGGTTTGTAGAGTTTTTCACGGAGCAAGGACAGCGATGGTTTGATTTAAAACGAACGGAAGAAGCTAAAAATGAAATAGCCACTATTAAATCTAATTGGAATGACACGGATCTTTTATTACCTATTCCCGAAACAGAAATTGAAGTGAATCCTAACTTAAAACCTCAAAACCCGGGCTACTAGAAAATTAGTAAACAGCACTTAATCGTAGACTTCAACTAATAAATTAAATACATCAATCTTATGAAATACTATATAATTTTTCTAAGTATCCTTTGCCAATTCTTAGGATGGGCAAGTGAAACTATACCAGAATTAACTTATTCTGAAACACCTTTAATGTTTACCACAAAGTATGAACAGCCTTTCCTAAGAACTTATTTAGATGGGGAAAAGCTTCTTTTGGAAATTCCAGATGGCATACTAAACGAGGAAATGTTATTTGTGCGCCATAACGATGGATACAGAGTGGTTTCTAAACATGTGATTTGGACTAAATTTCGAGATCGAATTTTTTTAGAAGCAGTGCGTGTTGAATCTCTAACAGGTGTGAAAATTCCAATTCCGAATAATCCTGAGAATGCAACAAGTATCTTGGCGACATTTCCCATTATTAAAGAGAAAAGCAACTCAAAATATTCTTTAATAGAAATTTCAGATGTGCTCTTAACTGATCAAATCGATTGGGATAGAACCAGCAATGAAGCTATAATCAAAGATTTAAGCTTCGTAAAAAATGTGAAAAACCTTTCGAATGAGGTATTGGTACAAACCATTTGGGGAGTAGTTAAAGATCAAGCGAGAATAACTATACCTGTTGATTTCAGTTTTTACAGGTTGCCTGAGCCAATGTCCCCTAGATTATATGATTTTCGCATGGGTTTTAAGACGGAAAATCATGAAGGTGGTTTAAGTTATCAAACAAAGAATAATATTGCTAGCATTGCCAGATGGCGTTTGGATAAAAAGTATCCAAATCAAGCCTTAAGCGAACCTATAAAACCTATTATATTCATTTTATCGCCTGAAATTCCTAAAAAATGGTGGCCTTATTTGAGAGCGGGTATTCTCGCTTGGCTACCTGCTTTCGAGGCTGCTGGATTTAAAAATGCTATCGCAGTGGAAGATCCTTCGAATAAAAATATCATGAATACAGAATTCAATAGTGTTAATCATTCTATAATTCGTTGGGGAAATTTTAGAAATGTAAGGGGCTATGAGGATGGGAGTGGAGCAACTGTAAATCACGTAGTGGATGAACGATCTGGTGAGATTCTTAAATCCGATATATTGATGAATTCAACCCTACTTGCTCTCATGGATAAATATTTTATTCGATGTGCTCCTTTAGATAATCGAGCGCAGCAATATCCATTTCCTGACGAATTAACAGGAGAATTACTTAAATTTTTGGTAGGGCATGAAGTGGGTCATTCTTTCGGATTAATGGATGGTCATTATGGCGAATATGCTTATCCTTTTGATAAAATGCGTAATGAAGATTGGTTGCGAAAAATGGGTCACACCCCTAGTATTATGACTTATGCTAGGCATAATAATTTGGTACAACCTGAGGATAGTATTCCGCCGTCATTATTGATTCAAAAAGTAGGACCCACTGATACCTATAATATACGTTGGGGATATACTCCCTTTGTGAAAACCAATTCAATTAAGAATGAAGAAGCATTTTTAGAGACCATCATTAGAGAGCAGGATACTATTCCGTGGTATAGAAGAAGTATTGGAATTGGAGAAATTATAGGTCCTGGTGCCACAAATGAGGTAGTGGAAAATGATGACCCTATCAGAAGTACCGAATTGGCTTTAAAAAATTTGGAGAGGGTTATTTCCTTGTTGCCAGAGGTAAATAGAGATAAAAGAGATTATCATTTATTAGAGCGATTATACGATAGAAGCTTAAAACTTTGGCAAAGCCAAATGCGGCAGGTGTTGTCATTGATTGGGGGATTTGATATACGTTATAAGATTCCATCACAAAAAGGTACAATGTACTCTTCAATTCCATTAAAAGAACAATATCGAGCTTTAGATTTTTTTCTCGACAAGGCTTTTAATCCTCCAAAGTGGTTAGCAAATCCTGAATGGAAGCAAGGGACTAGTTATTCTACATATCCAGACAAACTTAGCGAACTACAAATGGACCTTCTGTCTGATTTATTATCACCCATGCGAATGAAGCGATTGGAACAAATGGAAGATATTATGGTAAACTATGAAATTTCTAAAAAAGTTATAACGAGAATACAGAAAAGCCTATTTAAGGAGTTCGAGGATAAACAATGTATGATTGATAGAAGAAGACAAGAAATTCAGGAATTTTATATAAAGAGCATCGTATTTAGGTTTGAATATGAAGGGGAGCTCAGTGTTGGGGATTCTAAACGTTCTGCGTACACCCAAAATTTAAAAAGCATTTTTAGAAATGAATTAGGAGTATTAAAAAATGAAATTTCTCTACAAATTCATAAAACTAATAATGATAAGATCAGTGGACATCTGAGACTTCTTTTGCAAGAATTGAACAAACTAGAGAACTAGATAGTTAATGAAGAATTTGGCTTTTAAAACACAAAAGTGTTTTTGAGAGTTGATGTAGTTAAATTAGTCAAGAAAAGGTGTCCAATTTTGGACACCTTTTTTAATGGATACTACCTCTTCTTTTAGAATCTCACTTGAAGTGGTATTTGAAGAGCTTCATCTTGAAATATTTGATAGGTACCATACAAACAGGGTTCTTGCCCTTCTATTGGACAATCACTCCCTCCTGGAACAGGCTGAGCTCCTAAAACAGGATGGTTGTAATAAGCGGGTGCGCTTATTGTTTCTGTCGTTGTTGCAAACGACAGACCAACTGCTAATAAAATAGCAAAAGCAGGTAAAACGGTTTTAAAAAATGTACTTTTCATAATGTTATAATTAAAATTAATGACCTACTCTTTTTTACAGGTTTTCAGTCTTACCCTGATGCTGCGCAGCAATATTTTTAGGATGGAATATGTTTTTGTCTCTTTAGAAATACAATGCCAATAAAAGCAAGTACAATAAAAACTACATTGAAAATGAGATGTTCGCTCCAGCTTAATTTGGCAATTACCCCTCCACAAGAACAGGGGATAGATTCACTATAATTTAGAACTAGAAGGATGTATAAGGTAAATAGCGTCAAAATAGAGATACTTCCATAAAATGCAGCCTTAAGATATCTTGGAAAAATAAATAGACCGGCAAGAATATATTCAGAAAAAGGAATCATCCAAACCAAGAATGCTGAATAATTGGAAAGAAAAGGTGATTTGCTTAGTTGAATTTGGAATTCTTCATAAATAAATAGTTTGCTGGTCGCGGCATACACCCATAAAAATATAAATAGAAAACTAATTGTTTTTACTATTGTTTGGAGTCGGATTATAGGAGTTGCCATATCTTTTAATTTGATATGGTAAAGTTCTACACTAAAATTTATTTTTAAAGGATATTATCTTGACTGTAAAGGATTTACTTGTTTTTTGCCTTTATGTGTCTTTATTTCTAGATTTTTTTCTGAGCACACTTGGGGCATATCCGTAGCGTTTTTTAAACGATCGGGAAAAATGAGAGATACTTTTAAAGCCGTTAATATGAGCAATTGATTTTAAAGATTCATCACTAAATTGAATCATCATTTGGGCATTCCTAAAACGTTCATTCATTAAAAATCGATGTACAGTTGTACCATATAATTCCTTAAAGCCATATTTTAATTTAAATTCATTAGTTCCCAAGAGCAGTGCAAAATCTCGAAGTGATGGGAAGTCTGATTTAAGATTTGAAAGTATAATATCTCGACCCTTACGGATTTTACGAATATCCTCAAAACTCAATCTTATTTTTGCTTTTTTAGTTTGGTTGTCAAATTCACTATCCGAATTATTTTCTTCTTCAATATATTGTGATATAATATTTTTTAGATCCTTATCGGATTTTTTTTGATGATTTGAGTGATGAACAATTGTAATTCCTAGTTTGGGTATTTCAGAATTTAGACTATAAAATGAAGAAATATAAGCATTTTTCGGAATTACTAAATCAGATTTTGTTTTGAACCTTAATTCTAAGGTGGTTTCAGTAAATATATTATTTAGTAGGTTACTTTCAATTGTCTTCCATTTTGTTTGGGAGGAATGCTCTAAAAAATCAATAAAAGGTGATCCAATAATTTCACTCATAAGCACAGATAGTATATTGCAAGCCTGCTGATTTGCCATTTCAATAGTTCCATTTTTATCTAAGATAAAGCTCATTTGAACCAAATCCAGTATCGGACTATTTGTATTCGAAAAACCCTTATGGTGATAGGATGCTTGGATTTCCTCCGCCAACATATTTAGTGAAATACTTATGGCTGCTAAATTATCATTCTTTGAAAATCGTTCTAAACGATAAAAGAAATTTCCTGAAGCCATTTCTAGCAACATGGCTTTTATTTCCTTAATTCTATCTTTTTTGCTTAAACTCAATTTTTTGATTTGAGATTATAATTTTAAACTATGGGTACAATTACATATACTCTTTGAGAAAGAGTAAAGCTTCATCAATCGATTCACATGATTTTGTAGGTATAGGAGGATTGCTCGTACGCACATAAAACTCCCACATTATTTCCGAAACAGGAGGATCAACAATAACCGCTACTGCTTTGATCATTGTAGAACCTTCGATTGCTAAATAGGATCTTGCGGCTTTATTTATTTCTTTGATTCCCCTTATATCACAGAGGATTGGAAAGGACTGACCTTCTTGTAAAATTAGACGGTCTTTTACAATTCTGACGGCCGCAACCATATCAATACTTACTCCTTGATGGTATATAATATGTAATATACCGTCAAAAAACCTATAGGAGGTATAGTCATTTTCAAAGAAGTTTCGCATAATACAGAAAACTGGTAATTTTAATAAATCTACGAAATTATCAAGAATAAAATTTAACTTATTAGGTTGAAGGTTTGATTAATAGGCGTTTATGTTATCTGGTAAGGATTAAAAGTTGACTTTAAGGGATTTTAAAATTATCTTATTGTCTAAATTCTTACAAATGATGTTACATTATATGACTAAAATAAATAGTCATGGCGAAAATCAAACACAACAACTTTTTAGACACCGTAAATGAAGTTTTTACAGACGCAGAAAATGAAGGGGTTTTGCATCTCTATGCCGAAGGAGAATCTTTTAACGGGCGAACAATAGGAATAAACAATAAAAAATTGTTTCATTTTGGAACGACTGGATACCTAGGACTAGAGCAAGACAATCGATTAAAAGAGGCCGCTATAAATGCCATCATGCAGTATGGAACACAATTTCCGTTATCAAAGTCTTACATTTCTAATCCACTATACAGGGAGCTAGAAGAAAAGGTAACGACAATGTATGGTAGTCCAATCATCATAACTAAAAATAGTACTTTAGGGCATATGGGTGTTATTCCGAGTGCGGTAGACGATCAGGATGCCATAATATTAGATCATCAGGTACACTGGAGTGTGCAAAGCGCGGCTAAAGTGTTAAAGAATAGAAGCGTACCCATTGATATGATTCGGCATAATGAATTAAATATGTTGGAGGATAAAATCAAGGCAAAATTGAATAGTCATAAAAGAATCTGGTATATGGCAGATGGGATTTATTCTATGTTTGGAGATTATGCGCCCATTAGGGAACTGCAATCACTATGTACAAAGTATCCACAATTACACCTTTATATTGATGACGTTCATGGCATGAGTTGGGTAGGAAAAAATGGAACAGGTTACGCACTTAGTGAACTTCAAGAACTTACGGAGAACGTCTTATTATTTGGAACTTTAAGTAAAACTTTTGGGGCAAGTGGTGCTGTTTTAGCCTGCTCAAATAAGAAGATGTATCATAAGATTAAAAAATTTGGAGGTCCCTTAACATTTTCAGCACAATTAGAACCGGCCTCAGTAGCAGCGGCCAGTGCATCGGCGGACATTCATCTCTCTTCCGAAATTTATGAACTTCAAGATGAATTAAACCAAAGGATTATTTATTTTAATGCCTTATTAGAAGATACCAACTTACCCTTATTAGATAAAAATAATTCTCCTGTTTTTTATATTGGTACTGGCACGCCAAAAACTGGTTATAATTTTGTTAACCGATTAATGAAAGAAGGATTTTATGTGAATTTGGGACTATTTCCTGCTGTACCAGTAAAAAATACAGGGGTTCGTATTACAATTTCAAGACATAATCAAAAGGAGGAAATTAAAGGATTAGTAGAGGCCATGAAGTATCATTTTCCAAAAGCATTGGAAGAAACATTTACCAATCCTTCACGCGTCTTTAAAGCCTTCAAATTAGAAGTAAAACAAGCTTTAGATAAAAAACAAAAGATACTTGTTACTATAGAAATTAAAGATTCTATTGAAGAAATTGATAAGGATTTTTGGAATAGTTGCTTTCAGAATCAAGGAGTGTTTGATTGGGATGGCCTAAAGTTTCAAGAAAATGTTTTTCAAAATAATAGCTTGATAGAGCATAATTGGATCTTCAAGTATGTCATAATTTATGATCAATACAGGAAACCTATTTTGGCTACATATCTAACCATAGGATTATGGAAAGACGACATGTTATCAAAAGAAAGCGCATCAAGGAATATTGAAGAAAAAAGAAAATCTAGTCCCTATTACCTAACATCAAAAGTTCTCAGTATAGGGTCCCTCTTTACCGAAGGGAACCATCTTTTTATTGATGAGAAACATCCCTTGAGAAAAGAGAGTCTAAATGTTTTTGTTCAACAACTAGAACTATTTGAGCAAGAATTCAAAACCAAAATGACCGTTTTACGCGACTTCAAAAAGGACGAATCTGCCTATTCCTACTTTCAAGGTCAGGGTTTTGTTAGAATACAAATGCCTAATGCCTGTGTCATTAATTTAGGCGAACTGGATTCTATGGAACAATATGTCGCGAAACTTTCTAAAAGGAATAGACAACATATAAGAAAAGAAATCCTGGCAATAGAACCCTCCCTAATTATAGAAATATCAAAAAATACCACTAGTGCTCAATTGGAACAGATAGCGCTTCTATTCTTAAAAGTACACCAGAATAATTTAGGTTTAAATACTTTTCCGTTTCCCCAAAAACTATTTGCCACTATGAATGAAAATCCCCATTGGGAATTCATTTTGATAAGTTCAGTTCAAACTCCAGAAGAATTGATTGGTGTCATGTGTTGCTACAAGAATGGAAATTGCACTTATGTTCCAGCTTTTGTGGGTATGGATTATGACTATCTAATCGAATTCCATACCTACAGACAATTATTGTTCCAGACCATTAAAAGAGCAATTCAACTTAACTTTAAACAAATCGACTTGGGAATGACAGCGTCGTTTGAAAAAAGAAAATTAGGAGCTACGGTGATCGAAAAGTTTGCCTACTTACAAACTGCGGATAATTATACCTTGGAACTACTGGATATTTTAGAATAGTAGTGAAATACATTAATTGAGCATGTACTAGGGGTGAAGTTCGAACAATTGATATTAGAATTTGAATCAAAGTTAAAAACTTTGGAAGCTTGTCATGAACATATTTTACTCAAGGCTGAAAAGGGTATTGCCCATACCGAAAAATCTATAAAAACGCTTAGAATTAGGGTTTTAGAAAAGGGTTTTTTTTCGAAAGCCGAAGAGATATTATTTTTCAAACATATAAAGCCTCAGTTTTTCAGCAAACTTATTTATTATGTTAAGCTTTATAATATAGAAAGCAAGCGACCCAGAAGCAGCACTAAATTCCAAATTAAATATTTGAACCATCAAATAAATAAGCTTCAGGTTTATTTCAATGAAAATTTAGAATTTTACTACTATTATCGTCGAGGAGCTACCACATTAGATGAGCAGTATTTTATTCGAGGAAAATCAAATCTGCGAACACCAACGCAGTCAATTCACTTTTTTGCAGATCATGAGTTCTCAACTTTTCAAGATACAGCGGTATCTACTATTTTAGCTTTTGATATGTTAATTGACTACTTAAAACAAGAAATTGAAAAACTTGAAAATCAAGTTAATTCTTCTGAATCAGAGCTACTCAAACAAACTCCACGTGTGTTTTGGACGGGAAACAAAACAGAATTAGTTGAATTAATATATGCATTACAAAGTAGCGGAAATATAAACAGTGGTACCGCAGACATAAAAGTAATGGCCAGATTGTTTGAACAAATATTTCAGGTTGATTTAGGAAATTACTATCACAAATTTACTGAGATTAGAGCGCGGAAAGCTAGTAAAACAAAATTTTTAGACAGATTACAAGATGTTCTTAACCAACGCTTTGATCAATTGGATGAATAACCGATAGTTGACCCCAAGTTGGGGTTTCATAAAGAAAAATTAAAGCCACATTTAGAAATAAAATTTAACTCAAATTAAATAGTTTTTGCCTTTGAAAAGCTGTTTTAATATCAAAATTTAAAGAAATAAAAATTACCCATCTTGGGGACGTCTATTGAATTTAGTATAAAACTGTTTTTCAAATTTGTAGAACGAAAGTCAAATCAAAGCAAAGTTCGTCTTATTTAGCCTAATTATATTCATAGACGGCTTTGCTTTTTAAATTACAAATTTATGGCAACATCTATTATTACAACAGACGATCTCCGAGAGTTCAAATTAGAATTATTGGATGACATTAAAAAATTACTAAATGCTCAAAAAGGGCAAGTTCCTAAAAAATGGCTTAAATCTCACGAGGTCAGGGAGTATTTAAGTATTTCCCCTGGGACTTTACAAAATTTAAGAATTAATGGAACACTTCCTTACACTAAAATCGGAGGCGTTTTATATTACGATTATCGTGATATTTCAAAAGCTTTGGAGGAAAATAGGGTTCATCATAAATTTTAGGATCAAATGGAATCAGTAAATTATATAAAACATCTGAATGCAGTATTTTTGCTTTTCTCTAAAGACAAGCGTTTGAACCCTACCCATATCTGCTTGTATATGGGGTTATTTCAATTATGGAATAATTATCATTTTCCTATAAATTTTTACATCAATCGCGACGAAGTAATGCAACTTTCTAAAATAGGGTCAAAGACAACCTATCACCGTTGCATTAAAGAACTTCATCAATGGAATTATTTACTATATCTCCCATCGTACAATCCTTTTCATGGAAGTAAAATTAAGTTGTTTAATTTTGGGACAAGTACTGAACAAGTAGTGAACCCATGTCATGCCAATATTGAGACAAGTCCTAAACAAGCGCTGGCATCTATAAATAAACTTAAACAAACTATAAAAAACAGTAAAAACCAAAATAAACTTGACCAGCCAAAAAATGAAATTGAAGTAATTGACTTTTTTTTAAAGAAAGATTGGACTGAAATAGAAGCCAAAAAGTTTTATAATCATTATCAAGGTATTGGCTGGCGAGTGGGAGGGAAAACTAAAATCGTTGACTGGCAGGCTACCGCTCATAATTGGATGTTGAAAGCTGATGAAATAAAAAAGGAAAAATTAGAATCAACTATAAATTCGAAGCTGGACAATTTAAGGACAAGTATTCATAAAAATTATCATGAACCCTTATGAATCTTCATCAACCAAATATCATCATTGAAGGTGATTCGCATTATACCATCGGTACTTTGCGGGGTAATGAAGTGTTTTATGATTTTGATAAAATGCTTATTTACCTTCAAGCTAAAGGAAAATTACTTTTTGGGAAGGACTTTAGAATTTTTGAAGAAGATCATCAGATGCTTTTTAAACTTTGTAATTATTTTATTAAAGACGTCAAGAACTGTAGAAAGTTCGACATGGATATCAATAAAGGTTTGTTGCTCTCTGGACCAGTGGGTTGTGGAAAAACAAGTTTAATGAAATTAATGCGCCACCTCGTTCCCCATTATAGACCCTATGAAGTAATCCCTGCCCGAAATATTACCTTTGGTTTTAATAATGTTGGTTTTAAAATCATAGAAGCTTATGGTGACAAAAAATTTTATTGTTTCGATGATTTGGGGGTAGAGCCAACTGGAAAGTACTTCGGAAAAGATTGCAATGTTATTGGAGAGATATTACTTTCTCGCTACGATTTATTTTTGAATCATAAAATATTAACCCATGCTACAACTAATCTAAATGCCGAGGAACTGGAAGACCGATATGGTAATCGTGTTCGCAGCCGAATGCGAGAATTATTTAATTTGGTTGCTTTTGATACTAAGGCTGAGGATAAAAGAACCTAATTAAACTTTTGCAAGTATTTATTTTTTGCCAATATTTAATTTATTTTTTTTCAGTTAGATTAGCTAACCGCGGAATGACCTCAAGACCAAAAGTAGTTCTGAAATGAATTGAACAACAATTGCTTTTAAACTTTTTGTTAATTTTAGAAATAGTTCTGTCATAATGTTATTATTGTTGAATGGATTGAAAAATGCTTAGGGCCACAAGTTTTAAATTTGTAATATTTAATAAATAACTATTTTCATCCATGTTGCTCAAAAACCCCAATTCCAAAAGCACAGCTGGAAAATAATCTAGAGTTTCTCGTAACACCTGAAAATTCGCAAACTTCACACCTCTGCTTTCAAATCCCAATTGCTTTTTGAAAGAAGCTTGCAACTCAAAAGCCAACCAAACGGATTCCTCAGAATAGCTACCTTGCCTTTTTGAAGCAAAAACTTCAATACCTCTAGCATTAGGATTATCCGAATGATTGCAATGCAAAGAAATAAACACATCTGCTTTTAGAACCTTGGCTAACTTAGTTCTATTCGATAGCGAAATAAGTGTATCGCTGTATCTAGTCAAATAAATATCTAAAGGTTTTTCTAGTTCATTATTGAGCTTTAAAATGGCTTTTGCAATATTGAGAACAACATCTTTTTCTTGAATTTTATTTATTCCGATGGCACCAGAATCTTTTCCACCGTGTCCGACGTCAATTAGTATTCTTTTTTGGGTTGCAGTTTCCTGACCAAAAATGATGCACATATTTAGAAGCAAAAAGACAAAACTGACGTTTTTGAGTGCTTTTTTCATTTCTATTTTTCAGGTTATCAACAGTTTGTTCTCAAAATTCCATAGCATTTGATGCTAAATAACAGCAACTGAATTCAAATGAAAACAAATAATATTTTATTCACAAATTATTGAATATCAGTTATTTATATTCAAATATATGTAAATTTATCAGAACGAAAATGAATCAAAAATCTAAACTTTTCTATTATGAAAAAATCACTCTATTTGGCAACATTCCTTTCTCTTCTATCAACTTCGCTTTTTGCTCAAATTGGTGGAATTGAAGATTCAGTTGATGATGTCTCTAACACCATCCGAACAATTTTCCCCATTATTTTAGGGGTCATATTCCTTATAGGTTTCCTATTTAATGCAGGACACTTCTTTGGGGAAAACGCCGATTTAAAAAAAGGAATCACTCGTGTTTTGGTCTTTGTACTTATCGCAGGAGCAGTAGTAGGAATCTTTACCTACCTAATCGGAATCGTAGTTTAACCCTCTTAGAGGAATTTTAACTTTCAAGCTTTATGAAGAAATTCGAGGTCTACAAAAACATTAGGAAACGGGCAGTCATATTTGGCCTGCCCATTTCTCTATTTGCCTTAATGATGGTTTCCATTCTTGCGTCGCTGTTAATAATCATATTCTCTTTCAGTTTCGTAATGATTATCGCCATACTGATTTTCAATGCTGCTTTATATGTTGCGCTAACAAGAATAACTCACAATCCTCAATTATTTCAGATGGCCAAGGTATTTCCAAGAATCATATGTAACAGAAGACATTCAGGCTTCGATTATGAACAAGATTAACCTTTCGGCATATCAACCAATTGCAGATATTCAAGACAATATCGTATTTGCCAATAATGGCAATGTGGTCTTATGCTATGAAGGGAATCTTCCAGAAATTTATTCCTTATCGGCATCCGATTTTGAGGATATGCATGGTGCCTGGTTTCAATCTTTAAAATCACTACCAGTTGGAACCGTGGTTCACAAACAGGATATCTACTTGAAGAAGTCGTATGCTGCTGAAGAACTTCCGAATAAAACCTTTTTAGAAAAAGCCACACACGATCATTTTAAAGGGCGTCAGTACATCGAACACAAATGTTACTTGTTCTTTATACTAACTAAAAATAAGGCCCTAAATAACTCTAAATATGTCAATCCCTTCCGTAAGGTTTCTAAGGGAATTGTTCAGGATCTGGATGATAACATAAAGAGCTTCGCCAACTCGGTAAGTGATTCGGTTTCCTTTATCAATAACAGTCGGAAAGTGTCTCTTAGACCCTTAAATGAAAAAGAAATTGTTGGTCTCACTGAAACTTATTTCAATGGCTTCAATGAAGGTTTTGACACTGACATTATTCTAGATAAAAAAAGCGTTACTATTGGCGAAAACCATTTTGATGCCCTTGCCATCAATAGCGAACTGTGCTTTGGCGAAAGTGTACAGAGTAGCAAGACCAATGAGAAATTCACTTCAGACGATTTTGTGTTTCATCAAGGTTTTATTGATGGCCTAGGGCTAACGCTTAATGAGAATCATATTGTTAATCAGGTTTTATATCTAGACGATAAACAAAAATGGCGCAAGCTGCTCGATAAGAAAATCGAGGAATTGAACAAGAGTTCCAATTTCGGTTCACAGAATAAAGTGGTACTTGGAAAGATTCAACACATTCTCAATCAAATCAATGCAGATGATAATGCTCGAATTGTTCGTGGTCATCTTAATATTGTCTATTGGTCTCGGGAAGCCCGAGAGCTAGAAAAGATTACTTCTAAAATAAAGACTGAGTTTAAGGAACTGGATATTATCCCATACTATCCAAGAGGCGAAGAACGCAAGAATTATATATTGAATAGTTACTGCTGCTTCTCTTCCAATTTCTCGAATAACGATTTGTATGTTACGGATTTAAAACACGCACTTTGCTTGTTTATCAATAACACCAATTACAAATCGGATGCTAGCGGCATTATCTTTAATGACCGTGAACATAATATTCCTGTCTTAAAAGATGTTTGGGACGAACGGAAGAAACGTATAAAGGCAAGGAATTTTGCCATTTTCGCGCCAACAGGCGAAGGGAAATCATTTTTGGCCAATAATATTCTGCGTCAATATTTTGAAAGTGGCGTTCGCTTGGTCATTATTGATTTGGGTGGCTCGTATACTAAATTTGCCAAGCTATATCCTGAACAATTCACTGTACTGCGATACGAAAGCGGAAAAAATCTGGGCATCAACCCTTTTTATATACTAAATCCCCACGATGTGGGGCCGGAACGTCTTGAAGATTTATCGGTATTTCTCTTTGAACTTTTTGCTTCAGATTTAAAAGTGACTAAAGCGCAGTCAGTTTCGGTAAAGAAAATATTGAAACATTATTATGATAGCACTTCCAACAATCATTCTTTGGAAGACTTCTACAACTTTATAGAAAGGCATCAAGAAAAACTTCTTGATGACCTAAAAATCCATCCCGACTACTTCAATGTTTCGAGTTTTTTGCACGTACTATCAGAATACGTCGGCGATGGTCTATATAGTTTTCTGTTTGAAGTCAGCGAAGACCAAACCTATAAAATTGAGGACAAACGATTAATTGTTTTTGAACTGGATGAAGTTAAGGATAACAAGGAAATTCTGTCCGTAATGTTGAAGCTGATAAAATCGGCTATCCAAAGAACCATATGGAAGAACCGTGCTGAAAAAGGTATAATACTTTTTGATGAGTTTGCTAAGCAATTAAAGTTTGAAAATGTATTGGAAAGCGTAGAATTCTACTATCAAGCCATACGTAAACAGAACGGTGCCATTGGGATTATTCTGCAATCCATCAATCAGCTTCCGAATAATTCAACTTCTGCAAGTATTCTTGAAAACACCCAGGTCATCTATAGCCTTAACAACGAAAAGGGATATGATGAATTGGTCAAACGTCTTAACCTTTCGAGCCACGACCTAAATCAATTAAAGTCTATCAAGAACAACCTTTCCGGACCACGGAAATACACTGAAATGTTTATTAAAATAGGAAAGGAAAGCAACATTTTCAGGCTTGAAGTTCCCAAGGAAGTCTATGCAGCATACCTAACCGACGGACAAGAAAATGAGGCTATTATGGCACTTTATAAAAAAACTGGCTCAATGGAAGAAGCCATAAAAATATTCATTAATTCTAAATAATAAATATTATGAAATCAACCATTAAATCAATGTTGTTTGGACTAATCTTAGCGACCTCCTTTTTATCGCCTGGCGGTGTTACCGCCCAGGGATTGCCTACGTATGACAACACTAATTTTATCAGTTTGGTAAAACAACTGATAGAATCAGGCAAGCAAACCACTAACATCATAAAGACCGTGCAGTTCTTAAAAACACAAAAGGAGAACATTGAAAAAGTTAATGATGTGGTTCGACAATTGAAGGCTGTCCGTGAAATTGGACGCAACAACGAGCGTCTTATCCAAATGATGCAAAATGATTTAAGAGATATCCTCGATAGCCCATATATCAAACCAGATGAAGTTTCAAGAGTTTCAGAATCCTTTACTGCTATTGTTGAAAATTCTTTAGAAACAATGGATTTTATAGATGAAATTCTATCCAGTGATTATCTAAAAATGACCGATGCCGAACGTGCGGAAATTCTAAAGGAAAAAGAACTAGAATCAAAGGAAATGGTATCCAACGTCAAAACTAAGACCAGACGATATGAGGATATAATTTCCTTCAGAAAAATGCAGGATAAAATCAATAACCGCGAAACAAATTATTAAAAAATGACCGCGACCATTATTTTAGGAATAGGACTGGAATATATCGATACCGTTTTCCAGACCATACAGAACAGCAGTTTTTCGCAATACACAATTGCCGGAATGAAAACACTTGCTGTCTTGTTTTTCCTGGTCAATATTCTTAAAAAGTATAATGAAGGTATCGCTGATAAAGATGGTTACACTTGGGGACTAAGCCCTGGAGAACTAGCCAAGAATTTTGCAATAGTAATTCTTGTCATTTTTTCGACGCAAGTACTGGGCTTCTTTGATAGCATACTTGTTTCCATTGAAGCACAATATCGTGGTACAGCACCGGCATTGTTGCCATTGCAGATGCAGGACATTCCCATTGAAGAAGACGTAAGTATAATTGAAGTAGCACAAGCAGCAATGACATTGCTTTATGAAGCTTTGGTAACACCACTTTACGGGTTTAAAATATTTGCATTTATCATAGGTATCATCCTATGGATTTTAGACCTATTTATTTATCCGCTCTTTTTAGCAGAACGATTCTTCCTTTTGGGTATTATGCAAGCTTTTTTTCCATTGGTCATAAGTCTAGCAGTTTTTGAAAAATTCCGTTCACTCGCCTACACGTTTTTCAAGTTGTACGCTGCGGTTTATATGCTTGTACCTGCATTCTTTTTGGTCAATGTATTTGTAAACGCACTATACACAGAAATAAACACAAATTTCTGGACGAATCTGTTTGGAACAGATGTGGGGCAAGGCTTTTTCGCACCAGTTGTACAATTAGGTTCGGTAGGTTTTATTGTCTTCCTGAAATTCAAGCTATATAGACGTGCCACATCTTTCACACTCAGATTATTTACTGCCTAAGGCAGATTAAAAATGCAACTATGAAAACACCCTATACAAATATTTATAATGTCCTAAAATTAAATCGATTCATCGTTTTGGCAGTTGTCGTGTGTGCTTTGGTATCGAGTACCTTTTCGGTTTGGATGGCATTCACAACCCATAAAAATGCACTTAACAGTGCGTTTGCCATTAATACTGATGGCACCATTATTCCGCTAAAACTCGTTACCCAAAAAGAGAATTTTAAGGTCGAAGCGCTGGCGCATTTAGAGCTGTTCCACAATTTCTTCTATAACATTGATGCGAGCAATTACGAACGTAATTTGGAAAAAGCACTTTGGCTGGGCAATAGTACAATTGATAACCTATACCGACAGAAAAAAGCGGATGGTGTCTATAATCGGCTATTACAATATTCATTGGTTCAAAAAGTCTTGAGTATCAATTCAAAAGTGATCGAGAATAAAAACTCTTACAGTTTTACAACTACAACCATATTTGAAATAAATAGAGGTTCTATTGTCGATACCTACGAACTAGTTTCAACTGGAAATCTAATAATGGTAGACCGAAACTTCCCTAACAATCCGCACGGATTATTGATTACAAATTACTTCGAGAACACCTTGAAAAAACTAAATGATGAAAGCCCATAATGGGCCTTTAAAAACCATTATTATGAAATGAGCCACATCAATTTTGAAAACTATTTTCAATATTAAATGGTGAATTACATCTGACAAATAAAAACAAATAAAAATCAACAGATGAAAATAGAAAAGAACAAAATAGTATTTGTCGCGGTATTGGCTGTGATTTTCATATTCCTCATTTCGTATTCCGTGATGTTAATGGGTGATGATGAAAGTGAAAATAAAAACCTTGAACACACCCTGATACCTGATTTAGAAGAAAATCAAAAGGAATATGTTTCTAAACTGGATGCCATTAATGACCTGAAGGAAGTACGCGAAAACAATGCACCTAGCATTTATGATGAAAAACTGATTGATTCCTTGGGTTACTACGACCCTGACTTACCCGAACGAGATAAGAAACGTATTGTGGATAGCATCTATGATGCTGGAAGAATTCAATATTCGGAAAAACAATATCAGAACTTCGGGAACAAGAAAGCTGTCCAACAGAATACCCAGAAAATTGATTCAGCTGATTATAAAAGGGAACAAAAAACTCAAGCTAAGGAATTGGGTTTGGAACATCAACTGTTTTTTGCATCCTCGCCAAAGGCAATTGATATTTCAAGAATCGGAAATACAGATGCAACCATTCACGTGGTTGTGGATGGTGACCAAGTTGTAAGAGCTAATACGCGATTGAGAATGCGACTGACTAAAGATGCAATGATTAATGGCAAACAAATGCCCAAGAACACCCCAGTATTTGGATTCATTAGTTTTCAGCCCAATCGTGCAATAATTGAAATTGAAAACATCAATCATCATGCTACCAAGCTAAAAGCGTTCGATTTACTGGATGGTAGTGAAGGAATTTACATTGAAAACAGCTTTCGGACGGAAGCTACTACAGAAGTAATGGATGACATTATAGGTGACATCAACATCCCCAGTGTTCCACAAGTAAGCGGAATTACTAAAGTACTCAGACGTAGTAATCGAAACGTAAAAGTAACGGTATTGAACAATTACAAATTAATTCTAAAAGCCGATAATCGGCATTAATTAAAAAACACTATTATGAAAACTTACACTATAACCATACTGCTTTTTTGGATTAACCAGATTAACGCTCAACAAGCTCTCGATACCATTTATGCCAACGATACGAAAAACGTAGCACTCTTTTTTCCAGAACCCATTCGTCAAGGAATTACTGGTGCAGATAATTTTGTATTTACTTATAATCGAGAAAAAGAACAGTATTTCGGATTGCTTCAAGCGAAGCCTGGAAAAGAAAGTAATCTTTTAGTCCTTAATAAAAATGGAAACATATTTTCGTATATCATAAGGTATAAAGAAAAGCTTTCTAAACTCAATTATTTTGTGCCAAGATTAAGCAGTATTGGGAATGAAAAGCCAATTATAATTGATTCTATTATTACTGAAACTTCTGTAAACAGTCTTGATTTGGAAAAAGAATATTATAAACAATTCAGCATCTTTCTCCTAGATAGAAAACAGGGTGTCAAAAGAATAAAAAAGCAACAGGAGGGTATTTTTTTAAGTGTTGAAAATATAGTTTTCGACAAAGAAGAATTGTACTTCGTTATTCAAATTAAAAATAATTCTACTTTAGATTTTGATGTGAATTTCTTGAATCTTTCTATCGAAACTAGGCAAAAGGGAAAAAGAAAATCGCTACAACGTCTATATCAAGAACCTATTTTCAAATCCGATTTACCCTCAAAAATTATAGCGCATGAAACAAATCGATTCGTTTTTGTGATGTCGAAATTTTCACTTTCCAATAATCGGAGGGTACTTTTAGAGTTAAACGAAAAAAATGGCGAACGTAATGTGGAACTTAAAGTAGCACATCGATTCATTAATAATCCAGAATAAAAGTGATATCTCCTATTTGTCTTTTAAAATAGGTAATATATCGATTATTAAAAATTTCCTAAAAAAATTCTAAAGAAAAATTTGTTTCGAGTAATATTTGATAAAATAGCACTTAAGATATTTGCTAAAATTGTTTTCCTATGACTGTGCAGTGAAGTTAATATGTAGTTTTTTCTTTTAAATATTCAATTCTTGTGGTAGACTCAAAATTTAAATTTTTAGATGTAAATTGAATCTTTTTATTTGTAACATTTTGAAATTCCTTGTATCTAAATGAAAACATAAAGGAAACAAAATGAAAAATACACTACTATTATTATTATTTACATTCATTATAGCTACAATATCAGCTAGTTCGCAAACAATTTATTCTAAGGCATTTGGTAACCCAAGGAACAAGCCACTTATCTACCTTCATGGAGGACCAGGATTTAATGCAGCGGGCTTTGAAGGAACAACAGCTCAAAAACTTTCAGAAAATGGTTTTTATGTTATTGTTTATGACAGGCGTGGCGAAGGAAGATCAACGGATAAAAACGCACAATATACATTTGACAAAACATTTGAAGATTTAAATTTAATTTACGATGAGTACAAATTAACATCAGCAACGCTAATGGGTCACAGTTTCGGCGGTGTCCTAGCCACCTTATACGCTGAAAAATACCCTAAAAAAACTACATCTGTTATTCTAGTATCAGGACCATTGACGATGCAAGAAACATTTTCTACGATTTTGAATTCATCCAAAGTCGTTTATAACAATAAAAAGGATAGCGTTAATCTGAACTATATAAATATTTTGGAGAAAATGGATAAAAGTTCCATTGAGTATAGTTCCTATTGTTTTAGCCACGCCATGCAAAACGGATTTTATTATCCAAAAGCGCCAACAAATGAAGCATCAGCGATCTATTCAAAGTTTAAAACGGATACTTTACTTGTGCAATATGGTTCACAAATGACGTACGAAGCTCCGCAAGGGTTTTGGAAAAACGAAAAATATACGACCCTTGATATAAAAGAAAACCTAAAAAAGGTAGTAAAAAATAATACACCTGTTTTTGGTTTATATGGTAAAGATGATGGGCTGTTTTCAGAAATTCAAATTGCCGAAATTGGAAGATTAATTGGTAAAGACCATTTAGAGTATTTTGAAAATTGCTCTCATAATTTGTTTATTGACCAGCAAAGCAAATTTATTATTGCCCTTAAAAAATGGACTGAATAATGAATTTTGAAACTATTTATAACACTTACTGGCAAAAGATTTTTAGACTGTGTATGGGGTACGTAAATGATGCAGATGCAGCGAAAGATCTAACACAAGAAACTTTTATTAAAGTTTGGAAACAATTACCACAGTTTAGGAACGAGTCTGCTATTGGTACTTGGATCTTTAGAATTGCCTCTAATACCTGTTTACGTCAAATTCAGAAAGATAATAAAATGCCGAAGTCTGGATTTCCAGCAGATATTAAGGAAGAAGTTCTAGAAACTTCTTTAGAAAATGATTTGCAATTTTTATATCAATGTATTTCCGAGCTTCAAGAAATAGATCGCATTATAATATCTCTTGAGCTGGAGGATATTAAACAAAAAGAAATAGCAGAAATTATTGGACTATCAGAAAGTAATGTTCGAGTAAAAATTCACAGAATAAAAGAAAAATTAACCCAAAAATTCAAAAAAAATGAACACTAATATAGATTTTAAAAAAATATGGAATAAGAAGGAAATGGATATTCCTAAAATTGAAGAGCTCTTTATTAAGGTGGATAAATTGAAAAGAGATAACATACTTAAACTTATAATAGTCAATGTGACACTTTTTTTAACTATCACTTTTATGGGAGTTATTTGGTACTATTTTCAACCGGAACTTATTACTACCAAAATTGGAATTACGCTATGTATTCTGGCCATGATTATTTTTTTATTGCCTTATAATAGTCAGTTATTTTTGCTATCTAAAAATAAAACCGAACCAAGTATTAAAGATTGCCTAAAAAACCTTATCGAATTAAAAGAAAAGCAAGTGTTTCAACAAACAACAATGTTGAGTGTTTATTTTATAATGCTTTCTTTAGGTATAGGGCTTTATCTTTTTGAATATGTTTCAAAAATGTCCATCTCTTTAGGAATCATAGTTAGCATAGTAACCCTACTATGGTTACTTCTAAACTGGATTTATTTTAGACCTAAAATAATTAAAAAACAAAACACTAAACTTCATAAGCTGTTAGAAGGATTTAGGAGTTTGAATAATCAAATGATTAACTAATATTGAAGGGTACAATTGCTGAATTAGAGATTATATAATATTTTAGTACTCGCTTTCTTGTTCAAAGGATTAATGGTGCTAAAAATCCCAAATTCGCTAGTATGGAAAGAGTAAATAATCCTTAAATCACAAAACTTATGAAAAAAATCTTATTATCTACAATTCTTATTGGTATTTCTTTAATTTCTTGTAAGAATTCAAATGAAAAAAGCACTCCCCAAGAAGTTGAAAATCAAAATAATGTTAAAACTGTTCAGGAAAATGAAATTACCGAAACTAAGAGCAAGGATTTTGACATCTCAAAAATTCCCTTGAGTAGCTTTACTATCATAGACCTACCTTTTTTCGATCTTCCAGACGGCTACGAGTACTCAAGTAAATTTGATCGGGATTATGAATCGATTCGATTTTGGACCGGAAATAATTTTGAACTACCCGAAGGCAGCTTATTTTATGGGAGAATTTCAACGACCGAAAATAAACAGTTTTCTATTCTGGAACTTACGAAAAATTTGAATAAAGTCTTTATGGATGCTGGAGCAGTTGAACTTTTTCAAGGGAAAGTACCTAGGGAAGCAATTGTTCAAAATGAAGAGTTGAATCCAATCACGGATTATGGTTTAAGTGGAACTGCCTATGGTTTTCAAGGGAATGCTAAAACTTGGACCTATGTCATCCGACAGAACCTACAGAACATATGGGTACAATTAAATGAATCTGACGATAGGGCAAGTTTGTACATAGCAATTCTAAAAACAAAACCGATAGAAATAACGTCGAAACTTATCAAGGCCGACCAAATGAAACTCGCACTTGACCAAAAGGGAATGGTGACTTTGTATATCAATTATGACACTAATAAATCCGATATTAAAGCAGATGCACTGCCTACAATGGATGAAATTTTTAAATTATTATCCGAGAATCCTGAATTAAAAATTAGTATTGAAGGACATACGGACAATGTAGGGAATGAAAAGTATAATATGCAACTATCCGAAGTAAGAGCTAAGGGCATCCTCGATTACCTGACAAACAAGGGAATTAAAAGCGAGCGTTTAAAAAGCTTAGGATTTGGGGATAGTAAACCAATAGCCACAAATAATACCGAAGAAAACAAAGCTTTGAATAGAAGAGTAGAACTAAGAAAAATATCATGAAACATAGCCTAAGCTTTTATTTTACACTATTAGTAATTAAGCTTAAAGGTTTAAAAAGTGATTTTAGTAAAGACCCGATAGATTTTAAAAAAATAAGAAAAGACGATGTTCATTATCCAAAGGGTAAGTTTTTCGCACAAAATTACGTATCAAGTTTTAAAGTTTTAGATTCCTTAATTACTGAGGTAGCTATGGATATCCATGCTAAAAAACTATTAATCTTTATTCACGGAGGGGCTTTTATTTCTGGCCCAGCACAGTACCATTGGGATACCGTAAAAGAAATCGCCAAACAAACAAAACATACGATTTGGCTGTGTGATTATCCCAAAGCACCAGAGAATAAGATTTCGGAAATTTCAAAAAACATAGATGCCATATACAAAGCAGCATTAGAGAAATATCCATCACATCAAATAGCAATGATGGGCGATTCGGCAGGAGGAACATTAGTTGTTGCTTTAATTCAACGACTAATCAAAGAAAATAGAGAGTTGCCCTTTAAAATAATTCTCGTGTCACCCGTTATGGATGCGAGCATGACCAATCCTGAAATAGAAGAAGTTGATGCTCTTGATTCAATGCTGTCTAAAAAAGGAGTGTTAAGTGCAAAAAAAATGTGTGTAGAGAAAAATGATTTGAAAAATTCAATGATTTCCCCAATGTATGGGAGCTTTGAAGGATTTCCTAAAACTATTCTATTTCTGGCTGAAAATGATATTACCTATCCAGACCAAAAATTAGCAATCGAAAAATTTATTGAGGCCAAGGTTGATATTCAAATTATTGAAGGAAAGAATATGCCACACATCTGGCCATTATTACCAGTAATGAAGGAAGCGAAAATAGCTTTAAAAAAGATAATCGAACTATTGAATTTCCGACCTGAAAATTAGTAGTTTTATAAAAATGAATTAAAAAATCTACGCATGGTAACAAGTCCATTTTCTCAAAATTATACGTCAATTCGTATGTCCGTTTTATTTATATGCCTTCTGAAACCGGCACTATACCAATAATATGAAAATATTCTTAGTTTTCTCTCTTCTTTTATGTTTAACCTTTATTTCTTGTAAGCAATCATCTTATAAACTTAATCAGACAAGTCAAAAAGTGAATAATGAAACAAACAGCGAACCTCTAATTGATAGTGTGATAGCTTACCAAACAGAAAATCTAATAATCAAAAAACTATCAAATCATATTTATGAACATATTTCCTATTTAAATACAGACGATTTTGGAAGAGTTGCCTGTAATGGTATGTTAGTTATAAATGAAAATGAAGGTGTTGTTTTTGACACACCAACGGACAACAAAAGTTCGAAAGAATTAATTAATTTCATAACTCAAGAACTAAAATGTAAAATAACAGCTCTTATCCCAACGCATTTTCACAACGATTGTATTGGAGGAATTGCAGAATTTGAAGAACATAATATTCCAACCTATGCTTCTAAACAAACTATAGAATTACTTAAAGAGAATGATCAGAAGTTCTCTAATCCAATAAAAGATTTTGATAATAGTCTCACATTAGATATTGGAACCAAGAAAGTTTATGCGGAATATTTCGGAGAAGGCCATACAAAAGACAATATTGTTGGGTATTTTCCAAATGACAACGCAGTCTTTGGCGGATGTTTGATTAAGGAGGTTGGAGCGAGCAAAGGATATTTAGGAGATTCGAATGTTAAAGAATGGTCAAAAACGGTAAAAAAAGTTAAACTGAAGTATCCTAATGCCAAAATTGTGATTCCAGGACATGGCAAATGGGGCGAAACTGAATTATTTGATTACACAATAAAATTATTTGAATAAAAAGGGTGGCCGTTAAGCCATATTTAAGCTATTGCTTGGTTAGTCCTCACTTGGAAAATCCTGAGAATTTCCTAATGACTAGTGTTTTTTGGAAAGGTTCGGATTTAAAATTGCCATCCTCGCCAAGCCTAAAAACGGTTAGTGCTTTTGTAAAAAGGTCTTTTAGAGGTCACTAAATTCCAAACAGTTTTTTAAAAGTGCTTTTGTAGGTTGTAACGTTTATTTATCTAAATCGTCTTTAAGTGATGTTTACTTATAATTTGAACTTAGAAAATAAATAAAATGAAATACAAGGGTAAATTACTTTGTGTTTATTTCCTTTTGCTACCTATAATTTCGTTCTCACAATATCTACCAGAAAATGGGCTTTATCATTTTTTAGAAACGGATGATGGTGTTTCTTTATACGTTTTGGAAATAGGAAATAAAAAGGCGGAAAATACCTATATAGTCCTTCATGGGGGTTTTGGAGCGGAACATTCGTATTTGATCGATCCTTTGCTTCCCCATTCAAATAAAAATCGTTTTATCTTATTTGACCAAAGAGGATCTCTAAGAAGTCCTGCGCCCGATAGTTTGATAACATTTGGCAATTTTGTTGATGACATAGAGCACATACGTAAAGAATTTAAACTTTCTAAAATCAATATTTTAGCGCATTCTAACGGTGCAACTATTGCATTGGATTATCTGTATTATCATCCAGGGAATGTCAACAAATTAATTCTGATAGGATGTCCCTTGTCCATCATAGATAGTAAGTATTTTAAGAATATTGATGAGCCAATTAACAAATACACAACTGCTTTGGAAGTTTGGCAAAAAAACGTGAACAAAAATATAGAGGAAAAGAAAATCTTATATAACATAAGTGAGGAAGACGATACGGGAATTCAGTTTACTCTATTACAGAAGATATTGTACGCCGCAAACCATACGTACCAGATGAATGAAATTGAAAAAACTAAAAATGCTTTTTTCAATCCTGAAGTTTTTACTGCACTTCAGCGCAATGTTGGTAGCGAAGAATGGGGCAAAAGAACAAGTCGTATGTCCGAGGCACTTGTAAAAGGTCAAGTACCTATTTTTTTGATAAATGGCGAATATGATTTTGTGGATCCCTCAGGCTACGCTTGGGGAACGATCAGTAAACAAGTTCAAAATATGGATTATATTATGATTGAAAATGCGGGCCATAATAGCTGGCTGGATAATCCGAAAAAGTTTAAGGAAATTTTGAAAAAGGTATTGAATTAAAACCTGTCACAAAAGAATGGTGATACTTCTTTGTACATTGCCTAAATAAACTTCCTTGTCCAATTTGATATTGCTTTTATTAGTATAAATAAGTCTTTGAAAGCAAACAAATATTATAAAATAAAAGTGTAGACTTCTTTACCTAAGAAGATTATAAGTAAAATCTATAGTCTTGGAATATGAAAGTTTAATAGGATCAATTGAAATAGAATAACTCAAATTACAAACGAGACTTTGTATTTATGAATAATAATATTATAATCAGAAATTAAAGTTCAGTATATTTTTAAATGTAATACGTATCTGTCATAGATAAGGTTCTCTTCTTAAACTTTGAAAGTTATAAAAAAACTCATATACTTTAAATTATAAGTCGATTACATTTGATTTTTTTTTGCTTTTATCCACTTTATTCAAAATTGATAGTACAGGACAAAAGTTTTGGTTGCAAATCATGAATGGAAAAAATTGGCCCACTTATAACCGAACTTATGATTCCTGAAAAATAGCACAACATATTTGCTACTTCTACTTTAAGTTAGAAGTTATTGAAATTAATAGTTAAACAATAAAGAGGTTAGGTTTCTTAACTTCAATTTTAGTCCTCAATAGATTCATATCATCACTTACCTTTTGTTCAATAACTCTTGCATAAATTTGAGTTGTTGCAAGTTTTGTATGACCAAGAAGTTTAGAAACAGTTTCTAAGGGTACACCATTGCTTAAAGTTACTGTAGTGGCGAATGTATGCCTTGCCATATGGAAAGTAAGGTTTTTTTCAATGCCACATAAATCTGCTATTTCTTTTAAATAACTATTTAATTTTTGATTTGAAAGAATAGGTAATAAACTAGAGTTTTCATCGGTTTTAGCGGAATATTTCTTTATGATATCATTGGCCTTCAGTAATAAAGGAATTTTAAAGGGTGTGCCGGTTTTAGTTCTATTGGCCATAATCCAGTTTTCAGAATCAATCCCTTCGATTACATTTTGTGGTTTAAGCATCATGATATCCACATAAGCGATGCCCGTGTAACAACTAAAAATAAATAAATCTCGAACAATGTCAAGCCTCTTTATTCTGGTATCTAATAATTCTATTCGTTCTAGCTCTTTTTTAGTAAGGTAATCTCTTTCTCTCTTTTCGAGCTTTGCTTTGAATTTAACAAAAGGATCCTTGTCAATCCATTCCATATCAAGTGCTAGATTAATCATTCTTCTAAGCCGCTGTATATGTTTCATTACGGCATTGTTTCCAATTTTACCTAGATAATGTTTAGGACGATAACCTCTTAGGTAATTTTCAAAACCAACTACAAATTTATAATCTAAGTCTCTTAGAAAACGGTCATCCTCTTTGTACTCCTTATGTAAAAAGCGTAGTATATAATTCTGACTTGTTTTATAGTGACATAAAGTTTTCGGACTTAGTTTATTTGACATTTTATCATTGAAAAAATTGATAATGTCCAATAAGGAATACTGAATTTTTTCTTCCCCAAGAAACCGCGCCTTTAAGATTTGCGGAGAGAGAGTTTTATGTTCTAGCTTTAAATCTTTATAATGACTGAAAAGAAGAGATTGCACTTCATCTAAATAAAGATTTGTGATTCGTGCAGTTTTAGAATTTCCTTTTACTCTTTGTCTTGAAGAATCCCAAAGGTTTATGTCGGCCTTCTTTTTTAAACTAATATTAACTCTTTTGGAATTAATCGTAATTCTAGCATAAATTGTAGCCTCATTATTTTTAGCTCGTTTGCTGTAAACCCAGAAAAGGGTAGAGAAAGTGGAATTTGTTTTCATAGTTGTCGTCTTAAATGTTAAACATTAGTGAGACGAAAGTCAAATCAACTATTGGTATTAAAAAGCTTATTCTGGTTCACAAATCGTCAACATAATTTTTTTTTGTCAAAATGTTGACGATTTGTGAACCAATAGATTCAAATAACATCAAATTTTATGATTGGCCTAAAACCATAAAACCTTGAAAATCATACGATTTGCAAGGTTTTGATGTGATTTGAATTTTCATTCAGTGACCGGGCCGGGGCTCGAACCCGGGACCCTCTCCTTAAAAGGGAGATGCTCTACCAACTGAGCTACCAGGTCAT
>CAXBCN010000009.1:0-110856 GCA_963974535.1 uncultured Cellulophaga sp.
CAATAGTCCATGGAGCACTGCCATTTTGAAAATCTCCGTTGGTTAAAAGACCGGAATCAAAAGTAGCACCGGTACTATTCATGGTCAAGGATACATTATCAATATTGACACGACCCACAGCAGCTCCCGAATCAAATAAAACACGTGCATCGGCAGCACCGAAGCCAGCAGCAGTTAAGGTGAGGGTAAAAGTTTGTCTCGTAGTGGTTAAATTTACGGTCTCTACAGTATTGGCAAAACTTCCACCACTCAACCCGATTCCTCCTACAAGTGTTCTAGCCCGATCAGACCAGGCATCAAAAGTTAAGGTATACGTAGAACCATCAAGAATTTCTAGTTTTTGACTAACATTCACATCAAAAGCATTTCCTGCCGCCGTAACGTTCACAGAATAAAACGTATTATCCCCTTCCGTCACTACCGGAGCTGGATCTGTACCCACGCCAATAGTCCATGGAGCACTGCCATTTTGAAAATCTCCGTTGGTTAAAAGACCGGAGTCAAAAGTACTTCCACCACCACCAGTGGTAGGAGCTGAAAGTGTAAGATCATCAAAGTAATAGGTGCCGTCTGCAGTAATGGCACTATCCGTTTCATTATTATCTGGCTTAATCACCAATTGATTGTATGCGGTAGGTGCACCAGGTAAATTTGTGAATGTAAATGCTACTTCTGTCCATACATTAGCATTGGTAACCGTTCTAAAAACTGGGGCAGGATTTCCTGTCACCGGAACCGTTTGTGGATTTACAGCCAGCTCAAAACGCAACACCACATTGGCTTTGGTAGAAAAGACTTTTAGCTTAAACGTATTGGTAGTCGTCAAATCAAAGTTATTCTCAAAAGTATTCTGAACTCCTGCAAAGAAACTAGAGCCAGCAGGCTTATCTACCTGCAACACAAAGTCGGAGTTGTTTATTCCTGACTTAGATGGATTGGGTGCTAACTTTGAACTGATTCCGTCCCCAAAATTCTCTGAAGAAAGAAACGTTTCACAAGCTTCAAAATTTAATGGGAGTGCGGTTGCCGCTATAGGCGTGGTAGCACAGCCATTTTCAACAATTGGCGTTTCAATTTGTTCGATATCGTCAATGTAAAAAGTGCCAGTACTTGTTCCTGGACCATCTACAAATAAGGTGAGTCGAATGTATTTGGCTGATGAGGAAAAATTAAAATTCATAGTTTCCCATCCAGTACCACCATGATTTGCAGTGACTTCGATATCAGCCGCAGTACCTTCTTCAAGTTTCAATAAAACCGCTACAGGTTCGTCTGACCAAAAATTCATGGTAATGGTTTTTTCGCTAGCGAGATCTATTTGCGTACCAACATCAAAATTAATCCCTTCAAAAGCAGCTCCGCTATTCGTTATCGCACCAACTTTAGAGGCCTTATCATTAGATCCTGAAGCATCAGGATTATCAAGTATTTCAAATGAAGTACCATTAAAAGTAGCTATAGTATAAGCCACGTTTGGGGCATCAAAAGTAACTGGTAATGAAATTTTGTCTGGAATATTAATGGTTATCGTATCTTCAGAAGTGTTAGAAGCTCCTGAGATACCCATCGCTTTTAAGGTAATAGTGAACATACCGTTAGCAAATGTTTTTATAGGATTAATTTCGGTGGAGGTTCTTCCGTCTCCGAAGGTCCATAAATACGTTCGGGCATCTTCAGAAATATTTATAAAAGTTACCGTCCCTGTATTTTCATTTATGGTATAGGTAAAGGCAGAACTAACTGCCGGTAATTGAGATTCCTCGTCATCACATCCTAGAAAGGAAATCGCCAAGATAAAAATTGAAATTAACTTAGCTTTTTTTAGTAGTAGTTTCATAATAGTTGTTCGTTAGTTTATTCAATTATATTTATAGGCTCTTACATAGTCGACCAACATCGACTGAGGAAATACGGTTTCTGCATTAGGAGGACCAACAAAAGTTCCGCCAACTGCCAAATTAATAAGGATATAAAAATCATTATCAAAAACCCATGCTGATCCTTCAGGGAGATCGTCAGGAGTGATCTGGCTGTATAACACGTCATCCACATAGTGGTTTACATAATCTGGTCCCCACTCGATCCCGTAGATATGAAAGCCTGTATCGAGACGATCGTTCTGGAGTACATACTCTTTTGAAATTGCTTCTCCACCAGAATACCCGGGGCCATGTAAGCTTCCAATTAGTTTTGTCGGTTCCTGTCCTCGTATTTCCATGATATCGATTTCTCCTAAACTTGGCCAAATCTCATCCTGATCCTCTGGAACGCCCAGCATCCAAAATGCAGGCCAAATACCTTGACCATAGGGCACCCGAATACGGGCTTCAAAACGACCATAGGTTTGTGAAAATTTATTTTTTGTTAATAGCCGGGCTGAGGTATACGAAGATCCTTGAAAATTTTCTTGTTGTGCCGTAATAATCATAATTCCATTATTGATGGTCACATTCTCGGGCCTATCTGTATAGTATTGTAATTCTTGATTTCCCCATCCATTTTGGCCAGTGCCAATGTCATAACCCCAAATAGTGCTATCCGGAGCACCATCGGTATTAAACTCATCTTGCATGGTTAATTCGGTAAAATTCACAACGGTCTGGGTATCATCTACCGCACAGCCTTGATGTACCATCAAGAAAGCTGCGAGGAATAGGGCCTTTAGAAAAACCACCGTTCTGGATAAGGAAAGGAAATATCCCTTGGATGTAATTTTCTGTTTAGTGTATAAAGTCATCATTTGATTCATATTTAATTGCATTTTTTAGTCGATATTATTCTGTGTAGAAGTACATGTTATCTACCAACAAATTTGAGATAGTGGCATCTGAAACAAAAAATATTTGCGCCAGATTCCGTCTACTGGTCAATCCAAAATCTGCCAAAGGAATATCTAAACTGATCCATTCGTCGCTGGTCAGCGCTGTACTTGAAATAATTACCGAACCACTAGAATCATTATTTCCTCCAAAAGCACCATCTGGCCCAAAATCACCAAGTTCTATTCTTATAAAATCTGAGGCATCAATGCTTTCTGGTATTCTAATATCAACGTGAAGATGTGTCATGCCTGAGGCATCTACTGTAGGATTCTTAAACTCTGTTGCCACAAAATTTAGGGCCGTATATTCTATTATATTGTCACCATTAATATTAATTGCGCCACCCAATGTGGTTTGAAATTCTCCAAAAAAACCATTGTAAAAATCCACAGGTACATTGGTATACGCATCACTAAAAATACTGATCACATTGGCAGCATTTCTGTTAGGTACGGGAGCAAATTCGAAACTACCTCCAACTTCAATATTTAAAGATCCTCTTGCGAGTACTCCAGCTAAGGTTGCGGTAATTACCGCCGAACCTGTTCCTACCATGGTTACCACTCCTAACTCACTTACTTGTGCCACTTCGTTATCCGAGGATGTAAATGTAAAATAAGAAGGAGCTGCAGTCACTGTTTCATTAACACCCGACGCTAAATTAAAGGTTTGAGTGAGTCCGGTGAGCGTGGTTTGTATCCCAAGAAACGATTGTAATTCCACGTCATTACCATTAAAAATTGCAGGTCTTGCTTGAGCTACCGTCCCTAATTTTTCAAATTTTAAATCATCAATCCAAAAGGTATAGCCATCGCCATCTTCCGGACCTTCTGAATACCAAAACATGCCACGCTCTGTGGTTAGAACAAAAGGATCTGGAATAGGTATGGTATATTTTGTCCAGCCTGTGCTGATTCTCAAGTTATTTTTGGAAACCAGGTATTTATTTTCACCAAAATTATTTCCAAAACCAATTTCATTTATGGTGGCTGATTTTGTAGCCTTTGCCCAAAAGGTAAGTGCATCATAACCTGTTAAATCTCGTCCGCCCGCATCAGGAAAAATAGCTCCCGCGAAAGCTCCACTTGGATCCCCAAGATTGGGAACATCAAACCGCATAGAAGCGGTACCATTATACTTTACCTCAGTATCCACAGTAAAAGCATCGAGCTTAGACCCTTGAAAAGGCAAGTATTCTAAACCTCCACTAAAACCGTCCAAAAATACGGCTGGATTGGTAGTGAACGTGGCAAATTTCACTTCCTCTGAAACTTCTCTTTCACAAGCTGTAAAACAGACTAATACAAGCCCTAACAGCATGGTGGTTCTTAAAAAGATATTTTTTTTATTTTTCATTTGTCTCTTTTTTATTTCCCAATATTGATGTGTACATACGTTCTTATTTCCCATTCATTTCCATTTCCAAAGCCAACAGGGCTTATGGTAGGATTAGTCGCAAATTCTCCGGCAGCATTAGGGGAATATCGAGGTGAAAACTCATTCATGCTGCGCCAAGTACCTCGTATACCCACCTGAGTACTAGGTAAAATAAACCAGTCTGGTTTACCCAATGTTGTAGAAATGTCTAACATGACCTGTACAGGGTATGTAAGGTTAAAATCACGATGGTAATCAAACGGACCCCAATCATTTATTTTAAAAGCATGCTCTACTTTTATTTTGTTGTAGATTAAGCGAATATCCCCTCCAAAACGCTCCACCAATCGTTCATCACTACCATTTGCTTGTGCATTCCCAAAATACAGGTTAGCAATCATCCCCAGATCTGGGTTTATTTTAGAAACGATTCGGGTATGTGTTTCCCATAAATTCTTCGCAGGCACTGAATTAGGAAAGGCAAATAAGGTACGATTCCCTAAAAATCCAATAGCGGCATCCATCGTAGTTGGGTGATGACGAAAAACAAATCCGGCACTCACAGCTAATTTTGCATCTTCGGCACGATCATTATCCCATTCGTACATCCAAGTACCTGGTGTTGGATCCCAAGTTAGGAGTAGCTCACCCGCTGTAGTTTCTCTATTGGCTCTAACAACAAAGGGGTCATCAAGAATATTTCTAAGTCGTCCTGGTCCTTGTGCGTCATTAGGCATAGGACCTACAATAGGTTTTTGCCATAAAAAGTTAGGGGCAATTTGCACATTCCCAACGGTATAGGTGAGTCCTGTAAGAAAGTTAGTTTGATTGCCACTTCCGCTATCCTTTAATCGCCATCCCGTAAATGTTCTGGTATAATCACCACCGCCATTGGCGACTAGCCCCATGGCTGCTCCCTGAGCATACCAATTAAAACGACCGCCTGAATAGGTGATTTTTCCTTTGGCACCCCAATTATCTTTTTCATTCACTTGGTCCGTATAAATAATATATTTTGGATCTTGATCTGGTGTATTTGGGTTATAATTTGGATTATCTTCTGCAAATTGAAATACCCGATCATTTAAAGGTTGCCCCCCCCAGATACCTCCAATTTCAAAACCAAAATCTCCAATTTCTCTTTCGATATGTAGGGTAGCTCTTCGCGTTCTAGGCATAGGAACAGCTAAAGAAGAAACAATGGTTCCAAAATCATCAATATCTTCATGAAAAACACCAGTAAGGTTATATTTACCAATGCTTCTACTGTATTTTAATAAAATGGCAGGGTTAGCGCCCCACCAAAGTTGCTGCCCGAAAGCGGCTTTTAAACCTTTTATGTCTCTTTTACCATCAAATTCAAAACCACTAATAACCCCGTTGTATATATCTAAATTTGGACCATAGTTAGCCTCTGGATATAAACCGAAGAAATCTCCTTCATACCCCCAATGGTAATGTCCTGTTCTGTAAAAACCTCGTAGATCAAAGTTTTTAGTATTCCATTCGTAGGAAGCATTATACACTTGTACACGATTAACATCTTCAATAAGCACATTTCCTTCACCAGTAACAACCTCAATAGGTCGCCCTCTGTTCTCATAAAATATTTCATCGATAGGATTTGTGGCTACATTCCCAAGAATATTAAAATTAACATTAGCTCTCATATTTGGAGCTGGCTCGCCTTCAAAACCTATAAAGTAAGATTGCATATCATCAAAGCCCAATTGATTAGGATAGTCTGTTGCATTGGGATCTGGAGATTCAGGCGTCGTAATTAAATTACCACCCGTATTAAACGTAGTGAATTTTGCTTCTAGTTTACTCACTCTAAGCTTGCTAGTTTGCTCACCAACTAAAGCTGCTTTATCCCCTCGTGCTTTTAAAACAGCATCCATAATTTGGATATTATCAAAGTAGTTTTGAACAAAGGATAGGGTGACCCCATCTTCATAGGGATTTAATTGATGTGCTTCTTTAAGAGTATAATACGCTGCTCGCGGGTATAAATCGTAAAGTCCTCGGGGGTCTGTCTGGCCTTTAGCACAGATTCCAAACCATTCCTCATTCATATTATTCTCGCCCGGAACTAAATCAATAGCATATCCACCATTAGACCATGACGCATTATTGTCGTGTATATCCGCATTTTTTCTATCATCAAAACCGTACTTCCACCACCCATCACTAAATTGAAAGGTAAAGCCTCCAATTGAATTTTCAGCCTTTCCCAATCCTGCCGCATTTTCATAAATTTCCTTCCAATTCCCTAACATATAATAGGCCTGAGCTTTTTGATCTTCTTGGTTTTTAATAGCATTAAAAGCATCAGCACCAAATTCTGTAAATAAAATTGGCTTATTTAATTTGTCTTTCACTGTTTGAAACGCATCTCCAAAAGATACGCCACGGTACATATTTACGCCGTAGATATCAACATCCTTACACTCTTCTGCAATGATATCTATAAATAAAACATCACCATTACAAATGGCAACTGGATGAGAAGAATCCATTGACTTCATTTTAAGTGTGGCTTCATTCATAAGCTTATACATGGGTCTTCCTCTGTTTTCCCCAACAAACATTCTTTCCTCCTCGTCATCAGGAAAATCTTCTGTTTCAGCCCCTGCCCAAAACAGGCCATAGTTATTTTCATTTCCTAGCAGGTACATTAGTAGTCCTGGTGTGTTTTTATAATCTCTGACCAAATTTTCAACTTCAGACATCAAGAATTCCTGAGTTCGGGCATCTGAATAATCTGTTACGGGGGTCCAAACCCCATCAAGGGTTAATCCATACCTTCCAAAAGAATGATTCAGCATGGTATAGATACCATAGTTCTCATAGATATATCGAATCCACCTTGCTGGAACACCAGTATATTGCCTAATAGCGTTAACACCCATGTTTTTTAAAAGTGACATTTCGGTATCGAGTCCAGCCATAATGATGTCATCTGACTTTTTCCAAAATTCGGCATCTACTGTATTTCTCCCAATAGGTATGTAATCCCAGTTCATACCATTAATCATGAAGTCTTCACCATTGACGACCAATCGCATTCCGCTTTCATCGTTTACTACCACCACCTTATCTGTTTGCGAAAAGATAAATGTTGTACATAACAAGAGTACTAGGTTTAGTGCGTTTTTTCGAATTGTATCCATATGAGAAATTTTGATTTCCTAAAATTATCATAAATATATTGTTAAATCAATTTTTTTTACCACAACAAAAAGTATACATGATAATAAAATAGAGTGTTTATTATCAATTTGGCAGATGAGAGTAGCAATATATATAGAAACTTCGGCGAAGCTAAAGAACTGGCAAACTCCCCTAAAAAAGATAGTTTTAGCGATAGTGTTGAGGCAATGTTGAGGTGGATGTAGGGTTAAAAATAGAATTGTTGTGGTACTAAAACTCTAAAATATAGGTAACAAGATTATCTTTATGTTTTAAATTGAGTTTTTTGCGGAGTCTATACCGTTTAATTTCAACACTTCTAGAAGAAATATTTAACAAATTGGCAATTTCTTTTGAAGACAAGTTCAAGCGTAAATAAGCGCATAACTTTAAATCGCTAGGAGATAGCGATCGATGTATTTTTTTAATGTTCTTTAAAAAATCGGCATCGGCATTATCAAACGCCTCCTTAAATAACTCCCAATCATCGTTCTTTTTTAAACTTTTATCAATAATCGAAATGACGGGCTTTAATGAGTTTTTATCCTTAACGGTATCTAGTTCTTGCTTTATGGTATTTAATAATTCGTTCTTTTTAATGATACTCATGGCTGAAACCGCTAATTCTTTGCTTTTACTTTTAAATTCGGTCTCTAATTGTTCGTTTCTAATTTTAATTATTTCTTTTTCGTTGCGCACCTGAGATAACTCTAATTCTTTTTTATTTTTAAGGATTAATTTTTCCTGTTGTTTTTTGTAGTAACGCTTGTAAACGTTATGCATGAAAATAGAAAAAAGAAATACGCCTAGAATATAAAGAACAATTAAGGTATTCGATACATACCATGGCTTAGCAATACTAAATGAAAAGGAAGCCGAATTACTAGCCATTTTATTTCCTATTCTGGCTCGAACCTTAAATACATAATCACCGTAAGGAAGATTTTCAAAAGTTGTCTCTGATTCATCAGACCAATCACTCCAATCATCATACAAGCCTTTTAACTGATATTGGTAATGGGTTGTTAACAGTTTATTGAACTCTGGGGAATAATAGTTTACTTTAAGATTATTTTGATCGCTGCTAAATTTAGTTGGGAGGCTCGTATCTACTAAACTTAGGTTTATCTTGTTGGGCCCATTTAAAACTTCACCGATCCGTATTTGAAAATCTTTTATTTCTAATTTATCTAAATCAGCCGTTAAGTATCCCGAAGTTGTTCCTATTAAATAGATGTTTTTATCTGGAAATTTCATTATATTTTCATACCCTACAATTCCCTCTCGCATTTTTTTTGTCAAGGGTATACTCTTTACTTTCAAGGTATTGGCTAATACTGGTCTGTTCACATAACTTATATTGGTATTGGTGAAAATCCACAAAGAATTGCTTTTTTTATTTGAAATTAATTTCCCGGTTAAGTATTCATCCTCGGTATACACTGCGCTCAATACGCTATCTCTTTGAAACTCCTCTAAATGCGAATTGTACGCATAAATACCCTTTTTATAACCAAACAAAAGTGAACCATTATAGCTAATGAGCCCAGAATTAGCGCCCTTTAAACTAGTATCTATAGCCACGCTATTTATCCTCGAAAGAGAACGGTCTACCGATAGTTCAAATACTCCTTTATATTCATGGTTTACAAATATTTTATTATCTAGTTTCTCAAAGTACCGGGAAGAATTACTAAAGCCCTCAAGCTTATTCCGAAGTTTCCAATTTTGATTATTTTTCTCCAAAATATAGAGACCATCATAATTTCCTTGAAGTAATAAATTTGGCTCATCAGCAATTTCCGCAATTGTCCAAGTTCCTGGTATACCTCCTATTTTTTGGGCCATACCATCCGAAATAATAAATGTTCCTGAGTTATGACCACAAAAGAGGGTGTTCTCAAAAATATTTAAACTCCATACTTGGCCTTGTGTTCCATTTATAAATTTAAATTCATCGTCAGCTAGCAAACTTCTATAAAAAAGCCCTTGATTCGTTCCTAAATACAACATGCCATTATGCACTTTCGAGGCGTAAACACTGCCTAAAACTCCCTTATAATCATGAAATACTTTGAAGGGAGCATTACTATTAACATAACTAATTCCATTATCAAGGCCTAACCAAATATTCTCATCAACATCTTCAAAAAGCGATAGCACGGTATTGTTAGCTAGTCCATTGCTTTGGTCTATTTGATATATAAGGGCTCCATTCTGATCTAAATATGTTAATCCATTAGAAATTGTACCTAGCAAAAAGTGTTTATTTTTAAGCTGTATACCAGCGTAAAGACTTCCATTTGAGACAAATTCATTAGAAATACTTGTTGACCTTATCAGTTGATTATCCTGAACGTCGTAAAAACCATTGTTTTGAGTAAGTATTACTATTCCTGTTGCTGTTTTAAAAATATTAATTACCTCATCTTCCTTAACAATCCCATCATCAAAAAGCAAAACATCTTTACCGTAGTCAATTTTAAAAATACCTTGACCCATTCTTTGAAAATATATGCTTTGACCAACTTTAAATATTTTAGGTATGGTATTTTTTGAGTCAATAATAGTTACAGAGCTATCTTTTACATTATAAATATAGATACGTTTTAAAGACTGAAATACCATCCAATCTTCCATGGCTATAATGTTCCAAAATTCTTCATCCTCAATTACATCATGATCAATTTTACTCGCTAAAGACGTATATTCTAATTGCCCTAAAGAATTTTTTTTCCAATAGCCAAAATCCATAAAACAACCTGTATAAATGAGATCATCTACTACTTTTACAGATCTTAAAATAGATTCATTGGGCGTGGGGTAGAGTTTCCAGTTTGCCCCATTGTATTCAAGCAAACCCTTACTATTGGCCACATAAATTAATTTCTCGGCTGATTGAGAAATAGACCAATTTTGATTCTCAGCATTGTAGTCTTTAGGAAAAAAGTTTTTAATGGGTGGTAACTCTTGTGAAAAACAAGAGAAAAGGAAGAATAGGGCTATTAATACGTTGAAATTTTTCAATAGTAAAGATGTATAAAACCAAGTTAAAACAATGGTTTCTAAAGATAATGAAAAAGCTTAATACCCACTATACAATTTCTGCGCTTAGTCCGGCTTGTAATAGCTTACTGCATCGAGGCTTTAAATCATCGTAATCACCCGTTTTTACGGTGCATTTACCATTGTGATGAACAATGATGGAGCATTGTTCTGCTTGCTCCGGCGTGTGATCACAGACCCCTATTAGGGTTTCAATGACATGGTCGAAGGTATTGACCTCATCATTATACAGTACTATTTCGTTTTGTTGTTGTGTTTCTTCTTCTACAAGTAGGTCTTCTAAGACCTTTTCTTTTGTGCTCATAGATACATTTTAATACTAATATACAATTTCTTTGAAAACCTAGTTTATTTTAAACCTCCTTTTTAATAGTTCTACGCCAGTAAGACGCGATATTAAAATTAAAAAGGGGTTTTTCTATGCATAGAAAAACCCCTTTTTGATACCATTTTGTTTTTATATATAAATTAATAAAGATAATTTAGTGCTATAATATCATTGTTATTAAACTCTCCATCTTCATTAAAACTAAAACATGCCAGCATAATTGAAGTTGGGTCATAGGCCGCAGGAGTTCCTGGAATGGGTATGGCACCTACACCTGAAGTTCCTTCATTGACGTTCTGTCCGCAACTTTGACGGCTAAACCAATCGGTGTGTCTAAAACCTACAGAATGACCCATTTCATGGGTAATAACGTGTTCTACAACATTCACATCTGCATTGTCTAAACCGTAAATTTGAAGAAATTTATTGGGATTTCCATTACTTGGAAAGCCAGCAGAGCCTCCCGCTCCTGATTCATTAGGATTGTAGTAAACAACCATATCTTTATTTTGAAAGGAGGTTCCAAATGTTAATGTGAACCGAATACTTAAATTCAAAGCATTATAATTATTCACGGCATATTGTAGCGCTGTTCGTTCTTTGCTAGAAAGAGCATTTTGACCCCCAGTATACCCAATAATTGAAAGTACTCTAGGCCTTACTAAATTTGTGGTATGATAATTTTTAGCTGTTTTGGGGTTAAGTTCTGATAAACTTTTAAATTGTGCAGCTGAAAATAAAATATCCTGCTCTAGCTTAAATCTTTTTTCCGTGGTTCCATCGGGAAGCATAAAATCAACTACAGAAACATCATCTACATTGTAGTAATTATTTTTAAATACTTTTACTACATCGTCCGTTAACTCTAGAGTTTCTTGCTGAATAAGATCATTACTTTCCTCAGGCAAAAGCAAATTGGTTTCTTTGTCCTTTTCACAAGCACTTTGTAGGGCTAATAATACCATAGCGCTTAAAATTAATCGAATTTTTTTCATCATAAATGGGTTTTAATGGGTTATTTATTTGTAGTCTTTTTCAATATTAAATTGAAATATTCCTACAATATAAGTATCCCCAAAATCAAAACCTCACAAAAAAAATTATTTTCGATAAACTGCAGCCACCCAATTATTACGTTCTAAATTAGCATCAAATTGTAAGCCTACTTCATGACATTTCTCTGTAATTATGGGTAGATCTTCTGTATAGAATCCACTTAAAAATAAAATTCCATCTGGTTGTAAGCATTGTACATAGATAGGAATGTCGGCCAATAAAATATTCCGATTAATATTGGCGATAATAATAGCATAGCTTTTATTCCCTAACAAAGAGACATCACCCTCCATAACATTAATATGACTACAATTGTTGCGCTCTACGTTCTCTTGGGCGTTCACATAACACCAATTATCAATATCTATAGCATCGACCTCCGTTGCGCCTTTCATGGCCGCTAAAATAGCCAATACGCCAGTAACGCTTCCCATATCTAAAACAGACTTATTTTTAAAATCTGTAGCTAGAATATGTTGTAACATCATGTGGGTTGTTTCATGATGTCCAGTACCAAAACTCATTTTAGGCTCAATAATAATGTCATACAGCACATCGGCTTTTTCGTGAAAAGGAGCCCGAACCATACATTTTTCATCTACCTGAATCGCCATGAAGTTTTGTTCCCAAGTGGCATTCCAATTTTCTTGAGCTATTTCTTTAGTAGCGTGTTCTATTTTAAAGTTTGGATTTTTTAAAATCTCGATGTTGTCTAGAACCGAAGTTGCCCAATCACTTTTTTTAATGTAGGCTAAAACTCCGTCTTCCGTTTCTAAAAAGCTTTCAAAAAGTACCTCACCTAGTTGTGCAATTAAAATATCTGTAGCCGGTTCTAGAGGTGTTACTTTAAAATGATATTCGATGTATGTATTTTCTTGTTCCATTCTTTTAAGGAATAAAAAAAGGACATTCGTTGCTTGAACATCCTTTTAAAATTAAATTTTTAAGCTTTAAATCGCTTTTACTATGGCCATAAAATCGTCCGCCACTAAGGATGCTCCTCCAATTAAGCCTCCATCAACATCGGGCTTAGAAAATATTTCAACGGCATTAGACGGTTTTACACTACCACCATATAAAATAGAAACGGTATTAGCAATATTTGCATCGAAGGCTTCGGTGATTGTTTTACGGATAAAAGCGTGCATTTCTTGTGCTTGTTCAGGGGAAGCTGTTTCTCCCGTACCAATAGCCCAAACAGGTTCATAGGCCAAAATAATATTTTTCCAGGCCTCTGCCTCCAGATCAAATAAAGCATTTTTTAATTGACCTGCAACTACATTAAAATGATTCTCTGACTTGCGATCTTCTAGTTCCTCGCCAAAACAAAACATCACTCTCATATTTTTTGCCAGTGCTGCTTTTACTTTTTTTGCTAAAATTTCATCAGTTTCGCCGAAATACGCTCGTCGCTCAGAATGGCCTATGATGACGGTTTGAACTCCTATACTCAAAAGCATATCCGCAGAAATTTCACCTGTAAAGGCACCACTTTCTGCAAAATGCATGTTTTGAGCAATAACTTGAATAGTTGAAGATTCTAAATCACGAACAGCAGCACCTAAATTTACAAAGGTTGGTGCCACCATGACTTCGGCGGCTGTATCAGGCAGTTTTGCCGAAAGTTCCGCAAGTAATGCTTCTGTTTCCTCCTGATTTTTATTCATTTTCCAATTTCCTGCTACAATTTTACTTCTCATAATTTTTATACTTTTAATAAGCTGCTTGGTATTGAATTCCTTTAACTTTAGTTCAACTTCAATTCATCTAAATCGTTATAATGTACTTTTTGTTTGATTGTTCCTTTTTCTAAAACCAACACTCCTGGATTAGATCTGACGATCGTTTTTAAGGTAGTTTGATCTGTAAAATAGAAATCAAAAGCCAATTTGTACTCTTTACTCAGTTTTAAGGTAAAGTCTTCACTTGAGGCAGACATACCAATTACTTTATATCCGTTTTTGGTTGCGTCTTCAGCTATTTTTTTAATGTCTTCAAAAGCTTTATAATTGCTTTTCGATAAATCATAGGCAACAACCATCAACAATTTTGGCTCTTGAAGTAGTTCAGCCGCCCTATCAATCCCATCCTTTTCAATGGTAAAATCATGAATAGGGGGTTCATATCCTGCTGCTATTTCGGTAGTTTCTACATCTAAGAACTCACCATCAACCGTGGGGTAATCCCCGCGTGTTACAATCACTTTTTCTTCCCCATTTACCTTAAATTTCCAAGCGTAATCAAAGACAGCTTTTTGGGCATCTTCTGGAACTAACATGCCTTCCTCTATATTGGCTCCAATTTTATATGGTCTAAAATCTATTGCCGGTAGATGTTGTAACACATAGTAGGCAAAAACAGAACTCGCCAAGACTGCAAGTAGCGTTAAAAACCTATTGACACCAGCACTAAAAATGGGGCTAATGTATTTTTGCCCTTTAATCAAAATCAAAATAAATAGCAGCAATATTACATCCTTCGTAAACGATTCCCAGGGGGTTAGCTTTAAGGCATCTCCAAAACAACCACAATCTGTTACTTTGTTAAAATAAGCGGAATAAAAAGTTAAAAAAGTAAAGCCAATAATCATTATTAACAAACTCCAGAGGGTAAATTTTACGCGAAACCCCAGTAGTAAAAGCACTCCTAAAAGCACTTCTAAAATCACCACAAGAATAGAAATTTTAAGAGCATGCGGTTCTAAAGATGGAAAATTTAATACACTAAAACTAAAATACTCTTCTAGTTTAAATGAGAAGCCAACAGGGTCATTCAACTTTATAAAACCACTGATGATAAATAACAAGCCAACAAAAATTCTACTTACTGCTACTAAATATTTCATTCTTATTTAGAATTTGAGGTTAAATGAATCATGGCAAATACCGCATAATTAATCATATCTTGATAATTTGCCTCAATACCTTCACTGACCAAGGTTTTGCCCTTATTATTTTCAATAGACTTCACTCGTAATAACTTTTGTAAAATTAAATCGGTAAGAGAGCTTACACGCATATCTCTCCAGGCTTCACCATAATCGTGGTTTTTATTAAGCATTAGAGCTTTGGTGAGGGAAAGGTGCTTATTATAATGCTCCAAAGCCTCCTCAGTAGTCATGTCTGGTTGATCAGCTACACCTTCATAGATTTGAATTAAAGCCATAAGCGCATAATTGATAATACCTATAAATTCTGATTGCTCGTCTTCGTCAACTTTGTGAAACTCGTTTTCCTGCAATCCACGGATACGTTGTGCTTTAATAAAAATTTGATCGGTTAAAGATGGAAGTCGCAATATTCGCCAAGCACTGCCGTAATCTTTCATTTTTTTAGAGAATAAATCTCTACAAATTGCGATGACTGCATCGTATTGTTCTGACGTTTTTTGCATGTATTGTTTCTAATTTGTGTAAATTTCGTTCAAAATTTTTAAATGTTCAAGTATCATGGTTTAAAGTTAAGCCAATACATCAAATCTTATTCAATTTCATTAAAAAATGACGATAAATTGTAAAGGAAACCTTATAGATCTTAAAAATCCTAAAATAATGGGCGTGTTAAATAGTACGCCAGACTCATTTTATGATGGCGGAAAATATATGAACCCTGAAGCTAGTATAGCCCAAGTAGCAAAAATGATCAATGACGGAGCTACTTTTATTGATGTGGGCGCCTACAGTTCTAGACCAGGGGCTGCACATGTTTCTGTAACTGAAGAATTACGGCGAATTATTCCAATTGTTGAAACCTTACTAAAAGAATTTCCTTCTATTTTACTATCAATAGATACCTTTAGAGCTCAAGTGGCTAAGGAATGTATTGAGGCGGGAGCCAGTTTAATTAATGATATTTCGGCAGCTAGTTTAGATGAAAACATGATGCAAACCGTTGCCGACCTGAAAGTGCCTTACATTATGATGCACATGAAAGGTACGCCCCAGCATATGCAAGACCATACAGATTACGAGCATCTTTTAAATGATGTGCTCTACTATTTTTCAGAAAAAATGAGCAAGGCGCATGCGCATGGCATTAACGATATTATTATTGATCCTGGATTTGGCTTTTCAAAAACCTTAGCACAAAATTACGAACTCATGCAAAAATTAGATCTCTTCAAAAGTACCGAAAAACCTATTTTAGTCGGGATTAGTAGAAAATCTATGATTTACAAACTATTAAAAACCGACGCCAAAAACGCATTAAATGGCACGAGTGTTTTACATACCATTGCCCTTTTAAAAGGGGCTCATATACTTAGAGTTCACGATGTTAAAGAAGCAGCAGAATGCATTGAAATTGTGGCGCAAACTGAACTTACAAATAACTCGTTTTAAGTTCATTGATTTTTCCTAATTTTACAAAAAACCACTTAGCTTGAATTTTCTAAATTTTCTGGATTTTAAGATCACCGACCTTATCGATATTTTTTTGGTCGCTATTCTCTTATATTACATTTACAAATTAGTTCGCGGAACGGTTGCTATTAATATTTTTATTGGGATTGTCTTTGTTTGGGGCTTCTGGAAACTGACCGAGCTGCTCGAAATGAAAATGATTAGCAGTATGGTAGGTGGTTTTATGCAAGTAGGTTTAATTGCTTTAATAATTGTCTTTCAACAAGAAATTAGAAAATTCTTATTAATGATTGGGTCTACCAACTTTTCAAATAAACGAAACTTCATAAAACACTTTAAGTTTTTAAAACAAGAAGCTGGATCGATAAGCACCGATGTTGATTCTATTTTAGGCGCTTGTGATAAAATGAGCAGTTCTAAAACGGGTGCCTTATTGATTATTAGTCGCACTAATTCGTTAGATTTTGTAAAATCTTCCGGAGATAAAATGCATATTGAAATTTCGCAACCCATTATCGAAAGTATCTTTTACAAAAATAGTCCGTTGCACGATGGCGCCGCTATTATTGAAAACAATTACATTGTAGCTACTCGAGTAATCTTGCCCGTATCAAACGAGCGAAATATTCCCTTGCGTTTTGGATTGCGACATAGAGCCGCCGTGGGCATTACCGAAAAAACTGATGCCTTAGCCTTAGTGGTAAGTGAAGAAACGGGCTCCATTACCTATATAAAAAACGGAGAATTTACGCTCTACAAAGATTTGAACGAGCTGTCAAACATGCTTAAAGAGGACCTTTTGTGAAAATTTTAGGTAGTATGATTTAAATTCTTGTAATATTAGTTGTTAGGCTAAAGTCGGTAGTTTTTAAAGGCTAGTTTATGAATTTAAGTGTACAAAACTAGGTCTGTAGAAATTAATAATTGATCATAGCTTCTAAAACAGTTCTGATGACAAATGACACCTAATTTGTTACATTGAGCCTGCCGAAATGCCGTGCTCGTTAGTCTTCGACAAGCTGAGACTGACAATTTGAAATTAATTAATTTTTGCTTTTAAATAACAAAAAACCAACCAATGGACTGTAAAAACTGTCATGATTCTTTAAGAACAGATTACTCATATTGCCCTGCTTGTGGTGCGAAAGTGATACGTAATCGCTTAACCGTCAAAAACCTTTGGTATGATTTTACAGAACGATTTTTTAATCTGGACAATACTTTCCTCATCACCTTTAAACACTTATTCACCAAACCTGATGCCGTTATCGGCGGGTATATAAATGGCGTTCGAAAAAAGTACTTGAATCCTGTTTCTTATTTCATGATTGCCGTTTTTTTAGGTGGTATTTTCTTTTTCTTAAATAAAAAGTTTTTTCCTGAAGCTATGGATTTTCAAAGCATTTTCTCTCCTAATATAGGATCTGAAGAAGCTCATAAATTAAACTTAGATTTTATGAAAAAGTATCAAGAATTTATCCAAGAGTATCAAAGTTTTATTTACATGGCATCCGTTCCATTATTAGCGCTAGTATCTCGATTAGTTTTCCTTGACAAAAAACAATTTAATTTAAGTGAGCATTTTGTAATTAACATTTATGCTTATTCTCAAACATCAATAGTAATAAATATCCTTTACATTTTAAGTATTTGGAATGGTAAACTCTTGTTTTGGGTATCTACTTTCACTTCTGTATTATTAATAAGTTATTTCTCTTATGTGTATAAAAAAACATTCCACTTAACTGGAAAGCAAATTTTTTTAAAATTACTATTATTTTTATTGATTGCAGGTATTCTTTATATAGGAATAATAATTATAGTAGGAATTTATTTAGCTGTTTTTACAGATACTTTTGCAAATATGAAACCAGCAGCTCAAGCCATGCTTTTTTATTAGGTAAATTATTAAGGTATTCTAAAGATTTGTTCACTAAAGTAACTCTAAAAAATAGCTAGTAAATAGGAGATTTCATATTTAACTCTTAATAGACTTGCCATGAGCGAGGTCGAAGTGTGCACTTGATACTTTTGAGACAAACTAGCAACGAACAACTAACAACTAGCAACCATTTTCAAGCCACTTCTTCCGATAAAAACTGCGCTTCATAAAGATTGCTGTAATAGCCTCCTTTTTTTAGCAACTCTTTGTGGCTTCCCATTTCCATAATTTTACCGGCATCCATCACGATAATTTTATCTGCTTTTTTAATGGTTGCCAAACGGTGGGCTATAATAATTGATGTTCTTCCCTCTGTTATTTTTTCCGTCGCTTTCTGGATCAATTGCTCAGAATAGGTATCTACAGACGATGTTGCCTCATCTAAGACCAAAATACTAGGATTGCTTACATAGGCTCTTAAAAAGGCTATTAACTGTCGCTGTCCACTTGAAAGCATAGTGCCACGTTCTTTCACATTGTAATCGTAGCCATTTGGTAAACTGCTTATAAATTCATCAACACCAATTTGTTTTGCTGCAGCCTCAATATCAGCCTTGCTAATATCTTGATTTTTTAAAGATATATTATTGGCAATAGTGTCTGCAAATAAAAATACGTCTTGTAAAACTACGGCAATCTTTGAACGCAAGGAATTGAGGGTATATTCGTTAATTGAAATTCCATCTACAGAAATAACACCAGAGTTTATTTCATAAAACCGATTTAATAAATTTATAATTGTCGATTTCCCTGCACCGGTAGCGCCAACAATGGCCACCGTCTCCCCTGCCTTTACTTTAAAAGAAATGCCATGAAGTACTTCTTCATTTTCTAAGTACCCAAAGTGTACGTCTTTAAATTCAATATTTCCTTCAACATCTAATTTTTCTATCGTACCTGAATCTTCGATTTGGCTATCCGTATCTAAAATTTTAAATACTCGATTTGCTGCCACCATACCCATCTGTAAGGTATTAAATTTATCCGCGATTTGGCGTAAGGGTCTAAAAAGCATATCAGAGAGTAAAATAAATGCAAAAATAGCTCCGTAATCATTAGGCGCAACATTCGCTATATTCAAGAGCCCACCATACCAAACAATTAATCCAATCGCAAGTGAAGAAACAATTTCTGCAATGGGAAAGAAAATAGAGTTGTACCAAACCGTTTTCAACCAAGCATTTTGGTGTTTTTCGTTAATCACTCTAAATTTTTCTTTTTCGGTTTCTTCTCGGTTAAAAAGTTGTACTATTTTCATTCCTGTAATGCGTTCTTGCACAAAAGAATTTAAATTCGATACTTGTGCTCTTACATCCGTAAAAGCAATTTTCATTGCCTTTTGAAATAATCGTGTCGCATAAGCAATAATGGGCATGAGTGCAAAAACAATTAGGGCTAGTTTCCAATTCTGGTACAACATTACCCCACCTACTACAGCCATCTTTAATAAGTCAGCTACAATAACGAAAAAGCCTTGGCTAAAAATTTCACCGATTCGTTGCATATCGGCAACGGCTCTAGTGACTAAAATTCCAATAGAGGAGTTGTCAAAATATTTCATTTTAAACCCCATCATTTTAGAAAATAAATCGATCCGAACATCTTTAATTACCGATTCGCCCAACCAATTGGCATAATAGTTAAACCCTAACTGACTTACTACTTGCCCCAGTAAAACACCAAGCATGGCCATCGTTAAATACCATAATTTATCAACATCCTTCAAGGTGATGGCTTCATCGACAATATCTCCTACAATAATAGCTGTCATTACTGCAAAACCTGATAATAAAATAGCAGCAATTGCCACTCCATAAAAAGTTATTTTATAAGGTTTCGTGTAGTTTACTAATCTTTTAAACAAGCTAAAGTCAAAAGCTTTTCCTGATTTGTCGTCCATGTACTTTTAAGTTCTTTTTGGATATGAAACTTGTGTCAAATATAAGCCTTTTGCCGGTACTGATGGACCTGCATTACTTCGGTTTTTACTTTTTATAATTGTTTTAACGGCATCAACTTCAATTTTACCCAAGCCGACTTCAAGTAAGGTACCTACAATAGCTCTGACCATATTTCTTAAAAACCGATCTGAAGTAATCGTAAAAACAAGCACATCGTTGTGAAGCACCCATTGCGCATGGCTTATGGTACATAAATAAGTATGGACATCGGTGTTAGACTTTGAAAAACACTCAAAATCTTTATAGGTTAACAAGAGTTCTGCCGCTTGATTCATTTTCTCTATGTCTAAAGGATATTTTACATAGTGTGCAAAGGGTATCAAAAAGGGATTCTTCTCTTGTACCAACCAATATTCATAGGTTCTTGAATGCGCATCAAACCGAGCATGGGCATCGTCAGCCACCTCGTAAATATTCTGCACTGCGATATCCGCAGGTAAAAAAGCATTTAAGCGATATAGCAAATCTTCAATATCCTTGCTTATAACTGCATCAAAATGTGCAACCATTTGTTTTGCATGTACGCCTGCGTCTGTTCTGCCTGCGCCAATTAAATCGATTTTTTCTCCTAAAAGAGTTGAAAAAGCTTCTTCCAAAACTTCTTCAACCGTAATAGCATTGGGCTGAATTTGCCAACCATGGTATTGATTTCCGAAGTACGAAAACACAACAAAATATCTCAATGGAATAGGTTATTTTTGTGAAAAACAAAGATAGTACCATTTCTATAGGTAGCCCCTAGACATTTCACATATTTTTAATGAAACGAATACTTTTACTTTCCGATACCCATAGCCATATGGATGACACTATTTTAAAATATGCAAAAAAAGCAGATGAAGTATGGCATGCTGGCGATATTGGTAATTTAGAGGTTACAGATACCTTGCAAAAGCTAAAACCATTACGCGCTGTATATGGCAATATTGACGACCACAAGGCCCAGGTAGAGTTTCCGTTAGATAATAAATTTATGTGCGAAGGTGTCGCTGTATGGATCACCCATATTGGCGGTTACCCAAATCGCTATAATCCAAGAATTAAAGAAGAAATAAAAAAAAACACACCTAAGTTATTTATTAGCGGACATTCACATATTTTAAAGGTGATGTGGGATAAAAAACTTAACTTATTGCATATGAATCCTGGAGCTTGCGGTATACACGGTTTTCATCAAATAAGAACAATGCTACAATTTGTAATTGATGGGGATGCGATCAAGGATTTAGAAATTATTGAGTTAGGACAACGAGGCAGCTAGTTTAGAAAAAACAAAGGAAATAGCCTGGAAAATAGGTACCTTGAAGGCTGATTAAAAAGGAATGAAAATTAGCTCACACCCCCAAAACCTAATTAGGGAAAAAAATTAAAAAAAGGTAAGGCTTACGAAACAGATTCCAGATTCAAGATTTCGTTAAAAATCACTTTACATTCAAGGCCTATTTGACATGCGATGCTGCACTACTTTTCAAAAAAGCATGATATTAAAAAACCCGGGAACAACCCCGGGTTTAACGCACTAATACTACTAAGATGTTAGGTTTAACGTAAGCGATCAACAGATTTTACAAGATCCTCATCCTTTCTAATAGCCTTGTTGGCCAAGACTAAAAACACGATAGAAAAAACAGGAATCAGCATCCCAATACCTTTCTCAGAAACCTCGATTTCTCCAGATAAATTTAGCGACCGATAAACGAAAAATCCTAGTAAAAAAAGATTTAATATCATATTCAATCTGTTTACTACAAATTGGTTTTGTCGTTTCTTATACCATAAAATAGCAACTACTGCTAATACTGCGGCAGCCATAAATGCGCCTGAAATTAAAATTTCATTTTGGGCAAAAATTTCTTTCCCCTTAGCATCTGACCAAAGATTTACCCAAAACGGTAAAGCACCCGTTAAAAGTATTACTATTAACAAATATAATGTCTGTATTCTTTGAATCATTTCTCAATTCTAAATTAGAGACTGCAAAATAACTGTCTTTTTAAGAATTATCAATGAAATATTGAAAATAATTTGTAATATTGCTCTGTTATAATCTAACACTTACCAATTTTAAGGACTTCGTTCCTTTAATTTATCTAGATTTACTACACTTCAATTATTTAGAGACGTATAATTTATTCAACAATTAATGTTTGAGATTTCAGATTTAAAATCAAAAAAGCTTCCTGAGTTGCAGGAAATTGCAAACGGTTTAAAAGTACCCAAGTACAAAACCTTAAAAAAATTAGACTTAGTTTATCAAATTTTAGACGTTCAGGCTGCCAACCCAAAAGTAGTTCAAGAGGCACTCGGTAAAACGATACCTGCCAACGCGGAAAAACCACAAGTCAGAACACCAAGACCTAAGAAACCAAGAGTTCAAAAATCTACCAATAGTCCTGAAAAAAAAGAGGACAAAAAGGAAAGGATTGTTGCTAACAAACCAAATCCGAGACCTTTAAATAAGGATAATAACTCAAAACCAGCACAAGAACAAAAAGCTGAAACTGCGAAAGAAGCACCTTCTACACCAAAAAAGAATACGAATAATCCGAATCAAAAAAAGGATTTTCAAAAAAAGACAGCGGTTCACACCAACCAAAATCAAAATACCAACCCAAATCAAAATAAACCTAATCCCCGTCAAAAGCAGGAAAAGAACAATAATTTTGATAAAGATCTAAAAAACAGGTATAAAGAACCTGAATATGAGTTCGACAGTATTATTGCCAGTGAAGGAGTTTTAGATATTATGCAAGATGGCTACGGCTTTTTGCGTTCCTCAGATTATAACTACTTATCCTCTCCCGATGATATTTATGTTTCACAATCACAGATTAGATTGTTTGGCCTAAAAACTGGAGACACCGTTTTAGGAAATGTACGTCCACCAAAAGAAGGCGAGAAATATTTTCCATTAATAAAAGTGAATAAAATAAATGGTATAGATCCTCAAGTGGTTCGTGATCGCGTTTCTTTTGAGCATTTAACACCTTTATTCCCTCAAGAAAAATTTAATTTATCAGACCGTCAAGGCACGATATCAACTAGAATTATCGATTTGTTTTCACCTATAGGAAAAGGGCAAAGGGGTATGATTGTAGCGCAACCAAAAACGGGTAAAACCATGTTGCTAAAAGATATTGCAAATGGTATTGCAGCCAACCACCCTGAGGTATATCAGATTATTTTATTGATAGATGAACGCCCGGAAGAAGTTACAGACATGCAGCGCAATGTACGTGGCGAAGTGGTGGCTTCTACTTTTGATAAAGAAGCAACAGAACATGTTCGCGTGGCCAATATCGTTTTAGAAAAAGCAAAACGCCTGGTAGAATGTGGGCATGATGTCGTTATCTTATTAGATTCTATTACAAGACTTGCAAGAGCGTACAATACAGTTCAACCAGCTTCTGGAAAAGTATTAAGTGGTGGTGTTGATGCCAATGCCTTACACAAACCCAAACGTTTTTTCGGTGCAGCTAGAAATATTGAAGGAGGTGGATCACTTTCCATCATCGCTACGGCCCTAACCGAAACTGGATCTAAAATGGACGAAGTTATCTTTGAAGAGTTTAAAGGAACAGGGAATATGGAACTTCAGTTAGATCGTAAAATATCGAATAGAAGAATTTTCCCTGCTATTGACCTTACCTCTTCTAGTACCCGTAGGGATGATTTACTATTAGATGAAACTACCATACAGCGCATGTGGATTTTACGTAAATATTTAGCGGATATGAACCCAGTTGAAGCAATGGAGTTTATTGAGCAACGCATCAAACAAACCAAAAATAATGAAGAGTTTTTATTGACTATGAGTCAATAAAAACAAGTCTTATAGTAATAAAAGCCCGATAGTAACTTCTATCGGGCTTTTGTTTTTCAAACAAATCCTATTTATTTCGCATATTTTCAAATATATTTACGATGCATTAGACTACCCCCCTAACATCAAATGTATTTTTATGTTGTACCTTAAACACTTAAAATATGAAAAATTTAGGACTGACCATGGCTGCTTTTTTGTTTTTTTTATCTTGTAATACAGAAAAGAAACATGCCGACGATACCGATCAAACACCTCAAGAAGTAAAAGCCCCAAAACAGCTCATAAGCATCCCGGAGGCAAAAAATGGCTATGATAATTACACCCATAAAAGAGTAAAGCTCATTGAAGCTTCAGAAGACCCCTACGAAGATGGTACAAAATTTATAGCTTCAAGATTTGGAGAATATGATCTTGAAACGGTTAAAAACTACATTGCCTATGTAGAACAAGAAGCTAAGGCTTCTGGAGTAAAGGTTGAAACTTTACGTTTTTATTTTTCTACCTACCCTGACCAAAAAGAAGATCCCGAACATAGGAAAATTAAGCATCCTAGACAGAATACCTTTTTTATATTACCCACCATGAAAGTTGACAGTATAAACTTGGGTTTCTACATTAAGCGACTAGGTAACGGAAAAAAAGAAGCGGTATTAATTCGTGACTACCCTGGAATTTTAGCGAATGGTTTAGGCCAATTAAAAACAACTCAAAAATCGTTTGCATCGATGATGCCCAATTTTAAGAAAAATTCTTTTCAAGACGATGATGAAAGCCTAATCTTGAATGATTCACATATGCAACCGCCGCCTGAACAAGGCTCAGATTTTAATTAATTATGTGGCGAATAGTTGATGTTTTTTTAGAAAATTCGTTTGTCCTATTTTATGGTTTAGCCCTAATTTTAGCTTTGGTACACTATCCAAAGTATTTTGATACGCCTTTAAAATATTACCCTATTTTATTAATGTATACGTTTTTAAATGAAGCATTAGGCTATTTAATCTCGAAAGGATTTGAATTCAACCCCTTATTTTCAGAACTATATTCGGATAATAATGTAGTTTTCTACAATAGCTATAGTTTTATTTATTTTATTTATTTCTTATATGTATTCCACAGTTTTATTTCATCGAAAACCCATAAAAAACAAATCTTAATACTTGGCTTTGGTTTTATAGTGATAAGTATTTTAAACTCGTTTTTGCAGGACTTTTTACTAAAACCTCAAATTTACGCCTATATTTATGGAGGGCTGGCGCTCAGCTATAGCATCGTTCTATACCTAAAAGAGAATAAGGGTATTTTAAGGCGTAAGATCATAAAACTAAGTTTACTATTTTGGATTAGTGTAGGACTACTAATTTTCCATATTGGGTATACTCCGATAAAAATTTACTATACCTTTTCAAGTTTTTCAGATCTGGACCTATACTATTCTTTAAGAAGAGTACACCTGACCTTAGTCGGTGTGATGTATTGCTTTATTATTTACGGCTTTTTACAATTAAAAGGAAAATTTAAGACCATGAATTAAACAAAAAAAACGCTCTATCTGTTGATAGAGCGTTTTTTAGCCTAAAATTTTTCTATACAGTCAGTTAGCTGTTTATAACGCAGCTATTTGCTTAGATAATTTACTTTTTAAGTTAGCAGCCTTGTTTGAATGTATGATATTTCGCTTCGCTAATCTATCAATCATACTAACAACGGTAGGATACAAGGTCTCCGCAGCTTTTTTATCTTCTTCAGCACGCAATTTTCTCAACGCATTACGCATTGTTTTGTGTTGGTACTTATTACGTAAACGTACTGCTTCGTTTCTTCTAATTCTTTTTAATGCTGACTTGTGATTTGCCATTTCTTTTTATTTAAATTGATAATGAAAAATTAAAAATTAAGATCAGTCTTTGCTAACTTTCAACTTAACATTTATAGTTTTCAATGTATACATTGAACTTGTAGTCCGTAGGGGAATCGAACCCCTGTTACCAGGATGAAAACCTGGCGTCCTAACCCCTAGACGAACGGACCATTAATCTTAATTAAAAAAAGAAAATGGAAAATTAAAAAACTATTCAAACCTAATTTTTTAATTTAACATTTGCAATTTTCAATTTTTTTCGTAGTCCGTAGGGGAATCGAACCCCTGTTACCAGGATGAAAACCTGGCGTCCTAACCCCTAGACGAACGGACCATCGCTTATGCAATTGCGGATGCAAAAATACAACTATTTTTAACTATTGCAATAGGGAACTAATTTTTTTTTAAAATTAATATGCCTTAGCAAATAACACTCTTTTTTTAGAGGGTTTTCCAGTTAGCATACAAGCCCCTTCTTCTTCAACTGCATCTATGGGAATACAACGTATGGTTGCCTTAGTCTCGTTTTTAACTTTTTCTTCTGTCTCTTTACTACCATCCCAATGGGCTGCAATAAAACCACCTTTTGAATCCAAAACTTTTTTAAATTCTTCGTAGCTATTTACCTCAGTAATATGATTTTCACGGAAATCGAATGCTTTTTGGTAAATGTTTTGCTGAATATCTTCCAATAAAAATTCAATTTTATCTAAAACAAGAGACGCGGCTACAGTCTCTTTTTCCAAAGTATCCCGACGCGCAACTTCAAAAGTTTGGTTGTCCATATCTCTTTGACCGATAGCCAACCGAACTGGCACTCCCTTGAGCTCATATTCCGCAAACTTAAATCCAGGCTTATAGGTATCTCTATCGTCAAATTTAACGGAGATTCCCTTTGCTCTTAGGTCTTTTACTAAAGGCTGCACTCTTTCTGAAATTAAATCTAACTGCTCTAAACCTTTATAAATAGGTACAATGACGACTTGGATTGGTGCTAATTTCGGAGGCAAAACCAAACCAAGATCATCGCTATGAGTCATTACTAAAGCCCCCATCAATCGTGTTGAAACTCCCCAGGAAGTAGCCCACACATATTCTTGGGTTCCTTCTTTTGTAGCAAATTTTACATCAAATGCTTTTGCGAAATTCTGCCCTAAAAAATGTGATGTACCTGCTTGTAAGGCCTTCCCATCTTGCATTAAAGCTTCTATACAATAGGTATCTAAAGCTCCTGCAAAACGCTCACTTTCCGTTTTTGTTCCTTTAATAACAGGCATTGCCATAAATTCTTCTGCAAACTCAGCATAAACATCCATCATTTGCTTGGCTTCACTTATAGCTTCTGCTTCGGTCGCATGTGCCGTGTGACCTTCTTGCCATAAAAATTCAGCGGTACGCAAAAATAGTCGCGTACGCATTTCCCACCGAACCACATTGGCCCATTGGTTTATTAAAATTGGCAAGTCTCGATACGATTGAATCCACCGTCTATAAGTGTCCCAAATTATAGTTTCAGAAGTTGGCCTCACAATAAGCTCTTCTTCTAATTTGGCATCAGGATCTACAATAATTCCGCTCCCATCCTCTGCATTTTTAAGTCTATAGTGGGTAACTACCGCACATTCTTTCGCAAAGCCTTCAACATGGCTCGCTTCTTTACTTAAATATGATTTTGGAATAAATATTGGAAAATACGCATTCTCATGACCTGTTTCTTTAAATCTTTTATCTAAAGCCGCTTGCATTTTTTCCCAGATAGCATATCCGTAAGGTTTTATCACCATACAGCCTCTAACCCCAGAGTTTTCAGCTAGATCAGCTTGTACAACTAATTCATTATACCATTTAGAATAATCTTCGCTTCTTTTCGTTAAGTTTTTACTCATATTTAACAGTTTGGCACAAATCTTGCGACTTTATTTAGAAAATAGTTCGGTAAAACTAACTATTTTTACAATGTTCAACAATTAAATTTTTAATGATGACACATACTCTACCCTACAGCACTATTAAAACAACACTATTTATAGCTATAACATCCCTATTTATGGTCTCTTGTGGTTCTTATCAACAATCATCGTATTACGATACGGATGGTATTTATTCGAATACCAACACGAATCGCGTTTTAGTTGAAAATAATCCGAGACAAGTACAAATTCAGCAGCAAAATTCTAGTAATCAATATGCCGATTACTTCGGAAGAAGAGCTGATCAATATCAAGAAATAATTGATAGTGAAATTTTTACAGATGTTGACGGGTATTACAGCCAACCAATTGATGATGGCTCAGGTGTAGCGTATCAAAATGATAATTACGATAACAATTTCAATGATTATAATGGCCAAGGAGGTTGGGGACAAAACCCAACGAGTATAACTATCAACTACTACGATAACTTTGGTGGCTTCGGCGGATGGGGTTTTGATCCATTCTGGGGAGGCGGCTGGGGTGGCTTTAATCGCTGGGGCGGTGGCTGGGGCTGGAACAACTGGGGCTGGGGTGGCGGCTTAGGTTGGAACAACTGGCGCGGTGGCTGGGGCTGGAACAACTGGGGTTGGGGCGGTGGCTTCGGCTGGAATAATTGGGGTTGGGGCGGTGGCCTAGGCTGGAACTATTGGGGAGGTGGTTATGGCTGGAATTCTAATTTCTACAACAATAGAAATTTTGCATATACCAATGGCAGAAGAGGTAATTACCGCTCAAATACCACTGGCACTAGATCCTATACGAACACAGCATTAAGAGGTAGAGCTGACGCGATAACGAATAGTCGCTATAGAAGTACCACAACAGGTAGAGATTCAAGAAACACTTCAGTATACAGGTCAGGCACCTCAACTAACAGAAATACCAGCTATAGAACTGCCAGGAGCTCGAGAGTTCAACCTAATTATAATAGAAGTTCTCGAAATACCAGCATCTACAATAGAGGAAACACAAACAGGAGCAGTTATCAAAGAAACAACTCCTCAGGTACCTACCAAAGAGGTAATACTTCGGGAACCTACAGAAACTCAAGAAGTAGCGCACCTACTAGAACATATTCTCCTAGCAACAGCTCAAGAAGCTCCTCAGGTGGAACGTATAGAAGTTCTGGAAGTAGCTCTCGAGGTTCCTCACCTGCTGTAAGAAGCTCAAGCAGCAGTAGAAGTTCTGCACCAGCAGCAAGAAGTTCAAGCAGTAGCAGCAGCAGAAGTTCCTCAGGATCTTCAAGGTCTTCCTCTGGTAGCAGTAGAGGTAGTAGTCGAGGAAATTAAATTAATAAAGAAATTAAATAAATTCGAATGAAAAAATATCTTATTGTAACATCCCTATTCATTTGTTCCTGTGTTACTGCTCAAAACATAAATGATGTATTAAGATACAGCACTGACAACACGCAAGGTACGGCTAGGTACCAAGCTATGAGTGGCGCTTTTGGAGCTTTAGGAGGAGATTTGTCATCTCTGAATGTAAACCCCGCAGGTTCCGCTGTTTTCATCAATAGTCTAGTAAGTTTTACTGGAAGCAATTATAATGTAAAAAATAGGGCTGGAGCATCTCCTGAAATCTCAACTAATAATTTAGCCTTAAACCAAATTGGTGGAGTTTTTGTATTTAAAACTATAAATCAAGATACGGATTGGAAAAAAATTAGTGTCGCTTTGAACTATGATCGGGTTCAAAATTTTGACAACAGCATTTCTTCTCGCTATGCAACAGCAACAGGAATTGACCAGTATTTTTTAAATTTTGCTCAAGGCACTCCCCTAGGTCCCTTAAAATTACAGGATGGAGAATTCATTGAAGATGCATATTTAGATATTGGTGCTAGCCTTGGATATGGCAATCAACAGGCCTTTCTAGGGATATTTGGTGGTATCATTGATGCTGTCGACCCCAATGATGATGCCAACGTTGATTATGTGAGTTTAACGAAATATAGCTCAACTGTGAATCAAACGTATAGAAGAACAAGTTTTGGGTATAATGACAAGTTTACAGCAAATGTAGCTACGCAATACCAAAACAATTTGTTTCTTGGTGCTTCCTTAAATTTTCACAGTATTTTTTCTGATCAATTAACTGAAATTTCAGAGAGCGGTTATGATTCGGACTCTCAAGTAAGTTCAGCTTCATTTGATAATTTTTTGAGGACTCAAGGAACTGCTTTTTCATTCAGCTTAGGTGCGATAGCAAAATTGAACGACAACATTAGAGTTGGCGGTAGTTACCAATCGCCTACTTGGTATCGTTTAGATGATGAATTTTCACAACGCATTAATTCGAACTTAGCTGACGTGGATATTAATTTTATTAATTTTGACGTGATCAACTTATACGAAAAGTATACGATCAAAACCCCTGAAAAATTAACAGGGAGTCTCGCTTTAGTTTTTGGCAAAAATGGACTTTTAAGCTTCGATTATAGCTATCAAGATATGTCTAAAGCAGAATTAAGACCAGAATCTGATCCCAATTTCGCTTCTGAAAATACTTTTATTAGAAATCAATTACAAGCGGTTTCAAGCCTTAGAATTGGTGGGGAGTATAGAATTGAGAGAGTTAGTTTACGCGGAGGATACAGGTATGAACAAAGTCCTTATAACAATAACACCATTGGCGATTTAAATGGAGCTTCTGGCGGTATTGGTTATGATTTTGGACCCAGCAGACTTGATTTTGCCTTAAGTACTGCCAAACAAGATAGATTAAGTTCTATTTTAAGTACTGATGCTTCACCCTCATTAAATATTTCTACTAGAAATACAAATGCTACTTTAACATACACCGTAAATTTTTAATACTAAAAGATATTTATTTTATAAAAGACCTGCAGTTTGTAGGTCTTTTATCGTTTTAAGGAAAAGTGATTTTGAGTAGTTTTTGCAATGACAATGCCACTTTCTACTTCATTATATTCAAAGCGAAACCAATAATCTGAAGCCGGCATTTCTTTTCCTATATACGTACCATCCCAAGCGCTAAAAGCATCTAATTGCTTTAATAATTTCCCATAACGATCAAAGATAAAAACAACGGGGTCTGATAAAGTCTCAATGCCTTTGATATTCCACACATCATTTGTGCTATCTCCATTAGGCGTAAAGAATTTAGGGTACCCCACAACTAAAAACTCAATGGCATTTGTAGTTCCACATCCATTTTTATCATTAATAATTACCGTATTTAAGCCAGGAGGTACATCTAAAAAAATAGCACTATCCTGAAATTCGCCGCCGTTTATCGCATATTCAAAAGAACCATTGCCTCTTAAATCTTCAACAATAATTTCAATATTATTCTGGTCTGGGTTATTCGTTAAGTTAGAATTTAAGGTAATCACTTCTTGTAAAACAGGAGGTCCAAAAATTGTTATTAAAATTCCTCCATCATCAATTACTGTAGGAGGTGTTCCTGAAGCTGTCGTAATTTCTACAAAGTAGCGACCTGAATTTGCTATCTGCGAAGGGATGACCAATTCCTCCGCTACCGCAGCTGGTCCACTCAATAGGTTATTATTATCAATAACACCATCATCTTCATAATCTACATACCATCGTATATTCGCTATATCCGGACCTGCGGGCGAGCGTAAAGCACTTAAGGTAATATCTGGATCACCTTCACAAGCGGTTATATCTAAGCCTAAAAACTCATCACGCAGGGTACAATCTAAGGCCGTATTTTGATTGGCATTGACCGAACTCCCGGTAAATGTAATAGAAAACGGCTCTGGGTCACCGTCAAAATTGGTGTTAAAGTTATTGATTAAAATATAATAAAGTTCCCCTGCCCTAACATCTAACCACTCATCATAGGTGTTTAGGTTTTGGGTTAAACTAGGAGCACCAACTTGTCCGTTTTCAGGGTTCACCCCTAAACCTGTAAAATCGGTATTATTTACTTCGTAATTGCAACGTATGGGTTGTGCTGTGCCGTTACTAATTGCCACACAATCTACATCTGGGCCATACACCGCAAAATCCCACTCTGCAGTTGCAGATAGTGATTCCAAATCAAAACCAACTTGCCCATCAGTTCCTGCTCTAAACACAAACCAAGAAGTATTGTGTTCTATATTCGCCTCACTCACACTTCCCTTTTCTAAGCAGCCCGTTTCTGTAATAACGTCGGGATCAAAATCTTCTATATCACCAATACCGTCGGCTGATCCCAAATAAGGCACGTCTGCACATACCGGAATTGCAGTTCTACAATCAGGAGAGTTTTGTGCAGCTACACTCGCAGTAAACCCTATAAAGCAAAAAAAATATAGTACTATTTTCATGATACGGCTGGATGTGTTATACTAACTCAATTTACGCGGTTTTAGTATTCTTTGTCGGACTTTTTTGCATTTAATCGATGAACTACAAAAAGATGACGGATTCCTCCATGATTTAGCAAGAAAAAGAGTGTTTATTACATGCTAAATGCTAAAGAGTACTCTCCTATTTATTTTTAATACGATCCGAAATAATCCCTAACACAAAAGCAGCTACGGCAGTATATAAGAGTGAGGTTTATTAATGTGACGGAACAAAACCAATTATGCTATTAAATATTAGATTATGCATATATTTGCAACTTATTAAGAGACGAGTTAACATGAAAATTGATAGTACATTGGAAGAGCATTTTGAAGAAATGGGAGACAATCATGTTTCCTCCTCTGAGGATACTCCTTTACGTCAAAATGCTTTTGAACTAAGCGACGAAGAAAAAATCTCTAAAATTAGAGGCAATGTTTCTGAAATTATGGAAACACTAGGTTTAGACCTAAGTGATGACAGCCTAAAAGGAACTCCTAACCGGGTGGCCAAAATGTTTGTCAATGAAATTTTCGCTGGATTGCATCCGAATAGGAAACCTAAATCTTCTACGTTTGATAATAAGTATCAATACGGTGAAATGTTAGTAGAAAAAAACATAACCGTTTATAGCACTTGCGAACATCATTTATTACCCATTGTAGGTAGAGCTCATGTGGCTTACATATCGAATGGTAAAGTAGTTGGACTTTCAAAAATGAACCGTATTGTGGATTATTTTGCAAAAAGACCACAGGTTCAAGAACGATTAAATATTCAAATTGTACGGGAGCTACAAAAAGTACTAAACACTGAAGATGTGGCCTGTATTATAGATGCAAAACATTTATGTGTTAACTCAAGAGGCATTCGCGATATTGAAAGTAGCACTGTAACGGCTGAATATGGTGGTAAATTTAAAGAGGATGCTACGCGTCGCGAATTCTTAAATTTTATTAAATTAGAGACCAAGTTTTAATATTTTATCCTTGAGAATGCAATTATATAAAAGCCAAAAACTAAAAGTTTATAACTCCCTTTCGGGTAAAAAAGAAATTTTAGAACCCATTACTGAAGGCGCTATTGGAATGTACGTTTGTGGACCAACAGTATATAGTAATGTGCATTTGGGGAATTGCAGAACCTTCATGTCTTTTGATATGATTTTTAGGTATCTTAAACATTTAGGCTATAAAGTACGCTATGTTAGGAATATTACAGATGCTGGTCATTTAGAAAATGACGCGGATGAAGGTGAAGATAAAATTGCAAAAAAAGCACGCTTAGAACGCATTGAACCTATGGAAGTTGTTCAGCGGTATACGGTAGATTTTCATACGATACTTCAAAAATTTAATTTTTTACCTCCTAGTATAGAACCAACAGCAACAGGTCATATTATTGAGCAAATAGAAATTATTAAAGATATTCTCGATAAAGGATATGCCTATGAAATAAATGGTTCTGTTTATTTTAATGTCTCTAAATTTAATGAAACTCACGAGTATGGTAAGTTGAGTGGTAGAAAATTAGAAGACATGATTGCCAATACGCGCGAACTTACAGCGCAGGACGAAAAACGAAGTCCTCAAGATTTTGCCTTATGGAAAAAAGCAGAAGCACAGCACATCATGCGTTGGCCTTCGCCATGGGGTGATGGCTTTCCTGGTTGGCACCTAGAATGCACCGCCATGAGTACTAAATATTTAGGAGAATCGTTTGATATTCACGGTGGGGGCATGGATTTAAAGTTTCCGCACCACGAATGCGAAATTGCACAAGCTGAAGCCACGAACGGTGTTTCTCCAGTTAAGTATTGGCTTCATGCCAATATGCTAACGATGAACGGCAAAAAAATGGCTAAATCTACGGGAAATAACATTTTACCCGAAGAGATTTTTTCTGGCGATAATACCATACTATCCAAAGCATTTTCTCCTACTGTAGTTCGTTTTTTTATGCTACAAGCACATTATACGAGTATTTTAGATTTGAGTAATGACGCCTTATTAGCTTCTGAAAAAGGCTATTTAAAATTAATGGAGGCCTTTAACAGCCTAGCGAGCTTACCGGTAGGTAAGTCTGGTGATTTCAATGTTCTTTCTTGGCAACAAAAATGTTATGATGCCATGAACGACGATTTTAACACCCCTACCTTAATTGCCCATTTATTTGAAGCCGTAAAACATATTAATGCTATAAAAGACGGGAAAGAAACTATTTCTGATGAGGACAAGCAACTTTTAACTCATGCGCTAAGTGCTTTTATATTTGATGTTTTAGGCATTGAAAACAAAAATCAAAGTGGAGCAGATACGGATAAAATAGCCGATGTTGTAGCCTTATTTATTCAGCTTAGAAAGGAAGCCCGTGATAACAAAGATTTTGCGACTTCTGACAAAATAAGAGATCAATTAGCGGCATTGGGAATACAATTAAAAGATGGAAAAGATGGCACTACGTTTAGTGTTGATTAAGTCTTATTTAAAAATGAACTTGATGTATAAAAGTCAACATTAATAGGCTTAAAAGTTCAAACCATGAAAAAAATACTGATCGCACCTTTTGTTTTTTTAGTACGCTTTTATCAGCTTGTTATTTCTCCACTTACGCCTGCTAGCTGCCGCTACTCGCCTACTTGTTCTCAATACACACTTGAAGCTTTAAAAAAACACGGTGTATTAAAAGGTGGTTTTTTGGGATTAAAACGCATTTTTAGTTGCCACCCTTGGGGAGGAAAAGGCTATGATCCTGTTCCTTAACCCAAGACCTTACTTGTAATTAATATTTTCTTTACCAAGCTAAGGGCTGACTACTTTCTATTTTCTTATCTTAGCCTTTCAAAATTATTTAGAATGTACTTTTTAGGTTTTACTTGGAATCCAGACGACACACTTTTTAAAATCGGATTCGTTCAAATAAAATATTACAACCTCTTATGGATTGCCGCCTTTGCTGTTGGCTGGTACATGATGAAAAAGATTTTTCTCAAAGAGAAAAAAACGGTTGAACAATTAGATTCCCTTTTTATTTATACCGTTTTGGCCACCATGTTAGGTTCACGCCTAGGGCATGTATTTTTCTATGATTGGCCGTACTATAAAAATCATATTCTAGAAATTTTACTGCCCATTCGAGAAAGTGCGAGTGGAAGTCTTTTTGGTTTTATAGAAGGCTATGAATTTACAGGCTTCACAGGACTAGCCAGTCATGGGGCAGCTATTGGTATTATTATAGCCATGTATTTATATGTACGAAAAAATCCAGAATTTAAAGTCTTATGGATTTTAGATCGCATTGTCATTCCAGTCGCCATAGGAGCATTTTTTGTGCGCTTAGGAAACTTTTTCAATTCAGAAATTGTAGGCAAAATAGTGGACAAGTCTTTTATATTTGCCACTAAATTTGTTAGAAACACAGTAGATCCTAGTGTTGAAACTGGAGATCTAAAATATGGTGAAGCGCTACGACTAACCAATGCTAAAACGTCTAATATCGCATACGACTTAATTGAAAATAACAAAAATTTTGCTGAAAGATTAGCAGCAATACCTTACCGTCATCCGGCGCAATTGTATGAAGGTATTAGTTATATTTTTGTCTTTATAATTCTTTATTATTTTTATTGGAAGACCGATAAAAAAGATAAACCAGGTTTTTTATTTGGTACTTTTTTAGTCTTACTATGGTCTATTCGGTTTTTTGTTGAGTTTGTAAAAGAACGTCAAAACTCTTTAGACGAATCTTTAGAATTGCTATCTATAGGGCAATGGCTCAGCATTCCATTTGTACTTATTGGACTTTACTTTATGTTCAGGCCTAAAACTGTAAAATAACATGAAAATACAAGCTACCATTATCACTTTTTTTTTCATCGTTTTAAGCGCTAATTTTATAGGTTGTAAAGAAGAATCTAAATTTGAAGTAAAAACTACTCCCATTGAATTTAAAAAAGAAGGAGAGTTATTCATATACAAAAGTAAGAGCGACACGTTGCTTACTAAGTTTGATGTAGAAATAGCTGAAACACCTTATGAAACCGAAACGGGTTTAATGTATAGAAAAGCGATGTTAGCCAACAGAGCTATGCTATTCATTTTTCCTGATGTAAAAATGCATTCATTTTACATGAAGAATACAGAGATTCCTTTAGATATCATCTTTATTGATGAAGATTTAAAAATCGCTAGTTTTCAAAAAAATGCTGAACCTTTTAATGAAAATGGACTTTCATCACAAGTACCTATAAAATATGTTTTAGAGGTGAATGCAGGTTTAGCTGAAAAATTTCTTTTAGAAGTTAAAGATAGTATTGTATTTACAAGAGACTAAAAAACCAAAGCTGAGTTATTATCCTCATTAAGGTTTATTTTGAACCTTTGATTTTTTTTTAAATGATGAGCTCAAAACACTGGATCATTTTTATTGACCGCACAGTGGATAGCCGCAATTTTATTGCTGATCTAATGGATGGAAACCCTCCGAAAGCTATAGCCTATTTACAAGGCTTAAATGGCGAAGTACTATCTAAAGTCGCTATTGATGATTTTATACATAAAGAAGAACTACATGATATAAAATGCACCACAAAACATACGAAACAATCTTTAAAATCGATGTCAAGTGGGGAACAACAAAAAAATGTACTGAATTTCTTGTTAACTAAGGATCCAGATTTTTTAATTTTAGACCACCCCTTTGACACTCTAGATATAGCTTCACGGAAAAATTTAAGGCTAAGTTTAGAAGATATTGGGTCACAAACCATTATCATACTACTTATAAGCAGAAAAAATGATGCCCTAAATTTTATAAAAAACAAGGCGTTTTTAACATCAGAAGGAAATTTTAAGAACCTAGAGATACCTGCAAATCCTAAAAATAAGCAGGATGAAATACTATTTACACAAAAGATACCTAAACCAGCGCTTACCTCGACATACAAAGATGCTATTTTAATTAGCCTTAAAAATGTTAGGGTAGCTTTTCATACGATTCCGATTTTAACTCAGATAAATTGGACTATTTCGAAAGGAGAGTTTTGGCAATTAAAAGGCCCTAATGGCAGTGGAAAAACCACGTTACTTTCTATGATTACGGGAGAAAATAGTAAAGGCTATGGCCAAGAATTATATCTTTTTGGACATCAAAAAGGGAGTGGCGAAAGCATTTGGGACATCAAAAAAAATATAGGGTATTACGCTCCCATGTTAACCCATAATTTTAAAGGTCAACATACGGTCGAAAACATGCTTATTTCGGGCCTGACCGATTCTATAGGTTTATACCAAATACCCACTGAGCAACAAAAAAAATTGGCCAACGAGTGGCTAAAGGTATTAGATTTAAAAGCATTTAAAGACACTTTATTTTCCGATTTAACGACTGGAAATCAAAGGTTGGTCATGGTGGCTAGAGCTATGATAAAACAACCCCTTTTATTAGTTCTAGACGAACCAACTGAGAATTTAGACGATCAAAGCGCTGCGCTTTTTGTTGCCCTTATTAACAAAATAGCCCAAGAAACGCATACCGCAATTATTTATGTATCTCATAGAGTCGAGGAAGGCCTGAAACCCCAACGCATCTTTGAACTAAAAAAAACCAAGCAAGGGTCTATTGGAATCGTTTTAAAATAAAGTAATTAAAAAAAAATCCTAACTAAAAGGTATTAAGGAAGCAGGTTTTAGCGCATAAAAATAGCCGCATATAGCGGCTATTTTAGTAGATTCTTAGAAAGGTATTTTATTGCCCCTCTTGCTCTTTCTTTTTTAAAGTATCAAACATCACCGGTGTTGCAATGAATAACGACGAATAAGTACCTACTACGATACCAATTATCATGGCAAACATAAATCCTCTTAATGAATCCCCACCAAAAGTAAATATAGCTAGCAATACAATAATAGTTGTTAAAGAAGTATTTAAGGTTCTTCCTAAAGTACTATTCAAGGCCAAATTGGTATTTTCACCAGCCTTCCAGCCTCTTTCCGCAATAATCTCACGAATACGGTCAAATACAATTACAGTATCGTTTAATGAATACCCAATAACCGTTAGAATGGCCGCGATAAATGCTTGATCAATTTCCATATTAAATGGCATTATTTTACCAAAAATAGAGAAGATACCCAGTACTATTAAAACGTCATGAAAAACTGCTACTACCGCCCCTAAAGAGAATTGCCATTTACGGAAACGGAATAAGATGTATAAAAACACGACTCCTAATGAACCTATAATTGCCCAAAATGCATTGTTCTTGATATCATCTGCAATGGTTGGTCCCACTTTTTTAGAAGACATAATTCCAATGGCCTTCCCCTCGTTCGCTATTGAAAAATCTTCAAAGCTAGTGCCATCTGGAAGGTATTTTTGTAAGGTCGTATAAAGTTTATTTTGAATTTCAACATCAACCTCAATACCTTCAACATCTACTTTATAAGGTGTCGTAATCATTACTTGATTGTCTTCACCAAAGGTTTTTACATTGGTACCACTTCCAAAAATTTGGTTTAATTCTGTAGCCATTTCTGATGGACTCACCGATTTCTCAAAACGAACTTGGTATGATCTACCACCTACGAAGTCAACACCTTGCTGCAATCCGGGTCCAAAAAACAAAGAGTACAACCCGACTAGAACAAAAAAGGTAGATAACACATAAGCGATTTTTCTTTTTGACAAGAAGTTGATGTGTACGTTTTTGAATAAATTTTTAGTTAATCCTGTATAGAAATCTAATCTTCTATCTTTAGCACCTAAATACCACCCGATTAACAATCTGGTTACAAAAATGGCGGTAAATAACGAGGTTAAAATACCTATAATTAAGGTAGTAGCGAAACCTTTGATAGGCCCTGTACCAAATACAAATAGTATAATTGCCGTAAGTCCAGTAGTAATGTTTGCATCTAAAATTGAGGATAATGCATTTTTAAAACCATCCGCAATCGCTAAAGATTTTCCCTTACCTTTTAATATTTCTTCTTTGATACGCTCAAAGATCAGTACGTTCGCATCCACAGACATACCGATAGTTAAAACGATACCTGCAATACCAGGTAAGGTTAAAACCGCTTGAATACTTGTTAACACCCCGAAGATTAACAAAATATTGAACATCAAGGCGATATCTGCAAAAATACCTGCTTTACCGTAGTAAAAAATCATCCAAACTAAAACAAAAACCATGGCAATTGCAAAAGAGTTGAAGCCACTATCAATAGCCTCTTGCCCTAAAGAAGGCCCCACAATTTCCGATTGTACAATCTCTGCTTTGGCAGGCAATTTACCAGCTCTTAAAACATTGGCTATATCTTTCGTTTCATTTAGTGTAAAAGTCCCTGTGATTTCAGAACGACCCCCTGAAATACCACCTACTTGTGACACACCAGGTGCGGTATATACTTTGTTATCTAAAACAATCGCGATACCGGTATTATTAAGGTTTGCTTCGCTAGTTAATTTTTCCCATTCCTTAGCGCCACGCGTATTCATGCTCATGCTTACAGCGGGTCTATTACGCTGATCAAATACGTCACTTGCATCACTAACAACATCACCACTTATTCTTGGTGTAGCCATTCTGTTTGATTTTACAGCAAACAAGCCTACAATTTCAGAACCTTCTGTTGGCCTTTCCCATAAAAATTTTACAAACTGTAATTCTTTTGGGATTAACCTGCGAATTTCTGGCATTGCTAAATACGCACTAATCTGAGCGGTATCCTTAGTGGCTGCTCTAACAAATGAATAGCTGTTTGGATCTCCTGGGATCAATAAATTTCCTAGAGGATTTACCTCACTTGCAAAATCAATTGAATCTTGTGCAACGTCTGATAATAGCGAATCTATTTCAGATTCTTCCTTGATCATATTTTCAGGCTGATCTACCTCGACAATAGTCTTTAATTTCTCATTGGCATCGAATAAGAACTTACTTAAAAATTGATTATCCGGTCTGTAGGTTTCCCAAAACTCTAATTGTGCCGTACTTGAAAGTAATTCTTGAGCTCTGGATATATCCTTTGCTCCTGGCAATTCTACCAAAATACGACCCGAAGTACCTTCACGTTGAATATTTGGCTGTGTAACACCAAAACCGTCAATACGCTCTCTTAGTACTTCAAAAGCAGATATGATTGATTCATCAATTTTAGTTCTGATAATAGGTTTTACCTGTTCATCAGTCATTTGAAAATTAATCAAATCACTTAGTCCTTTGTTTGCAAAAATCTCAGGAGACGCTAACTTTGTATCGCCTTTTAAATTATCAAATGCTTGAAAAAATAAATCAACATAGGTATCACTACTGCTTTTCGAAGCCGCATCGGCTTCTGCTAGAGCTTTATTAAAAATAGCATTGCTGGTATTATTGGCTAAGCCCTTTAAAATATCCTTTACAGATATTTGAAGGGTTACATTAATACCTCCTTTTAAATCTAAACCTTTGTTTAGCTCTTTTTTCTTTGCTTCATTGTAGGTGGTAAACCCTAAGATAGATTGCTCCCCAATAGAGTCTAAATATCTAGTTTCAGCTTCTTTCCTTAGATTAGAAAAATCATTTTCTGTACTAGAAACTGTGTTTTCAGCAAAGCTTGCTGCCTTTTTTTCAACATTGTTTGTGATGAATGTGTAAGATAATTGGTAGATACTCACCAATCCAAACAAAAAAGCGAAAAGCTTTATAAGTCCTTTATTTTGCATTAGTTACTATATTAAATTCTGGTTTTTTTTTGTAAGCGTGCAAATATATCATTTAAGATAAGAATTGACAATATATTTTACATTTAAAAACAAGGGCAGTAATCTCATTGAAAACTGCCCTTGCTCGTTTTGTATACTACAGCTTTTAAAGTGTTAATAAATCGTTGGTCTTCTTAACGCCGTCTGCACTTTCTTGCATTTTTGCTTTTTCAGCCTCACTCAAAGGAATGGTAATGATTTTTTCAATTCCGTTTTTACCTAAAAGTACTGGTACACCAATACAAATATCGTTTAAATCATATTCCCCCTCTAAAAAAGTAGAACATGGAAACATTTTCATTTGATTACAAGCAATAGCTTGAACCATACTTGAAACTGCTGCTCCTGGAGCATACCAGGCGCTAGTACCTAATAATTTAGTTAGTGTAGCCCCGCCTACTTTTGTGTCTTCAGCTACTTGACTCAACCTGTCCTCAGTCAAAAACTCAGAAACTTTAATACTATTACGTGTGGCATGAGAAGTAAGTGGTACCATACCTGTATCACTATGACCACCAATAACCATACCGTCGACATCAGAAATTGGAGCCTCTAAAGCTTCGGCCAATCTATATTTAAAACGAGCACTGTCTAAGGCACCACCCATTCCTATAATTTTATTTTTTGGAAGATTTGTAGTCTTATGAACCAAATAAGCCATGGTATCCATAGGGTTACTTACCACTATTAAAATTACATTTGGCGAATGCGCTATTAAGCTAGAGGCTACTGACTTTACAATCCCAGCATTAATTCCTATAAGCTCTTCTCTTGTCATTCCAGGTTTGCGAGGGATACCAGACGTAATTACTGCAATATCACTACCAGCAGTAGCTGCATAATTATTCGTAATCCCCGTTATTTTGGTATCAAAACCATTCAAGGATGCCGTTTGCATGAGATCCATTGCTTTACCTTCAGCAAAGCCTTCTTTAATATCTAATAAAACTACTTCTGATGCGAAATTTTTTATAGCTATGTATTCAGCACAACTTGCACCCACAGCGCCTGCTCCTACTACTGTAACCTTCATTTGTTTATTTTTAGTATTGATTTTAATTATCTAAACTCAAAATTACTGAAATTAAAAACGAAAACCACGTTTTGAAATCATTTTTTAACTGCTTCCTTGGATTAAAAAATAGTTTTAAATGTTAAAGAAAAAAGTAATACGTCGAAAATGTGGGGTTTAGGTATGCCATACATCGAAAGAATTGTGACCACTTCTTTATATTTTGTACATTTCATGTCCCAAATTAAACCTACTTATCATGAAGAAAATCTGCAGTATTGTAGCATTTTGTGTCATCTTTGCATTCACGAATTGCTCTAAACCAGCTATTAACAACGACCCTGTTATTGGTATTTGGACCAATGTTGTCTCCAATAAATCAATAACAAATACAACATCAAAAACCGAATTTGAATGGATATTTAATGATGCCTATTTAGGAAGATATCATCAATATACCAACAATGATCTCATGGTTCAAACTGATTTTTCTTGGAAAAAAGAGAATGATGTATATACCATTTCTTATCCAGGAACCGATATTCCGGATGAAGAAGTAAAATTAATTGTTACCACACTTCAAAAAACTAATGGCGCTATTTTTGCCATAAGAGAATAGAAAAGAAACCAGATAACATAATGCCTAAAAAAAAGGGACATTAGTTGTAAACTAATGTCCCTTTTTTATACAATTATTAGATACTATTACCTGAAACCAAAATTAATACCTACCGATAGGCTATTAAACTCAGCAATAGTATAATCCGCGTTCAATCTAAAAAAACCAAGCTTTAATTTTGTTCCCACATTAGCAGTAACTCCGCTCACTTCGCGATTTAAACTAAAAGGATCTTCTACACTGGGTGAAGTAATAAAGCCACTTTCATAGGTGCCTAAAAAATCAATGGTAGATTTACCCTTTAAGTAACCTAAGCCACCGTAAAAATTAATCACCGGTAATTTTGTAGAAACTACAGCCTGAAATACCCAACTGTTCATGTCTGTTTCAATTCTTTGATCAGAACCGGCTATAATCCCTGTATCTGTAAAATCATACGAGGCATCAAGATGGGTATACCCAATAACTCCAGAGATAGCCACGGGCCAAATTTTATCAACCGGTAAGAGACTCGTAAACTCGTGCTGAATACCCACTCCATAGAACCCAACAGAAACCTCATCAGTAGCTATTTTTGGCAAAAAACGTGCCTTTAGTTCTGTTCCTTTAAAAACCCCTACACTTGCTTGAAGGAAAGCCGAAGGAACAAAATTTATACCCTCCCCTGACAAACCAGACGGCAATTCAAATTGCTGTCTTTGGGTAATTCCGGGAGCTATCTCACCTTCCACAAAAACAGTAATGCCTTCGATATCTCCTAAGGCAGTGGACACTTGTTTAGACACACTACCATCTTCAAATTGTAGGTTTTCATAATCAGCAGTATTTAAAACAAATGATTTTTGATTGTTTTTATTCTTAAAAGATGCCATATTACCCACCAAAGAAATCTCAAAACCTAAAAGCGGCTTCGCTTTTCCTGAGTTGTACCAGCCATTAGATATGCTGTATAAGGCGCCTTCGGAAAGGGGCCCAAAATAGTCATTTGAAAACCGTTCCGCATCCGCAACACCTGCGGCAAAAATATCGTTAGCGTTTGATTGTGCTTTCCCAAAAGCGCAGGACCCCACGAGTACTGCTAAAAAAAAGTATTTCATAAGATTTTTAATTTGGGGTAAAACTAAAAAACTCGCACGAAGTGTGCGAGTTTTTGTTGTGAAACTATGATTTCTTATGCATCAATGTTGGCGTAAACCGCATTTTTCTCAATAAATTCTCTTCTTGGCGGAACTTCATCCCCCATTAACATAGAGAAAGTACGATCTGTTTCTGTGGCATTATCTATAACAATTCGCCTTAAGGTTCTGAACTCAGGATTCATAGTTGTATCCCATAATTGTTCTGCATTCATTTCACCTAGACCTTTATAACGCTGAATTCCTACATTACCACTAAAACTTTCTGCAATTTCATCGCGCTCTTTATCATTCCAAGCATAGCGCTTTTTATTCCCCTTTTTAACTAAATACAAAGGCGGTGTTGCGATATACACGTGTCCAGCTTCTATTAGCTCGCGCATAAATCTAAAGAAAAAGGTCAGAATCAAGGTTTCGATATGACTACCATCGACATCCGCATCACACATAATGACTACCTTGTGATATCTTAACTTATCCAGATTTAAGGCTTTACTATCGTCTTCCGTACCAATAGATACTCCTAAAGCTGTATAGATATTTTTAATTTCTTCGTTTTCAAATACCTTATGCGTCATAGCTTTTTCAACGTTCAAAATCTTACCGCGCAAAGGCAAAATAGCTTGAAACATTCGGTCACGACCCTGTTTAGCGGTACCTCCCGCAGAATCTCCCTCGACAAGAAAAACCTCACAATTTACGGGATCCTGATCGGAGCAATCTGATAATTTTCCAGGTAAACCACCGATACTCATCACCGTTTTACGCTGTACCATTTCGCGTGCTTTCGTCGCTGCGTGTCGCGCAGTTGCCGCCAAAACTACTTTTTGTACAATTATTTTAGCATCCTCAGGATTTTCTTCCAAGTAATCAGTCAACATTTCTGATACAGCCTGACTCACGGCTGCAGAAACATCTCTGTTCCCTAATTTTGTTTTTGTTTGTCCTTCGAATTGTGGTTCAGCCACCTTTACAGAAATAATTGCCGTTAAGCCCTCTCTAAAATCATCACCTTGAATTTCGAACTTTAATTTATCTAGCATTCCAGAGGCGTCTGCATACTTTTTCAAAGTACCCGTTAAACCCCTTCTAAAACCCGATAAATGTGTACCCCCTTCATGGGTATTGATATTATTTACATACGAATGTAAATTTTCAGTGTATGAGGTATTATAGATCATAGCTACCTCTACTGGAATTCCGTTTTTCTCTCCTTCAATAGCTATTACTTTCTGAATAAGAGGCTCACGATTACTATCTAAAAACTTAATAAATTCTTTTAGGCCTTCTTCTGAAAAAAAGCGCTCTTCTACAAAACCACTTGGACTGTCTTTATCCTTTTGACGTTTGTCCGTAATAGTAATAGAAAGGCCCTTATTTAAAAACGAAAGCTCGCGCATTCTATTGGAAAGCGTTTCATAACTAAACTCTATAGTTTGCGTAAAAATAGTATCATCTGGAATAAAAGTTACTTCAGTACCCCTAATATCGGTTGTACCAACGCTTTTAACAGGATACATGGCTTTACCCTTTTCATATTCTTGCTCGTAGATAGTGCCATTTCTAAAAACCGTTGCCTTTAAATGGTTTGAAAGTGCATTTACGCAAGATACCCCAACACCATGTAAACCACCAGAAACTTTGTACGAATCTTTGTCGAATTTACCACCGGCACCAATTTTAGTCATGACTACTTGTAACGCAGACACGCCTTCTTTTTTATGAATATCCACAGGAATACCACGACCGTTATCACGAACAGTTATAGAATTATTTTCGTTGATGGTCACTGTAATGGTATCACAATGCCCACCCATAGCTTCGTCAATTGAATTATCGACAACTTCATATACCAAATGGTGCAAGCCTCTAGCACCCACATCACCAATGTACATGGAAGGTCTCATGCGCACATGCTCCATACCTTCTAACGCCTGGATACTATCCGCCGAATAATCTTTCATAGGCAAATTCTCATTCTTTTTTGCTTCCTCAGACTTTTTATTTTCTAGGCCGTCATTTTTTGCTTCTTCGCTCATAAATTAATGGTTTCGTTGTAATTTTAGCAATCTTACAAATATAAAGATTACCTACTAGAATTAGGCGTTTAAACCAAATAGCAATAGGTAAGTTATCAACAAAAATTGTGGAAAATATAAGAGCCTATTTTTTATTTTTAAAGGAAATAATAGCTGTAAACTAAGCCCTTAAAACCAAAGAAGCACCCTTCGGGGCGCTTCTTACGGACTAGGTATATTTAAAACCAATAGTGATTGTGAAAAAAATTAAGCTTTTACATAGGCGTCAGCATGCACATTAGCCACAGCTCTGCCCGAAGGATCATTCATATTTTTAAAGGCCTCATCCCACTCTAAAGCTATTTTAGTACTACAGGCAACGGATGCTTCTTGTGGAACACAAAGCGCTGCAGCATCTGACGGAAAATGTGACTCAAAAATAGAGCGGTAATAAAATTCTTCTTTTGATGTTGGTGTCTGTAGCGGAAACCTGAATTTGGCATTCGCTAATTGTTCGTCACTTACCTCTACTTTAACTACCTCTTTTAGAGTATCTATCCAACTGTAACCTACCCCATCCGAAAACTGTTCTTTTTGACGCCATGCTACGCTTTCAGGCAACATGTCTTCAAAAGCTTTCCGTACGACCCATTTTTCCATGCGTTCGCCATTAATCATTTTATCTTGTGGATTGATGCGCATAGCCACATCCATAAATTCTTTATCTAAAAATGGCACACGCCCTTCTATTCCCCATGCCGCTAATGATTTATTCGCTCTTAAACAGTCGTACATATGTAATTTACTTAATTTACGGACCGTTTCTTCATGAAATTCTTTAGCATTAGGTGCTTTATGGAAATACAAATAGCCTCCAAACAATTCATCTGCACCTTCTCCAGAAAGCACCATTTTTATCCCCATTGATTTGATCACCCTAGCCATTAAATACATGGGCGTAGAAGCTCTGATTGTGGTGACATCATAGGTTTCTAGGTTGTAAACTACATCTTTTATAGCATCTAAGCCTTCTTGAATCGTAAATTTAATTTCGTGATGAATAGTACCGATATGATCGGCGACTTTCCTAGCTGCTGCTAAATCAGGAGATCCTTCTAGGCCTACCGAGAAGGAATGCAACTGCGGATACCAAGCCTCTGCAGTATCATCTGATTCAATTCTTTTTTGGGCATATTTTTTAGCAATAGCAGAAGTCACTGAAGAATCTAGCCCCCCAGACAACAACACTCCATAAGGTACATCAGACATTAATTGTCTGTGAACAGCCGCCTCTAAAGCCTCTTTAATAGCTGCAATACTGGTGGCATTATCTTTTACTGCATCGTATTCCATCCAATCACGAGAATACCATTGTTTTAATTCGCCATCCGAACTGTGCATGTAATGTCCAGGAGGAAAAAGTTCTATTTTAGTACAGGTGCCTTCTAAAGCCTTTAATTCGGAGGCTACGTAAAAAGTCCCATTTTTATCCCAACCCATATATAAAGGAATTATTCCCATATGGTCTCGCGCTATAAAGTATTCATCCTTTTCCACATCATAAATGGTAAATCCAAAAATACCATTCATTTCATCCAAAAAGTGAACTCCTTTTTTTTGATACAAAGCCAAAATTACCTCACAATCTGATTCGGTTTGGAAATTGTATTTCCCTTCAAACTGCTTTCTAAGTTGCCTGTGGTTATAAATTTCACCATTGGCAGCAAGTATTAATTTTTTATCTTCACTGAACAAAGGTTGTTTTCCAGAAGCTGGATCTACAATAGCCAAACGCTCATGAGCTAATATTGCCTTATCATTTGCAAATATGCCACTCCAATCGGGCCCTCTATGTCTAATTTTTTTTGACATCTCAAGCAATTGAGGCCTTAATTCTTCCGTACTCTCTTTTACATCAAACGCACATACTATTCCACACATAAAACATCACTTTAAAATCAATATTAAAGCAAAGATGGGTTTAATGTTTCTTTTAAAAAACATAAATACTAAAAACGATTACAATTTAACACATATAACTATTTTTTAGTATTTTATTGTAATTATTATGAGCGCAAAATAAGATGAAATTTCTTTTTTTGTAAGTTTAAAAAAATGTTACGACTTTAGCAGCTAGAAACTAAGCTAGATTGCTCAAGTAAAATCACTTAAACAAATAACAATGAAAAAATTTATCAGAATTGCCTTAATTTCAGCTTGCTTTATTTTTACTGCAAATCTAAGTGCACAAAAATTCAGTAGCTTAGACCAGAGTCCTATGGATGCAGCTTCTTACCCAAGCAGCTATAAAGTTGCAGACAAATTGGCAAAAGTTACCTACAGTAGACCTCAATTAAAAGGACGATCTGTTTCTGAACTAGCTCCTGCAGGTAGTGTTTGGAGAACAGGCGCAAATGAATCGGTAGAGATTACATTTTATAAAGATGCTACTTTTGGAGGCACATCCGTTAAAGCTGGCACTTATTCGCTATTTACCATTCCAGGCGAAAAAGAATGGACGGTTATTTTAAACAAGAACTTAAACCAATGGGGCGCTTACACGTATGATGAAGCGGCTGACTTGCTGCGCGTAAAAGGAACTGTTAGTACGGGTAAAGAATCTTTAGAAAGTTTATCTATGACTTTCAATGAAGGTAGTGCTGGTCCAGAATTGGTTATGGGTTGGGGAACAGTTATCGTTACCGTTCCTGTAAGTGAAAAGAAATAAAAGAAACACCACCTTAACGTAAAAAGTCCTGAAGATTTAACCTTCAGGACTTTTTTTGTTTTGATCTATCTATCCCTCTTACTTTAAACTTTTACCCGCTATAAAAACGCGCGATGCAGTTGTCGTTGCAATTTCTTCTTCTGGGATAGTCATAATATCTTTTTCTAGTATCACAAAATCAGCAAATTTACCTACTTCAATACTCCCTTTTTCTTCTTCTTCAAAGTTACTGTAGGCTGCCCAAATAGTCATTCCTTTAAGCGTTTCTTCCCTAGTTAATTTCTCATTCGATTGAAACCCTCCTTCTGGAAATCCATCGGTATCTTTACGCGCTACTGCGGCATAAAAAGTTAAAAACGGACTTACCTGTTCTACGGGAAAATCGGTACCTAAGGCAACTATTCCCGCCTTATCTAAAAGTGTTTTATAGGCATAAGCACCCTTTACGCGCTCAGCTCCTAGCCTATCAGCAACCCAATACATATCGCTAGTGGCATGAGTTGGTTGTATAGACGGAATAATACCGTCTCTAAAATAGTCAAAATCTAAAGGTGCAATTACTTGGGCGTGCTCAACTTTCCAACGTCTATCCTTTTTGCCCTTTAAAGCATTTTTATAAGCTTTTAATACTACGATATTAGCTGAATCACCGATAGCGTGCGTATTCATCTGATAGGAACTTGCTGCAATTTTATGGGCTAATTTTTCTATTTCGTCAACAGGGGTCACCATAGCTCCAAAATGATTGTGCTGGTCAGCATAGGATGCTTTCAAAACTGCCCCACGAGAACCCAATGCGCCATCTCCGTATACCTTTACAGAGCGAACATTTAAATAATCGGTTTTGATGATCCCTTTATCTAAATAATAGGCTAAGTTCTCTGGAGAATTAGAGATCATGGCATATACGCGTATGGATAGGTCTCCTGATTGCTGTAAACTGTCTATAAGCTCAATAACTTCTCGCGATAAGCCTGCATCATTTACGGTGGTTAACCCGTTATTTATAGAAATTTGTTGCGCATCTTTAAGTGCCTGAATCATGATTTCTTTGGAGGGTTTAGGCAATATAGCGTCTATCAAATCCATTGGCCCATCCACTAAAATTCCTGTTAGTTGCCCCTCATTTTTCAAAATTTCTCCTCCAACGGCTTTTGTGTCCTTCGTGATTCCGGCCAAATCAAGTGCTTTTTGATTTACCAAATAGGCGTGTCCGTCAATGCGCTCTAATATTACTGGGGTATCTGGATACAAATCATCTAATTGTTCTTTAGTAGGAAACTCTTTAACTCCCCAGTCGTTTTGATCCCAACCACTTCCGATGATAACATCTCTATTGTTTTTTAATTGAAAAGCTTTTACTTTTTCTAGGATGTCCTCAAAGCTTTTGGTCCCCACTAAATCAAGTTCTTGCTGGTCGATTCCCAGTCGAAAAAAATGACAATGTGCATCGATTAAACCCGGAACAACAGCCTTAGCCTGAGCATCAATAAATTGTTCCGCACTATATTTTTCTGAAATTTCTGCATTGGTGCCTATAGCAATAAACTTACCATCTTTCACCGCAAATGACTGGGCTTTAGAAAACGTGTCATCTACCGTATACACCGTAGCGTTTGTAATTATTAAATCGGCTTGTTCTTTCACTGATTCACAGCTCATGATAAGCAGCGTAAAAAGGAGCAATATTCTTTTCATTTGTTTGGTTTTTCTGACTAAAAATAAATTAATAGGATAAGGTTTTACCGTGAGGATTTTTGAGGCTACAAAGTACAACATTTATCTAAAATTCATAAAATATTGAATTATTTTTATGGACAATAGCACTGACAAGAGAGATTGAAACGCTTAGTTTTTTGTTCTTTTTAAGCTTCTAAAACTCTTATGTTTCTACTTTCAGTGAGTTTCCATGGTTTAGCACAAGTCTACTATCGACAATTTAAATTTTAGTCCTTAGCAGTCGAGGTTAAAAAATACTACAGAGATATATCAGTTTTAACTAGCTTTGCACTTTTAAAAATTAAACTATGATTTCTGTTGATGCTATTGCTGTTGAATTTAGTGGAGATACCCTTTTTAGTGATGTTTCTTTTGTGATTAATGAAAATGATAAAATTGCCCTAATGGGCAAAAATGGTGCTGGAAAATCGACCATGATGAAAATTATCGCTGGCAAGCAAAAACCCACCCGTGGTCATATTCGTTTTCCTAAGGATGCTGTTATCGCCTATTTACCGCAACATTTATTAACCGAAGACAACTGTACCGTTTTTCAAGAAGCCTCTAAGGCCTTTGCTCAAATTTTTGAGATGAAAAATGAAATGGATGAACTCAACAAAGCTTTAGAAACCAGAACAGATTACGAATCTGATGCCTATATGAAGTTGATTCAAAAGGTATCAGATTTGGGAGAAAAATATTATGCCCTTGAAGAAATTAATTACGAAGCGGAAGTTGAAAAAGCATTAGTAGGCCTGGGCTTTAAACGCCAAGATTTTCATCGTCAAACCAGTGAATTTAGTGGCGGGTGGCGTATGAGAATTGAACTCACCAAAATTTTACTACAAAAGCCAGATTTAATTCTTTTAGATGAGCCTACAAACCATGTTGATATTGCTTCTGTCATCTGGTTAGAAGACTTTTTACTCAACAAAGCCAAGGCTGTTGTTGTCATCTCGCACGACAAAACCTTTATTGACAACATTACAAACCGAACCATAGAGGTGACTATGGGTCGTATTTATGACTATAAAGCAAACTATTCGCATTACTTACAGCTGCGTGAAGACCGCAGAAGCCATCAAATTAAAGCATACCAAGAACAGCAGCGATTTATAGCTGACAATCAAACCTTTATTGATCGATTTAAAGGCACCTATTCGAAAACCAATCAAGTGACGTCTAGAGAAAGAATGCTTGAAAAGTTAGAAATTATTGAAATCGACGAGATTGATACTTCTGCCTTGAAATTAAAATTTCCGCCAGCGATGCGTTCTGGAGATTATCCTGTTACTGCTATTGATCTTACGAAAACTTACGGAGACCTTGTGGTGTTTAAAAATGCACAAATGAGTATTTCACGGGGTGAAAAGGTTTGTTTTGTGGGTCGAAACGGAGAAGGAAAGTCTACCATGATTAAAGCCATTATGGGCGAAATAGATTTCGAAGGCAAATGTACCCTAGGTCATAATGTAAAAGTAGGTTACTTTGCACAAAACCAGGCTTCTTTGTTAGACCCAGAGTTAACGGTATTTCAAACCGTAGATGAAGTTGCTCAAGGCGAAGTGAGAACTCAAATGAAGAATATTTTAGGACGATTTATGTTTAGTGGTGATGCCATAGATAAAAAAGTAAGCGTGCTTTCTGGAGGAGAAAAAACAAGGTTAGCCATGGTAAAATTACTCTTAGATCCGGTGAACCTGCTTATTCTTGATGAACCTACCAACCATTTAGATTTAAAGTCTAAAGACGTGCTCAAAGAAGCCTTACTTGATTTTGATGGCACTCTAATTCTTGTTTCGCATGATCGAGATTTTCTGCAGGGCTTAGCCGAAAAAGTATTTGAGTTTAAAGAAAAGCGTGTTATTGAACATTTTGAAACTGTTGATGCTTATTTGGTGCGAAATAGGATTGAAAATTTAAAGGAGATAGACTTGAAATAAGATTCTAAACCCTTAAAAAGTTTAAAAACTGGCGCATGTCATCTCGGATCTTGCCTTTTGGCCTTTGACTACTGACTCTTAACGCTGAACTTATGCACAATTCTTAAAACCTTTCGGAAAAGGACGGTAGGCATAATACTGTAATACTTCTTCTAGAGCCAGCTTTAAGGCTGTATTTACTGGTACAATAAGGTTTCCTAACCTAAAATCAATCTGAGAAAGCTTCATATAATAATCGGTAAAAATGGGGACGTACAATCCCTCTTTCATCGCCTTTTGTGCCGCTTCGAAATGTTCTGCTTGCGTTTCTTTGATAATTTTACAGGTAGCCAAACGCATTTCGCCAAACTTATCGCGATTGGCGCCATAACCGAAAAGCCGACAAATTAATCCGCGGTATTGATAATCGCTACACTTTCCGCTACCACTATCTACTACTGAAAGAGGTTCGTAAATATGGCAAATAGCCGTAGTTTTAATCTTTAAATCGTCTAAAGTTGTTGCTGCTGTACCATTTAAAAATAAGTTTAAAGCCCATGGAAGAAATTCTAATGGCGATGCATCAACCTCCGCATGTGTGCAACATTTTCCACAACCGGCTTTACAATGCAGTGAGCTTTTAGATTGAAAAAGAGCAATCTCTTTATCTAGAACTGCATATAACGAATCAACAGCCCTAACCTTCTTTAATATAGACATTTATAGTTTTAAATAGCGCGCAAAAGTAAACTAAAAAACAATCTGTTTTACAACAATATTTTCTAAAAGGCTACTATTTTTTAAGTGGTATTTCTCAATCGTTTTGGACCATACCAAAGCCAAAAGCCCGTGATGGTAAAAATCAATAATGCAATGCTCATTATGGTGCTATAGGTTAACTTTATATAGCCGCCTGAAATATTAAAAAATCGATCTAAAATAGAGCCATCGTGAATGTTTTCAACCAAGTCGGCATTTCGCTTGCCAAATTCTAAAAGCTTTCCCGTTCCTCCATCGAGTTGCAAACCGTAATAATCATCAAAAATAAACTTCACAACGCCTTTATCTTTACGAATATCTACGCGATCTAAAGCAATGGGCTTTTCTGAAACCACAGAATCTTGAAGTATAGTAGTTGCCTTTTCATATAAAACATCTAATGGCAACCATTCTGAAAATTCGGAAGTGGTTCCTTGTTGAGTTTCTGCCAACAACAAACCGTTACTGTTTTTTTTCCAACCCAATAAAAGTCCCGAGATAGATATAACAAAGAAAAAAATAAACAACACCGCCCCAGTGTACCGGTGAATTTTTCTAAAAATACGCAAAACTTTAGCTTGTTTTTTTCGACTATTGCTTGAACTCATGATAAGCTATTCATTACGTTAAGAAGACACTCTTACTTTAAATTTTGATAGCGGAAGATAGAAATATAAAACTCAATTTTTCGTAAAGAAATGCTAAAATTAGGCACAAGGTAAAAGTGCTAAATAAGGTTTATGAAGATGAATTAGCACTGCAGCTCAAAATCCTATAAACAATAAAAAAGATAAGTCTAAATAGTGCCATAATCGAGAGTGGTCAAAAGTGGAAAAATGGATGCTGCTTATGTCCTCTGCTTACCGGAAAATCGCAGCATCATAAACCTAACTGGATTAGAACACCTTTACGCTACAACCAATTAATCCTCATAAACCGTTTTGGCGTAATCGCTATTGAGTTCAGAAATTAAAAATTCAACACGCCTGTTTTTAAAACGAAGGGCTTCTTCGCTATTGTCAACAATTGGTTTTTTAAGACCAAAACCTTTCCATTCAATTCTGTTTTTAGGAACTCCGGCTTGGATTAAAAAATTAGCAATTGTTTCTGCTCGTTTGTGCGATAGGTCATCATTGTAATCGTCAGATCCCAAAGCATCTGTATGCCCATAAAGGTTTACTTTTAAACTTGGCTTTGCTTCAAGGTAAGCCACCAAATCGCTTAATTGCTGAGTATATTTAATTTCAATAGTCGTTTTATCAAAATCGAACAACACGTCATCAAAAACATATAGTTCATTCAAATTAAAAAAGGGCATGGCCTCCACACTGACCATGTCAATAAAATAATAAGCCGATTTTTTGGAAGTTTTCTTGACAACTTCCACGGCAGTAGATGCATTGTTTTTGAAATTCCCAATGGTTAAATAACGTTCATTCCCTTTTGCGATAAACGTGGTTGAAATTTGCGTCCAAGCTTCCATATTACTGTGAAAAGTACTGCTGGTAATTTCCTTATAGCTGTTTGTAAAATCTGAAGGTAAATACGCTAAATCTATATATTTTGTAGTACTGACTTCAAAAGCCGCTTTTGACAGTAACACGTCGAACCTGTTTACAGCAAATTCTACTTTATCTGCTAGGTTGACCAAAAAAGAAACTTTGTATAGCTTACCTGGCGTTAAGGTCGTATTTAATAATGCTGTAATATATTCTCTATAATCATTTGGCGCATACATATACATTCCTGCATAAGCATCCCCATCAAAAGGGAGTTGTGAACCTATAAAATTATCATCAACAGGTAATTCTTCACTGCAAGTGTGAAAATAATCGGTAGTACCTAAACTCGGAATCTTCCAATCTACAGCATCTAAACTCAAGGAGCCGTATTCCTTAGGGCATTGATGATACGCCTCAAAACTAGGATTTTTGACTAAATTTTGACTCTGTCCGAGAAAATTTGCCAGTCCGAAAAATACGTATAACAACTTGAAAAGTATTTTCATTATACACCAATAAGTCGATTAAACTAAACGCTATTGGTATAAAATTAAGCATATAATCTTAGTTTTTGCCTAAATTGAAAACATTTTAGACGAAATACCCAAGACTTAGTTGCTTAAAAATCAAACTTATAGGTAGCACCCGCGATTACTTGCAGCCCTTGCACAGGATAGTTTGCCCAACGTTGATAATTACTATTGCTCAGGTTATTTCCTTTTAGAAAAATAGAAAGTTGATTATTAAATCGATATCCTAAATGCGCATTGATATCCCAAAAAGCATTTAAAGAAATCTCTTCTGATGGAAAATTATCTTGTGGCGTATTTTGAACAACTTCTGATAATAAATCGTCACGTTCTCCCATATAAAAAAGTGAGGCACCTAAATACCATTTTTCCGTAATTTGATAGTCCATAAATGCAGAACTGGTAAATTTTGGTAGGTTCCATGCCGGGCGATCTGTTTCTGTACTATAGGTGAATGCCTCTGCATTTACCCCTAGCGAAAAGTTTCTTTTAATATCTACATTTAATTCTCCAAAAACACCCAGTGTTTTTACATCATCGTAGAAAACCTCAAATGAATTACGATAGGTGTACGCCTTATCATCGTCTCTAAACGAATTTAATGGATTCCATTTAAACAAAGGCTTTCTATTTTCGGTTTTATAAGAAGCCCTTAGGTTATAACTCAAGTTAGGTATCAATTGTCCCTTAATACCCGCATATGCATTATATTTTTGATCGGTTGGTTGAACTTCTAAGGTTGGTGAAACAAACGGATTTTCTTCAACAAAGTCATAATACGAATTCTGCAACAATTCGCCTTGAATACCACCATAAGCAATAACTATTTCGTCTAAAACGCGATAGCTTGCCGTAATATTTGGATAGATATAAAAATTACTATCGCTATTTTCTGCATCTAAGCCATAGACAAGATTTGCGCCTAAATTTAAGGTCAAATCATCACGAATAATTTCAATACTTGGCCCAAATCCTGCTTGAAAAAAACGGTAATTACTTCCTGCCAAATTTTCTACACTATTTACGTCTGCATTTTTAAAGCTTCCACCCAGATAATCGAGCTTCACATTAATTTTAATATTTTCATCTTGCACTGGAAAGGCTGCAATACCCTTGATCATGGCTCTATTTTCTGCTGATTTTGTGGCATCAAAAAAACGACGAACCAAGGCTTCTCCCCTCTCAAAGTAGGTGTCTTCTAGGTTGATATGTCCTGAAATTTCGGCATTAAAATAATTTTGTTTCGAATCTAAATCCTCAATTTGCTGATCCGTTAGGTTGCCTAAGGGCACTCCATACCAGTTGTATAGTTGATGTTGCAAACCCAAATTAAGACCCCAATCCAAATCTGTATCACTTTTAGCATAGGCAGCTACCAATTTAGTGTCATAAAAGTCATTATTTAGCGCAATACTATCAATTTGACCTCTTGAAGAATGGTGGGTTAGGCCTAAATCTAAGCGTTCATCTCTATTGATACTTCTACTAGTGTATAATTCTGCTAAAGCATTATCATAGGTGCCAAAACCTAATGAAGCATACGAATTAAAGAGTACTGGAGGAGCCACTTTATCGACCGTAGCCGCTTTTCCTTTGGCGGGTGCAAAGGTAGAAGCTACAGGAATTGAAAAAATAGTATAGTCAATTTTTTTCTTTTTTAAAACGATGGAATCGTTAATCACAGGTGCCGATTTTATCTTAAAAGCATCTGCTACGGTGGGTTTGTAGGCCTTTACAACAGTCACTGTTTCGGTTCCTATAATGCTATCTTTATCTTTTTTTTGGGCTACAACCGATTGGAAAAACCCCAAAAAAACAAGCATGAATAATTTTATGTATTGCTGCATATCGTGTCTCTTTTGCAATTGGAAATTAATTTTGAGGGTTGACTGATGAATTGCTTTTCGCTTCTTTCGATTTAATTCTGAAGGCTTCTTGTTTCGCTTCTGCAACTATTTCGGGATACTGCGCAAAATTAACAATAACGCTATCTAGAATATAAGTAGCCTGATATGCATCGCCTAGGGCATCGAAGTTTTTAGCCATGAGCACCAAACCTTTTCCTCCCCACTCTTTATAAGCAGAGAAATCTTTAGCCAATTTTTGAACCGATTCATTTGAAGCTTCATTATTCCCTTCTTTATGCTTAAAATAGGCATCATAATACAAAGCTTCTGCAGCTAATGATCCGGTAGCAATGCTCAACACCTCTGCATATGCTGTTTTTGCTCTTTCTTCATTATTGGTTTGAATGGCCGAACGAGCAATCATTATTTGTGCATCACTCTTGATCCGGTTATCTATTTTACTGGTAGATAGCACCTTTTCAGCATAGGCGATAGTTTTGGTATATTGCTTTTGCTCAAAATAGCCTTTCATTAAGTTCGACTGTGCAAAGGTTATATTCTGCTGAATATTTGCTGATTGCTCTAATTTTTCAAGAAATGGAATGGCTGTAGTGTAATCGTTTTTACCGACATAAATCTCGCAAACCCTAGTTAAGGCTTGTTCAGCATATTCACTTGTACCTCGTTCAGCAACGTTTTTGTAATAGCTAAGTGCCTTTTCTTTATCCTCGTTAGCAAAATACAGTTGTGCTAAATTAAAGTTGGCTTTCAGGGCATGGATTCCCTTTGGAAATTCTTTTAGGTAATTTAGATAGCCTCTCATCGCCTGTACTGTATTGCCCTCTAAATATTTTTGATCGGCAGAACTAAAGGTAGCGTTGTCTAATTCTGTATCAGTTACCTCCACAAAATCTAACCCACGAACCCAATCGGCATATTCACCAACTCTACCCAAATCAACATAAATAAGCTTGGCCGTGGTCACCGCTTGTATGGCCTCTTGCGTATTAGGGTAATCACGAACAACTATTTTAAATTTAGATAATGCTTTTTCACTTTCATTAGCATTATAATGAACTAAACCTTGACGAACGATAGCTTGGGGCACCAGAGAGCTCCCTTTATACTCGCTAATTAGTTTGTCGTAAATACGTAAACCCTCGTCTTCCTTATTCGCCCGCACATACGAATTGGCTAATTCGAAAAGTACATCGTCTTTTAGGCTTGATGTTGGATACTTCGTCACAAAAGAATTCAAATCTTCTATTTTAGTAGCTACCCGATCAACAAAACCATAACTCAATGCTTTCTGAAAAGCTGCGTAATCTTTTTCAATTCCCTGTCCTTCTAAAGCAGCGTTGTACGCTTCTATAGCGGGCCAATATTTGCTTGAGGCAAAGTAACTATCTCCCAAACGTAAAAAGGCATCGTGTTTTTTATCCGCCTCTTTGCCCCTGGTCGTATAGTTATTGAGGTAGGTTGCCGCGTTGGCGTAATCCTTTAACTTAAAATACGTATACCCTAAGTTGTAGTCAAAATCTTCATAATCAGGTGTAGATTTTGCTTGTGGATTTTTTTGAAAATCTTTAAAGCCTACCAAGGCCTCTTCAAATTTATTGCTATTATAAGCTGATTCTGCTCTCCAAAAAGTAGCTCTAGCTTTAAATTTTGGATCCTCTGCCTTATCTAAGGATTTGTCAAAAGCGGTGATAGCTCCAGAATAATCGGCAGCTAAAAATAACTCTACACCTCTGTAAAAGGCAACTTTTTGATAGGTTGCTTTGCTTGCATACGACTTATTACTTTCTAAAAGTTCTAAGGCTCCAGCAAAGTTTTTTGAGGTAATGTATGAATCGACCAATAACTCTTGTATTTCTTGAGCATTTTCATCTTTTGGGTAATTATCCAAGTACTTCGTAAGTACGGTAGGTACATTTTCATAGGGATTTCCTATCTCATAACTTAAACGAGCATAATTGAAGAAAGCGTCTTTTTGAATTTCTTCAGAATAAGTCATTTGCGATGCATTTCTAAAAGCATTTAAAGCCTCTGACTTTTTATTTACCTTTAAATAACATTCTGCCAAATGGTAATAAGCGTTCTGCGAAACATCGGTACTACCGCTAATAATTTTATTAAATTGCTGAATTGCATTTGCATTGTCTCCTTGCTTGTAGTAACTATAGCCTAATAAATAATAATCCGTATTACTCCATTTACCGGCTTTTCCGTTGTATTCTAAAAGATAAGGAACAGCATTGGCGTATTGTTTTAGGTTAAAATAACTTTCACCTATAATTTTATTCAATTCTGATTTTTCTAGTCGATCTGCTTTCTGCAATTGCTTTTTAGCAAGGGCAATAGCTTCTTCGAATTTCCCCAATTTAAAATTCATGTCTGCCTGATAATAGGAAAGTTTTTCGTCTAAAACCTTTTGATCCGTGATTTGGTCAAAACGTTGGTTCGCGCCTTCATAATCATCTTGCTGATAAGCGATAAACCCCATGTAATATTTAGCTTGTGAGCCATAAACAGGGGAAGTAATTACTTTATTTAGATAGGTTTCAGCCTCTTTGCCATTTTTTGATGCGAATAAAGCATACCCGTAATTAAAGTTAAATTTATCCATTTCCGCCCTAGATAATGAACTTTGATCTACTCGTTTGTACCATTTTAAGGCATAGGGGTATTTTCCCGTTTCAAAATAATACTCAGCCACATCGGCATAAGCCGCGTTGCGTTTGGTCGATGTGGGGTAATGCTCCACAAAGTCTTCCATTAATTTATCTGCTCCAAGTTGGTTTAACCGAACCGCAGCATTTGCGGCATAATAGGCACTATTAGCTTCGGTCTCCGGATCTTTAGTGGCATATTTAACCTTCTCAAAAATAGCTTGCGCTGCTTGAAATTGTTCATTATTGTAGAGTGTCAGCGCCTGCTGATACTCCTTTTGATCGTGGGTATAAATTTTTGATTTTTGTGCACTTAGAAGGTGCCAAGACCCAATAAGGACTAGCAGTAATGCGAATTTTTTCTTTAACATAGTGTTCTCCAACAATTAAGAAATGTCTCGTTTAGTAGTACCATAACGACAAAAAGAATGCTTAAGTATGCGAAGATACTTTTTTATTTTAAACAAAATTTTGTTTCATATCACCTTTAGGTATTACTTTTATAACAACATTAGGCACTATGACTGAAAGTATTTTAAAATTAAAAGATGTTGCTATTTTTCAGAAAGACAGTTTAGTTCTGAACGATGTCAATATTGAGGTAAAAAGGGGGGAATTTATATATTTAATAGGTAAAACAGGAAGCGGAAAAAGTAGCTTTATGAAAACCATTTACGGGGATTTACCTTTAAAAGAAGGATCGGGAAGCGTAGTCGATTTTGACCTGAGGGCCTTAAAAGAAAAAGACATTCCGTTTTTAAGACGTAAACTTGGCATAGTTTTTCAAGATTTCAAGTTGCTTCCAGACAGAACGGTAAACAATAATTTTCTCTTTGTTTTAAAAGCTACAGGCTGGAAAGACAGTACTAAAATGGAAGCTCAAATAGAAGCTGTTTTAGACAAGGTAGGCATGAAAACAAAAGGATTTAAATTTCCACATGAATTATCGGGTGGTGAGCAACAGCGAATTGCTATCGCTAGGGCTTTATTGAATGATCCTGAGCTTATTTTAGCCGATGAACCTACTGGAAATCTTGATCCCCAAACCAGCGTTGAAGTCATGAAAGTATTGCAAGAAATTAATAAAGCTGGGCGCACCATATTAATGGCAACCCACGATTACGCTTTACTTCTTAAATACCCCTCAAAAACACTGAAGTGCGATGGCAACAAGGTATTTGAAGTGGTGCAAAAGGCAGTTTGATTTTTCGTTGACAGATAAAAAAAATTGTTTCGGGTTTAAGATCTTTGCCTTAAACAAGTGACCTATATGTATTTTAATATTTAATTACTAGTATGATTTTAACCACTACCAACAGCATTGAAGGAAAGACAATTACCCACTATTTGGGCATTGTATCTGATATTAGCTACACGGCAACCTTCAGCGGTGCTGGCATGTCTTTAAAAGATATGTTCAGCAGTAAAAAGTATTATGCGGCCTATGAAAAATCGATTTTAGAAGCAAAAGAAGCAGTATTTCAAAAAATAAGAACACATGCCGAAAACTTAAAAGCAAATGCTATTGTTGGTATTAAGGTTGATGTAGAAGCTATTTCTGGGTCTATGACAAGTATGATTTCAGTGGTAGGCACTGCAGTAGTTGTAGTATAGGGGGAATGCTGGGTATTGGGTGCTAGGTTTTGAGTTAAAATTATTTTTTTTCATTTTTCATTTTTCATTTTTCATTTTTAATAAAACTAATTTGATTCTAAAAAAACAAGCCTACAAACCGGATAAAAAAGCGAATCCAATTATTGGGGTTTTGTTGTTTTTAGTTTCTATTTTATTATTGACGATAACAACACCCATTGGTTTTTTATATGGTGTATTGCACAGTGTTTCTACAAAAGGTTTTAGGGGAATTGGAGAGTTCAGTTTAAAAATGGCTATTTCTATTGATCAACTGGGAAATGTGATCATGCAGCATCTACTGAATGCATTGTGGATTCGTTCAAACGGTTATAAATTTGGAAATAGAGATGAAACTATTTCTAGTGCTTTAGGAAGAAATAAACAACTCAATACCTTAACCAAATTCGGAAAGTTCATAGATGCCATTTTAGATAAAATAGACCCTAATCACTCTTTAAATTCTATCGATTATTACATAGAACCTTCAACCCAAATTATTGATAAAATTGCATGGATTTATATTGAAGATTTTAAAATATTAAGTACAAAAAACAAGGGCAAAACCAAGTTTTATATTCCAGGAGGGAAACGAGAAAACCAAGAAACAGACCAGGAGACACTTTTTCGAGAAATCAAAGAAGAACTACAGGTAGAGCTGATCAGCGACACGCTAAAATTTATTGGTATTTTTGAAGCACAAGCAGACGGGTATCATCCAGGCGTATTTGTAAGGATGACCTGTTATTCAGCTGCTTACAATGGTCAATTAAAGGCTGACAATGAAGTTGAAGAACTTGCTTGGTTAGCGTATAAAGACAAACATTTAATTTCTGAGGTAGACACCTTAATATTTGATTTTTTGTTTGATACAGGTTTATTGCGCTAGGCTATTGTGTTTTTTTGAAGGCTTATCGATTTTGATTTCTAACCAAATTGTTTCAAGCTAAAAGTACTTCAGATAAATATATTTGAAATTAAAAACTAGTCCCTTTTTGGGCTTCGTCTTTTGAATCTCGTGGATTTCGAACTTCGCATTTTTTATGCATAATTTTTAATTATTCCCTACTTTTGTTGAAAACATAGTCTAAAACGTATGATATTATTAGGGATTGATGTAGGTGGATCAGGGATGAAAGGGGCATTGGTAGATACTACAACCGGTGAATTAATCACCGAACGTTTCCGAATTCCCACACCAAAATCAAGAAAACCAGAAGAAATGGCTGAAGTGTTTGCACAAATCGTAAAACATTTTGATTATGAGGGTCCCATTGGCTGTGGTTTTCCGACGATTATTAAAAATGGCACCTGCAAAGCCCATGGAAATTTAAGCAAAAAATGGCTAGGGGTTAATGCAGAGGAGCTTTTTAGTGATTATACAGGTATGCCAGTTACGGTGATCAATGATGCCGACGCCGCAGGGTATGCCGTAATGAATTATGGTATTGGAAAAGGAAAGAAAGGCTTGGTTCTTATTATTACCATCGGAACCGGTTTAGGGAGTGGTGCCTTTTGGAATGGCGAGTTACTTCCGAATTTTGAATTAGGACAAATTCCATATCGAGAGCATAAAAAATTTGAATTGTACGCCGCTGCCTCCATTAAGGAACAAGAAAAACTAAGTTATAAGAAATGGGGAAAGCGATTTAATAAATTTTTAGAGCATGTGGATTTGATTATATCGCCTGATTTAATCATCCTTGGAGGAGGCACTTCAAAAGATTTTGATCAATTCAAAGATCGCGTAAAAATACAAACTCCTGTAGTCGCTGCTGAATTAGAAAATTATGCAGGAATTATTGGCGCCGCCATAGCAGCACTAAAAAAGAAACCCTAATATTATTTTTATGAAAAAAGGCCTCCTATGAATTTCATGGGAGGCCTTTTAATTTTTTATTTTTCTGAAGCTAGTTTTGCATTCGCCGGTTTTGAAAAAAATTGATCAGGCACTTGCGTAACGAAGCTCACATCACTAATATCAATTTTAGTAACATATTCACCCTTTTCTTCATTTTCTGTCAACATATAGGTTTTTAAGCCATTAGGTAGTAGTATCCTATTTGTTTCTGTTTGACCTGTAACTTCCATAATCTTTTCAGGGGAGTGACCACCATTTGGGAAATACTCAGGGTAAGAAACAATATAGCGTATGGCACTTATAATATGCGTTTCTACATCAAAATAAAGTACGTAATAATCATCTGGTGCATCGCCAACATTGGCATCAAAAGTAATTTTCACTACATCTTGTAATTTATCTTTGTAGACTTTCTGTTTTAGTAGTTCTAAGTTAACACCTTCCCCATCCAAAATAAAGGGGTAAGCCGCTAAATATAGTGGCGTTAAGGCCCAGAATTTAGTGTCATATTTAAAGGTAGTACTATCTTTAGCCTTCACCCAAGCCTCTTTACCATCCCAACCAAAACTTGAGGTGCTATCAGCATAAGCGGTATGTCTAGCTTTATTATTCCATGTATCTATAACTTGATAGGTATTTCTTCGTGTAGAACCGTCTATAGGTTGATAATCAAATCTAAATGATATATATCCATTGGCATACCAAGTATCTAGCCCACCATGCGCTTCCATAGATTTCCAGACTATTTTTCCTGCCTCGGTTTCATTTAAATTTTCTTTTGCAGTGGCTACTCTATTTTCTATCCATTTTTGAGGGATGGCATAGCTTGTCGCTATTAGTTCTTGCGAAGGTGCAGTTTCTAAATCTTTTGGCGCTTCCTTACAAGAAACTACAAAAAGTAAAAAAATAAGTACTGCCAAATTAAGTATCAATTTCATTTCATTCGTTTTATTGGTGGGTTGGTAGTCGTTAGCCCATAAAATACATTACAAAAAAACCCAAGAGAATTCTCTTGGGTTTTTTATTTGCAAATAGTGTTTGAAAATTAAGCGATTTTATTACGCTTACGCTCATTTTCAGTTAAATGAATTTTTCTTAAACGAATAAACTTAGGCGTTACCTCAACATATTCATCTTTTTGGATATACTCTAAAGCTTCTTCTAATGAAAACTTTATGGCCGGAATAATTTTAGCCTTATCATCTGCTCCTGAAGAACGCACGTTAGACAGTTTTTTAGTTTTGGTAATGTTGATCGTCATATCATCGCCTCTAGAATTTTCGCCGATAACTTGACCTTCGTAAATATCTTCTCCTGGATCTACGAAAAACTTACCTCTATCTTGTAATTTGTCAATAGAATAAGGAATAGATTTCCCTAATTCCATAGACACTAACGAGCCATTTTGACGCTGTGGAATATCACCTTTCATGGGTTGGTATTCTAAAAATCGGTGCGACATGATAGCTTCACCAGCCGTGGCTGTTAACAATTGATTTCTCAAACCAATAATACCTCTTGAAGGAATTAAAAATTCGCAGACCATTCGGTTGCCTTTTGCCTCCATACTAGTCATTTCACCCTTTCTTATGGATACCATCTCTACAGCTCTACCCGAAACTTCTTCTGGTAAATCTATGGTCAATTGTTCAATAGGCTCACATTTTACACCATCAATCTCTTTGATAATAACTTGTGGTTGACCTATTTGTAATTCGTAACCTTCACGACGCATGGTCTCTATTAAAACCGATAAATGCAATACACCTCTTCCGAATACTAAGAATTTATCCGCGCTGTTGGTTTCATTCAAACGCAAGGCTAGATTTTTTTCCAATTCGCGCTCTAAACGATCTTTAATATGACGAGAGGTTACAAATTTTCCATCTTTACCAAAAAACGGACTATCATTAATCGTAAACAACATACTCATCGTAGGCTCATCGATAGCTATTGTTTTTAAAGCTTCAGGGTTTTCAATATCAGCAACAGTATCGCCAATTTCAAAACCTTCTAAACCTACAATAGCACAAATATCCCCAGTTTTTACTTCTTGAACTTTAAGACGCCCAAGACCTTCAAAAGTATATAATTCTTTTATTTTTGTCTTTACGATTCTACCATCTCTTTTTACCAAAGAAACTTGTTGATTTTCTTTTAATGTACCTCTTAGCAATCGACCAATTGCGATACGTCCTGTAAAGGAAGAGAAATCTAAAGAAGTGATTAACATTTGTGTATTCCCTTCTTTAGCTTCGAAAGTTGGGATATGTTCTATCACCATATCCAATAATGGCTCAATGTTTTCCGTCTGATTTTTCCAATCATCGCTCATCCAATTATTTTTGGCAGAACCATAAACGGTAGGGAAATCTAACTGCCATTCCTCAGCACCAAGCTCGAACATGAGGTCAAAAACTTTTTCATGAACTTCTTCGGGAGTACAGTTTTCTTTATCTACTTTATTAATTACAACACAAGGCTTTAAACCTAAATCAATAGCCTTTTGCAAAACAAAACGCGTTTGCGGCATAGGTCCTTCAAAAGCATCTACTAATAAAAGAACACCATCTGCCATGTTGAGAACACGCTCCACTTCACCACCAAAATCGGCGTGACCAGGAGTATCAATGATATTGATTTTAGTACCTTTATACACTACTGAAACGTTTTTTGAAGTAATGGTAATACCTCGTTCACGTTCTAGATCGTTATTATCTAATATTAAATCACCTGTATTTTGGTTCTCTCTGAACAACTGACAGTGATACATAATTTTATCTACCAAGGTAGTTTTACCGTGATCTACGTGGGCAATAATCGCAATGTTTTTTGTTGCTGACATAATACTTAATTAAAGGAATTCTCTTTGCGAAAATTCGGCGCAAAGGTACTGCTATTTTTCGAAGTGGAAACTAAAGTTGTGATTTTTTTAGTATGCTGATTTTTAGAGCATTTAATCGTATTAACGATTCTTATTTTTTCCAAGAACCCAACCTAGGCTAAAACTTAATGTAGGACCAAATCCAGTATCAACCGATTGAAAATCAGCATCACTGGCAAAATAAAGTCCGACTCCAAATTCTATATTGAAATTGAAGCCCTTTCGATAGGTTCTTTGAATTCCATATACGGGTCCCACAAAGCCCGCAGTTCCAGATCCAGAATCAATATTTCCAATAATTACATCTGCTGTAAACATTGTGGCAGAAGCCGCTAAATAATTTCCGGAATTGCCTAATATAGATTTGTCTTTGCTTACTCGTCTGTCCATATTATAAAAATAACGATACTGCGCATTAATAGCGGGTAGAAAAGCGTAATAAAAATCATCACTAGCAGCCACGGCACTAAACTGTAAACCCAGACCTAAAGCTATAGTTTGGTTCTTTGCGATTCCCAATTCATATTCTACGCCAGGGTTAATAAAATTTATTTTGAACTGCTGCGCTTCTACATTTTTATCGCTTTGTGCAAATGCTAAGGAAATAAACAGTAAACTGACAGTCAAAAGGTAATTTTTCATAATTAGAAGTAGTTCGTTTGTTTTATAAAGTCATCAAATACCAGTCCAAAAATAGTATCTTTGCTACTCAAAATTTATTTAAAATGAAGCTCGATAAAATTCCTCAACTAAAATATACGAATCGTAATAATTTTTTTCTTTTATGTGGTCCATGTGCTATAGAAGGTGAAGAAATGGCCATGAGAATTGCAGATCGCATTATGACCATTACCGATAAATTAGAGATTCCCTATATCTTTAAAGGCAGTTTTAAAAAGGCAAATCGCAGTCGTGTGGATTCATTTTCTGGTATTGGTGATGAAAAAGCGCTAAAAATATTACGAAAAGTATCTGAAACTTTTAAAGTACCTACGGTTACCGATATTCATGAAACTAGTGATGCGTTAATGGCGGCCGAATATGTTGATGTGCTACAGATTCCCGCTTTTTTAGTACGCCAAACCGATTTAGTGGTTGCAGCTGCCAAAACAGGAAAAGTCGTTAATCTAAAAAAGGGACAGTTTATGAGTCCCGAGAGCATGCAGCACGCTGTAACTAAAGTAACCGACTCTGGTAACGAACAAGTAACGATTACCGATAGGGGTACTATGTTTGGTTATAAAGATATGATTGTAGATTTTAGAGGCATCCCGACCATGAAGGCTTATGCTCCTGTAGTGTTAGACGTTACGCATTCCTTACAACAACCCAACCAAACCAGCGGTGTTACAGGTGGAAGGCCAGATATGATTGAAACTATTGCTAGAGCAGGTATTGTAACTGGTGCTGACGGTATTTTTATGGAAACGCATTTTGACCCTTCCACGGCTAAAAGCGACGGCGCCAATATGTTGCATTTAGACCATTTAGAGAAATTACTAAGCAACTTGGTCGCTATCCGAAAAACGGTGAATAGCTTGTAACTCGTCATAAGCTAGTACATAATTAGTCGAAACGGCCACAACATACACTAGTGCCATGAAACAAAAATGCCCTAACTTTTTATCTACTTGCAGTGCAAGAATGAAAACATTTTAAAAAAGAATTCCTTTTTTTGACTTCATGGATGAGCTAGCCTTTCTAGGATAAACCCTTTCAAAAGTTGTGCATACTCTTTTAATTCCCATTAACATATTCTTGTAAATACGCATAACGTGGGGTGAGTTTTCCATTTTGTGTCATCCTAGCACGTTCTAAAACTCCGTTTTTATCTCCATTAAAAAAAGCAGGAATTACATGCTTTAAAAAAGCCTCTCCAAATCCTTCACTGGCATCGCGCGGCAATTCGCAGGGCAAATTATCTACAGCCATTACAGCAATAGCCTCAGGCTGTTTAAAGTCTGTTTCTGATTCAGTTTTTGGATCATAACCATAAATTGGATCGGCAATCGTAGAAGGTTTAATGGTTGTTGCTACTGGTCCATCGATGTCACAACTTACGTCGGCGACCACCTTTATTTTAAAATCAGGGTGTTTTACATCTTCTCTTGTATACAAATAAGGAGCTCCTTGACCGTAAAAATGCCCTGCTATATAAAAATCCGTTACTTTAGTAAATCTAAAAAAGTTAGATTCATAGTCTTGTGGATTGGCAAAAAAATCTTGCTTATTACCTCGAACACCATCTTTACGTTTATTGTATTCTGAAGCATCAATCTGGCAATAAACAGGCTCTAAAAATTGTTTTTCAAGATATTCCTTAACCGAAACTTTTTTAAGCTGCATTGCATCTAACATTTCTTTAGCACCATTACCAACCCTACCTCTACCTGTCAATAAAATTTTAATATTTGGGAGTTTGATTTTAGCAAGTTCCGCTATCAAAGCTTCTTGATTAGTTAAATTTTCAGCTTTAGGCAGTTCAAAAGCGTTGAACTTGAGTCCGTATGCTCTAACGCCATTATACGCTCCTACGATACCAGCATATCGGCCAAAAGCCACCAAACGCTGTCCGTTTTCATTCGTAATTACTTCATGATCATAAAGCTCAATATTTTTAGCTAAAATAGCTTGCAACAGGCTTCGGTTGTAGGCCTGTTTTTTTATGGTATGTGAAAAGAAAAAATACTTTTTATCAGGTAATAGATTTTCTATAGGCACTTCTTTTACTCCAAGCAATACCTCACAATCTTCCATACGCGAAGCAACAGGTATATCTTTTGCTTTATAAGCAGCATCTTGATAGGTTCTTATAGGTGATGGCTCGACAATAATAGCTGCATCAGGATAGTTTTTTAATAATTCTTTACAGGCTTCCGGTGAAAGAACAACACGCTTATCTGGTGGATTTTTGCGCTCTCTAATAATGCCGAACTTCATAGTTTATGTATTTTGAGTAAAAATAATTAAAAATAAAAAAAGAGCAATTTCCAATCAAAGAAACTTCTTTTATTTACTCTGGTTGCGTGAGTTATCTACCACTTTTTTTTGACCTTGGTTTTGAATTTGTTGCTGAGTGAAAGCCAAGAGGACAAACTCGCTTTATTCATGTGCACCTACCATAAAAAATAGTATTTTAACTATTCATAGGTGTATTGTTGTAAATATAACACAAGACAAGATGGCACGCAAAACTTTTTTTGGAATACTTTTTGAAGTATATTTGTCGGCTATGCTAGAAAAATAAACAATTCATTTAGCATTTTCAAGTTCGTTGACAAGAATAAAAAAGTGACGTTAAAAAACTTGTTGATTTAAGATCGACAACATCTATACACTCACCTTGACACCATGGTGTCTAATTCAATGGGGCCGACTGGTTTTGACAGCGAGACCAATGGCAATGTAAGCATGTCGAGCGCTGGGCTACAGCTCGTAAATCTCATTTTCCACACTTTTAATTGGCGAAAATAATTACGCTCTTGCCGCTTAATCTGAATTACAGTAGGATTTAGCCTCGTCTCTACTAGGTAGAGAAGCGAGATGTTCCTGAATAGCCCTTGTTGGCGGCGATTCTTTAAGGAGCACCAGAAATGTCAACACAAGGATAGTATTGCTTTGATGCTATCACTAAAATTTAAGAAGCTAAGTGTACAATAGGCGGTTTTCAGTCGGTTGTGCATCGAAAAATAAATGAAAACTAAACATGTAGAAAGCTTTGTAATTGCTTGTTTGGACGAGAGTTCGATTCTCTCCGGCTCCACGACTAAAGCGCAACTGGTTTGCGTATTGAAACAATAAAAATCTGTCAGGTATTTTACTTGGACAGATTTTTTTGTTTTATATGCTATCGTGTCACACAAATAACACTTGAGGTTAAAGCAGTGCTACAAAAAAAGTAGAACGATTGGTAGCTGGATAGCTCCCTATCATCTATGTTGAAACTCTGTTGAATTCCCAAACTTTACAAACAAAAACGAAGCACAACAATAAAGCCACTACAGCTTTCGCAAAAGCAAGCCTTTATTGCCACGATATTTCATTTAAGCAGACCTTGCTTAAAAACAAAATTATTCCTTCATGCCAGGTTGCACCAACTTCCAGTTTGTGTTTGCTTTTTCAGTAGCTACCATGTTTTTAACATCGGCAAGTAACTTTTTAGCATCGTAAATTATACCGTCTTTAATGGTATATTTAACGCCCCCAGCTCTCACTACCTTATTATCATCTGTTAAACGAACAGCTCCAGTTCCATATAAAACTTTTAAATTTTGTAATGGATTTTCTTCCACAATTACAAAATCTGCTAATTTTCCAATTTGAACAGAACCAATTTTATCTTGCCAGCCTAAAGCTTCGGCTCCATTTAAGGTTGCTGATCGAATTATTTCTAAAGGATGAAAACCTGCTTCTCGTAGCAGCTCTAACTCTCGGATATACGCAAAACCATACAATTGATAAATAAATCCTGAATCTGAACCTGTGGTAACTCTACCCCCTCTATTTTTATATTCGTTGACAAAAGTCATCCATAATTGGTAATTATTTTTCCAAGCCACTTCTTGTTCCGTTCCCCAATTGTGCCAATAAGATCCGTGTGAAATTTTGCTAGGCTCATAAAATTTCCACAAAGATGGCAAGGTATACTCCTCATGCCATTCTGCTCTTCTAGCTTTGTGTAAATCTCTACTTGCTTCGTAAATATTAAAGGTAGGATCTAAAGTAAAATCTAAAGCTAATAATTCGTTCATGACATTATTCCAATGTTCTGAATAAGGTTTTGCTGCTTGTGCCCAAAGTTTTCCTGCTTCCTCAAAACGATGTTGCTCATTTTGGTAATTATAATCCAAGGGATAGTTTTGTACCGTTTTGTCTTCAAATAAGGCTTCCGGCAATCCATACCAATGTTCCATGGAGGTTAAACCCGCTCTTGCTGAATGCAACACATTCCAACGAGCTACACTTAATTGCGCATGATGACAAGCCGAACCTAAGCCTAATTTTTTATTTTCTTCTAAAGCAGCTTTCATAATTTCTGGTTCTGCACCAAAAAATTTAATGCCATCTGCACCATTTTTAGCATTGTCTCTTACCCATTCTCGAGCTTGTTCAGGAGTATTAATTGCGCTGTTTGCGCCCGAACCAAAACCAACATAATCAAAAATTCTTGGTGCTATGATCTTATTTTTTGCACTTAATTGTTTCAATTCTTTTGCGTTGATGCCACTAGGCTGCCTAACCGTCGTAACGCCATGAGCCATCCATAATTTGAATACATATTCTGGACTTGCACCTTGCGCATTTCCTCCTATGTGCCCGTGCATGTCAACAAATCCAGGCATTAAATACATGCCATTGGCGTCCAATTCTTTAGCTCCATTTTTCAATTTTGGGCGTTCTTTTTCGTCAATAGCTACTCCCGGATAACCCACGACTTGAATTGAAACAATTTTATTGTTTTCAACCACAATATCAACTGGTCCTCGAGGTGGCGAACCATCGCCATTGATCAAGGTAACGCCTCTAATAATTAATTGACTATAAGGACCATCACCTAAATAATTTTCTTGAGATTGCAGGGTAAAATGAATCGCAAAAATTGCGATCCAAAAGAGATAAAGTCGTTTCATTTTATTTTTTTGTGCTTGTAATGTAAGCATAAAAAATAAAAGGGTACTCATTTTTAAAACCTAACTATAAAAGATAGGCTACCCTGAGAATTAAAAAAAAGCTTTTACTTCAAGGCACTTCAAAGAAAACCCAATTCTTTTCATGGTATCCCTTATACTCACAAAGGACAACCTAAAGAATAGTCCTAAAAAATATTGTGAATATACTTCTGCGGCCATGAATTTTACTGCCTTAAAACCACCTTTAGCGGCCCTTTCTAAGGCAAATTTAAATTTCACTTCATCTACCCAAATCTCAATTGAACTGATTTGCACATGACTCCTACTGCCTTTTTGTTAAAAATGACATGTACGAACATTGCCTGAATGGTTTTTTCTATGGAATTTATGGATTCCAATGATGTTTCAGCCTTCTGCACTTCTGAGCAAAGCCCAAGCGCTAAGAAAAATTACCAAACCCTCCTTTTAGTAGCAAGGTGTATTTTGAACTATTAAAGAGAGTGATGGTAATCGCGAGTACTATTTTTTACAATAGTATAGTATTTAAGGCTATATAATTGTACTAACTTCCTGTACAAATTTAAACACGAAATTCCCTTAACAGCTTCGCAACTCCAAAAAAATCATAATTATAAGCTATAAAAAAGTTGAGATTTTTCTAGTATGACATTTTTACTTTAAATTTGTTGAAAAAAGCTCATTATTAGACCATTGCCAAATGAAAAAGCATTTCCTCCTACTGTATTTTACTACTTTTCTGCTGTCTTGCAGTTCAAGTGAGTCTATACCGACAGACTCAGAACTTCCAACTGAAAATCAGACATTTAATATTACACTTGTGGTGCAGGGTGAAGGAACCGTGTCACAAGAAGCTATTAACGCTGCAAATGGTCCTAGCTATAGTCTCGGAACAAGGGTTCAGCTCACGGCCATACCTTCAGAAGGTTGGGCGTTTGTGGGTTGGCAAGGAGACTTGGTGCTCACTGAAAATCCAATAGAAGTAGTCATGAATAGTGCTAAAAGCATAACTGCAGTTTTTGAGACGGTACCCGACAACACTGGAGGTCCGATCGACCCACCTCCTGGAGATGAGTCACTCATTTATTTAGATTCAAATGGCTTAACAATAAAAGCTTATTCTACTGCTCAACCAGGAGATACAGCTATTTTAAATGGCAATCAGTACCTTATAGTAGATAATGAACTTCTTAGAGAAATTGTTGCAGATCAGCGCGAAGACCTTTCCAAATTAGTCACTACCTACGTCACAGATTTGAGCAATATGTTTAGAGACAAACAAACAATCACGCCTGATATTACCGGTTGGGATACGAGTGGGGTAATCAACATGAGTTATATGTTTTTTAATGCATCGGTGTATAATGGAGATCTTAAGTTTTGGAATACGGCTAGGGTTACAAATATGTCTTATATGTTTGCCCAAACCAATGCTTACAATCAGGATCTTGGTAATTGGAATACATCAAATGTGGTAAACATGGAAGGTATGTTTAATAATGCTATTGCCTTTAATCAAGATTTGAGCAGGTGGTGTGTTACTTTAATTCCGAATAGACCATTAAATTTTGCCACCTCATCGAATCTTTCAGAAAATTTTATTCCAAAGTGGGGCACTTGCCCTGAATAATTAAAGAACTAAGCCCATAAAAATCGATGGTTGAAACACTTTTTCCTTAAAGAAATGTTTCGATTATATAGAACCTATTACTTCTATAAAATGCGTTGCTAATTTTTATGCGCCTTGCTCAGAAAACATAGGGAACTACATTTACGCATCATAAACCAAATTGCCAAACCAAGATGTTTTTCTTGGCCTTACTTCAGGAGCTTCTTAGTCACTTATGGATTAGAATTTTAGTTACGCTTGCATAAAATTGTTCATTATTTTAAATTATTCTTTTTATATCCTAAAGAAAATGAGTATGTTTAATTTCAAATAATTCGTATGAAAAATCTAAAAAACTATACTGCCATTACGCTAATGGTATTGTCCTTATTTTCCTGTAAAGAAAATCAAAAATCGATGGTAGAAACCACCCTTGAAAAGGCGCAGCGTATTCATGAAAAGGTAATTACTATCGACACGCATGACGATATTAATGTTGCTAACTTTACAGATAGTATTAATTATACCCAGCGTCTTGAGAATCAAGTAAACCTTCCAAAAATGAAAGAAGGTGGTTTAGATGTGGCTTGGTTAATTGTGTATACCGGTCAAGACACTTTAACGAGTGAAGGCTATGCAAAAGGCGCTGAAAATGCACTCGCAAAATTTAAAGCCATTCGTCAACTTTGTGAAGATTTTGCTCCCGATCAAATTGGTCTTGCCCTGACCTCCGATGACGTTCGTAAGATTGTTGCCGAAGGTAAAAAAGTAGCTATGATTGGTGTAGAAAACGCCTACCCCATGGGAGAAGATTTGGCAAATTTTGAAAAATATTACAATTTAGGGGCTCGTTATATTTCTTTAGCTCATAATGGCCATAGCCAATTTTCGGATTCCAATACCGGTGAAAACGATTCTATTTGGTTGCACAATGGACTTAGTGAATTGGGAAAAAAGGCGGTGGCTGAAATGAACCGACTTGGGATTATGATTGACGTTTCTCACCCTTCAAAAGAAGCGATAAAACAAATGATTAGCTTATCGAAAACACCTATTATTGCCTCCCACTCCTCGGCTAGAGCCCTATGTGATCACAGCAGAAATTTAGATGACGAGCAATTGTTGTGGATGAAAAAAAATGGTGGTGTTGTACAAACGGTAGCTTTCAGTTCCTATTTGAATACCGAAAAACATGAAGCCAGAGCGGCATATCTAAAAACTATGTATGAAAAAATTGCCGATTCCTTAGAAATAAAATGGTACGAACGTTCACAATTAAGAGCGCTCTCTAAGGAAGACCAATCTGCTTTTAGAGAAAACTACGCCAAAGTCTTAAAAATAGGAGAAGAAATGTTGGCAACCCAGCCCGATGTTCCACCAGCTGTTGATGTGGCTGATTTTGTGGATCACATTGATTATATAGTAAAGCTTATTGGTATAGACCATGTGGGGATTAGTTCAGATTTTGATGGTGGTGGTGGTATTGAAGGCTGGTCCGATGCTTCAGAAACCTTAAACGTAACACTAGAACTCGTAGAGCGCGGCTATTCCGAAGAAGAAATAGCACAACTTTGGGGCGGTAACTTACTGCGTGTTTTAGATGAAGTTCAGGCTTTTGCCAAGGCACAAAAGAAATAAAGAATTTATTTAAATTTAAAAGCGCCATGGTAAAAGGTTTTCAACTTTTAACATGGCGCTTTCATTTTGAATATGCTCCCTAAAATTAAAAGGGGTTATTTATTTTCATATACAAGAACCCATTCCATAGTGTCCCCTTTTTGGAGTTTTTTAATTAATCGAAATCCATTTTTAAGATAAAAATTTTTTAATTTTTCCTCTTCAATCGTTAGCCAAAAATTGGTTTGAGGATGGTATTTTAAAAGTTCTTTTATCCATTGGGATCCTAAATTTTGTCCTCTCTTCGACTTCACGACCCACACATAACCAATATAAAAATAGCCCAAGTTCAACCAGTATTTGGCTTCGTCCTGAAAGTCTTTTACATCTTCCGAAAGCCCTTTGAAAATAACACCTCCAGCCACAATACTTCCATTTTCTTCAAGCGTATAAATTTCGGCCATCTCAGCATAGTTTTGCCAGTAAGGCACGATTCCGTTTTGCCAAGATTTGGGTAACAACTTAAAAAAAAGCTGCGGATCTTTTATATGTTTTTTAAATGTCAAATCCATTAGTTATAATAAGCCCCAAGACCATAGTTTATCAGAATCTACATACCATCGATCACCAATATCTGTTCGGTAATAACAGTTATTGATAATGACGGTTTGAATGCGATTATACATCATTTTTTGAGCATCCTTCATGGTTAAACCTGTTCCTGAGACCATCAAAGCTATTCCTGTATTCCCTGTAATGAGCCATTGACCATTTACATTTTTCAAATGCATAGGGTGAATTCCATCAATCGAATCTTTCTTTAAAACAACTACAGCGTCTTTTGAAAACAATTCAAATGTTTTTTTATCGTCATAAGGAAAAGGAGGTACTACTACAAAAGCGCCTACTTGGAAACCTTTTTTTACTTGAATTTGAAAACTTTTTCCTGTAGCTACCTTATACAACACCTCTCCAAAAGGCTCTGTAATTCCGGCTCTTTGAATAAAAATCTGAGGAAAACCAAAACGAGACGTAAATTCTAAAGGATAAATACCATTACCATTTACAATGCAATTGATATCAATATGCCCACAGAACTTATTTTTAGCCAAAATAGGTTCAAACTTTTTTAGCGTTTTATCAAAAATAGGCGAATCTTTTACCCAAAACATACTGCTACCCATTTCACCAGTAGAAACGCCCAGCTCCTTTGGAAATAACTTTTTATGCTCGAAAGTGATGTTTATAGGGCTTAAAAACTGTGTTCCATTAAAGAAAGCTGAAACCGAAATTTCAACACCTTTTACTTTTCGTTGCAGCTGAAAGGTACCAAAAGCATCGCCCCAAGACTTTTCATAGGCTTTAAGAACACGAATTACATCTTGTCCAGAATCATCGTTACCCACAAAAAGTAGTTGCTTTAATTCTTGTGTTTCCCCCGAAGGTTTTATCACATACGCATTAGGGTTTGCTTCAACATACTTAATAGCCTCTTTAAAGGTTGCAAACTCTTTAAACGGTAAAATATTAATCTTATGCCTTTTTAACTCTTCTTGACCAAAATTTCGATCAAGCTCTAATGCGTCCGTATAGCTAGTACCGCCAAAGACAAGCTTACCCTTTGCTCGTAATTCTTCGCATATTTTACCATGGCCCGTATAATCGAAAATGAGCACATCTGCCCAATCTATATGCTTTTTCCAATCTTGTACTTTTTTGATAAAGCCATAGCCTATTTCTCGCGATGCCTTGTCTTCTATATACATTTTAACCTCATTACCTTCTTGCAAAGTAGCCAGAGCAATGTCTAAGGATTCTCCCCAACGGGATATAAAAAGGAATTTTCTACTATTAATTTCTTTACTCAAAGTTATTTTTGTTTAAACATCATATCATAAAAAGGCCGTATCAGTATGACCCGTAAATTATCACCTTGTAAGTATACCTTATTTTTTTTCAATAAGTGTTATATCTTTTAATGTTAACACTTGGTAAGGTTCATTATCTTCATCCACAAGTTCTTCGGTAGTATAGGTAACTTTAAATATTTTCCCTATTAATTTGCGGTCTGCTAACACATATTTTTTACTTGCCGCTTCTTCTATTGTTGAAAAAGCATAGGTACTGAAATCTTCTTCAGAAGAAAAATAATACACACCTTCTTCTAGGCCTTCGTAAACAATGGTTACGGTAATTTCTTCTTGCGAGAAAGAAAGGAATGAAGTTAAAAAAAATAAAATAGAAATGCTTATTGTTTTTATCATGGTTTTAAAGTTTTAAATGGAACAAATTGAATCTCTCAACATATAAATTACCCTTAGTACCTTGTACAATAGGGTAACAAAACAATAAAATTACTTAGTGCGGCAAAAAGGTATTAGTGAAATACGCGGGTACCCTCAACGCTGCACCTAAACAGGTAAAGGCTATGGTAGCTTGATGAAATGAAATCTGCTGATTTATTTGGTGATCCACCCCGTAGATTGTTTTTGAAAATGATTTCAAGATCGTCAAAAACCCAAATTTAAGTAGTCTTCTCAAAGTGCTCTCCAAGTAGGTTTGAACACATTAATTTAGCCCACAAATGACGTAAAAAAAACAATATGTTGTACAGATTTAATTAGAAAAATAAGTTTCTAAAAAAACCAGTAACTTTACCTAAAAATTGATTTTTGTATACGATAGTTGACATAGAAACCACCGGAAACGGAGTTAAAGAAAGTAAAATTACCGAAATTTCTATTTTTAAATTTGATGGTTATACGGTTGTGGATGAATTTACAAGCTTGGTCAATCCAGAATGTGAAATTCCTTTTTTTATTACCGGACTAACAGGTATTGATAATGACTTGGTTCGAAATGCTCCTAAACTCTGTGAAATAGCCGACCAAATTTTAAGCATCACTGAAGGCACTATCTTTGTTGCACACAATGTAAACTTTGATTACCGCATTATCCAGAATGAACTAAAAACTCTGGGGCTTGATTTTTCAAGAAAAAAGCTATGTACAGTGAGACTTTCAAGAAAGCTTCTCCCCGGATATAATTCTTACAGTTTAGGAAAGTTATGTGCTGCATTAAAAATTCCTTTAAAAGACAGACATAGAGCTCGTGGAGATGCACAAGCAACGACTATTTTATTTGAAAAATTATTGCGAACAACCGATGCCTCTGAAGTTTTCACATCTTTTTTAAATGCCAAATCTCAAGAAGCTACTTTACCGCCAAACTTACCTAAAGAAGATTTTGATAAGCTACCCAAAAAACCTGGTGTTTATTTTTTTAAAAATGCACATGGTAAGATTATCTATGTAGGTAAAGCCATCGATATAAAAAAACGTGTGTTGAGCCACTTTTATGATAATTCTTCACGGGAAGTTATCATGTGTCAAGAGACCGCAGCTATCGATTTTGAGTTATCAGGGAGTGAAGTTCTAGCATTATTACTAGAGTCAGACGCTATAAAACAGCATTACCCCGTACATAACCGAGCGCAAAAAAGAAAAATACAAGCCTATGGTATTTTTAGTTATGAAGATAGGAATGGTATTCTTCACTTAGCCTCAAATACCTTAGCCCTAGCCCCTAACTCGTTTTATACCTTATACAGCAAAACAAATTGTCGCATATTTTTGCAGGAGGTCTGCAAGGCCTATAACCTTTGTCCTAAATTTTGCCATCTTCAAGAAAATATCTCACAATGCTCCCACTATGACATCATAGGTTGCGACGGAATTTGCCGAGGAACAGAAGACATCCTAGATTACAATGCTAAAGTGATCGCTGTAATACGTATGATGAAAGAAAAATCTAACCATTTTATCATAAAAGAAAAGGGAAGGACTCCCGAAGAAACGGCAATAATTTTAGTACAAGACAATGTCTACAAAGGCTATTGTTTTATTGATAATACAGAAAGCATAGCTGGTTTAGATGATGTAGTTAATGCTATCACTTTTCAAAAAAACACCTTTGAAACCCAACAAATCATCACCAACTACAGCACGAAATTTCCTGAAAAAATCCTAGAAATAAAAAATGTGCTCCCTTCAGCGCACTAATCCCTATTTCAGAATAAGCACTAAAACCACTAGAACATCATTAATTTTTATAGCACTGTACTCCAGCTAGAACACTAAAATAGCGCTATTTTTTTCTTTCACTGTTCATAAAGGAGATAAGGATAAGTATTAAAGCAACGACGACGGCTGCAAAAATACCTATCATTATAATTCCATTGTTCCAATTTACTAAAGATATAGCGAGTTGATTCATCATCTTGAAGCATTAAATTATGAGGCTAAATTACAGTAACAACTCCTTGAAAAATATGATAAAAATCATATTGAGATTTTTTTTAGGGTGTTTGATAGGATTCTGCAAAAAACCTTTTTCTTGGTGAAATTTACTTTACTAATTATTTCGCTCCGTTTCACAAAGTATCCTTAAGCCCCGCATAGAAAAAACTTAGAACTCTTTGTATTTCAAAGTATCAAAAAAAAGATACCTATGTAACTAATTTAGACGAATAAGAAAAGGTCCTCCCCTAGCCCCTCCAAAGGATAGGAATATTATATTAGCTTTTTAGGAGTCCCCCTTTGGAGCTTAGGGGCTCTTAAAGGGTTGTCGGACAAACGTATTCTGTCATCGCTACGTTGGTTTCTTTTAAAGCACCAAAACCTCCTGCAATATCGATAAAATTATGGATACCTCGACTTTTTAGTATCGATGCTGCAATTACCGAACGATAGCCTCCTGCACAATGAATAAAGAATGTTTCTTTCTCGGGAAATTCTGCTAGATAATCGTTTAAATTACTTAGTGGAGTATTTTCGGCATCTAATAGGTGCTCTGAACTATATTCGGTTTCCTTTCGAACATCAAATACAGCAGTGCTTTTAGCATTTATAGTTTCGGCAACCACTTTGGCAGTTAATGATGTAATGGTATCGTATTCTTTTGAAGCTTTTTTCCATGCCTCAAAACCACCTTTTAAAAACCCAATAGTGCCATCAAAACCAACCCGTGATAGTCGGGTAATAGCTTCTTCTTCATTACCTTCTGGAGTCACTAACAATAAGGGTTGTTCTACATCGGCAATAAGTGCGCCTACCCAAGGTGCGAAATCACCATTTAAGCCAATAAAAATCGACCTCGGAATATGTCCTTGAACAAAACTGTCTTGATGCCTAACATCTAATACAATGGCACCTGTTTCATTCGCTGCCATTTCAAAAGCATCAGGTGATAAGGCTGTAGCCCCTCTTTGGAGAACATCCTTAAAATCTTCATACCCCTCCTTATTCATTTTTACATTTAATGGAAAGTATTTTGGTGGCGGCAAAAGACCATCTGTTACTTCCTCTATAAATTCATTTCGCGTCATGTCTTTACGTAAGGCGTAATTCATTTTCTTTTGGTTGCCTAAGGTATCTACAGTTTCTTTCATCATATTTTTGCCACATGCAGAACCAGCACCATGGGCTGGATATACAATAACATCATCAGCCAAAGGCATAATTTTGCTTCTTAAACTATCAAATAAAGTACCAGCCAACTCTTCTTGCGTCATACTCGCGGATTTTTGCGCTAAATCGGGTCTACCTACATCCCCTAAAAACAAGGTGTCCCCTGAAAAAATAGCATGATCTTTTCCATTCTCATCCCTTAAAAGAAAGGTTGAACTTTCTATGGTATGGCCTGGTGTATGTAAAACTTTAATGCTAATATCCCCTAATTTAAATACTTGACCGTCCTCAGCTATGATGCACTCAAAAGACGGGTTTGCGGTGGGGCCATATACGATGTCCGCTCCTGTTTCTTTGGCTAAGGTAATATGCCCACTAACAAAATCAGCATGAAAATGAGTTTCAAAAATGTACTTTATTTTTGCCTTGTCAGCAGCTGCCCTTTTTATATAAGGCTGAACTTCTCGTAAGGGATCTATAATGGCCACCTCGCCTTTACTTTCAATATAATAAGCACCTTGTGCTAAACATCCTGTGTATATTTGTTCTATTTTCATAGCTATAATCTATTTATTTTTATAAAAATTGCACTAGGTTACTCGTCTAGAGTACCCTGCAAAGATTCATTCATTTCTCAGCAAAAATAGGCTTACTGCCATTTAATGTCAGTAACCTAGGTCACATTGACTAGCCTTTAAATTGATTTTGAAAGGCTATTTTATCTCTCAAAGCGATAATGGTCGATGGGTCATCGTAAAAAGCTACTGCCTCTTTTATTCTAACGAACAAATACTCTTTGTGTAATTCTCCGATAATACCACTATTAAAAATAATATCTCGTGCCGGACCTGTGGCCCCTGCGATATAAAATTGTATGTTTTTTTGATGTATTTCTCTAATTACCTTTTCCAAGGTTTCAGCACCCGTAGAATCAATATAATTGATGGCCTCCGCATTTAAAATAACAGCTTTTAAAAGTAATCCTTTCTTTTTTACTTCTTTTAGGAGTTGTTTTTTAAAAAAAGTACTGTTACCAAAATACAATTGTGCATCAAACCTGACAATTAACAAATCATCACGATTGATAATTTCCTTCGCAAATCGGTTTACATTTTTATAATAATCTGTTCCCTTTATATTTCCTAAAATTGCAAAATGTGGGTTTGAAGTTCTGTACACCATCAGTAATAATGAACTAAGAACACCAATTAAAATACCTTCAGGAATCCCAACAAACAAAGTGATTAAAAAGGTGATGAAAAGAATTACAAATTCATCTTTACGCTTGGTCCATAATTGTTTTGCATAAGCAACATCGATCAATCCAAAAACAGAAACCATAATGATGCTGGCCAAAGCTGCATTAGGTAAATAGTAAAAAATTGGCGTTAAAAATAACAAGGTCCCTATGACCATTAGTATCCCAAAAAGTGCCGATAAATTTGTTTTAGCACCGGCGGCTCCGTTTATAGCAGACCTCGAGAAACTTGCTGTTGCTATATAAGATTGAAAAAAAGAACCGATCATATTGGAAAGTCCTAAAGCTACTAATTCTTGATTTGATTCAATAGTATCTTCACCTGACTTTTCTTCTAAGGCCTTACCAATGGAAATCGCTTCTAAATAACCTACTAAAGCCAAGGTAATTGCCATGGGCCACAAGTCTAAGGCCTTATCTAAATGAAACGCTGGCAACTTAAAACTTGGAAGCCCTGTTGGTATGGATCCGACGATATGCACCCCGTAATTTTCTAATCTCAAGAAATAAACAGCCAAAATACTAGCTACAACTACGATTAAAATAGACGGAATTCTTGGGTTCCATTTCTTGAACAAAAGAATAGTCATAATACCTACAAATCCTATGACAAAGTCATAGCTATTTGTATTCGGGATGTTTTGAAAAGCGTTGATCACCAGCTGATGAAATTTGGCACTTCCTTCAATCGCTGTGCCTAACAAATGCTTTAATTGACTAAATATGATCACTATTGCGGCGGCTGAAGTAAAGCCACTAATAACAGGTTTGGACAAGAAATTTACCAAAAATCCCATTTTAAAAACACCCAAGACCAACTGAATACTACCTACTAAAAAGGCTAAAAAGATAGCCATAGCAATATAATTTTCAATACCCGTTATGGCTAAAGCACCCAAACCAGCGGCAACCAGTAATGAATCCATTGCAACGGGACCAACGGAAATTTGCTTTGAAGTACCTAATATCATGTACATAAAAACAGGGACTAAAGCCGTATACAATCCATAAACAGGAGGCAAACCAGCAATCATAGCATAAGCCATACCTTGTGGCACTAAAATAATCCCCACCGTAAGACCTCCGATAAGATCTTTTAGTAGGTTGCTCCTTTTGTAGTTAGGCAACCAATCTAATAAGGGTATGTATTTTTTCATCGGTCAAATGTACCGTTTAATGAATAAAAAGTTTGTAACCTTAGTTACGTTTTTCAAAAATATACTTTCCATAGCTTCAACAGTGAGATTCAAGACTGTTTTACTTTTAGCGTCAAGAAACTAGCCTGAGCGCTTTAGTATATTAGCTTTCAATGGATAAAAAAACCTGAAATACTTCAGAATTAGAATCTAAAAATCGAAATCCTTTGTCTAAATTATTTTGTTCCACTTCATAGGGATAAAATGTAATAGGTTCTATGCATATCATATTTGGAACTTCTGTCCAAAGCATAAAGTTGTGAAAGCCTTTTGTTTTGATCCTTAGGGAATGTTTATCTTTTAAAACAATTTCATCGCAATTTTCTACTTGAAATGCCCGGCTTCCAACGGCTAAAACTTCTTCTAGGGTAATGGTATCATTTTCGGTTTGTATCGTAGGATTGGAAGTTACGAGATGAAATGCAGGGTGATATCCTAACATAAAAGGCATCTTCTTCTCCCCAGAAATACTAAAGCTGATTTTTAAACCGTTTTCGTTTAGTTCAAACTTTTTCAAAAACTCAAAATCATAAGGCCATGTAACTACTGCTTCGCTTGATTTATCCGGATATTTTGAATTTTGAATTTTTGTATGAGCGGTATAGCTTTTCTTAAAAAGAGCGCTGGTATCTGACGATTCAATGAGCTGATACTTTAATTCACGTAATAAACCGTGTTGATCTTGAATTGCTGCTCCTTTTGGAGTACTAACCCTAAAATTCGCATCGGCGGTTGGCCCAATAATAGGAAACATTTCTGTATCCGCACTTCGCCAACCTGGATCTCCTTTTTGATGCATAAACTCGTGCTGATACACTTGATAACTGACCAGTTCGCCTGCGTCTATTTCTAAAGTAGTCGTATTAAAAAATAATTTAGTCATGCCCTACTATTGATTAATAAGTCTGTAAATTAAGATGGCAGTTCTTTTTGTTAGCGCTTCAATGGTATTTAGATTCACCGTTTCTTCAGGAGTATGTGCTCCTGACCCCATGGTACCCAAACCATCTAAACAGGCAACGTATTCGGCAACAAATGAAGTGTCTGCAGCGCCTCTTTTACCAGGGTCATAAGCTGCTACTTCTCCTTGACCCAAATCTAAACTTACTTGATTTAATTGTTTCAATAATTGTTGATTTCCTTCGGTAGGTTCCATAGCTGGATAGCTATCTGTAAAACTTATCGTTGCACTGGTATTGGGTAAATTATTGGCAACAATGTCGCGCATTTTATTCCGAGTGCTTTCCTTTTGCTCCTCTGACATAAACCTAAGACCACCTTTCACCATTGCGGTTTGTGCTACGACGTTAGATTTGCCAAAAGCGGTTCCTTTGCTGGTTTTTGGATCAAAGCTAACAAAGGTTCCTCCTAATAATACGCCGGGATTAAAGGTTAAAAATTCTTCTCCTTTTACGTCTTCATAAAAACTATTTAAAATACGTGACATTTCAAAAATAGCACCAACACCCGTATTTTCACTAAAAATACCTGATGAATGTGCTCTTTTTCCCTGCACATCTAGCTCCCAACCAGAGGAACCTCTTCTGGCTACTGTTGCATAGTTAAAACCTGTAGAGGTCTCAAAACCAAGAGCAATATCACTGCGTTTTGCAGCATCAATCAAATCTTTTCTACTGATATCAAGTGGTTTTCCCGCACTTTCTTCATCCCCTGTAAAAGCGGCTATAATTTGAGCATCATTTAGAAGTCCGTTTTCATGTAAGGCCTTTAAGGCGTATAAAATAATCACATTCCCCCCTTTCATATCATTTCCACCAGGTGCATGTGCCACACTATCATTAATCATTTTAAAGGTTTGAAAAGGGCTATCAGCTTCAAAAACAGTATCTAAATGCCCTATCAATACCAGTTTTTTTCCTTTTTTTCCAGAAGTTTCTGCAAATAAGTGCCCAGCACGGTTTAGTTCTTGCGGCATTTCTATCCATGACGTTTTAAAATTTATGGCATCAAAGGCATCCTTAAAAACAAAACCCACCTTTTTAACACCTTCAAGGTTTAAAGTCCCACTATTTATATTGACTACTTTTTCTAGAAAAGAACGTGCATCCGCATTATTTTTTTCTACCGAACTAATAATTTTTTTCTCAATCTTTGATAATTTTTGAGCGTATGCATTTCCTGTTAAGGTCAGTATTAACAGAAAAACAATGTGATATTTATTTTTCATAATGAAGGGTTTTAAATTTATTTTCTTAAAGATTCTTTATCGCTGCTTCTATCCAACTTGCTCTTGTTGTTCTCCCATTTTCTAAATAGTGTATTCCTACCTCGTAGCTTTGAACTACAAAAGTATTTGGCCTAATTTAAACGGCTTAAATAGCCCACTTTTCAAAATTCTAATTTCTGGCAATCATGCTATTCAGGAGGTGTTTATACGATGATAGTCTTGCTAAGATAGCACTATTCACCAAGCTTCAACTCCGTAGTTGTTCCCATCACACCTGCAATTGCGTCACAAAAGCAGGGGCTTGTAGCAATCTATCCAGGCCAAAAGAAATTAACCAAATATTACCAACATGGCGCCCATTATATTTATAAGCCCAAACCTTGGTAGTTCCGCCACCACAATAATCAGCATTCCCGAAGGCCATATTAAAATCCCAGATTGGCCCCATTTTTAATTTTTCATTCTTATCCTGTGGCAGGTAGGTGCTGATGTAATAGGCGTCAACATTATCCACAAGTTGGTTTAAGCTAAAATTATCGATAACACTATCCACAATGGTATGGCCATTTGTCAATACTCTAAAAAGGGAAATTTGAACTATTTCATTTTTAAAACCCTCACCTGTTGTATTATTTTTAGAACAAGAAGCAAGTACTTCTAAAACCAAAAATGAGACAGATAAATATTTTAACATTGTTTTCATGAGCCCTATTATTTTAGCCTTAATCAAATTTTATCGCTTTTACTGGCGAGATTTTAGTAATAATATATGAGGGGATTAAAAGCATTAAAGTACACAATAATAAAACCCCTATATTAAGCACAAGTATGGAGAAAAAATCGATATGTACTGGTATGTATTCTATGTAATACTCTTTAGGGTTCGGAAATTTAAAAACCCGGTATTTGTCTTGTACCCATAAAATTCCTAAGCCAAAAAGATTCCCTAATAACAAACCTACACTAATAAGGTAAGCTGCATTAAACAAAAATATTTTACGCACACTCCAATTTGTCGCTCCTAAAGCTTTTAAAACACCAATCATAGGGGTTCGCTCCAAAATTAAAACGAGTAAGGCGGTAATCATATTAATACCTCCCACAATGATCATAATCCCTATAATTAGGGCGGTATTAAAATCAAAAAGATCTATCCATTGAAAAATATGTCCGTATTTATTTTTTATTGATTTGCTGTCTAATGTAGCTAAAGTTCGTCCGTAAATTTCATTCGTTTTTTCATCTATATCATCAAAATCATTTAAAAAAACTTCGAAATTACCTACTTGATTTTCCTCCCATTTATTCATCCGTTGAATGTGACGAATATCCATAAAGACATAAGTGGCATCAAACTCTTCAAAACCGCTATCATAGACACCTACAATGGTTGATTTTTGTTGATTTGGTATTTTTGACGGGTCATTATCTCTTAGGAAAACTGAAAAAAAGGTATCCCCTAATTTTAACTTTAACCGATTGGCGAGTAAGCTCGAAATCATGACCTCATCGGTTCTTTCGCCACTGTAATCGGGCAAACGACCTGCTACCAAATATTCTTGAAAAACACTCCAATTATAATCTTCGCCTACCCCTTTAGCTAAAATACCTTCTACCGTGTCATCAGTTCTCACAATGCCACCTTTACTAGCCACTGCCTGAATATGTGATATACCTTGAACGGACTTAAATTCAGGATAAAAATCTTGCTCTAAAGAAACAGGTGTCACTGACACTTCTGAGCTGTTATTATCATAATTACTTATTTGAATATGCCCATTAAAAGCAGCTACTTTTTCTCTGATTTTCTTTTTAAGTCCAACCCCAGTAGCAATGGCAATAAGCATCATCACAATACTTATGGCGATAGCAGCAATGGCAATTTTTATAATAGGCCCTGACACTCCATTCCTATGAGTTTTACCAAAAGCCAAGCGTTTTGCAATAAAATATTCTAAATTCAATATGTGTTTTTTTAGCTAAGAATTTCTTAGAAGACTTTTAGTTTTTTTTGTAGACGATTAAAGCGAAAGGTCATTTAAACATTTTTTAGGAGCTAAAAACTTCATCCTTTTTTGTAAAAACTAAAAGGTGAAACCACTTCAATTTAAAAATCAAATAACTTCTTTTTCAAAAATACATTTTTATTACACAATGGGTATAACCTTTAGTATTTTAAACTCGCTACAGATCACATCTAAACTCTGTACACCTTACTCTTCAACCCTTGTAGGCTTTCTGTACCTATGAAAAGGCTGTTTTAAAAGTGATTTTAAATTACTGTTTTCAACTTCATCGGGAAAAGTATCGACGCCATACACTATAGCATCACGATCAAACTTTCTAAAGGTTCCAAAAAGGCGATCCCAGAGTGAAAATATGTTTCCGTAATTACTATCTGTATAAGGTAACACATAATGATGATGTATTTTATGCATATCAGGAGAAACCAATACCCAACTTATAGCTGCGTCTACTTTCTTAGGTAATTTGATATTCGCATGGGTAAATTGTGTGGATATTAAGGAAAGTGATTGGTATAACATGACAATACCAATGGGTGCACCCACCACCAAAACAGCCAATAGTGTAAAGGTAAAACGAATCATACTCTCTAGCGGATGGTGCCGGTTAGCCGTGGTTGTATCGACGTGGTGATCCGTATGATGTACTAAATGTATCATCCAAAGTGGCTTTACTTTATGCTCTACATAATGCGCCACGTAAGCACCAATAAAATCCATCAACAATACGCCAACCACTATATACGCCCAAAGCGGTAAAGACACCCAATGAATCACACCAAAATTATTTGCTACCGTCCAATCACTAGTCTTTAAGAGTAAAAAAGCTAAGGCAAAGTTGATGATAATGGTGGTTAAAGTAAAAAAGAGATTAGGTAGGGCGTGTTTCCATTTTTTATAAGAGAATTTAAATAAGGGCAAAGCACCTTCTAAAAGCCAAAAAAAAGTTATACCACCCACTAAAATCAAAGAACGGTGCAATGAGGGAATCGTTTCAAAGTAAGTTAGCAGTGCTTCCATAGGAATAAAAATACAAAAAAATTAAAACTTAATGTTCTTTTTCATAGCTTCTACAATAGCAAAAGCCGCTGGGCAAATCGCAACATTTTTGAGTGTTAAAGTACTAATTTGCTGAAACTTTTTACGGTTTGTATGTGGAAATTCACGGCAAGCCTTTGGTCTTACCTCATAAATTGAACAATAATTATCAGCTCCTAAAAAAGTACAAGGCACTTGTTGTAACACATAATCATTTTCTTCATCAAGGCGCAAATACTGAGCCATAAACTGCTGTGGTTTTAGCTTAAAATGTTTTGAAATTCGTTCGATATCTATAGTTGTAAAAAGTGGCCCTGTGGTTTTACAACAATTGGCACATGCCAAACAATCTGTTCTTTCAAATTCACTTTCATGCAATTCTTGCATCAAATAATCTAAATTCTTGGGTGGCTTTTGCTTTAGTTTTGAAAAGAATTTTTTGTTTTCGCTATGCTTACCTTTGGCGAGCTTAGGCAATTTGGCTATTTCATCGTCCATTGCTTTAATACGCTACCTGTTTTATACAGCTTTTTTTTGAAGAATTTTTTCGGGGCATTTAGTAAGTAGTACTACAATTATCTATATTCTATGCCAAGCCCTACTCTTTTATTTTTTAAAGTTATTTAAATACCTGATTTTTGCTGCAAAATACGAAATAAATGGCAAAGGATATTTTTGGAAAGGCAGTTTTAGACTTTCAAAATGGAAATTACACGTCAGACATCATTACCTATTCATCTTTTGAGGAAGAAGATAGCCTGCCACTACCCTATTTATTTCGAGACTTTAAACAAATGCCTAAGTTAGAACAAAAGGCGCTAGCCTTGTGCAAAGGCAACATTTTAGATATTGGCTGCGGTGCCGGAAGCCATAGTTTGTACCTACAGCAAAAAAACCACAGGGTTACGGCCTTAGATTATTCGAAGGGTGCCATCGAAGTTTGTAAGGAAAGAGGTATTATTGCTACTAAATGTGTAGATATTTACGATTTTAAAGGAGAAACCTTTGACACTCTTTTATTACTAATGAACGGAATTGGTATTGTCGGGAAATTATCAAATTTAAATCGGTTTTTTAGCCATTTAAAAAGCCTCTTAAACCCTAAGGGGCAAATTATAGTTGACTCTAGTGATTTAATTTATATGTTTGATGAAGATGAAGATGGTGGCTATTGGATTCCTGATGGTAAAGCCTATTATGGCGAAGTAAGCTTTACTATGGAATATAAAGGAGAAAAAAGCAATACTTTTGATTGGCTTTATGTAGATTACAATACCTTACAACGAGCCGCCATAGCCAATAATTTAAAATGTGAACTGATAGAAGAGGGCGAGCATTTTGACTATTTGGCTAAACTTAGCTTAGACACATAATAGAACGTTTTTACCAACGTTCTGATAAAGTAGGGTTCGTTTTTACTACATTTAAACTATGAAAAAGAATTTATTTACTGTTTTTGCCTTTCTTCTGTTGTTTGTTTTTAGTTGTTCTAAAAATTCAAATAGTGATACGGATTCAGATGCCAACCAACCGATTGACAAGCCCGCAAGCTTTAAAGCGATAGGAGATTCTGCGAACGACTTATTATCTAATGATAAATTTGACAAATTAAAAATAGAAATTGGATATGTAAAAGACTTTAAACCTTCCCCAACCACAATAGCCGATTTAGTAGAGTTTTTAAAAGAACGAACCTTTAAAGAAATCATAGACATCACCTATATAGAACTTGATTCGCCAAACAAAGAAACCTTAAAACTGCAAGAAGTAGCTGATTTAGAAACCAAAAACCGAACAGCTTTTAATCAAGGCAAAACTTTGGCAGTCTATATTTATTTCTCTGATGCACCCTCTGATGATGATGAACCTGAGGCCGATTTAGTAACCTTAGGAGCAGTTTACCGAAACACCTCAATGGTGATTTACGAATCTACAATTATAAATTTAGCCGCCAAAAGCACTCGTATTTCAACAGGGACTGTAGAAACAGCCACTTTACTACACGAATTTGGGCATTTATTTGGACTCGTTAACATAGGTTCTGATATGGTAAATCCGCACGAAGGTGTTACCACTGATGAAGTAAGTGGCGAGGAAATTGGCAACAAACATTGTAATCAAGATGGATGCTTAATGCGGGCTGAATTAGAATTCGGTGTGGGTATGCGTAAAATGATTACTGCAAAAAACGGACAAGTACCCGATTATGATGCAGAATGTTTGCTTGATTTAAATGTGAATGGTGGACGTTAGTTGTTAGTTGAAAATTTGAAATTAAACTATCAAATACGAGAAATTTTCAAGTATTTAATGCTAAAAAAACAACCCCGAAACTTTTCACCCAAAACCTAACACCCAATACCCAGCACTGTTCTAAGGGATATTTAAATATTTATGTGTTTGCAGTGAGACTTTCCATTTTGGATTTTTCATGACATAATCGACAATTAAAGGCACCACTTTATCACGTACACTCCATTCTGGCTGTAAATACAAAATACAATTGCCATTTGTTTTTGCGGCCTGTTCTTCGGCAAAAATAAAATCGTGCTTGTTAAAAATAATAATTTTCAACTCATGTGCTTCATCGTAAATTCTGCCGACGGGTAACTTGTTTTTCTTCGGCGAAAGGCAAATCCAATCCCAGATACCCGTAAGTGGGTAGGCTCCCGATGTTTCAATATGTGTTTTAAGGTTCTTATCTTTTAAACCTCTTGTTAAAGGCCCCATATCCCATGTAAGCGGCTCACCACCAGTAATTACAATAGTATCAGAATATTTCGCTGCATGATCAATAATAGTTTGTATAGCGGTCGGGGGATGCGTTTCCGCGTTCCAACTTTCTTTTACGTCGCACCAATGGCAACCCACGTCGCAACCGCCAACTCTAATAAAATAGGCTGCTGTACCTTTATGAAAACCCTCGCCTTGAATGGTGTAAAATTCTTCCATTAAGGGTAGCATTTCCCCTTTATTGACTAATGCCAAAACTTCATTTTCTAACATTTTGCAAAGATACAATAAGAATTTAGAAAGCTACCTAAACTATAGCTATCTGATCCTAGAAAACTGTTTTTTTTAGGCATTACGAAGAACAGCCAAGAAATGAAAGAGCTAATGATAATTCATGTATCAAACTAGTTTTTAGCCGCTATAACCTCAATTTCTATCTTAGCGTTTCTGGCTAATCCGCTTGCGGCAAAAGTTGTCCTGGCTGGTTTATTGGTGAAATATTGGCTATAGACTTCATTAAAAATTGCAAAATCATCCATAGTGCTTAAAATAACAGTACATTTTACCACATTCGATAAATCCATCTTATGATGTTCCAAAACTGCCTGAATATTTTTTATGGATTGTGTGGTTTCTGCTACTATACCACCTTCTACTAAAGTTCTTGTGGTATGATTCATCCCTAGTTGACCAGATAAAAAAAATAGATTTCCAACTTCTACAACATCACTAAAAGGTGCTGATTGTTTCTTTATCTCGTGAGATTCGTGATAAATGACAGCCATTTTGTCTTGCGCGGCGGTATTAAAAACGAAAAACAACAGACCTAAAAAAATAAAATAACTTTTCATGACACGAATACTTTATAATTAAAAAATGAAATTTAATATTGGTTTTTCTAATTGTATAAAATTACCTTATTTTTACGGAAACTATAGTTAAAAATGAGTACTAAAGAGCAGTTCTTTACCCATATTGAAGAAGGATACACAACCAAAGGCGATTATATTACCATGGGTTCTGCTATTTTAGATGGCGAAACCATGACCAATGCTTTCGTAAAAATTCCCCTCAAAACCTTAAATAGGCACGGACTTATTGCGGGAGCCACTGGTACAGGAAAAACCAAAACGCTTCAAGTAATTGCAGAAAATTTATCGGAGAAAGGAATTCCCGTTTTATTGATGGATCTTAAAGGAGATTTAAGTGGCTTGGCACAACCCAGCCCCGGTCATGCAAAAATAGATGAGCGCCACGCAAAAATAGGACTCCCCTTTGAAGCAAAGAGCTTTCCTGTTGAAATATTATCACTATCTGAACAAGATGGTGTAAAACTTAGAGCTACAGTATCAGAGTTTGGTCCTGTTTTGCTTTCGAGAATATTAGACTTATCAGATGCCCAAGAAGGCATTGTTGCTGTTATATTTAAGTATTGTGATGATCATAAGTATCCGCTTTTAGATTTAAAGGATTTTAAAAAAGTATTGCAATATGCTACCGAAGAAGGCAAAGAAGAGTTTACCAAAGAATATGGAAGGATACATACGAGCTCTACAGGCACTATTCTGAGAAAAATAATTGAACTCGAGCAACAAGGAGCTGAATTATTCTTCGGAGAAAAATCTTTTGATGTTCATGATTTAACCAGAGTTGATGCTCAAGGAAAAGGCTATATTAATATTTTACGATTAACTGACATTCAAGATCGTCCTAAATTATTCTCCACCTTTATGTTGAGTTTATTAGCGGAAATATATGATACGTTTCCTGAACAAGGCGATAGCGATAAACCAAATTTAATTTTATTTATAGATGAAGCGCATTTAATATTTAATGAAGCTTCCAAAGCGCTTTTAAATCAGATAGAAAGTATCGTAAAGCTCATTAGATCTAAAGGAATAGGCTTGTATTTTGTAACACAAAACCCAACTGATGTGCCCAATGAAGTTTTAGCTCAACTTGGGTTAAAAGTACAGCATGCCTTGAGAGCATTTACCGCTCGCGATAGAAAAGCGATTAAACTAACTGCCGAAAACTATCCCGAATCTGAATTTTACGATACCAAAGAAGTACTTACTTCATTGGGGATTGGCGAGGCCTTAATCTCTGCCTTAGATGAAAAGGGTAGACCCACCCCTTTAGCGGCAACGATGCTTAGAGCGCCAATGAGTAGAATGGATGTTTTATCGGATAAAGAATTAAAACAAGTCATCACCAACTCTACACTCGTTTCTAAATATAGCGAAATCATTGACCGTGAAAGTGCTTATGAAATTTTAAACAAAAAAATTGAAAAAGTAGAAGAGCTTGCACAAAAAGAAGAAAGCCATGCAAAAAAGAGCAGCTCCACCCGAAGAACAACATCCAGCACAAGGATGAATCCCGTAATTAAAGTTTTAACGAGCGCTACTTTTATTAGAGGTGTCTTAGGGGTACTAAAAAAAGTAATGCGTTAATTCAAATTACCTAAAAAAACAGACCATTTTATATGAAACACTTATCATCTATTGCATTTTTGGCAAGCTCCTTATTTTTTATTGGTTGTTCTACTGAAAACCCTAAATTCAAGATTAAAAATGACAGTCTCGGGCTTATCACCAAAAATACAAAAGTAACCGATTTAGAGACTATTTTTGCGGAAGACTCTATTGTCACCAGTGAAGGAATACCGAAGTTAAATTCGATCATGACTACTGAAACAGCTATAAAAAATGATTCAGTCAACAATAAAAAGGCCATTATTAACCCCGATTTAATGTACCAAAAAATAGAGGTTTTTGAAAAAGGAGGTTTACCATTGTTAAGCTTAACACCGACTAATGACTCCACGGCAACCATTGAAAATATTCGTATTTATGACCCTCGGTTTACTACTGAAAAAGGGCTAAATATCAATAGTACCTTTAAAGATATAAAAGAAAAGTACGCTATAAAAAAGATCATTACCTCGATGAATAATGTGGTCATCCTTTTAAAAGAAACCGGACTTTATTTTACCATAGATAAAAAAGAATTACCTGAAAGTTTGAGATATGATTCTAGTTTAAATATCGAAGAAGTTCAAATACCTGATGCTGCAAAAATAAAATACATGATGTTGGCTTGGGAATAGTTCATTTCTGATTTTGAAAAAAGTTTCAAGTTTCTGGTTTACACTTTTTAGGTGAAAATAAAATTGAACCTCAACCCTGAACCTACTAACTTTTGATATTCGACATTTACACCTTTTATTTTATGAAAAAATATACCCTTCAAAAATCTCCTTTTAGTGTCCCGACAACTGATGGTAAGAAAATCGAGGAGCATTTCGGTAAACCTAGTACAAACGATGACGGGCTGAGCATTGCTAAAATGGTGGCGCCTCCAGGATGGAGCGAACCTTTTCAAACACCAGAATTTGATGAATATACTTTTGTTATAAAGGGCAAAAAGCAGTTTATAATTAGTGGAGAAACTATCATTTTAGAAGCAGGTGAGTCGATTAAAATCGAAAAAAATACGAGAGTTCAATATTCCAATCCGTTTACTGAAGCATGTGAGTATCTTGCTATTTGCTTACCCGCTTTTGATTTTACGAAAGTTCACAGAGAAGAAGCATAATATTACTTCATGAAGAAAATCATAAATACTATAGTACCCCTGGCATACGGAAGCTACTTTAACACTTTAGCCCTATTTTCAAAGGATATAGTAGCCAAAAAAGCCTTTGTCCTTTTTTCTTCACCCAGAAAAGGTGCTATTTTAGAACATCAAAAAAATTATTTAAACAAGGCCAAAGCTGAAGTAGTTAGTGCTGAAAATATAAAATTACAAACCTATACCTGGAAAGGAAATAAAAAAACCGTTTTATTATTACATGGCTGGGAAAGCAATGTCTATAGATGGAAAAATTTAATTGAATTTTTAAAACGAGAAGATTATAATATTGTAGCTTTTGATGCTCCCGCTCATGGAAATTCGACAGGGGATTTTTTAAATGTGCCCATTTATAATGCCTGTTCAGAAAGGGTCATTGAGCTTTACCAGCCGAATTATATTATTGGTCACTCTATGGGTGGCATGACGAGTATGTACCACCAATATAAAAATCCTACCAACACTATTGAAAAAGTGGTGTCGCTCGGATCACCGTCAGAACTTTCTGAAATCATAGCACATTACCAAAAGCTTTTAAAATTTAATGATACCGTTCTAGACAGTCTAAACGAGTATTTTAAACAAATCTATGGTTTTTCTTTTGAGGACTTTTCTATTTCAAAATTTTCAAGTGAGTTTTCAACCAAAGGGCTTTTAGTTCACGATGAATTTGACACCATAGCACCGTTTAGTGCCGCGGAACGAATTCATAAAAACTGGCAAAATAGCACCTTACTCAAAACTCAAGGCTTAGGACATTCCCTTCATCAAGACGATGTAAATATTCAAATTATAGATTTTTTGAAATCAGAATAAAAAACTATTTTTATTAAAAAATAAATTATGACCTCAGTTACCCCTTTTCATATTGCAATTCCTGTTCATAACTTGGCTGAATGCAGGACCTTTTATCGCGAAATCTTAAATTGTGAAGAAGGCAGAAGTAGTGATCATTGGGTAGACTTTAATTTTTTTGGACATCAATTAGTTATTCATTATAAACCAAAAAACGAAACAGAAACCACGCACCACAATCCTGTTGATGGTCATGCTGTTCCAGTACCTCATTATGGTGTAGTTTTACCTTGGGAAGTGTTTGAGTCTTTTTCTACAACCTTAAAAGCTAAGGGCGTTAAATTCGTTATTGAACCTTATATTCGCTTTAAAGGTCTTGTTGGTGAGCAAGCCACCATGTTCTTTTTAGACCCTGCAGGAAATGCTTTAGAATTTAAAGCCTTCAAAGATATGAAGCAGTTATTTGCGAAATAATCTGAACGAACCATGAGGCCTATCTATTGAGGAAGGCTATTTAAAAGTAATCGTAAAGGTAGTTCCCACATTAACCTTACTTTCTACGCAAATTGTGCCACCTAGTTTATGCACGTGATTGCGTACTAGGTATAAGCCAACGCCTTTACTGTCTTTATTGTTATGAAAGCCTTGATTTACTTCAAATATTTTATCCCCTACACTATTCATATCAAAGCCTAGACCCGCATCGGAATAAATTAATTTTTTTCTACCTCCTTCTACTTTTGAAGTAATTTTTATTTTTGGAACACTATTAGGTTTAGCAAACTTAATAGAATTGCTGATAAAATTTAAAAAGATACTTTCCAAATAAGGACGATTAAAAGAAATTGTATCTAATGCTGTAAAATCGCATGTAAACTCAGCCCTTGAAGATTCAATCAATGTACTTATGGTTTTTTGAACATCCCCAAGCACCTGCTCAAAACTAAGTTCTTGTTCTTGTATTTCTAAGGTATCAGCATGTTTCAAATGATCGATATAGTCGTCTAAAGATTTCTTTAAACCTTCTGCTGATACTTTAATAAGTTCAAGAATTTTGACATTCTCTTGATCCACGATACCCTCTAAATTTAATAAATTACTCAGTGCCAATATATTATTTATTGGCGATCGTAAATCATGTGAGGTTTTATAGTTTAAGGTTTTTAAGTTTTGATTTTTTTTGTCCAACTTTACAAATTCTGCGGCGCGCTCTCCTTCAAGCTTTTTTCTATAACTTATATCTTTGGCTAAGGCGTAAATGAGTTGCTCGTTGATTAAAGGAATGGAGGTCCAATTGAGCCAAATAATTTTTCCGGTTTTACTGATATACCTGTTTTCAAAATTCACGAGTGGCGTTCCACTCATAAGACTTTCTCTAAAACCCTTGGTTAATTCTCTATCTTCTTCAAAAATAAAATCACTTATTTTGTTATCCATGAGTTCTTCTACCGAATAACCCAAAAGACTAACAAAAGCAGGGTTTACTTTTTTAAAATAGCCATCAAAACCCGCTATACAAAGTAGGTGTAATGAATTATTAAAAAAAGGTTCTAAACTCAAATTCATGTGGTAGTAAATCAGCCGGTTGGTACAGAAAATACGCTAAATAAATAACGGATAGGTAGGCTCGTTTATTTTCTACCTCTATGACGTTCTCTAGCCAATAAGGTGTTTTTTAATAGCATAGCAATGGTCATTGGGCCAACCCCACCTGGAACCGGGGTGATAAATGATGCTTTTTTACTTACGGCTTTAAAATCTACATCACCCGTAATATAATAGCCTTTTTCCTTGGTATCATCGGCCACTCTGGTAATCCCTACATCAATAACAACAGCGTCGTCTTTTACCATTTCAGCTTTTAAAAAATTGGGCACCCCTAGTGCCGATATGATGATATCTGCCTGCGAAGTTATTTGTGTTATGTTTTTGGTATGACTGTGGGTTAACGTAACCGTTGAATTACCAGGCCAACCTTTACGACCCATTAAAATACTCATGGGCCTACCTACAATATGACTGCGACCAATAACTACGGTATGCTTACCCTTCGTATCTACATTGTAACGTTCTAAAAGCTCTAAAATTCCAAACGGTGTTGCTGGAATAAAAGTACTCATGTCAAGCGCCATTTTTCCGAAATTCATAGGGTGAAAACCGTCAACATCCTTATCAGGATCTACAGCCAGTAATACTTTTTGCGTATCAATTTGTGGAGGTAATGGCAATTGAACTATAAAACCATCGATTTGGTCATCTTCATTTAGTTCTTTAATTTTATTTAAAAGTTCTAATTCAGAAGTAGTGCTTGGCATTTTAACCAAAGTAGACTCAAAGCCCACACGTTCACATGACCGTACCTTGCTCCCTACATACGTTAAACTTGCACCATCATTACCCACAAGTATGGCCGCTAAATGAGGAACTTTTTCTCCTCGTTCACGCATTTTAGCCACTTGTGCTGCAATTTCTTCTTTAATTTCGTTTGATACTTTTTTGCCGTCTAGTAGTTGCATTTGTTTCGTTATTCGTTGATGATTTCTTTTGAACCGGTTTCATTATTTCATGCCTTTCATCGCACCCATCATCTGCATCATTTTTTTGCCGCCACCGCCTTGCATCATTTTCATCATTTTACTCATTTGATCAAATTGTTTTAGCAATTGGTTAACTTCTTGAATGTTTCTACCACTGCCTTTAGCAATTCTCTTTTTTCTGCTGGCATCCAATTTTGAAGGTGTTGAGCGTTCTAATGGCGTCATCGAATGAATAATCGCTTCAACATGTTTAAAAGCATCATCATCTACATCTAAGCCTTTTAATGCCTTCCCTGCACCAGGGATCATCCCCATTAAATCTTTAATGCTTCCCATTTTCTTGATTTGCTGAATCTGACTTAAAAAGTCGTCAAAACCAAACTGATTTTTTGCTATTTTCTTCTGTAACTTTCGGCTTTCCTCTTCATCAAATTGCTCCTGAGCTCGTTCAACCAAAGAAACAACATCACCCATTCCTAAAATACGCTCTGCCATACGAGAAGGATAGAACACATCAATGGCATCCATTTTTTCTCCTGTACCAATAAACTTAATGGGTTTATTTACAACAGACTTAATCGATATGGCGGCACCACCACGCGTATCACCATCTAATTTTGTTAGAATAACCCCATCAAAATTCAGAATATCATTAAAAGCTTTAGCCGTATTTACGGCATCTTGCCCAGTCATGGCATCTACAACGAACAAAGTTTCTTGTGGCCTTATGGCTTTATGAACATCGGCAATTTCTTTCATCATTTGTTCGTCAACCGCCAAACGACCTGCCGTATCTATGATCACCACATTATGACCATTGGCTTTTGCATATGCGATACCTGCTTTTGAAATCGCCACAGGATCGGTGTTTCCTCGATCAGAAAAAACTTCAACACCTATTTGATCGCCAACCACATGTAACTGATCAACCGCTGCTGGTCTGTACACATCACAGGCCACCAATAAAGGTTTTTTAGATTTTTTAGTTTTTAAAAAATTAGCCAGTTTGCCAGAAAAAGTAGTTTTACCTGAACCTTGCAAACCAGACATTAAAATTACTGAAGGATTTGCAGCTAAATTGATGCCTTCTGCCTCGCCACCCATTAAGGTTGTTAATTCATCTTTAACCAATTTTACCATTAACTGGCCTGGCTGTAAAGAAGTTAACACATTTTGACCTAAAGCCTTGTCTTTTACCGTATTTGTAAATTGTTTAGCGATTTTAAAGTTAACATCGGCATCCAATAAAGCTCTACGAACTTCCTTTAAGGTTTCAGCAACATTAATTTCAGTGATTTGTCCATGTCCCTTTAGAACATGAAGTGCTTTATCTAGCTTTTCGCTTAAATTATCAAACATAGTTTTACAGTATTATCAAGAGTTGCAAATTTAATAATAACAACGGGAAGTCTGTTGTTTCACACAAAAAAATATAAGCACAAAAAAAGGCAGCTATTATGGCTGCCTTTTCTGAGATTAAGTTCACCTCTGCGCAGACTTGCCGCACTTGGCCGTTCTGAGTACTTCATAAGCGATACGATGAAGGCTTGAGAAGTGAGGTCTAAAAACAAGTTAAGTCTTAAAATTAATCACATACTTTAGTTAATTTAATAATTTCGTCTCCTCTTTTTAGCTTAAAAAAGTTATCCCCACATTCAATGACATTCCAATCCCCTATATAATTGGCAAGGGTCATGCTCAAATCGTTCCATCGTAATGTGGTACCTTCAATATCCCAGTTTCCTTCGTCTACAACTGTATTATTAGGATTGTGAACATGAATATTTTTGTTAGAGAAGTCAATTTTTAAATCCTGAAAAAATGTACCATCTTCATTGGTAATTTTCCATTTACAATTTTGTAACACATCACTAATGTACGATTCTGTGCAAACTATAGCTTCATCACAGTTTCGCTCAATAATTAATTGATATGGTGCTGTTCCAGGCAGTTCAAATACTACTCGCTCAGAATACACTTCTGCCACTGGCCATTCTAAATTTAAGTTGGTTTCGGCATCCATTGTAAGCGCCATGACCAATACGTTTTGTTCGTTAAGTTTTATCTCCCAAGTACCTTGAGATTCAGTACCGTCATCTTTTAATAAGCTAACCCTATTATCTGCCTTGAATTTAAACTCGTAATCTTCGAGACCTTCAATTGGATCGCCATTTACCATTAGCTTTTCAATATCCCAATTACACTCTTTTAAGATGGTACGTAATCGTTCAGGAACATTTGTTACAAAATCACATTTTCTTTTCATGATTATTTTATTGCCATCACCAGCGAATAATTTAATTTTCCCTTCCTCGATTTCATAAACAAACCATTCTAAAGAAAAATCAACTATAGCCTCGAAGCTTAAGGTAAGCAACACTCTTTCTTCCCCTACTCGGCTGGTCCAAGTTCCATTAAGAATGTTACCTTGTCTATCAAATACCTTAACCTCTCCATTTTCTTTAAAATTCATGGCATATTCAAAGTATCGATCTGTTTGATCTTGATTATTTCTCTTTACTTCTCGAACTAAAAATGGACATTCTATTAAATAATTATCTAATCGTTCTTTATTAAAATCATCATCATTATAATCATCATCATCGTCTTCATCACAGGCGTTCTTTGCGCTTCTTAACGCATTTGCTAATTCTGCATTATTTTCAACTGTAATTTTTTGACCATCATACAATTCTAACTGCACTGGAAAATCTAAGCTTACAATATCATCATCCTCTAAATTGTGAAAGAAACGACGTAACTCTCTATCACTCTCTACAACAACATTACCGGTTTGTTGATTATTAACATCGAAAGTAAAGAAGGTTAAGGGGTACACAAAATCTATACATTCGATATCATCATCACCTCCACCTTCAATACAGTCGGAGGCTAATTCTCTTAAATCTTCTACATTATTGATGGTAATCTCTGTGAAATCAGATAGGGTTATGTTAATTGGAAAAATAATATCAAGAATATCATTATCATCGTCTAACTCATCAAAAATCTTTTCTATGAGTTTTAAATCTTCGATAGCATCTATTGTAATTTCTAAACCGTTAATTTTTACAGTATATGGAAATTGTATGGCGATACAACTAGAACCATCCACAATATTATCAAAAGAGCCATCATTAGCACTAGCTTGTTTAATTAAAGTTGCTGTGGCAGAATTTGCGGTTATGCTCGTTTGATCATCGGCGTTTGGTAATTCTTCAAACTCACTTTGGCATGCATTAAATAGAATTGCAAGCACTAGTAGGAAAATTGTTGCAAGATTTTTAAATACGGTTTTCATAATAAATTGGGTTTTAATATGTTGTTATAGTTTAAAAACAACTAGGTTTAAAAATACCCTACCTTAGTATTAAGTTTTTTTGAAATATATTTGACAAAACTCTGAATTATATGAGCGCCAAAGATGAGAATGTGTGTAAGGAAGAAATATATAAATCTATTTTTACAGCTCATTCTAAAACGATCTTTAACTACATTTATTATAAATTTGGCAATGAAGAAAAGGCATATGACGCCGTGCAGGAAGCCTTTTTAAAACTATGGGAAAATTGTGCAAAAGTAAGCCCCACAAAAGCAAAATCGTTTGTATATACCATTGCTCAAAATCTCTATTTAAATGTACTTAAAGCTGAAAAGGTACGCCTTAAGTATGCAGATGATACCCTAAGGGTAACAAATGAATCCCCTGAATATTTATTAGAAGAAAAACAATTTCAAGAAAAGTTAAATAAAGCCTTAAGTGATTTACCCGAAAATCAAAGGACCACTTTTTTGCTTAACAGAATTGACGGCAAAAAATACGCGGAAATAGCTGAAATTGAAAACGTGAGTATTAAGGCCATAGAAAAAAGGATGCACTTAGCGCTAAAAACACTTAGATCGAAAATTGAAGGGATTTGAGTTGACAACGTTAAGGTAGGGTTTTTTCTTTGCCAATTGTTATATACCTATAAAGCATAAGTTATGCACGAAAATTACTTAGCCAAATGGCTTGCGAATGAGCTAACAGCAGAAGAACTTGAGATTTTTCAAAAGTCGGATGAGTTTGCTAGCTATCAAAAAATTATTAAAACTTCGGAAGGTTTAAAAGAACCAAGTTTTAATATGGATAAGGCCTTATCTGATAGTACGTTGAAAAGAAATACTAAAAGGACTAAAGTCATTGCCATGCATCCGTTTAAAAGATTAATGCGCATTGCAGCTGCCGTAGCTTTGCTATTCACTGGTACTTATTTTTATTTTAATTCCCAAAGTAATACGGTTGAAACAGCTTTAGCAGAAAACACGTCATTGCTGTTGCCAGATGCTTCTGAGGTACTCTTAAATGCCGACTCTGAGCTTAGCTATACCGAAAAACATTGGGAAACAAATCGTGATATAAAACTTCAGGGCGAAGCGTTTTTTAAGGTAGCTAAAGGACAACAATTTACGGTAGCCACCGCAAACGGACGCGTACAAGTTTTGGGTACTCAATTCAATGTAAAGAGTAGAAAAGATTTTTTTGAAGTAACGTGTTATGAAGGTTTAGTACGTGTGAGCTACGATAGAAAAACAATAGAATTACCGGCTGGAACTTCTTTTTTAGTGCTTTATGGTAAAGTAATCGATAGCCAACCTACTAAAATGCTTGAACCTTCTTGGATTCGCAATGAAAGTACTTTTAAAAGTATTCCATTAAGCTTTGTTTTAAATGAGCTTGAACGGCAATATAACGTCACTATCGACGCTAAAAAAATCGACCTTAGCACTCTTTTTACAGGCAGTTTCAGCCACAAAGATTTAGATCTTGCGCTTCGAAGTATTTGTCAGCCTACCCAATTAAATTTTAATTTAGAAGGAAATAAAGTGCTTTTATATGCTAAAAACGCACCGTAAATTTTTTAATTTCATTTTAAGCCTCTTTTTTATTTTTGGTAGTTTTTTTTGTGAAGCACAAGAAAAACAAGAAACATACATTCCATTATTAAGCTATTTAAGCGAGCTTGAAAGTAGGTTTACTATCAAATTCTCTTATGTCGATACAGATCTAGAAACCATACGTATTATTGCGCCTACTTCAAAAGAGCTCCCTGCGATTTTAAAAGATATTGAAGTACAAAGCCAAGTAATCATTCAACAACTCAATGAACGCTATTATACAGTAACTAGGACTACAGTTACTGTTTGTGGCACGGTTTTAAATTACCTTGAAAATGGGTTAGAAGGTGCCGCTATTACGATTCTTGAAGAAAACATAGCCACCATCACCACAAGTGATGGTAGTTTTTTTATTGAGAATATAGGGCCTAAGGCTATTTTAAAAATAAAATATTTAGGCTTTAAACCTTATTATATATCCGCAGACCAATTAACAAGTACTACCCCTTGCAAAAAAATATGGCTTAGCCCTATTTATCAGGAACTAGATGAAGTCATTGTCTACGATTTTTTAACGACGGGTCTAAAAAAACAACAAGATGAAAGTATTTTGCTGCGGACCGCTAATTTCGGAATTCTACCTGGATTGATTGAACCCGATGTTTTACAAACTATTCAAGCCCTACCCGGAATAAAAAGTATTGATGAAACCGTTTCTGATATCAATGTTCGAGGTGGCACCAATGACCAAAATTTAATCCTATGGGATGGCATTAAAATGTATCAATCAGGTCACTTTTTTGGTTTAATATCCGCATTTAATCCTTATTTGACAGATAAAGTAACCATTATAAAAAATGGCACTAGTGCCGCCTACGGTGATGGTGTTAGTAGCGTTATTCAAATGGTATCGAAAAACACCCTTTCGGATACTCTTTTGGGTAGTGCGGGCATGAATTTTATAAGTGCTGATTTTTTTGGCCAAATTCCAATCTCCAATAAAGTAGGTGTACAGTTTTCTGGCAGAAGGTCTATTACTGACTTTGTCAACACCCCCACCTACCAACGTTTTTTTGATCGGGCTTTTCAAGATTCTGAGTTGATGAACCAAAATACAAATGATGTTATCAATCAGAAGGAAGATTTTTACTTTTACGATTTTACGGGTAAACTGTTGTATGATATTAATGAACAACAAAAACTTAGGTTCAGCTTTATTAGCATAAATAATGTACTTGATTACCAGGAAGAGAATAGTACTGCTAGTGAAACTACAAAAAGCACCTTAGAGCAAACTAACCTGTCCATAGGTGCTAATTTAGAAAGTCAATGGCATCCTGATTTTTTAACTGGTGTTAATATCTATTATACTAGGTACAATTTAGATTCTGATAATAAGATATCAAATTCTGTTCAAGAATTATCTCAACGGAATCAAGTTCTCGAAACAGCTGTTCAGCTGAACTCATCGTATACCTTTTCAAACCTATTGAATTGGGCAAATGGCTATCAATTTAGCGAAGTTGGCATTACCAACTTTACCAATGTAACACAGCCACCTTTTAGAAGTAATTCCAAGGGGGTTATTAGAACGCATGCCCTATTCACAGAGTTTACCTATACCTCGTACAATAAAAAATTATGGGCACGTGGAGGTGTAAGGGCTAATTATATTGAAAATATCGATACGTTTCGAAAAGTTGTGATAGAACCTAGAGTTAATATGGCTTATACCCTTGTAGAGGATATAAAAATTAATTTCCAAGGAGAATTTAAGAGCCAAACCACCAATCAAGTCACCGATTTAAAACAGAACTTTTTAGGCATTGAAAAAAGAAGATGGGTCTTAGCCGATGAAAATACCTTGCCCATTACGCAGAGCAAACAAGCATCTATAGGTATGAGTTACGATAAAAATAAATTATATGTTGGTCTTGAGGGTTTCTACAAATTTGTTAAGGGAATTAGTACCTTAACCCAAGGGTTTCAAAATGAAGACCAGTTTAATGGAGAACTTGGACAATATACTGTAAATGGACTAGAGTTTTTAATCAATCAAAAAACAAGAACCCTTAGTAATTGGTTTACCTATACCTTCAATAATAATAGGTACAGGTTTACTAGCTTAACGCCTTCTAATTTTCCTAACAATTTAGACATCACCCACACCCTAACTTTGGCGAGTACCTACACCTTTCAAGATTTAAAATTAGGCGTTGGATTAAATTATAGAACCGGAAGACCATATACAAAACCGCAAGAAGGTAGTGCGGCACTAAACACAAACACCTTTCCGTTTGTCATCAATTACCAAAGTACGAATAGTAGCAGACTGCCTGATTATTTGAGAGCCGATGTTTCTTTACTCTATGATTTTAAAATCTCTAAAGCAATAAAAGCTACCATGGGTGCGTCGGTCTTAAATGTTTTTGATCAAAAAAATATTTTAAATACCTATTACCGCTTAAATGATGCCAATGAAATTGAAACCATTGAAAACCTGTCATTAGGCATTACGCCGCAAATTAGTTTTAGAGTGTTTTTTTAGGAATGGTTTAGTTTATTAATAACTAATACATGGGGAAAAGTAATCGCAGCTAAAAAGGAAAAGAAAAGTGCTAAGGATTCTTCCATCGTCTCTTTCAGAAAAAACAAAGCCAAGACTAAACCGATTACTGCAACCAGCCAGTAAAAGAGCGAGGCCTTTATGTATTTTTTGATACTTGAAGAAGAAAAATTCCCATACAAGAAAAATATTTGATCTACTAAAGAAGGTATAGAGTGCCATAAGATAAAATAAATAGCAAAAGACCAGAGCAATGAAGCGGTATTGAAAACGATAAAAAATACAAGGAGTAAAAATAATTCCTTCACAATTTGTCGAAAAACATTCCTTTTAATATGGAGCACTGCAAACAATACTACCACTAAACCAGCAGTAAGTATTAGGCTACTGGTATAAAATTGTGTTGAAAAAGCCACTCCTGTGATAGCACTAATAATTTCATTTACTGCTGCACTATGAGCTTTAAACAGTAAGAAAAAAATAAATAAACCATAACTGAGAAAAAACAAGGATCGGATGAAACTGGTTTCCTTAAGACTAGAAAGCCAGTGTTGCTCTCCAAAATGATAGGCACTAAATAAAACAAAAAGTATAAGGGCCACTGCCGGAATAAAATAAAAAAGAATACAGTTAAAAAGTATAAACAGGATATAGTATACTAAAACGATCAAAAAATTCGCCTTTTTAAAAATCCCCACCTTTTCTATTAACTTAATATCATTGGCTCCATGAACAAGTCCAAACGTTAATATCAACAAGTAGGCAAAGATATTTTCAATAGATTCTTCAAAAGTGATAGCTAACCATAAAAAGAAAAAAGTACCTATGATCGAGGTATTTCTCAAATTCGAAAAAATAATAGTTGTATTATTTTTCATAATGTTTAATCTTTTTATTTTTTTATTAAACATAATTGTTTAACTTTACAGGACTAAAATTAAACAAAATTAATCTAAAAAAACAACTATGGTACATTTTTTAAATTCAATTTCTTTGGTATCCAAGATGGCTACTGACGATTATGTTGGCTTTACCTTCTTTGTAGGGTGCATGGCCATGATGGCGGCTTCGGCCTTTTTCTTTTTATCTATGAATGATTTTGATAGAAAATGGAAAACTTCGATACTTATATCTGGTATCATTACTTTTATTGCTGCTGTACACTACTGGTACATGAGAGATTATTGGGCAGTAGTTGGTGAATCTCCTACATTTTTCAGATATGTAGACTGGGTTCTTACCGTTCCATTAATGTGTGTTGAATTTTACCTGATTTTAAAGGTAGCGGGTGCTAAGCCTTCTTTAATGTGGAAATTAATTTTAGCTTCTGTTGTAATGTTAGTGACTGGATATGCCGGAGAGGCAATCTTCACTACAGGAACTGGACCAGCTTTATGGGGCTTTTTCTCTGGTGTCGCTTATTTCTACATCGTATATGAAATTTGGCTTGGTAGTGCTAAAAAGTTAGCAGAATCTGCTGGTGGGGCTGTTTTAAAAGCCCACAAAACACTATGTTGGTTCGTATTGGTAGGATGGGCTATTTATCCTTTAGGATACATGGCAGGTACACCAGGATGGTACGATGCTGTGGGCACATGGGGCTTAAACATGGATGTTATTTATAATATTGGAGATGCTGTTAACAAAATTGGTTTTGGACTTGTAGTTTATGCTGCAGCAGTAGCTTCAAGAGCAGAAAAAGCCTAATTAATTTAGCTTTTTAAACTAACTCAAACTAAAAAGACCGCCCATGGGCGGTCTTTTTTTATTCTCAATAAGTTCTTGAATTATATTCGCCGTAAATTACATCCGATCAGGCACCTCGATACCCAATAATTTAAAGGCTGATGCAATAACCTCTCCTACTTTTTGAGATAATTGAATCCTAAATACTCTTTTAAGATGATCTTCTTCCCCTAAAATAGAGACGTTTTGGTAGAATGAATTAAATTCTTTGACCAAATCATAGGTGTAATTTGCAATCAAGGCTGGACTATAATTCACTGCTGCCAATTGAATGGTCTCAGGATATCCTTGCAATTGCTTTAACAATTCCTTTTCCTTTGGATGTAATTCTGTCGGTAAACTATCGTCAGACAAATTTAAGTCCGTAGCTTTTCTTAAAATAGACTGAATTCTAGCATAGGTATATTGAATAAAAGGACCCGTATTTCCTTGAAAATCGACAGACTCTTCAGGGTTAAATAAAATTCGCTTTTTAGGGTCTACTTTCAGGATATAATATTTTAAAGCTCCTAAGCCAATGATGTGGTATAATTCTTCTTTTTCGTTTGCTGAGTAGCCCTCGAGCTTGCCTAGTTCCTCCGAAATATTCCCTGCCGTGGTGGTCATATCTGCCATTAAATCGTCAGCGTCGACGACAGTACCCTCTCTACTTTTCATTTTTCCACTAGGTAAATCAACCATGCCATAACTTAAATGAAATAAATTATCTGCCCAAGAGAAACCTAATTTTTTCAGAATTAAAAACAAGACTTTAAAATGGTAATCTTGTTCATTTCCGACCGTATAAACCATACCACCCACATCAGGGTAATCTTTTACACGCTGAATGGCAGTACCAATATCTTGAGTCATATATACCGCAGTACCATCAGACCGTAGTACTATCTTCTCATCTAAGCCATCTTCGGTTAAATCTATCCATACACTATTATCATCTTTCTTAAAAAAAACTCCTTTCTCTAAACCAGCAGCAACCACATCCTTACCTAATAAATAGGTGTCACTTTCATAATATAAGGTATCAAAATCTACTCCTAAATTTTTATAGGTTACGTCAAAACCATCGTAAACCCATTGGTTCATTTGTTTCCAAAGGTTCACCACCTCTTCGTCACCAGCCTCCCATTTTAAAAGCATTTGCTGGGCTTCTAGTAAAAGGGGGGCTTCTTTTTCTGCACTAGCTTTATCAACGCCCTTTTCAACTAAAGCTGCAATTTCTTTCTTGTAGGCCTTGTCAAAAGCTACGTAGTAATTTCCAACCAATTTATCCCCTTTTAAACCCGCAGATTTTGGGGTTTCTCCAGCGCCAAATTTCTGCCAAGCCAACATACTTTTGCAAATATGGATACCACGATCATTTATAATTTGAGTTTTATAGACTTTTTTACCGGCTGCCTTTAAAATTTCTGCCACTGAATACCCCAATAAGTTATTTCGAATATGACCTAAATGCAAAGGTTTATTTGTATTTGGAGAAGAAAATTCTACCATTACAGCATCATTTTCTTTTGTTTTTGAATGTCCAAAGGCCCTATCGTGCTTGATCTCTTGAAATGCAGCAAGGTAAAACTTATCACTCATCACTAAATTTAAAAACCCTTTTATGACATTAAAAGCGATGATCTCTTCCACTTCAGCCACCAAATAACTACCAATTTGCTCTCCTATGTGCACCGGATTGCCTTTGACAACGCGAAGCATGGGAAAAACAACAACAGTAATATCGCCTTCAAAATCTTTTCGGGTAGGTTGAAACTCCACGTTTGGTAGGCTAGCTTGAAATACGTTAAAAACAGCTTCTTTAACTTTAACTTCTAATAGGTCTTGAATATTCATAGTAAATGGACTTATAAGGCTGCAAAACTAATCATTTTTTGTGCTTTTAATATTACATTAAGAACTAATACCGCTGTATTTGTTTAACTTTATAAGAAAAACTTGCAAATGATAAATTATCAAGAAGAAAATCAATTGAATTCTTTCAAGAAGACTACCCAAATGATATGGATTGCCCTTAAAAAACTTATAAACCCAAATGACAACGATGATGATTCGCCGAACAAAGCACAACTGCTGGCACAAAGGGTAGATGGTAAAAAAGTGCCAGTAAATAGAAGATTTTAAGTTATGCTACTAAATGTATCTCATAACGACAAGGATGTTTCTAGAAAAATTGATGAAGAATTAGGGAAACCCTTTACGTTAAAAGAACGTTGGAAAATGAATGGTATTGGTTCGCCAAAGCTTTTTATTACCCAAACAAGTATTGAAATTCACAATTTGTTGATTTTAGACAACAACACCAGTGTTTGCAATATTGAACTAAGACCAAAAGGAATTATTGTGGGGTTTAGGTCTCGTTTAGAATCCTATGCTTTGATCATTCCCTTTTATAAATTAACAATTTACAAAGGAGACTTTGCGGTATATTCTATTTACAGAGATCATTACTTTATTAAGGTTAAATCGGACACAAAAGCCATTCAAAAGTTTTTTAAAAAAATTTTAGATTACAAAGCTGACAATGCGCCAACTTCAATAGCTGATTTATAAAAATCTTTTATCAAGATTCAATTAAACAATGCTGTATCCTTTGCTTATATCCAAATTAAAGGATCAAAAAAACGGATAAAGATTAAGTACCTTAGTCACAGTCGACAACAGGTATATTTAAAATGCCGAATAAACATCAGCGCTAACTTGGGTGATATCTTGGCATTTAAAAACAAATAAATTTCAACAGATGAAAATATTGCTTACAGGTGCGAATGGGTATATCGGGATGCGGCTATTACCCCAACTATTAAAACTTGGGCACGAAGTGATTTGTCTAGTTCGCGATCAAACCAGACTTTCTGTTGACAAAGAAACACGGGCACAAATAAGCATCGTTGAGATCGATTTTCTTGAGCCTGTTGCCGAAAATAAAATTCCTAAAGATATAGATGTTGCGTATTTTTTAGTGCACTCCATGAGTTCTTCAACGCAGAATTTTGATAAAAAAGAGGCTCAAACAGCGCATAATTTTAATGCGTACATGGCACAAACCAATGTAACTCAAGTGATCTATTTAAGTGGAATTGTCAATGATGAAAAACTGTCCAAACATTTAAGTTCAAGAAAAAATGTAGAAGATATTTTATATCAGGGCTGCTTTAAATTAACGGTATTAAGAGCTGGCATTATAGTCGGTTCTGGTAGTTCTTCTTTTGAAATTATAAGAGATTTATGCGAAAAATTGCCCTTCATGATTACACCAAAATGGGTGCTCACTAAAACGCAACCCATTGCCATTAGAGATGTCATGAGCTTTTTAACCGGTGTTTTAGGCAACGAAAAAACCTATAATGATTCCTTTGATATTGCCGGTCCTAATGTATTGACGTATAAAGAAATGTTACACCAATATGCAGCCGCTAGAGGCTTTAAAAATTGGATTGTAACTGTCCCAGTTATGACGCCCAAACTTTCTTCGTACTGGTTATACTTCGTTACCTCGACCTCCTACAAGTTAGCTGCCAACTTAGTAGATAGCATGAAAATGGAGGTCGTTGCTAAAGATAAAAGACTACAAGAAATATTAGGCATAACACCCTACTCGTACCGCGAAGCTATAGACATGGCCTTTAAAAAAATAGAACAAAACTTAGTTGTAAGTAGTTGGAAAGACAGTATGGTCAGCGGTCGTTTTCAAAAAAACTTAGCTAAGTTTATTCAGGTACCTAAATTTGGCGTATTGACCGATACCAAAACCTTAAAAATTTCAGATCCTGAAAGGGTATTACAAAATATATGGAAAATTGGCGGAGAAACAGGTTGGTATTACGGGAATTGGCTCTGGAAAATTCGAGGCTTCCTCGATAAAATATCGGGAGGTGTTGGCTTGCGAAGAGGGAGAACCCATTCTAACAAAATATATGCTGGCGATGCCTTAGATTTTTGGCGTGTACTTTTGGCCGATAAAAAAGAGAAACGTTTACTGCTCTTTGCCGAAATGCGACTGCCAGGAGAAGCTTGGTTAGAGTTTAGAATTGACGAACATAACGTGCTCCACCAAACGGCTACATTTAGGCCCAGAGGTTTACGCGGAAGACTATACTGGTACAGTATAGTTCCTTTTCATTATTTTATTTTTGGAGGTATGATTCGCGGGATTGCTACTAGTTAAAGAAACGGAACATAAGAAATGAACTTCCCTGATTAGAGTTGACCGTTTTTAATTAATTTTCGTTATCAAATAT
>CAXBCN010000010.1:0-102817 GCA_963974535.1 uncultured Cellulophaga sp.
TTAAAATCATGATGCCCCAAAGCCATTATTTATCTTCAGATAATTGATTTCGCTAAGCTTTTTATTCCCCTCTTGGGAGGGGTTAGGGGTGGGTATTTAAAATTTAATTCAAATGCTTATACCAATTAAATATACCTAAGTCTTAAACTTTCTTAATCATCCTCACGGTAAACCATAGCATAGTTCCAATGATTAAAATCATGATGCCCCAAAGCCATTTTTTATCTTCAAATAAAGGTTTGGTTAGGTCTTCCTCGAATCTGTCTATGCTGAGTTCATTACCCAGTGTGGCTGGGATTGCCGTTGTAGGAACTACGTTTGCCATGGTATTGATATCATAAACAGGCTCTAAGGCCCTTGGATTACCATACACGAGATAATAAGTAGCAGGTTTATTAAACCGTGCAATTAATTCATGTTTATAGCCTTTAATAGTGGCACTATCAATGTCTAAAGGCACATTATCTTGATTGTTAATCGTGATTTTTATTTTCTTTGCTTTCTCACTAAAAAAAGTAAATTCATTATCATCTAAAGAGCTTAAAACACTACTGGCCAAATTTCTATAATTATAATGCCAGCCTTTTTCAGTTTTAACACTGTCTAACACATAGCTTATAGTGGTTGGTCTCAGGTAATCAATAGTGTTCTTTACCTTAATTTGTAGATAACTTACAGGTAAGGCTCTGTCTAATTCTATAGTGATCACCGTTTCTTTGGTTTTTTTATAATGTTCAATGTTTAGACTTTTTGGTTCGTAATTTTCATAATCCGCAGGAACAGAGTTGTTTTCATAAATTTTTGCATCAGTAAAAACAGGATCTTCTTTTGTATTTACGCTTACTCGGTAATACAAAAATGAGGACTCTGGAAATTTTAGGGTGGTAAATCTATAATCCGTACTAGAATTTTCTAGGGCTAATATCCTATAATCATCTTTAATGGCAAACCAGTCAAGTTGATTTTGACTTCCTTCGAGTTTAATTCTGTAGTCGAAATTAGAAGTGTCAAAATTTAAGAAAATCTCGTTTATTGGGCTGTTGTTGGGTAATTTAAAGGTATATAAATATTGGTCGTTTGTAAAGGTTTGGTTTAACAATTCAAAACCAACAGTTTTGATGATCGATTTACGACTCTTAATATTCAAAACATAAGGAGCCTCAATCGTATCATTAGCTGTAATCCCATAAATACGAATATCGCCTAAAGTATTTTTAGTTTTTTCGTGAATCGTATAAGGTAGACTTATCTGGTGCCACTGCTCTGTGTTATTCTTAATTTCTCTCTTGAAGGCATAATCGCCCATTTGAGCACTTAAACAAGTGCTCAATAGTATAAAAATGATGAGGAGTTTATTCGCTTTTTGGTTCATCTTCAATTTGTTGAGTGTACTTGTTATAAAGAAAAGAAATGATTAATAGTAATACGCCCAGGGATACAAAAACAATAGTTTTTGATAGGGTATCTAAGTCTGCAATATCATAAAAGAACAATTTTATAAGGGTAACTCCAAATAAAATGATACCTATGATTCTAAGGTGCTTTTTACGTTTCCAGATACCCAAAATCACTAAGAATAAAGAATAGGCGCCCCAAAGAATGCTTAAATTCATTTTATAGGAATTGCTTATGCCTCCAAGATCCATCCAATGTAATAACTCACTACTTAATAACCACAGCATTGTAAAATGAAATCCTATTTCAAAAGGAGTTTTTAAATTCAGCTTTACAAAAGGCTGTTTGCTATACAAGTAGATAGCGTACATTAATCCTCCTAAAAAAACAAACGAAATGTACCGGATACTTACATGATAACTATTGTCGTAATATGCTGCTAAATATTGGGTACTATAATCGCTTCTTAATTCGCTGATAAGGTAAAGTCCGAAGCTTAAAAAGATAAATACAACGAGAACATTAACTGCTAGGTTCACTATACTTGTCATCCTATTTTTAATTTTGAAGATATTTACAAGAGATAGTATTGTAAAAAACAGCAAAGTATAATTTACCAGCCAAATACTATTAAAGTCGCGTAAACTATAGTTGTATTTTGTAAGTTCTTGTCCGTCAACCTCTGCTATGGTCAGCATAGAAGCATTGAATAATTGAGTCCAATAGGAATCAATTTCAAAGAAAATGGCGAAGTAAAAAATAATTAAAAAAAATAGGGGCGCAAGTATCGCCATTATTTGATGAATTCCGGTCCATACGCTTTGCGCTGCACTAAACTTTTTAGCGTGAAATAACCAAGTGATTATTGCGAAAGAAATGACCACCACTAATGAGCTTAAAAAGTTACTATTTAAAAATGGAGGCACCTTTTTTTCATCTAAAGAATAATACCTTTCATAAGCTACTTCCCAATCTTGAAAAATACTAAAGAAGGCTAAAACCATTAAAATATAGGATAGTTTTTTGTAAACGCTGATATTTTTAGTGAGGCCTATCCAAAATAATAAACCAGCTTCAACAGCCCATAAAATGGTCACCCAAGAACCATCTAACTGAACAGGAATTGTTATGGTAATAAATGTTAATACTAAAGTGGCTATAAGGTAAAAAAGCTTTTTATCCGCTAGTTTTCGGTTGAAAATTAGGGTGGCCACTACAAAATGAATAAGGGCATTGGCAAGTGTAAATAACCCTAATAGTTCTTCAGTATTTTCATTCTCTGAAAGTAAATAAAAACCAATGCCATAAAAGATAAACGAATTTATGAATACGATAATGACATCTCCTGCATTGAAGTTTTCTTTTTTGAAAAACTTATAACCCATAAATGCCATATAAAAAATGACAAAAAATAAACTAGCAAAACTAAACGCTATTGTGAAATGATCGGCTTGTACGTATTTGGTGGATAACCATAAGGTATACATGAGCCATGTAAACACGAAAGCAACATAATAAAGCGGTTTCCAGTATTTTTTAAAGGCAACGACTAAAATTCCAATATTTATAATCGCCATATAGCTAAATAAGCTTAGTATATCGCCAGATCCTGTACTCAATAAAAACGGAACAGCATAAGCCCCCACTAAACCTATATGTGCAATGATCTGCTTATTGTAATGTAAAGAGCTGACTACTGCAAAAACGGTAAATAAAACCATCAAGACAAAAGTGGGTAATTGCGGTAAAAGCCCGTATAAACTATAGGCGGAAAAACTAATAAAGTATAAAATAGCAATAGCGCCACTGACTAAAACAGCACTATAATTGAGGTATTTAGCTTTTAGTTTAATCCCGAAAACTAGTAAGGCTAAACCAACAAGGTACCCTAAAACAATTCTGGTTAAGGGACTAACTAAATTATTTTCGATACTGTATTTTGCACCAATAACAACTCCAATAACTGTAATTAAAATTCCTATTTTATTAATTAAATTTTCTCCGATAAATTTCTCTAAATTCGATTTTTGTGTCGGGAGCGAACTTTTCTGTGGTGCCCGATCTACTATGTTTTCTATTTTAGATGTTTCACTGCTTTCGATAGGTTTTATAGCTTCTGGCTTGCTTTGAACCACAATAGGCTCTGGAGTTTCTATTGTTTTTTCTTTACGAATGGGTTCAATAGCGTCAGCTGGCTTTTCTGGAGCAACTAACGCTCCTTTTTTTAGCAGTTCTATTTCTTTATAAACGGCCATCAACTCTTTAGCAAAACCTTCTTGCTTTGATAAAAGCAATTCTAGTTTTTGTTCGAGCATTTTTATATGATCTTGGTTGGTATTCATAGCTTGGTTGTTATACTACTATAACCTATTTATTGCTTCTTTATTTTTTACGTGCTAATTCTTGTTGATACAACACTCGCCCTAGCGCCGCTAAAAACGGAATTCCAACAGTATCATATTCGTAGTCATTGTCATTAAAAATTTCATTTTTATTGACTAAAATAGTTGCAGTTATCAAAAAGTCTATCTTGTTTTCAGTATCCTTAATATAGGCACAATCGGTTAATGTACCGTACGCATAGCCTACCTTATTGTAAATTTCGATCGTTGTAGGAATCGGTTCTTGGTTGTCGCCATACATGAAAAACTTCACATAACTATCGTAATATTCTTTGGTATCATACCCTAATTCTCTAGGTAACCTGTGCATCGCCTCTAAAAGAAAGTCACGCTGGTCCTTTGATATAGTAAATCGTTGCGCTGCCGCGAATTTTTCAGGAAAAATAAGGCGTTTTAAAACCTCATGTTGCGCATCTATGGCGTAGTAATTTTTTAAACTAAAATCAAATGGTTCCTGAATTAGTATAGCCTCTTCAAAATAGCCTTTTCCTTTTTTTAGCTGATCAATTTTTAAAGGTTTTATGGGTTTGTTAATGATTTTTTTAGTAATGTTTGTCGTACTATCATTTGCATAATAGACAATAGCCCTCGTGGTAATATCGTCAGCATTGGGTGTAGAAACTCTATGCGAGATCCGCACATTTTCAATGCCTTTAGCTTCTAATTTTTGTTGAATTTCATCTTGCCCTAAAAACTCGAACAAGCGATTGTAGGCTTCGTTATCACTCACGGCAAACAGTTTTGTTATTTCTTGGGCAACCGTTGTTTCTAAAGTATCCCCTTCGATATAAAAACGAGTATTCATATCAAAATTTACCATGCTGTTTATTTTTTCCAAGGCTAAAACAGCCACGGGAAACTTCACAGTACTCGCTGGGTAGAAATAATGATTAGGGTCTACTTGAAAATCATAATCTTTAAAAAATACGGTCTCGTTTTTGCGATCAATCTGTGTAAATTTAATTTGAACTTCGTGATTTTTTAAGTGGTCTAAAACTTGTTGAATAGCTGGATTATTACTTTTGAATGCTTGTTGAATAGGATTTTCAATGGGTTTCTGTTTCTCGGCGCAGGCCAAAAAGAATACCCCTAAGAGCATACCAAAGAATAGCTTTTTCATAATTATCATAATTTTTTATTGATCGGTGTAAAGTTCCCCTCGGTGTGGTTTCAAAGCATCTCTCACAGAAATCATTTCAGATTCATCCACAACTACATAGGCAATGCTATGCATGTCATTTAAAACTTTATGCCCTGTAATTCGATGTTTTAATGGTTCCGCATTACTATATTCCTTGAGATGTATTTCATGATGTTCTGCTGTTTTATGAGCGGCTGGACCTCTAAAATCCCAAATTAGTTTTATCATTTTTTTTGTCATTCTACTAAAATTATATGAAACAACAGTGTGTACGCTTTTTTACTATCTAAGGCAGGTTCCTTAAATTGGAATGCCACATGGGTGCTGATGAAGCAGAAAATAAAAAGTTAGTTGCCATGAATATAGCATTATTAAAAGTGATTTTGATAATAAAAGGTTAAAATTAATTGATTTTTATTAGAAATTATGAACTTGCACAGCATTGGTTATTTCTTATTTTTGCAACATGACGTTAATTCATAATTTTAAGACAAAAGCGAATCGCTTACTGGTGGCGTTTTTCACTTTTATACTGGTGTTGTCTTGTGATATGATATTTAAAAGCGAGGTTGAAAAACAGCCTTTGGCACGAGTTGGTAATACCTATTTGTACAAAGAGGATATTAACGAATTGCTGAAAAACAACATTTCCAAAGAAGACAGTGCCTCCTTTGTGACCAATTATATTAACAATTGGGCGACCAAACAACTGTTGCTGTCAAAATCAAAAATAAATTTACCCGAAGAAAAGTTACAAGAGTTTAATGACTTAATAGAGAATTATAAAACGGACTTATATACCAGAGCCTATAAGGACGCTTTAGTAAGTACATCATTAGATACCATCATCTCCAATGATGAACTCAAGGCTTTTTATGATAATGAAAAAGATAATTTTAAGCTTAAAGAAAAATTAGTGCAGCTGAGGTTTATAGAATTGCCGCTGCAGTTTATAAATAAAGAGAATGTAGCCTTAAGGTTAGATCGATTTAATGCTGGCGATAGGAAGTTTTTAGATTCGATTGGAATTCAATTTAGAAAATTAAATTATAACGATTCTATTTGGGTTCTAGCCTCACGAGTTATTAACGAAATCCCACCTTTAACCCTTGAAAATGAGGATAGATACTTAAAAAAATCACAATTTTTTGAATTACAGGATTCATTAGGGGTATATTTGGCAAAGGTTTCGAATGTTTTGAATCCGAATGATATTTCTCCACTTTCTTATATCAAACCAACTATTAAACAAGTGTTATTAAATAGGAGGCGTTTGGCATTGATGAGAAAGTTAGAAACCGAAATTATAGATGATGCAATTAAAGACAAAGAATTTCAAGTTTATGGACAAGATTAAGTATGTTATTACGCTGTATTTGGTAGTACTATCTATTGGTAGTAGCAAGGCTCAAGAAGAACAGCTATTAGAGAAAAATGAAGCCAAAGCCGCTGATGTAAGTATGCTGACCGATTCTGTCAACACTTTTAAGCGTGTTAAGATTGATGGTGTTGCAGCCGTTGTTGGGGAGCATCTTATATTAGAATCTGATATCGATAAAACCTTAATTGATTTAAGAAATCAAGGAGTTTCTGCCGATGAGGTTTCACGTTGTGGACTTTTAGGAAAACTTATGGAAGATCGTTTGTTTGCGCATCAAGCGGTTCAAGACAGTATCTTGGTTGCTGATGATGAGGTGAATGCAAATAGTGATGCTCAAATAGAGCAATTGGTTGGTAAAGTAGGTTCTATAGAAAAAGTATTAGCTTTTTATAAGAAAACCGATGAAGAAAGCTTTAGAGAAGAGCTGTATAAAATTAATAAGTTGCGTATGCTGTCTGAGCGCATGCAGCGTAAAATTGTTGAAGAGGTAGAGGTTACACCTGAAGAAGTACGTCAGTTTTTTAATGACATTCCAAAAGATCAACGCCCTGTGATTGGTACTGAGCTAGAAATCGCTCAAATAACTAAAATGCCGGAGGCTTCTGAGGAAGAGGTTCAAAAGGTCATAGATCGCTTAAATAAAATTCGAGAGGATGTTTTAGAAAACGGGTCAAGTTTTGCCATTAAAGCAATTTTATATACCGAAGATCCTGGATCTAAACCCAATGGAGGATTATACGCTGGGGTTACAAAACAATCGGGATATGCAAAAGAGTTTAAAGATGCTGCCTTTACTTTAGCCGAAGGAGAAGTGTCGGAGCCTTTTAAAACGCAGTTTGGATATCATATTTTGACTGTAGATAAAATACTAGGGCAACAACGAGATGTTCGGCATATCTTAATGATTCCCAAAATTTCAGATGAAGCGCTAAGAGCATCTAAAATAGAGATTGATAGCATTCGTCAACAAATAATAGATGGTAAATACACGTTTGCCGAAGCCGCTTTAAATTTTTCAGATCAAAAAGAAACTAAATTTGATGGAGGGCAGTTAAGAAACCCGATCGATTACGGTTCTAGGTTTGAACTTGCCAATATGCCTGATCCACAATTGTATAATCAGATTCGTAATTTAAAAGATAACGAAATATCGCAACCGCTTTTAGAAGAAGATCCAAGGGAGGGTACGAGTTACAAGATTTTAAAAATCACAAATCGCTATGATGAACATGTGGCAGATTTTGCAAAAGACTACTTAAAAATTCAAGATTTAGCCCTGACTCAAAAAAGAGCTGATGCTATTGCAAAGTGGATGAAAGAGCATATTGAAGAAACCTATATTAGTGTAAGTGCAACAGGAAAGGATTGTGACTTCGCGAATAATTGGTTAAAAAACTAGGGATATGTCAGACGTTAGGGCTATTGAAAACCTTGTTGTAAAACATCAGACATTAAAAAACGAAATTGCTAAAATAATCATAGGCCAAGACGCTGTTGTACACCAAATTTTACTTTGTATTTATGCTGGCGGACATTCTTTGTTAATTGGCGTACCTGGCTTAGCCAAAACCTTAATGGTACATACCATTGCCAAAACTTTAGGTTTAGATTTTAAACGGATTCAATTTACGCCTGATTTAATGCCAAGTGATATTCTGGGCAGCGAAATATTAGATCAAAATAGAACTTTTAAGTTTATCAAAGGGCCTGTTTTTTCTAATATTATTCTGGCCGATGAAATCAATAGAACACCGCCAAAAACTCAGGCTGCACTCTTGGAGGCAATGCAAGAACGAACCGTTACCATTGCAGGTACAAATTACCCCTTAGCGTCTCCTTATTTTGTTTTGGCAACACAAAACCCAATTGAACAAGAAGGTACATACCCCTTGCCAGAAGCACAATTAGATCGCTTTATGTTTGCGATCGAATTAAAATACCCCTCTATGGAAGAAGAAGTGGCTATAGTGAAAGCGACTACTTCCGATGATAGCCCTGCTATAAATGCCTTATTTACAGCGGAGGAAATTGTGGCAGTTCAACATTTAATTCGCAGAATTCCCGTACCCGATAATGTGGTGAATTATGCGGTTAAATTAGTACATAGTACAAGGCCCAATATCGCTTCAGCTTCCGATTATGTAAAGCAATATATTGATTGGGGTGCAGGTCCTAGAGCATCTCAAAATTTAATTTTAGCAGCTAAGGCCAACGCTGCAATTCACGGAAAATTTTCTCCGGATATCGAAGATGTAAAAGCTGTCGCCATGGGTATTTTGCGCCATAGAATTATAAAAAACTACAAAGCAGAAGCGGAAGGTATCTCTGAAGATGCGATTATCGGAGCGTTATTGTAATTTATTAGTTCGGGTTCAAACGTTTTCGTAAAGAATTTCTCTAAAAAAGGCTTAAAAAAATATAGGATTCGTTTTTTTTTACTTCTTTATACCAAAAATTTTAAAATCAAGTCAATCAATGCGCTATTTTTTTTATTTCCCCTTTAGATTTTAGTAATTTTACGGAATTGCAATAATTTAAAATACATTAAAATGGCATTTGATATAGATATGATAAAAAAGGTGTACGCCGATATGCCTAAACGTGTTGACAAAGCACGTGAGCTTGTTGGTAAACCACTCACACTTTCCGAGAAAATTTTATATGCTCACCTTTGGGATGGTGCACCATCACAAGTATTTAGAAGAGGTAAAGATTATGTAGATTTTGCTCCAGATCGTATTGCTTTACAAGATGCTACAGCGCAAATGGCTTTATTGCAATTTATGCAAGCTGGTAAAAACAAAGTGGCTGTGCCAACAACAACGCACTGTGATCACTTGATTCAAGCAAAAAGCGGAGCAGCAGCCGATTTAAAAATTGCCAATTCAACAAGTGCAGAAGTTTTTAATTTTTTAGAATCTGTTTCCGATAAATACGGTATAGGTTTCTGGAAACCAGGTGCAGGTATTATACATCAAGTAGTTTTAGAAAATTATGCATTTCCAGGCGGAATGATGATTGGGACCGATTCACATACCGTAAATGCAGGAGGTTTAGGTATGGTCGCTATCGGTGTTGGTGGTGCGGATGCCGTTGATGTTATGGCCGGGATGGCTTGGGAGCTTAAATTCCCTAAACTTATTGGTGTTAAATTAACAGGTAGCTTAAGTGGTTGGACTTCCGCTAAAGATGTAATACTTAAAGTTGCGGGTATTTTAACCGTAAAAGGTGGTACAGGTGCTATTGTAGAATATTTTGGGCCTGGAGCTAAAAATTTATCTTGTACTGGTAAAGGTACTATTTGTAATATGGGCGCAGAAATAGGCGCAACAACCTCTACTTTTGGATATGATGATTCTATGGAGCGTTATTTACGCGCTACCGATCGTAGTGATATTGCTGATGAAGCCAATAAAATACGCGAATATTTAACAGGTGATGATGAGGTATACGCAAACCCGAATGATTATTTTGATCAGGTTATTGAAATTAATTTAGACACTTTGCGTCCGCATTTAAATGGCCCTTTTACTCCAGATTTAGCTACTCCAGTAGGTGAGCTAGGAGCTAAAGCGAAAGAGCATGGTTGGCCGCTTAAAGTGGATTGGGGATTAATTGGTTCTTGTACCAACTCTTCTTATGAAGATTTAACCAGAGCTGCTTCTATCGCAAAACAAGCCGTGGATAAAAAAATTAAGGCAAAGTCCGATTTTGGAATTAACCCAGGTTCGGAGCAAATTCGTTTTACTGCAGAACGCGATGGGATTTTAAAAATATTTGAAGATTTAGACGCTACCATATTTACAAATGCTTGTGGTCCATGTATTGGACAGTGGGATAGAAGCGATCTAAAAGGAGAAGAAAAGAATACGATTGTGCACTCATTTAACCGAAATTTCTCAAAAAGGGCAGATGGCAACCCAAATACACATGCCTTCGTTGGTTCTCCAGAAATGGTTGCGGCAATCGCCATCTCGGGTAGGTTAGATTTTGACCCCATGAATGATACGCTGTTGAATGAAGATGGAGAAGAAGTAAAATTAGACGAGCCAAGAGGTATTGAGTTGCCACCACTTGGTTTTGATGTAGAAGATGCAGGGTATTTGGCGCCACAAGAAGATGGTTCTTCTGTAGTTGTTAAGGTAGATCCAAAATCAGAAAGGTTACAGCTTTTAGAACCATTTACACCTATTAGCGACGAAAGTTTAATGGGCGTAAAGTTATTAATCAAAGCCTTTGGAAAATGTACTACAGACCATATCTCTATGGCAGGTCCATGGTTGCGTTTCCGTGGTCATTTAGATAATATCTCGAACAACTGTTTAATTGGGGCAGTTAATGCATTTGGTAAGAAAACAAATTTTGTTAAAAACCAATTAACAGGTGAATTTGGTGGTGTTCCTGATACGGCACGCGCCTACAAAGCAGCAGGTATTAGAAGTATTGTTGTAGGTGATCATAACTATGGCGAAGGTTCTTCAAGAGAACATGCTGCCATGGAGCCAAGACATTTAGGGGTTGCAGCCGTATTGGTAAAGTCTTTTGCTCGTATTCATGAAACCAACCTTAAAAAGCAAGGAATGCTTGGTTTAACCTTTGCTAACGAAGCCGATTATGATCTAATTCAAGAAGATGATACGTTTAACTTTTTGGATATTGCAGATTTTGCTCCAGACAAGCAGTTAACTATTGAACTGGTACATGCTGACGAATCTAAAGATACCATAAAGGTGAATCATACCTATAATCAACCTCAAATAGCTTGGTACAGAGAAGGTTCTGCTTTAAATGTAATTAAAAAAGAGAATGCATCTTCAGCAAAATAAAGGCAGATCATCTAGTTAAAAATAAATTAATTTTAATTTCATAAAACTCTTGATATTCATCAAGAGTTTTTTAGTTTTGAACAAATCTAAAGATGAATGAAAATCATAAAGAAAACCATATTAAATATTCTGCTTTTCGCTTTTATACTTTCCTTTTTCGTAACTCCTTTGGGCGATTACAGCAAAGTACTACTCAATAAAGTATTTTCATTTAGCCCTTCTATTACCGACGAAGAAAACCGAAATAAAATTACAGATTACGATTGGAGATTAAAAGATGAAAATTGGGATTTCTTTAATTTTAAACAATCTAAAGGAAAGGTAGTCTTTGTTAATTTTTGGGCATCTTGGGTGCTTCCTTGTGAAGCAGAACTACAAAGTATTCAAAGGTTTTACGATGCCTATAAAGGTGAAGTAGATTTTTATATTATCACAAACGAAGAACGAGAACCTGTTGAAGCTTTTATGCAACAACAAAACCTAACATTCCCTGTAACCTATCTGTTTATTGGTGAAAAGGCAGCTGTACCTTATTTAAAAGCTCCGTCATCGTATTTGATTGATAAAGAAGGCAATATTGTTATCCATAAAAAAGGGATTGCCGATTGGGATAATACTAAAATTTATAATCTTGTCGACAAGCTGTTAGCCAAATAATGAACAATGAAGTTAGAGAAAAAGAAAATTTCTAACCTTCTTCTTATTGTAGCGGCAATGGTGTTGTTGTTTACCCCTGTAGGCTTTCACCTTAAAGTTATGGTGAATCGCTTGGTATCCTTTAGTCCCACTGAACTTAAAGTAGAGGATCAAAGGCTTGTCGCCAATTATCGTTGGCAATTGATTTCTAATGAGGGTGAAACCCTAAATTTTGAAGAAGGAAAAGGAAAAGTGATCGTTCTCAATGTTTGGGCCACGTGGTGTCCGCCTTGTGTGGCAGAAATGCCAAGTTTTCAAAAGCTCTATGATGATTATGCCGATAAAGTAAGCTTTTTGTTTGTAGCGCACGATGAGAAAGAAAAAGTCAACGCTTATTTAACTAAAAAAGGCTACACTTTACCCGTTTATTATGAAAATAGTGCTACCCCTGTCGCGTTTGAATCTAGAAGTATTCCAATAACTTTTGTGATCAGTAAAACGGGTCAAATTATAGTTGCTGAAACAGGGGCTGCTGATTGGAATAGTCATGCCTTTAGAGTATCTTTAGATAGATTATTAGCAGAATAATATGTCTCAAATTACGACGCTTACTTTTTTTAAATACCCTACTCTTAGAAGTAAATTTTGGGCCTTTATGATGATGCCCATCGCTCGCTATCCACTCTCTAAGACAAAAGGACTTTCTTTTTATAAATTAATGGGAAGTGGTAAGCCAGGCTTTAACCCGGCTCCAGATTGGTCTACATACGGATTATTGCAGGTATGGAATCATGAAGAAGCCGCCAATGACTTTTTTAATACCTCTTCTTTGTATCAGAAATACAAACGAAATAGTCAGGAACAATATACCCTATACATGAAAAGTATAGTAGCAAAAGGGGAGTGGTCGGGAGCTAATCCGTTTGAGAAAAGCACAAGCTTAGACGAAACAATTCCGTTTATTGCCGTCATCACGAGAGCTACTATTAAATTTAAAATGTTGCGTACTTTTTGGAGGTATGTACCCAGCTCGCAAGAACCTTTAAAAAACAATGACGGACTTTTATTTACTATGGGTATTGGAGAAGTTCCGCTTACACAAATGGCTACGTTTAGCCTTTGGAAAAACAAAGAGGCTTTAATGGATTTTGCCTATAAAAGTAAAGAACACGCGCAAGCTATTGTAAAAACACGTAAACTAAATTGGTATAACGAAGAATTATTTTCGAGATTCCAGCCTTATAAGACTCTTGGCCATTGGGGCGGTAAAGATGTTTTGAAAACAGACTAGGATAATGTAAAATAGAAAAAAACAAAAAATAATAATTGCACGGCGTAGTAATGAAAGGATAATTTTACATCACCTTTTATTTTTGAAAGGAATAAAATCAGCTGAAATAACAAGGCAATTGAAAACCAAGTAATATAATTTTCTAAAGGAGCTTCATTCCCAGCGAATGTCCAATAATCGAATACAGGCGCTAATTGTTCCATGAAATAATCTAACAAAACCATTAAGATTGCTCCACCAATAATTTGAATCCAGCCACTTTTGGTAAAATGCGAAATCATATTTCCGGTAACAAAGGTTAATAAAGCCCAGTAGGCTCCAATTAAAAGGGGAACCCCACCTATTTTTAATCCAAAATTAGCCCCATAGGCATATTCACCAAATAAAATCCCGTAGTTTACACCCAACCATTCTGCAAAAAATCCTCCAACAAAAAAAACTGCGAAAGCACTGAACCTTTTAATGTTGTTTATAGGGAATGCCCATAGAAATAGCAATAAACTGATGCTTAAGTTTAAGGGGGTTTTTGTAATAAACCAATCTTGATGTCCAAAGCTTACCCCAATAATAGCCGCTATATGAAATACCCATATACTACAAATGGCAATGGCAGATTTGTTTTTACTGAACATACTAAAACCTCGCATTAATTTATTTTTGGCACTAAGTCGCCCACTATTTTCGCTGATAGTAAACATAAGGGTATGCCGCCACCTGGATGTACGGAACCTCCGCAAAAATATAAATTTTTAATTTTTCTACTGAAGTTTGGATGCCTTAAAAAAGCAGAAAATCTAGTGTTACTAGCCGGACCGTACAATGCTCCTCGGTAAGAACTAGTGCTGTTTTCAATACCCACAGGACTCAATATATGTTCTGCAGTTATGAATGACTCTAAATCTACCTTTAAAATACTATTTATTTTAGTGATGATATGCCTACGTGCGTTTTGCACTAGGGTTTCCCAATCTTGGCCGTAATTACCGGGTGCATTAATCATTACAAACCAGTTTTCATGACCAGTAGGAGCATCCTTTTTATCCTCTTTACTGGTGATATTTATGTAAACGGTTGGGTCGCTCATCAATGTTTTGTCTTCAAAGATAGCTTTAAATTCGTTTTCGTACGATGTAGAAAAGAGAATGTTATGCAGGTCTAATTCTGGAAACTCTTTAGCAATTCCCCAGTAAAAAATTAGTGCAGAACTAGAGCGTTCTTGTTCAAGTGTTTTGGTTGGGTGGACTTGTTTTTTTAGTAACTTTTTATAGGTTGGATAAATATCCATGTTAGAAATAACTAGGTCGGCCGTATAGGTGTTTTTTTGGGATATAACGCCCGTAGCTTTTTTGTTAGCGACTACAATTTCTTCTACCTTTTCATTAAATTTAAAAACTATTCCTTGCTGCAATGCCAATTGATACAGACTTTGGCTAATTTGATGCATTCCTCCTTTGGGGTAGTAGGTGCCAAAATACATCTCTAAATGCGGGATCATAGACATTATTCCCGGTGTTTTATAGGGTGAAGAGCCATTATAAGTGGCGTACCTATTAAATAGTTGTATCACTTTTGGATTTTTAAAGGCTTTTTTATTCACGGCGTCTAGACTGTTATTGGTGTCTAATTTTGCGACTTTAAAAATAGCATTTACGGTATCTGTCGATAAATAGGTTTTAATTTTATGTAAGGAATGCTCTAAAAATAAGCGAGCCGTTAAATCGTACTTTTCTTTGTTTTTACGTAGATAATTAGAAATAGCAGTTTCATCCTCGTTAAAGGCTTTTGAAGCATTTTTTACGAAATCGTTCTGGTTGGCTTGTACTGAAAATCGCTTTCCGTCTTCCCAGAAATAATTACAAAGAATATCTTTCTTAGTATATTGAAAATAATCTTCTGTTTTTAAGTTGTAGAGCTCAAAGAGCTCCGCTACTAAATGAGGCATAGTAAATAGCGATGGGCCTAAATCGAAACGGTACCCTTTTAAATTTAAGGCATGAAGTTTGCCACCCGTATAGGCATTTGCTTCTATAACGGTGACTTGGTATCCTTTTTTATTTAAGCGCAAGGCCGTAGCGATTCCACCAATCCCTGCACCGATTACAATGGCTTTTGCCATATTATTTTTTAAAATATTTGAAGGGTACAAAAAGCATCCCGAAGCACTCTCCTTTTTCCTTTCCTAAATGTTTATGGTGAATTTTGTGGGCTCTACGCACCCCTCTGGCATACCAGTTATTAGCATTCCGAAGAAATTTAAAACGTTGATGAATAAAGATGTCATGCACTAAAAAGTAAGCCGCCCCGTAAGCCATAATTCCAAATCCTATGGGGTATCCGTACCAAAACCATGTATTTGATGCCGTCATAATAAAAGACATACTGACAACCGCATAAATAATAAAAAAAGCATCATTACGTTCAAACCACGAGTCGTGATCTTTATGGTGGTGATCTTTGTGTAAAACCCAAAGAAAGCCATGCATAATGTATTTATGGCTAAACCAAGCCATAAATTCCATAAACACAAAGGTTGCTAAGAAGATTACTATTCCAATGAAAAGCGTCATTATTGCACTAAATTAAGTTTGTAATTAACGTATGATTTTGCTAAGAGCCCAAATTTTTGATAATTAGATACTCTTATTCGTGTATTTTGAATTTCTAGTGGCGGCGTGTTTTGTAGTTTTTGTAATAACTTTGAATAATATTTATAGGCGGTGTACACCCCAAATTTAGCTGTATTTGGAAGCTTTGCTATTCCCTGGTAACCTAAGCTAAAATCTTCATTTATTTCAGCTACAATTCTATTTTTAGAAACTTCATCTAAGGCCCTTAAGTTTGTATTCGGAAAATAGGTTCTGTCTAAGCCTTCAAAATCATCTTTTAAGTCTCTTAAAAAGTTTACTTTTTGAAAAGCGGAGCCTAAAGCCATTGCCGATGTTTTAAGATTATCATAAGCTTCTTGCTCACCATTTACAAACACTTTTAAGCACATGAGACCCACAACATCTGCTGAACCATAGATATAATCTTTGTACTCCTCATCGGTTTTGTAAATCTTTTTAGACAAGTCCATCCGCATACTTTTCATAAAAGAAGCCACTAAATGATGTGGTATTTGATACTTATGGTACGTGTGTTGAAATGCGTTCAAAATAGGATTTAAACTAATCTTATGGTTTAGTGCCTCTTCTAAGTCTTGCTCAAATTTATTAAATAAAAAAGATTTGTCATACTCATGAAAAGTATCTACAATTTCATCAGCAAAACGCACAAAACCATAAATGTTATAAATATCACCGCGAATGCTGGCGTGTAACATTTTTGTTGCAAGGGAAAAAGAGGTACTGTACGATTCTGTAACTGTTTTACTACAGCTAAAGGAAACATGGTCAAAAATGCTTTTCATCTGTTCATATTTGTTTTTTTCTTCAAGCTCTGATCTAATTCGCTTCCTAAACATCCGGTTTTAAGTAAGCTAAGAGGATGGCTCATTTTATATTAATTTTTCAGTATTAATTCGGATACTAATTTTCCAGAAATTAATGCTGGAGGCACCCCCGGCCCAGGAACGGTTAATTGCCCTGTAAAAAATAAGTTTTTTACTTTCTTGCTTTTTAGATTTGGTCTTAAGAAAGCGGTTTGTGTTAGTGTATTCGCTAATCCATACGCGTTTCCTTTGTAACTATTATATTCTTCAATAAAATCTTTTACGCAAAAGGACTCCATGAATTTAATATTTTTCTCGACATTTTGATTTGTTTTTCGTTCAAATCTCTTCAATATCATGTTAAAATATTGTGTTCTCAGCTCAGGTGTGTCTTCTAAATTGGGAGCTATAGGTACTAAAAAAAAGGCTGTTTCGCACCCATCTGGGGCCATACTACTATCGGTTACTGAGGGGAAATTCGCATAAAATAAAGGGTCCTTTGGCCATTTCGGGAAGTCATAAATTTCCTCAGCATGCAATTCAAAATCCGTATCAAAAAATAAATTATGATGTTCCACATCACTTATTTTTTTATCAAAACCAACATAAAATAGTAAGGATGAAGGAGCAAAGGTTTTAGTATCCCAGTATTTTTCTGAATATTGACGGTATTGTTCATCTAAAAGGGTTTCGGAATGATGGTAATCAGCACCTGAGAGTACAACATCCGCAGGTTGTAACTGGCCGTTGCACATGACACCTTTCGTTATGCCTTGTTCTACCACTATTTTGCTAATAGGGCTAGCGGTATGAATGGTAACCCCAAGTTCTTCCGCTAAACTTTTCATGGCTTTTATAATCTCGTACATACCACCTTTGGGGTGCCAAGTACCTAAACCAAAATCGGCATAATTCATAAAATTATAAAAAGAAGGTGTTTTACTTGGTTTAGCGCCTAAAAATAAAACGGGAAACTCAAGCGTCGAAACTAATTTAGGGTTTTTAAATTTCTTACGCACTTCTCCACTAATGGTCTTAAAAAATTGATCCACTCTCATGATGGTTTCCGGAGTGACCAGTTCTAGGGGAGATAACCCTGGTCTTAGAACCACTTTGTTAATGGCAATGTCATAGTTTTCTTGTGCTTGCTTGATAAAAGTTTTAAGGTGAACTGAACTTCCCTTTTCAATACGTTCAAATTCAACAGCAATTTTGTCGAGACTATCGCCAATGGTAATGACATCGTCTTGGAAAAATATTTTATATGCAGGACTAAGTTTGTCTAAAGCATAAAAATCTGATGTTTTTTTGCCAAAGTCTGCAAAAAACTTATCAAAGATATCTGGCATCCAATACCAACTTGGTCCCATATCAAAAGTAAAGCCGTCCTTTTTTAGTTGTCTTGCCCTACCACCTACAGTATTATTTTTTTCATAGATGCTTACATCAAAACCCGCTTTGGCCAAATAGCAAGCGGCCGATAATGAGGAAAATCCTGATCCTATGATACTAATTGTACGGTTCATAAATTATTTTGAGGGTAAATAACTTAATTAAGTTCTTTAATAATTTTTTCTAAAGAATTGAATTTTTTAATATGTGGTGTTAAATCTTCTTCTTTTAAGAATTGCGTTTGATGTCCAAGAATCCAAAGTGTAAAATCATAATTTTCTCCTATTTTAGTATTGAACGTCTCAATATATTTATGAATTTTATTTTTATTTGGTTCTACAGTGAAATAAGAAATAAAATGCACATTGGAACAATAACCCATTAAATCTTTCAAAGATTCGATAGGAATTGTTTGACCTAAATAAATAGTTTTATACCCTCTTAAGGTTATTTCATAGTTTAAATAAAGTAGCCCAATATCATGAATTTCATTATCAGGGAGAAATAATACAAAAGTTTTATCTGTCTTGCTAGGTTCAGTACTCTGTAGTTTTTCTGTATTGATGATGATTTTTTGTTTAATTAAATTGGTGATAAAATGTTCGTGAGACGGACTAATCGTATCTGTCTGCCATAAAATTCCCAATTCATTCAACAAGGGAATAAAGACCTCATAAAATAGGTCTCTAAAAGAGCTTTCCTCTAATAACTTATTATACGTGCTCGAAAATTGCGTAGCATCAAAATTAATCATGGCCATCTTAAACGAATTAATGGCGTGATTCTTCACCGTTTTTTTTGAAATTACTTCCTTAACGGTTTCGGGTATTTCTGTTTCCGATAAGTCGGCTATTTTTGATATTTTATAGCCGTTATTATATAATAGGGTGATATTTAATAATTTTTGAAGGCTTTTTAAACTATAGGTACGAATGTTGGTCGTTGTTCTTTCAGGGCTAAATAAGTGATACCTTTTCTCCCAAATACGAATAGTGTGCGCTTTAATTCCAGATAAATTTTCTAAATCTCGAATACTAAAAGTTTTTTTTACGTTGTTCATGTATTTTTATAAAAGGTTAAACAAATTTACGAAATTTTACCATTCCAAAGTTAAAATGCCGTTAATTTTTGAGAATTTAAATCGTAAAGCGCAGAATTGTTTAAAATAAAAAACCATTTAAGTGAGTCTTAAATGGTTTTTGTGCCCACGACTAGATTCGAACTAGCACGTCCTTGCGAACACCACCCCCTCAAGGTGGCATGTCTACCAATTTCACCACGTGGGCCATAATTGGTGCAAATTTAATAAAGTTTTAATCAATCATCATTCATTTAAAAGGAATATTATTTTTTGTTTAATCTTAGAATAACCGGAATTCAATTTTATTTAGTTGACGTCAAAGTCGCTAATCTTTCATCAGTGCGAAGCAAGAAATGATGGATAATAGTAGCATTATGAATATACGATAAACTATTTTTTTAGCATGCGCCGACTTAAACGCTTTGATTTTTTTTTGGGTACAGAAACCTTTTTTTTTCTGTTAAGCTTCTCACTTGTGGTCATTAGATTCTCAGGTATTGATGATTCCATAGGGTAACAATAGATCTAAAACCAAATTTCAATGTATCTTTAGGCGTATAATATATACTTACAGCTATTTAGGATATGTCTAACAGAAGAAAATTTATCAAAGCCTCTTTGCTCGGCACCATAGGAGTTACGGCCTTATCAAGTTTTAGAAGTAAAAGGGAATCATTGGGAACAACGACCCTGGCCCCAAAAAATCAACGGAAGCCCCTCATTATTTCTACTTGGAACCATGGTTTACCTGCAAATGAAGAGACTTGGAAAAACTTAAAGAGTGGAGCATCCACCATAGATGCTATCGAAGCAGGTATGCGAATTCCTGAAGCAGATCCAAAAATACGAAGTGTTGGTTATGGTGGTTTTCCTGACCGAGAAGGAAAAGTAACCCTAGATGCTTGTATTATGGATCACCATAGTGATTGTGGAGCTGTATCTTTTTTACAAGGCATAAAACATCCTATTTCTGTAGCTAAAAAAGTAATGCAGAAGACACCTCACGTAATGTTATCGGGCATAGGAGCACTTCAGTTTGCTTTATCCGAAGGTTTTGAAGAAGAAAATTTATTGACCGAGGAAGCTAAAAAGGACTGGGAAAAATGGTTAGAAGAATCAAAATATAAGCCAGTCATCAATATGGAAAATCACGATACTATTAGTATGTTGGTTTTAGATGTAGATGGCAATATTTCAGGAGGATGTACCACTAGTGGCGCCGCTTGGAAAATGCATGGTCGAGTAGGTGACTCGCCGATTATCGGAGCGGGATTGTTTTTAGATAATGAAGTAGGTGCTGCAGCGGCCACAGGTTTAGGTGAAGCGGTTATTAGAACTGCTGGCAGCGCTATGGTGGTGGAACTAATGCGACAAGGGAAATCGCCTTATGATGCCTGTAAAGAAATTGTTGAACGTATTTATACCAAACACAAAAATCATAAGGATATGGAATACCTCCAAGTGGGATTTATAGCTATCAATAAAAAAGGAGAACATGGGGGGTATAGCCTTAGATCTGGGTTTAATTATGCAGTCTGTGATGATGAGAAAGGGAATCGAATGGAAGACGCTCCATTTAAAATGGCCTGGGATTAATTGACCATAACTTCAGCATATTCGCTAAAATCACTTTGTTTTTGGTACTTCATTAAAAAAAATAATAACAATAAGGGGTAGGGGTGTATAAATCAACTTTATAAAAAATAAGGGTTTTACTGTGTTTTATTCGTACATGTCATTCGCATTTTGATGGTATAATTTTTCAAGGAAATCACTAATTATCGAAGTTGTTTTTTCAAAAAATAATTTTCCCTTTTCCGCTGTGGCTTCTTTTGGGTTTCCTACGCCAGTATCGGCTGTTATTTTAGTCCATTCGCGTTGTACAGCTATCCAACTTTCATTTAAAGCCTTAATTCTAAACCTTTTTGAATTACCATTACCTGCTTCAGAAAGTGGTAAAACGAGCTCAGGAGTTAAATGCATGACCACAGCAGTTTCTAATTCTCCCGCATGATCGCCGGGTTCCTCAAAATAATTTTTAGTAGAAGTTACTTGCCACCAATTGAGGGCGCAAATAAAAACTTCAGGAAAGCTGATGCTTAATTCACGAATAAACTGTTTAAAATGGTTGCCTCCATGAGCATTTAAAATTACTAATTTTTTAATTTTATGGGTATCTAAAACCTGAACAATATCTTTTAAAACTAAATACTGGGTGCTGGGATTCATATTTATGCAAAAAGGAACATCTATTTGACCTGTGTTTACACCAAATGGTATGGTCGGTAGGACTACTATTTTAGCTTTGTTTTCCCAAGCTTTTCTGGTCGCTTCGATGGCTACATTTTCTGCCAAAATATTGTCGGTGGCGTAGGGTAAATGGTAATTATGTGCTTCAGTAGCGCCCCAGGGTAAAACGGCAAGGCCAAAATTTGCGGAACGGATATCTTTATAATTGGTTTCTGCTAAAACATAGGGCCTGCGGTTATGTGACATAGTATTGAATTTTAGAATACAAAAAGTACTTTGTTTAAAGTTCCTTAAGGTATGATTATGAAAACTGCCTTTCTGTTGGTGTCATCAATACATTTTCAGCATTAATGATGTCAATTGGCAGTAAAATTTGTTCCTTTATTTTATGGTCAAAAAGTAAATGCTCCGCCAGGGTTTTTAGTCCTAAATATACTTGTTGTTTAGGATTTTGGTGAATTAAAAAATCAATAGCCCCCTCTTTTAGGTAGCCTATATTTTCCGGAACTAAATCGTAGCCCACGACAACAATTTTACGAGGACTAAACTTCTTAATTATCGGGATAATGTCATAGGCTTTTGAAGTCGTTACAAATATGCCGGTCACATTGGTGTGTAGCTGCAGAAAATCAATTATTTGATCTTCGAAATGGCTTCGCTTTAGTTTTAAAGTCATAAGCTTAGGCTTGTACTCAGCTAGTTCTTCAAAATAGGCCCTAAATCCTTTTTCTTTTTCTTGAATGTATAAGGCTTGTTTGTATTTTTCATCGACATGAATAATAGCCAGATCGCCCTTTTGGCCAATGGTTTGGTGTAATAGTTTTGCGCCAACCCTGCCGCTTTGATGTAAATTTTGACCTATAAAGCAGGGTATAGCATTAGATTTTATTCGGTTATTAAAGGTTGCTACGATGATGCCTTTCGAATTATACGCTTCAATAGCCTTTACTGATTGCTTTTTGAATAAAGGGGCTATCAAAACAGCATCTGGTGCAGTATTCAACACACTTTGATTAGCTTGGCCGTAGGAAAATGCATTTTTTGGATCAAAAAGGTAGCTCTCGATTTGGATTCCAAAAGCTTTTAATTCACTAACTACAGCCTGAACCCCTTCTATACAGGTGCTCCAATAGTTATCAATTTTGGGGTCTGGAAAAATTACGCAAATTCTATAGGTTTTGTTTTTCTTTAAATTTCGGGCGATAAGATTAGGCTGGTAATTTATTTCTTCTAAAATTTTTGATACCTTTTCTAATGCATCTTTCGATACTTTCCCTCGATTATGAATAACTCGATCTACAGTTCCCTTTGAAACGCCTACAAGCTTTGCAATATCACTAATGGTATATTTTTTTGACATCATAACAAAGATAGCAAAAAGATCCCTTCATGGGCCATTGTTCTCGAGCACATTTTTATTGTGTGTTCGAACACATTTTTGCATATTTTCTTTTGTAGTTCGTATTTAAAGTTTAGCTTTGTTACTTATCAGTGTTAGTTTTACTTGTGTTAAATATGTGTTTTTCAATTTTTTAGTAAATTTTGATGCCTGATTGTTATTTTAATTATACCTATAATATGCCAGATGAAAAACCAACGCTAGCCATTTTGGCTGCAGGAATGGGAAGTAGGTACGGAGGCTTAAAGCAAATGGATGTTTTTACCCCCGATGGCGATAGCATTATCGATTTCTCTATTTTCGATGCATTAGCAGCGGGTTTTGGGAAATTTGTATTCATCGTTAGAAGGGACTTTGAAAAAGAGTTTAAAGCAATTTGGGATCAAAAATTAAAGGGGAAAGCCGAAGTCGTCTACGTATATCAAGAACTAGATAGTGTACCTAAACGCTATAGACATTCAGAACGCAAAAAACCTTGGGGCACAGGCCATGCGCTTCTTATCCTAGAACATGTGGTCACCAACAATTTTGCCATCATCAATGCAGATGATTTTTATGGTGCCGAGGCTTTTCAGGTAATGGCGAAATACCTTCAAGAAAAGTCGCAAGAATCGTATGCTTTTAGTATGATGGGGTACGCTCTATCGAATACGCTTTCTGACTATGGATCCGTGTCTCGCGGTGAATGCGAAGTAGATGCAAAAGGATTTTTAAAAACCATTATCGAACGAACACATATCGAAAAAATTAAAGGAGAATTAGTACGTAGGGATGATACCGAAACATTCATTCCAATGGCTCAAAATACTATTGTTTCGATGAATTTCTGGGGTTTTACCCCTAAATGCTTCGAGTTTGGTCAGCCGTTATTTACTGCTTTCTTAGAAGAAAACAAGGGTAATATTAAGGCTGAGTTTTATATTCCTACATTCGTTAGCGAAATTCTAAAATCAGAAAAAGTTAGTCTTAAGGTGTTAAAATCGGACGCCCAATGGTTTGGAGTCACCTATCAAGAAGATAAGCCTCTAGTTAAAGCTGCGTTATCAAAATTAAAAGAAAAAGGTTTCTATCCAAAACAACTTTGGTAGTATGAATTCAAAAGAAATACACAGCATTTTTGATCAATTTCAACACCAGGGAAAATTTTCATCGTTTCTGGAATTGGCTTCTGGTCATATCAACGATACGTATTTAGTACGCAGCGAAAAAAAGCCTTTTTATGTACTTCAACGCATAAATCACGGTGTTTTTAAAAATGTTCCTGGTTTAATTGAAAATAAGGTTGCGGTAAGCGCTCATATTCATGAAAAACTACAAGTGCTTTCTCGGAAAAAACAAATGCGTCGGGTGCTGTCTTTTGTAAAGACCAAAGCAGGTACTTCATTTTATAAAGATGCTGTAGGGAATTATTGGAATTTAATGATTTTCATTGATAAAAGCTTTACCTATGAATTGGTGCCTAGTAAAAAAATTGCCTTTGAAGCTGGTAAATTATTGGGTGAATTTTTAACCTTAACAAAAGATTTCGACGCTACAACCTTAGTAGAAGTGATACCGAAATTTCATGATATGTCATTTCGATATGAACAGTTTAAGACTGCTCTTCATTTTGCTTCAAAAGATCGTTTGGAAAAGGCTAGAATACCTATTGAAAAGGTAGGGGAATTAAAAGATGAAATGCATATTCTCCAAAATTTAAAGGAGTCAGGCGGTCTAAAGCTACGCGTAACGCATAACGACACTAAAATTTCTAATGCCCTATTCGATAAAAAAGGAAAAGGACTTTGTTTAATAGATACGGATACGGTAATGCCGGGCATCGTACATTACGATTTTGGTGATGCTATTCGGACTATCTGTAACACTGCAGCAGAAGACGAAACAAATTTAGATTTGGTTGAATTTAATATGAAGTACTATAAAGCCTATCGGAAGGGTTTTTTAAAAAAAATGGAACACTCCCTAACTGCTTTAGAGAAACAATATTTGCCATTGTCCGCAAAAACGATGATTTTTATTATGGCATTGCGCTTTTTAACTGATTATTTAAATAATGACACCTATTATAAAACTAAATATCCTGAACATAATTTAGATCGATCTAAAAATCAATTTAAACTATTACAAAGTTTCACAGAAAAAACCAAACCAATAAAATCTAAAGCAACGAAATAATGATGTCGAACACTTCAAAAGCAAAGAATACTCTAATTCCTATTCTGATCATAGGTGGTATGTTTTCCATTTTTGGATTTGTCACTTGGATAAATGGTGCTTTAATTCCATTTATGAAAACCTTAAATGAACTCACAGAAGCACAGGCTTACTTAGTGGCTTCTGCATCGTACATTTCATTTGTGGTGATGGCCCTGCCGGCATCATACCTGATAGGCAAAATTGGCTATAAAAATGGCATGTCTTTAGGCTTATTTATAATGGCCTTGGGCGCCTTAGTCTTTATTCCTGCTGCGGATGCTCGTACCTATTGGCTTTTTTTACTGGCTATTTTTATTCAAGGCGTTGGGATGACGGTATGCCAAACCGCTGCCAATCCGTACATTACTATTTTAGGGCCTATAGAGAGCGGTGCAAAGCGCATGGCGATTATGGGCATTGCTAATAAAGTGGCTGGGGCTTTAGGCTCATTAATTTTTGGCGCCTTGTTGCTATCTGGAATTGATGAAATAAAGGAAAAATTAGCTACAGTGTCTTCAGGAGAAAAAGGAGCACTTTTAGATACCTTGGCAGATAGTGTTCATACCCCCTATTATGTTATGGCTACCGTTCTATTTATTTTGGCCTTGCTTATTAGACAAGCGCCTTTACCGCATGTAGAAGCTGAAGATGTGGAGGAAACAGCTTCAGGGAAAAGTACTAAAACAAGTATTTTTCAATTTCCCCATCTTTGGTTAGGGGTATTTGCGCTTTTTGTTTATGTGGGAGCAGAAGTAATAGCTGGTGATACAATCATATCATATGGAATGTCTTTAGGATTTACGGGTGAAGAAGCGAAGTATTTCACAACTTACACCTTAATGGCCATGGTAGTGACGTACGCATTAGGTGCGTTTTTAATTCCAACCTATTTAAAACAAGGCACCGCATTAAAATTAAGTGCCCTTTTGGGTATCGTTTTTAGTGTTTGTATTTTGCTCACTACAGGTTTTACATCGGTCTTATTTGTAGCCGCTTTAGGGGTTGCAAATGCATTAGTTTGGCCTGCCATTTGGCCTTTAACACTGGATGGTTTAGGTAAATTTACAAAAACGGCTTCTGCCTTGCTAATTATGGCAATCTCTGGGGGAGCTATTATTCCTCCGCTATATGGAAAATTGGTCGATGCACAAAAAGAGGAACTTATAACACAAGGCATAGAAACGGTTGAGGCAACGACAGCAGCAGCAACCTCAAGTTATTGGATTTTAATTCCCTGTTACACCATTATTCTGTTTTTTGCAGTTTGGGGACATAAAATTAAAAGCTGGAAGAAAAACTAATCATGACTCAGAATTATAGAAAAACAATTCTGAAGGCTTATCCCAATGGATTGGTATTCCTTTGCCTACAAATCCTTGGTTACGAATTGCAGAATTATTATTAAAATTATATACTAAAACTTATGTTGAAAAGCACTATAGATAAAGCCACTGGCTTTGAGAAAAGATTTGAAAATGTAGGAACTGTTGTTTATGAAAATTCTAAAGATGCTTCAAAAGATATTGCAAAAGAAATAGCAGCTCTTATACGCGTAAAACAATCACAAAAGCAGCCTTGCATTTTAGGATTGGCAACTGGTTCGTCTCCCAGGGGACTGTATGCAGAATTAGTACGCCTGCATAAAGAAGAGGGTTTAAGCTTCAAAAATGTAATCTCGTTTAACTTAGATGAGTACTACCCTATGGAGCCAGATTCTGTTCACAGTTATGTGCGGTTTATGAAAGAACAATTATTTAATCATATCGATATTCTTCCTGAAAATTACCATATTCCTGATGGCACCCTATCTAAAGAAGAAATTGCCGAATATTGTGCGCATTACGAAGAGAAAATAAAGGCCTTAGGAGGTATCGATTTACAAATTTTAGGGATTGGTGGAAATGGTCATATAGGATTTAATGAATCAGGATCCTTACAAAATTCTAAAACACGCTTAGTAGCTTTGGATCACATTACAAGAGTTGCTGCAAGTGGTGATTTCTCGGGCTTAAATAACACGCCTAGAACTGCAATTACTTTAGGGATTAAAAAAATAATGGAAGCCAAAAGAGTAATTCTCATGGCTTGGGGCGAAAGCAAGTCTAAAATTATCAGTGCTTCTGTTGAAGGAGAGATTACCAGTAAAGTTCCTGCTACATTTTTACAAGAACACAATAATGCAACTTTTGTTTTAGACAAAGAAGCCTCCTCAAAATTAACAAGAATTAATAAACCTTGGTTGGTGGAAAAAATCAACTGGACAGACCAATTAATTAGAAAGGCAGTTTTAAATTTAGCCCTAGATTTAAAAAAACCAATTTTAATGCTAACAGATGCTGATTATATCGAAAATGGTATGAGCGATTTATTGGCAGACTCCGGACCAGCATACGATATTAATATTAGCATTTTCAATAAACTCCAGAATACCATTACCGGTTGGCCTGGTGGCAAACCTAATTCAGATGATAGTAAGCGCCCTGAAAGATCAGAGCCTGCTACAAAACGAGTGCTCATTTTTAGTCCGCACCCTGATGATGACATCATTAGCATGGGGGGTACGTTTAAGCGCTTAAAGGAACAGGGGCATGAAGTACATGTGGGGTATCAAACCTCTGGAAATATTGCGGTAGCTGATGACGAAGCTTTACGTTTCGCCAATTTTGTGATCGATTACAATACTAAATTTGGTATTAAAAACGAAGAGGCCGAAAAAATTTATAAGAAAGCAGTAAAATTTCTTGAAAACAAAAAATCAAGTGAAATAGATAATATTGAAGTTCGGCATATTAAAGGCTTAATACGAAAGGGTGAAGCGCGTTCTACTTGTCGTTTTATCGGTATCCCGAATGAGAATATTCATTTTATGGAACTACCGTTTTATGAAACAGGAAGCGTAGAAAAAAAACCGCTATCAGCGATTGATATAGAGATAACCATGGAATTAATTGAGAAAATTAAACCACATCAAATTTATGCTGCAGGTGATTTGGCGGATCCACACGGTACCCATAAGGTATGTTTAGATGCTATTTTTTCGGCAGTAAAACAATTGAAACCTAAAAAATTCATGAATGATTGCTGGTTGTGGTTGTACCGAGGTGCATGGCAAGAATGGAGTATAGATGAAATTGAAATGGCCATACCTATGGGGCCAGATCAAGTACTAGAGAAGCGGAAAGGAATCTTTAAGCATCAATCTCAAAAAGATGGTGTTGTTTTTCAGGGATCAGATAGCAGAGAGTTTTGGCAACGCGCCGAGGATCGAAATAAAGAAACTGCAGATTTGTATGATCAACTAGGCTTGTCACATTACGCTGCGATGGAAGCTTTTGTAAGATATCACTACTAATAATTTTTCTATACATAATAAACGGATAAATTGTCAATATGACTTCTTATCCGTTTTTTTTATATACTCAAAATATCTTTGTATCTATTTGGATCACTTTTTATTTCGTAGAGCGCATCAAATTCGTTGGTGGTTGCGTTATAGGTATAATCTTTAGACCAAGTATCCTTATGTTGTATAATTTCCATTAATGCGTTTATGATAAAAACTAATTCGGCAGTGCTCATAATAGGGTGTAAGGATAAACGGACCCAGCCTGGTTTTTCACTGAGGTTTTTCGCTTCAATTTGATCCATAATCACAGCAGAACTCCCTTCTTTTATTTCACATAAATGATGTGCATAGGTGCTGGCGCACGACCAACCTCCGCGTACCTGAATTCCAAAACGGTCATTTAATAAACGCACAACCAAATTGTAGTGCATGTTGTTGATATTGAAAGAAACGCAACCAATTTGTTTTTGATTTCGAGCCCCTAAAATTTTAATTTCAGCGTTGTTTTCGACACTGGTATAAAACAAATGTAAGAGCTCATCTTCGCGCTGTTGTATTTTTTCAACGCTCATTTTTTCTTTCAGATTGATGGCCAGTGCCGCACGAATCACTTGAAGAATTCCGGGGGTACCACCGTCTTCACGAGTTTCTATATCTTCAAAATAGGCAAATTCTCCGCTTGGTTTTGTCCATTTTACATTACCGCCTCCTGGATGGTCAGGAATCGTATTTTGATGTAATTTTTTATCGTATACAAGCACACCACAACTTCCAGGCCCACCCAAAAATTTATGGGGAGAAAAGAAAATAGCGTCTAAATGTTCGTTTGCATTTTTAGGGTGCATATCGATACTCACATAGGGTGCTGAAGCCGCAAAATCTACAAAACAATACCCCCCGTGGTCGTGCATAATTTTTGCTAAAGTATGGTAAGGAGAAATAATTCCGGTAACGTTAGAACATGCGGTAAAAGACCCAATTAGGACCTTGCGGTTTTTATACTTTTTTATTTCAGTTTCTAAAATTTCAGCTTGTACCAATCCATTTTCGCATAAGGGCAAGAGCACTACATCTGCCCCAGTTTCGAACCAACAAACTTGATTAGAATGGTGTTCCATGTGGGTGAGAAAAACAACAGGTGTCTCTTCGACTGAGGCATGTGTTTTTGCCGGTAACATTTTTAAAATTCGCAATAACTTGTTCAATGCACCCGTCATGCCTGTACCTGTCGTCACCAAAATATCGTCTTGAGAGGCGTTTACGTGTTTCTTAATGGCTTGTCTCGCTTCCTGATAAAGGTAGGTTGTTGCTTTACCACTTTCGCTTGAAAACGAATGTGTATTGGCCATCATTGGACCTACTTTTTCACAGATAATTTTTTCAATGGGTCTATATAACCTGCCGCTAGCAATCCAATCTGCATAACGCATCTGCTGCACACCGTAATAAGAATCGAATGTAGTTGTGTCGCCAATGACATTTTTCTTAAAAGCATTAAAGTAGGCTTCTAATTCTGTAGTTTGGTTTGGTGTAACTAAATGCTCTTTCATAGATAAGGTGTCAAATGTCAGGCAATTTCCTGTAAAAGTTGTTTGCAAAGTTAAAAGTTTTTTAAGCCTTCTTATCACCATTTGCGATAAATATCGGTATTGGGCGTTTAAACATGAGCAGGTATTAAGGTATCTTCATCATTCAACGAACAGCTAACTAGCCTTGGTATTGGTATTGTCATGGATAGTTCCTAAGGAACTTTATTTTTGACTGCCCTAGTTTAGGTGGCCTAGCTCGTGAATTTAAATTATGCTGATACTTATTTGATATAAAATTAAAAGCGAGAAACGCTTTGACACATTTCTCGCTTTAAGCACATTTAAAAACTTATTTTCCTTGATCACTTACATTAAAGAGTTATTCTTCAAATAAAGGTTTGAAAACAATTTCGTATGTTTCAGCATCTTTTAATAAGGCTGCCGTAAAATTCTGAACATCTTTTGCGCTAATTGAATTTACGATGTCTTCATAGTTTTTTGGATCATCCATATTATAGCCTTCCAAAACGAAATTAGAAACCCAGCTCATATCATATCGATTGTAATCTTTTTGCTCTTTTCTTTCTTTGATATAATTGGTCAGTGTCTTATCCAAATCTACCTGTTGAATATCTCCTTTCGCAATTTTTGTGACTTCATTATGAACTATGGTGATTAATTGTTCTACTTTATCAGGGTTACAATCAAAATTCACCTGTAAACTAGCCTTCTCCGTTGGTCTTTTTGATAAAGATGCTCTTGCACTTGCGCCGTAAGTTCCGCCTTCTTCTTCTCTTAAGGTTTCGGTATACCGCAACTGTAAAATAGCACCTAAGGTACTCGCTAAAAGATCATTCTTTAAACTGTATTTAAAATCATTTTTATAGCCAATTCTTACCGATGCTTTTGGATCTTCCATTGGTAAAGCAATGTCCTTGTCTATTGCTTTGCCCGACCATGCAACCGAATTATCTTTCCAGTTTTCTTTAGCGCCAGTAGAAGGGATACTTGCAACATACTGCTCTAACAGTGGCTTTAATGCCTCTTTTTGAATATCGCCAACTATAAAGAAATTAAAATCGGCTGCATTGCTGAAACGTGATTTGTAAATCTTTTCAATGGTGGCAAAATCAACATCATCAAGCATCGCTTGGTTAAAAATTCTTTGTTTTGGATTGTTGTTGCCATAAAGCGTGGTAGTGACGCTATCTTGCATTTTTGCATTTATATCTTTACTTCTACGCGTTAAGAAGTTGCCAATATTATTCTCTAAAACTTTAAAGGCATCAGGATCTAAACGTGGTTTTTCAAAGTTTAAATAGGTCATTTGTAACATGGTTTCAACGTCTTTTGTAACTGCATTGCCCATAATCATTTCGTTAAGACCTGATACTACAACTTGCGTTCTTGCCGTTTTACCTGCTAAAACTTTTGGTAATTCAGTAGCAGAATAATCACCTAGTCCGGATAATTGCACTAAACTACCTAACATAATTGCTGATGGTAAATCCGAGTCTTCTAATAAAGATTCTCCACCATAACTCGTTGCCATAAACTGTACATCATCTTTGTTTTTGTCTGCAAACTTATAATATACAGTGGCACCATTACTAAGTTTAAATTCTGTTGCGCCTGTTTCCTTCATCAGCTTTTCAGATACGATGCTCCCTTTTTTGATGGTAAGCCCAGAAATTAAGGTTTTGTCGCCAAATTCGTCTTCATAAGCAGTCAAAGTGTTGTCATTTTCAACGGTATCTATTATGTTTAGGGCTTCTTCTTTTGTTAAATTGTTTTCACCCTTAACACCTGTAACCATTAGAATACGGTTTTCTTTGGTGTATAATTTTTTAATTGTTTCGTGCAGTTCTTCTGCGGTAAGCGTGGCAAAAATTTGTTGTGCAATTTCGTATTCTTGAGTAACGTCTGTCATGGTTTCGTTATCCAAGTAGTTTTGTTTAATGGTATTGATGATAGCGCGATGAGGTAAATCACTCTCTTTACTTATTTGATTTTCGTAAGAGCTGGAGTACCTTTTCACCATACGATCTATTTCTGCTTTTGTAAAGCCAAATTTTACCGCTCTTACAACTTCGGTTAAGGCAGTTTTAAAAGCCTCTTGTTGTTGTCCTGGTTTTGGACCAATGCCAATAGATAATTGATTTTTTGCTCTTGCCAAATCACTGTAATAAATGCTAGCGCCTAGAAAAGGGGCTTCGGGTTTTTGGCTTATTTCTCGTATCCTGGCAGCTATCATTCCTGTTGCCATTCCGTTTAAAAGAGATGTTTTTAAATCTTTAACCGTTTGATTTTCTAAGGATTTTGGATGGGTAATATTAAATGAAATGCTCGATGTAGAAACTTCTTCATCCATCGACATTTTATAAAGCATTTCTTTGTTGTCATCTATTTGAACAATAAAGCGTTCAATAGGGTTTTTAACCGCAGGAATATCAGAAAACATAGTTTTGATTCTTTGTTCCATCTCAGCTACGTCGATATCACCAACAATAGCGATAGCTTGTAAATCTGTACGGTACCAATCGTGATAAAAATCACGTAAGGCTTTGTATTCAAAATTGTCAATGACCTCCATGATACCTATGGGCATTCTATTCGAGTAGGTAGAATTATTAAACATAGTAGGTAGCGATTGTTGAAGAATACGCATGCCACCACTTTGTCTCGTTCTCCACTCTTCTTTAATAACGCCACGTTCTGCATCAATTTCTTCGTCAGTCAATAATAGGTAATTAGACCAATCGCGAAGTACCGTTAAACAGGTGCTAACAAGTTCATCGGTGGTAGGAATATTATCCATATTGTATACTGTTTCGTCAAAAGAAGTATAGGCGTTGATGTCTTTTCCAAAAACGGCACCTACTTTTTGAAGGGTATTTAAAATACCTTTGCCCTCAAAATTTTCTGTTCCGTTGAAGGCCATATGTTCTAAAAAGTGCGCTAGCCCTTGCTGATGGTCTTTTTCTAAAACCGATCCTACATTTTGTATGATGTAATAACTCGCTACGTCCTTCGTAACATCGGTAGGATACAAGTAATAGGTCATCCCGTTGGAGAGTACGCCTTTGGTTATTTTAGTGTTTTCTGGTAGGGGATCATTGAGATTGCTATTTTGGGCCAATAGGCTTAAACAACACAGGAAAGTGAATAGTACGGTAAGTTTTTTCATTTTAAAATTGGTGTTCGTTAGTAAAATACTTTAACGAATGTAAAAGTATTCTGATTAATATTAAAACTAAGATATTAGCTAACTATCATATAACATAGTAATTCGAGTAAAAAAGCACTTGCCTTTTCTTTAATTTTTTAATTTTAGGCCTTGGGGAACCATGGTCATTTAGGTTAAAACAACTTTTTATTTTGTCTAAATCACAAAAAAATAGTACCCTATGGATACCCTATATCTAATTATGGTTTAACAGTTTTAATGTTGAACAGAGTTCAATATCTTTGTCTTTATGTTTTGGTTAACTTCGTTTGCCAATAGGGATGTACTTGCCAAGGGCAATGAAAGGAAATGGGCAGAGGTCCCCCATTCTAGGATTATAATGAATAGTATGAAACAATGAATACGGCAGAACTAGCTTTAAAGGAAAGAATTAAAGAGTTAACTTGTTTATATGAGGTTTCTTCTATAATTGTCCAAGCCAATTCTGAACTTTTAGAAGACACCTTATCCGCTATTGCTAGAAGTCTTAAAAATGCCTTTAAATTCAGCGAGTTTACGGAGATTGTGATCCAAACACCTCTAATAGCTGTAAATACTACAATTAATTTTGAGCACAAAGTAGTGATTTCATCTCCTATTTTAAGCTTTAATAAGGCGAACGGAAGTATACATGCGTATTTACCAAAGGATAAATTTTCTCAAAATGACTTTTTATTTGAGGAACAACAACTTTTAGATAGTGTAGCCCTAAAAATAGGAAATCTTTTAGAACGGTTAGAGTTGAAAAAGAATGAAACATCCTTAAAACGACAGATGGAACGTGCAGATCGTTTGGGGATTTTAGGAGAAATTACAGCTGGTATAGCCCATGAATTGAATACTCCCTTAGCAAACATATTGGGTTTTGCAGAATTGCTTAAAGATGATTTGAAGAACGATGTGAAGGCCTTGGCTGATGTAGATAAGATCATACAGAATACTATTTTTTCTAGAGAAGTAGTTAAAAAATTGATGTTTTTTGCTTGTGAGATGCCTCAAGAAATGCAAAAGGTAAATATTGTTCCCAGTATTAAAAATGCCATTAACTTATTAGATGCCAGCTTTAGAAAAGAAGAAGTAAAATACCTTGTGAAAATAGAAGAAGAAGAATTATGGCTTAGAGCAGACACCATCCAGCTGACGCAAATTATATTTAATTTGATTATTAACGCTATTTACTTTTCACCAAAAGGAGGATTAGTTACCATCGAAACTTTTCAAAATAAGACCCATATTGTTTTAAAAATCGTCGATGAAGGTACCGGACTTTCTGAAGCTTCTTTAGAGAAAGTTTTTCAACCTTTTTATACTACTAAGGCAACTGGTGAGGGTTCAGGTTTAGGTTTAAGTGTTGTTCATGGTATTATCATGAGCCATGGCGGTACTATAGAGGTAGAGAATAATCCACATAAGGGCGCTACATTTACGGTGAAACTTCCTAAATCTTAAACCATGTTGTTAAAAAAAGAAAATATACTTATAGTAGATGATGACATCCATATTTTGGAGCTTTTACAGCGGCATCTTCAATCTTGGAATTACCATACCTATAAAGCAGTTTCGGTAAAAGAGGCCGTTGCAATTTTGCGTGACACCCCTATAGATTTATTAATCACCGATTTAAAAATGCCAGAGATTGATGGTTTTGAACTTATAAAATTTGTATCAGAACATTATCCAAAACTCCCTAAATTAGTAGTGACAGGGTACCCCTCAGTACAAGATTCACTTGTTGCCATAAAATCGGGGGTTGTCAAATACTTGACGAAACCATTTACAAAAAATGAATTACAAAGTGCCATAGATGATTGTTTTAAGAGTAAAAACAGTAAAATTTCAAACAGCATACAGGGCCAAAAAGAAGACCTACATAAGAAAAAAAATAGCACCACATCTTCCTACGGGGAAATCATAGGAACTTCAGAAAAGATTAAGAATGTCATTCAAATTATAGAAAGAGTTAAAGACAATAAGGCAACTATTTTTGTCAAAGGAGAAAGTGGTACTGGAAAAGAACTAGTAGCTCGAGCCATTCATTACCAAGGAAGATTTTCAAGAGAAGCTTTTATTGCTGTAAATTGTGGTGCTATCCCAGAAAATCTGCTAGAAGCTGAACTTTTTGGATATAACAAAGGAGCATTTACGGGTGCAGAAACAACTCGAGATGGATTTTTTCAAGCTGCCAACCGTGGTACCATTTTTTTAGATGAAATAGGGAATGCTTCTTTAGCTGTACAAGCACGATTACTTCGAGTACTTCAAGAAAAGGAAGTCATTAAAGTGGGTGCCCAAAAACCAGAAAAGATAGATATTCGTATTATAACCGCTACCAATAGCAATTTATTAGAACTCATAAAAAAAGGTGCTTTTCGAGAAGATTTGTATTATAGACTAACCGTTGTAGAAATACAAGTGGCGCCACTTAGAGATCGAAAAGAGGATATACCCTTATTAGTAGAAAAGTTTTTATTTAAATATGGGCTTGAATATAAGGACGGTTTCGTAAACATTAGCGAACAAGCCTTGGCTATTTTACAGCGTTACGATTGGCCTGGTAACATTCGTGAATTAGAAAACATCATTCAAAGAGCCGTAATTATGTGCGATAGAAGTATACACGTGGAGCATTTACCCGAAACCTTAAAGTATGCTATAAATTTTCCTGATAGTGCATTCGTATCCCTCAAAGAAATTGAAAAGCAATACATCCAAAAAGTACTAAATTTTACCGATAACAATAAAACGAAAGCGGCTGAAATTTTGGGAATAGACCGTAAAACCATCCGGCAGAAACTGGCTGATTAGGTATTCTAGATATACATTGCTGATCCGTAGCGCTTTAAACTTCTCTGTGTGTAGTCTCAAAACGAGTGCCAAGCACCTAGCATTTTTAAGTTTTACTGATACAATTTCACCCGTCTGGGTAAAATTGTACCACCACTTCCTTATTTTATTTCAAAAAAAATATTTTAACAAATTGATTATTAGGTAGTTGCTTTAGTTTGGCATGTTTTAAACTTTTGTTGGCACACAGATTGCCCTTAAGGGATAAAACAAGTTTAGTTATGGAATCACCATCGTTTAATATTTGTCCTACTTGCGTCCACCTAAGCACTTGTGTGTTAACCAGTCAAAAACATAAAGTGTGGTCTTGTAGTGAATATCATGAAGTAGAAAGCATTCATGAGAACCTTATTCCAACTATAGTGAACGATAGCTTAGTGGCTATATAGCTATAATTAATTCTTTAATTTTTATTAAAATACTAGCATGATAACAGTACCAAAAGATCTTGATACGAAAGAAAAAAAAATACCGCTTAGAGGTATGATGGAAAATGTAATGGAGCAGTTTAATAGTGCTTCAGATCATATTAATTTACATCCTAACATTCGTAAAATTTTAAGTATTACCAACAATGAAATCATAGTACATTTTCCAGTAAAAATGGATAATGGTGATGTGGATATTTTTACGGGATATAGGGTTCAACATAATAATGCACTCGGACCTTACAAGGGTGGTTTGCGTTACCACCCAACAGTAGATATCGATGCAGCACGGGCCTTAGCGATGTGGATGACTTGGAAAACCTCATTGGCAGGCTTGCCTTATGGTGGGGGCAAGGGGGGTATTCAACTAGACCCTACAAAATATTCAGCTGGTGAATTAGAACGAATTACACGTAGGTTTACCTTTGCCTTGGCGGACAATATAGGCCCAGAACATGATATTCCTGCGCCAGACGTAAATACCAATAGCCAAACCATGGCTTGGATGGCAGATACCTATATGAGCACAAGACCGCCCGCTGAACGCAGTGCCAATCAGCATGTAGTGACAGGTAAACCGGCGGGTAGTGGAGGTCTTGAAGGTCGTGATCGTGCCACGGGGTTTGGGGTGTTTTTGACCATTAAATTTTGGGCGGAGCGCAACAATGAGGTGCTTAAAGGAAAAACATTTACCGTACAAGGATTTGGAAATGTCGGCTATTGGGCTGCCTATTTTCTTGAATTGGAAGGCGCAAAATTGGTGGCCGTACAAGATGCTTTCGGTAGTATTCAAAATAAAAATGGAATTGAGGTTGCAGCCTTGTTTAAGTATACACAGGCTCACAAAGGGAGTATTGTTGATTTTCCTCATGCCATTCCTTTAGATAAGGATGATTTTTTTAGCACCGCTTGTGATATTTGTATTCCTGCAGCTCTAGGAAACCAAATCACCATAGAAAACGCACCATTTATAAAAGCAAAATTAATTGCAGAAGGTGCAAATGGGCCTACCAACGTAGAAGGAGAGCAGGTCTTGATCCAAAGTGGGGTCACCATAATTCCCGATATTCTTTGTAATTCTGGCGGTGTCATTGGCAGTTATTTTGAGTGGTTGCAAAATAGAAATGGAGAACTATGGCAGCTAGACGAAGTAATGATGAAGATCGAAAAAAAGATGAAAGAATCTTTTGATAAAGTTTATAAATATGCCGAAGAGCATCATCTAGATATGAGAACTGCAGCGTATTGTATCGCGATACAGCGAATTGAAAGGGCTTATGTAGAACGTGGAATTTTTCCATAATTAAAAAATTTAAAAATGAAATACAAGAATTTAATAATAGAAAAAAGAGAATACGTTTATTTAAAACGTATTCTCAATATATCTGGATACACGGGTGATTTTGAAACTCAAAAATCGCTGAAGCGTTTGCTAGATGAACTTAAAACAGCTCAGATAGTAGATAATGATGAGCTTCCAAAAGATGTAATTCGATTAAATAGCAGGGTGAGCATAGAGGCCGAAAATGGATGGAAAAAAACGCTGCAAATTGTAATTCCGGCGGATCGAGACTTAAAAAATGATAAAATTTCAGTACTTACGCCTATGGGTGCTGCACTTATAGGTTATTCTCAAAATGATGCCATTACGTGGGAATTTTCTAAAGGAGAACAAAAATTGACTATTGTAGCTGTAGAACAAGATGAAACCTACGAAGCTATACATATTCAAATCTAAAACGAATAAAATGACGAAAGCAAATACAACGGTTTATGCCCATGATACGGAAGTTGATTTAACACATAAAATAAATGCGCTTGAGTTACAGAATTGGATTATTCATTTACAATATGTAAAAAAAGAAATAAACCATTTAGTCTTAATATGCGACACAGTATTAAAGCGAAAGTTTGTTGATTTGTTTGAGGAAAAACAAGCAAAAAACGATAAGCTGCTGAATATATTAACTAGCTATAAGAGGTCACGAGCCAATATCACTGAATGCGAAGATACCCTTTGTGATATGGCTTTTATTAACGATCACGAAGGCTTTAGGAAAAGTTACATGTACTATTTAGATACCTATAGAAGTTTAAAGGAGAATTTTTTTATTGAATTTACAACCACAATGGGAGCTAAAGTATAAATTTTAAGCCTACACATTTGAAGAGTTCTAGAATAGATCATACGGAAACACAACGCAAATTATGTTTAAAAAAAGACCTGATAGAACTTAGTTATTGGATCGATGAATTAGAGTTTATTCACCGAGAACTCGATACCTTAATTGCTCTTGAGAATCAACTGCTAAATCACAGTACATTTCTACAGAATATAAAAGGATTGAGACGTAAAAACACCTTGGCAATGGGCATGTTTTGTCAGTATGAAAAAGAGTTAAGGACGGAGTTTGAATATGGAAAAATAGCTTACGAAGTGACCAGGGCAAAGGTTCATGAAAAAAAGAGAGCTTCCTATGTAAGCTTAATTCAAGACTTTAGAGCCTTAAAACACGATTTCTATAAGCTGCTAAGGACCTATACCACTACCTAAAGGGGTATAAAATTAGGTTCAGGGTCATGGAATATTAAAACGAGAAAACTATGAGTAATAGAAAATTTAATATAATAGCCATATTAGTGACGATTGTAATACTTGTATTATTGAGTTGGTGGGTTCCAGCACCAATTTTTAATTGAAGTTTGTACTAAACATTCTCTTTGTTTTTAAGGAAAAAGTGCTTGAATACTTCTTTTAAGTATACAAGCACTTTTTAATTTTGTACTACTCGCTATGCAATAGATAATTATTTCTATTAAAATGCTGATTTTAGAACATAAAACCAATTCCCGCAGATACATAAGAATTATGTACGTCTATATTTTCAATCATTTCTGAAAAGCCATAACTATATCTAGCCTGAATAAAAACCGATCCCGAAAATTTATATTCGACTCCGGTTGTTAATTGAAAATCAAAATCTTTTACAGCATCAGTATCAATACCACCACCATCAGCATTGGGGTCAAAATATATTTCCTCGTTTACTTTAAAACCAAATTGTGGTCCCGCATGAATGTTTAAACCGTCAATAAGATAAACTTTTAAAAGTACTGGAACTTGAAGGTAATCTACTTGGTATGCAGCATCATTTTGATCTGGATTATCTGTAATATCAAAACCTTGACCAGAATAAAAAACTTCGGGTTGTAAGGAAAAGACATCAGTTACTGGAACTTCAGCGAGTAAACCACCATAGAAACTAGTTCGCCCATCAGGACTCTCAAAATCGTCACCTGCTACAGTAGCGAAATTAAGTCCGCCTTTTACACCAATCTGTACTTTGTTTGACCATGTTTGTGCCATTGCACTCGCTCCCGTTGCTAATACTATAGCTAATACCACTATTTTTTTCATCCTTATTTTTTTATTAATCAATTTATTAGCGCAAACTTAAGGCTGGTTTTTGCAAAAAAATGAACCTATCCAAAAGCTTTTTAACCCTAAAAAAATGTGTCTATTTTTATTTTTAAAGGGTATAAAGGTTTTTCAGTGCCAAAAGGGATAGCGAGTATGTAGATCCTAGACATGGAGTGAGTACCATATTCTTCAAATATGATGCATTGGTCCAAAACTATTTTAAGGGGTTGATTCGAATATGTAATACTCTTGAAAATTTTGAAGGTTTCAAATAACTTGGTATGAGTTAATGAAAAACGCAATCATAACAAAGCGAAGCAGGTACAATGTTTAAATTGCCCTTTAACGAAATAAAATAACACAGAAAAAAATGATAAAACCTAAAATTAAATTCCCTGACTTAGTTGTAGCTCTCACAAACGGCACACAATGGAGTTTGTCAGCTCAAAAAAACGATACCTTTACAATGCTTGTTTTTTATCGTGGTCTGCACTGCCCAGTGTGCAAAAAGTACTTGGAAGAATTAAAGACAAAATTAGATGCCTTTAGTGATAAAGGAGTGCACTTAGTTGCGATCAGCTGTGATTCTGAAGCACGAGCAAAAAAAACAGCAGCATCGTGGGATATCTCTGAAATACCTTTAGCTTATGATTTACAAATTACTAAAGCTAGAGAATTAGGACTATTTATTTCTAATGGTATCTCTGATAAAGAACCCGATGCCTTTTCAGAACCGGCGGTTTTTTTGATAAAACCAGATCAAACACTTTACGCCAGCGCTATTCAAAGCATGCCCTTCGCAAGACCTAATTGGGAAGATATTTTGAACGCCGTAGATTTTATATCGAAAAAAGAGTATCCTGCACGCGGAGGAGCCTAATTGTTTAGCAAAACCCATAAAATACTTTCTTTTAATGCTTAGCATTAGCCGTTACTACTTCTATTTGGTGACTATCTTTAAGAATAAAAGTGCTCAAAGCTGCTTAGCCCTTTTTCAAGATTATTATGCTTAGCTATAAAGTGGCTGTTACATCAGCATAAATTGGTGATTAGAACTTCAAATTTTGGAAAATGGAATGTGGCAAAAATCTTTTTTTTACCGTTCTAATGATTCCAAAATACAGCGTATTTTGGGGGTAGTTGCTAGCACTTTACAGAAGCAGCATGTAAAAGAATCACAAGAAAATTAAATGAAAGAACATAAGATAGTTATTATAGGGGGTGGGTTTGCTGGAATAAATTTAGCGAAGTCATTAGCCAATACATTAGGGATTCAAGTAGTTTTGGTGGATAAAAACAATTACAATCATTTTTCTCCCTTATTATACCAGGTAGCAACAGGTTTATTAGATATTTCAAGCATTTGTATTCCTTTTCGAACCCTTTTTAAGGGCATAAAAAATCTAAACTTTAGATTGGGTAAATTACTGGAGATTTTTCCAGAGGAGCATAAAATAAGGCTAACTACTGGCGAATTAAGGTACGATTCTCTAGTCATTTCAACAGGAACAGTCAGCAATTTTTTTGGAATGGAAAACATCCAAAAAAACGCCTTACCCATGAAATCGGTAGATGATGCCACCAAGCTCCGAAATTATTTACTTAGGGAAGCAGAAAAGTACACGTATACCAATAATCGTGATGAAAAACGAAAAATGCAAAACATTGTGGTTTCAGGTGCGGGGCCATCAGGGGTAGAAATTGCTGGTATGTTGGCAGAAATGCGAAACCGTATTCTAGAAAAAATATATCCAGAGCTGGATAGTACAAAAATGAAAATTTATTTGGTAGACGGAGCAGCAACAGTACTTCCACCAATGCGTAAAAAATCACAGCAGTATTCCTTAGAAACCCTACAAAAAATGGGGGTAGAAGTTTTATTGAACAAAATGGTTTGTGATTACAAAGATGATGTTGTCTATTTTAAGGATGGCGAAAAGATTGAGACAAAAACATTAATCTGGACCGCAGGTGTGATCGCCCTAAAGATTAAAGGGATGCCTGAGAAGAGTTACGAAGAAAGTAAGAGACTAAAAGTGGATGCCTATCATAAGGTAGCGCATACTGAAGATATTTATGCGATAGGAGACGCTTGTATGCTTCAAGATGATCCTAACTTTCCCAATGGTCATCCACAATTGGGAAGTGTAGCCCAACAACAAGGAAAAGCTTTGGCTAAAAATTTTGAAGCCATGGTGAAAAAGCAAACCCTGCAAGCTTTCACCTATACTGACAAAGGAACTATGGCTATTATTGGTCGCAAAAAAGCTGTGGCAGATTTAAACATCCCTAAAACCAGCTTGACGGGATGGATTGCTTGGATTTCATGGTTGTTCGTTCATTTATTATTGCTGCTTAATTATCGCAATCAATGGAGGACTATGTGGAATTGGGCAACCGCTTATTTTGGAAAAGCACAATCGCAGGGAATCATGCTCGGTGAAATTCCGGAGGATGCATCTAATGCGTAAATAAAAATAGCAACTCGAGAAGAGTTTATAATGTTGAATTAAATACACTACAAAATGAAAAATTTTAAAAATAAAACAATTATTATCACTGGTGGAGCAAGCGGATTAGGTTTGGCGGCAGCCAAAGAGCTAGCCTCAAAAGGCGCCAATTTATCACTTGTAGATTATAATGAAGATGCACTAAAAAAGGCAAAAGAAGAACTTAAAAATGAATTCTCGGATATCGAAGTTCTCACTATTTTTGCTGATGTTTCCGATGAAGAAGCCGTTAAAAATTATGTAAAAACTACGCTTAAAGAATTTGGCTCCATTGAAGGATTCCATAATAATGCGGGTATTGAGGGTGACCAATCTCCAATGGATGAATATGATGTTGATATGTTTAAAAAAGTAGTAGATATAAACCTCATGGGTGTTTTTTATGGTCTAAAATATGTGCTTCCAGAAATGAAAGAAAACGGAGGTAAAATAGTAAATATGTCTTCTGTTGGCGGACTAAGAGGCGTGATCAATATCACCCCCTATGTAGCAACTAAACATAGCGTTGCTGGAATGACGAAAAGTGCGGCCATGGAATATGCAAAGTATAATATTCTGACAAACGCACTTTCACCAGGTGCTATCTTAACCAATATGGTTGCGGAATCAATGAAAAAAGTAAATCCTGAAAACCCTAAAAAGGCCGAGGAGGAGTTTGCTAAAAGAAATCCTACAGGAAGATTGGGAAGACCAGAAGAAGTCGCCAAAGTGGTGGCCTTTTTATTAAGCGACGATAATAGTTATATTAATGGGCAAGTTATCGCTGTAGATGGTGGAGAATCTAATATTTACGGAAACTTATAAACCTTAGGTTTAACATATAATCATAGAATTCAATAAATTTATATGGATTGGGTTCTATGATTTTTATATATTTAGTTGGGTTTAAACACGTACGTATACCCATAGTATTTTTAACACTAACACCTACGAAAATCTAAAAATTATGTCAAAATTTAATGAAATAATCGCTCAAGATAAACCAACGCTTATTGATGTCTATGCCACATGGTGTGGTCCATGTAAAACTATGGCGCCTTTTTTTGATAAAGCAAAAGAAGAATTGGGCGACTCGGTAACCGCTTTAAAAATAGATTTAGATAAAAATCCTTCATTTGCTGCTAAGTATGGTGTTCGGAGTGTGCCAACTTTGATGCTGTTTAAAAAGGGAAAAGTAGTGTGGAAACAATCTGGAGTTATTCCGGCTCATGAACTTGTGGCCATTGGGCGACAACATATATAGATAAAACAAGCTAGACAGTGAGCCAATTTTTTACAAAATTTTTTCAAAGAGATTCTTCTACAGGCATTCTTTTAATGTTGACAACTCTTATCGCATTAATTGTCGCCAATACCCCATTAAACAGTTTTTATCATGTTCTTATGGAACTGGAATTTACCTTAGGTTTCCCTAAGTGGAATATTACTAAGTCTGTTCACCATTGGGTTAATGACGGTTTAATGTCATTATTTTTTTTATTGGTAGGTCTTGAAATAAAGGGAGAATTAAAATTCGGAAAGTTAACATCATTTAAGTCTGCTGTTTTCCCAGTGGTAGCAGCTATAAGCGGGGCTGTAGTTCCAGGACTTATTTATTGGGCCTTTAACTATGATACCGTTTATGCTCAGGGTTGGGCAATACCAATGGCAACAGACATAGCTTTTGTAATTGGTATTATAGCAATTTTAGGTTCAAGAGTGCCCTCTTGGGTAAAGGTTTTCGTGACTACCATAGCCGTGGTTGATGATTTAATTGCAGTTTTAGTTATCGCTTTTTTTTACACGGATCATATAAGTTGGCCAGCCTTAGCGATAGCAGGAGTTTGTGTTATGGTTTTATTAGTTCTAAATTTTAAAAACACATCAAAACTCACGCCTTACCTCATAATTGGTTTTGTGCTTTGGTGCGCTATCTTAGCTTCTGGTATACACGCTACTTTTGCAGGTGTACTTTTAGCATTTACGATCCCAATGAATCGCGAATGGAATTTAGATAAAATAAAAAAGTTTGCCCTAAAAGGTTTTAATCTGTTTAAAAAGGCGAAAGATGAAACTTTTTCTTTAACATCAGCCCAAGCCTATTATTACCTCGAAAAAACGCAAAGAGAAATGGAATCTCCTTTACGCCGTTTAGAGCGAAAGCTGCATAAGCCTGTTTACTTTATAATTATGCCTTTGTTTGCCTTTGTGAATGCAGGAATTGTCATTGATGGCGATATATTAGGAAAGGCAATTCAAGTGCCCATAACATGGGGTATTATAGCAGGTTTGTTTATTGGCAAACAAGTAGGTATTTTACTGGGTGTTTGGATTTTATTAAAGTTCTTTTATAAGAGTATGCCGAATACCAAGGCCATTTGGAAAGTATTACACGGCGTTGCTTTACTTTGTGGTATTGGCTTTACGATGTCACTTTTTATTACTAATTTATCATTTTCAAAAGAAATTCTTCTAGAAGAAGCAAAAATCGGGATTTTAATTAGCTCTCTGTTAAGCGGAGTTTTAGGATATTATGTATTGTATAACGGTACTGAAAATCAAGAAGATGTAAAGGCCAAACATCTAGATATAGTAAATCCGTCTTCTGACAAATCATAAGACGGATTTTTGTTTGAGCTTTATATTTAAAATGGTCTAATAATCTTTCATTTTATCTTTTACTTTTTTCAACTGATCTTCCAAATCTCGGACAGTTTCTGCCATGGCGGATTCAAAATTTTCTGCATTTGTTGAAGCAAAAATCCGTGGTCCGGGTAAACTTAAACGGATATCACAAATCATTTCCTTGTCATCAGATCTATTTTGTTGTTTAAAAAACACATCAGCTCTGTGTACAAAGTTGTATTTGTGTTGTAAATTTTCAAGTTTTTCTTTGGCTAGTTCTTCCAAACGTGCACTTGAAGCAACGTCGTGGTATTCATATATAATTTGCATCATTGATAGTTTTATTATATGGTTATGCCCATACACGTATCGCTTCATCACGAAGCAATTGAATAAGGTTAAATTCTTTTTTTATCTTTTCTTCAGGGTAGGCATAATACATATCCTTATAAATATACCCAAAGTCTTTCGCGTCTTGAGCTGAGGCCCCATAATAAATTTGGTCTAGCTGAGCCCAATAACAGGCTCCAAGACACATCATGCAAGGTACACAACTCGTATACAAAACACAATCCTTTAAAGTTTTAGATTCTAATGTAGCACAGGCTTTTTGAATTACGGAGAGTTCGGCGTGCTGTGTACAGTCTTTTTTATCATGTACTACATTATGACCTTCCGCTATGATTTTATTGTTTTTGACGATGACAGCTCCGAACGCACCGTTTCCCTTTGATTTGCCTTCTACTGCTAAAGCAATAGCGCGTTTCATAAAATGTATATTTTTAGCTGTCATTTAAGCTGTTTTAAGTTGATAGGCTCAGGTAGTGTTTCGATGCTAGATTTTAATTTTAGGCCCCACGTAAGTAATGGCCATCAAGATAAGCTCAATGTCTTAACCTAAGTTTTCAATTTTCTTTACGGACATGAATAGTCTAAAACGGCTGTTTTATTGGTTGAAATTCACCATCCAATGGATACCAAATTTATCGCTACACCTTCCAAAATACCCCCATTCTCGTTCTCGGAAATTATGATGTATTTGCCCTCCATTGGATAGCTCGTTAAATAATTTTTCTGCTTTTTCTTTGGAATCAAGATCTATGCTCATGTGTATTTGGTTACCCTGATTTATGGGGGTGTCTGGTGAAGCATCATAAGCCATAAAGTGCAGTCCTTTTCCCTTGAGCTCTGCATGTTGTAATTTTTGTCGGTAGGATGCCGGAACATCGATTTTTTTATCTTCGTAAGTTTGACGGTTTTTTATTTCGGCATCAAAAAGATGACCGTAAAAACTGAGCGCTTCTTGGCAATTTCCACTAAAGGCTAAATAGGCTTGTATTTTCATGATGTATAATTTTTTAGTTCTCTCAAAACTAAGTATTCATTGAAAGTAACTTTAAGCTAAAAGCTTTAAATTTTGATTCAAATCAAATTTGGGAGGTAAGCTTTGTGTAAATTTCTTTCAAATTAGGCATTGCATTAAAAAAACGCACAATTGGAGTAGTGTAATTTTTTAAAGAGAAATATATTTACAGTAAGGATGAAAATCATTAAACGATGAAAAAAACAAATTATATCATTTATTTAGCAGATGATGACGAAGATGACAGGCAATTTTTTGAAGAAATTACAGAGGAAATGGTCGAAGATATTCGTTTACAAACCTTTGAAAATGGAATAGACCTCCTGAAATCTCTGTTGCGTTCTGATCTAAAAAAGCCTGATTTTATTTTTTTAGATCTTAATATGCCATTGATGGATGGGGAAGAATGTTTAAGCGAGATTAGAGCCTTAGAAACTTTAAGAGATATTCCAATTGTTATTTATTCTACTTCCATCGATTTTTCTAAAGCAGAACGGTTTCGGGATGCGGGTGCTAATTTGTACTTGAAGAAGCCAAATACTTATAAGGCTTTAAAAGCCGCTATTCTAAACTGTTTAGATCATTTTAAAACTATAGGAAAAAACCCTGAAGAAAAAGATAAATTCATTGTGCAATTGTAAAGTTTATAATTATGGGTAGCCAAAAGCAAAATAATATTCCTAAGTTTTTACAAAATGGGAGTGAAATGGCGCAATTAATTGCAGGGAAAGACTGGAAAGAACATGCTTTGGGTGAACCAGAAAATTGGCCAATGGCTTTAAAGCTAACTTTAAATACGATGCTCAATACGGCATTTCCAAAGTTTTTATTATGGGGAGAAAAATACTATAATTTTTACAATGATGCCTATCGCCCCAGTCTTGGTACCCATGGTAAACATCCCTACATTATTGGTAAAGGCTTCGATGAGGCCTGGCCTGAGCTAAAGGAAACCATGAAACCTCAAATAGATGTCGTATTTAGCACAGGAAAACCCACTTGGCATGAAAATCAACTAATCCCGATATACCGTAATGGCAAAATCGAGGAGGTGTATTGGACTTTAAGTTACAGCGCAATTTTTGGTGACACCATGGAAATTAGTGGTGTTTTGGTTACTTGCATAGAAACAACCGATGCGGTAAAAAATGTAAAGCGATTAGAAGAAAGTGAAGACGAACTAAAATTTGCCATCAATGCAGCCGATTTAGGTACTTGGGACTATAACCCCTTAACTGATCAATTAAAAACAAACCATCGGTTAAAAGAATGGTTTGGATTACCAATTACCGATGAAATTAAGCTAGAGCAGGCAACAAATGCTATCATAGCCAAAGATAGAGAGCGAGTGAATAGAACAATTCAAAATGCGCTCTCTTGGGAATCAGGCGGGAAATATGATATAACCTACACGATTCAAAACAAGGAGACCAAGCAAAAAAGAATTGTGAGAGCCTTAGGTCGCGCATGGTTCAATGAAAATAGAAAAGCGTATAGATTTAATGGAACCTTGCAAGATATTACAGAGCAACAAAAAGTTGTTAATCATCTAAAACTAAATGAAGAGCGTTTTCGCCGCTTAGTAAAAGAAGTACCGGTGGGGATAGCGATAATAAGTGCTGAAGATTACACCATAAAAGTGGTTAATGAAATGGCATTAATGATTTGGCAGAAAACGCTAGATGAGTCGCTTAATATGCCATTATTTGATGTGCTAACAGAAATTAAAGATAGTATTTCACCTATTTTTGAAAGTATACTTCGCACAAAAAAAGCTAAAAAAGGGATGGAATATCCTTTTGTCCTAGAACGCAACGGGGTAAAAGAAACCGGTTATTTTAATTTTATTTTTAAGCCAATTTTAGAAAATAATCAAGTCATTGAAATTATGTTGGTCGCCTTTGAAATGACCGAAACTGTGAAAGCAAAGTTCAAGCTAGAAGAATCAGAACGGCAGTTTAAAAATTTTGTGATGCAGTCTCCTATTGCTATGGGCGTTTTAAGGGGTGAGGCTATGAAAATAGAAATGGCAAATAATTCGTTGTTAAACCAATTTTGGCGTAAAAAAAAGGAAGAGGTTTTAGGGAAAGGTCTATTGGAAATTTTTCCAAACCTTTCTGATTCAAAATATCCCGAAATTATCCAAAGCATTATTAAAACGGGAATTCCTGTTTCCGAAAAAGAATCTTATGCTGCGCTACAAGATGAAAATGGAATTTGGGAGTTTTATGTTGACTATATCTACGCGCCACTTAGAGATGTCGATGGAAACGTATCTGGAGTAATGGTTACTACAACTGATGTTACCGATCGCGTAAAAGCGCGCGAAAAATTAGAAAAATTTTCCAAAGATTTAGAAAAGCAAGTTGCCCTGCGTACCACGCAATTAAAAGTGGCGAATAATAAATTGCAAGTTTCCATTCAAAATCTAGAAAATAGAAATGAAGAATTAGAAGCTTTTGCCTATGTTTCAAGCCATGATTTACAAGAGCCCTTACGTAAAATTCAAATGTTTATCTCACGAATTTTAGAACGAGAACAAGATACCTTAACGGATAAGGGAAAAACTTATTTTGATAAAATTACAGATTCTGCAACCCGCATGCGAATTTTAATTGATGACTTATTGACATTTTCGAGATCAAATAAAAAAGATGCAGAATTTGAAGAGACCGATCTAAATTTAATAGTTAAAGAGGTAATCGATAACTTGTCTGAAGGTATTGAAAATTCAAGGGCTCAAATTACCTGCACTAGCTTACCCACAATTACAGCAATACCGTTTCAATTACATCAAGTATTTACGAATCTTATAGGTAACGCCATTAAATTTTCAAGAAAAAATACCATTCCAAAAATACATATTACTGCTGAAGCTGCTACAAGCAAAGAAATAACGTTTCATAAATTACAAAAAAATACGAAGTTTTATAAAATTGCGATTTCCGATAATGGCATTGGTTTTCCTAAAGAAATGGCGTACAAAATATTTGAAGTATTTCAGCGTGTTCATAGTCAACAAGAGTATAAAGGAACTGGAATAGGTTTAGCGATTGTTAAAAAAATTGTGTTGAACCACGACGGTGTCATTGTTGCCGAAAGTAAAGAAGGGGAGGGGACAACCATAAGCATGTTTATTCCAAAAAACAGGCTATAGTCCTTAAGCTTAAAGGGGCAGCGTTGTATGCTTTATCTAAGAAGAGGAATAGCTTTAAAAAATCTGAAACCTTAAGGGAAAAGTTTCTAAATAAAAAAATCCAATCTAAAATAGATTGGATTTTTTTCAGTGACCGGGCCGGGGTCGTTATTTTCAAGGTTAAGCCTAGTCATATCAATATTCTTGCAAAATTTGTAATATCATGTTGACGATTTGTGAACCTAATTTTAATGCGTTTTGATTTGATTAAATTCGTCTTGGTTAAAGATAGTAATTATTATTTTATTTTTAGTTTTTTATGTGAGAAACACTTTTAGTTTTAGTTACATTTTTTTTTTTGAAAACTACATTTCACTTATTCCATTCAAGCGTAAAATCGGTATTCCTTTTTTTTATTTATAAATTCATCTGAAAAACTTTATAATCCTATTTTTTTTAGGGTCTTCGAGGTTAAAATTCATTGTCCTTTAAAATCCCAATTATTATATTAATATCAGTGTTCAAATCTAGAAATTGAAGTGAACTTTCATTCAATAAGACTGAGCAAGGGTATTACTGGGCTTTTAATACCTAGAGATTATGATTTAATAGGATCGAGTTAAAACTTCAATAAAACAGGCAAATGATCTGACAGAAATAAATTATTCTTTCTTTTGTCATCGATATGAATATATTCTATTACGTTTATGTTTTTTGTGAAAATGTAGTCTATTCTTCTCTGCATTATCAGGTCTCTATTAAAGGCATTATAAGTGCCTAAAGGACCATATGTTTTTGTGTTTTTATTTTCATAGCTGTCCTCGAGAGTTTGTTTTAATAATTTTATTGGTTCATCCCCTTGCTCAGAATTTAAATCTCCCATGACAATAATTTTTTCGTTTAATAATCTCCTATCATGAATTATTTTCAGGATTAGTTTTGAAGATTCAACTCTTGCTATTTTGCCAACATGGTCATAATGTGCATTAAATACATAAAGTGTATCCAAATTTTTTAAATCCTTAAACTTCGAGAAAGTTACAATCCTTTCCATAGCGGCATCCCAACCAACCGAAACCTCCTCTGGTTTCTCAGAAAGCCAATAGGTTTTTGATTCCAGTAGTTTCAGTCTATTGGTTTTATAAAAAATTGCAGCATATTCGCCCCTAGTACGAGCATCTTCTCTTCCAACGCCAACATAATTATAGTCTTGTAAGGTGCTATCAATATAGCTAACTTGATTTTCCAAGCCTTCTTGAATTCCAATTATTTCTGGTGAATAATAACGTAGCATGTCAAGAACTTCTTCTTTCCTATTTTCCCAACTATTTTCGTTGTCTTTAGGATTGTTAAACCTTAAATTAAACGACATGACGGAGGTTTGTGCTAAGGTTGACAATGAAATTAAGTGGGCCAAAAAAGTAAGAGCGTAAAGTAGCTGTTTCATTTCTGTAAAATTTTCGAATTATGTTTTGTTGCCTATTTTTTATTTGAACCTCTAAAGTATTAAATTTATGGCACGTTTAATTTTAACTTGCCAGATAATTATTTAATTACCTTTTTAGAGAGAAATGACCTTTGAATATATCGTTATTTGTTCGAATTACATACCAGTAATCGTCAGCTGATAAATCTTGATTATTAAAGGTTCCATCCCATCCTAAAGGATTATTTACAATGCTTTTTAAAAGTTTGCCAAATCGGTCATAAATTGCAACTTCGTAATTTGCATAAAGTTCTATTCCTTCGATATCAAAAGTATCGTTTGAACCATCTCCATTTGGTGTGAAAAATTTTGGAATTACCAAATGAATATAATTCATAGTGACTATTCCACAACCACTTTTTTCTCGAACATAAATGATATATAATCCCCCTTCTAAATTTAAAAAGCTGTTACTATCTTGATAACTAAAACCATTAATAGAGTATTCAAAATTACCTATTTGGTTTTCAAGAATAATATCAACATCATATTCATTTGATTTAATATTTTTTATAGCAGGTGGATCAATCTGTTCTAAGGAAATTATTTTAGTGCTTTTACAGTTTGAACTATTAGTAACTTCAACTGTAAAAATTCCTTCTGTAGTCACGGTTATATTTTCAGTAGTTTCTCCAGTGCTCCATAAGTAACTTACATTCTGCATATTTGCAGAAAGTATTATACTACTACCAGAACAAAAGCTAAGGTTTTCATCTTTTACTACAGGTAAATCAATAAATTGAATAGTTACGGGCGTTCTGCTTATTGATTTACAATCGCCAATAGTACTTAATCCTTCTGCATAATATGTTCCAGGTGATGTGGGATTATAAAACGTACTGTTCTGTTTTAATAAAGTACCACCCGTTAGCGCATCGTACCAATTTATATAAACATCTGTTGTATTCACCACACTAATAGTTTTGATATTGTTTACACATGCTTCAACATCCCCATTACTAATTGGATTTAATGGTTGTTGAACGATTAAGATATTAAATATTTCAGAAACTGAACTGCACAATGGGTTGGCTAAATTTATAGCATTCTCTGCAACTTTAACTCTATAAAATAATGTTGAGCTAAGCAGAGGCGTAACGTAAGATTGGTTCGTTGCGCTTAAAATGTCTACCCAATTAACAGCATCTGTGCTTGATTGCCATTGGTATGCATGAGTGTTGTAAATTGAAAAATCAGGATTGGCAAACAATTCTGTAGAAAATGCCCCATTTGCGGCACAAACTTCAATAGCATTTTCATTTTGACTAGTACTAATGGTGATAAAGTCTCCACATGTTTTAAATACAATATCGTCAATAGCTAAATCATTTCCACAACCACCAATTTCATTATTAAGCATTTTTAAAATCACAGAATTTTGTCCAATTATAGTTTGAAAAACAAGACCATATTGTTCCCAAACTGCAGAACTTTTATTCGCTATTTGCCCTGTATTGCCAGATGCTAACAAGTTTGTATCAGTAGCATCCCAAATTTCAAATTTTACATTTATAGGAATTCCATTACCACCACAGCCACTTACTGGTAATAGGTTTAATAACCAAGCAGAGAACTCGTAAGATGTATTTTCACACAAACCAGTTACTGTTCTTCTAAAAAATTCACCAACTGTAAAATCGGCGTTTATAATAAGACTTTTTCCATTGGTATCATTTGGAGTATGATCTTGTGTATTGTGCCACCCATTAAAATTTGTGGTACTTGATACAGTATAACTACCGTCGTTTGGTCCACTATTTACAAAATTGTAGGTAGTTGTTCCTGGAGCTAATGCAGGTCCTGAAGTAGTTCCAGTTCCAAATGTTTCTGTAAAAATAGGGTCGCCAGAATTACCACTGCAAAATCCTAATTGGGCATATCCTGACTGCTGGTAGGTGCAAAAGATTAAAATCAAAAAAAATATTCTTATCATGAGCTGTTGAATAACCAGTAATATTTTAGACAATAAGTGTCTAAAGTCTGTATAAAAAGTATCACTTCTTCATCAAATTTAAATAAACTAAATCGATTTACTAGATTTTATTTGTATATTGTGATATTAATTCTAAAAAAAATATACTAGATGGAAAGAAGAAAATTTATAAAGAATACCGCTGCGGCTTCAGCAGCTTTTTCTATTGTTCCGAGCTTTGTTTTAGGAAAAAATCATGTTCCACCGAGCGATACTCTTTATATGGGAGCTTTTGGAATAGGAGGGCGCGGTGGTGGTGTTATCCGAGATTTAACCAATACAAAGAAGGTGAAGTTTGTATCGCTCTGCGATGTTGATGAAAGGCAAATAGCAGGTAGTACTAAATTACATCCTCAGGCTAAAGTATATAAAGATTTTAGAAAAGTTTACGATAAGCATTTAAAAGATATTGATGCAATTCTGGTAGCAACACCTGATCATAATCACGCTACCATTGCTTTGCCTTTTATGCGTGCTAAAAAACACGCCTATGTTGAAAAACCACTGTCGCACAACATTAACGAAGCGCGCATAATGACTACGGTTGCCAAAGAAAATGGTATTGTTACTCAGATGGGAAACCAGGGTGCTTCTAGTGATGGTAGCCGACAAGCAAAGGAATGGATTGATTCTGGTTTTTTAGGAAATATTTATAAGGTAGATTGTTGGACGAATAGACCAGTTTGGCCTCAGGGGATTCCAGTACCAAAAGGTGGTGATCCAATTCCAAAGGAATTAGATTGGGATATATGGCTAGGGCCGGCGGCAGATCGTCCATATTACAAGGGTTATTTACCTTTTAAATGGCGTGGCTGGTGGGATTTTGGAACAGGAGCTTTAGGCGATATGGGTTGTCATATTATGGAAACGCCCTTTAGTGTATTAGGTTTAGGCTACCCTACCGAAGCAGAAGCTAGTTGTACCACTAATTGGGTAGGAGATTTTGTAGAAGCTGACTACAATGCATCATGCCCAGCGTCATCAATTGTGCGATTAAAATTTAATACCAAAGAGCAGGGCGATATTGCTCTTAATTGGTATGATGGCGGAATGATGCCCGATTTACCAGACGAATTAAAAGATGGCGAAACTATTGGTAATGGTGATGGTGGAAGTATATTTTATGGTACTAAAGGCATTTTAGTAACTGATACGTATTCTCAAAACGCACGTTTATTACCTTCAGAAACTATGGGAATGTTTAATCCACCAAAACCAACTTTAACCAGAATTGAAGGACAAACATCTGGACATGCCATGAATTTCGTGAATGGTTGTTTAAATGGCACACCAACGTCATCAGATTTTGCAAAAGCAGGTCCTTTAACCGAAGCTGTATTAATGGGTAATTTAGCGATAAAAGCATACCAACATAAAGAGCTAAAACCAGGCAAAAAAATAGGGGATTGGGATCCTTTTCACTATCCAGGACGTCGTAAAATTTTATGGGACGGCGCCAATATGCGGGTCACCAATTACGAAAAAGCAAATGAATGGGTGAAAGGTAACTACCGCAAGGGTTGGGAGTTGAAGTAAAACAGAAATGAAAAACTCCGAAACTAATTAGGATCGGAGTTTTTTTTAATTTTTATTTCCGTTTTTACTTTTAAAGAATTTTTTTTAAAGTTTATTATTAAGTTAACAGCTTACCATTATCATCCCATTCCGCTGTATCGTTACGTTTACTTTGGTCTACACATTTGGCTAGCCATTCGGGTTCATAAGCAACGCCATGTTGCTGTAACACCTCCTCGGGAACACCATCCCAAACATTGGGGCTGTTACCTTTATAACCTAAGTCGGCAATCCCCACTTTTGAGGTGTAATAACCAGTTAAAGTAAGGTTTCGCATTAAAGAGAAAAATTGGACTTGTAGCGGTAATTTATAACCAGGAACTTCTGGATCAGGATATGCAATGGTATCAAGAATTTGTTTTTGTTGCACGTCTGTAGCTGCTTTAAATTCTGTATCAAACAACGAATTACACTCGTGGTCTAACCACATAAGTCCACCTCGTAAAGTAGCCTGTAATGCGGGAATATCCTTAGACATAAACTCTATAAGTTCTGGAACTTCAGCATCGCTAATATTTCCTTTATCGTCAGGCGGCAAAATTAAGTTTGCTAAAACAGTAATAGTATCCATTTCGTGTGGATTAAAAAACTGTTCTTCTTTTAACTTTTTTATTTGCTCTAGTTCTTCAGGTGTTCTTCCAAAAAAACCCTCTGTAGAAGCTATAACTTCTTGATTGGTAACTTGTACATCATCAGGTTTGCAGCCATGTAATGCCAAACCACCAGCAACCCCTCCTAAAATGATTGATTTTATACTTTTTCTTCTATCCATAATTTAGATATTTTGCATTTTTAGCTGTTCAACAATGTAGTCCGAAGTTCTCCAAGAAAGAGCTAAAATGGTCCAAGTAGGGTTTTTATCGGCCTGCGATACAAACGGCCCTGCGTCTACTATAAAAACATTATCTACCTCGTGCAGTTGTTGGTGCTGATTTACTACCGATGTTTTAGGGTCATTACCCATTCTGGTAGTTCCTACTTCATGGATAATCCACCCAGGGGGTGCTATCCCGTAATTTTGCTCTTTCGTAGGTTTGTTACCGAGTACTTCGCCTCCCATATTATGAATAATTTCTTCAAAAGTTTCATGCATATGCCGTACTTGCTGAATTTCATTATCTGTCCATTTATAATCAAATTTCAAGACTGGAATTCCAAATTCGTCTACTTTCGTTGAATCTATAGTACATCTATTATTTTTTTGAGGAATAGATTCTCCACGACCAGCCATACCGATCGTAGCGCCATAGTATTTTTTTACTTCATCTTTAATTCCAGTACCGTAGCCACCAACTTTAAGCCCAAAAAACTCATTAAATTGGTTGTGATTAAAGCCAAATCCGTAGCTAGGCATCCCTAAACCGCCCCACATTTCGATATGATACCCACGGGCAAAGTTCAATTTTTTGTTATCTCCCCACCACGGAGAATATACGTGCATACCACCAACACCATCTTCGTTATAGGTTTTTCTATTCATTAAATCAGGAATAAAAGCAGATCTATCACTCCCTGTAGAATCGTGTAAATAGCGACCTACAATATCGCTGCTATTTCCTAAACCGTTCGGGTGTTGTTTGCTTTTAGAATTTAGTAAAATGCGTGCTGAACTACAGGCCGAGGCAGCTAGAACAACTATTTTACCCTTTAATTTATATTCTTTACGGTCTTCCTTGTTAATATACGATACACCAGTAGCTTTCCCTTCATCATTTGTAAGGACCTCACGCACCATCGCATTTACGAATAAGTCGATCTGCGCCCCACTTTTTTGGGCAGGAAAAATTAAACATGTTCCAGAAGAAAAGTCAGCGTGCACACTACAGCCTCGAGAGCATTGTCCGCAATAGAAACAAATACCACGATCTTTATTGATACGTTTGGTAAGCATAGATAAACGAGAAGGATAAACAGGTACGTTAGATTTTCGCGCGCCTTTTATGTAAAAAAGTTCGTGTAATCTAGGTTTTGGCGGTGGTAAAAAAAAGCCATCAGGATCGTTAGCCAAACCTTCATTAGTGCCAAAAACACCAATCAATTTATCTACTTTATCATAATAAGGTTTTACATCTTCATAACCAATCGGCCAATCATCACCTAAACCATCAATACTTTTACGTTTAAAATCAAGTGGACCAAAACGTAGAGAAATTCTTCCCCAGTGGTTGGTTCGTCCACCTAACATTCGTGATCTAAACCATCTAAAATCACTCCCTCTTTCATTAGTATAGGGTTCATTTTCTATATTAAACCCACCGTAAGCACTATCATATTCGCCAAAATGTCTTACGGTACTCGCACCTCTTCTGGGCGATTCGTAAGGCCATTTTAATTGTGTTTGTTGTTCTGGAGCTCCAGGATCAAAATAGGGACCAGCTTCTACAATAGCAACTTTAAGGCCAGCTTCCGATAATATTTTAGTGGCCATACCGCCACCAGCTCCCGAGCCAACGATAATAACATCATATATTTTTGACGATTCAATAATTTCCATTTAGTAAAACGATTTAGTTTTTAAACATTTTTGGTACAATTTACATATTTTTTTAGAATATTGGGCTCGTGGATTTTGATTTTAAAAGATATTTAAGTTTTTTTCAGGCAATAGATGATTTTATTTTATTTAAATAGCCCATGAAATTATTCATCAATAAATCGTTTTGTTTAAAACGCTAATCTTTGAATTTTACAAAATGCCGTCTCTACTTTAATGTCTAAAATATTGAAGTATGATGGGAATAGTTATATGATGTACTATGGGCTATTTAGTGGTTTTTTATGAAAATTGTATAAGAGTGTAGAATAATTTTCCACAAAGAAAAGTAATTTTTAGAGCTATATAATTTTGAAAAAAAAATTTCCTAGCCTATTTATTATTAATTTTCTAAAATTATTGGCTGCTTTTTAATAATTTGTTTCTGTTATTCTTTAAATAATAATATATTTATCATTTTAATCTTTTAGAAAGCATTTTTTTTGCTAATGAACTAAATCGATTTACCAATTATTTTAAAGTATAAAATATGAACAATAATTTTTTATTTGGAATTTGTTTTCTGATTTGCTCCACATTACCAGCACAATGGAAAGCACAAGGAAATAAGATCAAAACAAAATGGGCAGATGAAATTGATGTAGATAATGTTCTTGGGGAATACCCAAGACCGATAATGGAACGTAGCGATTGGAAGAACTTGAATGGACTTTGGGATTTTACAATTCAGGAAAAAGATGTTGGTAGACCTCTAATATTTGATAAAAAAATATTGGTTCCGTTTTCTATTGAATCTAGTCTTTCAGGCGTTATGAAAGAAGTAGGAACTAAAAATGAGGTTTGGTATAACACGACATTTTCAGTGCCTAAATCTTGGAATGGAAAAGATATTCTATTGCATTTTGGTGCAGTTGATTGGAAGTCTGAGATTTGGATTAATGATATCAAAGTTGGATCACATACCGGCGGTTTCACACCTTTTTCGTTTAATATTACACCATTTCTAAATCAAGGAAATCAAGGAAATCAAGAAATCATGGTAAAGGTATGGGATCCTACTAATGATGGTTATCAACCTAGAGGAAAGCAAGTTAAAAATCCAGAAGGTATTTTTTATACGCCCGTAACAGGTATTTGGCAAACAGTTTGGATTGAACCAGTGTTTAAAACAAATATACTTACCATTAGAACTACACCAGATATTGATGCAGCATCTGTTAAGTTCGAGACAATACTGAATAATTCTAATTATGGTGATATTGTTGAGGTAACTGTTTTTGATGGAGAACAACAAATCGTTAAAGAACAAGCTGTGGCATCAGAAAAAATTAATATTAGGTTGAAAAGTCCTAAATTATGGTCGCCAGAATCTCCATTTTTATACGATGCTATTATTAAAGTCCTTCGAAAAGGAAAAGTTATCGACGTGGTTAAAAGTTATTTTGCAATGCGTAAGATAAGTACAGCAAGAGATGATAAGGGTATCGTAAGAATGCAATTGAATAATAAAGATTATTTTCATTTCGGCCCTTTGGATCAAGGTTGGTGGCCGGATGGCTTATATACCGCACCAACAGATGAAGCATTGAAATATGATGTTTTGAAAACCAAAGAATTTGGATATAATATGATACGTAAGCATGTAAAGGTTGAACCTGCACGTTGGTATACTCATTGTGATAGACTAGGTTTGTTAGTTTGGCAAGACATGCCTAGTGGTGGTAATTCACCCCAATGGCAAATGAATAACTTTTTTAACGGTGTAGAAATTCAAAGACCTGCAGATTCTGAAGCTAACTTTAAAAGGGAATGGAAAGATGTAATAGATTATTTATATTCTTACCCGAGTATTGTGGTTTGGGTACCTTTCAATGAAGCCTGGGGTCAGTTTAAAACTAAGGAAATTTCGGATTGGACTAAGAATTACGACCCATCTCGACTAGTTAATTCTGCAAGTGGAGGTAATCATTATCCTGTAGGAGATATTTTAGACGTACACCATTACCCAAATCCTAAGATGCGCTTATATGATGGTCAAAGGGTAAATGTTTTGGGCGAGTATGGTGGAATAGGCTTGGCTCTTGAGGGGCATTTGTGGAACTCTGAGAATAATTGGGGCTATGTTAAATTCAAAAATTCTGAGGAAGTTACAAACGAATATATTAAATATGCCAAAGAGTTAATAACGCTCATAAAAGCTGGGTTTTCTGGAGCCGTATATACACAAACTACTGATGTAGAAGGCGAAGTTAATGGATTAATGACTTACGACAGAAAGGTAGATAAAGTGAGCATTGAAGCTTTTGAAAAAATCAATAAAGAGGTAATTAACACACTTGAGGAATGACCAATTAGATAATAGTTATTTAGAAATATTAATCACTAATTATAGGCTTTGTACGTTTAAATATTTTTAAAATGAAAAAAATAAAATTGTTAATTTTTTCCTTACTCGTAATGAGCACCTTTTTTTCTTGTATAGAAAAATCTAAGCAAAACCTTTTAACTGAAACTACAAAATCTGAAGGATTATATTCAATATTAAAGGAGTCAAATTTTAATACCGTTATAAGCGGTGAAAAGGTGGGTTTGTATTGGATAAAAAACAAGAATATTGTAGCAGCATTTACTAATTATGGTGGTAGAATAGTGGGGTTGTGGGTTCCTGATATAAACGGAATTATGACAGATGTTGTAGTTGGTTTTAAAGATATTAATAGTTTTGTAAATTCAACAGAACCTTATTTTGGAGCCACTATTGGCAGAGTCGGAAACCGTGTATCAAAGGGTAATTTTAGTATAAATGATCAGGCATATTCCATTTCCATAAATAACGGAGTTAATGCCCTGCATGGAGGAAAAAAAGGCTTTCACGATGTTATTTGGGATATTGAACAAATTGATGAAAAAACAATAAAATTTAGTTATTTATCTGTTGACGGGGAAGAAGGTTTTCCTGGAAATTTAAAAGTGGAAGTAACCTATTCGGCTACAGAATATAATTCAATTAAAATGGAATATAAAGCAACTACGGATAAAACTACAATTGTAAATTTAACCAATCACGCATTCTTTAATTTAAATGGCGAAGGTAGCGGTACAATTTTAAATCATTCCGCACAAATTTTTGCAAGTAATTACACCCCTATAGATAACGGACTAATTCCTACAGGCGAAATCGCAACTGTTAAAAATACTCCTTTTGACTTTACAGAACAACATAAAATTGGGCAACGTATAGAAGCTCAAGATATTCAGATAATCAATGGAAAAGGTTATGACCATAATTTTGTTCTCGATATAGATAAAACTCAAAATTTTACTAAAGCAGCCATTTTTATTGGTGATAAGTCAAAAATCAAAATGATAGTTTACACAGAAGAGCCTGGCGTGCAATTTTATAGTGGTAATTTTATGGAAGGTTTAAATATTTTTAAATCAGGAGCGAAAGATGACTTTAGAACTGCTTTTGCCTTAGAAACTCAGCATTTTCCAGATGCTCCAAATCAACCTAATTTTCCTTCAATAGTATTAGAGCCAACGGAAATATATTCAACAGTTTCGGAATATATTTTTTCAGTAGAACATTAAAATTTAAAGTAGTTGTATTTATTATTTTCCAATTTAAGTAAATAATGATGTCTCCGAAATCAAATATATCCTTTTGTAGTTAATTTAAATTAATACCAACCTTGAAAATTATGAATAAAGAAAAAGTAGTATCAAAAAAAGTATTGATTCCTTTTATTTTGGTAACATCGTTATTTGCGCTTTGGGGCTTTGCAAATGCCGTGACCGATCCCATGGTAAATGCCTTTAAGAAAGTATTAGAATTATCAAATACACAAGCTTCATGGGTGCAAATGGCATTTTATGGAGGCTATTTTTGCATGGCTTTGCCAGCAGCTATTTTTATGCGTAAATATTCGTATAAAGTAGGTGTGCTGATTGGTTTAGGTTTGTATGCTGGAGGTGCTTTATTGTTTTATCCAGCGGCGATAACTGAACAATTTTGGTTTTTTTGTCTTGGATTATATGTGTTAACTTTTGGGTTGGCTTTTTTAGAAACCGCGGCTAATCCTTATATTTTGGCAATGGGAGCAAAACGAACTGCAACTCAGCGCTTAAACCTAGCACAATCTGTAAACCCAATTGGATTAATCGCGGGTTTATTAGTAGCGAAATTTTTTATTTATGATAAATTACAATCAGACGATATTACAGATTTTGGTGCTTTAGATGACGCAAAAAAAAACATGATTAGGGTGGCAGATTTAGCGGTGATTCGCGACCCTTATGTCGTATTGGGATTAGTTATTTTAGCCGTTTTTGTGCTTTTTTTAGTGGTTAAAATGCCTCAATCTAAAGAAGGAAGTGCAATGCCGAGCCTAGGGGATACATTTAAAAAATTAGGGGAAAACACGACCTATGTTTTAGGCGTAGTAGCTCAAATATTATATGTGGGTGCACAAATTATGACTTGGACCTACATTTATCAATATGCCGAAGCTATAGATTTGGCGAATGTAAATGTTGAGGGATACGAAAAAATAGATGTTTTCTTCTATCAATTTTTAGCCTTTGTTTTGTTTACAGTAGGTCGAATTATTGGCACCGCAATGCTCAGATTTATGAGTTCAGGTAAGTTACTCATGCTCTTTGCGTTATTAGCAGGATTTTTTGTTATTGGGGCTATATTTATTGAAGGCATCTATGGCTTATATAGTATTGTTGGTATTTCATTTTGCATGTCATTAATGTTCCCAACCATTTACGGCATAGCTTTAAACGATTTGTCTGAAGAACAATCTAAGGTGGGTTCTGCTGGCTTAGTTATGGCCATCGTTGGTGGGGCATTATTGCCAATGTTTCAGGGTATGATTATTGACCTTGGAGGTAATGGAGTTTCGGACACCGAAGTATGGGGTGTTTCGGAGGTTAATTTCTCGTTTATCTTACCATTAATTTGCTTTGTCTATATAGCCTGGTATGGGAATAAAGTGAATCTAAAAGCGAATTGAAGTTCTTCGCTTGTATGTGTAAACAAAAAAAGATTTTTAATGTTTAGAAATTTTCTACTAAGTTTTAAAAATAGGTATTGTATTTTTGATTTATTAATAAATTAGGATGCATACTCTTTCTTGTATTTGAACACCACTAAAATGAAAATTAAAAAAAATTCTATAAAAGATATTGCAGAAGCAAATGGTGTATCGGTAACCACAGTATCTTTTGTGCTAAATGGTAAAGCCGAGGAGAAAAAAATATCAAAAGTTGTTACAGATAAAATTTTAAAATACGTAAAGAAAATAAATTATAGGCCAAACCAAATAGCGCAAAGTTTAAGAACAGGAAAAACCAATATTATAGTTTTTATGGTTGAAGATATCTCAAATCATTTCTTTGCTAAATTGGCAAGAATTATTGAAGATATCGCTTATGATAAGGGATATAAAGTTCTTTTTTGTAGTAATGATAATAATGATGAAAAATCCTTAGAATTGATTGATCTTTTTAAAGATAGAGGTGTTGACGGGTTTATAATTATCCCGTCAGGTGGTATTGAATTAAAGATAAAAGAACTTATTTCTGAAGATATCCCAGTTGTTCTTTTTGATCGTTATTTTTTTAATTTGGATAGCAATCAAGTTGTAGTTGATAATAAAGAGGCTTCTTACAATGCAATGCAACATGTGATAAAAAATGGATATAAAAATATAGGTTTTGTCTCAACAGATGTTGATCAAACGCAAATGTTAGATCGTCTTCAAGGGTATAAAAATGCTGTTTCAGAAGCTAGTTTGGAACAAGCAATCCTAAGAATTCCACTTAAGCACATACCTATAGATGATGGAAAAAAGCAATTAAAAAACTTTTTAATTAATAATCCGCAATTAGATGCCATTTATTTTGCCACCAACTACCTAGCCATTAATGGGTTGATGGTAATGAAGGAGGATTTTCCTAACTATATAACTGAAAAAGGGATTATCGCTTTTGATGATATAGACCTATTTAAATTGTATTCTCCTACAATAACTGCTGTGCAACAACCCCTTGAAAAAATTGCCACAAAATTGATGGATACGATGTTGAATTTACTAGATAGTGATAAAAAAAGTAGAACTACTGTAAAAGCTATTTTAAATACAGATTTGATTATTAGAGAGTCTACTCGTTTAAGGTCATAGACTAATGTTTTGGTTAAAAAACATAATAGCCCTTTTAAGCTTGGAAGTTAGCAAGTTTATTTAATTAGAATATCTCCAAAGTATAATTTTATTGGCTTTTTAGGCAATGTATTTATTGGTTGTAAACTACAATAAGCTAATAAATTAATCAAGATATTTATTATAATATTTATTTAGATGGGAATATTTAGTAATTTATTAATATATTTACTAAATCGATTTACTAAATAAAACTAAATGATGAAATTAGCTTTAAATCAAATCAGCATACTAGGAATTTTAATCACGCTTTTTTTTGTTTCATGCAGTAAAGATAAGTCAATATCTGATGAGCCGCCAACGGAGGCTGGTTATAATTGGGCGGCAACAGCAGACTCCATGCAATTGGCAACATATAATAGTTATTTAGGAACTGAGGGCACTTTTGTTCAAGATAATGCTGGGAGTACTAATTTTAATTATTGGCCAAATGCACACGTTCTTCATACACTTGTAGATGGGTATGAGCGCACAAAGGACGCTAGTTATATTCCAAAAATGAAAAGTTTATTACTAGGAATAAAGTCTAAAAATGGCAATACATTTTCAAACGTTTTTAATGATGATATGTTATGGCTGGGTAACGCTTGTGTTCGAGCTTATTTAGTTACCAACGATATAGATTACAAAGAGGCGGCAGAGTTTTTATGGGAGGATATTATATTAAGTTATAGTGAAGTTTTTGGAGGTGGAATCACTTGGAAAAAAGATACACCGAACGAAAAAAACGCAGTTTCAAATGGTCCTGCAATAATATTAGCCATGCGTTTATATGATTTAGATAAAGAGGAAAGGTATCTTAATTGGGCAAAAGATTTGTACGAATGGCAAAAGGCGAATTTAGTAGATCCACAATCAGGATTAGTTTGGGACAACATTAAAATAACAAATGGACAAGTAAGTACTAATAAAGACTGGGTTTTCACCTATAACGTAGGAACTTGGATAGGTGCAGGCCTTAGACTGTTTCAAGTTACTAATGAACAAGTGTATTTAGATGATGCTTTAAAAACTGCAAAATCTACTATGGAGAGCACTAAGCTCACCACGGATGGCGTTATGCGTAACGAAGGTCAAGGAGACGGCGGATTGTTCAAAGGTATTTTAGCACGTTATTTTACGGAGTTAGCTTTGTCTAAAAACATTAATGCCTCTGATCAAGAGTTATTTGTATCTTATATGCAATTTAATGCGGTTACCCTTCATGACAAGGGACTTATTCGTCCATTTATGTTAGCAGGACCAGATTGGTCAAAAAAACCTTTCGGAGTAACCATAGATTTAACAACCCAGCTTAGTGGGCTTATGCTAATCGAAGCGGCAGCTAAATTAGACAATGCAAATCTTTTTAATTAAAAAATTAAAGAAAAAAAGTTACCATGCAAAGAAGAAGATTTATACAAAATACGGCATTATTAGGGGGAATGACGTTGGTTGTGCCTTCAACCATCATCGCAAACACTTCGGAAGAGGAATTTCCTATTGTTAGAGTATCAAAAAAGGAACGCCAGTTCGAAAGCAAATTTATTGAAGATGCTATTAAGGAATTTCAAAAAAATGTTGATGATAAAGAACTTGGTTGGTTATTCAATAATTGTTTTCCTAATACTTTAGACACCACAGTTACCTTTAGTGAAAGAAATGGAAAACCACATACCTATGTCATAACAGGAGATATTGATGCCATGTGGTTGCGTGATAGCTCTGCTCAGGTTTGGCCATATATGGCTTTTGTTGATAAAGATAAAGAACTAAAAAAATTAATTAAAGGTGTAATCAATACACAGACCGAATATATTCTCAAAGACCCGTATGCTAATGCTTTTTACGATGATCCTAACAAAAAGGGAGAATGGACCACCGATCACACAAAAATGTTACCTGGCGTTCATGAGCGAAAATACGAAATAGATTCGCTTTGTTACCCAATTCGCTTGGCTTTTAATTATTGGAAAGTAACCGGTGATACTGAACCTTTTGATACAGATTGGCATAAATCTATCAAAGAAATTCTGAAGGTTTTTAAAGATCAACAGCAGAAAAATGGTAAAAATCCCTATTCGTTTCAAAGAACAACACCCCACGGAACTGATACAAGAACATTAAAGGGTTACGGGTATCCAGTAAACCCGGTTGGTCTTATTTGTTCGGCATTTAGACCGAGTGATGATTCTACAGTTTTTTCATTTCTAGTTCCTTCAAACTTTTTTGCAGTTGTAAGTCTTAATCAAGCAGCAGAAATGGTTACTGCTATTTTAGATGATACAACATTGGCAAGTGAATTAAAAGATTTAGCCCTTGAGGTGAAACAGGCGTTACAAAAGCATGCCATTGTAAATCACCCAAAATATGGAAATATATATGCTTTTGAAATAGATGGGTATGGTAATCATTTACTAATGGATGATGCTAATGTACCTAGTTTACTTTCCTTACCTTATTTAGATGCTGTTGATAAAAATGATTGGGTGTATAAGAACACAAGGGAATTTGTTTTGTCATTAGATAATCCATTTTTTTATAGAGGAACAGCGGGCGAAGGAATTGGAGGTCCACATGTGGGTATAGATATGATTTGGCCGATGGCGATTACTATGCGAGGTTTAACGAGTAATAGTTCTAAAGAAATTAAAGAATGTATTGGTATGTTAAAAGCTACACATGGCGATACAGGATTTATGCATGAAACTTTTCATAAAAATGATCCTAAAAACTTTACAAGATCCTGGTTTGCTTGGGCAAATACCTTATTTGGTGAGTTTTTATGGAAAACATATAAAGAAAAACCAGAATTATTATCCTAAAAATTTATAGGTCAAAATAAAGTATATTATAGATTATGATAAAGTATTCAATCCAAGTTTTTATAATTTGCGTGGTAACAAACTTTTTTTTGGGATGTAAAGATCAAGAAAAAACCTTTGAAAAAATAGATGAGAAAGCCAAGGAATTTGTTCAAGATCCAGTTGCCTACGTCAATCCTTTTTTGGGAACCGCACCATTAACTGACCCAGATTTTATAGGGTATACACCACCAAAAGACTGGAGAGTTTGGGCAGGATTGGTTTTTCCTGGTTCATCCGTCCCAAATGCTATGGTACAATTAAGTCCAATGACAGAATATCGGACAGGTGCGGGATATGAATATGAGGATACCGAAATTTTAGGATTTACGCATACAAATAAAGGACATTGGAATTTATGCAATGTTCCTATTTTGCCCGTTTCAAGTAAGAACAATTATCCGTTCACTTCTAAATTTTCTCATGATAAAGAAAAGGCTTCTCCAGCGTATTATGAAGTTTTTCTAGAAGATTTTAAAGTAAATGTACGTTTAACATCTACCCTTAGAACAGGATTTCATGAATATACTTTTGAAAATAACGAAGACAGAAAAATTCTCTTTGATCTCTCAAAAGCAAATAATTCCGTTAGAAATTGGGAAATAAAAAAGGTAAGTGATCGACACCTTGAAGGTTTTCAAGACATGGGAAGAGATAAAATATATTTTTATGTTATATTGTCTCACGGTATTAACCAGTTAGAAACTTTAAAACAAGAAAAAGGTGGCTATGCAATGGTACACCTAAATGATGGCAATAATGATCCGATAAGTTTAAAAATCGGGCTTTCTTTCGTAAGTTCATTGAATGCGGCAGAAAATTTAAAAATAGAAATAGGAGATCGCACTTTTGATGAAATTCATTCAGAAGGGGTTGCTGAATGGAGAAAATTATTATCTCGAATTGAAGTGGCGGGTGGTACTGAAAAGGAAAAAACACTATTTTACAGTTCTTTATACCGTTCTTTTTTATGGCCTGCGCTAAGAAGTGATCAAAACGGTCAATTTACCGATGAGGCTGGGAATGTACAATCAAAAAACTTTAAATATTATACCATTCCATCACTTTGGGACACCTACCGCAATAAAGATGTTTTATTAGGAATGTTAGAACCGGAGCGTACTGGAGATATCATTCAATCGTTAATAGATCGAGGAAATATTAAAGGTTTTATGCCTACTTTTTTTCATGGTGACCATGCTGCACCTTTTATTGCAAGCTCTTATTTTAAGGGTATAAAAAACTATGATATAAACAAGGCCTACGAATTGTTATTGAATAATGCTTATAAAGAAGGAGGTACCCGTCCGCATATCAAAGAATATATCGAAAGTGGATATATTTCAGAACCAGTTGTTGAAAATCCAAAAACGGAAACTGTAACGAGTGCAGGGGTATCCAAAACCTTAGAATTCGCACACGATGATTATGCCTTAGCACTTTTAGCAAAAGAATTAGGAGATATGGAGCATTATAGTGATTTGATGAAACGTTCAAAAAATTATAAAAATGTTTTTGATACTAAATCAAATTTTATGCGTGGTAGATTAAAGAATGGTAATTATGTAGATCCGTTCGATTCGGAATATCCCTATTATGAATATATGTATAGAGAGGCGAACGCTTGGCAAGTTTCGTTTTACGTACCACATGATATGCCTGGATTAGTTGATTTATATGGTGGTAACAAGGCATTTGAAAATAAATTAGACTCATTGTTTACCCTCCCCTGGAACCCGAACCATATCGCCCGAAATATATCTGGTTTTTTAGGACAATATTGTCACGGTAATCAACCTGACCATGAAGCCCCTTTTTCGTATTATTTTGTAAATAAACCTGAAAAGTCACAAAATATTATCGATACCCTTTTAAAAGAGTATTATGGTGTTGGTGAACATGGCTTAGCATTGTCTGGTATGGATGATGCCGGGGAAATGTCTTCTTGGTACGTATTTTCAGCTTTAGGTTTGTACCCATTATCTGTCGCAGATAATGAATATCTAATCTCTATTCCTGTCTTTGATGCGGTTAAATGGAAATTAAATAATGGTAAAGAATTGTTGATCAAAACTGATGGAAAATCTAGAAGGTTAAAAGATATTAACGTAAATAATAAAGAACTAGATGGTTTTTTTGCACCCTATGATCTATTTGAAAATGGAGGTACCATACAAATCAACACAAAATAATTTTAAAGTATAATTCATAGGTATGCGGAATTTTATTGTTTATTTTTTCATTGCTGTTTTACCCCTTTGGATCAATGCTCAAAATTTTGATTATGCCACCGAAAAGAGCCTTTTTTATTATGGTGCCAATGAAGAGAACATTTCAAACTATCAAAGGGAAAAGTGTCTTTTAGACGTATATTATCCTAAAACGACCAAAAAGGTACCGGTTGTGGTATGGTATCATGGAGGCGGTTTAACAGGCGGAGCAAGAGAGGTTCCCGAGGCATTAAAAAATAAGGGTTATGTAATTGTAGGTGTTGGGTATCGTTTATCACCTTATGTAAAGGCAGAAGTTTGTATTGCTGATGCGGCAGCAGCATTGGCTTGGGTATTTAAGAATATTGGCTCTTTTAATGGAGATCCAAGCGCAGTGTTTGTTTCTGGTCATTCCGCCGGGGGTTATTTGGCCTTAATGTCGGTTTTAGATAAAAGTCAACTTGAAAAACACACAATTGATGCCAATATAGTTGCGGGTTTAGTTCCATTTAGCGGACATACGATCACTCATTTTACAATTAGAGAGGAGCAAGGAATTCCGGGAGAACAACCAATAATTGACAAATGGGCTCCTTTGTTTTACGTTAGGGGAGATGCACCAGCAACTTTATTGATAACGGGAGACCGAGAGCTTGAAATGTTAGGTAGATATGAAGAAAATGCCTACTTCTATAGAATGATGAAAAATTCTGGTCAAAAAGATATTACATTATACGAAATGCAAGGATATGGCCACAATATGACGTATCCGGCGTTCCCATTATTGCTCAATTTTGTAGCAGAAAAAACTAAAAAAAAGATTAATTTAAGTACTAAATATTAATGCCCATAATTATTGGAGTTGATATAGGCGGAAGCCATATCACAAGCGCAGCAGTAGATTCAGAAACTTCCAAAATAATAAAAGAAACTTATTTTAGAGGTTCTGTTAACAGTAAAGCAAGTAAGCATCAGATTTTTAAAGACTGGTCGAAAGTGATCAATAAGACCATAGAATCACTAAACACTACGGAGTTTATTAGTATCGGTTTTGCCATGCCTGGCCCTTTTCAATATAAAGAGGGTCGAGCTATGTTCGAGAAAAATGACAAGTATGAATCACTTTATGATGTCTCGGTTGTCGATGAGTTTGTCGATTATCTTGATCAGAAAAATGTTGAATTACGTTTTTTAAATGATGCTTCTTCTTTTGGTGTTGGAGGTCAATTAAGTAAAAAATTTACAAATAAAAAGCGAATAGTAGCCATCACCATAGGGACCGGTTTTGGAGCGGCTTTTTTAAAAGATAATTGTCCAATTGTAGATGATGAGTTAGTGCCTAAAGACGGTTGCCTTTGGAATAAATACTATAAAGAGGGTGTAGCGGATGATTATTTTTCTACTCGTTGGTTTATCTCAAGTTATTCAGAACTGTCAGGTAATACAAGGATAAAGGGGGTTAAGGAAATTGTTAGTTTAGATGATGCGTATTCAAAACAAGTATTTCAAGAATTTTCTAAGAATCTAGCTTCATTTATTTTTCCTTATCTAGTAACTTTTAAGGCCGATTTGCTCTTAATAGGGGGAAATATAACGAAATCATATAAATTATTTTTGCCTTTAATTATCGAAGAATGGAAAAGAAAAGGTTATGAAATTCCAGTACAGATAATCCAGAAATCCGAAGAGACAAATTTAATTGGAGCAGCTTATCTTTTTAATGAACCTTTTTGGGATTCCATAAAAGATGAGTTACCAGTATTATAACTAAAATTTCAGACTATTTATCAAATTAGGCTAATTTGCGAAGTACATTTTGTGTTATTTTATTGATAAATAGAAAGGTTTGGTTTATCTGTCATGTAAAATGTTAACTTTCCTCCGGCCAAAATATCCTTATGGGATAAAAATGGCCTATTTAAAAGATTACCATTCAATTCTACTTTATCTACATAAACATTTTTAGAAGATTGGTTTTTTGCCGATACTTCGAAAGTATTTCCATTATCCAGATTCATTATAGCATTAGTAATTGAAGGGCTTCCTATGGCATATTCTTCCGATCCAGGAGCCACTGGGTAAAAACCTAGAGAGCTAAAAATATACCATGCACTCATTTGTCCAAAATCATCATTTCCACTTAAGCCGTCAGCACCTGTTTTGTATTTTAAATCTAAAATCATCCGAATTTTATCTTGAGATTTCCAGGGACTGTCAGTCCAATTGTATAGGTAAGCAACGTGATGTGATGGTTCATTACCGTGTACATAATTTCCGATAATTCCTTCTCGTGTAATGTCTTCAGTATTTTCAAAATATTTGTCTGGTAATTCCATGGTAAATAAGGAATCTAATCTTATGGTAAATTTATCTTTACCTCCCATCATAGTAATCATATCTGATGGGTCATGTGGTACGTATAAACTATAATTCCAAGAATTTCCTTCAATGAAACCTTGACCATGAGTGTTCATAGCATCAAAACCTTCTTTGAAACTACCATCACTTAACTTAGGGCGCATAAAACCAGATTTAGCATCATAGACGTTTTTATAGTTTTTAGAGCGCTCTATAAACTCTTTATAAATAGCATCTTTTCCTAATTTTTTTGCCGCTTGTGCTATGGCCCAATCATCATAAGCATACTCTAAGGTTTTAGAAACAGAAGCACCATTTTTATCCTCAGGCACATAACCCATATCGATATAATAGCCTATACCATCAAAATACCTAGTTCTTGCAGTTTGTACGCAAGCTTCTAAAGCTTTTTCTGCATCAAAATTGGTATTTCCTTTTACAATTGCATCCGCTATAACAGAAGCACTGTGATAACCAATCATACACCAATTTTCATTCGCGTAATGCGACCAAATTGGCAACATTGAGTGAACACTTTGTTCCTGGTGTGCCATCATGGATTTTATCATGTCTGAATTTCTTTTAGGTTGTACTATATTGAATAGTGGATGTAGAGCACGATAGGTGTCCCATAAAGAAAAACTAGTATAATTTGTGAAATTTTCTGCATTGTGAGTATTAAAATCTATTCCAGTATAGTTTTTATCGGTATCCATATAAACCGTTGGTCCTAAAAATGCATGATACATTGCTGTGTAGAAATTTGTTTTTTCATTTGTATCGTCTGAAGTAATTTGTATTTTGTTTAATTCTTTATTCCAAGCATGTTTAGCATCTGCTTTAACTTTTTCAAAATCCCAATTTGGAACTTCTTCTTTCATGTTTGCTACGGCACCAGCCATACTTACCGGAGATAGAGCAAATTTTAGTTGAATTTTTTCATTATTCTTTACCTCGAAATCAAAATACATTTTTATTTTTTCTCCTGCTATCTCTGGAAAGTTTTCAGATTCATTAAATCTTCTCCAAAAACCATTATACGGTTGTTTGTCATAGCGAGCTCGGCCATAGCTGCTAATTGGCTTGCTAAAACTCATCGCAAAATATACCCTTCTTGTTCTAGCCCATCCATTAGTTTGGCGGTAACCTGTAACTAAAGTATCATTTTCAACTCGAACTACTGTCCAAACATTTTTGTCGTCGTAATTGTAAATTCCAGAAGTTAAATCTAAAATAATATGTGCTTTTTCATCTTTATTGAAAGTATATTGATGCATACCAACCCGAGTTGTTGCAGTCATTTCTGCTTGAATGTTATAATCTTCTAATAACACACTGTAGTAGCCTGGCGAAGCTTGCTCATTTTTATGTGAGAATCTTGATCGATATCCACTATCAGGATTTTGTTCAGTTCCAGGATTTAATTTTAAGTCTCCAGTGGTTGGCATAATCAAAAAGTCTCCTAAATCTGAATGTCCTGTACCACTAAAATGTGTGTGACTAAAACCTACGATAGTACTATCTTCATATTGGTATCCAGCACAATATTTATAGACGTCAGGGTTATATCGACCGTTTACAGCATAGGGAATCGTATCAGTATCAGGACTTAATTGTACACTTCCAAAAGGAACTGTTGCACCGGGATAGGTATGTCCCATTTTGGCAGTTCCAATCATAGGATCAACAAATTTTGTATAATCTTCTTGTGTACTTAGGGAGTTGCTAGTGTTTTTGGTTTCAGTTTCCTTGCAGCTTACAATACATACAATACTAATGGTTACGGCAATTTTAAAAATATTTTTCATCATAATATACTAGATTTAAAAAAAATCTTGGGTCTCATAATTGCAAAATTATAAGAACCCAAGATAAAAAAAAACTAACTCAACTTAGCTTACTCGTTAGAAAGTGAATAGGGATAATCTTCCTTATTTACACCTCTATTTTTATTTGGTTTTTCACTCATATCAATATCAATGATTGCACCTTGCATTAATTCTTTATGGCTTAACCAATTTTTAGAATATGTTTTTCCATTTAAGGTCATCATATTAATATATTTGTTCTCATGATTATTTTTTGGAGCATTGATAACAACTTTTTTACCATTTTCTAAATGAATGGTAACCTTTTTAAATAGGGGTGCACCAAGTACGTATTCATCCGTAGCAGGGGCAACGGGATAAAAGCCCATGGCCGAAAATACGTACCATGCTGATGTTTGTCCATTATCTTCATCACCACAATACCCATCAGAATTAGGATTATACATTCTGTCCATAGTTTCTCTTACCCAATATTGTGACTTCCAAGGTGCACCTGCATAATTATATAAATAGGGCATATGCTGTATCGGTTGATTACCATGTGCATATTGTCCCATATCTGCGATTTGCATTTCTCGGATTTCATGAATAACACCGCCATAATATTTGTCACCAAAAACTGGCGGTAAAGAAAAAACGGTATCTAATTGCCTAACAAAATTTTCTTTTCCACCCATAAGATCTACTAAACCTTGTATATCATGAAAAACAGACCAAGAGTAATGTAAACTATTACCTTCTGTAAAGTCTCCTCCCCAATCAAAAGGGCTAAAAGGAGTACGCCATTCACCTTTACTGTCTTTTCCGCGCATTAGTTTATGCGTTGGGTCATAGAGCTTTTTATAATTTAAACTACGTTGCTTATATAAATTTATTTCTTTTTTAGGCTTTTTTAGTTCTTTTGCTAACTGATATATGGCAAAATCATCATAAGCATACTCAAGGGTTCTTGCAGCAGTTTCATTTATACCGATATCAAAGGGTACATATCCTAATTTAATGTAAGATGGTGCACCGGCACGGCCAACCGCAGTCAAAGGTCCTTCATTGTTGGCTCCATGTAATAATGCTTCATATAAGTTTTCAATATCATACTTATAAGTACCATTGTTTTTTAGATAGGCATCCGAAACTACTGACGCTGAGTTATTACCTACCATGATGTTTCGTAAACCCGGACTTGCCCATTCCGGCAACCATCCACTTTCATCATAAGCATTAGATAGGCCTTCTTGCATTTGTGCACTTAATTCAGGATACATAAAATTCAGGAATGGAAAAAGAGATCTAAAAGTGTCCCAAAAGCCAGTGTCTGTAAACATATATCCGTCACGAACTTCACCATTGTAGGGACTATAATGCACTACTTTGCCCTGTTCATTGTATTCAAAGAATTTTCTTGGAAAAAGTAGCGATCTGTACAAACAAGAATAAAATGTGCCTGCTTGGTCAGCAGTAGCGCCTTCTATTTCTATTCTACTTAATTCTTTATTCCATATTTTTTTTCCTTTTTCTTTTAAGGTGTCAAAATCAGAACTACCAATTTCCTTCAGGTTTCTTTCAGCTTGTTCATGGCTGATAAATGAAGAAGCAACTTTGGCATTTACGATTTGTCCTTTTTTTGTTTTAAAACCAATTGCCGCTCCTGCATGTTTAGAAGTTGTTTCTAAAGTATTTGTGATTTCGGAGTCATCAAATGTTTTTGAGATTTCAAATTCAGTATCAAAGATGATTACAAAATAATTTTTAAAATTTTCAGGAACGCCACCACTATTACGAGTAGTGAAGCCAATTATTTTGCGTTCTTCTGGAATAATTTTAACATAAGAACCTCGATCAAAAGCATCAACTATAATATAAGATTCTTCATTTTCAGGAAATGTAAAGCGGAATCGGGCAGCACGCTCTGTTGGAGTTATTTCTGCAGTGACATCATGGTCTGCTAAATACACACTATAATAATATGGATTTGCTATTTCTGCCTTGTGAGAAAACCAACTTTCACGCTCTTCTTCTTTAAAACGTAATTTACCAGTAATTGGCATTATAGAAAATTGACCATAATCATTCATCCATGGTGATGGCTGGTGTGTTTGTTTAAAACCTTTTATTTTATTTGCATTATAAGTGTATGCCCATCCGTGTCCCATTTTTCCTGTTTGAGGGGTCCAAAAGTTCATTCCCCATGGCAATGCTATCGCGGGATATGTGTTCCCATTTGATAAACCAGGACTAGAATCAGTACCCATTAATGGATTTACCCATTCAACAGGATTATCTATTTTAGAAAACTGCTGCTCTTGGGCTACTGAAAATGCAATTCCTGTAAATAATGAAATTAATGACAAAATTATTTTTTTCATGTTTTCTATATATTGATATTTCTTATTTTCATTTACTTAATTTTATTAGACTTTACACCCTTTAGGGTCATTACTACAGGTTTTATTGTACCGTCTTGGTTGAAATACATTCTGTCGATACAAGTTTCTCTAGAATCTCTTGCTTTTCCAACAGTTAAAGGCCTTCTATGATAAACAATATAATAATCATCAGAATCTTTGTTATGAATTACAGAATGATGACCCGCCCCATTAGCAATACTAGTGTCTTGCTGTAAAATTTTACCTTTTCGTACAAAAGGCCCAAAAGGAGAATCTGAAATAGCATAGGCCACACTGTAATCAGGCCCGGTCCAGCCACCCTCAGACCACATAAAGTAATATTTACCGTCTTTAATGAACATAAATGGTCCCTCTACGTAGTTATCTGGTGTTATTTCTTTAAAAATAGTACCGTCCTCAAAAGGTATAAAACCAGTGAAATCATCATTTAATTTCGCCACATTACAATGTTTCCAGCCACCATAGTATAGGTAATGTTGACCGTCCGCATCTTTGAAAACAAATTGGTCAATGGGCTGTGCACCATTATGAAACTTGTCTATTAAAGGTTTTCCTAAATAATCTTTAAAAGGGCCTTCTGGTTGGTCTGCAATAGCAACACCAATACCACCAATTTCATTATCTGATTGAATATCATTAGCACCAAAAAATAAGAAATATTTTTTATCTTTTTCGATTATAGAAGGCGCCCACATGGCCTTATTTGCCCACTTTATAGCAGTTGTATCGATTACTTTTTCATGTTTTGTCCAGTTTGTTAAGTCTTTAGATGAAAAAGCATCTAAAAAAACTTGATCTTCATAACGAGCAGAAAATGTAGGGTAAATCCAATATTCTTTATCAAAAATAATTCCTTCTGGATCAGCATACCAGCCATTGAATGCAGGGTTTCCTGATAATGTGGTATTTTTTTTACCAACACAGCATGAAAAAACAAGCATAATTAGGCTAATACTAATAAATAGAAAACTTTTTTTCATAAATTTAAATTCGGAGATAAATATAATAAAATATTTTAGTAAAACGATTTAGTTGTGACAAATAATTTTATCCTTTCGAAAATAAAGAAAAAGGTGTGGCATCTTTTTTAGTACCTTTTATTTTAAAATTTAATTTTTCCCCTTGAATAATATCTATTTAATTAATAAAATTTCCCGTATAGTTTTTAAAGTTCAATGTGGTATTTCGAATAAACTAATGTGACTTCAAATTGTCTTTTTCATTTAATACAGAAGTGCTTACATTTTACGATTAATGATAGTTTTCTGAAAAACAGATATTAATTTGATTGAATTTTAAATTAATTTTAATTTAAAACAAATATTATGAGGATTAAGTTTCCGTAAAAAGTATTTTTCTAATCTTTATAGCTAATAGAGTTTATTGGTTCCACTTGGTAACTTTTAATATTTTATGGAAAATCTCGTTATTTTCATAAATACCGGTAAATTCTTCTGAACCAGGGCCATAAGCAAAAACAGGAATTAAAGTAGCAGAATGTCCTCCAGTAGAAAAAGTAGGTCCAATTTCTCTGTAATCGCTGTACTCACTGCCATCTTCTCTTTTGTTTTTTTTAGCAGCCAAGGTAAAACCACCAGTTTCATGGTCCGATGTTACTATAACTAAAGTGTTGCCATCTTTTTTTGCAAACGCTAAAGCCGTGCCAATAGCATCATCAAAATCATTAATTTCAGATATTATATATGATGCGTTATTGGAGTGCCCTCCCCAATCTATTTGAGAACCTTCACTCATAATAAAAAAACCAGTACCATCTTTACTTAAAAATTGAATGGCTAAATCTGTTGCTTCAGACAAAAAATCACCTCTACCTTTTTCCATTGTTGGCATAGCTTCATTTGCTAATAAAAAACCCATTTTTTTATTTGATTTAATACTTGAAAAATCTGTTAATTCAGTAGTATTTATAATAAATTGATTCTCTTTTAAAATACTTAAAACATTTTTTTGGTCATGACGTTGGGTAAAATACTTTAAGCCTCCTCCAGCAAAAAAGTCAAGATTTGATTCTGTCATATCCATTGCGATTTCTTCTTCTAAGCCTCGGTTTAAGGCATGGGCATAAAAACTTGCAGGTGTGGCGTGAGTAATAGAAGATGTGGCAATAACGCCTGTTTTAATGTTGTTGAAACTAGCAATATCTACAATATTTTGTACCATGGTTGAATCATCAGCAACACCAATTGCAGCATTGTAAGTTTTAACACCACACGAAAAGGCAGTTGCACCAGATGCGGAATCAGTGACATCTTCTCTTGAAGAGGACGTTTTTATTAAACCAATATTTTTGAATTGTGTGTAGTTTGGAGTCCCTTCTTTAAAATAGAAGGTAGACGAAATTTGGGATAAACCTGTTCCGTCACTAATTAGAAGAATAACATTTTTGGGTGTTTTAGAACTTGCTATATCTAGAGTTATTTTCCTTGAAGTTTTACATGAAAAGAAGCTGAACACAATTAGGAGAAAAATGATTTTTATGAATTTCATATTTTTTATTTTTTAGTTTTCATTTTTGTTATAAATTGGTTTTTTACACCCCAATTCTTATTTGGTGTAGCAGAGGTTTCTATAATTAATTTACCCCCCTGAATTATATCATCATGATGTAGCCAGTTTTTGTTCAGTGATTTGCCATTTAAGATGGCAGATTGAACGTAGAAATGATCTTTATGATAGTTCTTTACCTCAATCTCAAAACTTTTACCATTTGGATAATTTATTGATACATTTTTAAAAATAGGAGCGGTAATATAATATACTGGCGTTCCAATATTTACAGCAGAAATACCCATACTGCGCAATACAAACCATGATGACATGGTGCCCGCATCATCATCCATAGTTCTTAAATAGGCCTTGGGTTTATTTTGATAAATACGACCAATATAAGGATCTATTCCTTTACTATTATCATTAAAGTAATTTTGAACTACAGTATCTAATAATAAATTTCTAAAAATTTTTTGCGATTTCCAAGGTTGTTTCGTGGCATTATAAAGTCCTGGTACTTGTAAATCAGGTTGATTGGCATGATTGTAATTTTCTTCATCAAAAAACTGATCTAATTCTTTAATAAATTGTTCTTCGCCACCAGTTAAACTTTTAAGTCCTTCAATATCATAAGGAACAAACCAGCGGTACTGCCATATAGTACCTTGGTATAAGCCTCTAGCTTGCATGCGGTCTACATCATTTTTAGACATGTCTGCAAAATCTTTTTCCCAATAATTTTTATAGTCTAGTGCTTTAGTATAATATGATTCTGATAATTCTTTATCATCTAAAACCTCCATAATCTTTGCTGCAGCAAAAAGATCATAAGAAGACTCTAGAGCTTTATCAGGTGAGCCAAAATCCAAGGTGTTTACCTCTCTAATTATAGAGTCTTTAATAGTGGCAAAGTTAACCGAGTATTTTTTTTCATAAGCATCTAAAAGTACAACAATAGCATGTTCAGTGCGGACTGTGGGTGAGGGTTCGTGTTTTGTTGCCCAATTTTTTTTTCCATAACGGTATAGATTTGCAATGGATTTGGAAATATCCTTATATTTATTAGGATAGAATAATGAAAGCATAGGTAATTGTTCTCTATAGTTATCCCAAATAGCCCAGCCATTGTACACTTCAAAATCAGCATTTTGAATGCTTCCATTAATAGCGGCATACGTGCCATCGTTTTCACTGATTTTATAGGGTGATTGTAAACCTCGATAGAGTAGCGAATAAAATAAATCTTCTCTTTCGGATTCTCCATTCACGATAATAGTTGACAAGACTGAATTCCATTCCGCATTGGCTAGCGCTTTAACCTCTTCTAGTGAGGTATCTGAGAGTTTTTTTTTTGCATAGTCAACATTTACTGATGACAAACCAATTTTCACAATTGCATTGTCTGCATTTGTAGGTAAGGACACATAATAGGTGTGTTCACTTAATTTTTCTATAGTTGCTTTTTTATCAAATTCTAAGGCGTAATAAATTCTATACACACCTCTATGACAAGTAGAGTAGGTGTCAATAAAACCTGAAATAAAAGTAGTGTCAGTAGTATGTTCTTCGGAAATAAACCTATTAGCTAGTGCAAAAGATAAATCGATAAATAATCCTTTTTCCTTTGTGTTTTTTGGGAATGAATAGTTTTCAACCCCAAAATTATGATTGACACTCATAGCAGCCTGAATACCATTTTCGAAAGAAACTTCGTAGTAACCAGGATTTGCTTTTTGTTTTGTTTTTAGAAGTACTGTTTTTATATTCTTATCAAGAATAGGTTTTATTAAAATATTTCCACCGCTGCCTGTGCAACCAATTCCTTCTAAATGCGTATGTGTAAAACCTTCGAAATTTTTATCATAATATTCATAACCTGTATGATTGTGCGATTTTGTTTGTGGTCCTATGCTTAACATATTAAAAGGAGACGAAGCTGAGGGCGACATTTGTCCATGGTCACCAGAAGTTCCTAAAAAAACGTTTACTTTCGCAGTTATACTTTGCTTGTTTTCAACTCCTGGCTTTGAAACTATATTCAATTTTGGCTTTTGTGAAAAACCATGAAAGCTTTCCAAAACAAAAACAAATAAATAAATAGTGTATAATTTTATTTTTTTCATGATAGATTTTTTTTCTAAAGCACCACGCGCTTCCCTGTTTTTGCTGATTTTTTAGCAGCTTCTAAAATTTCGACTACATAATATTATTTTCTAAGGAAGATAAATCATTATTGGGTAAAATTTTCCCATCAATCACATCTTTTAAATAAACTAAATAGTTCTTGTAGTAGTTGTCGGTAATTACAATTTTTTCTGTTTTTAATGTGCTATTTTGTTCAAGCAAAGTATTGCCGTTAGCCGCATAATAAGATTTATTCTCACCATAAACCTGAAAATCTTTGATACTGTAAGCCCAATCCCAAGAGGCATGTATTATGCCTGTAGCGTTTTCATATTCTAAAACAATTGTAGCATCGTCTTCTACTTTTGGGTATACATTAGGTTTAAAACTTCGGGTGTTCGCAGTAACTGCAATAGGTTTTTTAACCTTTTGCAACCAAGTCATTAAATTAGCACCGTAACATCCAAAGTCCATTAAAGCACCACCACCATTTAATTTTGGATCGGTAAGCCATCTCAAAAACTCTTTACTACAGCCAATCTCTTGAGGGCCACGATGCCCATCTTTAGCAATCATTTTTTTGATTTCAAATTTTTTTTCATCTACCAATTTTTTTAAAGTTTGGTTACTGCCATACCATGTAGTTTCAAAATTGGTTAATAATAATGTATTATTTTCTATGGATAATTTTGCCATTTCTCTTGCTTCTTTTAATGTGGTGGCTAAAGGTTTTTCTACCATAAGTGGAATTTTCAAAGGCAAGCAAATTCTAGCAACATCCACATGCTTAGAAATTGGGTTATAAGCTAAAATGGCATCTGGTTTTGTTTCTTTTAATACCTCGCTTAAATCATTAAAAAATAAAGAGCTTGGTATTTGGTAATTGTTTTGATAGCGTTTTATTAAATTCTTATCCGTTTCTACTACCCCTAATAAAATAACATTTTGGTTTTTAAACTCATTCATTATCCCATGTGCATGGTCATGGCTTAATCCAACAACAACAACCTTTAATTTTTCTTGACTAAAAGTAGCATTACAAAAAAGTAAAAATACTAGGCTAGTTACTAATAAAATTTTAAGTTTTGTTTTCATTATAATAGTATTATCTAAAAGGTTCTATATTATATTTTATCAAAATGAGTTCTTGATGTTTATTTCTCAACTATGGTTTTTTATTGCCACTTTAAGCCAACGTTAATACCTTGGTCACTATTTTCAAATTCTAACAAAAGTGTTCTGGTGTCTTTATCCCATTGGCTTTTAAAACTTGTAATACTACTTTCTTTGCCATCAAAGAGTGTAATTTCAATTGGTTTAGAAGGTAATTGAATACGCATAGCATTGTAAGTATTTAAGGGACTTTTTGCAATGAAGGAAAAACTGTTTTCATATATTTTTTGATCATAAATTCTTGAAGCTGACGCCAATACTTTTGGCGTTCTGTTTATATTAGTAGGAGACAAATCATATAAAAATGCTTGTTCACCTAATTCGATTGTTTTCTGAGAAAGTATAGGTAGTTTAGGGTCGAACAAATCTATTAAGGGACCATAGATTGTATAAGAATCATCAAACATACTCTCATCCAATACCGATGCAATTAAATATGGGCCTCGTTGCAAATAGAAAGTATTCTTAAACTTTATTTTTTTTGAATTTGTAGCTTCATTGTAAGCCGATTTTAATATTTCTATATAGGTAGTATCGTTATTTTCTGTTTGCACAAATTCTTTTGGATTTTCTCTTATTACGTATACTTTTCCTTTTTCAAAATTATAGCTACCAGTTTTAGCATTTGCTGGTATATTTAATAATGTAAATAAATGTTCTGAAGGAGCTTTATAGTTGTTTTTATCACTATTCCACCATTCTTTTACACTTTGGTACGGATCGTCATCACGCCCAATATAAATAATAACCCCGCCATTAGACACCCATTTCTTTAATTCCTCGTGGACCTTAGAATTTGTTGGTTTCATATTAGCATAACTCATGACTAATACGGTAATATTTTTTAAGGTAGCTTCATAACTAAGGTTTTCCATATGTACCATTTGCACAGGCACACCCCGTTTGACCAGAGGTAAAGTTTGACCGTAAAAATTAGAAAATTGTGGATCTTCGAACCCATCATGATTTGGAAAACGTTGAAACATTAAGGAATTACCCATTAGCACGCCAATATCATTAGTGCCACTAACCTTGTTTTCTGATGTCGGTATGTCATTCAAAGCATTAATCATAATTTGCATTTGAGTGCTATAAGGTTTTGGAATTAAAATTTTTTCGTCGGTAGTAGCAACTTGATAAGGTTTTGTATAAATACGTTCTGGCCAGGGCATAACCTCATAATTTGCAACATTGGGGTAGAGTAATTGTGCTGTAAATGTAGCTTCGTAATTTTTTTTGTAATCTTCCCATGTTTTTCTGCGGTCTTCAATTGGGTCGGTTAAAAAAAATAACTTTCTATTGGTTGGTGCTGTCATCGAAACCATAGAACCATATTCTAAAAAGGCATTTTCAAAGGTTCTTTCTTTTAGTATACCATTATAATAAGTAGGCTCCCGTGCAGTGCCTGTCCATACCTGTGCAATATAACCATCTATACTTGGTAAGGATGCTAAACTTGCCTCGGGACTTACAATTTGCCAAGAAGAATAATTTACTAAGGAATGTGTAGGAATGAAAACTTTTACGTCAAGGCCTTTAGTTTTTCCGTAATCTTTTGCATACGAAGAAACTTCTTTTACCGCATTATAATACAATTCGTATTTTAATTTACTGGACAAATACGTGTTTTCAGCAGATTCGTGCTGTGGTCTCCATGGAAATCCATAGAATTTTTGCCATTCGTCTTTGAAAGCGCTGCTATAGCCAGCGCGTGACCAAAATTCTGGTTCTTCAAGATAAATATCAGTTATACCATTATTAATGACTCTTTCAATGATAGATTTTTTAAGATATTCAATAAAATCTTTAGTAGGAACAATGTAGGGAACGTTGCGTCCATGCCAAATAGTATCGCCATTTTTTTCTACTTGACCTTCTCCTAAATGATTCTTACCATCCCACTCGCCTAAAAAGTAATCTTGGTAAGCACCCCAAGCAATACCCGTCATAAAATGGGTTTTATAGTCTTTATCCCTCCACGAATTTACACGATCTTCAAAACTTACTTTTTGTTCCCCATCTGAAGGGTTGCCATTAACCCCGTAAACAATGGCTACATCAGCCCGAATATCAATCTCAGGCATCCATTCGCTACTAGTTTGAAAAACTGTTTTTTCAATATCGGTTGTGGTGGATTTTTCTTTATTTATTTCGTTGTCTTTACAACTAAAAGTAAAGAGTATTAAAAATATAACGGTATAATATTTTTTGATGAAAAGCATATTTTAAAATTTTATTTTTTATTAATAACAACACGAAATTGAGAGATTATTAAGAATGCAAAACTGTAAGGAATCAATTCTTTTTGGGTATCCAGATTATCCGTTATTTTATACCCCAGCTCAAGAAGGCGATTTACTAATAATTGCTATCGTTTTCCATAAAATAAGGAACTATTTTCCTCTGTGAAAATTAAAATAGGGTACTATATAGATTTTGTCCATAATCACTTTTTTATAGTTTTCGGTTTAATGCAAAATTAGTTTTTACTTTAATTAAGCTTGGTGATACCAAAATTTTAATCGGATTTTGGATGTACCCCAAAAAAAAACAAGGAATCAATTATTTGTCGAATTTCCCAAGTACCTTAAGTCAATATGTGCCTAATAAATGAACCTTTTGGCTTCCAAAGATTTCTCGAACCTTCTTAGGGTTTTAAATAATTGTCAAAAAAATTGCATTTAGATATTTTTTATTCAAAGTTCTATTACGTTTAAAAATCTTATATTTTTTAATACAAATTTTACTGATGATACTAAAAAACTCGATGCTTTCACACATCGAGTTTACAACTAATTCAAATAACCAACTAAAATTTTTTTAATGACTTCTCCATTTTACGATTATTCATTTAATCATCTATTTCTGGACTGTCATTGTATTTTGCCCATAACTGATCTATATTGAAACCAGTATATTTTACCCATAGTTCTGGGGAATATTTTTTTGTTCTTAATTTCTTATCCATTTTATAGACAATTTTTTTATCATAATTTTGGCTAACCCAAACTAAAAATCTTGCAGTAATCCTGTAACTATTTTTATAGTTTTGATCTTTAGAAAATTTTGTTAAAGACCATCCTGCTTTCTCATTATCTAATCCATATTTGTAACGAACATAATCAGCAATTCCTTCTGTTAACCACCCAGGACCAGCTCCATTAGGATAGGATTGAATTATATGCATGATTTCATGTGTCATTAAGTCTAAATCTTCAGGTTTTTTATGTAGCCATTTAGAGCTCACAGTCACTCTTCCATTATTGGCATAAGCTACACCATCGTAAGCTGTATCAATTTTAATAGTGAGATTCATTCTAGCATTCTTATTAAAATCTTTAACTAATTTTGGATAAACTTTAAAAACAATGTTTTTAAATCCTTCAATGATTTTTGGATTCAATGTTTCATCTTCGTTAATAATCGATAATTCGGGTGTCTTCCGGTTTGAGTTTAATTCGCCTTGAGCAAAAACTCCGTAGTTGAAGAAAAAAGAAATGAGGTAAATAAAAAGGATAGATTTAATTTTCATTCGAGGAAATTTTTAATTTAGTACTTACTGTTAGAATAGGGGAGTATATCTACGACAACCATTAAAAGGATTTAATTTATACCAGTAAATAGTGCTAATCGTTTGAATCACACTTTAATAATTAATTCAATGGGATTGCACCTTTTAGAAGTTTTTTTTAAAAAAAAACTAAGTTGAAATAAAATTTAAAAAATAATTATTTTAACGTGCTAAAATAAAAAGCAGGTTTTATTTAAATAAAACCTGCTTTTGTGTTAAAATTAACTCCTAATTTGGTAAATTAAATAACTGCCATTCTTGCATTTGAAACAAACTACTCCCGTTATTGGCTAGAATATCAAATCTATAAAATTTATAGGCCGTGTTATTGTCAAAATAAAACTCCCTTGTTAATATTCTTTCAGGAAATCTATAATCAGATCTTTCATCTAGAGTTATCCAGGTTACCCCATCTTGTGATCCTTGAATTTCCCAATCTTTTGGATCTCTGCTGGATGCATCATTTCCAGAAGTTAATGCATAGTACCCAGCAACAACAGGTTGAGGAAACTCTAGGGTTACCCAGAACGGGGTAGAATACCCAGCTAAATATTTCGTGTTTATATTTCCGTCAACTAATTTAGGAGAGCCTTCACCTGCTCCTGGACCACCACCATTTTCTTTATTTACCGTAATGATGGCTTGAGACGTAATGTCAATTGGTGCGCCAGCTATAACTTTTAAAGGAGCGGAAGCAGTTACAGAAGGATCATCAGCAGCAGTTATTGTTAAGGTTGTTTCTCCAGAACCTGTAGCTGTCAACGATACTGTTTTGTCCTCATTGATTACCAAATCTGCCACACTAGGATTTTCTACCGTCCAGATATATTCTCTTTGTGGCACGACATTAGGTTCAAAAGTAGCGGTAACATCTTGGGTGTCTCCTGAGATTAATAAAATAATATCATAATTATCAAGATTAACGCCAGTTTCAAAAAGTTCAGGAAAATCTCTTCGACCTTCGCAAGATAAAAAAGCGATAATGATAGCTAATAATGCTACGTTTTTAAATTTTAGAAAATATGTTTTCATAATTTTAGTTATTAGTTATATCCTGGGTTTTGTACCAGATTAGGATTCGCTTGTAATTGTCTAATTGGAATAGGGTATAGGTTTCTCGTTAGATCGCCGGTTGGTTGGTGATCCCACCAAGTTCCAGTACTAAACTCTCCAAAACGAATTAAATCTGTACGTCTTTTTCCTTCAAAAATAAATTCTCTACCACGTTCAGCAAGTAATTCATCTAAAGTCAACGTTGCAGTAGTATATTGTTCCGTGGGCCAATCAGCAGCCGTAAAATAACGAACTTTACTTTGATTGATTAAATCAACAGCTTCCTGTGTTGCGTTGCCTCCATTAGCACGCATAATAGCTTCAGCTTTATTAAATAAAATTTCTGTTAATCGGTAAATTACAAAATCACCTTCTAAATAATTTTCGTCATCTTGTCTTCCGGCTCTATATTTATAAAATCGCGCACCACTGTTTTCCTCGCCATTTGTCATAGAACCAGGACCTGTCTCACCTTGTGTATTTTTACGTATGTTGTTTACGTAAATAAATGGCTGTCCATTATACTCCTCGGATCCTAATATTGGTATAGTTGTGCCAAATCTAAATTGAGGACCAAATAAAAACCATTCTTGTTTGCGAATATCATTTTCTTTGTAGGCATCAAATGCTGTTGGAACTACAACAAATGCGTTATTTCCCGAAAAGTTAACATCTAAGGCTGGTGCCATATTTGAAAAGCCCATGTAAAATGATCTCCAATCATATCCAAAATCATTTTGACGGCTAAATGGGAATTGAAAAATATTTTCTGGAGATTCGTGATTTGTATTGTTATAGGGCCCTAAGGGATCTTGATCTAACTGCATTGCTCCAGTCAATGAACCGCCTTCACCATTTATAACTTTATCGGAATAGGTTATACTTTCATTGTAACGCGGAGTTCCAGACCAAATTTCTGCATTTAAGTACAACTCGGACAAAATAGAATAGCCAACCGCTCTCGACATCCTACCAATAAGTTTTGGAGACAGTGGCTGTAATTTTTCAACATTCTCTAAAAGATCTTGCTCTATAAAAGCAAAAACCTCTTCCTGACTTGCTGTCGGGGGATTTTCAGGGGTACCTACTTGTGTTATGATAGGAACATTACCCCACATATCCATAATTTTCATGTAATGATATGCTCTTAAAACCTTAGCTTCTGCTACAATAGAGGCTAGTCTTTCTTCAGTTACACCAATAGATGATGGATCAACAGCTTCAATACTTTCAATAGCAGTATTCACAAAACCAACTCCTGTCCACATTAAACGCCATGAATTGTTTAAGCGACCTTCTTCTTGAGTCCAAGTATGGTAATGCTGACGGATGTGATCTCCATTATCAAAAGCGTGTCTTCCTTTTTGAGGCCAGGCTAATTGATCTGCAGAAAGCTCATTGTGATAATGGTAGGCACTTTGACCTGACCATGCTAGCCAAGCTTGCATGTGGGTAAAAGGCCTTAAATTGGCTTGAATAAGTTCTAATTCGGTTTTGTAAAAATTACTTTCTGATAATTCAGAATAGGTAGTTTCCTCTAGATCCATGCACCCAAAAGTGAGTAGTAGAATCAAAAACCCGTTTATTTTTTTTAAATTTCTTGTTTTCATTTTTTAGCAATTAAAAATTAATATTAACACCCGCTGTAACCGTTACGGTACGAGGATAAAAATTTCTGTCGTCTATTCCAGGGTATAGTCCAGTGTCTTGAACTTCAGGGTCTCTTCCCGTGTAACCTGTAAATGTAGCTAAGTTTCTTGCACTTCCAAATATGCGCATTCCTTTGATTAAACTGTCGCCCATGTTAAAAGTATATCCTAAGGTAAGGTTGTCTAATTTAACAAAATCACCACTCTCTAAGTAATAATCTGAATATTGCGGTGGTTGGCTAATATTGCTGTACTGACCAAGAGCTGACGTTAGAACGTTTCCTGGTAATAAACTTGGGTTTCCGTAGAATAAATCTACTGTATTTAAAATATCGTACTTAAACTTACCTCTAAAAAATACCGTTAAATCTAAATTTTTGTACTTGAAAGTGTTAGTTAAAGATGCATAGTATTTGGGCAAACCATTACCTATAATTGCCTTATCTTCATCTACCATATCACTTACTCCTCCTATGCTTCCGTCAGCTTTGTGAAATAGCCATTGACCATCTACTGTAAAGCCAGCAAAACGCTTGCCGAAGAAATCCCCAATAGGTCCACCTTCAGTATTTCTAATGGCATCACCTAAATTACCGGGGTTTCCTATGTTTCCTCCAAATAGTTCACTCGCAGAAAAGACTTGATTTGATAAGGTTGTTAATTCATTATTTTGATAGCTTCCTACAAAATCAGCTGTCCAAGTAAAGTCACCTTTTTGAATTACTCGGTAGCTCAATGCTAATTCTACACCATTATTTCTTATATCACCTACATTGGTAAATATGCTACCTTGAACAAAAGGAGGTTGCGGCACATCATAGTTTAGTAATAGATCTTCCGTATTTCGAGAATATACATCTAAAGCCCCGCTTAGTCTATTTGAGAATAATCCAAAATCTAAACCAACGTTAAATTCTTTTTTAGTCTCCCACTTTAAGTCTGGGTTTGGGTTTCTAACAGGTCCATAGGTCTGGTAATAAATACCTTCATTTGAATTTTCTGTAAATATTGGGTATTTACCACCAGTACCCAGCGTTACTATAGATTGGTAATTAGGAATCCCTTGATTACCAGTTACTCCATAACCAACTCTAAGCTTTAGGTTATTGAAATTAGTATTTTCCATAAATTCTTCGTCAGAAATTACCCAAGCTCCAGAAACTGCTGGGAAATTAGCCCATTTATTATTATTTCCAAATCTGGAAGATCCTTCTTGTCGCATAGAAGCTTGTAAAAAATACTTGTCTTTGTAACTATAACTTACCCTGGTAAAATAGGCTATCAAGGTGTTGTCATCTTTAAAACTACCTAAGCCTGGTCTTGGGAGCAATAAATCATTTATGGCATTACCTGCGCCTAAATTCCAATCTTGAAATCCATCGGTAGTAAAACCACTATTATTTACATTGTAATTTTCAAGTGAAGAATATTGATAACTGTAGCCCCCTAAAATTTCTAAGGTACTATTATCAAAATTTTTCGAATAATTTATGGTAGGTTCCATAGTTTGTGTCCAGTCTAATCGACTACTCTTTGAAGCAAAACCAGTTCCTCTATAGGAACTTCCTGGATTGTATTGAACCCAATCTTGAGTAGACCTGTACTGACGATCGTCCCAAGAATTTCGCTGATAGGAGCCAAATATCCCCGCCACGAGACCTGGTATAATTTCGTAACTCAATTTGGCATCGCCAGAAAAAGTTAGCTGTTTTCTTTGGTTTAGGCGTTCTGCATATTCTGAAAAAGGATTATACCCATTTTGAGGCTGGTAAAAACCGTATAAACCTTGATTAAAAAGTTCACCTTGATTAGTTGTATTGAAAGGCGCTTTTATAGGAGCTGTTGGATTCCAATCGGTAACAATACCAAATTGACCACCACCTAATAGGTTTGCATCATTAATGTTTACAGCAACACTGGAAGCAAATTCAAGCTTTCCATCTAAACCTTTTTGATTAAAAGCCCCCCTTACTCCAAATTCTTCACGGCCATTTTCTAAAGCAATTCCTTGGGCATCTCTATAGTATATTGAGGCTCTGTAGCTACCTGTTTCTGAGCCTCCAGAAGCAACAAAATTGTGATATTGCGTTAAATTGGTTTCGTTAACCAATTCATCAAAAATATCTGTAGAGGCTCCAAGATCATTATTAGCGCTTATTATTCCATCAGATATTGCTCCGCGAAATTGCTCTGCAGTTAAAAAATTTGGTTTACTATCGACATAGTCTCTAGCTAAGAAAGTAGAATAATTAAAACTACTTACGCCACTTTTTCCTTTTTTAGTTGTGATTAAAATTACGCCATTAGTACCTCTTGTTCCATAAATAGCTGCTGCAGCACCATCTTTTAAAACGTCAAAAGATTCAATATCATTTTGCTGGATAAGATCTAAATTACCACCTGGTATACCATCAATTACTATTAATGGAGATCTTGAACCGGATAAAGAAGAGATACCTCTTAATTGAATGGCAACTCCACTATTAGGGTTGTTACCACCAGCCCTAGTAATTTGTAAACCAGCAACCTTACCCTGAATCAAGTCTAAGGCATTGGTTACAACTCCTTGGTTAAACTCTTCGGAATCAACTTTGGATACAGCCGTAGAAACTGCCTTACGTTGTTGTGTACCGTATCCGATAAGTACCACTTCTTCAAGACTTTGGGCATCTTCGGTAAGTTGTACAGAAATGGTTCTGTTTGAACCCACCGTAACTTCAGTAGTTTTTAGCCCAATATAAGTAACCACTAAAACAGAATTTCTAGAAGCCACATTTAGACTGAACTTACCGTCAAAATCGGTAACAACACCATTTGTAGTGTTTTTTTCCAAAACGTTGGCTCCACCCAATGGAACGCCGTCCGCATCAGTTACAACACCTGTAATGGTAATAGGATCTACTTGCTGAAAAGAGGCAAGTGCAGTAGTTTGGCAAAAAATAGTCATAACTAAAACAAAGACAGTTTTAGCGATTCCTACTTTACAAAACTTCGTTTTAAAAAAAATAAATTCATTCATCTTTTTTAGTTTTAAGGATAGTAGTTTTTTCATTCAATGTTAAAATATTTCAGTTAAAAAGTTAACACGTTGTTAATATTCGGGATAAACTTAGTAAAACGTTTTAGTTAAAACAAATATTTTTTTTTATTTTTTTTGAAATATCTATTTTCGTTTAATTTTTAGTGCCATATTAATTACTTTGAGCTTTATTATTTATCGATTTGACAATAGATGTAAGTATTAATAATTATTAACTAATGACGATAAATTCTTTATTGAGTTTAATTCGATCGTTGAAAAGCTGATATTATTGAATTTAAGCTCGTAAATAAGATGCTATTACATAATGTAAATCTTAGAATACTGCTGTTAATTATTATTTAGTTATTCACAAGTGGAGAGGTAAAAAAAATAGTACATGCTCAAATACTATTTGAACATGTACTACTAAAAAATAAACTAAAAAATTTTGAGCTACTTTATTTTTGTGTAGAAAATGAATAAGGGTAATCTGAAACTGTAACACCTCTATTTTTATTTGGTTTAGACGACATGTCAAATTCTAAAACAGCTCCTTTTATGAGATCGTCATGTTCAAAATAATTTTTTGAATAACTTTTACTATTTAGTTGAAGTGATTCAATATACCTGTTTTCGGAATTGTTATTAGTACTCTTTATTTCTATCATATTGCCATTGTCTAAATGTATTTTAACATTTTCAAATAATGGAGAACCAATTACATATTGGTTGGACCCGGGACAGACCGTATAAAAACCCATAGATGATAAAACATACCAAGCAGATGTTTGCCCATTATCTTCGTCTCCGCAGTAGCCATCAGGTGTTGAGCTGTATAATTTATCCATCGTTTCACGAACCCAGTATTGTGCTTTCCAAGGTTTACCCGCGTAATTATATAAATAAATCATATGTTGGATAGGTTGATTTCCATGGGCATACTGCCCCATATTTACCAATTGCATTTCTCGCATTTCATGTACCAAGTCGCCTTTTGGTTTTTCATTAATACCAAAAATAGGTGGCATAGTGAACACGGAATCAAGTTTCTGAATAAAGGGCTCCTCACCTCCCATTAAGTTTATAAGGCCATGTACGTCATGAAATACGGACCAGTTGTAATGCCAACTGTTTCCTTCAGTAAAGGCATCCCACCAGCTTTCTGGTTTAAAATTTTCAGGGAACGAACCGTCTGTATTACGACCACTCATCATATTAAATTTTTTATTGAAGGTGTTTTTGTAATTTAAGCTCCTTTTGCGGTAAACTTCTAATTCTTTTTTGGGTCTATTCAATTTTAATCCCATTTGGTAAATACACCAATCATCATAGGCATATTCGAGTGTGCGCGAGGCGTTATCTCTAATTTTGACATCATAGGGCACATATCCTAATTTATTATAATATTGATAGCCTAAGCGACCTGTGGATAAAATTTTCGGATGTTGATGGTTAGCACCATGAAGCATTCCTAAATACATTTCTTCGGCATTTTCGTCGATAAGGCCTTTCATATACGCATCAGTTATGACTGAGGCAGAATTATTACCCACCATACTTTCACGATGCCCAGGACTTGCCCACTCGGGAAAAAAACCGCTTTCTAAATATGCATTGTATAAACCCTTTTGAATTTTTGAACCTATTTCTGGATATACTAAGTTCACGTATGGCATCAATGCTCTGAAAGTATCCCAAAATCCAGTATCTGTAAACATATATCCAGGAAGTATTTTACCATTATATGGACTATAATGCATTACCTCTCCTTTTTCATTGTATTCATAGAATTTTCTTGGAAAAAGTACTGTTCGGTACTGAGTAGAGTAAAATGTTCTTAAATTATCAATATTATTATCAGTTACCTCAATTTTTCCTAAAGTTTCATTCCATACTTTTTTAGAATTTTCTTTAGTGGCTTCAAAAGTAGGTTTAAGTTCTTTTAAATTTAACCAAGCTTGCTCAAAACTGATAAAAGATGAAGCGACGCGAGCATGAACAATTTCACCGTCTTTAGTGGAAAAACCAATAATTGCGCCTGAGTGGTTAGACTCTGATTCTAAAATAGTCCTATTTGATTCTTTATTTTCTACGGCAGCGGTATAGGTAAAAGGCTTATCAAACTCTATCACAAAATAGTTTTTAAAATTTTCAGGAACGCCGCCACTATTTTTAGTAGTGTAACCAATAATTTTATTTTCTTCAGGAATTATCTTGGTATACGAACCTTTGTCAAAAGCATCAACTACAATATAAGAATTCTCTTGTTCTGGAAAAGTAAAGCGGAAAATTGCTGCTCTTTCTGATGTTGTAATTTCGGTAACTACATCATAATCTGCTAAAAATACTTTATAATAATAGGGTTTGGCTATTTCGGTCTTGTGACTGAACCAACTAGTTCGTTTTTCTTCATCGAATTCAGGATTTCGAGTCATTGGCATAATTGAAAACTGTCCGTAGTCATTAATCCAAGGACTTGGCTGATGGGTTTGTTTAAAACCTCTTATCTGATCTGCATCATAGGTGTAAGCCCAACCATCACCCATTTTACCTGTTTGGGGTATCCAAAAATTCATTCCCCAGGGCATAGCAATGGCCGGATAGGTATTGCCATTTGAGAGCCTGTACCTAGAATCAGTACCCATTAAAACATTTACATGATCTACATAATTTTTATCCTGTGGAAGCCCATTAAATGGAGTTATGAGTAGCAAGGCTAAAATTAGGTATAAGGAAGTTTTCATATGTGCATAAGATAAATTAGTAATTGATGGCAAAACTAATAAATCGTTTTAGTTTATCAAAGTAAATTTTTACAGTATCCTTTAATCTGAGGAGAAGATTAGTAATATGGCTCTTGATGGGATAACAGAAGTTCATCCTTCAGCAAAAAAAATGTAAATCACAAAGTACTTTTCATAGTAAATAGAAATCCTAACATTTTTTTGAGTACTTTAGCTAAAACGATTTAGTAAATAGCTTTTATAATTTGAAGAATAAAGAATTAAAAATTGATAAATAAGAAATGTATGAAAAAAATTGTGAGCATTGTTTTAGTGCTATTGGTAATAACAAGCTGTGGGGTAGGAAATACAAGAAATAGTAGCTTGGCAAAAACTAATTCAATCAAGGAGAAAGAATGGAAAATATTGTTTGATGGTTCCTCACTGGATAATTTTAAGGAGTATTTAAAAGATGAAGTCTCCGATAATTGGAAAATAGAAGATAATGCAATTGTTTTTCATCCTCCTAAGGAACGGAAAAGAAGAGAAACTTTTAATATTGTTACAAAAGAAAATTTTACGGACTTTGTATTATCTCTAGAATGGAGAATTTCAGAAGCAGGAAATAGTGGCATTTTTTGGGGTGTTAAAGAAATAGAAGAATTAACTTATCCTTTTGAGACAGGTCCTGAAATACAAGTGTTAGACAATGAAAAGCATCCTGATGCAAAAGCGGGCTTATCCCATCAATCAGGTGCTTTATATGATTTAGTTGATCCCGTAAAGGATGCAACTAAGCCAGTTGGTGAATGGAATACGTATGTGATTACAATTAACCATAAAATAAATAAAGGTATTGTGGTGCTCAATGGGACTAAAACTGTAGAGTTTCCATTAAGTGGTTCTGAATGGGATGCTTTGATTGCTTCTTCCAAATTTAGAGATTGGGAATATTTTGGAAAATATCCTACAGGTAAAATTGGTTTTCAAGATCATGGCAATATGGTTGCCTTTAGAAATATCAAAATTAAAGAATTATAGTTTAAACGGTATATGACATCATTAAAAGATGGAGTGTTTATCTTCATTATTTTTTAACTGTCGCAACTAAAAGGATTTATTTAACTTAATCTAACACTATGAAAAATTTTATTTATGTATTGTTAATCATGATTATTTTATCATGTTCCAACAAAGAAGAAAACACAAATTCTTCAAATTTTGATATTACTGAATTGTCAATTTTGAATTCAAGTGGTACAACACCTAAAAAAGGGGATCCAATAATCTTAACAATTTCTTTAGAAAATAAAGGCACGGATGTTGAAGAAGTTGAAGTAATCCCACTATTATCAAGTAATCGATTTTCAGATTTCCAAGATGTAAAGTTAAAAGGAAAAAAAGTGATGCTAGCAGCAGGAGAAAAAACAAGTATTACAATAAATGCAGGACCTTTTATTCATGATAAATCTACTGATAAACATTACGCACTAGGCAGCGGTGAATATGTGATATCTTCAATTTTAATTAATGAAAAGGTTGATAAGGATTTCTCAGGAAAGACTTTTTCTATAACATCTAGTAATTCCATTCTGGTACCTGTTTTATTTGACCCTGTTTATCTTACCAAAATTGGCTACGCAGGAGGAATAGAAGCATATTTAGAAAAGGCTTTTACTCGTAAAGTAGAGCTTTATGAAAATGAAACGTATACTACCTTTTTAGGTGGTCTTGACGAAATGATGGATATTAATCATATTTTTTATGTAATAGAAACAAAGAATGTAGAGCAAGTTGATGAAGAAGGCGGAAAATGTGAAAAAGCCTTAGCGTTAGCAAAAGAAGAACTTGGGCTCGCTAATAACTGGAATGGGCCTGTAGGAACACAAAAAGCAAACCATGGTTTTGATTATTTAATGGCCTTATCTCGTGATTCATTTGGTGGAGTAGCTTGCGGATGGTTAAATGTTCAAGTTACAGGAGTATTTGACTTTGATCTTTCATTAGAACGTTCTCAAATTTTGGTAATACATGAAACTAGTCATTTACTTGGTTCACCTCATTGCGATCCTTTACAGAGTTATGTTATGTGTGCAGGTGAAAAACATCAGAAATATATTGATGAAGGTACTTATGTTTACAATATCGTTTCTAGAAACCAAATGAGCAATAAGTTTGATTGACATTTTGCAGGCCATATTAAATGAAATAATAATAAAAATTATTATTATTATTTGAAATTTACTTCCTGCTAAATAGCTTCAAATAGAAAAATCCTTGATTACATGTCAATCTTAATTCAAATAATGAATTAAAGGCTTTGTAATCTTCCCTTTAAATTAAACACTCTAAATTTCGATAAATAATTATTATTAAGATTCAATTTGATGAAGAATTTAAATTTTTCAATAAATCTGGGTATAAATTGTTTAAAGGATTGGTTTCATAGTGATTTATGGGATGATTAAAATCATAGGCTTATCTTCAGTTATCGCTTATCCCTTTTAATTGATCTATGCTGCTAAAGTAATGCTTATAAACCTTGGTCACTTTATGTCAAAATTATTTGTGATTATAATTTATGGAATAAATGGAAAGGACGAACGTCTGCAATTTATGGTATATCAGTTATAGTTGAAACATTATTATGAAAAAAAACTCTGAAGATCAAGGCATCATTTATTTTGACTATTAATTCAAAAGTTTATTTACTTGGCTTTTATAGGTTTGACCAATAGGAATTTTATGTGTATTTATAAGAATACGATTTCCTTCTACGAATTTTATTTTGCCTACCGCTATAATATATGATTTGTGAACCCTTAAAAATCTTTCTTCTGGTAAAATTGATTCGTAATGAGAGATTTTTTCGTGACTTACAATCATTTCATCATTTAAAAATAACTTGGTGTAGTTTCCATAAGCTTCTATATATAAGAGGTCGTTCAAATCAATTTGGTGATGTTTCTTATCGCCCTTAATAAAGAATCGAACAGCCGAATCTTCATTATTAACTGCTTTGATAAATGTTTTAGTTTCCTGATTTTGAGAAACTTTATTGACCGCTTTTACCAAACGATCAAAACTAAAGGGTTTTAATAAATAATCGATGACATTTAATTCATAACCTTCTAAAGCATGTTCCTTATAAGCTGTAGTAATAATAGTTTTAGGAGGATTTTTTAGTGTTTTTAAAAAGTCTAACCCTTTTAATTTTGGCATGTTGATATCTAAAAACATAAAGTCCACACTATTTTCATTTAAAAACTGCACGGCTTCCATAGCATTGTAACATTTTTTTTTCAACTGTAAATGCGGTAGCATATTGCAGAATTCCTCAATAATTTCGTGGGCTAGTGGTTCGTCATCAATAATGATATAATTAAGCATGCTTAGAAATTTTTAAGGTAGTTTTGTAATGATTGTTTGATGTACTAACAATTAATTCATGTTGGTTTTTATACAATAAAGAAAGTCTTCTCTTTAAATTTTTTAGTCCAATTCCAGGTGATTCATTGATTTCATTTGGGTCAAAATTATTCTCAATTGTAAAATAAATGGAGTCCTTGTCATCAGATAATTTGATATGAATAAAGGCTTTTTCGGCAAGTGTTTCAACACCGTGCTTGAAAGCGTTTTCCAAAAGAATAATAAATAATAAAGGTGGAATTGGTAAGTGAGGATCTATCGAGTCATAGTAAAAGCTTATATCAACAGATTTTTTATATCGAATTTTATGTAATTCTATATAGTTGCTCAGATATTCTATTTCATCGGCAATCCGCACTGTCTCCTTTTCACCTTCATAAATTGTGTAGCGCATCATATCGGATAATTTTAATATTATCTCCGGAGCCTGTTTAGAGTTTTTAACGGTTAAAGCATACAAGTTATTCAAAGTATTGAAGAAAAAATGTGGATTTATTTGAGCTCTCAATAATGATAATTCAGCATTGGATTTTTCAGCTTTCAAATTTTGTAGCCACTTCCATTGTTCAAAAATCCAAATAAGAAACAAGACAGGAATTGGCAAAATGAATATATATAGAGGAAAATCTTCTTTAATTTCCAAATAAGACTGTAAATCCCCAGAAAGCAATCTTAAGTAAAGAAAATACAAAAGTAATGGTCCATAAATAATCACAATTAACTTCCAATACTTTTTGATAAATGCAGGAGATAAAATATAAGCAACGCCAATCCAAAATCCCATGAGAAGAATAAAGGTAATAGGGTTATCTGGCAAATTCATATAGGTATCTATAATTAATGCCATAACAAGCACTAGGAATAGCCCAAGTAATCTAACTACAACTTGCTTGTTCTTTTTGAAGTGATAAAATGGTAAAGCGAATAGAAATCCCCAAATAGTAGCGTAAAGAAAAATTTCAAATAATTTTTCTTTAGGAAGAAGTATAAAGTTAAAATAATCCAAAACATAGAATACTGGTATCATAATAATGAACCCAAATAAAAAGACTTTGAATTTCTTTAATTGCTTAATCATACTTCAAAAGTAAGTAGGATATGCTCGTTAACCAAGGAAGTTGATAGGCACTATAATTTTTAGTACAAACCTAGCCATTTTCAGGACGAACACGATTAATGCTTTTTTTTAGTACATATAAGTTAATAAAAGCGCCACATATCATTTTAATTATAAAGCCCTTTTCATTCGCTCTATGTTTGTTTCAAATTAATATTAAAATCAAAATAATGAACAGTTTAAACAACATTAGAATTACAAAGAGATTCACGACAACAACTAGCGTCAACTGGAACGCTAAAAGACGTTACAAATAAAAAATAGAAGTTTTAAAGGTATCAATTTAAAAACGAACACTTATGAATATCTTACAAATCAATAACCTCACAAAAACATATTCCAATGACGTCAAAGCGTTAAACGGAATAAATTTAGAAATAACAAACGGAATGTTTGGTTTGTTAGGTGCTAATGGTGCCGGGAAATCTTCTTTAATGAGAACAATTGCATCTTTGCAAGAACCTACCTCTGGGAGGATTTTGTTCAATGATTCAGATATCGTTCAAAAACCAGAAGATATTAGAAAACACCTAGGATACTTGCCACAAGAGTTTGGCGTTTACCCTAAAATTTCTGCAGAAAAGTTACTGAATCACCTGGCTGTCTTAAAAGGCATATTAAATAAAAATGCCCGCAATGCACAAGTAACAGCATTGCTACAACAAGTGAACCTTTATCAACATAGAAAAAAAAATGTTTATACTTTTTCTGGTGGAATGCGTCAGCGTTTTGGTATTGCTCAAGCGCTACTAGGAAATCCACAAATAATTATTGTAGATGAACCTACGGCAGGTTTAGATCCAGAAGAAAGCAATCGGTTTTTGAACCTTTTAAGTGAGATAGGGGAGAACGTTATCGTCATATTATCTACGCACATTGTAGAGGATGTAAAAAACTTATGTCCTAAAATGGCAATACTTTCTAATGGAGAAATCATTTCAGAAGGAAATCCAACAGAACTTGTTGCAAGTATAAAAGGCAAAATATGGACAAAAATTATCTCTAAAAATGACATGGAAGTTTATAAAAAAGCACTTGATGTGATCTCGACAAAATTAGTTGCTGGAGAAACTCAAATTAGAGTATTATCAGATACGAAACCAGAAGTAGGTTTTGAATTAATTACTCCCAATTTGGAGGATTTTTACTTTACTACAATTTTTAATAACCAATCCAAGAAGTTATAAGCATGTTTAAGCAATTATTAGAATTTGAAGTTTTTTATCAGCGGAGACAGCGTGCATTTCCAATATTTTCCATTTTGTTTTTGGCATTAGGTGTGTTTGTTGGAAGACAAGGATTTGCTCCTGCAGGTGTTGATTTTACTTCTGTATATCAAGTTTATTTTCACACAGGCCTTTTTAGTTTAGGTAGCATTTTTATTATTATGTTTTTCGCTATTAGTGCTATGCTTAGAGACAAACAACACAATATGGAGAGTATAGTTTACAGTTCTTCAATAAAAAAGCAGCATTACTTCTGGAGTCGTTTTTTAGGAACATTTGTGTTTAGCGTATTAGCATTTACACCTTTTATTTTAGGCTATATATTTGGAAACTATTATTCTAATTTAGATCCAGAACGTATAAGTAGCTTCCAATTTCTAACCTATTTACAGCCTTGGTTATATATTGTTTTGCCTAATATATTTTTCTGTTCTGCCATAGTATTTTCGGTTAGTACATTAACAAAAAATAGTACTGCAACTTATGTAAGTGCCGTATTTGTTTATATGCTATATTTTGTAAGCTCACTCTTTTTAAATTCCCCATTAATGGCGCAAACAGTCCCAGCGTCTCCAGAAAGTATGGCTATTGCCGCTATTGCAGATCCATTTGGAATTGCAGCATTCTTTGAACAAACACAATTCTGGACGCCATTTCAAAAAAACACACAGCTACTATCCCTTTCCGGTTTGTTTTTATGGAACAGACTCGTTTGGTTAATAATTTCAATAGGAATTTTATTTGTGACCTATAGAACATTCACTTTTAGAAAAATCACAAAAAAAGCGAAGAAAGAATCCAAAGTGAAAAATGGAAATACAAAATTAATAGCTTATACACCTTTGCAAGCTACACAGAGTCTAAAGGCACAACTAGCAGCACTTTTATCCTTATTAAAAATAGAGCTTAAAAGTGTATTTAAAAGTTTGCCCTTTTTGGCAATACTAATTATGTGGTTGTTTATTGTGTTTTCAGAATTATTCTCAACGGTAGTAAGTGGCGAAGAATACGGTGTAAACGTATATCCATTTACAAATCAATTAATAGATTTAATAGTAGACCCTCTAACCATATTTAGTTTAATCTTACTCATTTTTTATAGTTCAGAAATTGTTTGGAAAGAGCGTAGTTTAAACTTCCATTTAATTATTGATGCAACACAAACAAAGAATAGTGTCTTCTTTTTATCTAAATTTTTCGCCATACTATTATTGCCCTTTATTTTAATAACTATTGGAATATTAATGTGTATCGGCTTTCAGATTGCCTTAGGTTATTCAAAATTTGAATTCGGTCTCTATGCATCTTTATATTATCATTATGGATTACCCCTAGCTATATATGCTATGATTGCATTGTTCATTAATAGTCTTGCAAAAACCAAATATACTGGCATGGGAATCTTTGGATTGGTTGTGGTCTTATGTTTAAAATCCAGTGTCTTACGATTGGAACATCCTTTAACTAGTATTGGATTTATGCCAAGAGTGTCTTATTCAAACATGAGTGGTTTTTATGGTGGTTCCAGTTTATTTAATCATTTAGCAATGTATTGGTTGGTCTTAGGTTTGTTACTAACCACGCTATCTTTTAAAATTTGGAATAGAGGTGTAGTTGCTAGCTTTTCAGTAAAATTAAAACAACTCTTTTATAGTTGGACAAAACGTCAAAAAGTAACAACAACAGGACTTATAGTATTATTTATTGGTTTTGGAGGTTTGATATTTTACAATATAAATATCGTTTCAGATTATGAAACTGTGTGTGATCAATTAGATTTTAGCGAAGGCTATGAACGTAAATTTAAGAAATATGAAAGTATTGAAAGATTAATTCCCACTTCAAAAAGGACAAAAGTTGATATCTATCCCGAGGAGAGAATGTTTACTATTACTGCTGATTATATAGCGAAAAATAAAAGTGGACAACCGTTATCAGAACTTTTCATCACAGAAAGAATTCCCTTAGATAATATCACTGTAGAAAATGCAAAGTTAGTTTTGCATGATACTTTCTATGGAACTTATTTATTTCAGTATAACAAACCCTTACAGGCTAACGATTCTGTAAGATATACCTATACATTAAAGAAAGAAGTAAAAGGGTATGGTGAAGACCTTTCCATCGTGAACAATGGTACTTATTTGAATCGATTTGCCAATTTTGAACCTATTTTAGGTTACACAACATCCTTAGAGATTTCTAATAGATCTGAACGTGAAAAAAGAAATTTACCAGAACGCGTTGAAGATGATAATTCGGATGCGCACATTGTCCTCGAAGAATCTAATTATGAAAAAATAAGATTCGAAACTATTATCTCGACATCAAGTGATCAAACGGCCATTAGTTCCGGTCGTTTAGTAAAAGAATGGTCGGAAAATAACAGAAACTACTTTCATTATAAAACTAATGCAAAGATAATACCTGACGTCGGCTATTTTTCTGCTAAATACACTACTAAGAAAATAGATTATAAAGGGATTTCAATAGAGCAATATTACGATGCAAATCATGACTTTAATATTGAAGATATTCAAAACAGTGTGAAACAAACCTTAGACTTTTGTGAGGAAAATTTTGGTCCTTATAATTTTGACCATGTAAGAATTGTAGAGGTTCCTTCTAATTGGCCTTTTGCAGGCTTTGCGCATCCAGGAGTGATTAGTATGGTAGAAGACCGTTTGTATTTAGCCGATGTGCGTAAAGAAGAAACATTCAATCTTGTAGCCAAAAGAACTATTCACGAAGTTGCACATCAGTATTGGGGACATACACTTTCTGCTAAACCTGTTGCAGGAGGCTCGTTATTTGTCGAAGGATTAGCAAAATATACTGAAGCTCTCATCATGGAAAAAATATACGGAAAAAGAGCCGTATATGAATTAAGTGACGATGCTAGAAGACGCTATTTTTCGGGTAGATCTTTTGCAGCAGAGATGGAACCTCCAGTATATAAAGTTGATGGTCAAAGCTATATTTCGTATGGTAAGGCATTAACCGTTTTACTGGCTCTAAGAGATTTAATTGGTGAAAAAGAGGTTAATAAAGTATTAAAAACAATTACTGACAGACATCGTTATACAAATAAGTTGGAAGCAAATTCTATAGAGTTATTGCAAGAAATTTACAATGCAACTCCAGTTGAGCAGCATACATTAATTGATGATTGGTTTAAAAGAGTAATTACATATGACTTAAGTCTTAATGACAGTTCTTATCGTAAATTAGAAAACGGTTCTTATGAAGTTACTGTTTCCTTAAAAGCAAAGCGTTTTGAAACTTTGGATAGTGGGGAAACAAAGGAAATTTCAATTAATGAGCCTATAAAAATAGGAGTGTTTTCAAAACATCTGTCCGAGGTTACTAAAGATGATCATTCAATTTTAAATTACGAATCACATCAGATTACTCAAGAACTAACAACTATTAAAATTGTAGTAAAAGAAAAACCTGTTTATGTTTCTATTGATCCATTTGGAACTAGATCAGATGAAAATTTGACTGATAATTTGAAGAGGTTGTAAATATTAAGCTATCATGTAATCCGTTTTAACGTTCGCCTGATTTCTACTCCATTCCTATATAACTTAAAGAGGAACCTAGTGTTGTTAGAGGTTTCTATAGTTGAAATGATTGAATTTAAATTTTTCATCAAATCTGACCTAAACAATAGTTATTTATCGAAATTAGATGTGTCCTAAGAAGGGGAGGCTTACAGGATTACGACTCTGACTTTCGATTTTTTGATCAAAACACTTTAAAGGAAATAGAAACACTAAGTATTTGTGGAAAATACGAAAATGCAAAAGTAGCCGACAAAATTCTCTGTTTGAATTACAACATACCTATTGGAGCCATTTCAGGAATTATTGGAAAAATAATTGCTTTTTTGATTAGCTTACTGATTGCAAGTTTACCAGTAACAGGTATCTTATTATGGTATGGAAGGACCTACAAAAAGGAAAAACATCTAAATTAAATTAAAGTTTAGTAGCTAAAACTTTATTCGATACACTTTTTTGCGAACATAACATCCAAGCAAAAATGAATATTCCGTTTCATCCAAAAGTAACATTTGAGAAGAAAACTTTTGGATATAGTTAATACTAATCAACTAACGCTAATGACAGTGAAATTAATGTAAATTTGAGATAGAAAGTATTTGATAAAACGAAAGAAAACAGTTTTGTACAAAGACTTGAGAAAGAAATACTGCGTACAAGCCAAAAATATTATATGGCTTGGTATTTGAAAATTTAGAAAATATTAAGATATCCATAGGTTAGTTTATATGTAGAGAGTTTCGTGCCAAAATTCCTCCAAATTTTTATACTTTAACTTGAGCCACATCTTCAAATGTCATAACAATGTCGCATGGATGTCGTGACAAAAAGGGTTTATAACGGGTAATTTTGCCCAAATCTAAATTCTAAAAAATGAAAAAAGTATTAGTAATTGGTATTGTAATTTTGACTATCTCAGTAATCTCTATTGTTCTATTTTCCTATTTGACGGGCAATCCAACATATCCAGAATCTGTGGTTCAAACTACAATACGTTCCAAAATATTAAATGAAGAAAGAGAAT
>CAXBCN010000011.1:0-101325 GCA_963974535.1 uncultured Cellulophaga sp.
TCGCCTTTTTTAATCAAGTCCTTCATAGTTTTATGAAGGACTTTTTTTGTTTATAAGGTAGTTTAGAGGCGAGGAGGCTTATAAAAGATAATACCTGGTTATTTTTTTTTATTAAAAAGACTATCCATAATAATTTTAATGCCGTAAAAACCATAAGCTATAGCCGCAATAGCTACAATTATTCCAAAAATAAGAACATAAATAAATAAGGGATGATCTTCATTTTTAAATGCCTGGTATAGCACAAAGGGAGCTAAAAACATTAAGAATACGGTGTATCCTAAATGTTTTATTCCTTTTAACAATAAATCTTTATCTGTACTCATAGATTTTAAAAGCTAATCGATTATTCGATGATGATTGTTTTTTCATAGGTCTCGCAAACAGCGAAATAACCTAAAGGAAAATGGGTATTGGGTACGATGTCTTCTAGCGATTCTATGCTGTCAAAATCAGTATCGGTAACATTGATAATATTACCTAACACAGTACCTGCTGGCGTTTGAAAAGGTCCTTGGGTTTGGCCACTTTGTGCAATGACTTGGTTCATGTAGTCAAAAAATTCAAAACTAATCCCTAGGATACTTATTTTAAGAGCTCTATCCACTTCTAAACGATCTTCATAGAAATACGAAAATACAAATTGTTGGTTTTTAAAAAATTCATCTTCAATCGTAAGGTATTCATTAAAATCGAAATCAAATAAATAATAATCATCTCTATTAGCTAGGTCTGTAAATGAAATTTCTAACTCTGTCTGATCTTCTCCAAATAGTGTAGTTACACTTTGAGTAATAGTGTCTATATCGGGTGCAGGCACATAATTGGTTAAAGCCACATAGGTTTCATTATTGTAGAGAATGCTCAATACCAACCTTCCCTCAATAAAAAATGTTCTAGGGATACTCGCTTCGTACGTGCCTGCCTCCGTTGCAGATGGTGATAATATAAAGGGGCTACCCGGAGCAGTATCAATATTTCGCAAGCTTATTTCAGTTAAATTTGCCGGTTGAATGCTGTCAAAAAAAGAGGCACTTTCGCTAGCTTTTATAGCAACATCAATCATATCTAAACTAGAATCTATACGAATCAAGGCATCAATAACAAGTCTTGATTTTTCTGATGGCACTTCTACTTCAATAACATCTTCGCAGGAGATATTCAATACGAGGGCTATGGCGATAAATACATATTTCTTTATCATTTTTTAGAATTTAAAATTATAGGTAACGGACGGAATTAAACCGAAGATTGCAGTTCTAGTAGCTTCGTTTTGATTGGTTTCATTATTTCTACTAAAATTAATAGACGCTGCATTTCTTCTATTATAAAGGTTATAAATACTAAATACCCATTCTCCTTTTATTTTCCTGTTGAGATTCTTTTTTGGTGTTAAGGTTGCGGATACATCCAGCCTATGATAACTGGGTAAACGCTCACTATTACGTGCTCCAAAATACGGAACAGTTAATCCTTGAAATTCAAATTGGCCTATGGGAAAATTGGTAGGTTGTCCTGTTTGAAAAATAAAATTAGAATTAAAACTCCACTTGTCATTCAAATCATAACTTCCAAATACCGAGAAGTCATGGGTTTTATCAAACGGCGTATTGTACCACTGACCTCCATTGATTCCAGTTTCTATTGTACTGATTCCGTTCGTTGGTGTTGCTGTTCGGCCTGGAGTTTTTTGTTCTGATTTAGATAAGGTGTAAGCTAACCAACCTTGAAATTTACCTTGATTTTTTCGAAACAAAAATTCTACACCGTAAGCTCTTGCCTGACCATTTAAAATAACTTGCTCTATAGCATCATTGGCAATTAAATTTGCTCCATCGATATAATCAATTCGATTCTGAATATCCTTATAAAACACTTCCGTTTCTATCGAAAATTTATCGTTTTTTAAATTTTTAAAATAACCAAATGCAAATTGATCTAGTAATTGTGGTTTTATAAATGGTCCACTGGGCGTCCAAACATCTAAAGGCGTTGGAGAATTGGTGTTTGAAAGTAAATGTAAATATTGACTAAGTCTGGTGTAACTACCTTTTATAGAACTATTGTCATTAATTAGATAAGAGGCGGCAACTCTGGGTTCTAAATTAATAAATTTGGCTATAGTCTCTGATCTTTTATTGCTTGATACTCCTATCGGAGTCGCTTTTTGATAAATGCCAAGCAAAGGATTAAACGTTACAGGGTTATTGTTCTCGTATTCAAAAGTTTCATTTTGTCCGAGTCTGTTAAAAGCACTTAATCGTAGTCCATATTGCAGGCTTAATTTAGGTGTAATGTCTTGGGATATATCTATATAAGTGGCAAATTCATTGGCATATTTTTTGGTTAGATTATCTTCAACAATTCCAGATGAGGGTCTACTTGGACTTATTTCACCCGGGTTAAAATTATAGTAGATGTTATTCAGGCCATAATTAATTTGAAGGGTATTGTTTACGTAATGTTTTAAGTCGTATTTAAAGTTAAAGTTTTGAATACCAGAATTCCAATTAAAGCCTATAAAATCTAACTTTAGACCGTAATAATAATCAGAATAAATTAAGGATAGGTTTGAGAATAACTTATCTGAGAAAAGATGATTCCACCTAAAATTACCAACCGAATTGCCATAGGTATTTACAAAACTATCACTTAAGCTAAATACATCACGACCAAAATATCCAGAAAAGAAAATATTATTCTTCTCATTTATCTTAAAATTTAATTTAGCATTGAGATCATAGAAATAGGCTTTGTTATCAATATCGAATAAAGGCAAAAATAAATGGGCATAGGATGATCTGCCTCCAATTAAAAAGGCCGATTTTTCTTTTTTAATCGGCCCCTCTAGCAATAACCTACTGGCAACGATACCTATACCTCCGTTGGCTTTAAATTCATTGCTATTGCCTTCTTTCTGGAAAATCTCTAGGACAGATGATACGCGACCTCCATATCGCGCCGGAATACCTCCTTTAAAGAGTTTTATATCTTTAATGGCATCCGGGTTAAAAACAGAGAAAAAGCCAAACAAGTGTGATGAATTAAAAATTGTTGCTTCATCTAATAAAATTAAGTTTTGATCCGCAGAACCACCTCGTACGTTAAAACCCGATGATCCTTCTCCGGCATTGCTTACCCCTGGCAAAAGCACAATAGCCTTTAGAACATCTGATTCTCCTAAAACAACTGGTATTTTCTTTATGGTGCTTACGGATAAGTTATTTACACTCATTTGTGGATCTCGAATGTTAGTTTTTTCAACATCTTCCACCACAATAACTTCATCTAGTTGTTGTGCATTTTCTTCTAATTTGAAGTTTAATTTAAGATTTCCATCTAAATTAATTATTTCTGTAATTTCAGCAAAGCCCAGATAACTTATGATCACCTTATATTGTCCTTTGGGTAAGGTAAGGGAATAAAACCCATATTCGTTGGTGGTAGCACCCGTTGCTAATTCAGGTACGGCTATAGTGACACCGATTAGTGTTTCATTGCTATTTTTTTCGCTTATGGTGCCATTAATGGTGTATTTTTCTTGTGCATTTACAAATAGCGTACAGCTCATCATAAAACAGCACGCAATTATCCTTATCAAATTCATTGAACGCAATTTTTTCACAAAAATACTAGGTTTTTGAATAGTATGAAGCAAAAAAAAACCTTTTCTGTTGGAACAGAAAAGGTTAGTATTTAGAAATTGCTTTGTTATAGTGTATCAAGAATGGTGTTAAAGGTTTTACTTGGGCGCATGGCCTGAGCCACTAAGACATCATTTGCTTTGTAATAGCCTTGAATATCCATAGTTTTACCCTGAGCATCATTTAGCTCCTTAATAATTTTAACTTCATTTTCAGCTAAGTCTTTGTAGATAGCTGCAAATTTAGTTTTCAATTCATCATTTTTGTCTTGCTTGGATAAGGCTTCAGCCCAATATAGAGCTAAATAGAAATGACTCCCTCTATTATCAAGTTCACCTACTTTTCTTGATGGAGATTTATCATTGTCTAAGAATTTTTCTGTGGCAGTATCTAAGGCATCCGCTAAAACTTTTGCTTGTGCATTATCGTATTTCTCGCCAAAGTGCTCTAAAGAAACTCCTAGGGCCAAAAATTCTCCCAACGAATCCCATCGTAAATGTCCTTCTTCCAAAAATTGCTCCACATGTTTGGGGGCAGAACCACCGGCTCCTGTTTCAAAAAGACCACCACCGTTCATCAGGGGTACAATAGATAGCATTTTAGCGCTAGTGCCTACTTCCAAAATAGGAAATAAATCGGTCAAATAATCACGTAAAACATTGCCCGTAACGGATATCGTATCTTCTCCTTTGCTAATACGTTCCAAGGTAACTTGTGTAGCTTCTTCCGGTGAAAGTATTCTGATATCCAAGCCTTCAATATGATGTTCGGGTAGGTACTGTTTTACTTTTTTAATTAATTCGGCATCGTGTGCTCTATTTTTATCTAACCAAAAAATTGTAGGTAATTGGGTGGCTTTGGCTCTAGAAACCGCTAGTTTTACCCAGTCTTGTATAGGCGCATCTTTAACTTGACACATTCTCCAAATATCTCCCTTTGCGACCTTGTGCGAAATTAAAACTTGTTGTGTGTTTGTATCAATAATGCTAACGACTCCATCATCATTAATTTCAAAAGTTTTATCATGTGAACCATACTCTTCGGCCTTTTGAGCCATTAATCCAACATTTGGTACTGTCCCCATGGTTCTTGGGTCAAAAGCACCGTGCTTTTTACAGTAGTTGATGGTAGTTTCATAGATACCGGCATAGCTACTATCTGGAATAATAGCCTTAGTATCTTTAGCCTTCCCATGTTTATCCCACATTTTACCAGAATTGCGAATCATTGCTGGCATGGATGCATCAATAATAACATCACTAGGAACATGTAAATTAGTAATCCCCTTGTCCGAATTTACCATGGCCAAATCTGGGCCATTGGCAATCGTAGCTTCAATTTTATTTAGAATTTCATTTTTTAATTTTTCAGGAAGCTCATTAACTTTACTTAATAAGCTCTCTAGGCCATTAGTAGCACTAAGACCTAAATCATCGAATGTATCTTTATAAGTTTCAAATACTTCTGCAAAATAGGTTTCGACCACATGACCAAATATGATGGGGTCAGAAACTTTCATCATGGTTGCTTTGAGATGAACAGAGAGCAAAACATTTTTTTCCTTAGCATCTTTCAGTTCTTCTTTTAAAAATGCTATCAGTGCTTTTTTGCTAAGAACGGTTGCATCGATGATCTCACCCGCGAGTAAAGAAATATTTTCTTTTAAAAATAACTTATCATTTTCTTTCGTTTCAAGAACGATACTAATGGTTGTTGGGGTTTGTAGGGTTAGTGATTTTTCGTTACTCTTAAAATCATCTTTGCCCATAGTCGCCACGTGAGTTTTAGAATCTTCTGACCAAGCTCCCATACTATGAGGATTTTTTTTAGCATAATTTTTAACTGCTCTAGGTGCCCTACGATCAGAATTACCCTCTCTAAGAACTGGGTTTACTGCACTGCCTTTGATTTTGTCGTATCTAGATTTGATATCCTTTTCTACCTCATTCTTCGCCTCATCTGGGTAATTTGGTAGCTGATACCCTTTATCTTGTAATTCTTTGATAGCTTCTTTTAATTGAGGTATCGAAGCACTAATATTTGGTAATTTTATAATGTTTGCGTCCGGATCTGTCGCTAATTTGCCTAATTCAGCTAAATCATCTGCAATTCGTTGATTCTCCAATAAAAAATCTGGGAATGTAGCTATAATTCTTCCTGCAAGTGAAATATCTTTAGTTTCAATTTGTATGCCTGAACTTTTTGTAAACGACTTGATAATTGGTAAAAATGACTGAGTAGCTAAAGCTGGTGCCTCGTCAGTCTTTGTATAAATTATTTTTTGCATTATTTTTTATGTTTGAATTAAGCGCTGCGAAGATACAATTTTCTATTATTTTTTTTGGCTTAGATTCTTGTAATATATACGGTGTTTTTTTGAAGATTTAATAACAAAAGAAAAGCCATATCATTGTTTAAAACATTGATATGGCTTTTATAAAACAGTTCACAAACTAATTGTTTTGTCTTTTTACAAAACGGCAACCATTGATTGCTGTTGCGCAACTATTTATACTCTAAAAATAGCTTAAAATATTTAATTTTCAAAATATTTCCTATAAAAAAAACCCGCAACATGCGGGTTTTGAATATTATAGGGCATAAAAATTAAGAGCGAACCTCTTTAATTCTTGCTTTTTTACCTGTAAGGCCTCTAAAGTAGAAAATACGAGCTCTTCTAACTTTACCTTTTTTATTTACTTCAACTTTCTGTAAAGCAGGCATATTTATTGGGAAAATACGTTCTACACCAATAGTTCCTGACATTTTTCTGATCGTAAAAGTTTCTGAAGAACCAGAACCTCTTCTTTGAATTACAACACCTCTAAAAAACTGAGTTCGTGTTTTTTCACCTTCCTTAATTTCGTAATAAACGGTAATAGTATCACCTGCTGAGAAATTTGGGAATTCTTTTTTAGTTACAAATTCGTCTTCAACAAATTTTAATAATGCTTCCATTGCTTTGATTTACTGTTTGTTATAAAGCAACATTCACGATTATCGTCAGAGGTTGATTTATTGGATTGCAAAAGTAATCAAATATTAAAAACTTACAACTTAAAAATTTAATTAATTTGAAGTTTTTTATAGCCTAGTGCTAAAAGTAATAGACCAATTCCAAATACAGCATAAAAAACACTTGAAATAAGCGATATTATAAAGTTAATTTGAAGAAAAATAGCGTTGTCAACTAGGTAATACTGGTAAATAATTGGAGTTACAATTTGCATTAACCCGGAGCCAACAGCACCAATTAAAATAAGTATGGTTGCCAAATTTGTGTGTTTTATAAAAAATAGAATGGCTGCAATAATAATGATGCATTGAATAAGAGCATATGCTGCAATGCTTATATATTGATGAAAACTATCTTCTATCATGGCTATTTATTTCAATAAATCGGGTCTTAATTTTTCAGTGCGTTCTTGAGCTTTATCTTCGCGCCATTTTTCAATTTTTGGAAAATTACCACTTAATAAAATTTCAGGAACTTTCATTCCTTTATAATCTGCGGGCCTGGTATATACAGGCGGTGCTAATAAATTGTCTTGAAAAGTATCTGTTAAGGCCGAGGTTTCATTACTTAAAACGCCTGGTATTAATCTGATGATGGTATCACATAAAACGGCAGCTCCTAGTTCGCCGCCAGATAATACATAATCACCAATAGATATTTCTCTGGTGATGTAGGCATCCCTAACGCGTTGATCTACACCTTTATAATGACCGCAAAGAATAATGATATTTTTTAAAAGTGACATGCCATTGGCAATTTTTTGGTTTAGGGTTTCGCCATCGGGAGTCATATAAATAATCTCGTCGTAAGTTCTCTCCGATTTTAATTTGGCGATACACTTGTCAATAGGCTCAATCATCATGACCATTCCTGCACCACCACCAAATTGATAGTCATCTATTTGATTATAACTTAAATTGGTATAGTCTCTTAGATTGTGCATATGAACGGCCACAATCCCTTTTTCTATGGATCGTTTTAGAATACTAGCTTTGAAAGGACTTTTGAGTAATTCAGGAAGTACAGTAATAATATCAATTCGCATAAACCCTTTTTTTTTCGATGCAAATTTAAGTTTTAAAAAGCATTTGATGTAATAAAAATAAAAAGGCTAATTATTTAGCCTTTTTATTTTTATTGATTTCATCTTGGTATTGTCTACTAATTTTTTGTTCTCTTTCTAAAGCTCTTCTTCGATGATCTTCATATTCTATTTCTAAATCTTCTAGATTAGTTTTTGCTTCTTGGGTTAGAATATTACTACTTCTAAATTTATAAATAAAAAACAATAATAAAAGAAATAAGCCCGCAATCATGGTCCATAATATGATGCTATACGTTGCTTTTGAGACCGAAATACCAAAAAGCGACATGCTATCTTTTTCCGCTGTTACTGCTGTTAAATTACTGGAAGTTTCGGTTAATTTTTTATTGAGCGAAACAATATTTTTTTCGTTTTCAATAATTCTAGCATTTAATTCATTAGTCTTTTTCTTGATAAGATCTAGCGTGTCAATTACATTTTCTCTCAATTTATCTAAGCTAGTAACTTTTACTACTTCATATCGAATGCCATCAGCCCTATAATTTCCAGATTTTCTAGCTAAATAATCAAATTGACCTGAAATACTTCCGGTTTCGAGAGTAGCATCAGGCTCCGAACCGTCGTCTTCACTTTCTTGACCAAATTGTAAGTTAAAAGATAGTAAGGTCAAGACTATAAGAAATAATCTAAAATTTTTCATCTTGTAAGTTCTTAGTATTAATAATGATTTAGAGAAATGCTAAATTACTTTAATAATATTGAAAACTAAAACTATTTAATAATAAGTAAACCTTCGCACCTTAGAAATGTACTTTGCTAAACGGATAACTTGATGTGAATATCCGTATTCATTATCATACCATATATACAAAACAATATTTTTACCGCCCTCTGCGACAAGGGTAGCCTTACTGTCATAAATTGACGGTGCCGTTGTACCGACGATGTCTGAAGATACCAATTCGTGGCTTAAGGAATATTTTATTTGCTCTACCAAATCGCCTTGTAAGGCATACTTTTTCATGATGGTATTTATGCCTTCCACTGAGGTTTTAGCATTCACTTCAAGGCTGAGAATAGCTAAAGAACCATTGGGCACAGGAACTCGAATAGCATTTGACGTAAGCTTTCCTTTTAAGGCAGGTAAGGCCTTGGTAACCGCTTTTCCGGCTCCAGTTTCTGTTATGACCATATTTAAAGTAGCAGCTCGTCCTCTTCGGTATTTAGGATGCATATTATCTACTAAGTTTTGATCATTGGTAAATGCATGAATGGTTTCAATATGCCCTTTTTTGATACCTAAGGAATCTTCTATCACCTTTAATATTGGGGTAATGGCATTGGTGGTACAGGAAGCGGCAGAGAAAATTTTATATTCGCTAGGATTAAATTGGGTCTGGTTTACGCCATGGACAATATTAGGGATGCCGTCGCCTGGAGCCGTTAGCAATACCTTAGCCACTCCTTTAGCTTTTAAATGTCTTGAAAGGGCTTCTTTATCTCTGAACGCTCCCGTATTATCTATGATCAGTGCATTAAGTATACCGTATTTGGTATAATCTATATCTTCTGGTTTTGAGGCGTTAATAATATGTACTGTTGTTCCGTTAATAATTAGAGCATTATTCTTAGCATCTATATCAACCGTACCATTAAATTGACCGTGAATTGAGTCTATTCGTAATAAACTGGCTCTTTTTTCTAAGTTCTCCTGATTCAATTCGCCTCGAACCACAATGGCTCTGAGTCTCATTTGGTTTCCTTTCCCAGTTCTAGACATCAATTCACGAGCTACAAGTCGTCCAATTCTTCCAAAACCATAAAGCACAACATCTTTAGGTTTAATTTCTTCGGCTACGTCAGCTCCTTTAAGCTTATTAAAGACAAAAGCTTTTACATTATTTTCGCTTTCATTATCGGCATGGTATTCATAGGTTAATTTTCCGATATCTAATTTTGCAGGTGGAAGTACCATATCATTGATAGTTCTAAGAATTTCTACAGAATCAAAAATAGAAATCGGCTTTTGAACAAATTCACCTGCATATTGATGTAGGTTAATGATATCACTTACATTTTTGTCGATGACCTGATTTTTAAATAGAACTACTTCGATAGCTTTATCATACCACAAATCACTTATTATTTTAATAAATTCTGTAGTAGCCTTTCTTCGATCTGCTTGAAAAGCTAATTCTTTTTCGTACGACTTAATTTTATCCATGCTTGGTTTTCAGGTGTTTTAGTGAAATTTATGGCAAAAGTAATCAATTCAATCGTTTTCGTAAACTGTCTCATAAAAAAAAGCTTCCTAGAGGAAGCTTTTTTCTTGAAACACTTTTCTTGATTATAGGTTACCTATTGAAGAATAATCCGTTCTTTTTCTCCTTTATTATTCATCATGGTGATGCTGGTATTTCTGTATTTTGTTATTTGGCCAAAAAGAACTTTAGCATCTTTGATGTCATTTATTTCCTGATCACCTACTGAAAGTAGCACTTTTCCATCTAGGCCATAGCCTCGGTACCTTTCTGAGACACCTACAATTTTAACTCCTTTTTTAGTTTTAAATTCTTTACGGTCTTTGTCGTTTAAATTTTTAACTTCAAGATCCATAATAGGTAAAACAATTGTCTGTCTTTCTTTTAGGGTTACTGGTACTTTTATAATTTCTCCGTCTCGTTCTACCGTTAATTCCACTAAATCTCCTGGTCTTTTCGTGGAAAGATATCCTGTTAAATCTGGAAAATTTAAAGTAGAAATTAAATCAATTTTTTTAATGATATCTCCAGATTTGATACCAGCATCATATGCTCCAGAATCTTCTTCAATAACATCAATATAAATACCTTGTATATTTTTGAGTCCTTTTTCTATGGCTAAAGGACTGTTATAAGGAATCGGTGTAACACCTAAAATTCCCTTTTGAACATTTCCATATTCAATAATATCATCAACTATTTTTTTTGCAATATTACTTGGTACCGCAAAAGAATAGCCCACATAAGAACCAGTTTGTGACGATATGGCTGTATTAATGCCGATTAAATCGCCATTGGTGTTCACCAAAGCACCACCACTATTTCCGGGGTTCACAGCGGCATCTGTTTGAATAAAAGACTGATTGCCACCTCCTAAAGATCTAGCTTTTGCACTTACTATACCAGCGGTTACCGTAGAGGTTAGGTTGAACGGATTTCCAACGGCTAAGACCCATTCGCCAATTTTTGTAGTGTCAGAATCTCCAAAAGCCAAATAGGGTAATTTTTGTTCGGCATCAATCTTAATTAAAGCGATATCAGAATTAGGATCAGTACCAATAAGTTCAGCTTTATAGGTGATATTGTTATTCAGCGTAACTTGCAATTCGGTCGCGCCATCGATGACATGGTTGTTGGTGACAATATACCCATTCGGATCTATGATGACACCAGAACCAGCACCTTGAATACGAGGTGTTTTATCTGGCTCATAGCCATATAAAAACTGCATTAGGCTTTGTGGTCCGCTATTTACAGCTACATTTTTTACGTGAACAACCGCATTCACGGTCGTTTCAGCTGCTGAAGTAAAATCTACTTCATTTATACCTGCTCCTCGAGCTGAAGTAGGGGTGTAGCTTGCCATAGTAAAGGGTGAGCTATTGTTTTCCGTAAAAACATAAGAATTTTGTTCAAAAAATAATTTGTAGGCTCCTAAAGTAATTGCTCCTGCAAATACAGAAACCAGTAATAAACTTGCAATTTTCTTCATAATAAATTTACTTTTTAACTTAAGTACTACAAAATTAACAGTTTTGTAGTAACGAAATTTGTGTTTAACGTCAATTTAACTGCCAAAATTCCCTTAATAAAATACTACCTTTGTTATTCTAAAGGCTTAAAAGAAATGAAACTTACTTTTTCCAAATTTCAGGGAACGGGCAATGATTTTGTCATGATTGATAACCGTCAATCTTTTTTCAACAAAGATGATACCAAATTAATTTCTTTTTTGTGTGACCGAAATTTTGGCATAGGTGCCGATGGTTTAATTCTGCTTGAAAACGACCCTATCTTAGACTTTAAAATGGTTTATTTCAATGCTGATGGCAATGAAAGTACTATGTGTGGTAATGGTGGGCGTTGTTTAGTGGCTTTTGCGAAACATTTAAATATGATCGAAAGTTCGGCTCAATTTAATGCTGTTGATGGCCCACATACCGCTGTAATTTCAGGTGACAGTATAAGTTTACAAATGAAAGACGTATTTGATATACACCTAAAGCCCAATGTTGTATTTTTAGATACTGGATCTCCACATCACGTGCAATTAGTTGATAATTTAAATAGCTTAGAAGTAAAAGAAGAAGGTGCTAAACTTAGGTACGGCATGTATGGCCAAAAAGGAAGTAATATTAATTTTGTAGCACAAAATAGTGAATCTAATTTTTTTGTACGTACCTATGAAAGGGGAGTAGAAGATGAAACTTTGTCATGTGGCACTGGCGTAACAGCTGTCGCGATTGCCATGCATAAAACAAACAAAACACAAGCAAATAAAATTCAAATTAAAACTCTTGGTGGCGACCTCGAAATCAGCTTTGATGTTTTTGAAGGTCGGTATACGAATGTATTTTTAACTGGACCTGCCGCCTTAGTTTTTAAAGGAGAAATAGATGTATAGTCTTAAAGGTAAACATATTTATTTAAGGGCTCTAGAGCCAAGTGATTTAGATTTTTTGTATGCCCTAGAAAACAATACGGAGATCTGGGAAGTTAGCGGCACCGTGACACCTTACTCCAAACAAATTCTTCAATTGTATTTGGATAATGCACATCGTGATATTTATGATGTAAAACAACTTCGGTTGTGTATTTGCGCGGTTACAGATAATAGCGTTTTAGGACTTGTTGATTTCTATGATTTTGATCCAAAAAACAAAAGAGCAGGCATTGGGATTGTTATTTTAGAAAAGGAAAATAGAAACTTAGGGTATGGATCAGAAACCCTTGACTTATTGTGTGGCTATGCACGTGTAACCCTTGAAATGCATCAATTGTATTGCAGTATTTTAGAGGATAACCAAAATAGTATTCGCTTATTTGAAAAATCGGGTTTTTTAAAAATAGGCCTTAAGAAGGATTGGCTTCTCTCCAATGGAACTTTTAAAAATGAAATCTTATATCAAAAAATATTTTAAATAATGAATTTTAAAAAAATAATTCTTGCTTTCGCGGTTATTGGTTTATTTGTCGGTGGCTATTATGTGTATAAAGTGTACAATGCCTTTTTTATTCCCAATACCAGCTTTAACAACACCGAAGCTTTTGTTTATATTCCATCAAACACCAACTTTGAAACCGTTAAAACGCTCCTAGAACCGCTTTTAAAAGATGTCAGTTCTTTTGAGGTAGCCGCTAAAAGAAAAGGCTATACCTCAAATTTAAAAGCAGGTAAATTCGCTATAAAAAGAGGAATGAATAATAACGAGCTGGTGAATACCCTTAGGAGTAGAAATATTCCCATCACATTAGCTTTTAATAACCAAGAAACTTTAGAAGATTTAGCAGGAAGAGTGGCATCGCAAATTGAAGCGGACAGTGTTTCGTTAGTCCAGGCATTTAATGACGAAGATTTTCTAAAAGAAAATGGTTTCGATAGGCATACAAAATTAGCCATGTATATTCCCAATAGTTATGAGTTTTTTTGGAATACATCAGCAGCACAGTTTCGTGATAAAATGTTAAAGGAATATCAGAGATTTTGGAATGACACTCGTGTTTCAAAGGCAAAAGCACTGGGATTAACACCATTAGAAGTGACTACGCTAGCTTCAGTAGTGCATAAAGAAACGGCCAAAGTTGATGAACGTCCAAGAGTGGCCGGCGTGTATTTAAACAGATTAAGAGATAGGATGTTATTGCAGGCAGACCCAACAGTGATTTATGCCTTAAAACTTCAATCAGGAGATTTTAATCAAATCATTAAAAGAGTTTTATACAAAGACCTAGTACTTGATTCTCCGTATAATACCTACAAATATGCTGGTTTGCCACCAGGGCCTATTGCTATGCCTGATATTTCTGCGATTGACGCTGTTTTGAGTCCAGAAAAACACGATTATTTTTATTTTGTTGCCAATGTTGAGAACTTTGGATACCATAAATTTGCCAAAACTTTGGCGCAACATAACCGAAATAAAGAGCAATACGTCCGATGGATAAATCTTCAAAACATCAAAAGATAGGTCAATCAACGGATTTAAGCTTCAATTTATCTAAATTTTAACCTTTTTGGGTTTTTCACAACATTTGACTAAAAAAATCTAGCCTATATTTGCCGAGTTAATTTAAGCGAACCGTTTTTGGTTGTAAGTCTTAAGAAATCAAATGTATGAAAAAGTGGATAAACGTAAGTTGTCCTCTTATCATGATATTTCTTTTAGCAAGTTTTGGTTTTAAAAATACGATTAAAAATCAAGAAGTGCCAAAGTCGCTAAAAGTAAATGAACCTACGTTTTTTTCGTTTCCCAAAGACGAAATTTTTGCTGAGTACCCAATTGTATTACCGCCAAGAATTGGTAATTCATATATTGGTTTTAAGGAAGCTGTTGCTTTTAAAGAATCACGGGGTAAATATGGTGTAGTTAATTCCTTAGGATATTTAGGAAAATATCAATTCGGAATCGGCACTTTAGAATTAGTCGGCATTTACAATCCTGATTATTTCTTAAGAAATCCAAAATTACAAGAAAGAGCGTTTAAAACAAACATAGCTCGTAACAAATGGATCTTGAGAAAAGACATTGAAAAGTACACGGGGTTAAAGATTGGCAATTCTCACATTACGGAATCAGGAATCATTGCTGCAGCACATTTGGCAGGTCCTGGAAATGTAAAGAAGTATTTGCGTTCATTAGGAGCACATGATGTAAATGATGAATACGGGTCAAGTGTAAGTCATTACATCAAAAAGTTTTCGGGTTACGACATCTCAATGATAGTACCCAAACGCAATGCTAAAATTTAATAGGATTATGTATAGGAAAGCCTTTTCAAGTTATGAAAAGGCTTTTTTTTATCCTTGAAGAATAAAGATAGTGGGTCGCTTATGAAGGTCTATAGTTTCATTCGACCATTCCTTAACAGTTTTAGTAGCAATGAATTCGGTGGGTAAAGTAAGGTCACAAGCCACACAAACTTTTGTAGCAGCGTGCAATGTTTTACAAAGTTCGGCGAAGAGTTTATCATTGCGATAAGGAGTCTCTATAAAAAGTTGGGATTGATTAGAGTCTCTCGATAGTTTTTCAAGTCGTTTTAATGCGCCTCTTCTTTCGCCAGACTCTATAGGTAAATAGCCATTAAAAGCAAAATTTTGACCATTTAATCCACTTGCCATAAGCGCTAATAAAATAGATGATGGCCCAACCAAAGGCACTACTTTTATATTTTTCTCATGCGCAATACGAACTACATCTGCACCTGGATCTGCAATGCCAGGACAGCCAGCTTCAGAAATTACACCCACGTCTTTACCCTCAAGACAAGGTTGTAGAAATGTCGGAATCATTTCGGGTTCTGTAAATTTATTCAGTGCTTCAAGATGTAAATCAGATTGCGATTTTTTTGAACTTATTTTTTTTATAAACCTTCGCGCTGTTTTTTCGTTTTCTACAATAAAAAAATTAATATTCTCAATCGTTCTTTTTATAGAAATAGGTAATACTTCTAAAGGTTCGTTATCGCCTAAAGTAGTGGGTATTAAATAGAGTTTTCCCAAGCTGTTATTTTCCATGATCAGCGACCGTTAATTTCTGAGCAATAACGTTACACGCATTGTCGATTAATTCAAAAACATATTCAAAACCGTTATCGTCATAATAGGGATCAGGCACTTCTTTTTCGCTTAGGCTTGTTTCTGACAAAAGTAGTTTTACTTTATTTTTTTGTGCTTGATGGTCTGCTAATTTAACCACGTTTTGATAGTTACTATGATCCATCACATAAATAATATCAAAATCCTCAAAATCTTTCGGGGTAAATTTTCTACAGCGTTGTTGGGAAATATCTATACTATATTTTTTTGCAACAGCTACAGATCTTGAGTCAGGAGCAGATCCAATATGGTAGCCACCAGTTCCGGCAGAATCGATATAAAAATCTTTAGTGTTGAGTTTACTATTTAAAATACCCTCTGCTAATGGAGACCTACAGATATTACCGAGGCAGACCATTAGAATTCTAGTTTTCATAAAGAGGTTTTAAGAAAATTTCTTGGTTAAATCGTCTATATATTTACGGAACTGTTTATCAGTTTCGGCTAAATTATCGACAGTTTTACAGGCGTGTAGCACGGTTGCGTGATCTCTTTTGCCGATTTGAGAACCAATACTTGCTAAAGATGCTTTTGTAAATTTCTTTGCAAAAAACATAGCTAATTGTCTTGCTTGTACAATATGGCGCTTTCTTGTTTTAGATTGTAATGTAGCTACATCCATTTCAAAGTAATCAGAAACTACTTTTTGAATATAATCGATAGAAACCTCTCGTTTGGTGTTTTTAACAAACTTTTCTACTACCTGCTGTGCAAGATCTAAAGTAACTTCTTTTTTATTGAAAGATGACTGTGCAATTAAAGATATAATAGCTCCTTCGAGCTCCCTAATGTTTGTTTTTATATGCTTAGCCACATACTCTATAATATCATCAGGCATTTCAACACCATCACGATATAGTTTATTTTTTAAAATAGATATTCTTGTTTCGTAATCAGGATTTTGCAATTCCGCAGATAAACCCCATTTGAACCTTGACAACAAGCGTTGTTCAATATCTTGCATGTCAACAGGAGCTTTGTCAGAAGTTAAAATAACTTGTTTTCCATTCTGGTGCAAGTGGTTAAAAATATGAAAGAAAACGTCTTGGGTACCTGATTTTCCTGAAAGAAATTGAACATCATCAATAATTAAAACATCAATTAATTGATAAAAATGAATAAAATCATTTCTAGTATTTTTCTTTACAGACTCGATATATTGTTGTGTAAATTTTTCGGCAGAAATATAAAGCACCGTACGCTCTGGGTACTTATCTTTTATTTCAACCCCTATGGCATGTGCTAAGTGTGTTTTTCCTAAGCCTACACCACCAAAAATTAAGAGTGGGTTGAACGAAGTTCCTCCAGGTTTATTAGCAACGGCCATCCCTGCTGATCGTGCCAATCTATTAGAATCTCCTTCTAAAAAGTTCTCAAAATTGTAATTCGGGTTTAATTGTGATTCTATTTTTATATTGCGAATGCCTGGGATTACAAATGGATTTTTTAATTCGGGATTTTTCGATTTAATAGCGACATCTAATTCTTGTGCAGGTACAGTACTTCTATTTGAGCTTGGTATTTTTTCGGTAAAAGGTTCTCGGTTACCATAGGTGTTTTCCATTTTTATAATATACACCAATTTAGCACTTTCTCCTAATTCTTTTGTTAAAGATACTTTTAAAAGTTTAACATAATGTTCTTCTAGCCACTCGTAGAAAAATTTACTAGGAACTTGAATGCTTAAGGCGTTGTCAGATAATTTAATTGGCTTAATGGGTTCAAACCAAGTTTTGAATGCCTGCGGTTGGATGTTATCCTTGATGAAAGCCAAACAATTATTCCATACGGATGTTGCAGTAACACTCATTTTTTAAATTAATCTTAAGTTGGTTATTAAAATAGGTTCTCTTACCTTAAATTTGACACGTTTTCTAGGTGTCACTCGGAGGCACAAATATGTGAACAAAAAAACTAAAAAAAAAATCAAATACTATTGAATTATCAGTTTTTTTTTACCATGACAAGATGCTAAAAACTCAAAGTCTTTAAATATATAATTTTTACTTTTAATAACATGGATAATACTGAGATTTCTTTTCGAGTTCGTTATGGTGAAACCGATCAAATGGGTGTGGTATATCATGGCAACTATGCGCAATATTTAGAGATGGGAAGGGTTGAGTGGTTAAGAGCTATGGGTATTTCTTACAAAGCTTTAGAGGAAAGTGGTATTATTTTACCAGTAATTTCTTTGACTATAAATTTTAGGAAATCTGCACTTTATGATGATCTTATCACCGTTCAAACAAGCTTAAAAAAAAAGCCGTTGGTTAAGATCGAATTTGACTATAAAATTTTCAACGAAAGTAATGAGCTTTTGGTCGATGCACACACTGTTTTAGCATTTATAGATTCAAAAAAAAATAAACCCATAAAGTGCCCTGATGAAATTTTGCAAAAAATAAATTTTACTAATATTTAATTTTTAAAAAGATACATTAGACATTTATTTTTGAAATAGATACTCCGTAAATAGCTTCAAAAATAGCCTGTATTTTTTCCGAATAACTTTCCCTAGTACATAGCCTTATTTTGCAATCTAAAGCCATTTCTTGTGATATTATGTCCAGTGATTCTTGTTTTATGATACGCATTACCTTATCCATGTCAGGATATTCAAACGATACTAAAAAATATACTTGAATTGTTTTTTGTATAATTTTTGCACTAGCTAATGCCATTTGTGCACCGGTTTTATAGGCACTAATTAAGCCACCGACCCCCAATTTAGTGCCACCGAAAATCCGCACAACAGCTACGAGTACATCGGTGACTTCAAAAGATTGTATTTGTCCATAAATAGGCATTCCAGCAGAATTATTAGGTTCACCATCATCGTTTACTCTGTAGGAAACTGCTTTACAACCTAATTGCCAAGCATAGCAAACATGATGAGCACTGGCGTGCTTTTTTTTAAGTGCCTCAATAATTGGTTTTACCTCGTCTTCTGAGTAAATTGGAAAAGCGTAGCCATAAAACTTACTTTTTTCTCCTTAAAAAGAATTTCTTCTGAAGGTTTTTTTAGTGTTTTGTACTGATCTGCAGCATCATCCATGACCAAGGCGCTTTTAAAATAGGGCTATTAAAATAATACTGATTATTGCCAATCCTATACCCATCCAATTTTTTAGGCTTAGTTTTTCTTTAAACAAGGTAATCCCCAGCAAGGTAGAAAACATGACAATGGCTACGTTATTTATCGTAAATACCGAAGCGCTGTTCAAGGTTTCACTCTGTAAGGCTTTTAAAAGATAATAAATAGAAAAATAATTAGGAATCCCCAAGGCTATTCCGCCTAAAACATCTTTAGGGCTAACGTTTAGTCGATTTTTTAAACTTTTTAAAGCTATTATGGCTACACCAATGATCGCAGCTGCTGCAAATATCACGGCTGAAAATAACGGGTATTCTGATTCTTCTACGTGAATTTCTTGAAGGTATTTTATACTAGAATCGATAACTCCTGAACCTAGAAAAACGGATACTGGTAATAAGAGTGATGTTTTAGGTAGGTTAATGTTTTTAGCTTTTATAGACGCAAAATACACCGCGACTAGTGCCAAAAGAACGCCCAAAACCTGAAAATAGGAGAGTGTTTCGCGATACCAAAAAACCCCAAAAAGTACAGGTATTACTAAGGACATTTTTGTGGCTACTGAAGCTACTGAAACTCCCACTTTTTGCGCCGTCGTGGCCATTAAATTAAAAACAAGAATAAATAAAACACCTAAAAAAAGAGTGCCTATAAACCACGATTTTCCAGGTATGCTTGCAAGTAATACATCACCTTTGTAAAAAAATAAGCCGACCAAGCAAGCTGTAAAATAATTGGTGACTATCGCGTAAAAGGTATTGATTTTATAGGTCGAAAAGAGTTTAAAAATTACAAATATTAAGCTAGAAAAAAGAATACTTAAACCTAAATTAATCATATTATAATTTTGATGCTAATTGAACAATATCTTCTTTCCCTACGATTAAATTCCATGTTTTAATACCTATGGTTTCAGCTGCTAATGTGTTTTCTAACATATCGTCTATAAATAGCGTTTCTTCGGCTTTTAAATGATTCTGGGAAAGTACATATTCGTAAATTGAGAGCTCAGGTTTTCTTAAATTAATTTCGTGCGATAAGTAAAATTGTTCAAAACAGGCTTTAAACCGATTAAAATTCAGGATCCCCATAGACTTGATAACAGCCCTAATATGAAGCTCATTCGTATTGCTTAATAAAAATAAACGGTATTTTTTGTCCACTGCCATTTGCTCAATAAACTCAAGTCTTTCTACAGGAAAATCAAGTAATATTGAATTCCAGGCAGCAATTATCTCTTCGGCTGTAGCTGAAGGAAAAATTTCTTGAAGTGCCATGACGAAATCAGTAGAGCTCATAAGTCCCATTTCATAGTTTTTGGCTAATCGGGTTAATTCGGTACTACCTTGAGTACCTCCAAAATCTTCAAGGGCTTTAAAGATTGCAGATTTGTCTAGGTTGATGAAAATATCCCCAAAGTCAAAAATTATATTTTTAAGCATTGAATAGTAGTGTTAATTGGTCTTTTTCTAGGCTTATTTTTGAGATTAGCCGCCCTTTTACTTGTGGTGCTCTGGTTCCGGTATAAAACGTTTTAGGCCCTGTAAATATTCGGGCTTCATCCCATAAATTTTCATCAATAAAGGATTGTATAGTTTTCGTTCCTCCTTCTATAAAAACACTTAAAATCTTCTCCTTATATAGTTTTTCACAAATTTGAGAAGCTACATTTTTTGAAAAATCTATTTGATGGTATTCAAGGCCAGTAGTGTTAACTCCTGGATTTTTTTCTTCCGTAAAAACCATTGTTCTAATGCTGCCGTCTAAAACATGGAATGAAGAATTAATTTTTAAGGATTTATCAAGTACAATTCGAATTGGATTTTTACCGTACCAAAGTCTAGCATTTAGTTTAGGGTTGTCTTTTAAAGCAGTAGTTGTTCCTACCAAAATTGATTGTTCCTCTGTGCGCCATTTATGTACCAATTGCTTTGAATAGGCATCAGTAATCCAAAAAGGCTCTTTGGTACTCCTGTTTTTATTGTCTGGTGCTATAAACCCGTCTTTTGTTTCAGCCCATTTTAAAACAACATAGGGTCTTTTTTTCTCTTGAAAAGTCAAAAATCGCTTGTGGTGTTCTCGACATTTTTCTTCTAAAACGCCGGTAATTACGGTGCATCCTGCATTTTTTAATTTTTCAATGCCTTTTCCTGCAACTTCATCATACGGATCCAAAAGTCCGATAACCACAATGGGAATCTCACTTTTTACTATTAAATCTGCGCAAGGTGGTGTTTTTCCAAAATGAGCGCAAGGTTCTAAGGTGACATAAAGTGTTGATTTTTTTAGTAAAGATTTGTCTTTGACCGAATTAATTGCATTTACCTCGGCATGCGAGCCTCCATAGGCGCTAGTAAAACCTTCGCCAATAATACTATTATTATAAACGATGATAGCCCCAACCATCGGGTTAGGTGCGGTAGTTCCTAATCCGTTTTTAGCAATTTGAATGCAGCGTAAAATATAAAATTCATGTATCTTCACCCCGCAAAAATAGGATATTAAATACATATCGGTTTAAGAAAATATGACAAGTATAAGCATTCGAGAAATAGAGCAAAAAGACAATGCTCAGGTGGCTAAAGTTATTCGTAAAGTTTTGGTTGATTTAGGCGTTCCAAAAGTGGGTACGGCATATGCCGATAAAGCACTAGATAGTATGTTCGAAAATTACACCGCAGCAAGATCAAGTTATTTTGTGGTGGTTGAAAATGATATAATCTTAGGTTGTGCAGGTATTGCTCCGCTAGAAAATTATGAAGGGACGGATGTATGTGAGTTGCAAAAAATGTACTTTTTAGAAGCGGCAAGAGGGCAAGGAATTGGTGCCAAAATGATGAAGATTTGCCTAGAGAAAGCTGCAGCCTACAAATTTGATAAGGTATATTTAGAAACCATGCCCTATATGAAAGCTGCCCAAAAATTATATGTCAAATCGGGCTTTCAATATTTAGACGCACCTATGGGAAATACCGGTCATTTTTCTTGTCCTGTTTGGATGTTAAAAGTGCTTTAAAAAAATACTATGCTTTTAAAAGAAATAAAAAAAATATTTCATACCGAATTAGATTCCCTATATGGCGTAGAAGAAGTACGTAGTTTTTTTTATTTATCGATTGAACATTATTTGGGTTTAGAGCGATTCATTTTGGCGATACAACCCGAGCATATGATTACCAAAGAAGAAGAGTCTTTGTTGTTTAAGGTAATGAGCCAACTAAAGCTAGAAATTCCAATTCAATATATTCTAGGAAGGGCTTATTTTATGGACTTAAGCTTTATCGTCAATAAGAATGTGCTTATTCCAAGGCCAGAAACAGAAGAATTAGTGCGGTGGATTTTAGATGATGTGTCTACGAAAGCATGGCCTTTAAAAATACTTGACATTGGTACCGGAAGCGGATGTATTGCCATTTCATTGGCTAAAAATTTACCACTGGCCCAAGTTTCTGCCGTAGAGGTTTCTGAAAAGGCCTTAGCGCTGGCTAAAGAAAATGCAAGGCATCATGAGGTAGACATTAATTTTATACATGCGGATATTTTAAAGGCACCAAGTTTTGAAGGTAAATTTGACATTATTGTATCTAACCCGCCTTATGTTAGGATGTTAGAGAAGCTCGACATGAAAAAGAATGTATTGGAAAACGAGCCTGAACTTGCCTTGTTTGTTGCCGATCAGGAGCCATTGCTATTTTATAAAAAAATCACCGAATTAGCTAGCGATATCCTTGTTGCTGATGGCTCTTTATATCTTGAAATAAATCAATATTTAGGAAAAGAAACTCAATCACTTTTAGAAGCTACAAATTTTTCCGAAATTGAAATGCGAAAAGATTTTTTTGGAAATGATAGAATGTTAAAAGGAATATTTTAGGTAATTACATCGTATAAATGAAAAGTATCGTAGTTTTTTGTGGAAGTAGTACAGGCCTTGAGCCCGAATTTGTGAAGGAAGCTTATGCACTAGGCAAAACCCTAGGGGAACGCCAAATTACAACGGTATATGGTGGTGCAAAAATAGGAATCATGGGTCAAGTAGCCCAAGGTGCCTTAGATGCTAAAGGAAAGGTTGTAGGGGTTATTCCTGAATTCTTAAAAACAAGGGAGGTGTATCATACGTCTTTGACCGAATTAATTATTACCCAAAATATGCACCAACGCAAGCTAAAAATGCATGATCTATCTGACGGAATCATTATGTTACCAGGTGGTTTTGGAACCCTAGAAGAATTTTTTGAGATGTTGACTTGGGGTCAATTAGGCTTGCATCAATATCCTATAGGTATTTTAAATACCAATGGCTTTTACGACGATTTATTAAAAATGCTTAAGGGTATGGTTCAGAAAGGTTTCGTGAAAAAAGAAAATTTTGAAATGATTTTAGTAAGTGATACCATTCCTGATTTATTGCAAAAAATGGAAAGCTATGCGCCACCTAAAATTATAAAGTGGCTACAAAAAGAGCAACTTTAAAGTTAGGTAGACTCGAGTAATACACATACGATTAACCCAATTAGTACATGAATATCCAAGATAAAATTGAGGGTCTTAGAAATACCCTTCGGGCACATAACCATAGGTATTATGTGTTAGATAAACCGACCATTTCCGATTACGATTTTGACATGCAACTCAAAGAATTACAGGATTTAGAAGCACAACACCCTGAATTTTATGATGCGAGTTCGCCTTCGCTACGAGTGGGAGGTGCTATCACTAAAAATTTTGATACGGTAGTACACGAAAGTCGCATGTATTCTTTAGACAATAGTTACTCTAAAGATGATTTAGAGGATTGGGAAAAGCGAATTCAACGTGTTTTAGGTGATGTCCCTGTTGAGTTTACTTGCGAATTAAAATATGACGGGGCGTCGATAAGTATTACCTATGAAGACGGGAAATTAACGCAAGCATTAACTCGTGGAGATGGTTTTCAAGGCGATAATGTCACCACTAATATTAAAACTATAAAATCTATTCCCTTACAATTAAAAGGTGATTATCCTCAAAAGTTCGATATTCGAGGTGAAATTGTTTTGCCATTTGAGGGTTTTGCAAAGATGAATGCAGAGCGCATCGAAAATGGAGATGAGCCTTATATGAATCCCAGAAATACAGCTTCTGGAAGTTTAAAGTTACAAGATAGCGCTCAAGTAGCACGCCGTCCTTTAGACTGTTTGTTATATGGTATTGTAGGAATGCAAACAGGAATTACCTCACAATTTCAAATGTTAGAAAAGGCTCGAGAATGGGGTTTTAAAGTGCCAACGGTAGCTAAACTTTGCAAATCAATTGAAGAGGTTATGGCGTTCGTAGCCTATTGGGATATTCATCGGCATGAATTGCCGTATGAAACTGATGGTGTGGTAGTGAAAGTAAATAACCTGCAGCATCAAGAAGAGTTAGGCTACACGTCAAAGTCACCACGATGGGCTATGGCCTACAAATTTAAAGCAGAACAGGTGTCGACGGTCTTACACGAAATTACCTACCAGGTAGGTAGAACGGGAGCCATTACCCCTGTAGCAAATTTAGCTCCCGTTTTATTGGCTGGCACAACAGTAAAACGAGCTTCGTTGCACAATGCAGACCAGATTGAAAAGTTTGACATCCGAGAACGTGATACAGTTTTTGTAGAAAAAGGAGGGGAAATAATTCCGAAAATAATAGGGGTTGACTTTAGCAAGCGACCTACAGATTCAAAACCCACAATATATATTCAACACTGTCCTGAATGCCATAGCTTATTAGAACGCACCGAGGGTGATGCTAAGCATTATTGTCCTAACTATTACGGTTGTCCTCCTCAAATTACAGGGCGTATTCAACATTTTATCTCTCGTAAAGCAATGGATATTGAGGGCATGGGCGGCGAAACGGTAGAATTACTTTTTAAAGAAGGCCTGATTCGGAATTATGCAGATTTATACAGGTTGTCGAAAGAAGATGTGATGCCTTTAGATCGTATGGCAGAAAAGTCAGCAGAAAATTTAGTGACAGGCGTTAAAGCTTCTGTGGCTATTCCTTTTGAAAGAGTACTTTTTGCATTGGGAATAAGGTTTGTGGGCGAAACAGTAGCTAAAAAACTAGCCAAAGCCTATAAAAATATTGACGCCTTAATGTTGGCCAATGTTGAAGCGTTAATACAAGTTGATGAAATAGGAGAGCGCATCGCACAAAGTGTGGTGGAATTTTTTAAGAACGACCTCAATCAAAGTATAATTCAAGACCTAAAGGGCTTTGGCCTTCAGTTTCAATTATCGACAGATCAATTAGAAAATCAGACCGAAGATTTAAAAGGACAAACTTTTGTTATTTCTGGTGTGTTCGAAAATGTGAGTCGCGATGAATTGAAAAAGTTAATAGAGGACAATGGAGGTAAAGTAGCTTCTTCGGTTTCATCGAAAACAACCTATTTAGTAGCAGGGGATAATATGGGGCCCAGCAAACGAACAAAAGCCGAAAATCTTGGCGTTGCGATTATATCAGAGGCTAATTTTTTGGCCATGATAGATCAAAGACGAGATGAATAAAATGAATTGGCAGAAGATTTAGGATAAAAAAAATCCCATTCGTCAACCGAATGGGATTTTGTAAAATTTAGAAAGTATATATTATAGTACTTTTACATTTACTGCATTTAAACCTTTTTTACCTTCTTCTAAATCAAATTCAACTTCATCGCCTTCGCGAATTTCATCGATTAAACCAGAAATGTGTACAAAATGATCTTTGTCTACTCCATCTTCAGTGATAAAACCAAAACCTTTAGTGTCATTGAAGAATTTTACTGTTCCTTTACTCATGTTAAAAAATTAAATATTAATAGTATTTTAAAGTGCAAAGATGATGCCAAAATTTAGAATAAACACTATGTAGGACCAGTTAATTTACTTGAAATAAGAAAATTACAGTTCTTTATTAAAACAGATACTATTTTGCATTCCCTTATATTGTCCATAATTCTCGATAATTTGATACTGGTTTTTTTTATATAAGGCAATAGCGTCAGGTTGGCGAATTCCTGTCTCTAAAATGCAATACTTGAAATTTTGCAACTTCGCGCAATTTTCTAATTCATTTAAAATAATAGACCCAATTCCTTTTCCTTGGTACTCCGGTAGTACAAACATTCTCTTTATTTCAGCCGTATGGAAGTCATAATTTTTAAATGCCCCACAACCAATTGCTTTTTTATTTTTATACACTACAATAACTTGCGCCAGGCCTTCAAGGCTATTAAATTGATTGTAAAATGCGTGTTCATCGCCATCTTTTACGCGTAAATCATTATCTAAAGCCTTCGTTAGTTTTTGAAAGTCTTTATCCTCGTAGCTTGTTTTTTTGATGCTATAGGTCATATATCTTTTTAAATAGAAATGCTTACACCTTCTGAACTGATGTTCTTTTCACTGTCAAAATAAAAATCAATTTTACCTAAATGTACTCCATAACAACCTACTTGATTTACTAAAACTTGAGTTCCTAGGCTGTTATTAACGACTGTTGGTTTGTCTAAAAAAGTATGGGTATGCCCTCCAATAATAAGATTAGTGAATTTTGTTTTAGTGGCTAGCTTTATATCATCTGGTTTATCAGAACCGTATTGGTAGCCCAAATGCGATAAACAAATCACCAAATCGCAGTTTTGCTCTTCCTTTAAAATTCGCTCCGTGTCTTGAGCTATTTCAAAAGGATTTAAATATTGAGTTTCTTTAAACAATTTTTTACTCACCAAGCCTTCTAAGGCAATTCCAAGTCCGTAAACGCCTATTTTTATGCCGTCTACCGTATAAATTTCATAGGGCTTGGTATACCCATTCATAACGGTATTTTTAAAATCATAATTTGCGGATAAAAGTTTAAAACTTGCATGCGGTACTTGCGCAAATAAGCCATCAATTCCGTTATCAAAGTCATGATTGCCAAGAGTAGCAGCATCATACTTTAGCATACTCATTAATTTAAACTCTAATTCGCCCCCATAAAAATTAAAATAGGGTGTTCCTTGAAAAATATCTCCAGCGTCGAACAATAAGGTATTCGGATTTTCTTGTCTTAACCGTTGTACTAAGGTTGCTCTTCTGGCTAAGCCACCTAAATTAGGAAAATTAGAATCACTTTTAGGGAATGGGTCTATATGGCTATGCACATCATTCGTATGAAGAATAGATATTTTTTTTCTCCTTGCGCTAAGACAAGAATTTAAAGACAATCCTCCTAAGCCTACAAATGCGGTACTCGCTGTGGTATTCGATAAAAATTTTCTTCTGTTCATGCTTAGTTTTCTAGTTTAATAAATCTATCGTCAATTTTAGGAGTAAGGGTATCCATCTTGCCGAAATAATCAATCATGATATTCCGAATTAAATAATCAGTTTCGGTTATTGAAATGTGATCTTCAAAAAAACTCATGTTATCACCACCGGTAACCAAATAATTGGAGGTGGCTACATAATAGATTTTTTCTTCATCAAATGGCTTCCCTTGAATGTAAACAGCAGCCAAACTATCATCTTTATTTATAATTATTTGAATTCCAGCGATAGGATGCGGCGTTTTATTTTCTACTAAATAACGAATCATTCCGCGTATAGCTGTTCCTTTTAACCCCACTACTACGACAGAGTTTTCGAATGGCATAATTTCGTAACCGGTTCTAGCAGAGACATTTCCTATAGAAATAGGACTGCGAATACCTCCCTGATTGAGGAGTACAAAATCAATATCATGCTTTGTTCTGGCCTTAAATACGGGGTTGGCTAGCGCTAATACGGCATCAGCCATTAAATTTCCTGCGGAGGTATTGAGTTTGCCATCGGTTTTCGAGATGTACACCGATGCGTAAGCCAATGTGCTATCTAAAACTTCGTCAATTCGTTGTTTATAAGGTAACACAAAATCAGAGATTGCTGTATTGTCTGAAATACTATCCGTGATAGAAATCCGGTTTCCAGCCATCTCGCTTAGGCTTTGTTTTTGCTCCTTACAAGAAACAAAAAATAAAATTGTTATAAATATAACAAAATGTTTAATTTTTAAAATCATAATAGTGTATATCTTCGTATAACAATTGCTGTGAATATTATTTACATTTGTACAAATGTAAAAATTCATGTTTTTAAAAGCTATAAAACAAAGATTAAAACATAAGTCTGGACATAAATTTATTCAACAATTGTTACAGCAACCTTTAAAGGATGTGGTACAGGGAAATAAAATAAGGTCTATAGGATGCATCGTAGATTTGGAGAAATTTGATGATACTACCTTGTTTTATAAATTTATTGATGAGTTTAATCTTAGGCCAAATTCGGTTAAGATTATTGCCTACAAAAATTTTTATGATAAAAATTCACCCTATTCAACGCCTGTTTTCTCAGATAAAGACCTAGGCTGGAAAGGAAAAATTGAAAATAGTTACGCATTGGAGTTTATGAATCGGGAGTATGATTTGTTGATTAATTATTATACAGATGATCATTTGTTATTACAAATAATGACCCTAAAAACCAAAGCAAGAATACGCGTTGGTTTTAGCGAGGTAGACAAAAATTTAAATGATTTAATTTTGAATACCCCAATTGCTAATTTTGATCTGTTTAAAAAGGAGTTAAAGAAATATTTAAAAATATTTAAAGAAATAGAATAGCTATGAATAGTTTGCACGGTACAGGAGTGGCATTAATTACGCCGTTTCACAATGATTTTTCGGTAGATGTAATTGGTTTGGAGCGTGTTGTAGAGCACAACATAAATGGTGGAGTAGATTATTTAGTGGTTTTAGGCACGACTGCCGAAACGGCCACCTTAACTGAAACGGAAAAGAAGCAGGTGATTGAAACCGTCATTAGAACTAATGCCGGAAGGTTGCCTTTGGTTTTAGGAGTTGGAGGCAATAATACAGCCATAGTGGTTGAAGCTTTAAAAACGATTGATTTATCTGAGTTTGTTGCTATCTTATCGGTATCGCCTTATTACAATAAGCCCACACAAGAGGGTATTTACCAACATTTTAAAGCGATCTCAAATGCGTCTCCTAAACCTGTTATTATTTATAATGTACCCGGAAGAACAGGGAGTAATATGTTACCTGAAACAACTTTGCGTTTAGCTACGGATTTTAAAAACATTATCGGTATTAAGGAAGCTTGTGGTAACATGCTTCAAATCAAAGAAATCTTAGCAGCAAAACCATCCGATTTTTTAGTCATATCGGGCGATGACGCCACTGCTTTACCCACTGTTTTGGCAGGAGGTGCAGGAGTTATTTCAGTAATTGGGCAAGGTTTACCGAGCGAATTTTCTAAAATGGTACACCTAGGATTGGCGCGAAAAGTAGGTGAGGCCTACGAAATTCATCACCGCCTAGAGGAAGGAATGAGTTTAATCTTTGAGGAAGGAAACCCCGCTGGAATTAAAGCTATTTTTGAGCTATTGGGTATTTGTAAAGCTCAAGTGAGGTTACCTTTGGTTAAAGCTAGTACTAATTTAAGCGCTAAATTATCTTCTTTTGTAAAATCATTAAATTCGGTTTCAGTGTAACAAATAAGACCACTTGGTCTTATGAACGTTAAAACTTCGCTAAAATAGTTGTTTGCGTAGGTATTCGGTTTACTTTAGCCTAATAAAAATGTTTTTTAAATCCATTTAGAATCCTTAATTTTGCAAAATGTTTAGAAAATTGCGACCATTTTTTAGTGCATTAGTTTTCGTGTTAGTGTTTAGCGCTTGTAGTGAGTACCAAAAAGTACTTAAAAACGAGGATGTTAAAGCGAAGTATGATATGGCTGAAAAGTTGTACGATGCTAAAGACTTTAAACGTGCTAATGTCATCTTAGAACAAATATCACCTCAATATATAGGAAAGCCTCAAGGAGAACGTGTTATGTTTTTCTTATCCGATTCGTATTACCAAATAAAAGATTATAACAATTCTGGCTATTATTTTGAACGTTTTTTAAAATCGTATGCTAAAAGTGATAAGGCACAAGAGGCCGCATTTTTAGGCGCTAAAAGTTATTATCTACTTTCTCCTAAGTATTCATTAGATCAAACAGATACCGATAAGGCTTTAATGAAGCTACAATTATTTATTAATGCCTACCCTAATTCTGAATACTTACCTCAGGCTAACGAAATGGCTCAGGATTTAACGCAGAAAAAAGAACAGAAGGCATTCGAGATTGCAAAACAATTTACGAAATTAGGAGAGTTTTATAAGTTAGAGTTTTCTATTTCTGCGATAGCAGCCTTGGATAATTTTATGCTAGATTTTCCAGGATCTTTTTATAAAGAAGATGCACTCTTTCATAAATTAAAAGCCTTAACAAATTTAGCTTTAAACAGTACAGAACAAAAAAAGAGACAGCGTTTGGCAGATGCAAAAGCATCTTATGACGTTTTGAAAAAGAATTTTCCACAAACCCAGTTCGAAAAACAAGCCTTGGCCTTGATGGAAAAAGTGAACAAAGAATTAGAAAATTATTCCAAATAAAAACATTGATAGTATGAATATGAACGATTTAAAAAACTCAAAAGCTCCTGTTTCTACAGTAACCATTAACAAGAATGAATTTGATGCTCCTACAGGAAACATTTATGAAGCTATCTCAATAGCTGCTAAAAGAGCTGTTCAAATAAACTCTGAAATTAAAAAAGAGTTACTTGAGAAACTAGAAGAGTTCGCTACGTACAGCGATAGTTTAGAAGAGGTTTTCGAAAATAAAGAGCAAATTGAAGTTTCTAAATTTTACGAAAAACTACCAAAAGCTCATGCACTTGCAGTAAATGAGTGGTTAGAAGATAAAATATATCACCGTAATACAGCCAAAGATCTAGAGTAAATATGTTAAGCGGAAAAAAAATTCTTTTAGGTATTACTGGAGGTATTGCCGCTTACAAAACTACTTTTTTGGTGAGATTATTGGTAAAATCTGGCGCTGATGTTAAAATAATTTTAACGGATAGCGCCAGTTCTTTTGTTTCACCCCTAACCCTCGCTACACTATCTAAAAATCCTGTTTTATCCTCTTTTGTAAAAGAAGAAGAACATAGTGTATCTTGGAATAACCATGTGGCACTTGGTTTATGGGCCGACTTTATGCTCATTGCTCCTGCTACGGCGAATACACTTTCTAAAATGGCAAATGGTACCTGTGATAATTTATTATTGGCTACCTATTTATCCGCTAAATGCCCAGTTTTTTTTGCTCCAGCGATGGATTTGGATATGTACCATCACCCATCCACAAAAGAATCGTTTAAAAAATTAACTTCTTTTGGAAATAGTATGATACCTGCTACTTCTGGCGAACTAGCAAGCGGGTTGCATGGTGAAGGAAGAATGGCAGAGCCAGAGGCTATTGTAGCCTTTATGAAACAATATATAGTAAAAGGTTTGCCCTTAAGCGGAAAAAAAGTACTTGTTACTGCAGGGCCAACCTATGAGGCCATTGACCCAGTCCGGTTTATCGGCAATCATTCTTCAGGTTTAATGGGTTTTGAGCTGGCGAAGGCAGCTGCAAATTTAGGTGCTGAGGTTATTTTAATTTCAGGACCTTCACATTTAACTATTCAACATGATTTGGTTCAGCTTACCAGAGTAGTTTCGGCTGACGAAATGTACCATGAAGTTCACAAGCACTACAGCTTAGTAGATATCGCCATAGCGGCGGCGGCAGTAGCGGATTATCGTCCTAAAACGGTCGCAGTTCAGAAAATTAAAAAAAGTGAAGCCCACTTGTCCATAGACTTCATCAAGAATAAAGATATTTTATTCTCAATGGGAGAGCTCAAAAAGACACAATTTTTAGTCGGATTTGCCTTAGAATCAGAAAATGAAGTAGAAAATGCTATCGGAAAACTTAAAAAAAAGAATTTAGATGCTATTGTTCTTAATTCTTTAAATGACGATGGTGCTGGTTTTGGTAGAAAAACGAATAAAATAGCTTTCATAGATAAGAATTCTTTAATTAAAACGTTTGATTTAAAAACCAAGGCAGAAGTAGCTTTGGATATTTTAAATCAAATAATACAAAGAATGCATGCTTAAGTATTTCTACTTACTTATTCTTATACTACTCCCATTTTTTGGTGCTACACAGGAAATAAACGCCGTAGTTACCGTAAATTCAGATCAAGTAAGCCAGACGAACCAGCAAATATTTAATACCTTAGAAAGGTCATTGAATGATTTTGTAAATAAAACAAAATGGACCAATAGAACGTATAAAGAAGTTGAAAAACTCAACGTTCGCATGTTTATAACGGTAACTGAATTTCAAAACAATAGATTTAAAGCGAGCATTCAATTACAATCCTCTAGACCAGTCTTCAATACAGCTTATGAAAGTCCGGTTTTTAATTATAAGGACAATCAATATAATTTTGAGTATACCGAATTTCAGCCTTTAGTATTTAATGAAAATGTTTTCGAATCTAATTTAGTGAGTGTTGTTGCTTTTTACGCCTACATTATGCTGGGTATTGATGCAGATACTTTTGAGTTAGAGGGAGGTACTGATTTTTACCGGAAGGCTCAAAATATAGTGACCCAAGCTCAGGGTATTAATTTTGCAGGGTGGAGTCAAGATACCAAAGAAAGAACGCGGTTTGAATTAGTAGATAATTTAATGTCGAATACGTTTAAAGAATATAGGGCTGTGATGTATAATTACCATAGAAAAGGCTTAGATATCCTAGCAGATAATAACAGCACAGGAAAACAAGTGATTTCAGGAAGTATGCGTTTACTTGAAACTTTAGTTCAGAGAAGACCAAATGCTTTTTTAATTCAGACGTTTTTTGATGCCAAATCAGAAGAAATTCAAAATGTTTTTTCGGACGGTCCAAAGGTTGATGTTGTGCAGTTAAAAGAAATTTTAAACCGTATAGCGCCCCTGTATTCTAAAACTTGGAATACCATTACCTATTAATTTTTTTAAAGAAAAGCATTTACGATGCAAACGCTGATAAAACCAGTTATGGCTAAAATGGTGGTCATCATCGTCCACGATTGAAAGGTTTCTTTTTCAGAAATTTTTAAATATTGCCCAACCAACCAAAATCCACTATCATTTACGTGTGAAAAAATACTTGCACCAGATGCAATGGCAATGACTAAACAAGCCAATTGAGCATCTCCGAAATTTGTTTGAACAAGCAGTGGTGCAACTAAACCTGCAGCTGTAATCATGGCAACCGTCGAAGAGCCTTGAATAATACGCACTATGGCAGCACTTACAAAGGCAAAAGCGAGTATAGGAAATCCTATACTTGTCAATGAAGTAGCCAATAACTCTCCTGCGCCTGTATTGGTTAATACTTGTTTAAAAACACCGCCAGCACCGGTTAGTAAAATAATTGTTCCAGCGGGTTCTAATGATTTACTGGTTATTTTAAAGAGCTTTTCTTTACTAATTTTTCTTTTAATTCCAAAAAAGTACCAAGCCAACACATTCGCAATGATTAATGCAGAAAAAGGATGCCCAATGAGTGCTATAAAATTGAGTAATTCATTGGGTACATGAAGAAGTATACCACTGCTGAGAAAGGTATTTAGTAGAATAAGAACGATGGGTGTACTAATTATCCAAAGCGTTAAACTTATGTTTGGTAATTGAATACGCTCATTTTTTGACAGCTCTGCAGGGGCTTCGACGTGAATTTTTTGAGCAATAAATTTACCAAAAACCAATCCACTAAGTAAAGCGGTTGGAATCCCAACGATAAACCCAATTAAAATAACCCAACCAAGTTCTGCACCAATGATTTCCGCAACGGCAATAGGGCCAGGAGTAGGGGGGATAAAAGCATGTGTAATGGCTAAACCTGCTAATAGGGGTATAGCATACAATAGTAATGATTTTTTAGTTTTACGTTGCAAGGCATAAATCATAGGTACTAGAATAATAAAAGCAACATCAAAAAATACAGGTATGGCAATTAAAAACCCAGATATCACCATAGCAAGAGGTGCATTTTTTAACCCGAATTTCTGAATCATGAAATTGGCGATCGTTTTAGCACCACCAGAATATTCCAATATGGCACCAAACATAGCCCCTAAACCCACAACTGTGGCTACAAACCCTAGCGTGCTGCCCATACCATCTTTTATGGTGTCAATTATTTCTTTAGCGTTCAGTCCTGCAATTAAACCAACGGTTATACTACCAATTAACAAGGCTATAAAAGCATTTATTTTAAGTCTGAGAATTAAAAACAGTAGTATTGCAATTCCTAAAACTACAGCTAGTATTAATTGAGTTTCCACTACTTAAGTTGTTTTTTAATTTCAGAAATAATTTGTTCTGGAGTTGTATCGATCGATACCCTTATAACAGCTTCAGTGGTATCGGGTACTTCTAAAGTATCAAACTGAGAGTTTAGCAATTCAGTGGGCATAAAATGATCTTTTCTACTTCCCATTCGTTCTAAAATCAAATCAAAAGAACCTTCTAGATATATGAAAAAATGATTTTTTAGCTGGTTATGTAAGCGAGTTCTATAGCTCTTTTTTAAGGCAGAGCACGCTATGACAGCCCCATTTTTATTGTGTTCTACCGCAAGGGTATTTAGTTTTACTAGCCAATTTTTTCTATCCTTATCATTTAGTGGTTTTCCAGCCGCCATTTTATCAATATTGGCTTTGGGGTGATAATCATCCCCATCAAAAAACGGAAGGCCTAAATCTGCGGCTAATAATTTCCCTATGGTAGATTTACCAGTGCCCGAGACGCCCATCACAAAAAACACGAAACCTTCTTTATTTTTCATACGTATGATGGTCTATTTTTTTTAAAATTTCATCCAAATGCTCATGATGCTTTACCCAAATAGTTTCTTTATTTTTCTTGAACCAAGTTAGTTGTCGTTTCGCGAACCTTCTCGTGTTTTTTTTGATTTCCGAAATCGCAAAATCCAAATCCCATTCAGCCTCAAAATACTTAAATAACTCTTTATAACCTACCGTTTGTAAGGCGTTTAGGTCTTTGTATGGGAGGAGCGATTTTACTTCTTCCAGTAAACCATTAGCTAACATACGATCCACCCTTTTATTTATCCTATCATAAATTAGTTGACGATCAGCTTCAATACCAAGGCTAATTACTTTAAAATTTCTTTTAGGCTTTGTTTGGGCTAAAAATGATGAATAAGGGGTGCCAGTACCTAAACAAATCTCTAAGGCTCTTATAAGGCGGTGTGGGTTTTGTAGATCTACTTTTTCAAAATAGGCAGGATCTTCTTTTTTTAATAGTTCTTGAAGTGCAGAAATGCCTTCAGTAACAAATTTTTGATTTAACCTAGCCCGTATTTCTGGAGCTACTTCTGGAAAATTATCTAAGCCTTTGGTGACAGCATCAACATACAATCCACTTCCCCCAACCAAAACAAGTACCTCATGTTTTAAAAATAATTTATCTATAAGAATAATGGCTTCGCGTTCAAAATCGCCAACGGAGTACGATTCTAATACACTTTTATGTTGAATAAAATAATGTTGAGCTGCTGCTAATTCGGTAGAAGTTGGCACAGCAGTGCCAATATTCATTTCTTTAAAAAACTGTCTAGAATCTGCAGAAATAATGGCCGTATTGTATTTTACCGCCAAGGCGATAGCTAATTTAGTTTTACCAATAGCCGTTGGACCCACAACAGATATAAGGGTTTTTTTCATTATAATTTACTTCCGCAGTTATAACAGTGAGTGGCATCATCTCTATGTCCTTCTTTACTACAAGTAGTACAGGATTGTGTATTGACATGTACATAGGTCCCTTCTTTGGAGTCAATGGCAGAATTTCCTTTTAAATGCTTACCAAATTCTACGGTTACAATACCTGTTGGTACTGCAATAACACCATACCCTACAAGCATTATAATCGTAGCTAAAAATTGTCCTTGAGGTGTTATGGGAGCAATATCGCCATAACCCACTGTAGTTAGGGTAACAATGGTCCAATAAACACTTGTGGGGATGCTTGTAAAGCCTGCTTCTTCGCCTTCTACCAAATACATTAAAGTACCCAATATGATGGCTACAATAGTCACTGCAAAGAGAAAAACAGTGATTTTGGCCCTGCTTGCTTTTAAAGCATTTTTTAATTGTGAGGCCTCTCCTAAAAAACGAACTAGCTTTAAGATTCTAAAAATACGCAGCAATCTAAAAGCTCTTAGGGCCAGTAGCACTTGCGATCCAGCTAAGACATACGATAAATATAACGGAATCGTAGAAAGTAAATCTATAATTCCATAGAAACTAAAAATGTATTCAAAAGGTTTTTTAATGCTAACCACCCTGGCAATGTATTCTACGGTAAAAAATATGGTAACAACCCATTCTAAAGTTAACAAAGTGCTATGGTATTTAGCATCAATACCTTGTATGCTTTCTAGCATGACTAAGATGACACTAATGATAATTAAAATAAATAAAACAATATCAAACCATTTACCCATAGGAGTATCGGCTTCATAAATAATTTCATGAATTTTACTTTTCCATTTAATTTTTGATCCTTTGTTTTTCAATAGGTTTTAATTAAGGTCTAAAATGTACTTTACTTTTCTTTTTCTTAAATAGGTTTCTATGATGTGGTTGGTGTTCGCATTACCATCCATAGGTGCAATAATTGTTTCTAATATTTTTGTTGTATTGATTTGATAATTTAAATCACAAAAGCCGAGTCCCTTAAAGATACCATTTTTAATTAAAATAACACTTTGTTCCCCAAGAACTCGTCCTTTATCAACAATGACTATGTTTTTATCGTTTAAGCTATATTTTAATAAGGCTTCTTGAACTCTTTTATTATAGGCTTCTGCATTTTCTTTTTGAACACAAGCGCCTAAGCATGTACCCTCGTTGTATTTTGAACAGTGGGTTTTCGCTTGTGAGAGTCCATTTAGTTTATTACACAATTGAAATTCATCTCTAATGGCGTGTAGAAAATTCTCTGCAGCTTCTAAACTCGTAAACGTAGTTACCCTTAAATGAATGTTATTCGTTATTTTTTCGGCTTTTAACTGTACATACCCTTGTTCATTTGGAATGGCATAGACCGCATAAGAAAACAAGCGTTTTTTGTTATTTGGGTTGTATTTTGGTTTGTTTCTAATAAGCTCTTCGTTTTCTTTTAAAAGCGCAACAAGTTCGCTACCTGTTTTTTCGTAAGTAACACTTCGCATTTCTTTTTGAATTTTACGAGCTCTATTACCGCTATTGGTAAAATACTGGTTGACTCTTTTTTTGATGTTACTACTTTTGTTCAAGAGAATTATTTCAGCATCTTTATTGTGCATGTAAAAAACACCAACTTCCGACGGTAATTCTTCAACAATATCTAATTGCCTCGGTGAAAGTTCTCCAAGGGTTTCAGCCTTTATCACTGTTTTTATGATGGTTTTATCTAAATCCTTAGATAAGAGTAGTTTAAATAGTTTTAAAGTGGCTAAAGCATCTCCATTAGCTCTGTGACGGTCACTTACAGGAATGCCTAAGGAGCGCACCAACTTTCCTAAGCTATACGATTCTGCTTCTGGAAGTAATTTTTGAGCTAGTTCGACCGTACAAATAGTTTTACGTTCAAAATTATAGCCTAATCGTCTAAACTCTGTTCTTAAAATGCGATAATCGAACTGGGCATTGTGAGCAATAAGTACACAGTCTTCCGTAATTTCGATGATACGCTTAGCGACTTCGTAGAATTTTGGAGCTGTAGTCAGCATTTTGTTGCTGATACCCGTAAGGTTTACCACAAAAGGCTGAATGTCTTTTTCAGGGTTCACTAGGCTTATGAACTGATCGACCACCTCGTGTCCATCAAACTTATGAATAGCTATTTCGGTAATACCTTCTTCATTGTATTTTCCTCCAGTAGTCTCAATATCTAATACAGCGTACATCAAATTAAATCAGAATTCTATTATCGGTATTTAGAACCAACACGTTTTTTATTTTTGGTAAAGATACTTTTTCGCTTTTCAGGAAACTACTTAGAATAACTTTTTATCTACTTCCGAAAATACTACTGCCAATCCGAACCATTGTACTGCCTTCTTCAATCGCAATTTTGTAGTCACCGCTCATGCCCATCGATAGTATTTTAATTGTTGAAAGTTTGCTTTTAGCGGTATCAAACAAGTTTTTTAAACCTTGAAATTCGCTACGAATCTGGGCTTCATTGTCGGTAAACGTGGCCATACCCATTAACCCCACTACTTCTATATGGTTCAAATTTTTAAAACTATCGCTGTTCAAAATATCATTAAGCTCCGTTGCATCTAATCCAAATTTTGTGTCTTCTTTAGCGATGTGAATTTGTAACAAACAAGGAATTACTCTATGGTTCTTTTTCGCTTGTTTGTTAATCTCTTTCAACAATTTAAAGCTATCCACGCCATGAATTAAATGTACATATTCTGCCATGTATTTTACTTTATTGGTTTGTACATGTCCAATCATATGCCATTGTATATCTTTAGGTAAGTCTTCCCATTTCTGGGTCATTTCTTGTACTTTATTCTCACCAAAAATACGCTGACCCGCCTCGTAAGCTGCTAACAAATCTTCATTAGGTTTTGTTTTTGAAACGGCCACAAGGGTGACGTTTTCTGGGATTGTTTTTTTTATGTTGTTTAGATTCTCTGAAATCGACATATTGTTCGTTGTTCGTTGATGGTTGAGCGTTGTTCGTTTTTTTAAGCTATGGGAAGGTTTTTGAGCTGAGAAAGTTATTTAATTGTTTTGTTATTTACTTTTTCGAGTACAAGTGTCATGATTGTATGACTTCACAAATTTTGAGGCGATTCTGCGCTACATTTCAAAAGCAAGCCATTATCCTTTTTTAATCACTACGTTTCGCAAAGTCTTCTGACTTTTAACTTAGAATGTCAATCCTTTTCAATAATGTTTAATATTTGAAAAAGAATCAATACAATTTTCAACACTTTAGCTATCCAAAAATATCTTAAACCCTAAACATTTTCTACCACCAGCTATACAAAGTTCTTCGTTTGGGGTTTAGGGGTCTTTTTTAATGCTTTAAAAACCCCTTCGCCACATGCTCTGCTTTTCTCGACTGCGCATAATCATAAAAACCTTCGCCAGACTTCACCCCTAATTTATTTGCCATCACCATATTGACTAGCAGGGGACAGGGGGCGTATTTCGGGTTTTTAAATCCGTCGTGCATGACGTTCAGAATAGAAAGGCAAACATCTAAACCAATAAAATCAGCCAATTGTAAGGGTCCCATCGGGTGCGCCATTCCTAATTTCATCACCGTATCAATTTCTTGAACACCAGCAACGCCGTTGTATAAGGTTTCAATAGCTTCATTAATCATAGGCATTAAGATTCTGTTGGCCACAAAACCGGGGTAATCATTAACCTCAGTCGGCGTTTTTCCCAATTGTTGAGAAAGTTTCATTATTGTTTCTGTCACAGCGTCAGAGGTGTTGTAGCCTCTAATAATTTCGACCAATTTCATGATTGGTACTGGGTTCATAAAGTGCATACCTATCACTTTATCCGTACGTTTCGTAACTGAGGCAATCTGGGTAATAGAAATAGAGGAAGTATTGGTGGCTAAAATAGTTTCAGCATCACATGCTTCGTCTAAATTCTTAAAAATCTTTAATTTTAAATCGATATTTTCAGTAGCAGCCTCAACCACTAAGTCCACCGCTTTAACTCCTTCTTTAAGGTCTGTAAAGGTGGTAATTTGCGCTAGTGTGGCTTTTTTATCTGCTTCAGAAATTACTTCTTTGGCAAGCATTCGATCTAAATTTTTGGTGATTGTTACCATTCCTTTTTCCAAGGATTCACTGGAAATATCAATTAAATGAACCCTAAATCCGTTTTGAGCAAAAACGTGTGCGATTCCATTACCCATTGTTCCTGCTCCGATAACTGCTATATTTTTCATTTTTTAATGCTTTACGCTATAAGCTTTATGCTTTATGCTTTTTTGTTTGTGATGAATTCTATTTCTGTTTTTATAATTTCCTATTTTTTTATTCTGCCTGCAACCTGCAGCCTAAAATGAAGCAATCACCTGCAATGCTACTCGCAAGGCATTCGTTCCTTGTTCCAAATTAACGACTGGAGTTGTATTGTTATTTATGGCGTCTGCGAAAGTTTCTAATTCGTCTAAAATAGCGTTGTTATTTTCAACATCAGGATTTTCAAAATAAATCTGTTTTCTCACCCCTTCTGCATTTTGTAGAATCATATCAAAATCGCCAGGTTTTTCCGGAGCATCTTTCATTTTAACCACCTCTACTTTTTTCTCTAAAAAATCAACAGAAATGTAAGCATCCTTTTGAAAAAATCGCGATTTACGCATATTTTTTAAAGATATTCTGCTGGCTGTTAAATTGGCAACACAACCATTTTCGAACTCTATTCTGGCATTGGCAATATCAGGAGAAGAACTCAACACGGAGACGCCACTAGCGTTGATTTGCTTTACTTTCGAGTGCACAACACTTAAAATAGCATCTATGTCATGAATCATTAAATCTAATACTACCGGCACATCGGTACCGCGAGGATTAAACTCTGCCAATCGGTGAGTTTCAATAAACATTGGGTTTTGAATGTTATCTTTTACAGCCGAAAAAGCAGGGTTAAAACGTTCCACATGACCAACTTGACCTTTTACATTGTACTTTTTCTCTAAGAAAAGCAATTCTTCCGCTTCTTCAAGGGTATTGGTAATTGGTTTTTCTATAAACACATGTCGCCCTTTTTCCATGGCTTTTTTGGCGCAATCGAAATGGGAAAGGGTTGGAGTTACAATATCGACCACATCAACCGCATCAATAAGCGTATTTATATTGTCATAATATTTGTAATCGAACTCGTCAGCTACTTTTTTGCCGTTGATTGCATCCGGGTCATAAAAACCTACCAAAGTATATTTTTCAGATTGATTGAGTAAACGTAAATGAATTTTCCCAAGATGACCCGCACCAAGTACTCCAACTTTTAGCATAAAAATATTTTTTTTCAAAAATAAGGATACTTAAGGCTATTTGCAACGGCAATTTGCATCAAATAAAGTTTTATAGTGCTGATGTGAAACTTTTATTTTCTTTTTGATAAAGTCTTCTTTACCTTAGCCCTTCCAAACTTAAACTCAATTGAAAGATACGCTCAAACATAAAGGGATGCGCAATAAATTAGCTGAAATTCTAATTGAAAAGGGCATTGTAAATACTAAAGTTCTTGACGCCATAAAAACCATTCCACGTCATTTGTTTTTAGACAGTAGTTTTGAGGATCACGCCTATCAAGATAAAGCATTTCCTATCGGTGCCGAGCAAACTATTTCTCAGCCTTTTACGGTAGCCTTTCAATCTGAACTTTTGCAGGTAAAACCACATGATAAAATTCTTGAAATTGGAACAGGAAGTGGTTACCAAACAGCTGTTCTCTTGCATTTAAAGGCTAAAGTCTTTACCATAGAGCGTCAGCAAGAATTATTTAAAAAAACAAAGTTATTCTTTACTAAAATGGGGTACAGGCCCAAAAAAACCATTTTTGGTGATGGTTATATTGGTTTAGAGTCAGAAGCACCGTTCGACGGAATCATCGTAACTGCGGGCGCTCCTTATGTTCCAAATCCCTTATTGGCACAATTAAAAATTGGAGGTAGACTTGTCATTCCAGTGGGTATTGATGAGCAAATAATGACCTTGTTTATTCGAAAATCAGAATTGGAATTTGAAAAAAAGGAATTTGGTTCTTTTCGTTTTGTGCCCATGTTAGAGGACAAGAATTAATCTTTCGTAGCGCGTTCCAGGCGGTCATTGATCGATTTACCAAGTTCAACATCCGGGAAAGTCTCAGCCACAATCATATCTAAATGTAAATCATCTAAATCATGCAAGCTTTGGTATAAATTTGAGGCTGCTTCTTTTAAATCTTTCTTCTTAGATAATACAACTAACTTTTTGATATTAGGAGCGACAATCGCTTCAGAAAAAACCAAGACAGCAATATTTTTATTAGGATATTTTTTGATAAAGTTGGCTACGTCTGGCACCAAAAATGTTTTGGTTGATGGTGCGTAATGACGTTCTAGCATTCCTGGGGCATTGGGCGCTTTGTCTTGCTTATTTTTAATTTTAACCTCTCCAATTACCTTGGTTATTTCTTCAATCGAAATAGATCCGAGTCGGTATAGAACGGGTTCATCATTTTCAAAACCGATAATCGTCGATTCGATTCCATTTTTACAGCTACCACCATCAAGCACCATGTCAATGGCATCTTTAAAATAATTTTCTACGTGTAGTGCTGAAGTTGGACTAATACTTCCAAACGGGTTCGCACTAGGTGCTGCTAACGGAAAAGGCAGTTGTTGCAATAGGTCTAGAGTTACAGAATGGTTTGGGATTCTAATCGCTACGGTATCTTTTCCTGCGGTCACTAAATCAGGAACAGCACTATTTTTTTTTAAGATTAAAGTTAATGAACCGGGCCAAAAAGCTTCTGCTAGCAATTTTGCTTTTTCAGGAAATTCACTCACCAAAGCTTCTACTTTTGTTAAGGAATCTACATGAACAATTAAGGGATTAAAATGAGGTCTTTTTTTTACCTCAAATATTTTTCGAATTGCATTGTCACTATAGATATTTCCAGCTAAGCCGTAAACGGTTTCTGTTGGTATGGCTACAATGGCATTGTTTTTTAAAAGGCTTATAGCTTTAGAAATGTCTTTCGAGATTATGGTCATTGTGGCGCGTTGTTCGTTTACTTTTGAAAGTTTTATGGTCTAGGTGGCTTATCTATACTTAAGTAGCGTACAAATTTAAGTTGTTATATCTTTTCTTTTACCCCAAAACCACATTAAAATTCCACCGGTAATAAACATCCAAATGGCATAGGCCCCTATCGGAATACCCATTTCTATATTATTTAAAATAGAGGTAGCAATCACAAAGGCTAGAGTACCGTTTTGAATGCCACTTTCTATGGTTATAGAAATAGCATTTTTGAGTTTTAACTTACATAATTTTGCCGTCAGATACCCAACACTCATGGTAAGTAAGTTTAAGAGCAAGGTCACAAAACCTACTTCCCTCATTCCTCTGCCAATGATCGTAAAATTTGCAGCTATAACAGCTATGAAGACGACAAAGAATAAGAGTGCGGATGCGATTCGCATGGGTTTTTCCATCTGCTTTGCGAAATTTGGCTTGTAAGTACGAATCAGCATTCCTATAGAAATGGGAATAACGGTTATTCCCATAATTTGTACTATCGTGTCACCAAGGGGTAATTTTATTAAAACATTGGTGCCAGTGCCAAAATAATCTATGGCAAAATATAGAATAAAGGGAATGGTTAGAATACTTATCATACTAGAAAAAGCGGTTAGCGTAACAGATAAAGCGATATTTCCTTTGCAAATAAGGGTGATTAAATTACTTGTTGGTCCACCCGGGCATGTGGCTAAAATCATAAGTCCCACCGCCATCACCGGATTTAGATCAAAACCTATGGCTAGCATAAAACCGATAAGGGGTAAAAAGATAAGTTGGTTGGTGAGGCCTAGTAAAATGGCCTTTGGATATTTCAGTATTCGTGTAAAATCAGCAGTGATTAGGGTCATCCCCATTCCTAACATAATAATCGCTAAAGATAAGGGTAAAAATACCTTGCTGATTAGTTCGGCTATGGTCATGGTTTATCGCGTGTTGATTACGGGCTCTTTTAATGAATGTTAAGGTATGGCCTTAATTATTAAAACTTTTTTTAATGCGATCTAGATTTTTTTTGTTATCCCGATCTTTAATTGATTCTCGCTTATCAAATAGTTTTTTACCTTTCGCCAGCGCTACATTTATTTTGGCTAGGCCTCTTTCATTTAAAAAAAGATTCAGTGGAACAATCGTAAGGCCTGTGTTTTTAACTTCTTTCTCTAACTTTTTAAGTTCACCACGATTTAAAAGTAATTTACGAGCTGCTTTTGGTGCGTGATTATAATGGGTGCCATGCGAGTATTCGTCGATTTGCATATTAATGATGAATAATTCACCACGGTCATTAAACTCACAAAAACTTTCTGAGATCGAGGCCTTGCTTAAGCGTATGGATTTAATTTCAGTACCCGAAAGTACTAAGCCAGCGGTATAGGTATCCAAAATTTCGAAGTCAAACCTGGCTCTTTTGTTTTTTATATTTATTTTCTTTTGTATCACGTGAACAAAAATAATAACAATTAAATGATAAATAGTAGGTAATTTAGACAGAATTGAAAATTCTTGTCGAAATTTGTAATGTTTACATCAGAGTAGGACTAACAAAATAAAAAAATATGAGGTTCATCGCTTTAATTTCGTTTCTGCTTTTTATGGCTGCTTGTAAAAACACTGCTAAAAAAGAATGGTCCGCGCAAGAGATCATCGATAAATCAATTGAAGTAGCTGGTGGCGACCTGTATCAGCATAGCAGCATAGGATTTGATTTTAGAGATAAAACCTACCTATCAGAAGAAAACGGTGCCGTTTTAAAGCGAATTTTCGAGAGTGACTCCTTGCGGTATATGGATATTAAAAGAAGCAATAGTTTTCAGCGCTATGTTGATAATTTAGAAATAGAACTATCAGATTCTCTGGCAATTGTGTATGGCAATTCTGTGAATTCTGTTCATTATTTTGCGCAATTACCCTATCGATTAAATGATGCTGCCGTAAACAAACAGCTATTAAAAATTTCAACGCTCAAAGGTAAAGACTACTATGTTGTTCAAATTACTTTTGATAAGAAAAATGGCGGTGATGATTTTGATGACACTTATGTGTATTGGATCAATACAGAAACTTTTAAGCCCGATTATTTAGCCTATGAATTTCATACAGACGGCGGAGGCGTGCGTTTCAGAGAAGCCTACAATGAGCGGTATGTTAATGGCATTAGATTTGTAGATTATAAAAATTACAAACCAGACGATAAGGCCATCACTGTTGAACAAACTGCTGAGGCATTTGAAAACAATCAACTCGTTTTTTTATCGGATATTCAATTAGAAAATATAAGGGTAATCTTGGAAAATTAATCCATTTTTAAGCGTATATCGCTAGCTTTTCCATCAATAATACGTACAATAAAAAGACTGCTATTGTCGTAATCATCCATATCAGCATATTTATTTTCATCTATCATTTTATTCACAAATGCCGGGGTGGTATTGCTATGGCCCACCACTAAAACATTTGCGCCAAGATTAGCGTCTTTAAATTCTTGAATGTCTATGGCATTTGGATTGTAGGTATTTACAATTAAATCTTTACTGATGGCCGTTGGTGCGGCCGTCATTTTAGTTCTTTCGTAATCTGTACTATATATAGTGGTTAGGGGTATTTCACTAAAGATTCGTTCCCATCGAATGGCTCTGCCTAGTCCTTCTTGATTTAATTCAGGATCTAAATTTTCGGGATTACTACGGTCCTTTTCAGCATGTCTGATAAAATAAAAAGTTGAAATAACAGGATCTAAATTTTCAGGTTCGGTCACTGCTGCATTATCTTCTTTACAACTACCTAAAAAAAGTGTGAGTATCGTTACAATAAAAAGTTGAATTTTTTTCATCTCTTGGGTTTTAATTTTTTAATCAAAGTTATTCACTTGATGGTCAGTTAAGCGTTAGCTTTAAATGGATTTTCTACCACTTTAGAACTTACAAAAAACTAAAATAGTATTTTTTAATAGAATTTTGGTTTAATATAGAACAAACAATCGTCGTTTGACCAAATAAAACTCAGAATGTAAAATCTAAGACTTTATTTATGAGCTTATAATGTTAGTAAATAATCATTTTAATGCACCATAATAGGTTGCAGATAGTCATAAAGGTTTTTATCTTGCAGCCTATAATACTAAAAGTAATCTCCTCTTAAAAACCGTTTAATTTAAAGCAGAAAACAGCACACCTATGAATAAGAAGATAGATCAGTTAGCCGCAGACAATATAAGAGCATTAGCCATATCCATGGTAGAAAAAGCAAATTCAGGGCACCCAGGTGGTCCTATGGGAGGAGCAGATTACATGCATATTTTATATTCTGAGTTTTTTAAATACGATCCTTCGGATATGAGATGGCCTTTCCGTGATCGTTTTTTTATGGATGCAGGGCATTTATCGCCGTTAATGTATGCGCAATATAATTTATTAGGAAATTATTCAAAAAGTGACCTTCAAAACTTTAGACAATGGGGATCTGTAACACCGGGTCACCCAGAAGTTGACGTAAATAGAGGTGTTGAAAACACATCAGGGCCTTTGGGCCAAGGGCATACCATGGGTGTTGGTGCTGCTATTGCAGCTAAATTTTTACAAGCTCGTTTTGGAAATTGGATGAACCACAAAGTGTATGGTTTTATTTCTGATGGTGGTGTGCAAGAAGAAATATCGCAAGGAGCAGGTAGAATTGCTGGTCATTTAGGATTGAGTAACTTTATTATGTTTTTTGATTCTAACGATGTACAATTGTCCACAAAAACAGACGAAGTTACTTCAGAAGATACAGCCATGAAATACGAAGCTTGGGGATGGAAAGTTGTAACGATAGACGGTCATAACCACGAAGAAATAAGAAAAGCGCTCAAAGATGCTAATGCCGAAATGGACAGACCTACTTTAATTATTGGTAAAACCATTATGGGTAAAGGTTGTGTTACCGCTACGGGTGACATGTATGAAGGACATACTGAATTACACGGAAAACCAATTGGAGATACAGGAGCCGATTTCGTAAAAACACTGGAGAATTTAGGGGCTAACCCTAAAGATGAGTTTGCCATTTATGAGGATGTTGCTGCTGCCTATAAAGATATCATCAAGAAGAAAATACAAGATGCTCAAGAAAAAAAGCAAGAGATTGCAGCATGGCGAACAGAAAATGCTGCTTTAGCCACCAAACTTGATAATTTTTTGGCGGGTAATCTACCGGAATTAGATTTTGAAAGTGTAGACTTTAAAGCAGGACTAGCGACAAGAGCAGCCTCAGCAAATGTATTGGGCTACCTGGCCGGAAAAGTAGAGAACATGATTGTTTCTTCAGCGGATTTATCGAATAGCGATAAAACGGATGGATTTTTAAATAAAACACATTCTTTACAAAAAGGAGATTTTACAGGATCGTTTTTGCAATCAGGGGTAGCAGAACTTACCATGGCAGCAATCGCTAACGGAATTGCATTACACGGCGGAGTTATTCCGGTCGTAGCCACTTTTTTTGTGTTTTCAGATTATATGAAACCAGCGATTCGTTTAAGTGCCATACAAGAATTACCAGTGAAGTTTGTTTGGACTCATGATGCCTTTAGAGTAGGGGAAGATGGTCCTACCCACCAACCCGTAGAGCAAGAAGCACAGATCCGCTTGCTAGAAAAGTTAAAAAATCACAGTGGTAATTCTAGTTTTGTAGCCTTACGCCCAGCAGATTCAGCTGAAACCGTAGTAGGTTGGAAAATGCTTTTAGAAAATAATAAAGTCCCTTCGGGTTTAATTCTTTCTAGGCAAGGCATTAAAGATATTCCAGCAATGGGAACTTCAAGATATCAAGATGCTTTAGCGGCTGAAAAAGGAGGTTATTTAGTTCAAAAGACAGCTAATGCGGACATCACCTTATTGGCCAATGGATCAGAAGTAGCAACCTTACTAGAAGCTTCTAAATTATTACAAGATAAAAAAGGGATAAAAGTGAATATCGCTTCTGTTATGTCTGAAGGTTTATTTAGAAATCAGTCCAAAGATTATCAAGAGAGCGTTATCTTAAAAGACAAGCCGGTTTTTGGGCTCACGGCAGGTTTGCCTATAAACTTAGAAGCTTTAGCCGGACCAAATGGTGAAGTATATGGTTTGGAGCACTTTGGTTATTCTGCACCAGCTACTGTTTTAGACGATAAATTCGGTTTTACGGGTGAAAAAGTATACGAACAAATTGTGAAATTCTTAGGAAAGTAAACGGCTTTAGGCTAAGCGCTATTTTTATGAAAGGGTCTAGTAGGTCACTAGACCCTTTTTCAATTATAACGAATAAAGTCCTTACGTTTTAGCCTTTGAAAAGCCTTACTTTGTAACTTCGTATTTAATCAAATGTTCTAAGTAGGTAATGGTGTTTAAAAGGTATTTGTGATCATCTGTGATGGTAGCCATACTTACGGCACCTTGAATCATGGTGTACATTTGTTTGGCAAATTGTAAAGGGGCAACAGGTAATTTAATTTCATTGTTGTTCACGCCGTTTTCAAGGACTAAAGCAATTTTACCTTCAATAATCTTAATGGTTTCTTTTGCTGCAGCTAGTAATATGGCATTATTATATTTTGCATCTACACCGACATTTAAGACAGGACAACCTCCCATAGCCGCTGTAAATTCGTTATAATGCCTATAAAAATGAGTCAAATTAAACAATTTTTGTAGCGAATTGCCCTGGATAGCTAGCCTTTCATCTAATGCCGCTAAGAGCTCTTTGCTATTAAACTCAAAAGCAGCTAAGGCTAAAGCTTCTTTATTTTCAAAGTTTCCGTATAATGCACCTTTGGTTAATCCAGTGGCTTCAGTTAAATCGCTCATACTTGTGCCAACATATCCTAATTTATTAAATATGGGTGCTACGGTTCGAATGATAAATGCGGTAGTTTTTTCAGCCTTTGTTGTCATATCAGCAATAATTTTCTACGAATATAAAAAAATATTATACTGTGCGGTATAAGAAAGTTTGTAAAAAACAGCATCATCCTTTCGAAAATTTTCAAAAGGATGATGATCACAGCCTTCGACCGGTACGATCTTAGGCTATTTCAGTCTGATTTCTGAATACCAATTCATCATTAAATGAATCTATTAATACAATACTGTCTGCTGTTATTTTACCACTTAAAAGTTCCTTGGAAAGCATGTTTAGCACTTCTTTCTGAATAACTCTTTTTATAGGTCTTGCTCCATATTGAGGATCATATCCTTTTTCTGCTAAATAGCTAATCGCGTCATCTGTTGCATCAATAGTAATGTTTTGTTGGGCTAACATTATTTTTAATTGATCTAGTTGTAAACCTACAATCTTGATAATGTCTTTTTTATTCAAAGGTGTAAACATGATAATATCATCAATTCTATTTAAGAATTCAGGACGTATGGTTTTACGTAACAAACCTAAGACTTCAACGCGAGCCGCTTCTGTAGCGCTATAGATGTCGGCATTCGATTCAAACTTCTCTTGAATAATATGACTTCCCATATTACTTGTCATAATGATAATGGTGTTTTTGAAATCGGCAACCCTTCCTTTGTTGTCTGTTAGTCTACCTTCATCTAATACTTGCAATAAAACATTAAAAGTGTCTGGATGTGCTTTCTCAATTTCATCTAAAAGTACTACCGAATAAGGTCTTCTTCGAACGGCTTCTGTAAGTTGCCCCCCTTCATCATAGCCCACATATCCCGGAGGTGCTCCTACCAATCTACTCACGGAGTGGCGCTCTTGGTATTCACTCATGTCGATCCGAGTCATGGCATTTTCGTCGTCAAACAAGTAGCTTGCTAATGTTTTCGCAAGCTCTGTTTTACCAACGCCTGTGGTTCCTAAAAATAAAAAAGATCCAATAGGGCGTTTGCTGTCTTGTAAGCCTGCTCTACTTCTTCGAATAGCATCAGAAACGGCCTGAATAGCTTCTTCTTGACCTACCACACGCTTGTGTAATACACCTTCGAGTTGTAATAACTTTTCCCGTTCACTTTGCAACATTTTAGTCACAGGAATTCCTGTCCATTTAGCGACTACTTGTGCAATGTCTTCGCTAGTCACCTCTTCTTTTATCATGGTGTCGCCTTCTTGCTGCGCGTCTAGAGCAATTTGCAACTTTTCTAATTTTTCTTGTGCGTCTTTAATTTTGCCATAGCGTAATTCAGCTACCTTACCATAATCGCCATTTCGTTCGGCGCGTTCAGCTTCTAATTTATAGTCTTCGATATCTTGCTTTGTTTTTTGAATGTCGTCAACTACTGTTTTTTCACTTTCCCACTTAGCAAAAATCTCGTTTCGCTCTTCTTTTAAATTGGCGAGATCTAGATTGAGCGATTTTAGTTTCGTATGATCATTTTCACGTTTAATAGCTTCCACCTCAATTTCTAACTGCATTACTTTGCGGTCTAAGACATCAAGTGCTTCAGGTTTAGAATTAATTTCCATCCTTAGTTTTGCTGCAGCCTCATCGATTAAGTCAATCGCCTTATCGGGTAAAAATCGATTCGTAATATAACGTTGTGATAATTCTACAGCCGAAATTACCGCTTCATCTTTTATGCGTACTTTATGATGCGCTTCGTATTTATCTTTAATTCCTCTTAAGATAGAGATAGCGCTTTCGGTATCAGGTTCATCTACTATAATTTTCTGAAACCTACGCTCTAAGGCTTTGTCTTTTTCAAAATATTTTTGATATTCATCAAGCGTGGTTGCGCCGATAGCACGGAGTTCCCCGCGTGCTAAAGCAGGTTTTAAAATATTGGCTGCATCCATAGCCCCTTGTCCACCTCCAGCACCAACCAAAGTGTGAATTTCATCAATAAAAAGTACAATATTTCCATCGGATGAGGTCACTTCTTTGATGACCGCTTTGAGCCTTTCTTCGAATTCTCCTTTGTATTTAGCACCTGCAATTAGGGCACCCATATCTAAAGAATAAATTATTTTATCTTTTAGATTTTCGGGCACATCACCTTGCACAATTCTATGTGCTAAACCCTCGGCGATTGCCGTTTTACCAACCCCCGGTTCACCTACGAGCATGGGGTTATTTTTAGTTCTTCGGGTTAAGATTTGTAAAACACGTCGAATTTCTTCATCACGACCGATAACAGGATCTAGTTTGCCCTGATCAGCCATTTCGTTTAAATTTTTGGCGTACTTATTTAACGAATTATAGGTGTCTTCTGCACTTTGAGAGGTAACTTTACCGCCTTTTCTTAGCTCTTCAATGGCTAATTTAAAATCTTTCTCGGTTACCCCTTGATCTTTTAGAATTTGAGAAATTTTACTTTTAGAATTAAATATAGCCAATAAAAGATGTTCTATGGAGACATACTCATCTTCCATTTTTTTAGCGATAATACTCGCTTCATTTAAGGTTTTTCCCGCTTCTCTTGAAAAACTTAATTCACCGCCTGTAACTTTTGAGAAACTCGCTAATTCTTTGCTAACTATTTCAGTAAGTAATGCGGTATTTACATTTAATTTTTTAAGGATAAAAGGCGTAACATTTTCATCAACCTGTGTGATGGCCTTAAATAGGTGTTCATTTTCAATTTGCTGATGTCCCATTTCTTGAGCAATCTGCTGCGCAAGTTGAACAGCTTCTTGCGATTTTATCGTGAAATTATTGATGTTCATATAGGTCTATTTTTCTGTGATTCATTACTTTTGATTAGAGAAAGTCAATAACCTTACCAAGAAAGAATAATTGTCATTTTGGCATGAAAACATAGTAACAGCAAGACATTACGGCAGTCTGTAAGTTTTTTGTAAGAGTGCGACTTAGCTAAAAATTAAAAATTATGGGATTATTTAATAGTTTCTTTGGTGGCAATAAATCAGAAGAGAAAAAAGAAATACCAGCTTTGCCCTGGATTGCTTTAACCTCCTTAGATCAATTGGAAGAATTAGGAAAAAAATCGAACGGAAAACCTCAATTTATATTTAAGCATTCAACTACTTGTGGTATTAGTAGAATGGTAATGAATACGTTTAAGCAGACCTATGATATCAGCAAAGATCAAGCAGATTTGTATTATTTAGACTTACATAGTTACCGAGAAGTTTCGAACGAAGTTGCTCGTAAATTTCAAGTGATACACCAATCACCACAATTATTAGTTATAAAAAACGGTACTGCCGTAGCTCATGCTTCCCATGGTGCAATCAACGAAGTTCAAGTAGCGACGTTTATTTAAAAAGTGTTACACAAAACAAGCCACAGATAGGCATAGTATTCATTTAGAAGGGGTATTCTTTACTTAGGTAAACACCGAACTTATATATTAGCATTAAAAAAGCCTCCAAAGATTAGATCTTTGAAGGCTTTTTTTAAGGGGTTGTTTTTTACCTAAACTGTTGTCGTGTAACAATACTTTTTAGTCGTGCTTTTAAATCTTCTCCAGCGTCATAAACCATAGTCTCATTACTTGGGAATGGAACTGCCGCTAAACCCAAAAAAGAAATTAAGTCGTTGTCTAATGCCAGTTTATCGCCGTTATATTTGGCGTAAATATGTTCAAAAACAAATTCGCTTGCCAGCGGGTATGAATTTATTTGCTGCTGGGTTTTTAGATCATTAAAACTAACGATACCAGCAACTTGAACGGCCTTAAATTGTGTGAACTGATAGTAATCTGCTTTAATAGTTTTAAATTTATCAACTTTAATTTTGTTGCCTAAACTATCTTTTACTTGATTTCCATTCGTATCTACCGCATAGGTAAATCCGTCTACAACCTGCTTTTCTTTCGTTATTTGCTTTTCCTTTACCTGCTCTGGTGAAATGCTAATGCTTTTAAAAACCACATTCATTTCATAATCATAGTTAATATTTTGAAGCGGATTGGTATGGTATTCCGTCCATAAATTATTTAAGCCATAGGTGTTAAAATTTAATAACTCATCTTCCAATCTAGTAGGAATTATTTGTTCTGTATCATTCACAAGGTGCACCTGAACATAATCTAAGCCTTTTTGATGTGCTTCTTGAATTTTATTTTGAACATCTTTATAATTTGGATTTATCTCATCTAAATATTTAAAATCGTTATATGACTTCCGATAATCACTTTTATTTAAAGCATTTAAAAGTAAACCCGAAGCGTTTGCGTACAAATAATCAGAAAGTTCATTTTTTGCCGCAATTAGTTTAGCATCGTAGTCCGTAAACTTAAATTTAGCATCGCGCTGTTCTTCATAAATAGGCAGGGGAAGAAGGGGTTTAATACGTTCTTCTATAGTTCTTAACCTTAAATACCCATTATAAATAGCTTCAACATCTGCTGAATTACCATTTTTTTGAAGAAAAGCAATTTCTTTTAACTCACGTTCTGTGTTTTTCTTAAAAGCTTCTTCTAAAAGCAAGACATAAGGTTGATTGCCTTTTTTGGTTTTGTTTTCTACTAAATTATCTAGTGCTTTGTAAATAGCATTTTCATAATTTCCAGAATTTAACGCTTCTTGTGTTTTTTTTACGCCAGAACAGGCCATAAAAAACAATATACTGGTGGAAAGTAAAAATTTTTTCATACGAATTATTTTTTGGTTTCAGTAGGCTATATTCAATAGCCGTGCCATAAATAAGTATAAAGAACGTTTTACGTTTCTAAATAGTATGTTAAAATGAATTTATTGTTTATTTTTTTTAGGTTGATAAACGGGCAATAGCTTTGTTGAAATTTTTCCAAAACCTAATCTAACGCCATCTTTTTTGCAATAGCCTCTAAAAATTACAGTATCATTATCTTCGATAAACTTACGTGTAGTACCATCATTTAAGGCTACAGGGTTTTTGCCTCCCCAGCTCAGTTCTAACATAGAACCGTAAGAATCTGGCGTAGGCCCAGAAATTGTTCCACTACCCATCATATCACCACTATTTACATTACATCCATTAATGGTATGGTGCGCTAATTGCTGAGCCATAGTCCAATACATGTATTTAAAATTAGATTTGGTCACTGTCGTTGATACGCCATTTTCAGGAACAAGGGCAACTTCTAATTGAATATCGTAGGTTTTTCTTTCTTTTTGCTGTAAATAGGGTAGTGGCTCTGGATTTTGTGCTGTGCTTTCTATTTTAAATGGCTGTAATGCATCCATAGTAACAATCCATGGAGATATGGATGAAGCAAAGTTTTTCGCTAAAAACGGTCCTAAAGGCACATATTCCCATTTTTGAATGTCACGTGCACTCCAATCGTTAAATAGGACCATCCCAAATATATAATCTTCAGCCTCGTCTACAGGGATGGGTTCTCCTAGTACATTAGCATCTGTAGTGATAAATGCCATTTCTAATTCAAAATCTACTAATTTTGAAGGTCCAAATATTGGCTTATCAGCATCCGCGGGCATAGTTTGTCCCATAGGTCTGCGAATTGGAGTTCCGCTGGTTACAATGGAAGAGCTTCTGCCGTGATAACCCACCGGAATATGAAGCCAATTCGGCAATAGGGCGTTATCTGGATCTCTAAACATTGTGCCTACATTGGTTGCATGCTCTTTACTGGAATAGAAATCTGTATAATCCCCAATCTGTACTGGCAGTTGCATTTCTATTTCTGCCATTGTAAATAATACAATCTTTTTGTGGTCTTCATTTTTTTGAAGGGTATCGTTTTTTACATCAAAAATTTCAGAAATTCTGTTACGTACCAAACGCCACGTTTTTTTTCCGTCAGATATAAAATCATTTAAAGTATCTTGAAGAAAAATATCATCCGTAAGGGGTATACCATCAAAATAACCTAATTGATGCAGGGCACCAAGATCTATCGCAGTATTTCCTATTCTTGTTCCTATGGTAATAATATCATCTCTAGTCAAAAAAACACCAAAAGGAATGTTTTGAATTGGAAAATCAGAATCCATAGGTACTGGAATCCACGATTTCTTGCTAGGATCATTAGTTTTTAAGGGCATATGACAATTGTTAATTGGTATTTAATAAATTCTGCTATCAAATATATTATTTTCTATGAATTTAAAGCCTTCAATTCGTATTTTTGCATCTCATTTAACAGTTTATTTTATTATGCAACGCGACAATCTAATTTTTGAACTTATTGCTGAAGAAAAACAGCGCCAAATTAACGGAATAGAACTTATTGCATCTGAGAACTTTGTAAGTGCTCAGGTTATGGAAGCGGCGGGTTCCGTTTTGACCAATAAATATGCTGAGGGTTATCCTGGAAAACGGTATTATGGGGGTTGTGAAGTTGTTGATGTTGTGGAGCAAATAGCGATAGATCGAGCTAAGGAATTGTTTGGTGCAGCCTACGCCAATGTGCAACCACATTCTGGGTCGCAGGCGAATGCATCGGTTTTTCATGCTTGCTTACAGGTAGGAGATAAAATTTTAGGCTTTGACTTATCGCATGGCGGACATTTAACCCATGGTTCCCCAGTAAATTTCTCGGGAAGATTATACAATCCTGTTTTTTACGGTGTTGAAAAAGAGACAGGGGTTTTAAATTATGATAAAATTCAAGAAATAGCGGAGAGAGAAAAACCAAAAATGATTATAGCTGGTGCTTCTGCTTATTCTAGAGATATGGATTTTAAGCGTTTTAGAGCTATTGCCGATAGTGTAGGTGCTTTATTGTTAGGTGATATTTCGCATCCATCAGGTTTAATTGCGAAAGGAATTTTAAATGATCCAATCCCACATTGCCATATTGTTACCACGACGACACATAAAACCTTAAGAGGACCCCGAGGAGGTTTAATCTTAATGGGTGAAGATTTTGATAATCCGTTTGGGATTACCTTAAAAAATGGAACACTGCGGAAAATGTCTGCCTTATTAGATTTAGCTGTATTTCCTGGTAATCAAGGTGGCCCTTTAGAACATATTATAGCCGCAAAAGCTATCGCTTTTGGCGAAGCCTTAACCGATGAGTATTTGACCTATATTTTACAAGTAAAAAAGAATGCCGATGCTATGGCAAAGGCTTTTATGAAGAAAGACTATCAAATCATATCTGGAGGAACTGATAATCACATGATGTTGATTGATTTAAGAAATAAAAATATTACGGGTAAATTGGCTGAAGCTGTTTTGGTAAAAGCAGATATTACGGCGAATAAAAACATGGTTCCTTTTGATGATAAATCCCCTTTTATTACATCAGGAATTCGTTTTGGAACGGCTGCAATTACCACTAGAGGCTTAAAAGAAGCAGACATGGCGGTCATTGTAGACTTTATTGATGAGGTGCTTTCTAATCCAGAAGATGAAGCCTTAATTGAAGGGGTAAAGAAAAAAGTAAATGCCCTTATGAGTGGCAGAGCGCTTTTTTATGCTGGCTAGATGCCATGGTAAATAGATAATAAATAAAAACGGCAGCATTCTTGAACTAAGGTTGCTGCTGTTTTCGTTGGGTTGACATGAATTGAAAAAATACTCTTTTTAATTTTTTTTACGCTCTCCTTATTTTTTGAATTAGATACAAACCTAATAAAGGCATAAGAAGAGTTATTTAGGTATATATCACCTTTATTTTTTGCTCCGCATTGGCTCTTGATAATTTTTCCTGTTTGTTATATCATAGGTTAATCATCGTTAAATCACCATCAAAAATTTCAGTATTGGCAACATCATAGAATGAGGCATCAATTTTATGCTCAAAATAAACGGCCCAAAATTTATAATAGTCACAAATTTTAGTTTCTTCCGTTTTAAATTTTAGCAAATTAATTTCGCCATGCAGTGGTTTTTCTTCAAAAACCGGAATATGTATTTCATAAGGAACTTCTGTAAAGCCCTTGGTCAGATTCAATTGATTGTCATCAATTTTTTGAATGATGTTTTTTACTTGTGAAATAATACTATGATTACAAATGCGATGGATAACTAAACTACAATCTGTAAAAACGATAGTTAACTCCTCAATATCAACTTTATGCAAACTACGTTCCGCAAGCTGCTGAAGCTGATTTAAAAATAGGTAGTCACTATTTGTATTTAAATGGAAATTTAAGTCGTCCGTATCTCTAACCGCTATAATGGGTAAGCCTTGTTGTAGCTCAAAATTTAATTTTAATTCTAAAATTAAATCAATTTTATGATTTGCTTTTTCTGAATAGTTAATAGCGAGATCACAGTAGAACTCTTTTTCGATGATGCGTCTAAAATCATGGAACACAAAATTTTTTAAATCATGCTGGGAACCAAATTTTAAATTGTTGTTTAGTGGGTTTTTTTTTGGTATCATGGCTAACTAATGAATGTTCAAAACAAACATAACAGTATTATTTAACCTTAGACTGCACGAAAACCTTAGACTTTTAAAGGTTTTTGTTTATCTACCTAAAAATCAGAACTTTAAAAACCTTAAAAAACAGGAAATTTACTTAAATAAAGCCTTTTTCTCGCGCATTATGGATTAAAGCGTAATCATTTCCGTTTTCAACACCAAAAATTTCTTTTAAGACACGCTTCCTGTTTTCGATGCCACTTACGGAAAGAGAAACATGTTCAATCATATCTTTTGTTTTACATCCTATGGAGATGTAATAGAGAATTTTTTTATCGGTTTCGTCTAAATGAATATCATTCGACATTTTATTTCGAATGGCAATGAGCGCTTTTTTGGTATAATAGGGGGTAGTGGTTAAGACCACCTCGACCATTTCTTTTAAACGGTCTTCATTAATTTCGGTTTTTACCATATACCCATCTGGATTTACCGTTTTTAAGATGCTATTTATTCTATAATTATCGCTAAAAGAGGATAAAAAAACAATTTTTGAACTAGGGGAAATAGCACGAGCAAGAATACCGAGATCTTCACCACTATAGGGATATTCTTCTTCGCTAGCGCTAAGTTGTATGTCTAGCAAAAGAATATCATAAGGTGCTTTCGCCTCAACCGAATTTTCTATTGCAGCTTTACCCGTAGCAAAAGAAGTTTCAATGGATAGGTCTACTTTAAAATCAGAGAATTCAGTGTCCTCCAGTATGAATTTGTACCCTAGAATCGTCATCTTATGATCGTCAACGGCTAAAATTCGTACTGTCTTCATATCTTGTAAGCTATTAGTTTCCTAGGCAATTTTATGATTTTGCAAGGGTATTTTTATGATGGTAGAGGTACCTTTTCCTAGGCTACTTTCAATGATCCACTCCCCATTTAATTTTTTGAGACGTGAAGCAATGTTTTTTACACCGATACCTTTTTTTAATTTTTTAGTATCAAAACCCTTGCCATCATCTTCAATAGTCGCAACAACCCTATTTTCTAAAATATCAAAATTAATAAAAATGTGATTTGGTTGTGCATGTTTAACGGCATTTTGAATGCTTTCTTGTAAGATTCGGTATAAATTAATTTTAATATCACTATCGATAGCGTCCCAATTATAGTCTTTGGGATAGGTAAACTGATACTTTATGGCTTGAGTAGCCGTTTTAAACTTTTCTACTAAAGATTTAACCGACTCAATAAAATTATATACTTTTTTATGTGAGCTGCTATTTAATTCGTGCGATACGGTACGTATTTCTTCAGAAACAGATGCTAATTGTTCAATGAGTTCTGCTCGGTACTTTACAGCCTCTTCATCATTTTTTTTGTTAAGACTTGATAAAATTAAACGGATCCCCAGAATGTCATTTAAAATGCCATCATGTAATTCTTGAGAAATTTTTTCCTGTGCTATTTTTTTTCCTTCTGTTAACTTCCCTTGCTGGGTCATTAGTAAGTTAAAAATTTCTTGGTTAGCTTCTTGTTGTTCCCGCTCAAACTTTAAACTTTTATTCTTTATCCGTTGTATAACGATGATTAAAATGGCTATAATCCCTATAAAACCAACGGCAGCCAAAGCGGTCCATAGTTGCTTTTCTCTTGCTAAAAGATTATTCTGTGCCTCTAACAATTCGTTTTTTTCAATAAATTGATCGGTTTGAAAACGAACTCTAGCAAACTTATCTCGTAATTGACGCTCTTCTTCTTGCAATCGCGTACTTACTGCAAAATATTCTTGAGCGTATGCTGTAGCGTTTTTTGGATCAATCTTCGTCAGCAGGTCTAAACTGCGCAAAAGACTTTCTGTATTTTCAGAGGTTTCTGCTAATTTTTTCGCTTTTAAGGCATGGGTAACTGCGGCGATGGTGTCTTTTTTATACGCTAAATAAATGGCATAAGAACTGATTGCAGTGGCCCCGCTAAAAACATTATTATTTTCATGCTGTAAGGCTATCGCTTCTTGATACAGTGGGCTTAAATTTTCGGATGTTCCTTGTTCTAATTTAGAAGAAGCCAAGTTGGTTAAGATTTTAGCATAAAAAGTAGGGTCTTTAATTTTGAAACTATCCAAATCCACCAATTTCTGAAAATTCTGTTCGGCTTTTTTAAATTGCCCCAAAGCCTTATAGGCTACCCCAATATTGTTTATGATTTGGGTATTGACATCATTATTTTTTGATACCTCTTGCATAAGGGTATTGGCTATTTCAAAAAATTCAATAGCTTGTTCATGATTCCCTAAAGATGTAGTGATGGCACCTAAACTGTTATATGCATCAGATAGTCTTTTTTTATCATCTAAAGCTTTAAAAATAGCAATGGCCTTTATCGTAGAAGCTTCTGCACCGGCGTAATCACCAACTTCTCGCTGGGTTATGCCTAGGTTTAATAAAAGTTTGCTAACTTTGGATTGCTTTTTTAAAGCAGAGAATAAGGTAATGGCTTTATTGTAATAGAATAAAACACTGTCTTTGGTGTTGATAGTATTAAAATACAGGGCTAAATCCCAGGCGGCTTCGCCAAGGGCTGTGGAGTCGTTTATTTTTTCTGACAGCTGTATGGCTTCTTTGTTCATAGTTCGAAAAAACAAAGAATCTTCAGTTTGAATGCTGTAATAGGAAATGTTTGACAATTGCTTCATCTTCGAAGAATCATCAGGAAACTTTTTTAACTCGTCAAATGCTTTGGAAAGCAACACTTGCTTTTCTGATGGAGTTAGGGTGTTATGTAAACTACTATCAATCCACCTAGTAATACTATCATTTTTAGTGCTAGGGCTTGGTGAGCGTTCACTAAAGGCTTCTTTTTTAGTTTCCTTGCAAGAATAAAAAAAAAGTACAGCTAGTACTGCCAGTAATTTAATAGGGTTACCTTGAAAATTCATATATTTTAATACAGAATACAAGATAAAAAAAAGCTTTTAATAACGAATTATTAAAAGCTTATATATTTTATTTCTTTACTTAATCTTTACCAGGATCAGTCTTAACTTCACATGTATCACATGCTTGTACCTCATACGCCTGATCTTCTTGTGCATTGACATCGGTATCGCAAGAAACCATTCCTAAAGTTAAAACTACCATTGCAAATACTGCTGCTACCTTTTTCATAATTATATTGTTTAAATTGGTTACATACTTTAAACAAAGATAATTTAGTACTGTAGTAATTTTTTTACAGCTATTTAAAGTTTAGTGAATGCTATTCATCTGATAGTATCTGTAGTATTTTTGTAAGAATTAACTTATTTTAATGTCGAAATGGCGTTTTTGGTCAGTAAATTTTTTAAAGTATCGATTTTGTCTTTGTACGACTTAGAAAAAGGAAGTTGTGTATCTCCATGATTCAAGGTGCACATACCTTTACCATAATTAATTCTAGAAATAAAGTCGGTATTTAAAATATAACTTTGGTGAATTCTTATGAAATTTTGAGGTAGTCTGTTTTCAAAAGTTTTTAAAGTTTTAAAAGCACTTACTGATGAGCCGTCTTTTAAAAACACATCAGTAGTGTTGTTATCAGCTTTTAAATATAGAATTTCGTGGGTATCAATATACCTATAATCTTTATACGATTTTAAACATAATTTGGTCGATGAGCAAGGTTCTTTAAGTTCCCTATGTTGTAACTTTAGAGACGTTTTTCTAATGTCGAACTCATTTAAGGGCAACAACCAATAATCAAAAAATCCATTTTTTAAGGCATCAAATGCAAAGTTTTTTGTTTTAGAAATGCCTATAATCACGGGCATAAATTTTACATATTGGTGTAGTTCTACGACCATCGCAAAACAACTTGATGCGTTTTTGGTTAAATCAACAAAAACTACATCTGGCATTTGTTTTAAAATAAGATTTAAACCGTCGAAGCAATCGGCAGCAACGCCAGAGCACCTAAATTCTTTAAAATCTACCAATTGAGATCGTAATTCATGGCTAAATGTAGCGTCAGAATTGATAATAGCATATTCGTACTCCATAGTCGCAAAATTGAAATCGCAAATTACGCTATGTATTTCACAAATGACTGCACAAAAACCTTAGACTTTTAAAGGTTTTTGTGTAAATCGCATCAAAATTCATCTATTTTGTAAGAAAAATACTATTTTATATAAATTTTTTAAGTTTTCCGATTTTGTGTAGGTATAAAAAAATTTAAATGGAAGACCTGTATTTTAGTGCTTAAAACGCTTGGTATTTTACATTTTTAGCCAAACAGTTATTCTTCTGCTTGGTTAAGAGGCGGTTGAGCCTTCTTTTCAATCCATCTAAACAAAGCTGAGGCTGGGAAAACGATATTTGAGGAGCTGTTAATTAAAACTGGTAGGCACCAAGTGTAATCAGGTTAGCCCTTACTTTGCCTCTGATATCATTTGGTACAGCTAGAGCACCTTCTATAGTTCCTTTGCCAATGGCAAACGAATTTTCCTTAATTAAAAAGTTATGTAGCCTTGGATTTGTAAAGGCTGCGTCTTCATTTAAAAAAATAGATTGGTATTTAGTAGTATCCGAAAAGTCGTACAGCGAGTCATTGTTTGTGGTCAATGTACCCTGTACTTTCAGCATACAATGATCAAAAAAGAAATTTAATGCCGAGTTTGAGGTATTGCGAATCGCTAGTTCCATACTTTTTGAACCATCAATAATGCAGTTAGTGAAATTTGCTTGGTAGAGCGCTTTTTCATTTAGATTGTCTATTTGTAAGGCGGCAGCAATTCTAAAGCCAGCACTCCAATAATTAGCTATTGTTAGGTGGGTAAAATTATACGTGCCCCCGTTAGTAAGGTGCAATGATGAGCCACCTGAGTTTCCTAGAACAACATTTTCAGCTTCAATACTAGCGCTTTTACCCCAAAGATTAATCCTAGAATTGTTGTAGATCTGTGAGTTTGTGATTTTTAAGTTTTGTTGTGTTGAGGTATTCGTTCCTTCAACTCGTAAACCTACGGTGGCGTTTTTCAGGGTTAAGTAATTAATTCGATTGTTGTAACTTTCTTTATCAAACCAAATAGTTCCCCATTGGCCAGCAATTTCAGAAAACTCAGGTTCTAAACGATCTCCTTCAAAAATAACTTCATTTTCTAGGGTTTCTTGATGGGTACTTACCTCTCCATTAACTTGCAAAGAACTATTTTTTTGTACCCATAGGCCAGAGTTTTTATGGAAATATACACGGGCTCCTTTAGCTATATTTAGGGTTTTATTTTCAGGAATAGCGGCATACCCGTAAATAACATATGGTTTTTGGTTTGTAAAGTTGAGCTGGCTGTCGTCAAGAAGAAAACCTGTTATATCTTGACTTTCTTCTTGATTTTCTGAAAGTAAATTAATGGCTTCATGAATTTGGTTATCGTTCTTTTTAGGGTAAAGAAATATGGCATCTTTTATCAATGTGACTAAGGCCACTCTTTGTTCGGTAGCGCCACTATCAAAGACCAAGGCGTCTGTATATAAAAATTCATTTGCTTGGTTAGCAGCCATGCTAAGCGTTGTTTCTATAAAAATATACAGGCTGTCCTGAGCAAGCAGAGGAGTATTGTAAAAATTTATCCCTGCTTGTCCGTCTACATTGATGCGGTATTTGCTTTCTAATCCTTTTGCTAAGGAGATTGTCGGAATTTGAACATCGTTTTTACTTTTATTATATACTTTTAGACTATAGGTACTGCTACTAATTGTTGAAAAAACGGTGTCTAAATACACGGTATCCTTTGAGAAGCTTAGATTACCAGAACTCTCTTGGTATTCAAAATCTTTTCTACATGAGCTAACGAACACCATGGCAATAGCAATAAAAATAAGATAGCATCTAGAATTTGTGTGCAACATAATAGGTAAACAATTCATCAAATTTTATACTCCCTGACCTCCTTTTTTAGTGTGCTTAACTATGTAAAACACGGTATTTTAAGTGTATCAATGGGCATTTTGGATAGTTTATGGCCAAGTAAAATATAAATTTTTGATCATAAACTAAACCACAAGCTTTGAATAGATCTAGTATATCATTGACAGGATAATTATATTGTTATTCAAAAATCGCCACAATATCTTTTGATATGCGAATAGGGCGTTGCGATGTGGCATCGATTAATACCCATTCTGTTTTTGATTTTAAAATAAGGTCATTTGTATGGGTGTCAAACATTTCAACGATACGAATTGAGAGTGCTCCTTTCGTCTTTTCAATATAGGTTTTTACTTCAATGACATCATTTAAAAAAGCTGCTTTTTTGTATTCAATAAAATGACTTTTAACAACCCAAATACTAGTTTCAAAAATAGCTTTTGGTGCTTTTTCTTTCCAATGCTCCTTGGCAATATCTTGGATCCATTGCAGGTAGCGCACATTATTAACATGATTTAAATCATCTAAATCATCTTCTTTGACCTTAATTTTCTTTATAAATGCTTTGATCATACTTTTATCAAAATAAAATTGTGATAAACTTCAGTCTAAAATTACTTAATTTAATCTGATACTAGTTTGTTTTTTGAAGACCCTTAGGGCTTTTTAAGAATAGTAACTTCAAATAAGGTATCCCAGTTTTTGCCCGTCACAAAAAAGGTGCCTCGTTCTTTGTGATAAGCTATGCCATTGAGTACGTCTAAATTATCGTGCTTTGTTACCCTATCTTTTAAGCCACCAAAGTTAATAACGCCAATAATAGCGCCGCTTTTAGCGTCAATAATCATCATACTTTCTTTTTGCCATACGTTAGCGTAAATTTTGCCATTCGCATATTCTAGTTCGTTGGTTTTGTTAAAGACAGATTTGTTGGTAACCGTTTCAATATGTCCTTCTTCCTGCAAGGTTTCAGGATTTAAAAACCAAATTTTCTCGCTTCCGTCACTTTTAAATAATTTTTCACCGTCATTGGCCAAGCCCCATCCTTCTTTACTTTTACCGTATTTAAAACTATCTATTTTTTCAAAGGTTTTGGTGTCGTAGATAAAACCAATATTACTTTGCCAGGTAAGCATATAAATTTTATCGTTGAGTATGGTTATTCCCTCCCCAAAATAGGTATCCTCTAAATTTATTTGCTTTAGTATTTTTCCAGTTTTAAAATCTATTTTTCGCAACGATGACATTCCTTTTTTTCCAGTACTTTCGTATAAGGTATCTTTATAAAACTCTAAGCCCTGGGTAAATGCATTGCTATCGTGAGGAAATTCATTGATGATTTCATAGGTATAAACTTCAGGTGAATTCTTCGCTAAAACTCTAATTTCTTTGGTTACTTCTCCGATTTCTCCGTTGTAATGAATGACTGCTTTAAGCGTTTTAACCCCTAACTCTGGCATGTCTAAGGTAAACGCGTTATTGCTTAGGGTAATAGGTTTACTGTCAATGAAATATGAAATAGTTTCAATGCTTGTGTTTTTTTTATTTTTAAGACTAATTTTCACTTCGTCATGCTGTTGAAATTCGCGTTTATCATCCTGAAGTTGAATTTCAAAAAGGTCAGACGTTGTTGAATTACTACTGCCGCAAGATCCTAATAGGGTAATTACAAAAGCAATACTGCTTATAAATAATGTTCTCATGATCGGTATTGTTTAAATAAAAAATTGGCAATCAATTAGATAGCTAACTGTGTTTAGGTTGGCAAGGTATTTATTAAAATTTACAATGTAAAATGATTGTGAAAAATTTAAAACATTGTATATTTGCAGCGGCAAGTCCTACGCGACCAGCTCCTGCAGAATCCCCCAGGGTGGGAACGCAGCAAGGGTATGTGGTCGTAGCGGTGCGACGTAGGTAGCTTGCCATTTTTTTATGCTTCAAATGCTGTAAAAGTAAACTACGACACTTTTATTTTCGATGCCCACATTTTTAAACGTTTCATAGTTCCTCTTCGTTAGAAGATGCTTTGCGTACATTCTTTATCCCAGAATAATTTGTTTCTTTGTAGTCTAATTTTACTTATGGCACAGAAAGTTGTTTTAATTACTGGTGGTTCTTCGGGAATAGGAAAAGCAATAGGGATGTACTTAAAATCAAAAGATTTTAAAGTCTATGGTACTACTCGTAATCTTACCAAATATGCAGATTTCAATCATTTTAATTTATTGGCCTTAGATGTTCATGATACTACATCTATAGAGGCAGCAGTTTCAAAACTTGTAGCATTAGAAGGCAAAATAGACGTTTTGATCAACAATGCCGGTGTTGGAATTACGGGTCCCATCGAAGAAACTCCAAACGACGAAATTGAAAAAGCTTTTAATACTAATCTATATGGGCCAATTCGGGTTATAAAGGCAGTTTTGCCGCAAATGCGTAAGCAAGGAAGTGGATTAATTATTAATATAACCTCTATTGCTGGGTTTATGGGTTTACCCTATAGAGGTATTTATTCAGCTACAAAAGGGGCTTTAGAGTTGGTGACCGAAGCCTTTAGAATGGAGTTAAAAGCCTTTGGAATTTTAATGACCAATGTAGCCCCAGGTGATTTTGCCACGAATATTGCATCAGGCAGGTATCATGCACCAATTTTAGAGAATTCTCCCTATAAAAAACCCTATGGTGCTACCTTAAACGCTATTAACACCGATGTAGATTCTGGGGGAGATCCTATTGCTGTAGCACATTTGGTCTATAAAATTATCCAAACAAAAAAACCAAAAATACACTATAAAGTCGGCGATTTTATGCAGAAATTTTCACTTATTTTAAAAAATATGTTACCTGATAAAGTGTACGAGAAATTACTGTTAAACCATTATAAATTGTAGCTTTGTAAAATATAAATAGATTATTAATTCAAAGAATTTATCATGAAATTTTTTATAGATACCGCAAATTTAGCAGATATTAAAGAAGCTCAGGCGTTGGGTGTTTTAGATGGTGTAACCACAAATCCATCTTTAATGGCAAAAGAAGGCATTACCGGACGTAATAATATTTTAAAACATTACGTAGATATTTGTAGTATAGTTGATGGTGATGTTTCTGCTGAAGTTATTGCCACTACCTATGATGAAATTATTAAAGAAGGGGAAGAATTAGCCGAATTACACGAGCAAATTGTCGTTAAGGTTCCCATGATAAAAGATGGTATTAAAGCCTGTCGTTATTTTAGTAATAAGGGTATTAGAACCAACGTAACATTGGTTTTTTCTCCTGGTCAGGCCTTATTAGCCGCTAAAGCTGGTGCAACTTATGTATCACCGTTTATAGGCCGTTTAGATGATATTTCTACAGATGGTTTAAACCTAATCGCTGAAATACGCCATATCTATGACAACTACAATTTTGAAACTCAAATCTTAGCAGCTTCAGTACGCCACACAATGCACGTCATTGATTGTGCAAAATTAGGAGCAGATGTGATGACAGGTCCTTTATCCTCAATTGAAGGCTTGTTAAGGCATCCTTTAACCGATAGTGGTTTAGCAAAGTTCTTGGAAGATTATAAAAAGGGAAACTAGGGTTTCGAGCTTACAATTAATACTAAAAAAAACCGCTGCGATAAGCAGCGGTTTTTTTATTTTTATAGGGTTTTACTTACCTCATCAAAGCATACATGTCTCTATAGGCATCAACTATAACTCCGTTTTTAGTTACAATGGCTTTATTAAGACCATCAATAATTAAGGTATTTCTGAGACTGTCGATGTGAACAGCTTTGTATTCGTTTTTAAATGTTTGATTACTTTCTTTGATAGTGTTTTTCCAACTTTCTTCATCGTTGCTTAAGCTTATGGCTACAAATGAAATGTCTGAATATTGTGTCGCTAACAGTTTTGCTTGATTGGTAATATTTTTAAAATGTCGGTTGTTTTTAGGCGTCCAAAAGTAAAATACGACAGTATCATTTTGCAAGGCAATTTCTTTGATAGAGACTTTATTTCCAATACTATCCAATACCTGAACATCAGGCAATTCATGATTAGGCTGCATTTTTAACACACTTTCATACAAATTGTGAATTTCATTAATGTGCATATTGTTTCCAGAAAGCTCTTGGAATGCGTCAAAAAATATTTTGTTATTTTCCACATTGTCATGTACTTTTAAAAAGTAGGTCATCGCAACGCTTCTGAATAAATTATCCCTAAGTTTTTTTTCTTTAACAATGCTGTCTATCAATACAAGTTTGTGTCGATTAAAATGAAGTTGATTTTTAATCGTTTTATTTTCTTCATCGCAATCTGTTGCACAACCAGCAAAGGCTAGATTGTCAAAATAGCGTTTCATAAAATCGTAATACGGTGTGAAAAAAGTTAGTTCCTTGTCGTCAAAATCAAGCTCCTTTCTGTATTCATAAAAATCCCCATTCATTTTTTCTAAGGATCTTTTTTTTGAATTTTTAGGATTTTTAAAAGGATACTTCTCTTTATTGATATAGCTTGTATAGTTTATGGTAGCATTAGCCATAGCTAATGATTGCGGAGAAAGTTGTGATTCTGTTTGTAATTCACCGAGTAAAGCTATTTTCAATTGGCGTAAGGAATCTATTTTTTGACTAAACTCTTTTGGTTCTAAAGTATAGTATGTTTCAATCAACTTATCCTCTTCTTCACTATTTAAAAAAACTTCGATTAAAAAATTATTTATTTCTTCGCCTATGCCAGAAAAAACTAATGATTCGTCAAAATAATTCGTATTCAGGCGCAATAATAAGCTATCGCCTTCAGACAAGTAAACATATTGGTATTGTGGTGAATGATGAAAATTATACAGCCCGGCTTCTAAGGTATCTAAAGTGAAAGAAAACCTATTGTGCATATCCAGATAGGCCGAATCTACAGCGATATCGTCTTTAAATAGAATAACTGTTCCGCTGGTAGGATTGACAATTTCTCCGGCGAATATGGTAGGAGCATTTTTTTGTTCTAAATTACAGGCTGTAAAAGACACAAAAAATAGGCAAAGTAAATATCTATTCATAGAGTTAAACAGTTGTATGGTCAAGCGAATTTACTAAACACCCATGCTACTAGGTGTTAATGCAGCGTTAAAAAATAGGTTTCACGAAAACGGTAGCGATATTCAAAGCCTTCTTTGTTAGTTTCAAGGCGTATTTTTGCTTATTTTTGCGCGAATTTTAAAATACTTTGTATGTTATCTGTATCTAATTTATCGGTACAATTTGGAAAACGAGTGCTGTTTGATGATGTTAATGTGTCTTTCACACAAGGCAACTGTTACGGCGTCATTGGAGCAAATGGAGCTGGAAAATCTACATTTTTAAGAATTATTGCTGGTCAAATAGACCCAACCTCTGGGCATGTAAGTTTAGAACCAGGGAAGCGTATGTCTATTCTTGAACAGAACCATAATGCCCATGACGAAAGTACGGTTTTAGAAACTGTGGTTATGGGGAACAAACCACTAGCAGCTATTAAAAAAGAGATGGATGCTCTTTATGCTGATTATGACGATAAAAATGCCGATAGAATAGGGGAGCTTCAAGTTCAATTTGAAGAAATGAACGGTTGGAATGCGGATAGCAATGCGGCGTCTTTATTATCAAATCTTGGGATTCCTGAAGAGTTTCATTATTCGTTAATGAGTGATTTAGATAGTAAGCTAAAAGTTCGGGTTTTATTGGCACAAGCCCTGTTTGGTAATCCTGATGTTTTAATCATGGATGAACCTACGAACGATTTAGATTATGAAACCATTAGCTGGTTAGAAAATTTTCTAGCCAACTATGAGAATACCGTAATTGTAGTATCGCATGACCGTCACTTTTTAGATTCTGTGTGTACACATGTGGCCGATATCGACTTTGGAAAATTGAATCTGTATTCTGGTAATTACACTTTTTGGTACGAAAGCAGCCAATTAGCGGCTAGGCAGCGAGCGCAACAAAATAAAAAATCAGAGGAAAAGGCTAAGGAATTACAAGAGTTTATCATGCGTTTTAGTGCCAACGTGGCAAAGAGTAAACAAGCTACTTCTCGAAAAAAAATGCTGTCAAAGTTAAAAATTGATGATATTAAACCATCAAGTAGACGCTATCCTGCAATTATTTTTGAAAGAGAACGCGAAGCAGGCGATCAAATCTTAAACATTGAAAAGTTATCTGCCAGCTCTGAAGATGGAGATTTATTATTTAAAGATGTCAACATCAATTTGGCTAAAGGAGATAAAGTTGCTGTTTTTTCTAAAGACTCAAGAGCGACCAGTGCTTTTTATGAAATAATAAATGGCAATAGAAAAGCAGATACAGGAGAATTTCAGTGGGGCATAACTACAAACCAGTCCTATCTACCTGCGGATAATCACAGCTTTTTTGAGACGAATGAAAATCTAGTTGATTGGTTACGTCAATGGGCTAAAACTGAAGAAGAACGCGAAGAGGTATACGTTAGAGGTTTCTTAGGAAAAATGCTGTTTAGCGGTGAAGAAGCTTTAAAAAAGTGTTCTGTACTGTCTGGTGGCGAAAAGGTACGCTGTATGTTAAGCAGAATGATGATGTTAAGGGCTAATGTTCTAATGTTAGACGAACCTACAAACCACCTCGATTTGGAGAGTATTACAGCATTTAACAATTCCCTTAAAAACTTTAAAGGCACTATTTTGTTTACAACCCATGATCATGAGTTTGCAGAAACAGTTGCAAATAGAATTATAGAACTCACTCCAAATGGCGTCATAGACAGGTATTTATCTTTTGATGATTACATGTCAGATCCTTCGATAAAAGAACAAAGAGCAAAAATGTATACAGTAAATGCCTAATTTTTGTTTGTGGTATAAAAAAAAGGAGCTCTAGAGCTCCTTTTTTAGTTGTATATGGATAGTATTAATTATAATATTTGCTATTCCAGATAAAGGGACTAAAGTTTTTACCTTTTGCGATACCAAAATACAAGACTATTGCCACTAGGGTTTTAAAGATAAAAAAGCCAAGAATAAAGACTTTTGAAGTAGAGGCTTCGCTAGAAAAAAGAATACTAGTGCTGAGGTATGTGGCAAAAAAGGTAGTGACAAAAATAAGAAGTAAAATATTTACGATACTCTTAAAAGGCCACATCTTTAGTTTTCTAAACGGACTTAAATCAGTACCCCACTTATGAATTAAATAGTAGTAGTCGTTTCCTAATGGAGCAAACAATAGAGGGTCATCTTTATCTTCTAGTTTAAATAATTTTGACGGTGCCACAATTTTAAAGTTCTTAAGTTCAGTTTCGTGACGTTCTTCTAATTTTTTTATTTTAGAAATGGCTTCTGCGGGTATTTTACCTTTAAAATACGAAGCATCTAAAAATCTCAATCTATAAGTAATGCAAATTGCTTTTATTTGACTTACATGATAGATGTTATTTGTTTCCAAATAATCAAACGTAAAATTATTTTGATACTCCTTAAAATTACGTTGTGTGTTGTCGATTATTCTTTTCTCGTTGGACGTAGCCTCTTCTAAAACTTTATAAAATTCCTCGATTAAAGCTTCCGAATTTAAGCTGCTGTTCTTAAGTTGTTGGAGTTCAACTTCGATATTAGTTCTTTTAAATAACATTTTAGCTTTTCTTCCAAAGTTAAAGAATTTATCTTTTCATGATTTCTAAAGGATGTTAAAATGGATTGTTAAATATTTGTTAAATGTGGTAAAAGGTACAAAATCAAGGCTGACTGACTTAATAATTGATGTATATTGTCGATAATTTGATACACTTAATCGGATAAACATAAAAAAAACCTACAAATTATCTAAAAAATTAAACCCTAGCTATTGATTATGAGTATACTAAAGTTTCCCCACTTTTTATGGATTGTTTTTTTGACTTTAAACTTAAGTGCTCAAAATACAACAGCAGCTAAAGTTTCCATGGATCCAGAAAAATCTATCATAAGAAATGCGAAAGACTCAGGTAATCATGATTTTTTATTAGCGGCAGTAAAAGTTTCTAATTTGGAGACGATTTTAGACACTTCAGGACCTTTTACCGTTTTCGCTCCTAGTGACATCAGTTTTGATTCAGGAACACGAGAAAAAGTTTCAGAATTAGTTCGAGGGAAAAATAAAGAAGAATTGCAATCTCTTATAGGTTATCATATTATTGCTGGGAATCTTTCGGCTTCTAAAATCTTAAGAGCCCTTTGCAGGGGAGAAGGTAAAACTGTTTTTACAACCATAACAGGTGATGTCCTGACGGCTACAATAAAGGGCTTAGATATCATTTTAACCGATAAGGAAGGAAATCAGTCGGTGATTACCAAGGCAGACGCGAACCAGCGTAATGGTGTGATCCACATAATAGATAGTATTCGTAAGCCTATAAAGGCATAGATGGTATTATCTTAATTCTGCCCCTAGCTTATTTTTAAAGTTTTCTTGAAACTTGCCCATTATTTTTTCAATTTGTTGCTCCGTTAAGGTTGCTGCGTCTGATTTTAGAGCAAAGCTAACTGCATATGACTTTTTGCCATTAGGCAGCTTATCTCCGGTGTATACATCAAATAAATTTACCTCTTTCAAATACTTTTTCTCTGTCTCAAAAGCAATATCATAAAGGGCTTTAAAACTTACTTCGTTATCAATTAATAGTGCAAAATCTCTTTTTACTTCTGGGAATTTAGATATTTCTTGGTACACCAATGTATTGTTTTGTAGCAATGTTAAAATAGCATCCCAATTAAAATCAGCATAAAGAACCTCATTCTTTAAATCGTATTCTTTCAATATTTTTTTGTGAACTAGACCTAAATTTACAAGTTCAAGTGATTCAGACTTTAGAGACAATCCTTCTGAGAAAATAGTCTCTTTTGTCGGTGTAGTTGAAATCGATTGAACGCCTAACCTTTGTAAGATGCTTTCTACCGTAGCCTTTAGGGTAAAAAAACTTGTTTTTTGGGTTGCATTAGTCCAATTATCCTCATTTTTATTCCCCGTAATAAAAAGACCTAAATGCTTGTTTTCTATAGTTTTGTCAGCGATCTTATGGTAAGTTTTTCCGAATTCAAATAATTTTAAGTTTTGCTTTTTTCGGTTGCTGTTATACACTATAGTTTCTAAACCGGAAAAAAGCAACGATGTTCTCATAACTGCTAAATCGTTACTTAAAGGATTTAGAATCGTGATTGTTTGTTCTTCTTTAAAATCTTGACTTAGCATTTGTTTCGAATGCGCTGAAAGACTATTCGTCATAATTTCGAAGAAGCCTTTCGCCGCTAAAAAATTACCAATAATTCGTTGCACTTTATAATCTTCAAAAGGTTTGGTATTGGCAATTGAAGCATTTAATTTTGTGTTAAAAGTGATGTTATTGTATCCGTATACTCTTAGTAATTCTTCAATCACATCAACCTCACGACGAACATCTACCCTGTAAAATGGGATGGTTAAACCAAGGCCAGATTCTGTTACATTGTTTAGTTTAATTTCTAAAGAGGCAAGAATAGATTTAATCGTGTCTTGAGGAATTTTTTGTCCAATAAGACTATTTATTTTTTTATAGGTTAAAAATACCTGATGATCATTTTTTTTGTTGGGATATAAATCTACGATATCCGAAGTAATATCGCCTCCGGCAATTTGTTGGATAAGAATGGCTGCTCTTTTAAGGGCGTATTCAACATTATTAATGTCTATACCTCTTTCAAATCTAAATGAAGCATCTGTTGAAAATCCGTGTCTTTTTGATGTTTTGCGAACTGTAACGGGATCAAAATAAGCACTTTCTAAAAAGATAGCCGTAGTTTGCTGGGTAACACCAGAATTTAAGCCACCATAAACACCAGCAATACACAAAGGTTTTTCACCATCACAAATCATTAAGTCATCTTCGTGCAATTCAATTTCTGAGCCGTCTAATGTTGTAAAATTAGTTCCGGTTGGGAGCGTTTTTACACTAATTTTTTGATCCTTAATTTTATTCGCATCAAAGGCATGTAAGGGTTGTCCTAATTCATGTAACACATAATTAGTGGTGTCTACTATATTATTAATTGGTTTAAGACCCAAAGCTTTTAAGCGATTTTTTAACCAATTTGGAGATTCTTGTACTGTTAAATTACTAATCGTAACGCCACAATATCTTGGTGCAAGTTTATTATCTACAACAGTCACGTCTATTTTTAAGGACCTGTTAGAGACTGAAAAATTACTGACCGAAGGGGTTATTAATTCAATTTGAACTTCTTTTTGTTTTAATCCGGCTTTTAAATCTCTAGCCACCCCCAAATGACTCATAGCATCGGCTCTGTTAGGTGTTAAACCTATTTCAAATACTAAATCATCCTCTACTTCAAATACAGCATCAAGAGGAGTGCCAGCCTTAAGGTCACTACTTAAAACTAAAATTCCATCATGACTAGTGCCTAAACCAATCTCGTCTTCAGCGCAAATCATTCCATAACTTTCTTCACCCCGAATTTTACTTTTTTTAATGGTCCATTCTTCACCTTCAGATGAATACAACTTTGTTCCAACAGTAGCTACGGGTACTTTTTGCCCTTTGGCAATATTTGTTGCGCCACAAACTATTTGTACTGGTTTCTCTAAACCAATATCAACCATGGTGAGGTTAAGCTTGTCGGCATTGCTGTGTTTTTCACAAGATAAGACATGACCAACAACAACTCCTTTTAAGCCCCCCTTAATGCTTTCAAAAGGAAAAATACCCTCAACCTCTAGGCCTAGATCTGTTAATAGTTCTGCAGTTTTTTCCGCTTCCCAGTTGATTTGTAGAAATTGTTTTAACCAATTGTATGAGATTTTCATTAATTCGATTTTATAAAGCCTTTGTAGGCATTTTTTTATTGCAATGCATTACCAAACATTTCGTGTGAAGCAATGCGTTCTTAAAAAAGACTCAACCTTGTTTTGTGCCTCCGGGTTCTCTGCGCTAAGGCAATAATAATATTGTTTTAGCGGTCGACAAATATAAAACAATGTGTTTACACATTCAACAGGTATTTTATTTTTAAATTGTAAATTTGCCCTATGAAAATTAGGATGAGGATAAGGTATTGGTTTTTTGCGATTATTATAACTTTTTCAGTGCTATCATGTAGTGATGAGACTAGCCCTATATCTGAAGGTATTTGGTTGGCTGAGCTAAAAGTTATTGATGACGAAAGTTTACCTTTTAATTTTAAATTAACTAAGGAAAATGGAGCGTATACCGCTGAAATTTATAATGCAAGCGAAGTTATTCAAGTTTCTGATGTGGTTATTTCGAACGATACCATAAGCTTATTTTTACCCGTTTTTGAAGCCTATTTAAAAGGAGCTTTTACCCCTAATACTATTGATGGAATTTTCTATAATGAATCTTTAGACAGGATCTTAAAGTTTAAGGCTACTTTTGGTAAAACTCATAGGTTTTCTTCGGATAAACAGTCTAACCACTTAATTTCAGGGGTTTGGGAAACTCGTTTTGGCCTAAATTCTCCGGAGGAATATGTTGGTAAAGGAATATTTGTTCAAAATGAAGATAAGGTTACTGGGACATTCCGCACCACAACAGGTGATTATCGCTTTTTAGAAGGTATTGTAACCGGAGATTCTTTAAAATTATCGGCCTTTGATGGTTCACATGCCTATTTGTTTTTGGCGGAAATAAAAGATACGCTTTTAGAAGGATTTTTTTACAGTGGCAATCATTATAAGGAACCTTTTTTAGCAAAGCGAAATGAAGTTTTTGAATTACCTGATGAAGACGCATTAACATTCCTTAAAGAGGGGTATGAAGGTTTTGATTTTTCGTTTCCAAATGAGAAAGGTAGCATAATTTCTTTTGCTGATCAGCAATTTAAAGGCAAGCCAGTAGTGGTGCAAATCATGGGTTCTTGGTGCCCCAATTGCTTAGACGAATCAAAATTTTTAGCAGAGTTTTATAAACAGAATAGAGCTTTAGACATTGCGATAGTAGGACTGGCTTTTGAGCATGCAAAAACAGAAGAAAAAGCTTTTAGTAGTATTAAAAAATTAAAAGATAAAGTAGGAATTGAATATCCCATTTTATTGGCGCAGTATGGGTCGGTTGACAAACAGAAGGCACAAGAAAAACTACCGATGTTGAACCATGTTTTATCTTATCCAACCACTATATTTATTGATAAGCAAGGTAAAGTTCGAAAAATAAAAACAGGCTTTAACGGTCCGGCGACGGGTGAAAAGTATTTGAGTTTTAAAAGGGAATTTGATGCCTTTGTCAGCATGTTAGCAAACGAATGAAAATTGCCTTTTAAAAAAAGGCATTCAACCATTAGAACGTATTTATTTTTTAAATAATCGTGGACTTCCCTAAACCTATGTTTTCGTAATTCATACTTAAACTTTCATCAGTATCTACTATATTAGAGGCTATAAAATCTCCTACCGCCGAAGTTCCGTGTTTACTTTTTGGATTGATATCTGGGGTTACGATATTTTTATGTAAGGATTTGTTTACTGCCGACACCACTGCTTTTGATTCTTCTTCAAGACCAAAATGTTGCAATAACATGGCAGCGGATAGAATCGTGGCTATGGGATTAGCGATATCTTTGCCGGCGGCTTGAGGGTACGATCCGTGAATCGGCTCAAACATTGCAATACCATCCCCAATAGATGCAGAAGGTAATAAACCAATAGATCCCCCAATGACACTGGCCTGATCTGAAATAATATCACCAAATAAGTTGGGTGCTAAAATCACGTCAAATTTACTTGGGTTTAAAATCATTTGCATAATGGCGTTATGTAAAAAAATACACTCCAACGCTACATCAGGGTAACTTTCACTAATTTTTTTAACGACTCTACGCCATAACCGAGAGGTTTCTAAAACATTTGATTTGTCAATTAAGGTGATTTTTTTCTTGCGTTTTCTTGATGCTTTAAATGCCAAATGGGCCACACGGCTAATGTCGCTTTCGGTATAGCTGGCAATGTCAGTTGCTTTAGTGCCATCATGGCTTAATTGATGATCGCCGCAATAAATGCCGCCAGTAAGCTCTCTGTAGATCACAAAATCTGTTCCTCTCAATACGGCTTCTTTTAGTGGAGATTTTTTTAAAAGAGTCGGAAAAACAGCCACAGGTCTAATATTTGCAAAAACACCTAATTCTTTTCGCAATTCAAACAATCCATTTTCAGGTCTTACTTTCGCATCAGGGTTATTGTCGAATTCTAGCGCTCCGATAGCACCAAACAATACCGCATCCGATTTGTGACATAAAGCTATAGTTTCTTGACTTAAAGCTTCACCAGTTTTGTATATGGAAGCAGCTCCTATAAGTCCAGTGGAATAGGTAAATTGATGATGGAAAGTTTCTTCTACAGCCTGCAAGCATTTTACTGCTTGAGCTACTACTTCTGGGCCAATTCCGTCACCAGGTAAGAGTGCTATGTGTATATTCATTAAGCGACTTTTTGTATTTTAATTTTACTAGTTTCAATTATTTTATGAATATCCTCGTCAATAATTTCTTTTTTAACATCGGCATAAATCAAAAACTCATCATAAACGGCGTCTAACTGAAGTTTTGTAAGTTCGTAACCAACAATTTTAGCCCTGTAGGCTAACGCAGCTCTTCCGCTGCGCGCAGTTAGCACTATTGATGACTCGTTGACACCTACCTCCGCAGGATCTATAATTTCATAGGTTTCTCTATTTTTTATCACACCATCTTGATGAATGCCAGAACTATGTGCAAACGCATTTGCTCCAACTATTGCTTTATTGGGCTGAACAAGCATGCCCATTTTTTGAGAAACCATTCGGCTCGTTTCATTTAACAACCTACTGTTTATAGTCGTGTCTAAATTTAGTGTTGGGTGTTGCCTTAAAATCATGACAACTTCCTCCAAAGCTGTATTTCCAGCGCGCTCACCAATGCCATTTATAGTACATTCTATTTGGCGTGCACCGTTAATAACACCCGCGATAGAATTTGCTGTTGCCAATCCTAAATCATTATGACAATGACAAGATAAGATAGCTTTTTCAATTCCCTTTACATTTTCACGCAAATATTTAATTTTAGCCCCATATTCTTCAGGTAAACAATAGCCTGTAGTATCTGGTATATTAAGAACAGTAGCACCAGCTTTAATCGCCGCCTCACAAATACGAGCTAAAAAATCATTTTCAGTTCTACCTGCATCTTCGGCATAAAACTCAACATCTTCAACGAAAGTCTTTGCATACCTAATAGCCTCAATAGCTCGTTCAATAATTGCCTCTTTATTTGAATTAAATTTAAATTTAATGTGTGATTCAGAGGTGCCGATACCGGTATGAATTCTTGGATGTTTGGCAAACTTTAAAGCTTCCGCCGCAACTTCAATATCTTTTTTTACGGCTCGTGTAAGACCGCAAACCGTTGCATTTTTAACTATTTTTGAAATTTCCTGTACAGAGTTAAAATCGCCAGGACTTGAAATAGGAAATCCGGCTTCAATGACATTAACACCCAATAATTCTAGTCTTTCCGCAATAACTAATTTTTGTTTCGTGTCTAATTTGCAGCCAGGCACTTGTTCTCCGTCTCTTAATGTGGTATCAAAAATTTGTACTATTTCTTTGCTCATTATATTTGCGTAGTTTTACTCGTTGTTACGAATATAGACTTAGCCTAGTATTTTAATATGGACATTAAAAAATCATTACAACGTTTAGTTACTTTTTGTGGAATATAAGTGCCTAAAAAACAAGGTTTTAAATAATAATTTTTACGATGACAAATACTAATAAAGATTCCTTATTTGTTCTGATTAAGTCTCTTTCAAAGTCCGAAAAGAGACAGTTTAAGTTATATGTCGGTCGCTTAGGTGTAAATACCGATGCTAAATTTTTAGCGCTTTTTAACCTTTTAGACAAGGTTAAGGAGTATGATGAAAAGATAATTTTAGACACTGGCATTGTAAAAAAAGCACAACTTTCGAACCTAAAAGCCCATTTATATAAGCAAATTTTAGTTAGCTTACGTTTAAACCCTGTGAACCAAAATATACGAGTTCAGATTCGGGAACAGTTAGACTTTGCTACCATTTTATATCAAAAAGGTTTGTATAAGCAAAGCTTAAAAATTTTAGATAAAGCAAAGTCTATTGCCATAGAAAATGAAGAAAAGAATATTGCTTATGAAATTGTTGAACTAGAGAAGGTCATTGAAACGCAATACATCACCAGAAGTATTCCTGATAGAGCTGACGAATTAGCCATTCAAGCCAAAGAGCTTTCGGCTCAGAATGTGATGACCAGTAAACTATCAAATTTATCACTTCAGTTATATGGGCAGATGCTTAAAATGGGTTATGTGCGTAGCGATAAGGATTACCAATTTGTTAAAAAATACTTTGAAAGTCATTTGCCAAAATACAAGATTGAAAAACTTGGTTTTCGCGAAAAATTATGGTTGTATAAATCTTATTTATGGTATAGCTTTTTAACTCAAGATTTTTTATCCTGTTATAAGTATGCCAGTAAATGGACTGATTTATTCTATGATCATAGAGAAATGATTTTCTTAAATCCTGTATTTTATTTAAAAGGAAATAATTATTTATTGGAGTCGCTATTTTATGTCAGGTATAGTTCCCAATTTAAAGAAACCCTTGAGAAGTTAGAGGAAACCATACACGATGCTAATTTTCCTCAAAACGATAATGTTACTTCACTAGCATTTTTATACATCAACAGCAATAAGTTAAATCTTCATTTTCTTGAGGGTACGTTTGAAAAAGGCTTGTATTTGGTAAAAATTATTGAATATGGTATCAATAAACATAAAGATCGTTTTGATGAGCACCATATCATGTTGTTCTATTACAAAATAGCTTGTTTGTACTTTGGCATAGGAGATAATAAAACCTGTATTCAATACCTTAAAAAAATAATCAATAATAAAAACCTGAAAATGCGTGAAGACTTAATGTGTTTTGCACGTGTTTTAAGTCTGGTGGCGCATTACGAGGCAGGAATGGATTATCATTTAGAAGTGCAATTAAAGAGTACCTATAAGTTTTTATTAAAAATGAACGATTTGCATGCGGTTCAGAAAGAAATGATTAAATTTTTAAGAGGATTGGGAGATATTTACCCAAGCGATTTAAAAAATGAATTTCAAAAATTGTATAACCAATTAAAAAAGTATGAAGATCATCCCTATGAAAAAAGAGCTTTTTTATATTTAGATATTTTGTCTTGGCTTGAAAGTCATTTAGAAGGAAAACCTGTTGGACAAATTATTAAGGAAAAAGCAAAGCTACTAACGCGATAATTTTTTTTTTGAAGATTTCCAATCACTTAAGACACCTTGTAGAGATCAATATTGCCATGCTTTTTGTTAGCACTTCTGGGGCTTTAGGAAGGTACATAGATTTGCCAATACCAGTGACAATTGGCTTGCGAGCACTATTGGCCTTGTTTTTTTTATTCCTGTACTGTAGGTTTAAAGGGATATCACTGCAGGTAGAGAAAAGACATTTACTACCTGTAGTAACCAGTGGTATTTTAATGGGCTTGCATTGGCTTACCTATTTTTATGCCCTGAAGCTTTCTAATGTAGCTATTGGCATGATATCATTATTTACCTATCCCATACTTACCGCTTTTTTAGAGCCCTGGCTGTTAAAAACTAAACTTCAGAAGGTTCATTTGCTGTTAGGCCTTATGGTCTTAGTAGGCATTTACTTTTTAGTACCTAATTTTGATTTAAAAAATAACGGTACCCTAGCGGTAATCGTAGGTATTTTTTCAGCTTTAGCGTATGCCTTGCGAAATATTGTTTTAAAAACAAAGGTTTCTGATTATAACGGATCCATGTTGATGAGTTATCAAATGGGTGTTGTTGTGGTGTTCTTATTTCCGTTTATGTTTACCGCAGACATGGTTGAAATTACGTCACAATGGGAAGCCGTCGTGGCATTAGCCTTTATGACCACCGCAGTGGGTCATACGATGTTTATAAATAGTTTTAAACACTTCTCTATTACCACAGTAAGCATATTAAGTAGTATTCAACCTATTTTTGGGATTACTATTGGGGCTTTTTTTTTAAGCGAAATCCCTAACCAAAATACCATAATTGGTGGTCTTTTGATTTTAGGCTCTGTGATAATTGAAAGTATTAGAACTTCGAGGCGGCAATCTTAGTTTTGAGTTACAGCTTCCATACGATAAACCGTACAATGCTTTAGTAGTACCCTGTAGTTTTTAAAAAGTAGAAGCGGTGCCACCCCGTAAAGGTTTGCAGCGCGATGTATTATCTAAAAAAAACTGGGAAATCCATGTGCACATTTTATGGTAAAAACATAAAATTTACAAACAAGCGTTCCAAATAGCCTCGTTTGGCAGTGCCGCTTCTAATATTATCTTTTCTTTTTTTACAGGATGCATAAAGGATAGTGTACGGGCATGAAGGTGAATACTTCCGTCTTTGTTACTGCGATCTGCCCCATATTTTAAATCACCCTTAATACTACATCCGATAGCAGCTAATTGCGCTCGAATTTGGTGATGACGACCTGTTTGAAGATCTATTTCTAATAAAAAATAGTTATCTAGTTTTTTAACAAGCGTATAGGTTAAGACAGCTTTTTTACTTTCTGAAACTTCTTTTTTATGAGCATAAGATTTGTTTTGGCCCGTATTTCGCTTTAGCCAATGGGTTAAGAGCTCTTTCTCCTTTGGTGGCTGATTCTTAACCACAGCCCAATAGGTTTTTTTGGCTTCTTTATCAGCAAATAATTTATTGAGACGCGGTAAAGCTTTTGAGGTTTTTGCGAAAATTACAATGCCCGAAGTGGGTCTGTCTAACCTATGGGTTACCCCTAAATACACCTTCCCAGGCTTATGGTATTTTATTTTGATGTATTCTTTAACGACTTCGCTCAATGGCGCATCACCTGTTTTATCACCTTGAACTAAATCTCCTGGTCTTTTATTGATGGCAATTAAATGATTGTCTTCATAAATAACTTGAAGATTTTTGGGTGTAGAAATTATTTTGTCGTCCAAATTAAAATGCTTGTTCGTTGATGGGTTTCTGTTTTTTTTGATTGTTGTCTAGTAAGAAATACCATTTATCATTCTATCCTATGTAGATATAGCATTGTCAAATTAAAACAATGAGATATCATACTAGTATAGCATGAACAGCTTAATACTGTTCTTCATTACTCGGAAAATCTTTAGATTTTACATCGGCAACATAATCAGATATGGCTTTTTCCATTTCTTCAAACAAGTTCATATACCTGCGCAAAAATCTAGGATTAAATTCTTGCGTTAAGCCCACTAGATCGTGCACTACAAGTACCTGACCGTCAACGCCATTACCAGCACCAATTCCAATAACAGGAATCGTTAACATATCAGCAACCTCTTTGGCTAATTTTGCAGGTATTTTTTCTAAAACTAAAGCAAAACAACCTGCTTTTTCTAGCAATAATGCATCTGCTTTTAATTTTTTAGCTTCCTCTTCTTCTTTGGCTCTAACGGTGTAGGTGCCAAACTTATAGATCGATTGTGGAGTTAAACCTAAATGCCCCATCACCGGAATTCCTGCATTTAAAATACGTTTTACAGATTCTTTAATTTCTATACCACCTTCAACTTTAACAGCATGTCCTCCGCTTTCTTTCATGATTCGAATAGCTGAACGCAGGGCTTCCTTAGGATCGCTTTGATAGCTGCCAAAAGGAATATCAACCACAACCAGAGCCCTGTCAACAGCTCTAATGACAGAAGAGGCATGATAAATCATTTGATCTAAGGTAATCGGGAGTGTTGTTTCATGGCCAGCCATAACATTGCTAGCCGAATCACCTACTAAAATGACATCCACCTTGGCCGCATCGACAATTTTTGCCATCGAATAATCGTAAGCGGTTAACATAGATATTTTTTCACCGTTTTTTTTCATCTCAATGAGAGATTTCACAGTAACTCTTTTGTATTCTTTTTTTGCTACAGACATGAAGTGTATATTTCGAATGCTAAAAGTAAGGAAATTGATTTGTTTTAAAGAACTCTCTTTTTCTTCTCTTGTTATTTTTTTTAGGTATATTAGAATTTTAGTTCGTTAATTGATAACTCTTAAAGTATAAAAGATGCGATATATTTGGGTTTTATGTATTTTATTTAGCTGTATGGCTATGGCACAGCAAAAAGAAAAGGATGCCGTTAAAGCCAGTATAGAGCTTTTTTTTGAAGGTTTTCATGCGCAAGATTCCATGATGATAAAAAGTGTTTTAGCCCCAGAAGCTATCATGCAAAGAATAGGAGAAGATGCTATGGGCAAAGCTGCTGTAGTACCTCAAAAGATAAACGCATTTTTAAAATCGATAGTGAGCATTCCTAAAACAACAACATTTCAAGAAAAAATAATGTCGTATTCCATTCAAATTGATGGGAATATGGCGAATGCTTGGACACCCTATGAATTTTGGCTGAATGACACTTTTAGTCATTGCGGAGTCAACTCCTTTCAATTATTTAAGGAGCAAGAAACCTGGAAGATAATTTATATTGTCGATACGAGGAGAAAAGATAACTGTACTAACTAATTTTGTAATTTGAAGTGCAAGGCTTACCAGCAAAAAAAAACCCTAGGTAATGACGCTAGGGATTTTTTAAAAAAAATAAAGCTTACTTCTTTTTTTTCGCTCTTTTTTCTTCTTTTTTTTCTTTAGCCGTTTTAAGTGGCTCTTTTTTGACGTTCTTTTTAGCGTCTTGACCTTTTGCCATTTGTGTTATGTTTAGAATTAGTATTTCGATTTTTTAATGTAAATGAAGGTATGAAAATTATAATTTAATCGTTCGTAGCGTTTTCAAAAGCCTTTAACCCCCCCACGATAGGAAGCGTTAATTGCGTATTGTTGGTATCGATGGTTAGGGCTGTACCTGGTTCTGGTAAAAGCGTAAACTCACTGTCGCTAGAAAAAATTAATAGTCCAATCTGTTGACCAGGTGCAATAATCTGATCATCAGGTTGTAATTCAAAAGAAAGATCATAAAAATTACCAGGTTCTAAAGGTTCGCTTTCTGAAATAGAGGCGTAATTCTGAGGATCTGCCCAACCACGTGTGATGATGTTATCCGTTATTTTAGCATCCTTAGCCGTGTTCCAAGGCAATGAAACGAGGTACACAGAAAAGTTAGCAGCGGGCTTGCTCAGGGCCAATTTTACACTTATTTGGGCAACACCAGAAATATGCAATGAATTTTTGAGCGTAGGGCTTAAAAACAAAAGTCTGTTCTTTGAATTGCCCGTTTGGGCCATGATGTTTGCGGGAATGGTATAATCGTCAAATATAGTTTCTGGATTGTTATTTTTATTGACAGTGGTCGTTAGCTTCCCAAAATTTGGAGCTCCATTTTTTAAATATAAAGTAACAGGGGCTGCCTCTGGGTTGGGATATTCATCATAGGCCGTTGGGTTACTTTGTTCATCATTTTCACGAACAATCCAAGCTCTTTTGTCATTTTCTACGCCATTAGCTATCCCATGCAAATAGCGTGTAAACCAACGATTCATCATAGTCATGGGTGGTGGTCCGCCATGACCATTTTGGTGGTAATAGATTTGTGACGGAATTTTTTTTTCTTTAGCGGCTTTATAAATGCGGTAACTATGCTCTGGCATCACATTCCAATCGTTAAACCCATGCGACATTAAAAGGGCTGCCTTCATGGGCTCCATTTGATTTAAATAATCACGGCTGGCCCAAAATTCATTATAATCACCAGACGCTCTATCCATGCCATTAGCCATTTCAGTATCCCTAACGGTTTTATTATTATAAGCGCGTTTACTTTCATCTCCACTGTGAATAAAATCATATAACACATCGATATCTTCACCTAAATAGCCACCAGGACTACGTACCAATCCGTTAGAACGATAATAATGGTAATAAGAGGTATTGGGTGCAATTGGGATAATGGCTTCTAATCCTTCAACTCCTGTAGTTGCAGCAGCCAAGGGAAGCGTTCCATTATAGGATGTTCCTGTCATGCCTACTTTTCCTGTAGACCAATATGCAGTTACTTCTTCGTCGCCCTCAGGCGTGGTATAGCCTTTTCCCCGACCACAAAGCCAATCAATGACGGCTTTAGGTGCAAGAGATTCATTTTGACCGCCAACAGTAGGAGCGCCTTGTGAAAGTCCTGTTCCAGGAGAAGACGAGTGCACTACAATATAGCCTCTAGGTACCCATTTTTTGACTTCAGAGTTCGAAATAATAGGGCGTTCTCCTCTGCGAACTACTTCAACTTGTGCACGTGGCTCGGCTTTTTCTCCCAGCTCGTGCTTTACGTTCCAAAAAAGGCCTTCTACATTTCCTGCTGTACCGGCATAATAGGGACTAGTAGCGTAAATTACGGGGAGTTTTAATCCTTCAGAATCTGTTTGTATAGGACGTGTAACATCTACATGCATTCGATCCAGTTTGCCATCGCCATCGGTATCAAAACTGGTCTCCACCCAAAGGTCGTGGCGTACCCAAGTGTCGGGCGTATCGAAAGCGGCTACAACTTGTGCTTCGCCGTTTTCAAAAATAGGTTGAATTTTATCGGATTGGCCTACAACAGTTAGGGATAGGAATGCGGTTAGGCTTGCTGTAACTATTTTAAATGCTAGGGAATGACTCTTTTGTATACGCATATTCAGTTTTTACTTTTATACTTTTTATAAGAAGGAAACAAGATAGTTAATTTTTTAAACCTGTTCCTAAACTAATTTTAGATCGTATCATTTATGTTCAGCTCCCGAGTTGCCCACGAGCTTATATGGTTTTAGGATGATTAACAATCACTTAAAAACACCCCGACGGCCAAACCGCCTTCTGATGTTTCTTTGTATTTAGAGCTCATATCTTTTGCTGTTTCCCACATGGTTTTCACTACTTTATCAAAAGGTACTTTAGCATCTTTCGGGTCAGAGCCTAAAGCTAGTTCCGCAGCATTAATGGCCTTTATAGCGCCCATAGAGTTGCGTTCAATACATGGTATTTGAACCAGTCCACCAATAGGATCACAGGTTAAACCTAAGTGGTGTTCCATGGCAATTTCAGCGGCCATAAGCACTTGTTCTGGAGAACCGCCTAATAATTCGGTAAGTGCACCTGCGGCCATAGCCGAGGAAACGCCTATCTCCGCTTGGCAACCACCCATCGCTGCGGAAATGGTAGCTCCCTTTTTGAAAAGACTGCCAATTTCTCCAGATGTCAATAAGAATTTTTTTATGTGTTCAAAATTGGCATCATGGTTTTCAATAACCAAATAATACATTAATACCGCAGGGATAACTCCGGCACTTCCATTAGTAGGTGCCGTAACCACACGCCCCAAAGAGGCATTAACTTCATTAACAGCTAGGGCAAAACAGCTTACCCATTGTAAAATTTGCCTAAATTTAACTTCTGTTTTTCTGATGGAAGCTAACCATTGTTCTGGGTTTTCATAAGGATTATTTTCTTTTAATTTTTGATGCATATCAAAAGCACGCCTACGCACCTGAAGTCCACCAGGCAAAGTTCCCTCCGTATGACACCCTGTGTACATACATTCTAACATGGTATCCCAAATGCGATGTAATTCGTGATCTATTTCTTGGTCCGTTCTCAAGGAACGTTCATTTTCAAGTACAATGTCAGCGATAGACTTGTTTTCAAGCTCGCAAAGGGCTAGTAATTCTACCCCTGAAGTTACGGGAAAAGGAAATGTTTTAAACAGTTCTATGTTTTTCTTAGCTCTTTTTCGTTCTTCTTTTACCACAAAACCACCACCGATAGAGTAGAAGGTTGCTTTCTTCTTTTTTCCAGAATTTAAGGTCGCTTCAAACATCATTCCGTTGGCATGGAAGGGCAAAAATTCTCTTTTAAAAACAATGTCTTCTTCAGGATTAAAAGGAAGGGTTTTTTTACCATTAAACTCAATTTGCTTTTCTTCTTTTATCCTCGAGACTATGAGCCCAATATTTTCAATAGGGATGTATTCAGGATCTTGACCAGATAAGCCCAACATGATGGCATAATCTGTTGCGTGACCTTTTCCTGTTAACGACAGGGAACCGTAAATATAAATTTTTATATGAGTAACATCATCAAATAATTGAGCTGCTTCCAGTTCCTTGATCCATTTTTCGCCTGCTCGCCATGGTCCTAAGGTATGCGAACTCGAAGGTCCCACTCCAATTTTAAGCATATCAAAAGTACTAATCGACTCCATAAAAAAGATATAATGTTAAAAATGCAACTTTAGGGACTAAAAGTACTTACTAATTTCACAATTATAAAATTTATTAGTGAAACTCTATTTTGAAAAATACTGAGCTCCATATTTTTCCTTGGTTTATTGACCTCAGAAGTTTTTTTTATACCGGCGAAAAAATAATTCTCAGGCTAGCATCAAAAATAGTTTCAAGTATTCGTTGTGTGCTTTTTATGTCATAATTTACTTAAAAAGTAGGTATATTATATGGCTATCCCCAGTATTCGGTTTACATTTGCTCAAATGGGAAATCCTATGAAATAAGGTTTATCATTAAGGGTTTACATAGTATTCAAAAGGATAGGAGGTATCCCTTACCGATAGCGCATCATAAGAGCTCCAAGTACCCTAGGCATCCAGATTTTGTAATAAGAGCAACACTCAACTTCTTTTGGTCGAATTTTAGATCAACATAAAAATTTGTGGTAGTAGGGTGAAAGGCTTAGGAATACAATGCAGTGCGGCGGGCTTATTCAAAAGGTATAAAAATAAAAGAAATGAAAACACTAATACTAATGCGACATGGAAAATCTTCTTGGGATTATGCTGTGGATGATGCTGACAGACCCTTGCAAGAAAGGGGTATTACTGACGCTTATGTAGTAGCACAAAAGTTTAATCAACTTCAACTACCTATAGATGCCTGTTATTCTAGCCCTGCTAATCGAGCATTACATACTGCAATAATTACGTGCAAAGTATTAAACTTTTCGCTTGCAAAGTTTAATATTTCAAAGGACCTCTACGATTTTTCAGGATATTCGGTAGTGGAATTTGTAAAAAATTTAGATAATAAATTAAATACCGTGCTTATATTTGGTCACAATCATGCGTTTACTGAAATTGTGAATAACTGGGGAGATAAAAGCATTGATAATCTGCCTACAGCAGGTTTAGTAGTATTAAATTTTGAAAATGATAATTGGGCAACAATTGCGAAAGGGAAAACCAAAACAGTGATAGTTCCAAAACAACTTAGATAATGATTAACACTAAAAATAAATACATAAATAGAGAAATTAGCTGGTTACAGTTTAATAAAAGAGTTCTTCAAGAAAGTGCAGATAAAAGAGTTCCTTTAATTGAGAGACTTCGTTTTTTAGGTATTTTTTCTAATAATTTAGATGAATTTTTTAAAGTACGTTACGCTACTGTGAAGCGTATTGTGGATGCTGGTAAAACGGGTAAAAGTGTTTTGGGAGGTGAGATTGCTAAAGATTTATTGGAAGAAATAACCAACACCGTCATAAAGCAACAAACCGAGAGTTTAAAGATTTTGAAAGAAATTGAAAACGAACTTGAAACTAAAAATATTCATATCATTAAGGAAGATGAATTAAATACTTCTCAAGCGCAATTTGTGAAGAATTACTTCATTAACCAAGTGAGTCCTGTTTTAATGACGATTATTTTAAACGATTTAAGAGAGTTTCCCAATTTAAAGGATACAGCGGCCTATTTAGCTATTAAAATGGTTTTAAAAGGTGAAAATAACCAAATTAAGGGAGAGAACAAATATGCCTTAATTGAAATTCCAAAGGGAATTGATCGTTTTGTAGAATTACCGAAAGAAGGAGAAAATAGTTATATTATTATTTTAGATGATTTAATACGCTATTGCCTGGCAAACATTTTTAATATGTTTGAATATACGTCTATTTCGGCTCACATGATTAAAATTACGCGTGATGCAGAGCTTGATATGGACAACGATTTAAGTAAAAGTTTTATCGAAAAGTTATCCTCCAGTGTAGAGCATCGAAAAATAAGTGATCCCGTTCGTTTTGTTTACGATAAAAGTATCTCGAAAGACACGCTTAATTTTCTAAAGGAAAAAATGCTAATCGAAGATACGGATAGTGTTATTCCTGGAGGTAGATATCATAATAGACGAGATTACATGAACTTCCCTAGCTTAGGTAGACAAGATTTATTGTACGATAAAATTAAACCTTTACCTGTTCAAGGCTTGAGTTTAGAGAGCAGTATTTTTGAAAGCATCAGCAAAAAAGATTACTTACAATATACGCCCTATCATACCTTTTCTTATATCATTAAATTTCTAAGAGAAGCCGCATTAGATCCAAAAGTACGGGCTATAAAAATTACCGTATACCGTTTGGCAAATAACTCTCAGGTAGCAGCTTCATTAATTAATGCTGTAAAAAATGGCAAGCAGGTTACCGTTCAGATAGAACTTCAAGCGCGTTTTGACGAACAAGCCAATATTGAGTATGCTGAGCAATTACAAGCCGAGGGAGTAAAACTTAAATTTGGAGTGCCAGGCTTAAAAGTACACAGTAAAATATGTTTAATTGAGCGTGAAGAGGGAGCGGATATTAAACGATACGGTTTTATTAGTACCGGAAACTTTAATGAGTCTACTGCACGTATCTATACCGATTTTACCTTGTTTACGGCAAATGAAAATATTTTAAAGGAGTTAAATAAGGTGTTCGACTTTTTTGAAACCACCTACAAAATCAATAAATACAAACATTTAATTGTATCACCTCATTATACAAAAAATGTATTCAAAAAATTGATTGATACAGAGATAGCGAATGCAAAAGCGGGTAAAGAAGCGTATATAAAAATTAAGATGAATAGCTTTACTTCCTATAAAATGGTAGATAAGCTATACGCTGCAAGTAGGGCGGGGGTAAAAATACAATTGATCATTAGAGGTATTTGTTGTTTAATTCCTGGCGTGAAAGGAATGAGTGAAAATATTGAAGCGATAAGTGTTGTAGATAAATTTTTAGAACATCCACGTCAGTTTATATTTGCTAATAATGGAAAGCCCAAAGTTTATATTTCTTCTGCCGATTGGATGACGCGTAACATCGACTATCGCGTAGAGGTAGGTTGTCCTATTTACGACGAAGATATAAAGCAAGAATTGATAGACACTTTTGAGATTTCATGGAGTGATAATTTAAAGGCTAGACTTTTTTGTGAAAATCAAGAAAATGCCTACCGCAAAGTAAAAGGGCCTGAAGTAAGGTCACAGTTTGCATTATACGAATATTACAAAGCTAAATTAGAATCTTAAATTTTAGAATTTGAAAGTAAGAAAATTTGCCGCTATTGATATAGGTTCTAATGCCATTCGATTACTGACCCATAATATTATTGAAGAAAAAAATAAAGTAACTCAATTTAGAAAAAGTGCTTTAGTAAGGGTTCCCGTTCGTTTAGGAGAAGATTCTTTTACGGTTGGTGAAATATCCGAAAGAAACGCCAATAGAATTGTTGACACCATGAAGGCCTTTAAACTTTTAATGGATGTTGCAGGTGTCGAAAATTATATGGCTTGTGCCACATCAGCCATGCGCGAGGCGAATAACGGACTAGAAATTATTAAGCGAGTTCAAGACGAAGCCGGCATCCAAATAGATTTGATTGACGGTAAAAAAGAAGCGGCTATCATTGCGTCAACTGATTTAAAACAACTGATGCAAAAAGATAAATCGTATTTGTATATTGATGTTGGAGGTGGAAGCACAGAATTTACACTTTTTACGGAAGGAAAAATTAAAATATCAAAATCCTTTAAACTGGGAACGGTTCGTTTGCTAAATAACATGGTAGGTGAGGGTACTTGGCAAAAATTAGAAGATTGGATCAAAGAACACGTTAAAAATATTCCCAATATTGCAATCATTGGCTCGGGGGGTAATATCAATAAATTACATAAAATTTCAGGCCGTAAAGAGGGCGAGTCACTTTCTTTTTTATGGTTAAAAGCGCAATACGCTTTTTTAGAAAGTTTAACCTATGAGGAGCGAATTTCAGAGTTAGGTTTAAACCCTGATCGCGCAGACGTTATTATTCCTGCAACTAAGATATTTTTACAAGCAGCAAAATGGAGTGGTTCAAAAATAATCCACGTACCAAAAATAGGGCTATCAGATGGGATTATTAAAACCTTATATTACGCCGGCAAATAAAACTATTTATCCGTGAATACTACCTGTTGTCCCTAAATTTTTCATGATAGAAGCTTCATATTGCAGCAAGTCATTCCATTTTTGATCTACTACTTGGCGATCCCCGTATTGTCTAGCAAATTTCAAAAACATGGTGTAGTGACCGGCTTCGCTAATCATTAATTTATGGTAAAATTCGGCTAGTTCTTTGTCTTGTAATTCTTCCGAAAGTAGCCTAAAGCGTTCACAACTTCTAGCCTCAATTAGGGCTGCGTACAAAAGCCGGTGTACCAGCTGTGTAGTTCTACTCCCTCCTTTAGGAAAAAATTTTAATAACTCAATAACATACAAATCTTTGCGGTCTCTACCCAAGACTTGTCCCCGGTCTAAAATGCGGTCATGAACCATTTTAAAATGACCCATTTCTTCACGAACAAGCGCTATCATTTCTTGTACCAAATCAGTATACTCAGGAAAAGAAACAATTAAGGAAACCGCTGTAGACGCTGCTTTTTGCTCGCAATAGGCATGATCAGTTAGTATTTCATCAATATTTTTTTCTACGATATTTACCCATCTTGGGTCTGTTGGTAATTTTAATCCTAACATCTTATTTCATTAAAAATTAATAGTTCTCAAGTTCAAGCTTAAAAAATGCTAACCATAAATTCTGCTTCTGACTTGAAAAATTTCATTTTCCACTAACCACTAACCACTAACCACTACAAATCCAAATCAAACTCTCGCCTTAGCACATCGATAGCCGGATTTTTTTCTCTCAGCTTTTCATATTTTTCTTCGGGTGTGAAAGCGAACTTTTTTGCGGTAGTTTCGTTAACGGTAATTTTTATTTTTATAAAGTGATTGTCTAATTTTGCTCTTAAATATTCAATTAAATCGAACTGCTCTCGTTCAATTTCTTTCTTCATTGTACTATTGGGTAGTTCAATCCAGATCGTATTTTGATCTCTTAATTTTGGAATATCCGTGTTTAAGTTTGAAGCTAATATTTTTCTACCATCAGCATCAATTATTTTTACAAAATCAGCCCAATGCTTTTGCATTTCCTCTTCTGTAAATTTTGATCTTGGGAGCTTGCTTTCATCAACAATAGCTTCTTTTCTATTGAGTTGATGTTCTTTTTTTAACTTTAAACTAGATAAAGACAATCCAGAGACTCGATTTTGTGGGCTATGAATAGTTAATTTGGCAGGTTTGTCTTCAGGCTTCGCTGAAGGTTCTATTTCTTTAACTTCGTTTTTTAGTTCAGGTGTAATTTTTTGCTCCGTTGCTGTAGCAGAAGTTTGTGTATCGGCAGCTGTCTTAAGGTCCGCCGGTGAAATAGTATCTAATTTTTCATCGGCCAGGTTAGGAAGTTCTTTTTTGCTTAGTACCTGTTCGGCATTAGAAATGCTATTTTTTGATGCAAGTTTATTTTTAAAAGTCGCAGCCGGTAGAATATATTGGGATACCTTATTTAGAGATTCTGATTTTTTTTTTCTCCATCAAAATTGATAGAGGATAATTTCATTAGGCTAAGTTCAACTAAAAGCCGTTGATTTTTACTGGTTTTAAATTTTAAATCACAATCATTGGCAATATCTATAGCCTGCAATAAAAAAGAACTTGAAGTCTTTTTAGATTGCTCTAGGTACTGCTTTTTAGCCTCTTCACCAACCTCTAAAAGGGCTATAGTTGTGGGATGTTGACACACCATTAAATCTCTAAAATGAGCAGCTAATCCTGCAATAAAATGATGTCCATCAAAACCTTTTGCAAGTGCATCATTAAATAAAACTAACAAAGACGGAATATCGTGTTCTAGAATAAAATTAGTAGCTGAAAAATACGTATCATAATCTAATACGTTTAAATTTTCAGTCACTGCTTTTCGCGTTAATTTTTTACCTGAAAAACTAACCACTCTGTCAAAAATAGAAAGCGCATCTCGCATGGCGCCATCCGCTTTTTGAGCAATAATATGTAAGGCATCATCATCGGCCTCTATCTCTTGGTTTTCGGCGATATATTTTAAATACTGAGCAGCATCTTTTACGGTAATACGTTTAAAATCAAAGATTTGACAACGTGATAAAATAGTAGGGATAATTTTGTGCTTTTCCGTAGTCGCTAAAATAAATATAGCGTGTTTAGGGGGCTCTTCTAGGGTTTTTAAAAAGGCATTAAAAGCAGATTGAGATAACATATGAACCTCATCAATAATATAAACCTTGTATTTGCCAACTTGGGGAGGAATCCTAACTTGATCAGTTAAGTTTCGAATGTCATCAACAGAATTGTTAGAAGCGGCATCTAACTCAAAAATATTAAAAGCAAAATCTTCATCTTTTTGCTGATGGCTGCCATCCTCGTTAATTTTTTTAGCTAATATTCGTGCACAGGTGGTTTTACCTACACCTCTAGGACCACAAAACAATAAAGCTTGTGCTAGATGATTGTTCTCAATAGCATTTAAAAGCGTATTTGTTATGGCTTCTTGCCCAACAACATCCTTAAATGTCTGAGGTCTGTATTTACGTGCAGATACTACAAAAGGCTCCAATGATTGCTGCTTTTTATTTAATTAAATTTTGACTGGGTATATCTTGCTACAAAGATAAAAATAGCTAAGTATTATATGGTGTAGATTATGTAGATATGGTATTTATTTATCAACAATTGGCGATTAAAACGTTTTCAAAGATGGCGCTACCTTGAAGCGGTATAAACTAGTTTTTTTCTTCTTGATCATTCACGATTTTTTTTATTTACCTTTGCCAAAGCAGGTCACCTTATCGCCGTGTGCTGAACTCGTTTTAGCAGCTATCTAGTATTTTTGAATGCAAGAACAGCTCCCGAATTAAGTTCGGGACAAGGAGGAAAGTCCGGACACCATAGTGCAGTATAGCGGGTAATGCCCGTCGCTTTAAACTAGTTTTAAAGTAGGACAAGTGCAACAGAAAGCAAGTACAGGTAATGCTGTAGTGAAACCAGGTAAACTCTATACGGTGAAACGTCATGTAAATCAGCTTTAAGGGCTGCACGCTCGTGTTGAAGGGTAGGCGGTTAGAGCTTTTAAGTAATTAAAAGTCGAGATAAATGATAAGGTAGTTTTGAAGTTTATTCAAAACGAACAGAATCCGGCTTATGACCTGCTTTTTTTATCCAAAAAAACTTTAAAAATCAAGCTTCGCGTACTTAAAATAGAAAACCGAATTGATGAGTAGGTAACTGCCATATAAGGTACTCCAGCATCAGGTTTCCAGAATTTTTACAACTGCCAAATGTCATTTGTCCACTATTATCTTATCCTCTTCTTCTTTCTAACAAAATCATCATCATAAAACCTAAGATAATGCGCTGTTCATCATCTTGGTCCATGTCGTTTAATTTTGTGACTTCAAATTTTCGACCAAAAAAAGAGGCTTCTTTCTTTAAGCGGGCAACCTTTTTGTTATCCAAATTGGTAATGAGGTACGAGGGATTGAATACGTAGCCTGTGAAAAAATTTAAAATGGGAATCTGACCTAAAACTCCATCCATTATTTTTACCCAAGCATTTTCTTCTCGAATATGGTACTGTAGTTTTTGATGTTGATCTATTAATTCATACTTCGCTTTCCAAATAGATGCCCAACCTTTTCGTGCTATTTTCCCGAGAACTATACCTTCTGAATTGGTAAATTCATAAGCCGTTGAAAAGTCAATCCATGTATCGGCATTAATTTTAAAAAGCAACTTACTTTTACTTTCATTTTGAAAAACAGAAACATCTTCTTTAAGTTTAAATAACTTTTGCTTTACAAAAGCTATTGTTTTTCCAGTAGCATCAGTGGCAGTAAAATCATTTGAAAATGTTGAAATATGGAATACGAATTTAATAGGGAAGCTCAGATTGTTCATCATTAGGTTTGTTTGGCTTGATATCCTTAAAGCAAATTGGTATTAAAGGTATTAGACTTTAGGTGGCTTCAAAAAAACTAAAAACACTCCCACCATATTTTCTTTGCTTTGTGAAATGAGGTAACATAGATAAGTCGGTATGTTTTGAATGCTCTATGATTAAAAGTCCATTCTCTAAGAGCAAATTATGTGCAAATACTAGTGCAGGTATTTGACTAAAATCCTCTAGTGTCAAATCATAGGGAGGGTCTGCAAATACAATATCAGATGCTTGTTTTGTTTTTAGAAGAAAGCTAAAAACATCACTCTTTACAGCCGTAATAGGTAATGCTAAGGTTTCGGTAGTTTTGATAATAAAGTTAATACAACCTTGATCCTCGTCTACACACGTAATGCTGGTACAACCTCTAGAGCCAAATTCATAAGCCACATTACCCGTGCCTGAAAACAAGTCTAATACCTTTATATCTGCAAAATAATAGCTATTGTTTAAAATATTAAATAAGCCTTCTTTCGCCATATCTGTCGTGGGCCGTACAGGTAATTTTTTTGGTGCCGTAATTCTTCTTCCTTTATGTATCCCAGATATAATTCTCATTAGAGTGCACTTAAAGTTGTAAAATCTATGCTCTTATGGTCATGAATTCCGGTCATCGAAAAAAGATTTGACGGAATAAAAACAGCCACATTTCGAACATAGGTATGGCATAAATTATAAAGGCTATCCCCTTCTTCAATAGCTCCAAAAAGTTTTAAACTTAGGCTCTCTGTATCTAATTTTAATTGTTCAATAACGAAAAGTATATAATAAATAAAATCTTCCTTGCTGCTGTACGTAAAACTGTTGTATAATACTAATTTTTTATTTTCAATAACCGTGATATCTATTTGGTTTTCAAGGACGTGTACATAGCAAATGGGCTCTTTTCCGCCATCAAAATTAGTCAGTAAGCTTTGAATGAGTACGGTGCCATTGTGTTGGTATTCAAACTCCCCAAAAAGTTCATAGATATAGTTGTTAATATTCACAAAGGGTACATACACATTGACAATATCATAATTAGCAATCTCGTCAAAAGAAATATGGTCGTTTGCCAATATTTTAGTATTAAACTTAAGGTAGTTGGCTAATTCTTTTTCATGAAATAAGGCTTTGGGAACTAGGCTGAACAAGGTATTACGATGTATGATGGTAATGTCAGAAAATGACATTTTGGTTACTTCGTTTTTTTCCAGAAGCTCTTTTAAGTTTTTTAAAACCTGAAAAGGAATTAATTCCTCTGAAAAGCTAAGACTCTCTTGTTTTATAATGGTATTGCCAATAGCGTCTAGGACACAAAAAGAAAGTCCATTCAAACTAATCTGAATGGACAATTTTGTATAACTCAAATCAGAGTTGTCTTGAATATTAGTTTCGTTTCTTTTTGTCATAAATCATTGGCCAATTTCCGTTGGTGCTCACTTCTTCCATAGAGCCAACTCGTATATCAGCACCATTTACCTCCTCAACATTTACGTAGGTTTTTTCACGAGATACTAAGTCTTTAGGTTGGTCATATAAAACTACTTCTTTTGGTACCTTAGCTACGAAAACAGCAGCTTTAATTCCACTTTTTTCAATAAAACCTGCCTCCATTGTGAATGTTTCATTGTTTTGAGCAAAAGGAACATTCATCATGTTTTTGTAACGATCATCGTTTTTGAATAAAGAATCTTTTACAGAAACAAAATCTAAGGTATCGATGATTTTTTTCTCAACCAACATATCGATACCAAAGTTTTTATCAAATTCGGTATACGAAGTGTCTCTTTGTTGGGTAATCACATACTTGCCAGTTTCTACAAAATTAATCAAAGAATTAAAATCTTTAGCATAGCTACCGTTCGATAATTTATACGCTTCTTGTGAATTTCTAATATCCTTTAAGTTATTGATGACTTTTTGGAAACGTTCTTGTTTCACATTGGCAAATTCAAGTGGAGCATTTACGGATTTGTAAATTAGGTATGCGAAACCAAAACATGCTATCCAAAGTATAATTTGTAAAACGATCTTCATTTTTTTTTCGTGTTATTTAATTAATGTGGTTAACACAAATCTACAATTTTTTTTTAATCACAAAAGTATTTGTGCTTAAAAATCATCATTATCTTTGAGGCTATATGAAAGCTTTAACTCCAGAAACATTCAATGTCCTTTTAAAAGAGAAATTTCCCCATGAACCCACCCACCGACAAAACAGGGCTTTGGAGGAATTATCGAATTACATTTTAACGAAAGAAAAGGACACTATTTTTTTATTAAAGGGCTTTGCAGGTACAGGAAAAACAACCATTATTGGCACTATAGTGGCCAATTTATGGCATACGACTATGAAAACCGTATTGATGGCACCCACAGGTAGGGCGGCAAAAGTGATGTCGAATTACGCCAATACACAAGCTTTTACCATACATAGGAAAATTTATTTTCCTAAAAAGCAGAGTGGAGGCGGGGTACACTTTGTTTTAGCGCCAAACAAGCATAGAAATACCTTATTTATAGTAGATGAAGCCTCAATGATTCCCGATACACCAGCTGATTCTAAACTATTTGAAAACGGATCCCTTCTTGATGATTTAATTCAGTTTGTATATGCTGGTCATGGGTGTAAACTTATATTGATAGGTGATACAGCGCAGTTACCACCTGTTAAGTTAGAGTTGAGTCCTGCTTTAGATGAGGGAAGATTGAGTTTGAATTATAATAAAGAGGTAAAATTATTAGAGTTAGATGAAGTAGTGCGGCAAGCTCAAGACTCAGGAATTTTATACAATGCCACAAATTTAAGGGAGCAATTGCAAGGTGAATTCTATGATGATTTTAAGTTTGATGTAGCACCTTTTAAAGACATTGTTCGCTTGATAGAGGGTAATGAAATTTTAGAAGCGATAGAAGAATCGTATTCGGTTAACGGCAAAGAAGAAACCGCTTTTATAGTTCGCTCCAATAAAAGAGCCAACCTGTACAACGAAAATATTCGAAAACGGATTCTAAATTTAGAAAATGATATTTCGGTAGGGGATTATATGATGGTGGTTAAAAATAATTATTTTTGGCTGAAACCAAACTCCGAAGCCGGTTTTATTGCCAATGGCGATATTATTGAAGTACTTGAAATTTTTAGTATTAAAGAAATATACACCTTTAAATTCGCCGAAGTAAAGGTAAAAATGGTCGACTACCCAAAGCAAGAGGCTTTCGAAACTGTGCTGCTTTTAGATACCATTACTGCGGAAGCGCCTTCGCTACCTTATGAAGATGGCAACAGGTTATACCAAGAGGTTATGAAAGATTATGAGAATGAAACCTCAAAATATAAAAAATTCATGGCCGTAAAAAACAATTCTTTTTTCAATGCCCTACAAGTAAAATTCTCTTATGCTATTACTTGTCATAAATCACAAGGGGGGCAGTGGGACACCGTTTTTGTAGAACAACCCTATATGCCTAACGGATTGGATAAAGAAAATATGCGCTGGTTGTATACAGCGGTAACAAGAGCTAAAAATAAGTTATATTTGATTGGTTTTAAGAAAGATTTTTTTCTGGACTAAGGGAGCATTAGGTACTATCAAAATCAGAGTTGAGCATGACCACGGAGACTATTTTAAGCATTTTTTTAGGGATTGGATTAGCGGCTTCAGTGGGTTTTCGTGTTTTTTTACCTCTATTTGCCCTTAGTTTGGCGTCGTATTTTAACCTTTGGGAGCTTAATGATAGTTGGCAATGGATTGGCAGTCTGGCCGCGGTCATCATCTTTGGGGTAGCTATCCTATTAGAAATTTTCGCTTACTTTATTCCTTGGTTTGATAACCTCCTCGATGGCTTTTCGGTGCCATTAGCAGCAATTGCAGGTACCGCGGTTATGGTATCAACCCTTGCCAATTTAGATCCTTTGGTGACTTGGTCTTTGGCCATTATTGCTGGTGGAGGTACTGCTACTGCAATTAAAGGGGCATCTGCGACAAGTAGGTTAGCTTCAACGGCTACAACAGGAGGCTTAGCCAACCCCATAGTAGCCACCGTAGAAACAGGTACGGCCATTGTGGTCACAACAGCATCGTTATTTGCACCAGTATTCGCCATCATTTTGGTGATTATTATTTTGACTGTAATTTTCTGGATTTATAGAAAATTACGCCCAAGAAAAACGAAATTATAAAAAATATCATTAAGTAAAATGAAGAAAATAGCTATGATCCCCGCGCGACTAGCGGCTTCGCGTTTTCCCGCTAAGCTTATGCAAGACTTGGCTGGAAAACCTGTAATTCTAAGAACCTATGAAGCAACAGTACAAACCAACTTATTCGACGAGGTATTTGTAGTTACCGATAGCACACAAATCTATGATTTAATTGTTGAAGCTGGCGGTAAAGCTATCATGAGTAAAGAAACACACGAATGTGGTAGCGACCGAATTGCAGAAGCTGTGGAGCACATGGATGTTGATATTATTGTGAATGTTCAAGGAGACGAACCCTTTACCGAAAAAGAAAGTTTAGCTAGTGTTTTGCAAGTGTTTGATCAAGATACAAATCAAGAAATAGATTTGGCCTCCTTAATGGTGAAAATAACCGATTGGGATGAGATCAATAATCCGAATACGGTAAAAGTTATTGTCGACAAAAATAACCTAGCCCTTTATTTTTCAAGATCGCCTATTCCTTATCCAAGAGCCAAAGATGTAAATAGCCATTACTACAAGCACAAGGGTATTTACGCCTTTAGAAAAAGAGCTTTGATGGATTTTAAGCGTTGGCCCATGTTGCCATTAGAAGCAACAGAAAAAATTGAAGCCATACGTTATTTGGAGTACGGTAAAAAATTAAAAATGGTCGAAACTACTGTTTCTGGGATCGAAATAGATACCCCGGAGGACTTAGAAAGAGCGATAAAGGCATGGAAATAGACTACAAACGTATTAAAGTCATTGGTTTTGATGCAGATGATACCCTTTGGGTGAATGAAACCTATTTTAGAGAAGCCGAAGAAAAATTTGCAAGCTTCCTAGAAGGGTATGAAACTAAAAATAAGATAGACCAAGAACTTTTTAAAGTAGAAATTGATAACTTATCGCTTTATGGTTACGGGATTAAGGGTTTTATGCTGTCGATGATTGAATCGGCTTTAGATTTGTCGAACAACAAAGTACCTCAAAAGACCATAGCAAAAATTCTAGACATCGGTAAAGAGATGATTTCACATCCCGTAGAATTACTGCCTGATGTGCAACACGTATTAGAAGCCCTGTCTAAAAAGTACCGATTAATAGTCCTTACAAAAGGCGATTTATTAGATCAAGAACGCAAATTAGAACGTTCTAATATGCTACAATATTTTCATCATGTAGAAGTGTTGAGTGATAAAAAAGAACTTAATTATCAAAATTTATTGGCACATTTAGAAGTGCCAATCGATGAATTTTTAATGGTTGGTAACTCCTTAAAATCAGACGTTCTACCTTTAGTGAATATCGGGGCAAAAGCCATTCATGTACCTTTTCATACTACGTGGCAGCATGAAGAGGTACATGAAAATGATACCAATGGAAAAACGTATCAAACTATAAATGGATTAAAAGAACTTTTAAAATTTTTATAAGCATGCAGTATAGGAATTTTCCGATGGTGCCCAGAGTGGTTTTTGGTAATGGTAGTTTTCAACAATTAGGTGAAATACTGATGCCTAAACGCAAAAATTCTGATGCTCCTTTTATATTTTTTGTAGATGCCGTATTCGAAGGGCATACTTTGAGGCAGCAAATCCCCTTGTTATTTGATGATCAAATTATTTTTATTTCCTCTGAGGAAGAGCCTAAAACAAATCAGATTGATGTATTAGTTCAAAAAATAAAGGATAGTTATTCCGAATTGCCTTCGGGAATTATTGGTATTGGTGGCGGTACTTTATTAGATGTAGCAAAAGCAGTGGCTATTATGTTGACCAACGAAGGGAGTGCTGAAGCTTACCAGGGTTGGGATTTGGTAAAAAAACCCGCTATTTATCATGTGGGTATCCCGACTATTAGTGGCACTGGGGCAGAGGTTTCAAGGACGACGGTATTGATGGGACCGGAGAAAAAATTAGGCATCAATTCGGACTATACCCCCTTTGATCAAGTAATACTAGACCCTAGTTTAACGCAGGGTGTTCCAAAAGACCAATGGTTTTATACGGGGATGGACTGTTATATTCACTGTATAGAATCGCTTACGGGTACGTATTTAAATGCCTTTAGTCAGAGTTACGGAGAGAAAGCTTTAGACTTATGCAAAGAGGTATATTTAGAAGATCTGAATGCTGAAGATTCAAGAGATAAATTAATGATGGCCTCTTGGCATGGGGGAATGAGTATTGCCTATTCGCAAGTAGGTGTTGCCCACGCCATGAGTTACGGTTTGTCTTATGTTTTAGGCATCAAACACGGCATTGGCAACTGTTTGGTATTTCAATATTTAGAGGAGTTTTATCCAAAAGGTGTTGAAATCTTCAAAAAAATGCAAGAAAAACACCAAATCTCCTTACCCACTGGCGTTTGTGCCCACCTTAGCGAAGAACAATTTGATGTTATGCTCCATGTTTCTTTTGGCCTTGTACCTTTATGGGAAAATGCTTTAGGCAAAGACTGGAAAACGATTATGACCAGAGAGCGATTGTTGGCTTTGTTTAAGAAGATTTAAAAAAAAAGTTCAAGTTCAAGCGCAAGTTCAATTTTAGCTCAGGGCTGTACGTAATGCACTGTCGTATTAGAATTTATAAAACTAACAAGTACTAAAGAACAACGATTTTAAACCTTAAAATTAACCCAAAACTCCATGATCCAAGCTATTGCTAAATTCATATATTTTAGAATCATGAAATGGAAGCTCGTCGGTGATTTTCCTGAGATCGCTAAATGCGTTATTATTGTGGTACCGCATACGAGTTACGCCGACTTTTTTCTTGGTTTATTGGTGCGGAAAGTATGGAATAAGGAAATTAATTTTATTGGAAAAGCGAGCTTATTTCAACCACCAATAGGTTGGTATTTGAAATGGGTAGGAGGTGCCCCCATTATTCGAGATAAAAAAAGCGATACTGTAGCTGCCATAGCAAATATTTTTAAAACAAAAAAAATATTCAGATTAGCCTTATCCCCTGAAGGAACACGCAAAAAAGTAACGGAATGGAAAACAGGATTCTATTATATTGCAAAAACGGCTCAAGTTCCAGTAGTTATGGTGGCCTTCGATTTTGGACATAAACAAGTTAAAATATCACAACCCTATTTGACTAGCGAAAATGTAGCAGCAGATTTTAAAATTTACAAAACTTTTTTTAAAGGAGCTATAGGCAGAATTCCTGAAAAGAGTTTTGTGGTGAAATAGGTTTATTATTAAAATAATCGTAGAACTGATATTCTTAGTACATTGTAATGAAAAATGAATAGCGTAATGTCCGTCTTAGCCTGTCGCAGACCTTGGTGAATATTTAAAAGTGCTTCGACAAGCTCAGCAAGACAACTATGTTCCTAATTGGCAAAATTTAAGTGTATGAACTTCCCTGATTAGAGTTGACCGTTTTTAATTAATTTTCGTTATCAAATAT
>CAXBCN010000012.1:0-92794 GCA_963974535.1 uncultured Cellulophaga sp.
AAAAGCGCCATTCAAATTGGGAGGTAGAAAGTAACTTGAACATTCCGCGCTAACCGCTTCAATGTATTATGAAAATAAATTTGTTGTAGGATATTGATTTTCAACTAACTGACCGCTTGTTAACCATGTTTTGAGCATGTTCATTTTTTTCTTGATAAAAAAACGAACCAAAAAAATCAAGGCTTGTCCCTTCGGAACTATTTCACATCCTCAACGCTAAATCAAATGAACTCGCTATCGCTCAAACAGCATTTGATTCTTAACGCTTTCTGCGGTGGAAATATAATTCCTGCCAGGGAACTAGGCCATAAAAAGCCAGAATTGAAGATTAGAATACTTAAGATGATTTCGTGCAGAGTGAACCCCTTTGGCGCAATGTGTGGTTAGCTAGTGGGTTTCTACTCGGTATTATTGAGCAATGCCTTGCATGGTGAGATAGGTAGTTACCCATACAATCAGTGAGGAAAAGAAAATGCCGATTACGTTCGCTAAAAAGGCACTTTTTTTCTCTATTTTGAACAAGTAGGTAGCAATACTACCCGCATAAACCCCCGTTCCCGGTAGTGGAATCATCACAAAAAACATCAGTCCCCAAAATCCGTATTTTTTTATCTTATCGCCAGAACCTACTTTTGCCTTTCGGGCTACGTAGATGGCTGATTTTTTGTAGAAGCGCCAACGTAAAAAATAGTGGTTAATTTTATCTAGAAAAAATAACATCATAGGAAAAACCAATACATTGGCGGCAAAGCAAAGTAAAAAAACCAAATAAATATTGAGTCCCTTTAACATTCCAAAGGGAATGCCCACTTTAGCCTCACCAAAAGGAGATAGGCTCCACAACATGGCTATGATGTAATCTAGTATCACTTTTTTTGAGCAAAAATAGCGTTAGTGCAGAGAAAATATTGCAATAAAATCATAAAAAAAAATTAAAACTTAGTACTGCTGTTTCTGTCCCTTCACTTATATAAAGTACTTTTGTTTTTTAAACAGGGTTTATGTTTCACATATTTAGCAAAAAGAAGTTTTTAGTAGATTATTTAGGGAGATTTATTGATATTCACAACCATATTTTACCCGGTATTGATGACGGTGCAAAGACCGTTGAAGACAGCTTACAATTACTACATTCTTTTTCTGAGCTAGGGATCACGAATTTTATTGCCACGCCCCATATCATGGATCATTATTATCCGAACACACCGGATAGCATACGGCAATCGCTCGCTAGGCTACAAAGCGAAGTACACAAACTAGAGTTACCCATTACCATAGAAGCCGCGGCGGAGCATATGATCGACGCTAATTTTGAGCATCTTTTAGAAAATCAAGAAGTGATGCCCCTAAAAAAGCGGTATTTGTTAATCGAAATGTCGTATTTACAGGCCTCGCTCAATTTTAAGGATGCTGTACAAAAAATAAGTAGGGCTCAATACTTCCCTATTTTCGCCCATCCTGAGCGGTATCAGTATTTACACCACACCAACAAATACGAGGCCTACAAAAATAAGGGACTATTGTTTCAATTGAATTTATTGTCTTTAGGCAACTATTATGGGAGTGAAGTAACGAAAGTGGCCCATAAGTTATTGGATAAAAATTTAATCGATTTTGCGGGGACTGATGTGCACAACCTAAAGCAGCTAGAAGCCTTAAAGAACATAAAGATTAATGATACACTGGTCAAGAAAATTTTACCGATACTAGAGAAAACGAACTATAATTTTGGGTAGCGGTTGGTTGTTGGTTGTTGGTTGGTAGTTGTTAGAGGGTAGTAGTGGGTAGTGGGTAGTAAAACTACTAAAACATGTTGTTCTATTTAGACCCCCTTGCTCCTGCTATGCAAGCTAATGTACCTAGCATCCATCTTCAAATCTTCCAATCCTAAAATCCACAAATCATCACATCTTTAAATCCCCATACCTACTAATCCTCAAATCTACTAATTCTCAAATCAGTACATCTTCAAATCCTCAAATCTTCAAATCCACAAATCATCACATCTTTAAATCTACTAATCCTCAAATCAGTACATCTTCAACTCCATTTACGCGCCAAACCTCCACCACTTTTTCACAGTTTCGTTGTAGCCATATCCGTATTTTCCACCGTAGCCTAAATTAGTTTCCTTAACGTCATTGACCACAAACGATAAGTTATTTAATTTACCTTCTTGCTGAAGTTTTATAGGGAAGTTAACCACGTTGGTTTCTGACACCCCAGCCCTAGTCACATAAATAATATGATCGGAAAATTTGCTAATGATTAAAGTATCAGACACTACCATTAAAGGAGCGGTATCTACAATCACATAATCATAGCTAGCACTGATATCGGCGACTAAGTCTTTAAATCTTGGACTCATTAACAATTCAGCGGGGTTGGGTGGTGTTTTTCCTGAGTAGATCACATCTATTTCATTGGTGTGCACCAATAAGCTCTTTATGATATCTTTGGATTCTAAGGTTTTATCGAACAGAAAATCGGTTAATCCAAAATTATCGGTTCTTTGGGCACCAGACTTTCCTAAAGCGTCTACGTCTTTTTGACTTTCATTAAAGAAAGAGTAGATTTTTGGGTTTCGAATATCAGCACCAAGCAATACCACCTTCTTACCTGTATTCGCTAAAACCATAGCCAGATTAGAAGCAATAAAGGTTTTTCCTTCACCCGACACGCTAGAGGTGACATAGATGACATTATTTTTATGGGTGGAATTCTTTTTGGTATTGATCAAATAATCTAAATTGGTTCGGAGAATACGCAGTGATTCTGCCAATACCGATCGGTCGTCTTTTACTAAAATCTTTTGCTTTTTTCTCGTAATTTTTGGGAGTTCGGCCAGTACCGGAATATCTTTGGTTAATTTTTCTAATTGTGATTTATTGCTCACTTTTGAGTCTAGTAAATCGTTCACATAAATAATTCCAAAAGGAATGACAAGCCCAAAAAATAACGCTGCAAAATAAATCGATAATTTATTCGGCGAAACGGGGGCTGAACTTTGAGCAAAAGCTTCATCGACCACTTTTAATTTGGGTGCTGAAGAGGCATAAGCGATCTGAGACTCTTCGCGTTTCTCTAATAAGTATATGTATAGAGCTTCAATGGTATTCTGCTCCCTACTAATATCCGTTAAAGCTCGTTCATTTTTTGGTGATGAGTATATTTTAGAGTTGATTCTAGCTAATTGCCCACTCAAGCTGTTAACTTGCATGCTTAAGTTATTGGTTATACTGTTGATACTGTTTTTTAAATTCCCCTTTAAAGCATCTAACTGTTGATTTAAATTGATGATGGTAGGGTTTTGTTCATTAGCACTTTTTAACAACCTATTACGCTCGAGCACCAATTCATTATAACGCCCTGTGGTAGACCCTATTGTTCCGTCAGACAAGCCAATATTTGAAGGCAAGGTTTCGTAGCCCTCGGTGTCTTCTACGATATCGCGCATCGATTGGGCTATCTGCAACTCGGTGGTCACTGCTGATAATTCTTGACGATTTGCTGCCCCTAAATTCAGGTTCATGCTGGCTTCTGAAGCAATATCGGTAATCCCGCGACCGGTCTTAAAATCTTGGGCAGATTGGTCTACCTCCGATAATTCCGAATAAATTTCTGTGATCCTATCATTAATAAAATTAGAGGTTTTATCAGCAATGGCTTTTTTATCTAAAACGGCATTTTTATTATAGACCTTAATTAAGGTATTGATGACATCCTTAGCTTTTTGCGGTATGGGATCAGTTAAATAGAGATTTAGGATAGTCGTTGATTTGGCTAAGGGTGCGATAGCAATTCTATTTTGATACGACTGGGCCACGGCAATTACAGGGGCAATTGAAATCTTAAAACGCCTTCCTAGACTCGATTTTAGGCTTTTTAAATCATCGGGAGTAATCACAATATCTCCAATAGGCGACGGGATATTTGAGCCAAAAAAATATATTTTTGTGGGTCCATCTTCTTCTGTAGCATAATTAAAGCTAGTCTCCGAATAAAAATCGATATAAAATTGAAAGCTGGAGTTTCGTATTATAGAATCGGAAGCTATAAAATTTATCTTAAAAGGTGCGGATTTGTATAATTCACTACTCAAAATTTTTCCTAAAGCTTCAATTTTTATGTTCAAATTCAATTCGTTGACCACCTCAATTAAATTAGAGCGCGATTTAAAGGCTAAAATTTCATCTTCAATGCCAGAACTCATGCTACTCTCGGATAAGATGCCCAAATCTTGAAAGGCACTTAGCTCTGGATTTGCGCCGCTTTCTCCTAAGATCTGCACTCGCGCTTCTGCCGCATACTGCGGTTGAGAGTATCGGATAAAAACAAAAGCCAAAGCCAAAAAACCAACTAGCGTTATAAAAAACCATTTCCAATTTTTAGTATAGGTTTTAATAAAGCCTTTAAAATCGAAGGTATTGGAAGAAGGGATATCGGAATTTAATTCCATAATAGGCGTAACGTTTTATATATTTAAATTATCTTGTCAAAAGCAGTACAGAAGTAATGGCAAAAGTAACTAAGGAAATACCTATCGTGACCCTTTGGTCCAGTGCTGAAGTTTTAATCGCAGATTCACTTGGCTCAACATAAACTACATCGTTTTGGGTAAGATAAAACATGGGGTTTTTAAAAGCTTCCTTTGAGGTAATATCAATTCGTCGAGTCACTTTGGTACCATTAAAATCCCGCAACACCATTATATTTTGACGCTTCCCTTGAATATTTAAATCTCCAGCTAAACCCAAGGCTTCTAGAATGGTGACACGTTCTCCTAAGACCAAATAGGTTCCGGGTCTATTCACTGCGCCCAACACCGTAACTCTAAAGTTTTTTAAGCGAATGTTGATAATGGGGTCGTTTAAGTAGGTCCCTTCTAGTTTACTTCTAAGCAGCGTTCGCAATTCATCAGGCGAGAGCCCGGCAACTTTAATTTTACCTAAGACAGGAAAATCAATTTCTCCGTATTTATCGACCAAATAACTTACTTGATCGGGCGTGCCGCCAGATTCGGCAACACCTCTAAAAAGATTAAAGGGAATACTAGCTTCAGGATTGGTGGTGGATATTAAAATACTGACCTCATCGTCAATTTTAAATTTTGGCTCAAAGGCATTCTCATCGACTAAGGTCTCAAAGTTCGAGGTATCCTGAAAGTAGACAATATCTTTTCTAGAACCACATGAACTCAAGAATATACTACTTAAAACTATGAGCAAAATTTTGTTGCTAAACTTCATAAGGTGTTGTGTTAAAAATCAAATATAAGCAATCTAATAGAATTTATTGATGTAACGATGTTACCGTTTTTTTAGGGCTAGAAGCCAAGTCATTTGGTACTTCTTCTTTGGTACTTTTTAAATCTAACTGGCATAAATCCGAATTATTTGAAATGTATTCCGGAACAATTTTTTTCATCAGTTTAACCGTGTCCATATCAAAAAACATATTCGCTACACAGAGCTGATCAATTTTAGACCGAGTTGTAGTAACATCTATATCTCTTGCCTTGCTAATCATTATTTTTTTATGATAGGTGGGCATGGTATTCTCGCCATTGGCCAATAACTCCTCGTATAACTTTTCTCCTGGTCGCAAGCCTGTTACTTTAATATCGATATCCTCTGGATATTTTAAGCCCGATAACTTGATCATATTTTTGGCTAAGTCGAAGATTTTTACAGACTCGCCCATATCAAAAATAAAAATCTCTCCCCCTTCCCCCATTGCGCCCGCCTCGAGTACCAACTGAGAGGCTTCGGGAATGGTCATAAAAAAACGTGTTACATCTTTATGGGTCACAGTCAAGGGACCTCCTTTATCTATTTGTTTTTTAAACAAAGGAATCACAGAGCCATTAGACCCTAAAACATTACCAAAACGAGTCGTGATAAACTTGGTTACCCCCTGTTGTTGCATACAAGAAATATACATTTCAGCAATACGCTTGGTGGCCCCCATAACATTTGTGGGGTTGACGGCTTTATCGGTAGATACAAAAATAAATTTTTCTACCTGAAAGCCTATCGACAAATCGCACATCACTTTGGTCCCTGCTACATTTATTTTTATAGCTTCATAGGCGTTATACTCCATTAAAGGCACATGCTTATAGGCAGCCGCATGAAAAACAAGCTGAGGGTGATGGTCTTGAAACAAGTTGTTCATTCTATTTTTATCCCGAATATCGGCGACAATCGGAATAAAATTATGAAACCCGTTTTGTTTTAGTTCCTGCTGCAAATCATACAAGGCCGATTCTGCTTGGTCTACCACAATTAATGATTTGTAATTGTAGGTGCAAATTTGGCGTACCAACTCACTACCAATAGAACCTGCTCCTCCAGTAACCACAATGACTTTCCCATCTACGGCATCACTAATTTTGCTGTTCTTTATAGATATCGGGGCTCTGTCTAACAAATCTTCAATTTGTACTTGCTTAATTTGTGAAAGCTTTAACTCTCCATTAATCCAATCTTCAACAGGGGGCACAATTTTCACCAGCACAGGAAAATCCACCAGACTTTCTACTAAAACGCGTAAGTTTTTATGATCTATGTTTTGAATAGAGAAAATAACCTCAGAAATATCTTTTTGAAGGATAAATTTTTCCGTTAATACCTCAGGCCCATACACTTTAATTCCATTAATATGCTTTCCTACTTTTTGCAAATCTTTATCCACATAGCCGATGACTTTCACCCTACTTTTTGTATTATTAGTGAGGGCACTTTGAGTCACAATACCAGATTCTCCAGCACCGTAGATTAAAACATTTTTAGTGGTATAAGCACCACTTAAAATTAAACTCTGATATAGCGCTTTAAAAATATAACGCGATGCGGTAAGGCCTATAAAGCTCAGCAAGCTATGAATAATGATGATGGTTAGGGGTACTGTAAACGCATCCACGACCATAAATTTTCTATTGGCTACCACCAAGAGTATGGTGATGATGCTAAACAAACAAATGGCATTAAAAATATTGTATACATCGCGAACCCCGGTATGGCGCACCACACCTTTGTACGAACCAATCATTAAAAAAGCGATGAGTGAAATACATGCAACTACTGGTAGTTGCAAGAATAACTTGTCAACATCAAAATTCAGCGTTAAGTTGAACAGAATAAAATAAGATAAAATAAATGACATCGATACAATCGCGATATCAATCAACAACACCAGCCATTTTGATGCATATTTTGTTGCCGTATTGCTAAAGTAATTCTTAATCATGGTTTATGGTTTTGATTATTTGGATAACTCTTAAAACATCCTCCTTGCTTAAATTTGATCCACTAGGTAAACATAAGCCCCGATCAAAAAGCGTTTCTGAGGTACCATCGGTAAATGAGAGGCATTTTGAAAAAACTGGCTGCAGGTGCATGGGTTTCCACAAAGGTCTCGATTCTATATGTTCTGCTAGTAAAGCAGTTCTAATTTTTTCACGATATTCAAAAGTTGGTGTTAAAATACAAGACAACCATCTATTGGAAAAATAACCCTTAGGTTCAGGCAAAAATTCGATACCATCAATGCCCTGTAAGGCATCCTCATACATCTGATAATTTGCTCTTCTTGCAGCTACACGATCATCGATTACTTCCATTTGGCCGCGACCAATACCTGCTAAAATATTACTCATTCGATAATTATAGCCTATGTGCGAATGTTGGTAATGCGGTGCATCATCTCTAGCTTGGGTAGCTAAAAATATGGCTTTTTCTTTATGTGCTTTATGTTTAGTAACTAAAGCGCCACCACCTGAGGTAGTAATTATTTTGTTGCCATTAAACGATAAAATCCCAATAGTACCAAAGCTACTACATTTTAAACCTTGGTAGCTACTCCCTAAGGCCTCAGCACTATCTTCAATCACAGGAATATTGTATTTTTCTGAAATGGCCTGAATCTCTTTTACTTGATACGGCATTCCATATAAATGTACCGCAACAATGGCTTTAGGCTTTTTTCCAGCGGCTACACGATGCACAATGGCTTTTTCTAATAAGGCCGGACTGATGTTCCAAGTATCGTTTTCACTATCCACAAATATGGGCGTAGCGCCTAAATAGCAAATAGGATTTGCAGATGCTGAAAAGGTAAAACTTTGGCAAAGTACTTCATCCCCCTGCCCTACGCCTAAAATTTCTAACGCCAAGTGTATGGCAGCAGTTCCAGAACTCAATGCAGCAACCTTTACGCCGTTGTTCATATAAGATTCAATAGCCAACTCAAACTTATCTACATTGGGTCCTAACGGAGCCACCCAATTGGTATCAAAAGCTTCTTTTACATACTTCTGCTCGTTTTCTCCCATATGAGGAGAGGAAAGCCATATTTTAGTTGGTGTACTCAAAGGTTAGATTTAAGGGGTATAACATGAACAAACAAAACTAATCATTGTTTTATAGAAAAAAACATTCCCTCTTGATAATTCGTTTAAGCCTTAATTTTATCGATTAACTACCATTCATCGAAAGGAATACTTTTTAAAATACCTGCTTGAGCTCTGTTTATCTTGCCTTAAGGCACTTTAAGCTTGTATTAAGTCTGTACATCGAAAATTATTTACAATATTTGCATTTTAAAAATTCAGCAGCCCAAAGTAGCATACAAAAATGACTAGGTAAGAATATTTAATTTGGGTAAAGGTTCAATTTTTAAGCGTTTTTCTAATTTTTAAAGTAACAGAAAAGAATAAAAGTGATTTAAAAACATTTAATAAGCTGTGTATTTTTTTTGAAAACATTAAAATTCACGGAAAAGCAAAGAAAGTATTTACATGAAAAAAATTACAAAAATTTGTTGCATTGGCGCCGGCTATGTTGGAGGACCCACCATGTCAGTGATTGCAAAAATGTGCCCTCATATCAAGGTCACTGTTGTCGATATAAATCAAGCTAGAATTGACTTATGGAATGATGCTAATTTGGAGCATTTGCCTATCTATGAACCAGGGCTTAAAGAGATTGTTGCGGCCACAAGAAATAAAAATTTATTTTTTTCAACCGAAGTAGATAGGGCTATTGACGAAGCTGAGCTTATCTTTATTTCGGTCAACACCCCCACAAAAACATTTGGAAAAGGCAAGGGTCAGGCTGCTGATTTAAAGTTTATAGAGCTCTGTGCTCGAAACATCGCCAAAGTGGCGACGACCGATAAAATAGTGGTAGAAAAATCGACCCTCCCCGTACGTACGGCTGGGGCCATTAAAAACATTTTAGACAACACCGGTCAAGGGGTGCGTTTCGAGATTCTTTCCAATCCTGAGTTTTTAGCGGAAGGTACCGCGATTCAAGATTTGATGCATGCGGATCGGGTACTTATTGGCGGAGATGATACGGCAACGGGCCAAGCTGCCAAAGATGCCCTAAGTGCCATTTATGAAAATTGGATCCCTAAAGATAAAATTCTTCAAACCAATGTATGGTCTTCAGAGCTATCTAAACTTGTTGCCAACGCGTTTTTAGCACAACGGGTATCGTCAATCAACGCCATCTCGGCCTTGTGCGAAAAAACCGAAGCCAATATTCAAGAAGTAGCCCGAGCTGTAGGTTTTGATAGCCGTATTGGTTCTAAATTTTTAAATGCTTCCGTTGGTTTTGGAGGTTCTTGCTTTCAAAAAGATATTTTAAACCTGGTCTATATTTCACAAAGCTTAGGCTTACAAGAAGTAGCCGATTACTGGGAACAGGTAATCCTCATGAACGATTATCAAAAACGACGATTTGCCGAAAATATCATTAGCACCTTATACAATACAGTAACCGATAAAAAAATAGTTTTTTATGGCTGGGCCTTTAAAAAAGACACCAATGATACGCGCGAATCAGCCGCTATTTATGTGGCAGACGCCTTACTAGAAGAGCGCGCTCAACTCAGCATTTACGACCCACAAGTAAAAGAACAAACCGTGTTTAGAGATCTAGACTTTCTCAACACCCGTACTCCAGAAGAAAATCGCAAGTTAATTACGGTGGCCAAAGATCCCTTTCAAGATGTGGAAGGTGCGCATGCGATTGCTATTTTAACGGAATGGGATGAATTTAAAAGCTATGATTGGAAAAAAATATACGACAAGATGCTTAAGCCTGCCTTTATTTTCGACGGTCGTAGGCTTTTAGACAAAGAAAAAATGGAAGCCATTGGTTTTCAGTATTATACCATAGGACAGGTGTAAGGTTAAGTGTTAAGTGAAAAGTGAAAAGTGAAAAGTGAAAATTGATTTTAGACGCTTAAACGATGAAGTTTCTGATTTCAGGTTGAAGGTTAGTTGACAGTTGATGGTTGACAGTTGATGGTTGACAGTTGTTGGTTGACAGTTGTAGATACTACTAGTTTTTCAACTTTTGAATAGCATCTTAAAACTGGTTCAATAACAAATGCCTACTAAAATGTCAGTCTGAGCTTGTCGAAGACTTGACTAGATTGTCGAAAGGTAGTTGCCCGTTGATGCTTGACAGTTGTTGGTTGAGAGTTGTTGGTTGAGAGTTGCAGATACTACTAGTTTTTCAATTTTTGAATAGCATCTTAAAACTGGTTCAATAACAAATAACTACTAAAATGTCAGTCTGAGCTTGTCGAAGACCTGACTAGATTGTCGAAAGGTACTTGCTAGTTGATGGTTGACAGTTGTTGGTTGACAGTTGTTGGTTGACAGTTGCAGATACTACTAGTTTTTCAATTTTTGAATAGAATCTTAAAACTGGTTCAATAACAAATGCCTACTAAAATGTCAGTCTGAGCTTGTCGAAGACCTTACTAGATTGTCGAAAGGTAGTTGCCAGTTGATGCTTGACAGGTATCAGTTTTTGATACCCTTAATTTTAAAATTTTGAAAAGGATCTTTTAAATCATTTTATGGACAAATAACAAATAACTACTAAATTGTCAGTCTGAGCTTGTCGAAGACCCTACTCCTACGTTGGTTGTTTCAATATTTGACATTAAATTTAACATATAATATTAAAAAAATGAAAATACTAGTTACCGGAGCCGCCGGATTTATTGGCTTTCATACTTGCCAAAGACTTTTAGCTCATGGTCACGAAGTAGTTGGCTTAGATAATCTCAACGATTATTATGAGGTATCTTTGAAGTTTGCGCGCTTAAACGAATTAGGAATCTCTCAAGAAAAGGCTGCTATAGAAAATAGCATAAGCATCAGCTCCATGCATAGGGAGGCCTTTAAATTTATAAAACTAGACTTAGAAGATCGTGAGAACCTTCCGGTGTTGTTTAAAGATGAAGCTTTTGATGTGGTTTGTAATTTAGCGGCTCAAGCCGGCGTTCGCTACAGTATAGAAAATCCTGAAACTTATATCGATAGCAATATTGTAGGCTTTTTAAATATTCTAGAATGTTGTAGGCATTACCAGGTTAAACACTTGGTCTATGCCAGCAGCTCTAGTGTCTATGGGTTAAACAGCAAAATTCCATTTGAAACTTCGGATACCGTAGACAGCCCTATAAGCCTGTATGCGGCGAGTAAAAAAGCTAATGAGCTTATGGCACATACCTACAGCCACCTCTACGGTTTTGCCACTACTGGGTTGCGATTTTTTACGGTTTATGGCCCCTGGGGAAGACCTGATATGGCGCTTTTTTTATTTACCGAAGCCATTGTACACAACAAACCCATCAAAGTGTTTAATCACGGTGACATGGAGCGCGATTTTACCTATGTGGATGATATCGTCGAAGGTATTTTTAGAATTTTAGAAAAAGATACCTCCGAAAGAATTAAAAGCTCTGAGGGGTATAAAATTTACAATATTGGCAATAACAACAGTGTAAAACTAACTGATTTTATAGCAGAAATTGAGACCAATCTAGGCAAAAAAGCCATCAAAGAGTTGCTACCCATGCAAGCCGGTGACGTCGCCAAAACTTGGGCAAATGTAGATGACTTGATCAAAGATTACGACTACGCCCCTAAAACGAAGTTAAATGTAGGCGTTAAGAAATTTGTGGAGTGGTATCAAGGGTATTATGGGGTTGGTGGGTAGTGTTCAGTGTTCAGTGTTCAGTGCTCAGTGTTCAGTGTTCAGTGTTCAGTGTTCAGTGTTCAGTGTTCAGTGTTCAGGTGAAAATTAATTTTTTTATCGATAAACCAAACTATAATTAACTATTTGTGTTCCACTAAGCTTTTTTTATTACAGGGTTTCAAGAGTTTTTAAAAAATAAGACCTTGTTTTTTTATTATTGTCAAATTCATACAAGTATGTACGTCTTAGCTCTTGGCTATTGCTCTTGAACTTGTACTTGTACTTGCTCATGCCTTTTGGCTCTTGGCTTATGCCTCTTGCATTTGCACTTGATATTGTTTTCCACTTTCCACTTTTCACTTTCCACTTTTCACTTTCCACTTTCCACTTTCCACTTTCCAATATCCACTTTTCACTTTTCACTTTCCACTTTCCACTTTTCACTTTTCAATTTTCTATTCTCTTTTCTCTTTTCCCTTTTCTCTTTTCCCTTTTCTATTCTTTCGTCATTTACTTTTTCATCAGCTACTAAAAACCTACAAACCCCTTCATTACATTCTTAATTAAAAAACTTGTACAATACATAAAATGTAATAACTTTGTGACTACAAAAATAATTTTATGGAAACAGCCATCATTAAAATCGGAAATTCAAAAGGTTTGCGCTTAAGCAAGACCATATTAGAACAGTACAACATACAGGATAAAGTGGAACTTATTTTGGAAAAAGGACAAATAATAATTAAACCTATTGACAGTCCAAGAAAAAATTGGGGTGAAGCCTTCAAAAAGATGCGAAAAAACAATGATGATCGTTTATTGTTTAATGATGTATTTGAAGATGAAAATTTTGAGGAATGGAAATAAAACAATACGCCATCATTCTCGTAAATCTCGATCCCACCATGGGCAGTGAAATCAAAAAAACCCGCCCTTGTGTTGTTTTATCGCCTAATGAGATAAATACCTATTTAAATACCATTGTTGTTGCACCCATGACAACCAATTTAAAAAAGTACCCCACTCGAATTCAGGTAGTACATAACTATAAAAAGGGCATGATTGCCATCGACCAAATACGAACCATTGATAAAATGCGTATCATAAAAATCTTTGATCAATTATCTTCAACCGAAATCCAAAACTGTAAAGCTATTATAAAAGAAACCTTTGTTGATTAAAACTGGGTGTTGGGCGTTGGATGCTGGATACTGGATGCTGGATGCTGGACGCTGGATGCTGGATAAAGATTATTTTTTTTATTGTTAAACCAAGCTATAATTAACTATTGGTGTTCCACTAAGCTTTTTTTATTATAGGGTTTCAGGAGTTTTTAAAAAATAAGACCTTGTTTTTTTTATTATTGTCAAATTCATACAAGTATATACGTCTTAGCTCTTGGCTATTGCTCTTGAACTTGTAATTGCTCATGCCTTTTGGCTCTTGGCTTATGCCTCTTGCATTTGCACTTGATCTTGTTTTCCACTTTTCACTTTTCACTTTTCACTTTTCACTTTTTTATTCTCTTCTCTCTTATCTATTCTCTTTTTTCACTTTTCACTATCCACTTTTCACTTTTAACTTTTCCCTTTTCACTTTTCCCTTTTCACTTTCCACTTTCCACTCCATTTCGCATCTCAAAGATGAAATAAACTTTTAAACGAATAATGACCACAAATAAGCAGAAAAACCTCACTTTTGCAACTTGATCTTTTTTCTTAAACCCAAGGTATACATGGACATCAAAAATTTAAACTTCAGGCCCAACGCACATATTTTAGTCACTGGTGGCGCCGGATTCATAGGATCTAATTTATCAGAAGCCCTTCTAAAAAACGGCAATACCGTACGTTGTTTAGATAATTTTGCTACGGGTAGAAGAGAAAATATTGAAGCCTGTTTAAAAAATGAGAAGTACACGCTTATAGAAGGTGATATTAGAAATTTAGAAGATTGCAAAAAAGCCTGCGAAGGGGTTGATTATGTGTTACACCAAGCGGCATTGGGTTCAGTTCCAAGATCTATTAATGACCCTATCACCAGTAATGCCGTAAACGTATCGGGCTTTTTAAATATGTTGGTAGCGGCACGCGATGCCAAGGTACAGCGCTTTGTATATGCAGCGAGCTCGTCTACTTACGGCGATTCTAAAAGCATGCCTAAAGTAGAAGATGTTATCGGTAAACCTTTATCCCCTTACGCTATTACCAAATACGTAAATGAATTGTACGCCGACGTTTTTAGCAAAACTTACGGTTTAGAAACCATAGGACTGCGTTATTTTAACGTTTTTGGACGAAAGCAAGACCCAAATGGCGCCTATGCCGCTGTTATTCCCAAGTTTGTCATGCAGTTGATGCAGCACGAATCTCCTGTGATTAATGGAGATGGTTCGTATTCCAGAGATTTTACCTATATCGATAATGTCATTGAAATGAATGTTCGGGCCTTAATGACCCCAAATACAGAAGCCCTTAATACGGTGTATAACGTGGCGTTTGGCGAGCGTACTGATTTAAATGAATTAACGGCTCTGCTTAAAGAATACCTGAGTGCCTATGATGCGGATATTGCTAATGTTGCTATTACCTATGGCCCTGAGCGCCAAGGTGATGTACCACATTCGCTAGCGTCTATTGAAAAAGCTAAAAAATTATTGGGCTATGACCCAAGCTATGATATTAAAAAAGGATTAAAAGAAGCCGTAGACTGGTATTGGGAGCATTTGAAGTAAAAACAATCGAAATTTCAAATTTCAAAATGAGTATAACGAAACGAATAGCATATTTTTTAATACCTGTTTACGAGATAGCTGTTTTTTTTAAAAGGGTAACAGGTGGCATATCGAAAATTTATTGTGAAATTTGAAATTTTTTGTCAGTTCGAGTGATTTTCGATAGAAAATTGTATCGAGAACAACAAATATTGTTTAGCTAACAATCCATAACAAAAAAATATAAAAGTACTTTAAACGAGTTCATAGAATTATAGTAAGAAAACTGAGGTATGATATACCGAAATAAAATTATAAAAGAGTAAAGAAAAATGAATACAGCTAAAATTGCAGTGATAGGCTTAGGCTACGTAGGTTTACCTCTAGCCCGTTTATTTGCTACCAAATACCCAGTCATTGGTTTTGATATTAACGAAGCCAGAATCAAAGAATTACAAGCAGGAGTCGATAAAACCCTAGAAGTATCTGATGCCGACTTAAAACAGGTGTTAGCTGCTGATGCCCACATGCAACAAGGCTTGTATTGTACCAACCAACTAGAGTCCTTAAAAGACTGTACTTATTTTATCATCACCGTACCCACCCCTGTTGATAAAAATAACCGACCAGACCTGACCCCTTTATACAAGGCCAGTGAAACGGTAGCAAAAGTCTTAAAGAAAGGTGATATCGTCATTTATGAAAGCACGGTATATCCAGGAGCTACCGAAGAAGAGTGTATTCCTGTTTTAGAGAAAGTAAGCGGTTTAGAATTCAATAAAGATTTTTATGCAGGCTATTCTCCGGAACGTATTAATCCAGGAGATAAAGAACATACGGTCGAGAAAATACTTAAGGTAACCTCGGGTTCAACCCCAGATATTGGGCAAAAAGTAGATGCGCTCTACAGGAGTGTCATTATTGCGGGTACACATTTAGCCCCTACCATAAAAGTAGCAGAAGCCGCCAAGGTCATTGAAAACTCACAGCGCGATATCAACATCGCCTTTGTAAATGAATTGGCCAAAATTTTTAATTTAATGAACATTGACACCCATGCGGTATTAGAAGCCGCGGGCACCAAATGGAATTTTTTACCCTTTAAACCCGGTTTGGTAGGCGGCCATTGCATTGGCGTTGACCCGTATTATTTAGCACAACGGGCCCAAGAATTTGGCTACCACCCCGAAATAATTTTGGCAGGTAGGCGTTTAAATGACAGTATGGGAAGCTATGTAGCCTCGGAGGTTATTAAGTTAATGGTGCAAGAAGACATTAAAATAAAAAATGCCAAGGTCTTGGTATTAGGCATCACTTTTAAAGAAAACTGCCCTGATGTTCGCAATACTCGGGCGGTAGATGTGATTAAAAACCTAACCAGTTTTGGCACCCAGGTCAGCATTTATGACCCTTGGGCAAGCCCTGAAGAAGTAAATCATGAATACCAATTAAAAACCAGCACTAGCCTCCCTAGTGAAAAATTTGATGCGGTAGTCTTAACCGTTGCACATAAAGAGTTTTTAAGTCTAGACTTAAACAATTTATTAGGGCCCAATGGCATTTTGTACGATGTTAAAGGCATCTTAGCACCGGATCAAGTACACGGTAGATTGTAAAAAGTAATTTTAATTGTAGTTATAACCTGATACCATTTTGAGCCAACTAAAAAAAGGAGCTTTCCTAAATTATGCTACGATTTTTTTAACCAATGTGGTAGGGATCTTATTGACGCCTTTTATTTTAAGTCATATAGGAGCTTCTGAGTATGGTATTTACCTTACTATTGGAGCTTTAGTAGGCACCATTTCTTTATTAGATTTTGGACTCAACAGCACTATTGTGCGCTTTGTTGCGAAGTACAGGGCAGAAAAAGATAGAAAAGGAGAAGAAAATTTTCTTGCTGTTACCATGCGCATTTTTTTTGTCATCTCTGCGGTCATCGTTATTTTGGGAGTGTTGTTTTACGCCTTTTTTATCGATTCGTATTTTACCAAAATGAATGCAGAAGAAATAAAAATTGCTAAGACCATTTTTGTAATTCTTATTTTCAACCTTTCAATAAGCTTGCCAGGAGCCGCCTTTACGGGTATTTGCTATGGCTATGAGTCTTTTGTATTTCCTAAAACTTTAAATATCATCCGCTACATTACCAGATCCCTTACAGTGGTGGCCATTTTAACTTTAGGGGGTAAGGCCATTGCCTTGGTTGTCATTGATACTGTTTTTAATGTGATCATTATCATCACAACCTTGGTTTTTGTTTTCAAAAAGCTCAAGGTCAAGATTAAATTGCACGAGTTTTCCTTTACGTTTGTAAAACAAATATTCAGCTACTCGGGTTGGATTTTTATTTTTGCCTTAGTAGGTATGTTTCAATGGTCAGCTGGGCATTGGGTTTTAGGACGAATTAGCATTCCAGAAGTTTTAACTATTTATGGAATTGGTATAACACTAGGTTCTTACTATGGTGCGTTTTCTACCGCAATTTCAGGTGTTTTTTTACCTAGAGCCACGCAAATGTCTGTAGCAAATGCCACAGGCGAAGAACTAACGACCATGATGATTAAGATTGCGCGGCTATCTTTAATAGTGCTCATGTTTATTTTTGGGGGATTTTTACTGTTTGGTCTACAATTCGTGAACCTTTGGGTGGGTGGAGAGTTAGGGGAAGAAGGGAGCTATCAATCGTGGGTGATTGCCCTCATGATTATGATTGCCTATACCCTACCCTTGGTGCAAGGCTTTGGTAACTCAATATTAGAAGCCAAGAGCAAATTGGCTTTCAAAGCTATACTTTACCTTTCCTTTATTATTTTAGGAACCATTTTAGGTGCTTACTTAGCGGGTAATTATGGTGCTATCGGCATGATGGCTGGCTCTATTATTGGCTGGATGATTGTTCAAAATGTGATGAACTTCTACTATCACAATACAATAGGACTAAATATGATACGTTTTTTTAAAGAATTGTTTCGCAGGATAATCATTGTTGTCATCATTTGTTTTAGCATAGGCTATTTTATTAATACTTGGGTACCTGGAGAAGGATGGTATAATTTTATACTAAAAGGAGTTCTTTACGCTCTTATTTACAGCATTTTGACCTATTTTATAGGTGCGAATGCTTTTGAGAAACAACTATTTAAAGATGCTTTTAAACCTATTCTAAAAAGATTTAAATAATATGATAAAACTCAATAGCATTAATTATTCCGATAACGGAAGAAAAATTTTATATGATTATTCTTTTAGTTCTGGCACTCAGAAATACTTTAGTAAAAATAATCCGTATTACAGTAGCTATGATTCAGATATAAGTCAAGTTCCTAAAAGTATTAATGTTATTCCATTTTTATCAAATACCATTACTATTGCTTGGTTTGCGGGTTTTGATATTGAAGTAGATGAAGTAGACGAGGACTATTTTAATGCACTATTGGTACTGAAAGAAGTGTTTCAAAAATGGTACCCGAATGTAGCTTTAAAAGGAGGTCTAAAAGCAAAAAAACAAGTTAAAAATAGTATTGAAGGTACTAAAAAAGCAATGCTTTTCAGTGGTGGTGTTGATGCCTTTGCTACTTATTTAAGAAATTATGAAGCCAAACCAGATTTAATTACCATTCATGGGCCAGATATTGAAATTAATGACCTAGAGCAGTGGAATGATTTAAAAAGTTATATTCAAGAAGAACCATTATTAGCAGACAATAGTAAAAATTTTATCACCTCGAATGTGCGTGACTTTTATTCATATCGCGTTCTTTTATTAACAGATGATATGGGTTGGTGGGGCAAAATACAACATGGCATCGCACTTTTAGGCGTAACGGCTCCTATAGCTTATAAAAACAAATACAATGAAATTTCGATTGCCTCGTCCTATACCAAAGATATTGACATCAAATGGGGCTCAACACCGGAAACAGATGAGTTACTAACATGGGCAGGCCTGAGCATAAAGCACGATGGCTATGAATTGCAGCGGCAAGACAAAGTAGATCTGATTGCTAATTTTGTAGCAAACACAAAAAAAACATTGCGGTTAAGAGTGTGTTATTCCGAACTACGAGATCAGTTTAATTGTAGTAATTGTGAAAAATGTTTCAGAACTATTTTGGGCTTAGTCTTGGCGGGCCAAAACCCTAATAATTTTGGATTTAATGTGGACCTACAATTTTATAGTAGAATGTTCGAAACCATAGGCCAAGGTAGCGCTAGTAAAGGCATGAACTATTTTTGGTGGGAACTCTCCCAAAAGGCCAAAACTTCAACTACACCCTTTATTTTTAAAGATGAAACCTTTGAAAAAGACCAAATTAAAAAAATAGCACTAAGAGAAATTGATGCTACGTATGTTGAAGCCTTAGGCAAAAAAGGAAAGAAAAAAAGAAAGCTAAAATATATTCTAAGGCATAAATTAGCACCTTTATATAGTTTATATAAACGAATCAGATATTAAATATATCTCAGAAAAACAGTAATATATCATGAAGTACGGATTACTATCTTACGACGAAAACAAACGCTTTTTTAATGTAGGCGATAATATTCAAAGTTTAGCAGCCAAACAATTTTTACCACAAGTTGATAGGTATGTTAACCGCGAGCGGCTTGCAGAATACGAGGGAGAAGAGTTGCAGTTAATCATGAACGGGTGGTTTACTCATAATATTCATAATTGGGTACCTTCTGAGGCTATTCGTCCAATATTTGTTTCTTTTCACATGAATAACACGGCTGCCCCATTTATGCTTAGTGAAAAAGGAATTGCCTATTTAAAAAAACATGAACCTATAGGGTGTAGGGATCAATTTACAGCCGATACTTTAAACGCAAAGGGTATCGACGCTTATTTTTCAGGTTGTTTAACATTGACTTTGGATTCTTACAAAGTAGATGATGCTGAAAGAGGTGATGAAATTTATATTGTAGACCCCTTATACAGCTACCCAAGACCTGAAAAAATATTTTACAATGCTAAAGCTACCGTGCGAAATATACTTAACGGTACTGTATTTCAACTCGGCAAAAAGAAAAAACATCTTAAAAACTTTATTTCAAAAGAGCTCTTAAAAACGGCCATTTACGTAAACCAAGAGCCACCTGCAAATACCTATACCGATGCTCAAAAATTTACGATGGCCGAAGAATTATTGAACAAATACGCGAAAGCAAAATTAGTGATAACCTCAAGAATACATTGTGCCTTGCCTTGTTTGGCTATGGGAACACCCGTAATTTTTGTGAATGGTTTTGACAGTTTTGTAGACTCTTGCCGATTTGATGGTATTTTAGAATTGTTTAATAGAATAGATGTGAATAGCAAAACAGGAGAATATACTGCAAATTTTAAGCTTGATGATAAAATTTCTAAAAATACAATAGTACAGAATTTAGAAAAACATCATGAACTCGCTACCAAAATAAAAAATAGTGTTTCTAAAAAAATAAAATAAAAACTGTTGAAAATTCTATATATCACAAACGGAGTTTCAGGGCCTGGTGGACTAGAACGCGTGCTTTCTATAAAAGCAAGTTACCTAGCTGATACGATGAACTATGATATACACTTTTTAACTTTAAATAAGCTCTCTGATGAGCTATTTTATACCTTTAGCGATGCCATAACCTTTCATAATATTATTGCATCAGGCAACCCTATTCAGTATTTTTTAAAATATAGAAGAGGCATTGCTAAGGTCATTTCAAAAATTAAACCAGATGTAATTAGTGTATGTGATGATGGTTTAAAGGGCTTATTTTTACCTCTTATTATTAACAAGCCATGCCCAATGATTTATGAAAGGCATGTGTCGAAAAATATATCAATTAAAAAAGATAAACTTTCAATTATACAAAAAAGTACCTCTTGGCTTCTATTTAAATTTATGGACTTTGGCGCCAAATTTTATGATCGCTTCGTGGTTTTAACAAATGGAAACACCAAAGAATGGGATTTAAACAATAAATTAGTCATACCAAATCCTTTGTCTTTTTACCCCCCTACCGAAGAAATAAGTACCTTAACAAATAAAAAAGTACTAGCTGTTGGCAAACAAAGTTTTCAAAAAGGCTATGATCGCCTTTTACAGAGTTGGAGCATAGTACAGACGACACATCCTGATTGGGAACTAGATATTTACGGCACCATCAGCGAAAAAGAGGCCTTACCTGAACTTGCGAAAGCCTTAAAGATTGAAAGTTCAGTTAATTTTTATGCTCCTGTTAAAAATATAGCGGCAAAATACAAAGAGGCTTCTTTGTATGTGATGTCTTCAAGGTACGAAGGGTTTGGTATGGTATTAACAGAAGCTATGGCCTACGGCGTTCCTTGTGTGTCGTTTGACTGTCCGTATGGGCCTTCGGATATAATTTCAAATCATCATGATGGTATACTTGTACCCAACCATGATACCACAGCCTTAGCTCATGGCATGGTAAGCCTTATGAATGACGCGCAGCGAAGAACAGAAATGGGAGAAATGGCTAGAGTTAACGTAAAACGTTACCTTATAGAAGAAATAGCAGTACAGTGGGATAATTTATTTAAAAGCTTAAAATAACAAAATGACTATTGTATTTCTTATTGATCAAATGTATCTGCATGGCGGTATTGAAAGGGTTCTTTCCATTAAAGCCAACTACTTTGCTACGCAAGAAAACGTGGAGGTACATATTATAACTTCGGAACAAAAAAACAAGGCCCTGTGTTATCATTTGCATTCTAAGATTAGGCTCTATGACTTAAAAATAAATTACCAACGCGATAAAAGTTATTTTCATCCCAAAAATCTATTAAAGCTACCAACTCATATTTATACCTTAAGAAAAAAGCTCAAAAAAATAACGCCAGATGTCGTGATAGTATGCAGTCATAGCACCGATACTTATTTTGTGCCTTTTATCTTGAAAAGGATACCAAAGGTCAAAGAATTTCATTTTTCCAAGGCTATTGAACTACCTTACAGAGAAAATCCTAGTCATTGGAAAAAAACCTACTTTCTAAAATTTGCAGACTTTGTAGAATCGAAATATGATCAACTGATAGTTTTAAATGCCGATGAAGCCAACTATTATAAAACAAATAATATTAGCATTATACCTAACCCACTCACTTTTTATCCTGATGCTATTGCAAAACTAGAAGAAAAAATAGTGATTACAGCGGGGAGAATTGCGCATGTAAAAGGCTATGACCGCTTAATCGCTATTTGGGAGTTAGTAGCTAAAGAAATTAAAGATTGGCGCTTAGAAATTTATGGTAGTGGTGACCCAGCATATGTGCAAATGCTTCAAGATGAAATTAACAAAAAAAACCTACAAGATCAAGTAGTTTTAATGGGAGCAACAAATCAAATACAGGCTAAGTTATTACAATCCTCCTTGTTTGTCATGACCTCGCATAATGAGTGTTTTCCTTTGGTACTTTTGGAGGCACAGGCCTGTGGTTTGCCTATTGTTGCCTACGACTGTCCGCATGGACCCAAAAATATTATCAACTTAGAAAATGGTTGTTTAATACCCCCAAATGAAGCACAGCAATTTGCAAATGCTACCATCAAGCAAATCAACAATCAAGAACTCCGCATCAAAATGGGTAAAAATGCACGTAAAAATTCTACGAAGTATCGACTTGATGCCGTGATGCATCAATGGGAGCATGTTATAAATAGTTTAACCACAAATACTGCTCGCTTATGAAAACGATGCTCTTTTCATTATATAAAATTTTATTAGTACCCCACTTGGTCGTCTACCATACCAGTGCTCAAAAAAATACCATTGATAAAGATTTAGAACGCTGGGCCATTGCCAAGGGGCTGCAGCAAAGTAAAACAAGTTTGTTATTGCATTTTCTGGCTAGTGCACCTGATTTTAGAACCTTATTTTATTTTAGAACGCGAAGCCTTGTTTCACATCTTTTAAATATATACTGCAGAAAACAAGCTAATTTTACGATTGATATGACAACAGAGTTAGGGGGAGGCGTGCTTACAGGCCACCCGTATTGCACCATCTTAAATGCTGATAGTATTGGCGAAAACTTATATGTAAACCATTTGGTAACGGTGGGTGAAGTGAACGGAAAACGACCTACTATTGGTCATAATGTTTCTATTTATACAGGGGCTATCGTCATAGGAGACATACATATTGGCAATAATGTAAAAATTGGGGCAGGAGCTGTCGTGGTAAAAAGCGTTCCCGACAACGCCGTGGTCGTTGGGAACCCGGCGAAAATCATAAATAAAATATAGGTACCAATGGTTGATACAAAACATGAAATTTTAAAAATCGTATTTCTAATAGCTTCAGCGTAAATAGCCTATGAATACACTTGTTCCTTTAGACTGGTACTATCCACTTTATATAAACCTATCTTTATTTTTAGTGGTATTTACCTTGCTACATACCACAATACTTACTATGAACAGTGATAAAAATTTAGCTTTTATAAATATCTCAGGCTATTTTCTATTATTTATTTCAATTTTATATATTGGGCAAAGACCCCCATCGGCCGCTTTTGGTGATACTATCAACTATTATCGCGGGTATTTGGCCTATGAAAAAGGTGCTGCGATTAGCGAAAACGTAGGCGATTATGGCTGGCATTTGTTAATGCAAGCTTCTGCACAAGTGGTACCCATTAACATTTTTTTTACGCTTTGTGCTTTTATTTATATTTTTCCGCTCTATAAAATTTCAAAAGAGTTTTTTAAAGAATACTGGTATTATGCGTTTATCATGTTTATTGTTTCTCTTTCTTTTTGGACTTACGGGGTAAATGGAGTTCGTAACGGTGCCGCCGGTTCACTGTTTTTATGGGGGGTAAGTTATCATCGAAAAAAAGTGTTAATGGCCTTGTTTTTCTTTTTCGCCATAAGCTTTCATAAAACACTCTTTTTACCTGTGCTAGCCTTTGTAAGTACTTATTTTTATAACAACCCAAAAGTATTCTTAAAAGGTTGGCTGGCTTGCATACCTTTGTCGTTGGTATTGGGTAGCGTTTGGATTGCTTTGTTTGCCAGTTTGGGCTTTGGCGGTGATGATCGCTTGGCTGGGTACTTAACAAGTGAAGCGGCTGGGGGTACTTTTTCGAGCACCGGATTTCGTTGGGATTTTTTATTTTATAGCAGTTTTGCGGTATTTGCAGGCTACTACTTTGTGATTAAAAAGAAATTTCAGGATCCGCTTTATTTTCAATTACTCAATACCTATTTAATTTGTAATGGCTTTTGGGTTTTAGTCATACGCGCAAATTACTCCAACCGTTTTGCTTATTTATCTTGGTTTATGATGGCCATCATCATTATCTACCCTTTGTTAAAACAACAATTTTTTAAAAATCAACATTTAATGATTGGGAAGGTCATGCTCGCCTATTTTGCCTTTACGTATTTTATGTACTATTTCTATAAATAACAAGATAATGAAAACCATCACCGTATTTACACCAACCTACAACAGAGCCTTTTGTTTAGACCAAGTGTACCTAAGCCTCATTCGCCAAAGCAACCAAGATTTTCTATGGTTGATTATCGATGATGGTTCTACCGATGCTACTAAGGAACTAGTGGCGAGTTGGCAAGCAGAAAATAAAATAGCCCTACACTACCATTATCAAGAAAACTTAGGCATGCACGGGGGCCACAACGCAGCTTATCGGCTTATTGATACACCTTTAAATGTGTGTATTGATAGTGATGATTTTATGCCTGATGATGCCATTGAAAAGATACTAAAGCATTACCCTATTATCAAAGATAATCCCATATATGCAGGCATTGTTGGCTTAGATGCCAATAAAAAAGGAGCTATTATTGGGACTGAGATGCCTAAAGACCTTACAAAAACAACCCTATATGAGCTTTACAACAAGCATGGAGTATTAGGTGATAAAAAATTGGTATACAAAACAGCGGTGGTAAAACAATACCCACCCTATCCTATTTTTAAAGGAGAACGTTTTGTGCCCCTGGGCTATTTGTACCAATTGATTGACCAAGAGTATCAACTTTTTCCTGTGAATGAAGTGTTTTGTATTGTTGAATATTTAGACGATGGTTCTAGTAGAAACATGCTCAAGCAATACCGTAGGCACCCACAAGGTTTTGCGTTTTCAAGAAAAAGCAGAATGCAATTGGCGGAAAGCTTTACAGATAAATTTAAAAATGCCGTTCACTATGTCTCTAGTTCGCTGTTTATAAAAAATGCAAATTTTTTAAAAGAGTCACCTAAAAAGTTAACCACCCTACTAGCTATGCCTTTTGGAATGCTCTTGTATTTTTATATCAAGTATAAAACTAAAAACGATTTTTAAGTATGGCAGTTGTCAGAGTTTTACAAATATTTACAACGATGGGTCGTGGTGGTGCTGAATCTATGATTATGAACTACTATCGACAACTAGACAGAACTAAAATCCAGTTCGATTTTTTAGTACATAGAGCCGAAAAAGCGGCCTTTGAGGAAGAAATTGAAAGCTTGGGCGGAAAAATTTACCGTATTCAACCCATTAACCCCTTATTTCCCAAAAACTATTATAACGAGTTACGTACATTTTTTAAAGCACATGCTGAATATAACATTATCCACTCACATTTAAACACCTTTAGTTGTTTTCCCCTAAAAATAGCCGAAGAATTTAAACTTGAAACCCGGATTGCCCATGCCCATATCGCCATGGATCCTATTAGCCTTAGCAATACCTTTAGTAGTGTTGATAATCTACTTGAAGCCATAAAAAAAGGAATTAAGTTACGTGTCAAAAAGAAAATACACCGCTATACCACGCATTATTTTTCATGTGGTGAAAAGGCTGGGAAATGGCTCTTTGGCGAAACTACAGATGTTCAGATCATGAACAATGCCATTGATGCCAACTCCTTTATTTATAATGAGCATAAAGCAAAAGTCTTAAGAAAAGAATTTCATTTAGAGAATAAAGTTATTTTGGGGCACATAGGGCGTTTTACACATCAAAAAAACCATGAATACCTGTTAAAAGTTTTTGCTGAACTTCGAACCAAAAACAATCAATACGTACTAGCATTAATTGGTGACGGACCGTTGCAAGAAAAAATTAAAGCGGAAGCCAAAAAATTAGGTATTTCTGATGCTGTACATTTTTTAGGCTTGAGAACCAATATCCCCGATATCATACAAATGATAGATATCTTTGTTTTCCCTTCCTTCTACGAAGGGCTACCCGTAACCCTAGTCGAAGCCCAAGCAGCAGGTTTGCAAATTATAGCCTCAGATACCATTACCAAAGAGGTACAACTGACCCCAGATATTCAATTTGCCTCCATTGCTGAAGCACCTGAGCTATGGGCTCAAAAAATAATAGCTCTAGGAAAAATCACCAAAAAAAACAATTTTAAAGCCATTGAAGCTGCAAATTATGACATCATTTCCAATACCAAAGAAATTGAAAAATTTTATTTGAATCAAATAAGTTTATAGTTATGGGAAAATTGCAAGACACAATATATGCCAAATCGCCAAATCTGATTCAAAACTCATTGGTAACCCTGTTTAACCTTATAGCGTATAAAAAAAGATATAGTCGCAACTATTGGGCCTTTCGCAAAGTTTATAAAAAAAACAATGAACTTTCATTAAAGCAGTTAAAACAAATACAAGAAAAAAAATATGCAGATTTTATTCAATATGCTAGGGCACATTCATCCTATTACGATAGGGTTTTTAAAGGCATTGAAAATGTAGAACAAATCAGTAACATAGCAAAATTGCCTATTATTGATAAAGAAATATTACGACAAAACTTAATTGAAATCTATACCATTAAAAAGGAAGAGGGTACTATTTCTAAAACTGGCGGAACCACTGGTAAATCGCTAGAGGTAGTCTACACGCACCAAGATGTGCAAGAGCGTTTTGCGATTCTTGATAATTTCAGAAATAATTTTGGCTATGCATTGGGTAAAAAAACAGCTTGGTTTAGCGGTAAAAATTTGTTGACACCTAGAGACCTTAAAAAAAATCGGTTTTGGAAAACAGACTATTGGAATAAGGTACGCTATTATTCTACCTTTCACATTCACGACAAGTTTCTGGCTCACTATTTACAAGATCTTATTCAATACCAACCAGAATATATGGTAGGCTTTCCGTCCACCATGTATGAAATTGCCAAGTTCGGAATGGCCAATAGCATAAATTTTCCAAGCCATACGATTATAGCGATTTTCCCTACGGCAGAAACCATTACGGAGGATATTCGGCAGGTGCTTGAAAGTTACTTTAAAACAAACCTCTATAACCAATACGCTTCCTCAGAAGGGGCTCCGTTTATTCTAGAATGTAAAAACAAAAAATTACATCTAGAATTACAAAGTGGTGTTTTTGAAGTTTTAGATCATGAAAATAAACCCACTAATAAAGGCCGCCTTATAGTTACGGCCTTTAATACGCACGGAACTCCTTTAATACGCTATGATATAGGCGATGAAATTGAATTAAGTGACGAAACCTGTTCTTGTGGTAACAACAACCCGCTAGTGCAACAAATTTTAGGTCGTATTTCGGACTATATTTATTCCGAAGAAGTAGGTAAAATTAATTTAGGCAATATCTCGAACTGCTTAAAAGGGGTGCATGGCATCATGAAATTTCAGATAGAACAAAATCAATTAGATAAAGTTGTGGTACGGATCGTTAAAGATGATAGTGTGTATGACCAAGCTGCGAATGAAAAAGTTTTTCTTCATAATTTAAGAGATCGTATAGGTACTATAATGGCTATAGAATTGCGCTATGTAAAAGAAATACCTGTTGAGAATAGTGGGAAATTTAGAATAGTGAAAAATAATTTACAATAAAAAAATATGCTTTTTAATTCTTTAGCCTTTTTTATATTCCTACCAATAGTATTTCTATTGTATTGGCATGTAATTCATAAAAACTTAAAAGCACAAAATCTTTTAGTGGTTTTATCTAGTTACGTGTTTTATGGTTGGTGGGATTATCGATTTTTACTACTTATTTTCATTAGTACACTTGTAGATTACACTGCCGGGCTAAAAATTGCTTCAAAAGAAAGTAAAAAAAATAAAAAAGTATGGCTATGGGTTTCTATATTCTTTAATTTAGGCTTACTAGGTTTTTTTAAATACTATAACTTTTTTATTAATTCGTGGGTCAATGGATTAGACAGCATTGGATACACGGTTCAAGATACATGGACTTTGCAAGTCATTTTACCTGTAGGAATATCTTTCTACACATTTCAGACTATGTCTTATTCAATTGATATTTACAGAGGACAATTAAAAGCTACAAAAGATTTTATAGGTTTTGCCGCGTTTGTTTCTTTTTTTCCCCAACTAGTTGCTGGACCCATAGAAAGAGCATCGAATCTACTACCACAAATTCTTTCTAAAAGAAAATACAATAAGAAAGCTTTAACTAGTGGTATTACTCTTATTATTTGGGGCTTATTTAAAAAAGTTGTGATTGCAGATTCATTATCGCCTGTTGTCAATGATATTTTTGAAAACTATGCGTCCTATTCGGGAGGTACTTTAATTACAGGAGCAATATTCTTTGCTTTCCAAATTTATGGCGATTTTAGTGGGTATTCTGATATTGCTATTGGAACAGCCAGATTATTTGGCTTTAATTTAATGACCAATTTTAATTTTCCATACTTTTCTAAAAGTATTGGTGAATTTTGGCGTAAATGGCATATTTCATTATCCACATGGTTTAGAGATTATCTCTATATTCCATTAGGAGGTTCAAAAGTTGGAAAACTAAAAGGTGTCCGTAATGTATTTGCAATTTTTTTAGTAAGTGGTTTCTGGCATGGTGCAAATTGGACTTTTCTTGTATGGGGAGGTATTCATGCTCTATTATTTATTCCTTCGTTTATATTAGGTACAAATAGAAAGCATTTAGGCAATATGGATCAAAGTAATCTAAGTTCATTTTTATTAATTAAAAATATTGGACAAATAATATTCACGTTTTCAGTCGTAACCATAGCTTGGGTATTTTTTAGAGCTAAATCCATTTATATTGCCTTTGACTACTTATCAAAAATAACATCTTTAAAAACTGATCCTATAAGTTTTGTTATTTTCTCAGACTGGATTTTAGTTTTTTTATTAATTGGTTTAGACTATATACAATACAAAAAAACTAAAATTTCAGTATTTATTTGGATAATACTCTCCCTTATTATTTTTGGCGCTATGAATAGAGAATTACAATCAGAATTTATTTACTTTCAATTTTAATTATGAGAAATTTTAAAAAAATAATTTTAGGTTTCTTCATTTTAGAAATGTTAAATGTATTTGCTACATTTTTTTATCATGGTAAACAAGTAGTTCTCCCAATTACTCAATTTAATGCTCCGCCACTGTATTATGATATGGATAGTCTTTATGGTGTTACTAGACAAAAAAATACACTAACTTTATTGAGCTATCCATGGGGTAATATTGAATTTAAAACTAATTCAAAAGGCTTTAGGGATGACAAATTTAGCAATGAGGGTGTTTTAGTAATTGGTAATTCATTTGTTGAGGGGTTCGGCGTATCTAAAGAAAATAGATTTACAGAAATTCTTGAGAAAAATTTAAATATTAGTATTAACAACGCAGGTACCTCAGGAAGATGGAGTGCTATACAAAGCCTTGTACTTTTAAAAGAACTTAATAAAGATGACAAAAATAATTTTAGTAAAGCAGTCCTAATACTTACTCCTGGTGAGGTAATAAATATTGGTTTTCGTTCACCAGAAAATGACCCAAATAGAAATTATCCTTATAAACAAGGTAATCAAATTAAATTTCACAAGGCCAAAAACAATTCATTTCAAAACTCTATTTCTTTTAAAGAAAAAGTAAAAAGGTTTTCAAAATCTCTACTAGTTTCTAAAATTTATGGGCTATTCAAATATTATGGTGTTGCAAAAGTATCGAAAAAGGTTATTAAATTTAACCCAAAAGAACTAGATTGGTTAATAAAAAATATTCAGGCAGAAAACAAAAATATTCCAACTGATATCATAATCTTAAACAACTTAGGGCGTATAAAAATTAAAGATATCTATAATTACAAATATAAAAGTGAACTTATTAACTTACATATTGTTGAATATCCCGACGAACTTTCGAACTATTTTATATCAAATGGGCATTTAAACGAAAAAGGTAATGAAGAATTAGCACGATTGTTAATTCCACTTTTTAATTAATAATTTATAGCCAAAATTAAATTGATAACCCTTGAATTTCATTTAAAAAATTTATTCAAGGGCTTGAAAAAATATTACTTACAAACATTATTATTTAATACTACTTCAGCCAAATTAGTAGTGCTAGCTATTTTAACACACTCATAATTTGCATTATCAGAGATATTAATATTATTATTAGAAATTCTCACACTTCTATTTTCAGCCATTAAAAAAACACCATGTCCATTAAAATTAGATATTGCATTATCATTAATTAATATATTTTTAGTATTTACCAATTGCACTAGACCAGAGGTTATATTATTTTCAAATACAACACCATTAGTTCTTGAGAAAGTAGTAGTACCCCTTGAAGTAAAGTTATTATTATTAATTTTTATAATATTAGACTCTTGCCCAACTTTCTCATTTAATGCAACAAAGTATAAGTGATTTGCCTCTACCTTAATATTATTCTCAAATATATTTACATTATTGGCATAAGTTAATTGTAGACTAATACCACGACTAGTCGATAATGAACTGTTAATCGTATTTTTAAATACTTCCGTATCGGATAAATCTTTCAATTGAATTCCATTATTGCAATCAATTATTTGGTTATCATAAATTTTAAGTTTACCCTCGTAAACTGCAATGCCAACACCATAGCCTATTATTTTGTTACCATAAATTTCATTATTAAAAACAGTTTCTCCTATTCCTGCAGCCAAAATCGCCGGAGTTTTTGATGATTTTTCTGAGGCCGTCAATGTGTTATTTCTAATTTTAGTTCCAGAAGTAGCAGAATAAACAATTTTATTCTCCATATTGTTATTCTCAATAGTAACATTTTCTCCGATAGAAACTGTTATACCCCCAATTCTACTCCCTACTTCTGTATTATTCCTAATAATAATATCTTGTGCCTTCTCATAGAAAATAAATTCTCTATTTGCACCTCTAGTGCGTACTGCTTCAATATTAATAGCATAGCCTACTACACCTCCATCAGATTTTGGTCTGTCTAACGCTGTATCAATAAACGTGTTGCCTTCAATTAAAATATCATACCCATCTGTAATTGCTAGAGCCATTCTGCGGTTACTATTGAATATACAATTTTTTACAGTTATATTTTGAGTAGGTATATAATTGGGTTGAAAAGTAAAATTGACGGAATTTATAACTAATGCCCCTTTGGAGCCCATCATTAATTTAACACCGTCCATAACTATGTTAGTAGCTCCACGAATGCCCAATAAGTGATTGCCACCTTCTCCTTTAGGTATATTAGAATAATCGTGTTCATCCCGATCACCATGCAATGTTCCACCTTGAATACTTGAATTATTAACCTCTCTGAAAGCAATTAAAACTCCAGCTTCGCCGCTATTAGGATAAGTTCTTAAGTGCGTATTATCGGTCATCGTCAAATTAAAATTAGAAGGAATATTGATGGCCTCCAGACTTGGGTAATAATTCTGGTTGGTTGTTGTGCTCGTGACCTTTGAAATTTCAAAATAAGCATCAAACTTATCAATACTAAACGTTGAAGCCCCAATGCTCTGAGTGAAAAACATTAAATCTTCTAAATTATTGTTGTTCTTTTGCGCTCTGTCTGAAGTGGTCCTTCCCTGTACAATATCCCAACGTTCTGGATAAAAGGTAAAACTAGGGTCTATTAAGGTCACATTTCCAGAAACTTCTAGATTTTGATTTAATAAAGCGCCATCGATTTTGCCGCCATTAAAGCTAAGGCTCCCGTTGATGATTTCACCACCATCATATTCTAAAACAACATTGGCTGGTAAAGTGATGGTTTGCCCATCTAAATTTAACTGACAAGCTATTTTCAAGGTTTCATTGGCGTTTAAACTCGCTAAAGTATACTCACAAGGTGTGGTATTGATGGCTAACGTTTCAATGGGTTTCGTAGTGATAGGATCCATAGGCCCCGTAGGATCTTCTGGGTCTGGCACAGGTTCTTCCGTCGTGGCATCTTCTAAAATATTAGCTATTAAATCGTCTTGGGAGCACGAGCTTAAAGTAAACGTTATAATTAGGCTAAAAAAAAGTAGGTAGGTTAAAAAAAATTGGGGTTTTCTCATGATACAATTATTTTAAGATGGATAAAGTTACTATTTTCTGATAATTACCGATAAATTGTGTTACTTTTTCGATGAATAACACGCTTTAGCTACGCAGTTTTCCAATCTTTAGATTTTATTTGGTTATTTTTTAACAAAAAAATCGATGAACTACATAGTTTGTTACTTTTGCGTTCTTGGAATTTTAGATTTATTAAAAATATCTCTCTAAATAACAAGCATTTGACCATTTGGCATAAGCTAAATCGTTTCAAGGTAATGGTAAAAGCCTAATTATTTAAATACCTATGACAAATAGTATAAATTATTCACAGATGTTAATTAAAAAACTAAGAAATGATATTTTGGGTCTTTAACTTTAATTTTTACTTATGAACCTCATTTTTAAACCAATAAACGATTATAATACAATGCCCCATACTTTAGAGATATTTTTAACAAATTAATTACTGCTTTATTCTTAAAATTTATATTTTACTAATTCGAATGGAAAACAAAAGGATACTTTATATTGATAATCTTAGAGTTTTAGCTTGTTTTTTAGTGATTCTGACGCATTCGGCGATGGGTACCCAAGATAAAAATGGTTTGTATGCAGTTATTGTTTCCTTGGCAAGTGCTCCTAGCTCAGAATTGTTTTTAACTATATCTGGTGTGCTATTATTACCTACAAGAATTAGAATGAAAGACTTTTATATTAAACGTTTTTCTAAACTTGCTATGCCGGTACTTTTTTGGTCACTCATCATACTGATTATTAATTATGTATTAGGTAATAGTTCTCTAGATACGATAATCAAACAATTTATTTTAATTCCTTTAGCACCTGTAACGGGCGTTTACTGGTTTATTTATGTCATTTGTGGAATGTATTTATTAGCACCAATTATATCACCGTGGTTAGTTTCTTCTACTCAAAAAGAATTTCAATTTATTATTTTCTTATGGTTAATTACCATATTGCTTCCTTACACTAGCTTTATTTGGCCAGATTTTTATAAAATTGATGGTAATTATTATTTTATTTTAAATTCATTTGGCGGTTTTATGGGCTATATGCTTCTAGGAGTTTATCTAAAAAAATACCCCATACTTTTAAAAAAATCTAAAGCATTATTTCTCATAATAATTCTAAGTACAGTAGCTATTTTACCCATACTTTATTGTTACCTTTATAGAAGAGATTTAATTACAGTTATTAACAATAATCTTTCTATTTCGAGTGTTTTACTAGTTATTTCTATTTTTATTTTCTTTCAAAATTTTGGCATTAAAAATCAAAATTTTATTGGCTTTGTACATACAATTGCAAGACATTCCTTTGGTATTTATTTAATACATATTATAATTGTAAGGGAACTTGTTTGGACTGGATATAGTTATTTTAGACCTGAAGATTTAAATCCACTTATTGAAACACCCGCAATAGCGCTAGTATCTATGGCTATATGTTTTGTAATCGTAAAATTATTTTCAAAATTACCCTACAGCAATTATATTGTTGGGGTTTAGTTTAAAGAAACTATTTTCGAAAATAATTAAAAATTTAATTATGAAAAAAATAATACGGGTGACCACCATCCCTGCCTCATTACATACCTTACTACGAGGGCAATTAAAGTTTATGAATAGCTATTATGAAATGGTAGGTATAGCATCAGAAGATGAACTTTTAGCCGTGGTTCACAAAACACAAAATGTAAGGGTTATTCCCGTAGAGATGACCCGAAAAATTACCCCCATTCAAGATTTAAAAGCCGTATTTACCTTATACAAAATATTTAAAAAAGAAAAGCCCTTTATCATCCACAGCCATACGCCTAAAGCAGGCACAGTAGCCATGCTTGCTGCTAAAATAGCTCGTGTACCTCATAGGTTGCATACCATTGCAGGGTTACCCTTAGTAGAGGCTAAAGGCTTAAAAAAACTAGTTTTGCATATGGTTGAAAAAGTCACCTATGCCTGTGCCACCAAAATATATCCTAACTCGTTCGGTTTGCAGGAAATTATTTTAAAAAATAAATTTACTACAGCAACAAAAATGAAAATTATTGGTAATGGCAGTAGTAATGGTATTGATGTTACCGATTTTGACCCTGGCCTATTCACACCGGAAAGCAAAGCAAACCTAAGAAATTCCTTAAAGCTTAAGGAAAATGATATTGTTTTTATTTTCGTAGGAAGACTAGTCAAAGACAAAGGAATAAACGAGCTTATTGCTAGTTTTACAAAATTAAATACCCTGTATCCACAGGCGAAGCTTTTGCTGGTAGGTAAATATGAAAAAGAGCTTGACCCCGTATTGCCAAAAACAGAAGATGCCATTTTAAACAGTCCTGATATTGCACTGGTAGGCTGGCAACAAGATGTTCGACCCTTTTTTTCTATTGCCAACGTATTGACCTTTCCTAGCTATAGAGAAGGCTTTCCAAATGTTGTCATGCAAGCTGGAGCCATGGGTTTGTATAGTATTGTTTCGGACATTAATGGGTGTAATGAAATTATCATAGAAGGTGAAAATGGCAGTATTATTCCTCCAAAAGAAGAAGAGCTACTTTATGAAAAAATGAAGCTTATTTGTGAGGCTAAAATAAAAATAGACCCCAAGCGCAATAGGCAATTAATTGTAGATCGTTACGAACAAAATTTTGTCTGGCATGAAATTTTAAAGGAGTACCAATCTTTAGAAATCACAAAATAGGATATAAAAAAGTAGAGGGGTATTTGTAAAAAAAGCACTTAAAATAACGAAGTAAAATGGGCGAAAATATTGAAGTCATTGGAATAACTAAAAAAATATTACGTGAGGCCATTGAAAAAAATACCTATTGGAAAGATACCATAGCTCCCTTACCTAAAAGTAAGGCTCAGTGGCTGGTAGATAATGAACGTATCGCAGAGGAAGATTACTGCGGTGTAATCGCCCTAGATAATGAAAAAGTATGTGCTTTTATTTATATGATTCCTGATTTACTCAACAAAAACAGTGCTAAGGTGTATTGGATGATTGATTGGTGGGTTCAAGAGCAGTATAAAAATACTGTCTTAGGGACCTATATTTACAACCAGGCGGTACAACTGGCAGGAAATCAAATTTTAGTAAAAGCCTACACCGAAAATGTAAAAGCTTTTTACGAAAAGCAAGACTTTAAAGTAATTGCTTCTAGACTAAGATATACCCTATTTTTTAGTTTAGACGCTTCTATTTTAATGGCTAGATTTACTTTCCTAAAACCTTTTCGATTTTTTGTAAAAGCTCTCGATGCTATTACAGCGACTTGTGTGCGGCAAATCAACAGCTTTAAATTAGGTCAAAAAACAAAAGCGCTTCACTATGAGTACATTAGCGAAGTAGACGAGGAAACTTGGAGTATGCTCAAGCCCAGCTTTGAAAATGACTTAATTCTTAAAACAAAAGACTATATCAATTGGCAAATAAATAACAACCAATACATACAGACCCCTATTGCGCATAAAACGCCGCGTAAAACCTTACAAACAGGGATGAGTCCAAATATTTATTTACATAATGTAAAAATTTTATGGGGCGAAAAAATTATCGGATTTTTGTCCTACACGGTAAACTATAATGAGTTTAATGTAAAATATTTTATAGTAGATAAAGAATCAAATTATGAGCTCTGTGTTGATGCTTTACTAGAAAATTTAATTAAATCAAAAAGAAACTTTATTTTTACCGATGATACTGCCTTAGCACAAGCTATTAACCAACATTATTTCTCGGTATTTACACATAAGGTTCTAAAAAAAGGACTAGCCCATAACGCCATAGATTTTAATTTTGAGGGCTTAAGCATGTGGAATCGAGATGGTCATTTTTATTAATTAAAACGCTAGTACGACAATGGAATTTTTAGCTAGAATGCATGAGTCCTTACAAAATCATTTTGATAAAAATGCTTTTTATATTGATGAAAAATTTTACTCCTATGCTGATTTTGCGATAGAAATATCTAAAATTAGGCAGGCGATAGCCTTAAGTGTTCATGATTCTGAAAAAATAGTAGGTTTAATAGCTAATGATGACCTATATACCTATGCTTCAATTATTGCCTTATGGCTTGAAGCCAAAGCTTATGTGCCCATAAACCCTAGCCATCCCATAGAACGCAATGAAGAGATAATCGAGGCTACAGAAATAAAATACATACTTGACTCTGCCAAGGGGCAATACAAGAATTGTCAACTTTTAAACCATACCTACCAAGAGACTGTTCCTATAAACATAAAGCCAAAACCAATTGAAAAAAATGATCTGGCCTATATTTTATTCACCTCTGGTTCTACGGGAGCTCCCAAGGGTGTGCCCATATCTTTTAGCAACTTAAATGCCTTTATTTCAGCGATAAACTTCGATGGTGATTTTAAACTCAAGCCAAGCGATAGGTGTTTACAAATGTTCGAGCTTACCTTTGACTTTTCGGTGGTTTCTTATCTTTTTCCATTATTGAGTGGTGCCTGTATATATACCGTACCCAGAAATGCCATTAAATACTTTTACATTTATAAATTGCTTCAAAACCATAAGCTAACAGTCTTGTCATTAGTACCTTCTATAATTCACTATTTAAGACCTTATTTTAGTGAAATTAAAGCACCACAGGTACGCTATTGTAGCTTTGGGGGCGGTGCTTTATATCGTGATATTACCTATGAGTGGGTTAAATGCATCCCCAATAGTAAGGTATACAATTATTGTGGACCCACTGAAAATACTATTTATAGTAGCGGCTATACCATAAATGAGTCTTGTAAAACCCATAATGATATTATTTCAATAGGAAAGCCTTTACCTGAAATTACCTATATCATTATTGATGAAAACAACGCTGAACTTCCTTTAGGGGAAATAGGAGAATTAGCTATAGCAGGGCCGCAGTTAACACCGGGTTACTGGAAAAATGATGAAAAGAACAAGGCTACTTTCTTTGAAAAAAAACACCAAGGCCAAATACTTAGGTTTTATAAGTCTGGAGATTTATGTTTTAAAGATACCGATGAAAATTACATGTACATAGGCCGCGTAGATTTTCAAGTAAAAATAAGGGGCTATAGAATTGAACTATCCGAAGTTGAATTTCATGCAAAAAAAATGGCTCAAAATACCGATTTAATTGCCATTGATATCCTTAATAAACTTGAAAACACAGAATTGGTATTAGTCATAGCATCTGAACCCTTTGATACTTCAGAAATTTTAACTTACATGAAATCTAAACTCCCAGACTATATGATTCCGGCACACATAAAATTCTTAAAAGAATTTCCGCATAATGCCAATGGAAAAATAGATCGAAATACCTTACGAATGCTTTTTAACCAAGAAATACCCTAAAATGGAAAATCAAGAAATATTAGAAAAAATTAAGCCCGTTTTTACCGAGGCTTTAGGTCATGAAAATTTTGAATTAAACGAGAGCTCTTCAACCAGTGATATTGATGGCTGGGACTCCTTATCGCATATGATAATTATTGGTGAAATAGAAAAAGTATTCAATATAAAGTTTAAATTATTTGATTTAATGACCATGCATAATGTAGGGGACTTAATAAAATCAATACAAAAAAATATATCTTGATTTAGAATAAGGCCATAAAGCAGATGATTTTTTGGCAAATTTACTTGCTTTTAAACCAAGGTTCAACCACTGAAGTCACCTACAGGTGACTTATTATTCTTTACTGAGCATATGGCGACTTAAAGTGGTATAGGATACTACCTTCTCTTGAATTGAGCGATAAGCTTTAAGAAGCTAATGGTCTTAGAGCTAATTGTTTTGTTTTTTCGTTAGTTTCAATAATAAAAACAAAATCATCTTTTTCTTTGATTTTATGCACCACTAATGTATTGGATGGTTTAGACGTGACATATTGAAAATCATAAACATATTTTCGTAAAGTAGCATATTCCTGATCCTGAAGATCTATAACGGTACCTCCATTACCTTTTACGTATACATAGTTTGGTATTTCTTCGTAATCCTGATGATCATTGTCATTTTCAGTATCCTGAACAACTACAGTCGTTTTTCGGTTTGTTAAAAACCCTTTAATTTTTTTAATCCATGCAAAACGTTCTTTATTCAAAATCATATAAACAATAAGCTGGTTTAATTTGGTGATTAAAAAAGCTCGAATGGTGTTAGGAATCGATTTTTTATTGTAAACCACATAATTTTTGTAGTCAAAAATTCCATTACACCAAAAGCGTTTATACGGGTAATCGCCCCAGCGCATATTAAAAATAGCATAGCCATTATCAAAGCACCATTCTAATTTTTTAACTATAATGGTATTCCCTAAACCAAATTTGGCGTAATCAATTTCGTAAGAACTTATGGCGCTTTCAAAAATATTTTGATACAAGTAATCCAAGCTAATAGCTATGGGTTTCTCATGGCTATAAATAATAAATAATGAGGCTTTTTTGTTGAGTATCATTTCATAGGCAGAGTTTTTATAAAAATCCCAATTTTTAAGACTACTATGTTTTTCTCCTCTTTGTGCAAATCTCTTTTCTATCATAGATCGAAATTCATCCATTAATTGCAGGCACTCATCCTTATCAATAGCTCCGTGGTACATTTTATAACGAATATCAAAACAAGTTTCTAAACGTTTTAGACGCTTCATAACCAATTTTTCACCGCTCTTACCCAGTTGTTTAACCATGTACTCTTTAGGTGTAGCCATACCAGAGAGTTCGCACATGAAGCCCTTAAAATTGTTAAACTTAAAAACCGATAAGATTGGTTTTTCAGAATTCAAGCTTAGGGTTAAAAATGACGGTACAAATTCAGTTAAATGAACATGTTGGTAATACGAATCATCTGTAATTTTATTCGGATTTAGATCTTCTTTTTGGTTAGTTTGGTTAACAGCCTTGCTAAACAGAGGACTAAATATTTTTTTTTCAAAAAACTCTTCCGTGAAATTATTCCTTTTCGATTTTAATAAACCCATTTTTAATTACATTTAGTTTTTAATAAAATAGATGCGTTTTAAGTTATTTGAAACCTAAGGATTCACCTATAATCTAGCGTCGGTTTTTAGTAATTATTTAGTAAATATCTACTAATGTAAATTAAAAAGAAAACATTTATTAAAATTTGAACATTCTATATCTTTAAAATATCATCAAAGAAATGGCACTTACCCCAACAATTACCTTACCTGTGTAGTCTAAAAAAGACAGGAAGGTACAATTTGCCTTCTTTAAAAAATATTATAGGGGTATTCTTTTATCTAAAAAATTGGCATTACAACCATTAAAAAATAAATAACCTGAATTTAACAGAACTATTATTAAATTTGAACTATGTATAAATCGTATCTGAAACCAATTATAGATAGCGTTGGTGCGGTAGTGTTATTTGTAATGCTACTCCCAATTTTTATTTTTATCACTTTTTGCCTTTTTATTGCTATTCAAGGAAATCCATTTTTTAGTCAAAAAAGGCCTGGTAAAAATGAAAAGATTTTTTCTGCATTAAAATTTAAATCCATGACGGATAAAACAGATACTGAGGGCAATTTGTTACCTGACCATTTAAGAATAACGAAATTCGGTGCATTTTTAAGAAAGTCTTCACTAGATGAAATACCACAACTAATAAATGTCATAAAGGGAGATATGAGTTTTATCGGACCCAGACCCCTTCTTATTAGATATCTTCCCTATTACAATGAGAATGAAAAACTAAGGCATACAGTTAGGCCTGGAATTACAGGGTTAGCACAAATTTCTGGACGGAATTATATAACTTGGGAAAAAAAATTTGAACTAGATGTTTTTTATGTCAACAATATCAGCTTTTTATTAGATTTAAAAATTTTACTTAAAACTTTTTCCAAGGTCATAACGTCAAGCGGTGTTGCGGTAGCTACCAATGAAATAACCGAATTTTTTGATGTAGAAAGAAAAGAAGCATGGCAACGGGATTTAAAATAATACCCTCTCAAAACTGCATTTAGATCAAAGCTTTTTTTAGCAAGGAACTAAATTGCTTTCGAGCTAATTAATGTACTAGATATTTAATACTACTATGAATTCAAAAAAAATGAGAATATATGGGGCTGGAGGACATTCTCAAGTGATTAGGGAAGTATTAGAAGCCCAAAATTATAGTATCGTTACTACATTTGACGATAAACCGCTTGGTTCGCATTATGCTTCAAAAAATGTGAGTGATGGGGCTAGAAACGATCTTGCTAATTTTGAACATGATGGCCCTCCCTTAATTATAGCCATCGGAAATAATTCTGAACGTGCTGAAGTATCAAAATTTCTTAAATGTACTTATGGAAAAGCAATACATAGCTCTGCTATAATAGCTCCAAGTGCTAGTATTGGCGACGGAACCGTAGTTTTTGCTGGTGCTATTGTACAACCAAACACAAGCATTGGCGAGCATGTAATTATTAATACAGGAGCTAGTGTAGATCACGATAATAGCATTGGTAACTATGCCCACATTTCACCTAAAGCTGCCCTTTGCGGACATGTTACGGTAGGGGAAGGATCACATGTAGGCGTTGGTGCGGTTATAATTCCTAAAGTAAAAATTGGAAAATGGTGTGTGATTGGTGCAGGTTCTGTTATTTTGAAAGATGTTCCTGATTACACTACGGTGGTGGGCAACCCTGCTAGAATTATTAAAACCAAAAGTGGCACTCATGAGTGAATCAAAACCATCAGTTCAGGATATTATATTTATTGGGTCGGGAATTTCAACCTCCTTTACCCTTATAAAGCTAATGAAGTTGATGGAGAAAAAAAGTGTCCCGGAAAAACTATTCATTTCAATTATAGAAAAGCACGGCGAATTTCATACTGGAATTCCTTACGGTTCAAGATCTGGTTTTTCTGCACTTCTTATAACGTCATTACGAAATTTTCTACCACAGCCTCAATTAGCAGACTTCCTTATTTGGCTTAATGAAAATAAAAATTGGCTCTTAAAAGAATTTGAAAAAGAAGGTGGAGAACGCTCAAAAGTATGGCTTGAAACGCATGCTAGAGAACTAAAAAATAATGAATGGGAAGATTTATTTATTCCCAGACGTTTTTTTGGTTGTTATATAGAGCAAAAAGTTAGGAGGCAAATTGAAAGGCTTGAAAATAAAAACCTTATTAAGGTAAACTATATTTCTACTGAAGTGGTAGCCGCAGAAGAGCATTCTAATTATTACAAAATTTTATTAAAAAATAATGATGTGCTCTATGCTAAAAAAGTGGTGCTTGCCATAGGTTCGCTGCCAACGAAATCACTTTGGAAAAAAAGCGCGTTTATAGAAAAAGATAACCTTTTATTTATTAATAAACCCTATCAAAAAAGTTTACCCCAGACCCTAAAAACAATTAAAGAATTTACCGAAAAAAGAACAGCTAATAACACTAATTTAATTATAATTGGCGCCAATGCCAGTGGATTAGAGCTTTTATATAAAATTCATGATTATAATTTGGCTATAGATTCTTTTACCATTTTATCCAAAAAAGGTATTTTACCCGATGCTGAAATAGACAAAGAAAAACTACTCACCTACCGTCCTAAATTTCTATGGCAATTAAAAGAAGAAAACACTTTAAACGCCGAACAAATTGCAGAAGCAACTTTTAAGGATTTAAATGAGGCTGAAAAGATTCAACTTGGAGCTGCATCTACTGTAGGTATTATTTCTAGTGCTTTCGGTTCTTTGCTGAGCAGGCTAAATTCGGTAGAACTTAAAAAATTTGCATGTTTTTATGGTAATGAAATAGGCCGGCGACAACGTTGCGCTGGCGTACAGTATTCAAATACGATTGATGTACTCAAGACTCAAAATAAATTTAATCTTATTGCAGGGAAATTCAGTACTATTCACGAAACAAGCAGTGGAAATTATTCTGTAGAATACCTCGAAACGGCCACCCATAAAACTAAAATTGTAGATATACCCTCTAACATTGTTATTAATTGCATTGGAGGAATGAATTTTACGGATCAAGAATTGCCTGAATTTTTAAAAAACCTTATCCATAAAAAAATCATCACCATAAATTCGTCTAAAATTGGAATTGATGTTAATGACCATCTTGAATCAGCACAAAATTTTTACGTTAACGGTCCACTTTTAGCGGGTAACGTTATTGAAGGTGAAGCCGTCTGGCATGTAGAACATTGCGGAAGAATTATAAAGTTCTCTGAACTACTGGCAACTAAACTTTTTCCTTCGGACTATTCATTTCGTGTTTTATATCTTGATCAAGCTCAAGATGTAAAGAAATACAATGCAATACTTTCCAAATTTTACGATAATAACCCCTATTATTGCTACTCCTACTTTTGCCACCATCAATGCAGTACCAATAAGTTAATCGCATTTGAATTACGCAACTCAACTAATTCTCTGGCTATAATGCCGATTATTTTGCGGACCATTAAAGATAGCTCATCCTTTGATGTTATTTCTCCATATGGCTATAGTGGCCCATTATTTACAAATACGATAAACCCTAATACAAAAAAGATATTTTGGGAATTTGTTGACCGTTGGTACGCTGAAAATAATGTCGTCTCCGAATTTATAAGATTTGATTTAAATGGAAACAATATAGAATATTCGGGCCACTTATGTGAAACTTTAGATAATGTATATGGTACACTACCAACTGATTTTCAAATACAGTGGGATAACTTTTCATCGAAAGTAAGAAACAATTATAGAAAGGCATGTACCTATGAATTAGACTTTAAAATTTATGAAAATCTAGAGATCACGGAACACGAAATTTTGTCATTTTACAAAATATATTTAAGCACCATGAAAAGAAATTCAGCGCCAGAATTTCTATTCTTTTCAGAACATTATTTTAAAAATTTAATCTTAGAAAACCCAACTCATTACGCGATTGCTTTAATCACCTATAAAGGTATTCCTATATCAACTGAGTTAATAATTAATCATAAAAATTATTTGCACGCTTTTTTAGGCGGAACAGATTCTGAGTATTTTAATTTAAGACCAAATGATTTTCTCAGAGTTGAGGTCATTAAGTGGGGCATTAAAAAGGGTAAAAAAGCCTACATCTTAGGAGGTGGTATTTGCAACGGAGATGGACTCTACAAAAGTAAGAAAGCACTTTTTCCAAAAAGTGCTGATAGAATTTTTTATACAGGAAGAAAAATTTTAGACCTTACTACTTATAACGAATTGGTACAAAAAAATCAGGTTTCACCATCAAATAGCAAAGGCTTTGATTTTTTTCCTGAATACCGCAAACCAAATTAATATGATTCAGCGAATTACCGATAAAAAAGATTGGAAAAAAGTCCTTGAAATCATGGATAACTATGATTTTTATCATACCTATGATTATCATAATCTTTCAAAACTCGAGAATCAAACTCCTGTATTATTATTTTATAAAAAAAACACTACAAAAATAGCGCTACCGATTTTAATACAGCCCATTGAAGATACAGAGTATTTTGATGCAACATCCGTTTATGGCTATGCAGGACCAATAGTAGGTGAAATTGAAGACATAGACCTACAAGAGTTCGCTAGCGCTTTGAATAATTTTTTAGAAAAAGAAAAAATAATTGCTGTTTTTTCAAGGCTTAATCCTTTAATAAAAAATCAAGAACTAGTTTTATCTTCACTCGGTACCATAGCAGAATTAGGAAGTGTTGTGGCTATAAAATTAGATGAAACACTTGAAAGTCAAAGGGCTAATTATTCTAAAATAACTAAAAGATATTTGAATAAACTGAAAAAAGAATGTACCATAGTGAAAAGCGATACACCAGAAGATGTATTAAAATTTATACCGCTATACTATGAAACCATGGAAAGAGTTAGCGCAGAAACGTCGTACTTTTTTGATGAACACTATTTTTTAAATCTGATGCGCAGTACCGATTTTAAAACCGAAATAATTTTTGCGATTTTAAATGATACTCAGGAAATTGTATCCGCTGCTCTTATGATTAAAACACAAGGTAAAATAATACAATATCATTTATCTGGAACCAAAGAAGAATATTTAGATAAGTCACCACTTAGACTTATCATTGATCAAACAAGAATAAACGGAACCGAACAAAATTTTCAGTTTTTAAATCTAGGTGGTGGTATAGGCAGTAAAGCAGATTCTTTATTTCAATTTAAAGCAACTTTTTCTAATACCTATAAAAAATTTAAGGTTTGGAAGTACATTGTGAATCAAAAAACATATGATGAAATTTGCCTAAATAAAGGCTTCAAGCCAGCCTCTGGTGATACTAGTTTTTTTCCAATTTACCGGTCTCCAACCGTGATTTATGATAAGTAATATTTTAAAATATGCTGTTTAATTCTATTGATTTTGCAATATTTTTACCCATAGTTTTTATACTTTACTGGCTCGTTTCTGCCAAAAAAATAAATTATAGAAATGGAATTCTACTGATTGCTAGTTATATATTTTATGCCTGGTGGGATTGGCGATTTTTAGGCTTAATTATTTTTAGCTCTATCGTGGACTTTATGATAGGAAAAAAAATAGAAGCGACTAGCCATAAAAAAAATAAAAAGCAATTTTTACTGCTAAGTGTTTTTGTGAATCTCGGAGCGTTGTTTTTCTTTAAATATTTTAATTTTTTTATTGAAAGTTTTACCTCGGTTTTCACCCTTTTTGGCACCTCCTTTTCAGGTGAAAGATTAAATATTATTTTACCAGTAGGTATAAGTTTTTATACTTTTCAAACATTGAGTTATACAATAGATATTTACCGCGGTAAAATCAAAGCTACCCATAATTACTTGTCTTTTTTTACCTTTGTTAGCTTCTTTCCGCAATTAGTAGCGGGCCCAATTGAAAGGGCAAGTAACCTATTACCTCAATTTAGTAAATCTAAATTTTTTAAATCTGAAATGATTTCAAAAGGCTTTAAATATATGATTTATGGCTTTTTTCTAAAACTTGTTGTAGCAGATCGAGCAGCGATATACGTAAATGCTGTTTATAATAATGTGGAAAATCACGATGGTTTCAGTTTTATTGCGGCAACAATTCTCTTTGCTTTTCAAATTTATGGGGACTTTGCTGGATATTCTTTAATCGCAATAGGTACTGCAAAATTATTTGGTTTTGATCTTATGACCAACTTTAGAAGACCTTATTTTTCTTCGTCCATAGGTGAGTTTTGGTCTAGATGGCACATATCTTTATCTACATGGTTTAGAGACTATGTGTATATTCCCTTAGGAGGCAATCGAGTTTCAAAATCTAGATGGTTTATCAATATATTTATTACTTTTCTATTGAGTGGTATTTGGCATGGTGCCAACTGGACTTTTGTTGTTTGGGGAGCTCTAAATGGAGCTTACCTCGTTTTAGAAACATTTTTTCTAAAAAAGAAAAATAATAATAACATTCTTAATATACTACTGACTTTTTTTCTTATCAATGTATCTTGGATTTTTTTTCGTTCAAATAGTATTGAACATGCTCTTCAAATTATTCATAAAATACTATTTTCTCCTGGTCAATTATATATCGGAGAAGGAGACGACATTACAGCTTTAATCTATTCTCTACTAGCAATTTCTCTACTATTACTAATTGAAGTAAAAAAAGAGTTTTTCAATACCTTATTTACTATGAGTAATAACAAGCATGAAGTAGTTAGACTTTTAACTTTTTCAGTTCTTATTTTTATTATTTTGTACTTGGGAGTTTTCGACAATAATCAATTTATATATTTTCAATTCTAGCATATATGTTGCCAACTGAAACTAAACTATTTTTTATAAAAGCAACTAAATTTATACTCATAATTATAGTTGTTGATTTTATTTTGGGTTTATTTGCCAATCATATTTTTCAATCCCAAAAAACGGGTCAATATGCACGAATCAACCATATAGCCCAAGACACTTCTGCTAAAGTAATCATAACAGGTAGCTCTCATGCGATAAAACATTACGTTCCCGAAGTACTCGATAGTGTTTTGGGAATTGAAACTTATAATGCCGGAGCAAATGGTCAAAAATTAATTTATGCCTACGCCATTCAAAAAATAATCTTAAAAAAAAGAGCACCAGAGCTAATTGTTTTAAATATAGATGAAGATTGGTTATATACTTCAGATATTGCATACAAAAGGTTTTCTGTTTTATATCCGTTCTACAAAGAGCACAAAGATGTGCTCAAACCAATTTTAGACCAAGAATCAAAATTTAGCAATTATAAACTTTTATTAAATTCGTATCGTAACAATTCCACTATAGTTCATATCATCAAGTACTTTTTAATACCACAAAAAGATTATAAGGGATATATGCCACTTTATAGTACCATGGACAAATCTATCAACAGTTCTGAATTGCAATTAAGGGGTGAGTATACTTCAGAAGAAATAGATCCTAACTTTGTTCTGGTTTTAGAGAATTTAATATCAAGCGCAAAAGATAACAATGTTCGCCTGTTGTTTGTGATATCTCCAAAATTCTCAAAGGCAAACCTCACTAAAAATGCATCATATCAAAAAATTCTTGAAATAGTAAATGAACAAAAAATTACCCTTTATGACTTTCAAAATGATTCTATTTTTACAGGAGAACATGAACTTTTTTATGATGCTACCCATTTAAACGATAAGGGAGCAAGGTTATTTTCGCGTAGACTTGCAGAAAAAATAGCCCATCTTAAGGATAATTAGCTTAACAAAAGATGTATTAGCGTGCTTTGATATTTCAATAAAACTTTTGTAATTCTAAATGAGAAATCGCTTTATTTAAGTCATTAAAAAATATAATTTTTTTTTGATTTAAGTTTCTTTTATAGAACAATCGATTTTTAAAACAGTAAGAATGAGCAATAATATTTGCTGATAATTATCAGTTTTTTAAAATCATTTTATCTTTACCTTTAATTATATTCTATGTGTACTAAACCTATTATGCATACTATTTCGTTGGCTTAATTAATCTTCCCTTAAGATGAAAACAAAAAATAAAGTACGGCTTTATGGTGCTGGTGGCCATGCCCAAATAATTAAATTTATACTTAGGGATAATAATAACCTTTTAGATGGGGTATATGACGATAATCCTAAATTAGCTCATAAAAATTTTCTTGGGGTTCGAAAGGGTTTTCGTTTAAACAAAAATGAATTTAGTTTTGAAGACATCCCCTTTATAATAGCTATTGGCAATAACCATATAAGAGCTGAAATAGCTCACTACCTTAAATGTTCATTTAGTAATGCCATACATTCAACTGCCGTTATTTCTCAAAATGTCCTAATCGGAGAAGGAACGGTAATATATGCTGGAGCTATCATTCAACCAAATACGTGCATAGGCAAACACGTAATTATCAATACAGCTGCACATATAGATCATGACAATGTGATTCATGATTTTGTACATATATCTCCCAATGCAACCCTATGTGGTTTAATAGAAGTAGGTACTGGTTCACATATTGGAGCAGGTGCTGTAATTATACCACAAATAAAGATTGGAAAATGGTGTGTTATAGGTGCTGGATCAGTAATAATACAGGATGTTCCTGACCATGCCGTAGTCGTGGGTAATCCTGGTAGAATAATTAAAATTAATAGTTAATTCCCTAAAATTTTCGAATATCAAATAATGTCCTTTTACCATGCAGCACTGTCGATAAGTAAGAAAATTTTGTAATAATAGATTGTAAACATCTGGATTCAAAGAAAAAGATATAAATACTGTGGATGAGATCCTGATTCAGAATTTAGCTACAGTTAAAAAACCGATTGTTTTTTTATTATAATTATATACATCCAATATAGAAAACCACACCAATTAGTTATTGTGGAAAATGTCACTATCAGCACCGATATCTTAAATTTAATTTTTACCCTATACCGGAACAAAAACAAAATTAAAAGACAGTTTATCAAGTCAACGGTAACAAAAGGTAATTCGTCTAATATAGGCGCAAATTGTCCTACAAAAACAAAGCCATCTAGCAGAAATGCTTACATTCGTTGATCCATTTGTAGCCATATAGCATGCTTTTCAATTCCTTTGAATTTCTTTATTTTTTTCCACTTATGGTCTTGGGGTTTTATCTCCTCAACCACCGGTATCGTTGGCTCTGGTTGCTTTTAGGTAGTTATTATTTTTATGCCGCTGCAGAACCTGTATTGCTCATATTACTGCTTGCCTCTACCCTTGTCGATTACTACTGTGGATTGCAAATGGCCAAGGCGGCAACACAAAAAATTAAAAAACTGTTTTTAGCGGCGAGCATCCTGATCAATGTGGGTATTTTAGTGGTCTTTAAGTACCTTTTTTTCTTTACCCATTCTCTGTTAGGTGTTCTGGAGTTCTTTGGAATTGCGATAGCAACCAACGATGTGTCCCAAGCCTACCATATCAATCAAATCTTGTTACCGGTTGGGATCTCTTTCTATACCTTCCAAACCATGAGCTATAGTATAGAAGTGTACCGAGGGAACATCCAAGCTGAAAAACATTTAGGCAAATTTGCCCTCTATGTGGCATTTTTTCCTCAATTAGTGGCTGGCCCTATTGAACGTGCTTCGCGATTGCTGCCCCAATTAAAGAAAAAGATAGCCATAGACACCCAGCAAATAGAAAAGGGGTTGATCATGATGGCTTGGGGCTTTTTCTTAAAACTAGTGGTGGCTGACCGCTTGGGGATCTATGTAGATCAGGCTTTTTCAGACCCCACATCCCCGCATGGCATTGCCCTGTTTTTAGGGAGTTTGTTTTTTAGTTTTCAAATTTATTATGATTTTTCGGCCTATACCGCAATTGCCATAGGCGCAGCCAAAGTATTGGGCTTTGACCTAATGCATAATTTTAATAGGCCGTTCTTTTCGACCAGCAGTATGGAATTTTGGAAACGTTGGCATATTTCTTTAATGTATTGGATGCGTGATTATCTCTATAGACCTTTAGTGATTAACTTAAAACTAACACGCCTTCAAGCGGTACTTTTGGTATTTTTCGTCATTGGGTTGTGGCACGGTGCCAACTGGACCTTTGTGCTTTGGAGTATGTTAAATGCCGTATTACTGATTGTAGAAGTAGCTAGCCTAAAAACGAGAACTAGGCTCTTTAAAAAATATAAGATTCCTAAAAAAGTAAGCAATGTTGCAGGAGCTATCATAATTCTTGGCTACCTTATGGTATCGCTCATATTTTTCCGATCTCCTTCTATCAGCCAGGCATTGGTGTATATAGAACATATGTTGACTTTAAAAAGTTTACACATTAATATTTTAGGAAACTATCTTGAACTCTTTTTGTGTTTTGTCTTTATTGGCTTGGTGCAAACCGTGCATTATTATAAGGGGAATCATAAAATATATGAGCTGGTTTTAAACAAGTCAGTCTCTATCAAAGGCCTTGCTTATATAGGCTACCTACTACTCATTATTTTATTTGCCGTTCATCGGCAAAATACTTTTATTTATTTTCAATTTTAAAGAACATGAAATTATTTCTACTTAGAATAGGTTTGTTTTTTTTGTTATTTGGAGCTACGTATTTCTTTTTCATGAACAAGTTGTCGAATAGCTATGTAGATGAAAATTACAACAAATTTACCCAAGAAGCTGGAGGATTAATTATAGGCCTATCGAGAGCTAATCATGGTGTGTCTCCCGATATTTTAGAAAAGAAATTAGAAGAATATAAGTTTGAAAAGCCGCTTATTAACTTTGCTATAGATCACGGACAGACTCAATTTGGGGAACTCTATTTGAATAGTATTCAACGTAAATTAAGGCAAAATGTCACAAAGGGCCTATACATACTATCGGTAAGTCCTGGTAGTTTTACAGCTCCTAAAAATATGGATGCCCTCGAGATAAAAGATTTGGACAAAAAAAGAATCTTAGGAAAAATTAATGCGCTTACCGAGCACCCTAATTATGATTATATCAGCAATTGTTATCCTCTTTCTTTATACAACGCTATGTACCCTACAAACCAATGGGATAATTTGGTGGCACATACAAATGGTTGGAATGAATTGAAGTTAAAAAGTGCTACGCATACCATAAGCAAACAAGACATAAAGGAATGGAAACAGCAGGCCATAGACTACTATAAAAAATCAGTACAAAAAGAAGTGTACAACGCCCATAGATTTCAATATTTTATAAAAACTATTATTTATTTAAAAGAAAAAGGAACCGTATTTTTAATTCGCATGCCAATAGATCAGGACATGCTACTATTAGAAAATGAAACATGGCGCGATTTCAACAAAAAAATGGATAGCGTTGCGGAAAATCATAAGGTTGTATATCTTGATTACTCTGACAAAATAGAAGATTACCAAACTTTTGATGGCTCGCATTTACTTTCTGAAAGTGCCCAACAATTCACTGAGAAATTAGGTGAGGGTATAAAAACGCATTTAAAAAGCGCTGCTGATTAACTCCTTTTTTTGTAATATTTAAAGACTAGACCAAGGTCTAAAAAAAACTTATGTTAAAACACAATCCTTTTGTATCTTCTACCTTCAAAGCTACATGGCGCCGTCATTTTTCGAAAGAAAAGAAAGAAGTTGTGTTTCCAAGTATACCAAAGCTTAGCTTTATAAAGTATCCGAAATTACCCTTATATAGGAATGTCGGTGGAAAAAACACCAAAGGGATAAGCTATTCTATTGCTAAAGGTCAAAAACACCCTCTAAATGGCAGCGTATTGCTATGCTATGATATTCATAGTCATTTTCAAGGTCCTTTACCTATTTTAGAAAAACCCTTAAAACTTAAAAGAATTGAACAGTACCCTGGCTTTTTATGTGCTTTAGAAGGGTATAACACCGTGCATGATTACATGCAAAAAAACTTAAGCAAAAAAAGCAAGTACCGTTTTAACCTGTACCAAAGAAAACTAGAACACAGTTTTGCTATTCGCTATGCTGTGTATTCTGGGGAAATTACCAAAGCCCAGTATGATTTTTTATTTGACACCTTTTACCTACTGTTACGCAAGCGTTTTGATGATAAAAAGGAAACCAATAATAACTTACATCCAGACGAATGGAACTTTTATTATGAGCTTACATTCCCCATGATCTTAGAAAAAAAAGCGGCACTTTTTGTTACCTACGATCAAGAAAAACCCATTGCCATCAGCTTACTTTTTTTCGCGGATAATGTGGCCATTGATATTATGCGTGTATTTGATATTGATTATTCTTCTTTTAGGTTAGGAATGACCAGCATCATAAAACAATTAGAATGGTGCATTGCGCAGCACTTTAAATTTTTTGATTTTTCAAAAGGAGACTACGAATATAAAAATCGTTGGGCTACCAAAAGTTATACGTTTGAATACCACCTGCTCTATGATAGTAGCTCCCTTAAAGCATCCCTCCTGGCTAAAGGAATTAGCTTCTATTTTACAGCCAAACAATATTTGAGAGATCTTGAACTCCACACTAGGTTTCATCAGTTAACACATCGAATGAAAAAGAGAGACCTTAGGACAAAAAATCAGCGTAAAATTCAATTTCAAGCGGTGCCGAGCACTTTTGAACCGGATAATTATGCAGAAATACCTTTGGCGAGCTTAGAGGCAATAGACTTAAAGAAAACACTCTTTGATTTTTTAAACCAAAAATCTGAAAAATTATCAGATCTACAACTTTTTCAATCTCCAACAGAAGCTAATGGCTATATCATCAAAGGGAAAAAAAATATGGCAAGGTTTATAATCCCTAAAGACAAATGATGGAAACCTACACGACATTAAAGTCCTCTAATTTTATTTTTAGTCTGTATCTAAACCATACGGTGCCTTCATTTTTTGCGAAAGGTTTGAAGAATACCTTGACAGGACAGCCTATGAAACCTTCACATACCTTTGCTGTAGCTGAAAGTAAAAAGTATGTGGTGAAAAACATTCCAGACTATCTGGATCTTGACGCTTACAAGGTACATTTTGGTCAACTAAAACATACCGATGTGCCTCAATACAAAGGTTTTTTGTTGAATTTTCAAAATACCACCACAGCAGAAGACTACCTTTTAAAACATCTCAGCAAAAGAAATCGAAAAAATTTAAAACAAAAACAACAGCAATTGTTGAGGGAACACAACATTAAAACGCAGTGGTTTTTTGGCGCCATAGATGAAGATTCTTATACCCAAATTTTTAAGGCTTTTTATAAGCTCTTAGAAAAAAGGTTTAACGAAAAAAAAATGAATAACCGGTATTTAAAAAACTGGGCAGCCTTACAAACAACAACCTATGCTAAAATAGGTGATAAGAAAGCATCCCTATTTGTTATTTATGACCATAACACACCCATCAGTATTACCTTAAATTTTCATTTAAACGATGTGGTTTTTAGCCATATACAAAGCTATGATATCGCTTATTCACACTACAATATGGGTGATATAAGCATGTGGCATCATGTACAGTGGTGTATAAAAAAGAAAATTGCGATCTTTGACTTGTCGATGGGAGAAACCTATAACAAGGTAAAATGGAGCAACCATGAGTATCTTTTCTATCATCGTATGTATTACCAAACCACATCTTTGCTGGAACAAGGATGGGCTAAATTTCAGATCACTAAATTTAAATGGCTACAGTTACTAAGAGATAAGCATATCATCGGTGGTCGTTTATCCTTAGAAACATTACGCTTTAAATTCAAATAAAAATTAAGGACTAAAACCCGAACAACCTAGCATAAATGCCTACCTATATAGACTTTTTAGATCTTATATTAAAACCGGAAGAGTTTGCTTTATATTTTAAGGAATTAAAAAATAAGAGCACAGATACTCAGCTCTATAGCAACCTAGAAACACCCATAATACCAGTAAAACAAAAGGTTCAAGTAGTTTTTGATATTCCTGATTACCTTAGTGTAAAATGGCACTCGAACTACAAAAAAACCAAAATAAAAAAATTAAATAGCTATAAAGGGTCCATGATTACCCTCAGCAACTATAAAAATCTAGCCGACTATTTAAAAAACAATTTTAGTCCTAAAAAAAGAGCACAATTCAGAACATACAAGAAAAGGTTAGAAACATCTTTTAATATTTCATACAAAGTATATTATGGAGCCATTACCAAAGAAGAATACAATCGCTTGTTTGCCATTTTTCCAAAACTTATAAAAAAACGTTTTGATCTTATAGGAAAAAATCATCATGATTTGGCGGTTTGGGATAGGTATGAAGAAAATGGTTTCGCACTTATTAATGCTAAAAAAGCATGCCTTTTTGTTGTTTATGACGAAGATAAACCCATTAGTATTGCATTAAACCCTGTGCTAAACAAAGTAATGTACGGGTATGTGAGAACCTTTGATGCGGATTACGCCAAGTTTTATCTGGGTTTTACTGATCTTTTTTTGCAATTAGAATGGTGTTACAAGAACAACATAGAGCTTTATGATCTTTTAAAAGGAACCTATGATTACAAAAGCAAACTAACAGACCATGCCTATTTTTTTAATAAATACCTTATTTATGACGCGAGCTCGTTCGTGGCAAGGTTCACCGCATGTTTTTATAGCCTTAAAATACAAGGTTTTTATAGCTTTGTGAAATGGCTAAAGAAGCTTCACGTACATACCGCCTACCATAAGTACCTACAGCATAAAGAAGAGAAATTGCAGGAGCAACAAAAGGCCAAGTTGAGCTGGAGAATAGAACAAAACATAGCCTTTGACGCCTTAAAAATTGCGCGTAAAGTAAATTGGAGAGCGGAACACCTTGACTTTCTAAGGCGGCCCATTTACGATTTTTTATATACCAGTAAATATAGTAATCATGATTTGGAGGTCTTTGAGCTCACAGATGCAAAAAACGCCTATGCCATCAAAGGAAAAAGCAGCATTCAAAAAATAATCTTCACGAAAACGGCGTAACCCCTATGGAGAAATTACACCCTATTATATTTTTAAAAGCCCTATTTGATTCTTATGATTTCTCCCCATGGTATCAATGTATTCGTTACAAAAAGCAAGTACTTTTTAGTGCTAAGCCCTTTCTAAAGACTGCAGATGTCATGATCATAAAGGATATTCCCGACTACCTTAGCCTGGAGCAATCCACAAACAAAGCCTATACATGGCTAAAAGTAAAAACCTTAAAGGGGCATAGCATTCAGGTAGAACAATACCAAACCCTAGAAGAGTACTTATTGGAAAATTTTAGTGCAAAAAGCAGGTCGAACTTAAGACGGTATACCAAGAGGTTAGAAACTTGTTTTAATATTCGCTACGTTTGCTATTGGGGCAGTATTCCTAAAGACGAATATGACGTGCTATTCAAGGCTTTAAAGAAATTATTGATAAAAAGGTTTGCTCAAAAAAAAGAAGTAAATTATGAGTTACAACATTTAGACAATTTTGAAGCAGAAATCTATGCGCAACTACAAAACAAAGAAGCGGCACTCTATGTAATTTACCATCATCAAGAGCCTATAAGCATACGCATCAACATGATCAAGAAAAATCTTTGCTTTTATATGATGAGCGCTTACGATATTGACTACGCTAAATTTCATTTGGGTAGCATTGATATGATGAAAAATATAGCGTGGTGCATTCAACAGAACATGCTGAAGTATGATCTCTTAAAGGGCTACGACTATTACAAAAAAAACTGGATGACGCAAAGCTTTGACTATTACAATCATATTATTTACAACCATAAAAATACAAAGGCTCGTCTTTATGCGAACTACCTAAAGCTTAAAACCAAGCTGCTGTACTTAGGCTATTACAACTTAAAGAAAATTAATGCAGACCTGTATTACAAAAGCTTAAAACAAGGCTGGTATACCTTAAGTGCTCAAACCAACAAGGAAAATAAGCTAGTGCTTATCGATGCCTTGCCTTTTGAACCCTCCTCGGGGGTAGAAATTAAGCTTATGCAGGGAGAAAAATATAAACACTTAAAAAAAAATATATTTGATTTTTTATTTAGCTCACAGCAGTCTTTAGATGAAATTAAACTATATAAAGCAAAAGAGACCCTAGACCATTTTCAGGTGATAGGCAAAAAAACATCCTATGCCTTCATCGTAAAAACTAGAAAACAGTAAATTTTATTAAAACTAAGATACAGGTACTTTACAGTATGGCTAAGACCACAAGAATACAACGGCACTTTTCTTTTTTCCTTGATCTTTTTTTTAAGGAGCAGTCTTTTCCGTTTTTTATCCAAAAAGTAAAAAATGAATATCTCGATACCGTTCTATACGAACAGCTAGAACCTGTGGTAAAAGTGGATAACTTTAGCCTTACAAGCGTTTATGACTTTCCAAACTATTTAAGCCTATCCGTACCTAAGGATCAACTTGCTTTAGCACAATTGACAGCCCCTTTATACCCAGGCTATTTGGCTGACTTAAGAACACATACTACCGCAGATGCCTATATTTTACACCAAGTGGGTAAGGCACGAAGCTCAAAGCTAAGAAGACATCAAAACCGTTTAGATCTTTGTTTGGAGCCCACCTACACCATGTATTATGGGGCTATTGACAAAACCGAGTATGACCGCTTATTCACGGTTTTAAAGCACATAACCGCCCTTAGGTTTCGTCAAAAAAATGAAAGTAATTTTGAATTGCCCTACTTAGACTATTACCAAGACATTATGTTTCAAATGGTATTAGAGAAAAAGGCCGCAATTTATGTTATATATGATGGGCTCAAACCCATAACTATTACCCTAAATTTTTTAAACGGAAAAACAATGCTCCATTTTAATAGCTGTTTTGATATTGACTATGGCATGTTTAATTTAGGCCATTTAAATACCATAAAACATTTGCGTTGGTGCTACGATCATCAGCTGCACTTATTTGATATGGGAAGGGGCGATTTTTTTCATAAAAGGCAATGGATTAATACAACCTATACCTATGAAAAACACATTATTTATCATGCCAAGAATCCCTTGGCGAAGCTAAAAGCCAAAGCAGAAGTAACACAAACCAACCTAAGGCACCAACTTATTAGTTCCCTAAAAAAAATAAAGTTTCACCTTCTTTATGGTCAAATGCGTAAAGTGCTTTATAAAATTAAACAGCCTAAAGAAAGCGAAAACACTAGCTACACGGTGCTGGAAGGGCATGTGATCAGCAATGCATCTGACCTCGAAAAAATTGCCTATGACCTTGCTCCTTATACTCACCTTGTGTTTTATGTAAATGCTTTTCTTCATAAAAACTTTGAGCTAAAAAAAAATTGTCAGGTGTATCGAAATAGGAGCTCTGAAAATACGTTCATTATAAAAGGAAAAAATAACATTCAGCATGTAATAAGGCACTAATTAAAAATAAGACTCTACAGCTTCATGGCATCAAAACAACATATAGTTTTCAACACCCATCTCATAAAAAGGGAAGCATTGCCCGATTTTATTAGTGAAGTTGACTATTATGGAAGAGAAGTACAGCTTATTAATTCGTATCCTACAGACCCGAAGTTGGTATATTCCATGTCATTAGTACCTTCTTATTTTAAGCTTCAAACAACTGATGAAAGCCTACAGCACCAAATTATAGCACAAGAGAATTGGGGTTATGCCATACACTTAAATTCAGAAAGCACTATTGACAGCTATCTTGAGGAACAATTCAAATACAAGTACCGCAGCATTATCCGACGGTTTGTTAAACGTTTAGAATCCAGTTTTAACATCACTTATGCCCTGTATTATGGAGAAATTTCAGAAGAAAAATACCATTTTCTTATGGATGCTTTAGAGCGAATGATCCAGAATAGGTTTACCGAACGCAATGAAAAACACAAAGACATTGCACAATGGTTGCGCTATAAAAAAACAAGCTTTGCCAAAATTAACAACAAACGAGCATCTTTATTCGTGATCTACAACGAAAACGAGCCCATAGAAATTTCGTTAAATTATCATTTTGACAAAATTTTATTTAGTGCCATGTCCTCCTATGACATTGATTACTCTAAATTTGGCTTAGGCCATGTTGAGATTTATAAACAGGTAGAATGGTGTGCAAAAAATAAGTATCTTTTGTTTGAAATGGGGGTTGGAGGTATGGATTACAAACGTCGTTGGAGTAATGTTATCTATAGGTTTCAACATCATATTATGTTCTCCAAAAGCCATAGGGCAACAAGATTTGCAGGCATGTTGAAAACTAAAAAAATACAACTTAAAGAGTATTTAAAATCCAAAAAATTGAACGAAATTCTACCTGAGCTAAGGCGAAAATTTCACAAGGAAAAGCACACCGAATCCCCAATTGATCTTGGAGCTATAGAAAATAGAAACAATGCCCTGGTCAGCAAAAATACCGTTGAAATTAACATACAAGATCAAGAGTTTAATTATTTAAAAAGATATACATATGATTTTTTATATACTGCTTTAGAAAAAAGTAGTGAAGTAAAAATTTATCAGCTCAGCCTGGATGAGTTTCTCCTCCAAGGTGCCAAAAAACAACAACGCCTGCGCCTGAGCAAACACTAATATGCCCCTGTTGTTGTCTATTTAGAGTAGGTGCTTTAAAAGCATAGGAAAAACTAATAAATGAAAGTAAAGGAACCGAGCCTGCCTTTTGTTTTTTGTAAGGTAGAAGTTGTTTTACGTGAGTGCGACTAATGCAAAACTAAAAACTGATTGTGTACACAGCAGTTGATGAAAAACAAAGCCCAAATTGTGACCTAACGCTTATTTTTTATTTGGTTTGTTATTTTTTGAGCCACAATTTCTCGCCCGTTATTGTTCCAGTGATGATCATAAATAAGTGTGGTATTTTTTGTTGAACTTTTTAATTCTGCGCCAATTGTAATAAACTGTATTTTGTTCTCCTCTAAGTATTGAATAAAAGGTGTAGGCGTCACCGTTTCATCAATTAAAAAATAAAATTTATCCTTATCAAAGCCATATAAACGCATAAGGGATTCTAGATTTTCAATGTTTTTTTTAAGTAATTCTTCTGCCTTCGTCTGCTCACTGGAAGTATCCAAAGTACTAGATTTTATTGGAGGCCCGGGGTTTACCATTAAATTTCGGGTAGTAAAAATAAAATCTTGAATGGGAGAAAATATACCAATACTCTTCCCATATACCAATAATTTGCTTTTTTTAAGAAGTTTGTTGAGCGGTGATTCTAATGCCAAGCGATAGCCCTCCACTTCATAAACGGCTCTAGTTAAATCATTGTTATATTTAAGTCCTAATACAACGAGGTCTATAAGCTTAAATTGATTTTCATACTGATGAATGAGATGTAACTGGTCAGCCATATCATATCCCGCATAACCATATTCATAAACTTCAATACCGGGTATTTTGTTTTCAATTTTTTTTCCAATAGACTGGTAATAATTTTGATGAAACCCTTCAATGAAAGAATCCCCTACCAAAGCAAGCTCAAAACCTTCTCGGCTAGGATTAAATTCTCTATACGAATTATATCCAGAGGCATTAATATGATAGGCCGAAAAATTTTGTCTTCTATTTCCTGTGACCGCATAACCATTTTGGTTTGGCATCCACTTTTCTACCTTATTTTCATCAAGGTATCTATTAGGCGTATCTTTGGCTAAATGAAATACCCGCACCCAAATTTCTAAGGCTATGAGCAAAAGAATAGCGTATATACCTATTTTAAAAACTAACTTTTTCATTACATTATCTTCTTTTATTACTGGTAAACAGATGCTTTTCTGCTTTTAAAATTGAAAATAAATAAAGGACCTATCTACACCATCATCGTAAAACAATAACATGGAAAGTACTACCAAAGAATACACAAAAAACCGCACATATTTATTTTTAAAAGCAAAGGGGCTACGCTCGTTTTTTCGTATAAGGTATTCGTACAAAACAAAAATAACCAAAAGTATATAGTAATCTAACATTCTATAGCCCATAGGATGCAGGTAGGTTTCGTAACTAAAGTCGCTTACTATTCGGCGGATAAAGTTAAAGGCATCTGTTATAGAAGCTGACCTAAAAAATATCCTTGAAAAAGTAACAATCCCAAAGGTTAAGAGTACTTGAAAAACTTCTGTCAATGAGGGCAATAAACTATTTTGGGCAACAACACTATTTTTGTACACGGTATTTCTACCCATTAAAAATACAGGAATAAACGCTAAGGCATGAAAGCCTCCCCAAAATATAAACGTCCAATTGGCACCATGCCAAAAACCACTGACTAAAAATATAATACAAATATTACGAATAGATTTTATTTTACTAACTCTTGAACCTCCCAATGGGATATAGACATAATGCCTAAACCAAGTAGACAGTGATACATGCCAGCGTTGCCAGTATTCTGCAACGTTTCTAGAGAAATTTGGAAATTTAAAATTAGACATTAACTCTATCCCAAACAATTTAGCGGTACCAATAGCGATATCAGAATACCCACTGAAATCTCCATACACTTGAAAACTAAACAAGGTTACCCCCAGAACCAAGGTAGATGCTGGGTAGTGCATATGATTAGCAAAAATATCATCTACGATAGGAGCCAGAGAATCGGCAATAACCATTTTTTTAAATAATCCCCAAAGTATAAGTTTTAAACCCGAAGTGATTTGAGGAATATGTACTATTCGTTTTTGAGTTATTTGACCCAGAAGATTGGAAGCTCTTTCAATGGGCCCAGCCACCAATTGTGGAAAAAAGGCAACAAAGGTAGCAAAGGATAAAAAATCTTTTGTTGGTTTTATTCTCTTATAATAGATATCAAGCGAATAAGACATCGTCTGAAAAGTATAAAAAGAAATACCCACAGGTAAGATAATTTGAAGTGTCCAGGTACTTTTAATCGTGTAGCCTAAAATTTCAAATAAATCTATAAACGAATCGGTAAAAAAATTATAATACTTAAAAAAGCCTAATAAAGAGAGATTAAATACAATGCTTAACCAAAGCCACTGTTTTTTTAATCTAGGTTTATCTGCATTCTTTCCAATTTGAATGCCTACATAATAGTCAACAAGAGTACTTGCTAATATTAAAAATAGAAATCGCCAATCCCAAAGTCCATAAAAAAAGTAACTCGCTACGAGAACGAGTCCATTTTGAACTTTTACACTCTTTTTAAAAACATACCAGTACAATAGAAATACAACCGGTAAAAAAATGGCAAACGCTAAAGAATTGAATAACATTAAATGGCTGGTTTGGTTATGTACTTTTTAATTCAGCTCCCAGTTATAGGAGTTTATCAAATGGTTTATTTAATCAATACTGTTTTTTTTTAGAAAAAAAATTTTATTCATAGAGAACTTTAAATTCCGATCTCCTATTTATTTTATGCTTACTTTCCGAACAATAGGTATGGTCGTCACATTCGTTCAACAATCCGTTCTCTCCCTCAGCTTTGAGAATAAGTCGATCCCTCTCAATTCCATTTTGAACAAGGTAGGCTATGGTTCTTTGTGCGCGTCGCTCTGAAAGCCATGTATTGTAATTTTCAGTACCTCTAGAATCCGTAAAAGCCGAGACTTGTAATTTCACTTGAGGCTTGTCTTGTAATAGCAGTACTAATTTCGTTAAAATAAGTTTAGCAGCGCTAGTCAAATACGAAGAATTTAGGTCAAAATATACATTTCCAAGCGCATTTATAGAATTTTCAAGCGCATCACGCTCATTTCGCAGTTTTTCTTGCGCTGCCTCTGCTAGTCGTTTTTGTTCTTGCTCTTGGGCGATCTGTGCTGCTAATCGTTTTGCTTGCTGTTCACTTTGGGCTTGGGCAATGGAATCGTTTTTTCTATTTTGTTCGGTTTCTAAGGCTTCCAATAGCGCTAATTTCTCTTTCCCTTTAGGGCTTAACTCTTTTTCTATAGCAAATTGATAAACCACCCCAACAGCATGTTGCAAGTGATTGGTAGCATCTGTATTTAGACTCCATTTTCCCGATGAGCTGAAGTCTAAACCAAAATGATCTGAAAACCACGTTCTAAAACCGATGACAGCGTTATACGTGCCTCTGCCTTGATCGTTGGCTTGCGTATACCCCAAACCTACGCCTAGATAAGGGTCAAAAAAACCTGTTTGACCTATGAGCTTATTTAAGTCATAGCTGAGCCTAGTATCTATGGCATAATACGTCTTATTTTCATTTAAAATAAGGCCATCAACTCTTTTCCCTGCCTTATACCTATTGTAACTCGCAATGGCCTCAAGCCCTAGACCACTCTTAAAATACCTTCCTATGCTCAATCTGGATGGATATGGAACAGCATGCCAAGTTTCTTTTATATCGAACAAGGCATCAAAGGTATCACCCGAATCGTCAACGATGTTAGTACCTACACCGAGAATCCAAGTACTTGTCAGGACTGAATCTTTTGAACTTAGCATGAGTTCTTCCTGAGCAGAAAGATAATTAAAACCAAATACGATAACACTCCATAAAATCAACTTTTTTGACCACATAATCAAACCCATTTTTTTTAGCTAAGGCATCAAAGTTATTTGATATTTTTAGATGCACATTCAAAGCTCTTTAAACTGTTATAAAACTCGTTATGAAGTTGTTCATGCTTGTACTGCATGTAATGTAACAATAAAAAATGTGAAAATGTAACAATGGTGTTCATGTAGAAATAGGGTTAATGTAATACTATAACAATTGGCAAATTTATTCAATTATTATCCTCTATAAACTACCTCCTTTTTTAAAGAAACAATGTTTAATTTAAAGATATGTTGATGTGTGGATTAGAGGATTTGTGGATGCGTGGATTAAAGGATTTGGTTTATGTGAAAAGTGTAATCATGAAAATTAGAGAACCTAAACTTATACAGTCTAACACTAACTACTTTTTAAATTCTCCCTTGTAAGTAGAATTAAGGGGGCGTTTTACCTGATCTCAATTATATCACAAGAGAAAAAAGTAATCTCCCTTCTTTGGAGGGGTAAGGGAATACTTTTTTATACTACCCATTACCCTCTAAAAACTAAACACTAGTGCATATTCTTAAATCTGGATTGCAGTGCTTTTTCGTAAACGGCTTCGTACAAAGGCAGAATATTGACAATATCAAAGCGCTGTGCATTTTCAAAAGCATTCTCTTTGAACCTTGATAATACCGCATCATCAGATAGGATCTTTATCGCGTTTTCTGACATTTCATGTACGTTGCCCACATCACTTAGGTACCCAGTGACACCCTGGATATTTACTTCTGGGATACCTCCCGCATTACTAGATATAACCGGGGTTTTATTGATCATTGCCTCTAAAGCCGCTAAACCAAAACTTTCGGTCTCGGAAGGCAGTAAAAATAAATCAGAGAAACACAAAATTTTATCTATTTCATTGCTATTGCCTACGAAAATTACTTTATCTGTAATGCCATATTCTTCGCATAAAATTTCAGCTTTTTCTTTTTCTGGTCCTTCCCCTACCATGACTAATTTGGAAGGTATTTTCTTTTGAATTTTATTGAAAATTTTAACCACATCGGGGATGCGTTTTACCTTTCTAAAATTACTGATGTGTGTGATGATTTTTTCATCATCCTTGGCCATTAAACCACGTTGACAATCGGTAAAGTCGACCTTAAATTTTGAGGTTTCTATAAAATTAGGGATAACTTCAATGGTATTTTCTATAGTAAACAACTCTAGGGTTGCTTCTTTTAAATTTTCAGATACAGAGGTAACCACATCTGATTTATTAATACTAAAAGTAACGGCTGGTTTGTAAAAAGGGTGCTTACCCACCAAGGTGATATCTGTTCCATGCAAAGTGGTGATCATAGGAATAAATATACCTTCTTCTTGTAGCATTTTCTTCGCCATATACCCCGCATAGGCGTGTGGAATGGCGTAATGCACATGTAAAACATCAATCCCGTACAACTTTACCGTATCTACCAACTTACTGGATAGCGCTAGTTCGTAGGGTTGGTAGTGAAACAAAGCGTATTCAGGAACATGAACTTCATGAAAAAAGATGTTGTTATTCAACAACTCCAAACGCACCGGTTGCTTGTAGGTAACAAAGTGAATTTCGTGCCCTCTTTCGGCAAGCGCTATTCCTAGTTCGGTAGCAACTACGCCACTACCTCCAAAAGTTGGGTAACACACTATGGCAATCTTCATTAATACGTAATTAGTGGTTCGTAATTCATCGTTAGTCGTTAGAAACGAATAAAAATTTCATTCTCAATCTGAAACTTTTTCTTGCAGCTTATGAACTTCTCTCTTCTCTAAACGTCACTCAAAAATAACTATTATTTTTCAATAGCATCATAAATGGCTTTTTGAATTCGCGTTCTTAAACCCGATTTTATTAAAAGCGTGTTGCTGGCTGAGGGGTAGGTTCTGTTGGATAAAAAAACATAGACCAACTGCTCTTCAGGATCGGCCCAAGTAAATGTACCCGTAAAACCGCTATGCCCAAAACTTTTTTGAGAAACACAACCGCAAGTGGGTGCTCCCGTTTTTGAATCGGGCTTATCAAAACCTACACCTCTACGTACATTTTCATTACAAAAATAACAGGTATTAAATTTTGCTATGGTTCTTGAATTCATAAAACGATGGCCGCCATAAACCCCGCCTTGTAAATACATTTGCATCATTTTAGCAATATCATTGGCATTGCTGAATAACCCGGCATGCCCTCCTACTCCGCCTTGCATGGCGGCTCCCATATCATGCACATAACCTTGCACTCTTTCATACCTAAAATAGGTATCTTCTTCCGAGGGTATTATTTGTTCTATAGGGAACTTCTCTAAAGGATTATAGGTCATGGTGGTTGCTCCTAAGGGACCATAAAACAAGCGGTCGGCAACTTCATCTTGTTTTTCACCATACACGTCTTCGATGTATTTATGAAAAACGTAGTAGCCAATATCACTATAGCGGTAGCGGTTCGATTTTAAGTCTTGTCGCCCAATTCTGTTGTAAATAGAATCTTTATAGGCGTCGATTAAGTATAGTTTTTCCGAAACTTTTATAGAATAGCCATTTAAAGGTTTATCGCGGTAAAAATCGCCCGAAGGTTTACGGTTTTCATCTAAAGTACTCAGGTAAAAGGCGATCCATGCAGGCAAACGACCGTAATGCGATAAGGCTTTTAAAACGGTAACATTATTTAATTCTGTCTCAGCATACGCGGGTACCAATTCTTTAAAGGTTTGATTTAAGGAAAGTGTTCCTTTTTCTTCCATTTGCATTAAAATGGGTAGGGTACCTAAAATTTTGGTTAAAGAGGCTAAATCAAATAGCGCATCGGTAGTGAGTGCTGTTTTCGCGTCGTATGTAGCTTTTCCAAAAGCTTTGTGATACACTATTTTTCCTTTGCGCGCCACCAATACCTGAGCGCCAGGAAACATCAGTGAATCTAAACCATTCTGCACCAAACCATCTACCAGAGCTAATTTTTTGGAACTCATGCCTACGCGCTCTGGGAAACTATAGCCTAACCGTGCAATACCATCGAATGAAATACTAGTGTGTACCGGTAATTTAGGATGCGCACTTACAGGAAGCTTACCTTTGGCTGGTATAGCTCCGAAAATGAGTTGTGCTGCTTTCTGCTGGGCTATACGGCTGTTTTGATAAGCTACCACAACACCATCAATGGCCTCTAAGCTATCGACAGCTAATAGAGAATAGGGTTTTGTAAATTCTACAAGAATGGTATTGGAGCTTCTAAGTTCAGAAATTGCCTTTAGGCTAGCCAATTCTTCTTTGGTATAGGCATAGGATTTCCACGGACTGTCATTGTTTTTATGATGCCCAATAATGACCACATTATAGGCCGAAATACTACTGGAAAAAGAAGCTATTTCGGACTGCTTTATTTGAGTAACGGCTGCATACTTATTTAGTTCTTCTAAAAAAGCATCATGAGAATCATCCCCTAATTTTATATAGGCGATTTTCTTGGTCTCCAGTTTTTTTATCGGCAAAATTGAAACCTCATTTTTTACCACCGTAATCGCATTTTCAATAGCCTCTTCATAGATTAAATCGTTTTCTAGACTATTTAAATCTGCATGTAAATCTTTTAAAGCAATAGGGCTATAGCGATGTAAACCGGCTTTATATTTGCCTTGTAAAATTTTCTTTACGGAAGTTGATAATCGATTTTCTGTTATTCTACCTTCTTGGACTGCTTTCAATAAACGCGCTTTTGCACTGACTACGTCTTTGGGCATTAGTAAAATATCATTACCTGCAATAAAGGCGGCTAGTTCTATATCCCCTGGTTTTTTTGGATCCCCAACACCACTCATATTTAAAGCATCGGTAAAAACCAAGCCTTTAAAACCCATTTCCTCCTTTAAAATTCCGGATATAATTTGTTCAGATAAGGATGAAGGCACTTTTTCCCGCATTTCTAAACTGGGAACGCTTAAATGGGCAACCATAATAGAACTAATCCCTTCCTGTATTAATTTTTTAAAAGGATAGAGTTCGATACTATCTAATCGCGCCCTTGAAAAAGTTATTTGAGGTAGGGCCTTATGAGAATCTACCGAGGTATCACCGTGACCGGGAAAATGTTTTCCACTAGATAAAACCGATTCGCTCTCCATACCCTTCATAAAGGCAATGGCATTTTTTACCACATTATCACGATCTTCTCCAAAAGAGCGGTTCCCGATAATAGGGTTTTCTGGATTGGTATTGATATCGATATCTGGCGCAAAATTAATATGCACCCCCAAGCGCTTGGCATGCCTTCCAATCTGCTTTCCTACTTTTTCAACAATACTACTATCTTTTATAGCTCCTAAAGTCATATTCCAAGGAAAGGCATAGGTAGAATCTAACCGCATGGCCAAGCCCCATTCCGCATCCATAGCGATCATCAAAGGAATTTTGGAAGCCTCTTGATAGCTGTTGGTTAATTTAGCCTGACGAACTGGCCCCCCATTTGAGAAAATGACCCCGCCAATATGTTCTTCGCTAATTAATTTTTTGATGTTATCTGTGCTTGCTTTACTTTGGTTAGAAGCCACGCTAAGCATAAAAAGTTGCCCTAACTTTTCATCAAGAGACATCGCTTTATACGTACTATCAACCCATTGTTTTTGAGCAATACTATCTTTGGTGACCAAAGGATTTTTTTGCGCAAAAAGAAAGAAGCACTTGAAAAATAGAAGAATAAGGATAAACGTTCTAATCATATAATTTAGTTCTATACTACAGGATACCAAAAATAATACCTTTTATTGCATTTTATCGATGTTTGGCTTTAAAAATGGGGATGTAAACCAGTTATACGTCGGCCTTTATCGTATCCCATGAAACTTTTAGGTCTTCAGTTCAGTTTTAGATCAACTGAAGCTGTCATGCCTTGCTATTACAAAACCTTCAAAGAAGCAAATAAGTACTTTTCTAGTACCGTAATTAAAATAACAAGGTGTATTCGATAGCTGTAAAGAGGTTCACTCCGCTTTAAATACACCAAAAGTTCTTTTTTAATTTCAAGACTTCTCAGGAACATCTCGAGCAAAAGAGCCTTTTTTTTGATGTGCGGCTAAAAATTACATAAACCGATTATGCCAGCTTTCTTCTGCAGGCACTTCCCAATGGTTTAAATACTCTTCTTTATTCGTGACCAAATTATTAAAAACGATGGTATTTTTTGATACCGATTTGTTTTTTGCCATCGCCTTAAAATCGAGAAGCGTTTTGTAGGCCACAAATTCTCCTTGCTTGTAGGAAACGTTCATTTTATCAAGCAAATCAATACTGTACTTTTTTTCTAAACCTTGAATAAACCGCACCGAAGCATCAATAGAGCATCCTGTGGCTCCTTGATTACGTTGGTCTAAGCCAATTACAATAAAGCGATTATAGGGGAGTTCATATCCTGCATTTAAATCACTACCGTGTGCGGTCCAATCCTGTAAAAAAGCTTTGATCGCTTCGTGCACTTCTACCAATTCAGTCTCAGAAAAAGTTCTGCTCGATTGGTATATCCAAACTCTTGATTCTTCGGGTAAGCTTGCAAAATCTACTAACATAGTCTTATTTTTTTAAATCCAATCTAAACCTTTGCTCTCTACCTTATATAATAAGGTATCGTATAATTCAATCGCTTCTGCATAAGGCATCGCTGGAATGGTCATAAAATTAGAGGCGGTATACAAGGTGATACGAGCTACCGCACGTTTTTTTTCAAAATAGTTTTGTTGTAGTTTTAAAGATTGAATTTTATGATGCTCCACGATGTTCGTGACGGTATCTATTCGACCAGCTCCTACAATTAAATACGCTTCTTGATAGCTGTAATAACTCTTCTGGTATCTTAAATAATTTAAATAAAGCAACCAGGGTACAAAAATCAAGTTTATAAAACCAAATGTAAACCCTAGCAAAGGTATAGCAATTACATTGATTAGCATCACTAAATACAACATTCTAATGAACAATTGTCTTTTAAAATAAGGATCTGGTTTTATTTGGTTTTCGATCGGGTTGGCTATGGTACCCCCAAAAACAAATTGTTCAAATGTCTTTAAGTTATGCTGATTGATCCCTTCTATCTCAATGTTTTTTTTAGAGTTCGTAGCAGACATGGCTTGATAAAATCGCAAGGAATACATGCCAAACCTTTGTTTTAAAACATTGGTTCTATAGGCTACAGATTGAATTCTAGATGATTTTAGACTGTAACTTAAGCGATTCAACAAGCCCTTTTCAATTTCAAGATCCGTAGTCCTGTGTGTAACGCGTAAGCCATAGTTTTGCAGTACCACTTTACCCAGAGAAAACAACACTGAGCTGCCAATAGCCACCAGGAGCATGATACCATAAATAACCAGCGTAAAATAGGTGCCTGATGCTGCTTTCTCGGTCATGTCAGTGACAAACCCAGCATAGCCAATCATTTCCATAACATCTCTAAAATCTATGAGCAGTCCAAAAATTACGGCAGAAAGAATGTAAAAACTATTAAAATGATTTTGTGTGAGGCCCGCTAGTAAGAGTTCAGAAAACGAAATATGAAGAATGGTTGCGTTGGGCTGCGCTTCTTTGTTTAAAGTTGTGTTCGTTACCAGCACCTCTTTTAGAGCATGCGCTTTTTCAATAGCTAATGATTTAATAACTACTTCTGTTGTTTTATCACCAGCCGTATCTATTTGCACCTCTACGACTCCCACCAGGCGTTGTAGAAAATTTTGTGCAATATGAACGTTTTGAATTTTAGAAAGTGCTATTTCTAAACGTTGTTTTTTTAAGATGCCTTGCTTCAAAACAAAAGAACCCTGAGCTATATAAAAGTTAAAGTTTTGAAAGGATAAAAACCCTCTGACCACAGAAAAAATAACTAAAGCAATAACCCCAATAACAATATACGTAAGGTACTGTCTGTACTGCTCTGGATTTTTTAAAACCTGAAAAATATAAAATACTAAGGGCAGGTAGGCCGTTTTAAACGATTTAGCGACGGAGGGGAAAACTAAAAAAAGTATGCCCTTAAGCGCTTGTTTTGACGGAGTTTCAAAATTAAAATCGCTCATGAATTTGCAAGCTCAAATGCTCTTTTAGTTGCTCGGCTTCTGTTAATAAAAGTCCTTTAATGACCATATCGCTACCGTCATCACCGGCCGTATATAGCTTTACATTGGCCAATCCAAAAAACCGAGATGCCATTCCTTGGGAAATATCTAAATGCTGAATTCTGGAGAGTGGCACTGTGGTTAAGGAACTGATGATAAGGCCACTTTTAAAAGAAATGTCATAGGTGCGAAGCGCGTATTTACGCCTTTTAAAAGCTAAAACTGAAACTGTGCTATGCAGAACCATATAGAGTACCAACAGAATAATAAATTGAGTTTGATACAGCATAAAAGGTTCAAAATTCCAATAGTTTGCGATAAGAAGTAAGAGGCACAACACCAGGTACTGAACGCTATTGTTCACTAACAAAACATAAAGGTATACCCTACTAACAGGAGTAAATACAAGGTCTTGTATCGTGTTTAGCGCGGCGAGCTCTAGGGCTTCATTTTTAAACATACCGATGGCTTTTATAAATCGTCGGCGTTGGCTATTAGCTCAGCAATATCCATCACGGCAATGGTACTTTCTTTTTCTTTGCCTTTTACCCCGTCAGTCATCATGGTGTTACAAAATGGGCAACCCGCTGCGATGATATCAGGTTGTACTTCTATGGCTTGTTCCGTACGTTCAATATTAACTTCTTTATCTCCTTTTTCGGCTTCCTTGAACATTTGTGCACCACCAGCACCACAGCATAAACCTCTTGATTTACAGCTTTTCATTTCTACCAGTTCGGCATCGAGCTTACGAATTAAGTCACGAGGTGCTTCATACACGTCATTAGCCCGCCCTAAATAACAAGGATCGTGAAAGGTAATTCGCTTGCCTTTAAATTGACCACCTTCCATGGTAATTCTGCCTTCATCGAGCAAAGCTTTTAAAAACTGAGTGTGATGCATTACTTCGTAAGAGCCTCCTAAATTAGGATACTCGTTCTTTAAGGTATTAAAACAATGAGGACAAGTCGTCACTATTTTTTTAACCTCGTAGCCATTTAAAACTTCAATATTGGTAGCTGCCTGCATCTGAAAAAGAAACTCATTCCCTGCGCGTTTTGCCGGATCACCCGTACAGCTTTCTTCGGTCCCTAAGACTGCAAAGCTTACCTGAGCCTTGTTTAAAATTTTTACAAAGGCCTTCGTTATTTTTTTTGCTCTATCGTCAAAACTTCCTGCACAACCCACCCAAAATAATACTTCTGGTTGTTTTCCTTCTGCAAAAAGCGATGCCATCGTTGGCACATGTATCGTAGTATTCATAGCTAAATTTTGTTATGATTCGTTCGACCAGTTTAAGCGGTCTTGTTGATTAAATGGCCATGGTGCACCATTATTTTCTATATTCCCCATCATGGTATTCAAATCAGACGGTGCAGCAGACTGCTCCATCACTAAATACTGGCGCATATCCATAATAATAGACAAAGGATCTATACTTACAGGACATGCCTGAACGCAAGCGTTACAGGTAGTACATGCCCATAATTCTTCGTGGCTAATGTAATCGCCTAGGAGCTGTTTCCCATCAGGAACAAAAGTTCCTTTATTGGCATCTATATTTTTACCTACTTCTTCTAATCGGTCGCGCGTATCCATCATGATTTTTCGCGGCGATAATTTTTTACCTGTTTGGTTGGCAGGGCATTCGCTCGTACATCGACCACATTCGGTGCAGGTATACGCATTTAACAATTGTACCCAATTCAAATCCATCACATCGGATGCTCCAAATTTATCAGGTACAGATGTACCTCCATCACCAGCAGACAAATCTTCGGCAGGAGCTGCAAACGGATCAGCCGAAGGGTCCATCATTAACTTCACTTCTTTGGTGACCGCCTCATTGTTGGGCAGTTGTCCTTTTGGCTTTAGTTTCCCATAATAGGTGTTGGGAAAAGCTAGTAGAATATGTAAGTGTTTTGAAAAATATAAGTAATTCAAGAAGGCTAAAATACCCACAATGTGCAACCACCAAGCTACTCGTTCAATACCGTGTAAGGTGTTTTCAGATAAGCCATCAAATAAGGGTGCTAAAAATTGACTTACAATATTCCCTGAATTTAAATCTTGAAATGCAGTATCTGTTGCGTTCATGGTTAAAAATAAACACATTAAAACCACCTCAATATAGAGAATAATATTGGCGTCATTTTTGGGCCAACCCGTCATTTCAGCACTTAAAAAACGTTTTAGTTTAATTACATTTCGTCGCAACCAAAAAATAATAACAGCTAGCAGAACGAGAACGGCAAGAACTTCAAAGGTACCGATTAAAAACCCGTAAACACTCTCAGGTAAAACACTCAGCCCAATACGGTGTGTTCCAAAAATACCATCGATAATAATTTCAAGGACTTCTATATTGATAATGATAAAGCCTACATACACTATGGCATGCAAAAACCCAGAAACAGGTCTAACGACCATTTTGGTTTGGCCAAACGCAATTTTAAACATGTTTTTTAATCGTTGCGATTTATGATCGTCAACAACTACGTTCTTTCCTAGTTTAATATTACGGGCCAGTTTTTTAACATTCGTGACAAAATAGCCAATGCCTAAAAGCAATACGACTATAAAAAGTACTTGTGGTAAATATGCTATCATAATTATTCTTCTTGGTTACGGGCTGGATCATTTTCTGGGAGTTCATATTCGATTTGTTTTTTTCCAAAAACAGATACATTCACGTAACGCTTAGGGTTTAAACGAAAATCTTGCAACAATAAATCCAATTCTTTACTAGAGGCTGTTAAATTTTTATACAATTCATCATCGGTCATTAACTTGCCCACGGTACCTTCACCTTGTTCTATTTTTACCAGTATTTGATTAAAATTAGCTAAGGTGTTCTCTAAGTTTTTAATCGTTGTGCTTAATCCTGCGCTGGATAAAGAATCCGACAATTTCGCAAAATTACCAGTAATGGTGCTTATGTTGTCAATAGAACCATTAAGTTGTGCTCTATTCTCAGAAAGCAAGGAATTTAATGAATTTGCACTGCCTTGAAAACTTTTCACCAAAGCATTAAGACCACTGATGCTCTCTCTCAAGTCGCTTTTCGTTTGCATATCTAAAATTTGATTAAAATTAATCAACAAAGAATCTGCGTTTGAAACAGCACCTTCAATTTTCTGCTGTAAAGGAGCTAAGTTTTTTTGAACTAAATCGGTAAGGCCAGGTTTAACTCCGGTCGTTAAGGTATCCCCTGATTTTGCCATGGGGCTACCGTCAAAAACAGGAATAATTTGTATGCCTTTACCTCCGATAATTCCAGTATCGTAAAGTTCTGCCATACTGGTATTTGAAAACTCAAAATCATTACCCACGGAGAAGGTTACTATTAATTTTCCAGATTCATCTTTAAACCTAATATCGTTTACGTTGCCAACATTGAGTCCGTTTATAGAAACCGATGTTCCTGGCTGTAAGCCTCCCACATTGTCGTAAACCGCATAAAAGGTTTTGCTACTATCAAATAGCGATGTGGATTTCAGATAGCTAAATCCCATGATAAATAATAGAATTCCGCCGACGACAATAATACCTGTTTTAATCTCTCTTGATAATTTCACACGCATACCTATTTTAATTACTTTTTTAATGAGCTAAAAAACCCGCCAATCAACAGCAAGTTTTGAATGCCAATATCAAGGACTCTCTTATGGTCCGAGATCTACATCATCTCTTCTATTCCTTTCAAATACATTTAAAATTCTAAACAAAATTAGAATTATTTATGAAAAGCAAATGAATTATTCTTTAATGTATTTCAAAGCTTCCTTTACATCAATACGAACACCATTTTTATAGGCTACCAAATAAGCATCTTTAAATCCTTTGGAAATCGCATCATTTTTTAATCGGTTGGCATAGTCGAACAATTGTGTTTCGCCATACAAATAGCGATACAAAGAATTGAATGATTCTTTTGAAATATTGTTTAAACCTTTAAAATTTTCTGCAATTAAAGGAACCTCTTTTGCACTCGCAAATATTTGAACCTTAAAAACAATTTTATTAGCATTAGTTTCTTTCACCACTGCTGGTTTGGTTGTTTTGTCAATTTTAGTTGTTTCTGGTTTTGCCACCACTACAGCTGGCGTCTCTTTTTCAACAATTTCTTGCGCTGTGGGGGGTATCGAAGCTGTTGTAGTATTGGTGATTTGGCTTTTATAGGCTAATATAGCACTCGCAATCGCTTCGCCCATCTGTTGCTGACCTGCAGCAGAATCTAAATAGGCCCCTTCTGGCTTATAGGTCAAAAAACCGGTTTCTACTAAAACACTAGGCATAAAGGTTTGATGCAAAACTATAAAACCAGCTTGTTTTACCTTTCTATCCTTTCTGCTCAATTTTCCGGTAAAATTATCTTGCATTAATTTTGCCAATAGAATACTTTGATCTAAAAACTCTTCTTGCATAATGGTCATGCCTATCACCGATTCAGGAGAATTAATATTATAGGCGGCATAGCGTGCCTCGTAATTATCCTCTAAATAAATAGCAGAGTTTTCTTTCTTAGCAATTTCAAAATTTTGTTTGTTGGCATGAAGTCCTAATACAAAAGTTCCAGCTCCGTTGGCATCGGAGGTATGGGAATCGCAATGCACAGACACAAATAAATTAGCATTGGCTTTATTCGCAATTTCACCTCTTTTGTATAAATCAACAAAACTATCGTCTTTTCTAGTGTAAATAACTTTTATGTTCGGGTTCTTTTCTAAGATAGCACCAACTCTTAATACAATATTTAATGCAATCGTTTTCTCTAAATAGCCGTTACCCAAATTCCCTGGGTCATGGCCACCATGTCCGGCATCCAATACCACAATAAAAGGATCATTTAGCTTGGGCTTTTCTTCCCCATGGCCATAAAATGCTACGCTAAAAAATAAAACAAAAAGGTTTAGCATTTGAAAACATTTCTTATTCATTGTATACAAATTGTAATTTAAGGTTAAAATTATTGTAATGTTACGACTACAGAACAAAAAATATATGTAAGTTTGACTCCGATTCTAAACGTCGCGCAGACAAGACAAACTATTACAAAAATAGGATTTATAGCCTTGCAATCAAACAAACACCATCTACTTTTATTTTTACTACTGTTTAGTGGCATTACAAGCATGTTTGGTCAAGAAAATAAAGTAGTTATACTGCCTATAAAATCTATTCAAGACAGCATTGTAGCTCCAAAAGATTTTTCTGAGATTGCAACGAAGCCAGAAATAGAAGCGGATACCGTTAAAGTAGATTCTACAAATAAGAAAAAACCGCTTTTATTAGATAATATAAAATACAGTGCCCGAGACTATGTAAAACTAAGTCAGAAGGATCAAAAAATTTACCTTTACAACAATGCCGTAATTCAATACCAAGACACAGAGCTTAAGGCGGGTGTGATTATTATGGATTACATTAAGAACGAAGTGTATGCAGGTAGAATAAAAGATTCTTTAGGAAACTACACGCAGCTCCCTTACTTTAAACAAGGTGATAATATTGTACGGCCCGATTCTATTCGTTTTAATTTTGATACTCAAAAAGCATTAATTTGGAATTCTAGAACCGAACAACAAGCTAGTTTAGGTGCTTTAGGGGGTGATGCCATGAAGGTGTACGCTGAAATTACTAAGAAAGAGAATGATTCGGTTTATTTTTTAAGAAAAGGGCGATTAACAACCTCAAAAGACACGGTCAATCCTGATTATTATATTTTAGTAAATAGGGCAAAGTTTGTACCTAAAAAAAAGGTAATTGCAGGTTTTAGCAACATGTACATTGCCGATGTACCCACACCCATAGCCCTGCCTTTTGCCTATTTTCCTATGTCTCAAGGACGTTCTGGAGGTATTTTATTCCCTACTTTTGGTAACATCCCAGACCGGGGTTATTTTTTACAAAACGGAGGTTACTACCTTCCTATAGGCGAATATGCAGATATAGAACTTACTGGAGACTTATATACGAATGGAAGCTACGGTTTAAACTCGCGATCTGTTTATGTAAAACGCTACAAATTTAGGGGCGGCTTTAATTTACAATACCAAAACTTAGTCACCAGTCAAAAAGGCTTTGACGATTACAGTCGGAGCACCAATTATAACATTCAGTGGAATCATTCTCAGGATCAAAAATCGAGTCCAAATTCAAGATTTTCAGCATCCGTAAACCTGGGTAGCAGCCAGTATTTTAGAAACTCCCTGCGCGCACAAGATTTATCGAACACCCAAAACAACACCTTGTCGTCTTCTATTAGCTATTCTAAAACATTTCCAGAATACCCTTCGGTAAACTTAAGTTTAACCGCTACACATAGGCAATTAACGAGCGAAACAGCTACAGGGGACAATATAGATATGACCTTGCCAACCTTACAAGCAAGCATGGAGCGTATATTTCCATTTGCCAAGAGAGATGGCATTAAAAAAGGTATCATTCAAAATATAAATTTTCAGTATGATGTGAATGCCCAAAATACCTTAACCACGAATGATGAGGATTTTTTAACGGGCAGAATGTTCGATAATGCTAGAATTGGTGCCAGACACCGAATTCCGATTAGCACAAATTTTAAAATTGCAAAATATTTTAGCGTTACCATGGGAGGTACGTATGAAGATTTATGGGTACTTGAAACCTTTGATAGAAGATTTGACGAGGTCAACAATAGAACTGTGGTTAGCGATACCCTTAGTGGTTTTGATCGTTTTAATCGCTACAATTTTAATGCCAGTATAGGGACCACCTTGTATGGAAGATTAAATTTTAAAGAAGATAGTAAAATACAAGTGATTCGCCATGTAGCACGCCCTTCACTTAGCTATGGATACACCCCCTCCTTTGATCAATATTACGAAGATCTTTTAGATAGCAATGGAGAACTGACCTATGATAGATCAGGCCAACTACGACGCTATACTAGATTTGAAGGAACTTTAAATGGGGTACCTAGCCTTAATATGTCAAATTCTTTGAGTTTTTCATTAGCCAATACCATTGAAGCCAAAGTAAGGTCTAGAGATACTACGGAAACTGAACCTAAAAAGATACAGCTCTTAAGAAATTTAAACTTTTCTACGGGCTATAATATTAATGCAGATTCATTAAAGTTAAGTCCTGTTAGTTTTACGGGGGGAACGAGTATTTTAAACAATAGAATGTCGATAAACTTCGGAGGAAGTTTAGATCCGTATGCCATAGATAATAATGGAACTCGCATAAATGTGTTAAATGCTAAAAACGGCGGAAGTTTATTTAGATTAACAAACGCTAGAGCAAACCTTAGCTACTCGCTTTCCAATAAAGATTTTGAAAAGAAGAAAGAAGACGATAAGGAAGACGACGAAGAGAATAAATACGACTATAGTGCTGCCAGTGGTGGAAGAACTGATGATCTTTTTGGCGATGCTGATTTTATGCAAAATGGCAGACCTGGCTTTGGAGATGAAGAAGAAGAGGAAGAAAGGGAAACCACTTTTTACTCGAACAAAATACCTTGGGACATACGATTGGCTTATACTGTTAGCTATTCGAACCCAAATCGCCAGAATACCATAAGCAGTAATAGCTTAATGTTTTCTGGAAATATTGAATTAACGCCGAAATGGAAAGTAGGTGCCTCTTCTGGTTATGACTTTACGAACCAAGGATTTTCTGTAACCCAATTGCGTTTTCAACGCGAGTTAGGAAGTTTCAACTTACGTTTTAATTGGACGCCTTTTGGTCTCTACGAACGTTGGGATTTCTTCATTGGTATCTCTAGTTCTATGTTACAAGATTTAAAATGGGATAAGCAAAGTAGACGATAAGCTGCTGCTATGACCTTAAGGGTATTGACTTTGATTTTCTATTAAGCTCTCAAACCTCAAGCTTTCAATTTTTAATTTCAGGCTTGGTATTTACTTAGTTGAACTACTTTACTATTCATTGGCGCTACTTTTTTAATTAAGTTGTATTTTTGTTTTGATACGTGTACGTAATTCTTAATCTCTTTGTTATGAAAAAAATAATTAATACCCCAAATGCTCCTGCACCAATAGGCCCTTACAATCAAGCGGTTTTATCAGGAAACACGCTTTATATTTCTGGTCAAATTCCTATTAACCCAGCTACTGGAGAACTAGTAGCAGGAGATATTCAAAAAGAAACTAAGCAGTCGATGGAGAATTTAAAAGCTATTTTGACCGAAGCAGGAATGACTTTTGAACATGTGATTAAAGCCTCAATTTTCATCAAAGATATGCATCAGTTTGCGCAGATCAATGAAGTTTATGGTACGTATTTTAATGCTGAAACTGCGCCCGCAAGAGAAACAGTAGAAGTGGCCAATTTACCAAAATTTGTGAATGTAGAAATTTCTATGATTGCGGTGAAATAAAGGATTAGCTATTCAGACCGTTGAATTTTTAGAACCTTTTGAAATTATCGTAAAATCTCTTAAAAGGAGATTCACTTTTTTAAATCAACAGATCCTTAAAATAAAAACTTTCGAGGTAGAGCACTTGCTGTATTAGCATCTGAATCGCTATGCTACAAGAACCAAGAAACTGGACCCTTATTCCTCATTGCCGTATGAATAAGCTCTGCCCTATTTGCTAACCATAACCCGAGAAAATTCTAAGGTTTACATCCGAATGAGTTTATGGCAGTAATCCGGTTCATGCATAAAACAGAAAAGCTTCTAGGCGATAGCGCGTAGAAGCTTTTTATTTTTATTGTGACTCTAATTTTAAAGACTAGCCTGGTGAAACTTCACCAAACCATCAATTGGTTTTTGAAGAATTTTACCGACGACCAAGTCATTGCGATGTAATGCCTTTCTAAGTTCATCTTGTAGATAAAAAGCAATACTTCCAACAAATGAAATAGGTACTTTCGTAGCCAAATCGAACTGCATAATGTAGTTATTGATGAATTGTTGAAATCCTTTTTCGATAACGCCCTTGCAATAGTGATGCTCCTTATTTTCAACGATAAAACGTGCAAAAGTAGCCAGATAGGTATTTGGGTTAGGCTGTTTGTATAAATTTTCTTTGATGACATCAGCCTCTAAATTGTATTCACTAGCAAATTTCTCCGCTAAATCTTTAGGCATTTTATTAAAATAATAATCCCTAATTAATTTTCTACCAAAGAAATTACCACTCCCATCATCCATAGGAATATACCCAAGAGAGGCTACCTTTTGGTGTAGTTTTTCCCCATCAAAATAGCTACAATTAGAGCCTGTTCCTAAAATGCAAACGATACTTTGGTCTCCAAGATTGGTTGTAGCATAAATGGCGGCGTAGGTATCTTCTTTAACTTCGGCCTGCGCATTTGGAAAAAAAGAAGTAAAAATATCCTTCAATAAATTTTGCATTCTTTGCGTTCCACAGCCCGCACCATAAAAGTACAATTTAGAAACCTTATCTTTATTTTTAGAAAGTTCAAAATTATTCGCCAAACGATCCTCAATGACAGGTCTGGTTAAAACCTCAGGACTTAAACCTAAAGTCTGCGTTAAAAATAAATGATTTCCTTGGTCATCTAAAGCAATCCAGTCCGATTTTGTTGCGCCACTATCTACAATTAATATCATACTCAGAGGAATAAAAATAGAACCCTGATCTATACCATCGGAAAAATGTTATACATCAAGGCTCTAAAAGGTTATACACTATAATTTAGCAACGTGCTGGGTTAAATCTAACATTTTATTAGAAAAACCAGCTTCGTTGTCGTACCATGACACTAATTTAAAGAATTTTGAATTTAATTCAATTCCTGCACCTGCATCAAAAATACTAGTTCTTGGGTCACCGATAAAATCTTGAGAAACCACATCTTCTTCTGTATAGCCTAGGATTCCTTTTAACTCACCTTCTGATGCCGCTTTAAAAACTTTTTTGATTTCTTCGTAAGAAGTTTCTTTTTGTAAACGCACCGTTAAATCTACCACAGATACATCGGCTGTAGGCACTCTAAACGCCATCCCTGTAAGTTTCCCCTTCAAGGCTGGAATTACTTTCGTTACTGCTACAGCAGCCCCTGTTGAAGCAGGTATAATATTCAATAAAGCACTTCTACCACCTCTCCAGTCTTTTTTAGAAGGACCATCGACCGTCATTTGAGTTGCCGTGGTAGCGTGTACCGTAGTCATCAATGCTTCGTCGATTCCAAAATTATCATTTAAAACTTTAGCTAAAGGCGCTAAACAGTTGGTGGTACATGAGGCGTTAGAAACAATTGTATCTGTTGCTTTGACATTTTTATGATTTACACCCATAACAAACATTGGGGCATCTTTAGAAGGTGCAGAGATCACTACTTTTTTAGCGCCTCCATCAATATGGTACTGCGCCGTCTCTAAAGTAGTAAAAATACCCGTACATTCAGCAACGATTGTAGCACCAACAGCATCCCACTTAATATTTTTCGGGTCCCGTTCTGCGGTAATACGCACTGTTTTACCATTGACCACTAAGTGACCCTCTTTTACCTCTACCGTTCCGTCAAACTTTCCGTGAACAGAATCGTACTTTAACAGGTAGGCTAAATGCTCAACGTCTAGTAAATCGTTAATAGCCACTACATCTACATCACCTCTTTTAACACTGGTTCTAAATACTAATCTCCCTATTCTACCGAATCCGTTAATTCCTATCTTTAAATTTGACATCTTTATTATTTATTTAATTATTAAAATTATACAGTCATTATATCTGAAACTCGCAAGAGCTCTTTATCTATCTTAGTATGCCCTTTAATGGCCTTACTTATTGGGGTAAGCGTAATTTTATTATCTTGAATACCCACCATTAAACTGGTTTTTCCTTCGATAAGTGCTTCAACCGCTTTTACGCCCATTCTACTGGCTAAAACTCTATCAAAACAAGAAGGTGAACCTCCTCTTTGCATATGTCCTAACACCGAAACACGACAATCGTATATAGGCAAATGTTTTTCTACGTACTCTTTTAATTCGAATACGTTTTTACCCGTTTTATCACCTTCAGCCACCACAACAATACTCGAAGACTTCCCTGAAAGCTTGCTGCGCTTGAGCGATTCTAAAAGGCGTTCTAATCCTAAATTTTCTTCTGGAATTAAAATTTCTTCAGCTCCTGCTCCAACACCTGCATTTAAAGCAATATGACCTACATCACGGCCCATGACTTCAACAAAAAACAAGCGGTTGTGGGAACTGGCAGTATCTCTAATTTTATCAATAACCTCAACAACCGTATTTAAAGCAGTATCGAATCCTAAGGTATACGTGGTTCCAAAAATATCATTATCAATAGTTCCGGGAATACCAATGATGGGCACTTTAAATTCTTTGTGAAAAATTAAGGCCCCGGTAAAACTACCGTCGCCACCAATAACTACCAATCCATCAATTCCAGCAGCTTGCAACTGATCGTAGGCTTTTTGCCTACCTTCTTTGGTATGAAAATCGGTACATCTGGCAGATTTTAAAATGGTACCTCCTTTATTAATGATGTTATTTACACTACGGGCGTCCATAGGTTTAAAGTCTCCTTCAATCATGCCTTGGTACCCTCTGTAGATGCCCATGCATTCTATTTTCATATAGGCGCATGACCTAACTACTGATCGTATGGCCGCATTCATACCTGGCGAATCTCCACCAGATGTAAATACTCCTATTTTTTTTATCTTTCCGTTCATCAATTTCTAAAAAAACAAAATTAACAAACTTTTCGGATTAAAATAAGGGTTGAAACCCTTTATTTTCAATAGTATACACCTATAACGTTTTCGTAACGAAGCTAATTCATGAATCGCCGTAGGTTTCTATTTTTTTGTAGTAAAAAGATGAATAGGTTTCAAATTTCAAGGTATATATTTTGATTTTTTCCTTTTTAAACACAAAATAATACCCTGTAGTACAAAAAAGTTGACGTTTGTTGAACGCAAAATAATGACCCTCGTCAAGGCAGAATTATAAGATACCTCGAAAATTATAGAAATCAAAATTGAATAGCTAAAAAATTAAAAACCTAGCGCATCGTTTTTTTAGGACTAAAACGCATTAAGCTATCTTTTGCTCGCTCTGTTTGAAGGGAGTCTTTAACGACACCCTGTTGACTTTTGGGTTTCTTTGCAAAGAAACGCTGCCTTAATTGACGAAACGAATTAAAATCGATCTGGTACGACAATCCAACACCTTGCGTATAGCCTTGAACATCTCCTAGAAATTGTTGTATCTCGTTTTCTCTATTAAAAATTTTTGCTCTAAAGGTACCATCTTCGTTAAAGAGGTATTGTAACTCAAAATCTCCACCTAAAGCCGTAGGGTTAATTCTACTGCCGCCACCCACTGGAATCCCTAAACTGCCACTCAATAACCATTTATCGCTTAAACTCGTATCGAAATTAACCACAGCTCTATTTTCAGCTTGACTATCGGTGAGTAAATTATTTCCTTGCTCTAAGGATACACCCAGGTTAAAGTTATTATCATTGTTGTCTATAAATGAATTAAGCACCCCTGAAGCAGATTGCAATAGATTCCCTGTTAAGGCTTGTTGGCCAATAGCCCCGCCACTTGTAGTACTTAAAAATGTGCCTTGCGCTAAAAGGGAAAATGCATTATTATCACTGACCGTGGGGTCTTGTAATCGGTACTCCAGCTCCGATTTCACCAGTGAACTGGCGCCAGGGAAATCAATATCGAACTCTATATTCGGCTGTTCTAATGATTCTTTTAAGCGTATAATTACATTGGTAGGTATTCTTCTAGAATATCCCGGATTATCTAATAAAGGTGCTGGGTTGGCATCTAGGGAATATACGGCTTGCATATTTAATTGAGCATCTAAGGCATCTCCTTCCCAATTGATCGTACCTCCTGGTACCACTGTAAAGGTTTTATCAATTAATCCTCCTAGTCTATAGCGATACTGTCCTGTAACCACGACAAAGGCTCCATACATGATAAACTTATCGTTGGTATTCAATTCAATAAGTACCAACCCCCTTCCTGTTCCTTTTAAACTACTGCCCGTTTTTTGATCAACAATAATTTCAACTTCTGCTTCAGGGGTAATGTCCAAATCAAAAGCTAATTCTAAGCCTTCGTATTTTTCTAATTCTCGTTGCTCATCCTCTCCTTTAATTTCATTTTTATTGATGAAATTAATAAACGAGTAATCCCCAATACTCGCCACATCGCTTAAGGGTATTTTTAAAGAAGTTCCTTTAGCGGTTTCTCCTACAACATCAATATTCAAAGCTCTTGTAGGTCCGTAAATTCTACCGGACCCATTTAAATAACCGGTGCCATAGTAGAGCACCTCTTCCTGAAAGGGAGTGTTTAAAATTAAAAAACGATTATTATTCGTATTGACGTTTAAGTCTAAATCCCAATCTCTAAAAAAACTATGATTAATAACACCGTTTAGGGTGGCATTGGTTTTATGCGTAGCATCGGTTAATTGTATGTTTCGAAAATCGAAGGTCTGTTTTGATAATACTACCTGTGAATTAAACCCGAAATCATAATCTACATTTAAATACGGGATGCCTACACCTGCTTTGTTAAGGTTTAGTAAGCCCGTTATTTCTGGATTGTCTACTCTGCCTTGTATTCTAGCATTTCCAGAGACAAATCCCCTGATATTTGATAAGACCCCTTCTCCAAGTGGACTAAAAGGATCTAGACTAAAATTGTTGAAGGTGGCGAGAATATCCGCTGTTGTCGTGGCCCCACTAATATCTAAATTACCACTAAGGTCTAACTTATCAACACCCTTATCATTTAAGCGGGTGGTCAAAGCAATTTTGGTTAAATCTTGATTTCCAATGGCATCAATCATTAAGTTCCCAAGCTTAATTTTATTGATAGCAAAATCTGTGATATCTAGATTAGAGGTGGGCCTATAAATTTTATCTTTCTGTCGTATGTATAGGGTACCATCTACTTGACCATCTAGCCTTAAACTATCTATAGCTGGTGTGATTTTATCTAAGGAAACAATTTTAAATTCAAGCTCCAGATCTTTATAGGTAGAATCTGCTATTTGACCGCGAAGTCTAATTTGTTCATTTAATTCATTATTCATCACTATTTCTTCAATAGAAATGCTATCTAATTTGCTATTTATGATGACCTTATTTTTGCTGTCACCATTTTTATTAATTAACCAGGTGTTGCCCTTAAAGCTAACGTCAGAAGTTTTTAAACCTATGACCGACTTTTTGTTTTTATCGAAGGTGTGGTAAAAATTCAAGTTAAACGCATCCTTGAAATTTTTACCTCCTTTAAATTCTGTTCTAAAAAACAAGGTATCTTTTAAGGTGGTATTAATCAAGTTAAAATCTTTTACATCGTAATAATTAGTAGCTAAATCTGCTACAGATAAAAAGGTATTAAAAAGCGGATTCTTATTGTCAATACGCAGGTCTAAACTATCTAAAACATTGCCGTAGGCTTCTATGTTTGGAGACTTGAAGTTAAGTTTAAAATCGCCTTCATCTGCTATAATATCCCCTTTAATAAAGGTATTGGCCCCAAATTTTACTTCAGGTAAAAACACCTCTACTATTTTGTTATAAATCTTAAAGTTAAAAGCCAAGCGCTGCCCTGAACTTATTTTATAAGGTTTAAAATTGGTATAGATACTTCCGACCGAATTTGCAGCTAATTTACCAAGTTCTGCCACCACAAAATTACCCTTCATAAAACCGGTAATAATGTCTGGAGAATTAATTTCAATAAAACGATCATTATTACTTTCGAACCGCGAAGCTATCTTAAAATCATCGAAAAAATACGTATCGTTTTTATTTTCATAACTGGTCTTAGAAAACTTAATTTCTCCTATGATGTTATCAAGCGTATTGCCCGTAATATCCATACTGACATTCCCCTTGAAAATAGAAACACTATCTTTTATAAAGTTTAATTTGCGTAAATCTGCATAATCAACAGTAGCTATAAAATTAAAATTGTTTTTTTCATCCGAAAAATCGGCAAGCCCCTTAAAACTAAAATTAATGTTTTCATCGTTTGACACTAATAAGCCATCAAAAAGCTGATCTTTTAAAATTCCAGAAACCTTTAAGTTCTTATAGTTATACTCATTAAAAGCAATCGAATAAACATCGCCAATAATTTCAGTATTCAAGGTTTCCTTAATAAAGCCTTGACCTTCCACATTAAAATCTAAGGTAGCTTTTCCTAAATCTTTGCTATCCACAAAATACCCAAGATCAAAATCTATCAAGGAGAAAAATCCTTTATAGCGCGCATTATCGATATTTTGAATATTGCTTAATTCTAGATCTGAATAACTGCTCCCTATCGCGGTGTTAATATTTACTTTTGAATTAATCGTATTTTCTGTGACGGTAGCTTGACCCCTTATGGTAAATTCTCCAAATTTCTCGAAGATGGAGGGTAAGGTTTTCCCCAACAAGTTTGGCATTAAACCCCGTAATTCATAGTAACTTGTCGATATATTTTTAATATCGGCTTCCATGATAAAGGGGGCACTTCGGGTAAACAGATTTTTAAAATTAAAATCACCCCGAATCCCTGTATTATCAGAAACTAAAAATAAATTATTGGTCGATAGATCATTTAAAACACCCGTTATGTTTGATGAAAAGTAGGCTTCTCTGCCTTCTCCAAATTGATCGTACAATAAATTTATTTCATCAAATGATACCTTGGAATCTACAAAATCTGCTGTAAACTGCACTTTGTTTATAAAATCTAAAAAATCGCCCGGACCATAATCCATAGTAACATCTCCTTGGAGATTTGACTTTGGTGTTTTTATCGTTAAAGAATCAAAACGCATTTGTTCTTTGGTGTAGGTAAAAGTAGTGGCTAAATTTTCGACCGAGACTCCCCTTTTACTCTTAAAAGCTAAACTTTTAATTTCAGTGGATACTACTGGACCTAAAATTTCAAAATCATTAGCCTGAATCTGTAAGTTTTTAAAATTAAGCGCCTCACTAGTTTCTAAATTTTCGTCAATTAATTTAAATGCACTATTGATAATGGTCACCTTTGATGATTTTAAATGAAAAGAGGGACTATTAGGATCTTTTGGTGTTTTATCATCTAATTTATTTACAAAAACATTGAGATTGGTATTCGTCTCTCCTTTATAGGTTTTCAATTTAAAATTAAGTTCATCAATTTTAATGGCTCCAAATGCTAAATCACCATTGATGAGGTTTCTGATGTTTAAGATAGACGTATTTAAGGTTTTTACATAAAAAAGGGTGTCTTGCTGATAATCCTCGATATAAATGCCTCGTAAATTAGTATCCCAAGTGATCAAAGATAATTGCAACTTATCTAAAAATATATTGGTTTTGTATTTTTCATTGATAGCACTAGTCGCATAGGAAGCCAAACTAGTTTGAACGGCTGGAATTGAAAAAATAAAAGTCAATAAAACACAGATGATAGCTAGTACCAGCAGTATTCTCAACAATATTTTACGCAGTTTTTTGATAGGGTTTTTATGTTTTATCTTTGTACTTCAATTTTTATTCCAAATTTAATCATGGAAGGCAAACCAATTTATATTCTCGCTATAGAATCTTCGTGTGATGACACCTCTGCGGCAGTATTATGCGACAAAAAAAGATTAAGTAACGTGGTGGCTACCCAAAAAATTCACGAGGAATATGGCGGTGTTGTCCCTGAACTTGCGTCAAGAGCCCACCAACAAAATATTGTTCCCGTCGTTCATCAGGCCTTAGCTCAGGCAAATATCGATAAAAAACAGTTATCTGCCATAGCTTTTACGCGCGGACCTGGTCTTATGGGTTCATTATTAGTCGGAACATCGTTTGCGAAGTCTTTATCGCTCGGTTTAAACATCCCATTAATTGAGGTAAACCACATGCAAGCGCACATTTTAGCGCATTTTATTGAAGAAGAAAACAGTAAAATACCGAGCTTCCCTTTTTTGGCCATGACCATAAGTGGCGGCCATACCCAGATTGTTCTGGTTGAAGATTATTTTAAAATGCAGGTTTTAGGCAAAACTTTAGATGATGCCGTAGGAGAAGCCTTCGACAAAAGTGCTAAGATTTTAGGTTTTCCTTATCCTGGTGGACCCTTGATCGATACCTATGCGCAACTCGGAAATCCAGAAGCCTTCCCTTTTCCCAAGTCAAAAGTGGGTGATTTAGATTTTAGTTTTAGCGGATTAAAAACGAGTATTTTGTACTTTATTCAAAAACAGGTAAAAGAAAATCCTAATTTTATAGCAGAAAACAGAAATGATATTTGTGCTTCGATTCAATTCACTATTGTAAATATTTTAATGTCTAAACTAAAAAAAGCCGTAAAACAAACAGGTATTAAGCGCATAGCCATTGGTGGTGGTGTAGCCGCTAATTCTGGCATAAGAAAAGCTCTAAAAGATGCCGAAAAAAACTTAGGTTGGACGACCTATATTCCAAAGTTTGAATATTGTACCGATAATGCTGCCATGATTGGGATTGTGGGCTATTTAAAATACAAAGAAGAACTTTTTTCTGAACAGTCTGTGACCGCTAAAGCACGGTATTTGATTTGAAAGTTAAAAATTAATTTTAAATACTCGCTGAGCGGAGTCGAAGCCAAAGCGTGTTAATTTAAAGATGATTTTTTTAATATTCATTTACAACATCCTAAAACCAATCACCTAGAACCTAACACCCATCACCCAGAAACCAAAATCAAACAAAATGCAACTTTTTTACCATCCAGATATCGACGAAAGCTCAAAAACCTTCAGCTTCCCGACCGAAGAGAGCAAACATATTGTTAAGGTACTTCGCAAGAAAGAAGGAGACATTTTGCAGCTTACCAATGGAAAAGGATTTTTATTTGATGTTAAAATTACCGACCCCAATCTTAGAAAATGTAGGGCAGAAATTGTAAAAAGTACATTTCAACCCCCCAAAAAACCTTCACTTCATATAGCGATTGCCCCAACTAAAATGAATGATCGGTTCGAATGGTTTTTAGAAAAGGCCACGGAAATAGGGATATCAGAAATTACACCGTTATTTTGCAAGCACTCCGAGCGAAAAGTGCTAAAATTAGATCGGATGCAAAAAGTACTACAGGCTGCCATGAAACAGTCCCTTCATTATCATATGCCCCAATTAAATGAGGCTATTTCGTTTCATGAGTTTCTACTGCGCAAGCACCCTGAACAACGTTTTATCGCCCATTGTGAGGCAACAGAAAAGAAAGAACTTAAAGCGCGATTAAAACCAAACGAAGATACCTTAGTACTTATAGGCCCAGAAGGTGATTTTTCTACTAAAGAAATAGCAAAAGCCCTAGATCAAAAGTTTTTTCCAGTCGCACTAGGTTCAACCAGACTAAGAACCGAAACAGCAGGCATCTATGCTGCGGCTTGCTTTTCTATCTTGAATGTTTAAGACTCATTTAAAAATATACCTGAGATATGTGCTCTAAAACACTATTTTAGTAATCTCAATAAGGCAACATGTAATTTATGAGAAAAAAAGGAAGCTTATTTTGTTTTTTAATCTTGTGCTTTAACCTTCTTCAAGCACAAGAACTAGCCATCCTAAAATATGGTGGCGGTGGTGATTGGTATGCCAACCCCACAGCACTGCCAAATCTTATCAAATTTTGTAACGCTGAAATCGATACCCAACTCAGTCCAAAAGTGATAAGTGTAGCCATAAATAGTGAAGAAATTTTTCAATACCCATATGTACACATGACTGGACATGGGAATGTTTATTTTTCTGATGAAGATGCCGAAAATTTAAGAACTTATTTACTAGCTGGGGGCTTTTTACACATTGACGATAATTATGGTATGGAACCCTATTTAACCAAGGAGCTTGTCAAGGTTTTTCCGGACAAAGAATTGATAGAATTGGGTGCCGATGACCCTATTTTTAACCAAATCTTTAGGTTTAAAGAAGGACTGCCTAAAATACATGAACACGATGGCAAAAGACCCCAAGCCTTTGGCATCTACCATGAAAACAGGCTTATACTACTATTTACTTATGAAAGTGATCTAGGCGACGGTTGGGAAGACCCAGAGGTTCATAATGATTCACCAGAAATGAGATTAAAAGCATTGCAAATGGGCGCAAATATTATTCATTATGTTTTTAAAAATTAACTAAATGAACTCAAAAGACATTTCAAAGGGCATTTTACGAGCTGTAGGCGTTATAACAGGCATTGTTTTAATCCTCTATTTCCTGTACCAAATACAGTCCGTCTTAGCCTATGTGTGTATGGCTGCGGTGATTGCTTTAATCGGGAGACCTATTGTTATTTTTCTAAAGCGACGCTTAAAAATACCCAATACCCTAGCTGTTATTATCACGATGCTATTGATGGTTGGCCTTCTATCTGGACTTATAGCACTTTTTGTCCCCTTACTGACCGAACAAGGCAAAAATTTATCCTTGTTAGATATTAATAAATTACAGGAAAATTTAAATTCTTTGTATCTGGAAATTACACAATATTTTAGTGCGAGCCCAGATTCGGTAAATGAACTTTTGAAAGAATCAGACTTGGAAAAAAATATTTTAAATGGCTTTGATGTGGGGTTTATCCCTAACTTTTTAAACTCATTTTTAAGCGTACTGAGTTCGGTAAGTATTGGTTTATTTTCTGTGCTATTTATTTCCTTTTTCTTCCTAAAAGATAGTACTCTTTTTCAAAATGGATTATTACTTTTTGTTCCTGATGGGAAAGAAAATAAAATGACAAACTCGATCAATAAAATAAATAATTTACTCTCTAGGTACTTTGTTGGTTTGCTTTTACAACTCTTTATTTTGTTCGTCATTTATTCCATTACCTTGTTTATTGTAGGCATTGAAAATGCCATTGTAATTGCCTTTCTATGCGCCCTATTTAACATCATTCCATACATAGGTCCCATCATCGGAGGAGTGCTTATGATTATACTCACCATGACCACCAATTTAGGTGCCGATTTTAGCACCGTAATTTTAGCAAAATCAGGCTATGTTTTAATAGGTTTAGTGGTTGGGCAATTGGTCGATAATTTCTTTTCTCAACCCCTTATTTTTTCGAATAGCGTGAAGTCACATCCTTTAGAAATATTTTTGATTATTATCATTGCCGGATTGTTATTTGGCATCGTAGGAATGATTGTCGCCGTACCTGGTTATACGGCCATAAAGGTAATTTTAAAGGAATTTTTGTCTGATAATAAGCTGGTTAAATCACTTACTAAAAATCTGTAGTATCACTTTGAATAAAAACGTATTAAACACTGGTGTTCAATATTTTATAAATAACAATTGGAACACTGACATGATGTCAGTTTTGCTTAAAAAACCCCTTTTTGAGGGGGTCTCTCAAAAAGAACTGGTTGCACAATGTGAAGCCAAAAAAAAATGTCAGGACAAGCTTCCTACCTGGTTTTCTACACCGCAGATTTACTATGCCAACAAACTAAATATTGAGCAAACCTCGTCTGAAATTACCGCGAAATATAAAGCCCAATTAGTGCATGGGAATTCGCTGATTGATCTTACGGGAGGATTCGGAATTGACAGCTATTTTTTTAGTCGACGCCTAACTCAAATCACCCACTGTGAAATAGACAAAAATCTGTCTCAAATAGCTGCCTATAATCTGCAACTTTTAGGCGTTAAAAATGTACAATGTGTTGCGGAAAATGGTCTCGAATTTTTAACAAAAAACGATCCTCACGTTGATTGGATTTATGTGGACCCATCTCGACGAAATGACAGTAAGGAGAAAGTGTTTTTTCTGGCAGATTGTTTGCCTAATGTTCCTGATCATTTAGACCTACTTTTTTCAAAAGCTTCAAATATCCTTATCAAGACTTCTCCCCTTTTAGATTTTTCAATCGGACTCAAAGAATTGAAATTTGTAAAAGAAATTCATGTCGTTGCCGTTCAAAATGAAGTCAAAGAATTGTTATGGATTTTGGAAAAGGATTACAAAAAAAACATCCAAATTAAAACTATGAACTTCACAAAGAACGAAGAAGAAACTTTTAATTTTGACCTGCAGGAAGAGAAAGAAAGCATCCCTACATATTCAAAACCATTGCGCTATTTGTATGAACCCAATAGTGCCATTTTAAAATCTGGGGCCTTTAAGTTGTTGGGTACTAATTTTAAATTAAATAAATTACACGAGCATAGCCATTTATACACTTCGGAGCGCTGTATCGATTTTCCGGGTCGAAGATTTAAAATTGTAACAACGTTAGCCTATCAAAAAAAAGCACTTCAAAAACTAGCGATTACAAAAGCGAATATCACCACTCGTAATTTTCCTGATACGGTTGCTAACATCCGAAAAAAGCACCAGTTCAAAGATGGCGGAATGCAGTATTTATTTTTTACCACCGATTGTGACAATAAATTGTGTGTTTTAGTGTGTACGAAATTATAAGCGATTTAATCTTTGCAGGTCCACTTAAAGTTAGCCACCTTGTCGCCACTGCCAGAAGACAAGTTATAATGCCACCATTCTGTCCGGATCGACCAAAAGCCAAAGGCTTCCATAGTTTCTTTTAATAAGGTTCTATTGTTCAGTATTTCTTGGGGCAAATCGGTGGTATCGTGATAGGCTCGTTTACCGAAGAAATCAAAATCGGTCCCCATAGCTACTTCTTTACCATCTAAAGTTACTAAGCTAATATCAACAGCAGCACCTTTATTGTGGATAGAACCTTTCACTGGATTAGCTACATATTGCGGATTAGGGACTATGGCCCACATTTTATATTGAACCTCATTAGGTCGGTAACAATCAAAAAACTTGATTCTATAACCCTTTTCCATAAATGCCTTGTTCGCCTTTAACAAGGCCTTTGCAGTTTTTACGCGCATGTAACACTCCGCACAATCATACACCTTAGCTTTTAAAAAATTATTGGTCGTGGCATAGCGTAAATCATAGACAAAATCATCACTAAAATCTGCTAAACGGATAAAGGTGGTATCAGCTAATCCCGTAAAAGATTTAAAGCTTTTAGGCTCTTTCGCCACACTTTTAGGCAGCGTTTCGAGAAGCTTTACCTTTGGGATGCTTGGGGTTTTTACTTCTTTTTTGGGCTCATTTTTGCAGCTCACTGCTACAAGAAAGAGAATTAAAATTTGAATACTAATTTTCATTGGGACTGCTTTTAAGCTATTCTAAAAATTTTGACGTAAATTACTCGAAAGTTTTAAAAAAATGATTTTTTAAGACCAAAATGAACTCTTGATGACGACTAAAAATACGATTTATATTTTAGCCTTACTCCTTACACTTATGGCATGTGATTCCAAACCGAAGGAAAAATGGCTATTGGGCTTTGAAAAAACAGCCATCAACCCGATAATGACATCAGACACGAGTTATGTTTTTAAAGATCCAATCTTGGATACGTTGGTGCAATGGCAAAAAGCAGATGTTTTCAATCCTGCTGCCATTGTTAAAAATGACACAATATTTATGCTCTTCAGGGCTGAAGACAACCCAAAAGCTATCCTTGGCGAACGTACCTCACGAATAGGATTGGCTTATAGCCTAGAAGGAGTACATTTCACAAAATACCCTGAACCAGTTTTATTCCCGAAGAATGATGAATTTAAGCAATGGGATTATCCAGGCGGAATTGAAGACCCTAGAGTTGTTGAAACACCAGAAGGCACGTATATTATGTTGTACACGAGTTGGAATAAAGATGTAGCTCGGCTTTCAAGTGCCTCCTCCACGGATTTAAAAACATGGGTAAAAAATGGTCCAGTTTTTCAAAAAGCCAATAATGGGAAGTTTTTAGATATTTGGAGTAAATCGGGATCAATGGTAACAGAACTCGTTGATGGCCGCCTTAAGGCAAAAAAAATAAACGGAAAATATGTGATGTATTGGGGAGAACTTTTTGTAAATGTAGCCACCTCAGAAGACGGGTTAAATTGGGAACCTAGCTTAGATGATCAAGGAGAACTGTTACACTCATTTAAACCCACGCTCAACGATTTTGATAGTCACTTAACAGAACCAGGACCTCCTGCTTTATATACGGAAAACGGAATTTTATTACTCTATAATGGTAAAAATTTAAGCGGTGAGGGCGCCACCAATAAGGTTCCAGAAGGCACCTATTGTGGTGGGCAAGTATTGTTTGACAAAAATGACCCTACAAAAGTTTTAGACCGATTAGCCGAACCTTTTATTTGCCCAAGTTTGTCCCATGAAATTTCAGGACAGTACGCCGCAGGTACCACATTTATTGAAGGCCTCGTATTTTTTAAAGATAAATGGTTTTTATATTACGGCACTGCAGATTCTATGGTAGGCTTGGCGATTAAAGAAAACTAAGCCGGCGTTGTCCCTATTTTTCTTGCCGATCGAACCAGATATAGAGCTCAGGATTGCTATACACCACATCCCAAATTTCATGACCTAAACCTTTGTATTTGGTGAAAGTAACGGTATGCCCCAAAGCTTTAAGCTTTGTTACCATTTCTTCGGATTCTGATACTGGAATAGCTTTATCTTCTTCTCCATGAAACACCCAAATAGGCAAGTCTTTATCAATCCAACTGGCGTATGGTGTTGGTGCCATGGCACATACTACCGCTAAAGCTGCAAAAGTATGAGGATATTCTATCACTAAATTCCACGCTGCCGCCCCTCCTCTACTTAAACCAGATAGATACACTTTATTGGGGTCAATACTGTTATTTTTAATAATGCTGTCTACGAGCTGCATTAAGGTTTTGGTATTCCACATTTTTTTAAGGCCCCTTAATTGTGGCGCTAACACTAAAAAAGGAAATTGCGTACCATCAATCAATGCTTTTGGTGGTTTTATCTCTTGACTTTCGCTAGATGGAATATCGCCCGCTCCGTGCAGAAAAAGCAGCAAGCCAAATTTTTTCGTGCTACTTTCGTACTCTTTTGGGTAGTACAAAAAGTAGCTGATGTTTTCTACCGAAACCGTTTCTAACTCACCTTTAATAAGCTGCGCTTGTGCATAGCCGCCAGAAAGACTTAGAAACGTCGAAAAAATAATTATAAAGCACGTTTTTTTGAGCATCATTTTAAATTGATTAGAAAGATACTAAAATAACTTAGGAGTCATAACTATAATTATTAGCCCTAAAAAAAGCTCCTTATAGGAGCTTTTTTTTAACCTTCGGAAAGACTAAAGAAGCCATCAAAAATGAAA
>CAXBCN010000013.1:0-92313 GCA_963974535.1 uncultured Cellulophaga sp.
ATTTAAGCAAGATGGTAGAGGCCTTAGAGGGTCTATAATGCTTGTTGGTCCTCTATTAGCCCGATTTGGAAAAGGGTACATTCCTAAGCCAGGTGGGGATAAAATAGGGCGTAGAAGACTGGATACCCATTTTGAAGGTTTTATAAACCTAGGAGCAAAATTTAGGTATAACAAAGAAGAATCTTTTTACGGTGTTGAAGCTAAAAAACTTAAAGGCGCATACATGCTTTTAGATGAAGCTTCAGTAACTGGTACTGCAAATATTGTCATGGCGGCTGTATTAGCTGAAGGTACTACCACGATATATAATGCGGCCTGCGAACCTTATTTACAACAACTTTGTAAGATGTTGAATAGAATGGGTGCTAAAATCACAGGAATTGGTTCTAATTTATTAGTTATTGAAGGGGTAACTACACTTGTAGGAACGGAACACCGCATGTTGCCCGATATGATTGAGATTGGTAGTTGGATTGGATTAGCGGCAATGACCCGAAGTGAACTAACGATAAAAAACGTAAGTTGGGATGATTTAGGGCAAATACCTACTGTATTCCGTAAATTAGGAATAACTCTTGAACGAAAGGACGATGATATTTACATTCCTGCACACCTTAATGGTTACGAAATTCAGAACTATATTGATGGTTCTATTTTAACCATTGCAGATGCTCCTTGGCCCGGATTAACGCCCGATTTATTGAGTATTATTTTGGTTGTTGCAACACAAGCGAGAGGTGAAGTGCTAATTCATCAGAAAATGTTTGAAAGTCGATTGTTCTTTGTTGATAAATTACTCGATATGGGTGCTAAAGTAATTTTATGCGATCCACATAGGGCAACAGTCATAGGGCACGATTTTAAATCTACCTTAAAAGCAACAACCATGGTTTCTCCAGATATTAGGGCTGGGGTTTCTTTGTTAATTGCAGCGCTTTCTGCAAAGGGAACATCAACCATCCATAATATTGAGCAAATAGATCGTGGATACGAAAATATCGACGAACGTTTACGCGCTATTGGGGCTAAGATTACCAGACTGTAACTAAAATTAGTGAAACACACGAATATAGCCACAACATTTGATTTCCAAAAGTTGTGGTTTTTTTGTTGGAGTTAATTCAATACCCTAACACTTAAAATTCGGATGTCTTTAAGTGGTCTGTCTAAATCGTTGGTAGCCGTTGAAGCAATACTGTCTACAACTTCGAGACCTTTTATTGTTTCTCCAAAAACCGTATAATTTTGGTCTAAATGAGGAGTTCCACCTATGGTTTTGTAAACTTCCCGTTGTGCTTCAGGAATACTATACCCTGTGTAGGATGCACTTTTCTTATGAAAAGACCTAATGCTATCGGTATAATTTAAGATTTTTTCTTTGTGACCTTCAGTTCTGGCTATTTGTAAAGAATCTAATAAATAGGAAGCCTTAGCACTATTTGCAATTGTATTTTCTGCTAACCATTGGTTTATTCTGCCCTCTGCTATAGTTAATAAGCTATCATTAAATACTTTTCCTTGTACGATATAAAACTGCATGCCACTTGATGCTCTATCGGGCCTACTTTCACGTGCGGCGGCCAATACCCCTTTTTTATGAAAAAGCTGCGGATGAAATTCTGCCGGGATGGTATAATCAACATCACCCGAACCCAGAGTATCTTGTGGATTAAAATTTTTACTATTCGGGTCGCCAGCCTGAACCATAAAATTTTTAATTACCCGATGAAACAGTACGCTATCATAGGCTTTTTCGGCTATCAATTTTAGGAAATTATCGCGATGTAATGGGGTTTCATTGTATAATTTTAATTCAATAGCACCATAATTCGTAAGGATTTCCACAATAGGTGCTTGTTTTTCTACCGTACTTATTTTTTCTTTTTTAGGATTACAGCCGTACAGAAAACTAAAAAAAACAAGTACAAGCAACGTAAAAGGCCTTAATTTCATAGGTGTTGGTTTTGGTTTAGGCAACTTCTTTCTCAATGGCCAAATAATAAGTAGCGTCTTTACTACGTATAGGGATTATTTTTATTTGGCACTTATATGGGGTTTTGTCTTTACGATAATTAATGATGATGTCCGTAAAAGGAATGTCTTTAGCAATTTTTCTTCGAATGCGGTCTTTGACTTGTACGGAGGTTTTTTTCCCTTGTAAAAAGGAAGGAGTTTTGTCGATAGCAAATGTTTTGGGATAGCCAGTCATATGTGTAAAACCCTCATTAACCCACATAATTTTTTTCTGATGATCTGTGATTACTAAGGCATCAAAGCTTTCTTCTTTTAAAATTGAGTTTATATCAATTTTCCATTTGAATTTATCGGCTAGTTTTTCTAACTCTTGAATATCATTGTCTTTTTTTAATAGCACACTCATATTCGTATAAAACGTACTGTACAAATCCCAACTTAATAAAGGCATGAATTGACTAGCAGAGTTTTCAATGGTTAAATTAACTTTTTTATTTTTTTGTTCGGGATAAGAAGATAGGTAAATATCAAGACCCATCATCTTTGTTAAATTATTTTTCATGCGCTTTTTTATTTCAAAGATATGAATTTTATGGTAGCCCATGATTTTCATTTTGCTAGTAAAACTCAATTTTAACATGGCTTCACTAGGGTTACCCTCATTTTTAGATTCATTTATTCACTTTGAATAGCATCATTAATCTCAATCCAATAACCTTCTGGATCTGTAATGTATATTTGGCGCACACCATCGGCTCTTAAGCTTATGGCCTCTTTTTTTCCAGGCCAGTCTTCATAAGAAATATTTTTTTCTTTCAAGTGACGTATAACAGCATCTAATTGTTGAGTGGATAAGCAAATATGACTCGATTTGTGCTTTGTCATGACCACATCGGCCTTCAATATCAAATGCAATTGTGTGTTTCCATGTAAGGAAAACCATCTAAAATTTGGATCTTTTGTTGGGTGTGCTATTTCCTTTAAGCCCATACTGTTTTTATAGAAATCGCCTGTGGTTTTTAAATCGTTTACTATGAGCGTTGTATGGTCAATGGAGAAATTAAAATCTTGGGCTTTTATAAGTAATGTACAGAAAAGAGCAGTAATACAACATAATGTTTTCATGGTTCGAGAGGATTTTAATTTTATACTCCGAAATTAGTTATTTCCAATTATTTTTTGGCTTAATTCTTCAACAAATCCTCTTTAAACATTTGTATTTTGTGGTCCATAATAGCAATTACAACCTTTAGGCGAAATAAAAAAAAAGAAATCAAGGTCTTGAAGCTCACATACACTCCTTGGTAATACACTTAGGGGATTTTTTTAGGATATCTTTTATGAGGAGGTGTGCAAAACTTTCTCGAGAATTATAAAATGCACCCCATTTTTAGTGTAGGTTTTCGAGGTTTCTTGAAAGCCAAATTTTTTATAGTACTTGGTTTTATCTAACCTAGCATTACACCAGAGCAATTTTATATTTTCTCTAGTAGCAAAATCAATAGTGTGTTGCAATAATTCCGTACCATAACCTTTGCCTTGTTCTTCGGTATGGGTGGCAAACTTTCTAAATTGTGCACTTTCCCCATCGATAAATAGTGAAATTACGCTTATAAGTTTTTTGTTTTTAAAAAGTCCAAAGTGAATCCCATTTCCATCTTCTGCAAGTTGAATATATGAAATGGGTTGGTTTGGCCATAATACAGCATGACGCAAAGGGAAGGTTTCTACCGCGCTAATTTTTTTAATGAGGATCATTTACGCTTTATTAGATAGGTCTACTCTGCTGAATTTTGGTGCTAAATTAGCAATATCAAAATCAAAATTTAGATTTTTTTTTGAAGTAGCTATGACACGTCTAAATTTCTAAGATTGTAAATGGAATGTTAGATCATAGTTTTTTTATTGCTTAGACGTTTTTTATCATTGCCTTGGAACCCGAATACCGCCTGAAGGTGCCTATGCCTAGCCAGTGCGACTAAGGTTCAAGGCTATTTATTTCATTAAAAGACGCGGGTGTACCAAAAAAAAATCAGTTGGTATGCCTTCATCTCCTAAAAAGATTAGTGTTTTTAGTCTAAGGCTTCTTTATAGGTTTTTAGGCAGCGTTCCCGAGCCATTTTATGATCTACCATTTTATCTGGATAGCTTAATTCTTGTAAGTCGGGTACCCACTTTTTAATATATTCTTTTTGTTTGTCAAATTTATCAATTTGGGTCATAGGATTAAAAATTCGGAAGTAGGGCGCCGCGTCGACACCAGAGCCCGCAGCCCACTGCCAATTACCTACATTAGAGCTCATATCATAATCTAATAACTTTTCGGCAAAATAGGCCTCTCCCCAGCGCCAATCAATTAATAAATGCTTGCATAAAAAGCTCGCCGTTAGCATTCGAACACGGTTGTGCATAAATCCAGTTTCATTTAATTCGCGCATTCCTGCATCAACCAGAGCATAACCGGTTTGTCCGTTTTTCCATTTTTCAAATTCAGCTTCATTATTTCGCCATTCAATACGATCATATTTAGCGCGGAATGCTTTTTGTTGAGTATGGGGAAAATGCCATAAAATCTGCATAAAAAATTCGCGCCAAATTAATTCACTCCAAAAAATCTCGTTTTCTTCAGCTATGGCTTTCTTCATCATTTTACGAATAGAGGCAGTGCCAAATCGCAAATGGGGTCCTAATCTAGACGTACCATTTTCTATAGCTGGAAAATTTCTAGTTTTCTCATAATTATCTATTAAAGTAGGCGTAACAGTATAGTTAGGAACTTTGATCTTAGATTTTTCAAAACCCATATCTGATAAACTTAAGTTTGGCAGTTTTGTATGAGGAATGAGATTTTTTAAATAGCTATTGGTATAATGTATGTCTAAGTCCTTTTCAGGATTAAAAATCGATTTCCATTTGTTTTTAAAAGGCGTATACACTACATAAGGGTCTCCATCATCTTTTAAGACATCGTCTTTTTCAAAAATTACTTGATCTTTATATGTTTTGAAAGCTACGTTATGGTCCGAAAGTAGTTTTTCTATCTTCGAATCTCTTTCTTTCGCATAAGGTTCGTAATCTCTATTTGTATGAACTGCTTGTACCTCGTACTCTTCGATTAAATCTTGAAACACATTTTCGGGTGTATCGTGATAAAACGCAATAGAACTTTGGTTTTGCTCTTGAAGTTCATTTCGCATTTTTTGTAAGCTTTCAAATATAAAACTTACACGAGCATCGTCTTTTGGTAACTTATCTAAAATTTCACGATCAAAAATAAAGATAGGAAGTACAGGATAGTCACTTTTAAGTGCCGCTAAAAATCCTACATTATCATCTAATCTTAAATCACGACGAAACCAAAAGATACTAACTTTTTTTGACATCTTTAGTTGATATTTAAGCTAGACATTCCGCCATCAACACCAACCACCTGTCCTGTCATCCAAGTGCTATGATCGCTTAATAGAAACAGAGCGATAGCTGCGATATCAGAAGCTTCACCAACACGCTTTAAGGGGTGTCTTTCTGACATCATTTCAACTTTCTTATCGTTGTTTAATAATCTTTTTGCTAAGGGTGTATTCACTAATGAAGGTGCTACTACATTTACTCTAATTTTAGGTGCATACTCGGCAGCAAGTGATCTTGCAAAGCCTTCAACAGCAGCTTTAGCAGCGGCAACACTTGTATGAAACGGCATGCCTGTACCAACAGCCACAGTGCTAAAAAATACCATACTAGAGTTTTCTGCCATTCTAGAAATAATAGTTTTAACCACCTTAACAAGACTGAAAAAATTTAGTTCCATTTCTTCATAGAAGGTATCAACACTCATCATTTTAAGAGGTTTTAAGTTGATACTCCCTGGGCAGTAAGCAAAACCATGGATTTCCTCAGGTAATACTTCCGTATCTAGAGTATCTGTAAGTGCATCAAAAGGAATGTGTGTAATGTTTAAGTCGGCAATATCTTCTTTTGTTCTTGAGGCTACAAAAACATGATGTTCTTTTTGTAATTCTTTGGCCATAGCAAATCCTATTCCGTGTGATCCGCCAATCAATACTATATTTTTTTTCATCTTTTTAGATTTAAATTTTGAGCTTTAGTTTTATACATTTAAAAATTTGCATTTTATGCTTTCCATCGAAACGCAATTGAGAGCAATTCTAGATGGTGCTGAGCGCTAAGAAATTAGGCTTATTTTCCATTTCTCCAAATAGGGCTATTAGTTTGTCTTCGCGATACTTGAAAACTGTTTTTAATTGATTTTTTATTAAAATAGAATTTCCAATCTGGCCCAAAATACCGAAAGGAGCTTTGTAATCAATAATATCTTCCATTTCTACTCCGTTTTCTACTTTTTTAATGAAATGTTTATGGTGCCAAAGCGCATAAGGACCAAAGCGCTGTTCGTCTACAAAATATTCACCTTCTTTTACTTGGGTAATTTCAGTTACCCAACGTGTAGTAAAGCCAGGAAAAGGAGTAACCTTATACTGAATAATTTGTCCTGCAAACATTTTTCTATCCGCACCGGAAAGGACTTGAAAACCCATGGCTTCGGGGGTTATCACCTTAAGGTTGTTAGGGTTTGATAAAAATTCCCAAGCTTCTTGGGGGCTAATGGGTAAAAATTGTTTGGCGTGTAATTGATGAAGTTTCATTGGCTATTATTTCAATTTTTTAAAAAAGTATGCTGGATGCAAAGTATGACAAAGATACCCTTAATTGTGTTTAATTAAAAATTAATAAAGTTAAACAAAAAATAAATTTTTGCTGAGCGTATTGAACAGTTCGTATTTTTGTTCCACGGCTTATTTAAGGATTCGTTAACAATTGATAGCGCGCTTTATCACTAATTTTGTAAAAATTAAACAACTAAAATCTATGAAAAAAATAGTCTTATTATTAATGATAGGTGCATGTTTTACTACAAATGCACAATTTGAAACACCACAGCCTAGTCCGGCTGCCATGGTAAAACAAGTAGTGGGTCTAACAGACGTTACTCTAGAATACTCAAGACCAGCGATGCGTGGCCGTACTGTTTTTGGAGATTTAGTGCCTTTTGAAAAAGTATGGAGAACAGGAGCTAATAAAAACAGTGTTATTTCATTTAGTACAGCTGTTAAAATTGCTGGAAAGGATTTAAAAGCAGGTTCTTATGCAATTTTTTCTAAGCCAGGAGAAAGTGTTTGGGAAGTTTATTTTTACACGGATACTGAAAACTGGGGAGCACCTCAAAATTGGGATGCTAGTAAAGTAGCTGCTATTGTGAAAGCAAATCCGATCAAAACAGCTGATAAAGCAGAGTCTTTTACCATTGCGATAAATCATTTATCAGACAATGGAGCGCATTTAGAAATTTCTTGGGATGATACCAAAGTAGCTATTCCTTTTGAAGTGCCTACTGATATGGCTGTAATGGCTTCTATAGATAAAGTAATGAATGGGCCAGGTGCAGGTGATTATTATGCTGCAGCAGTGTATTATTTAAGTGCAGATAAAGACATTAAAAAAGCGAAAGAATGGATGGATAAGGCGATGTCTATGACTGAAAAGCCCGCATATTGGCAATTGAGACAACAATCCCTTATTTATGCGAAGGCAGGGGATAAAAAAGGAGCTATAGCTGCTGCAAAAAAATCATTAGCAGGTGCTGAAGCAGCTAAAAATATGGATTATGTAAAAATGAATACCGACTCTTTAAAAGAATGGGGAGCGATGTAATTTATTAGATCTATCGAATAAAAATAACGTCATAGGACCTGGTGCTTTTGGCGTTTTTTTATGCCTTAAAAGTTTTCAAAAATCTCTGTTTTATAAAGGCCATATTTTGAATGGTTCAAGCTCCGTGGTCACTTTTGTTTATTTAATGAATCGTACCATCCTAAGAACGTTTTCATATTTTCTTTACAACCTACTTTCTTGTTGTAAATTCTAGTTTCACAAAGGGAATAATAGATTGATTATTGATTCATATATGTATTGTATAAATACTAGCCTTTAGTACCCTTGGGGTAGCATTTCGATGGCCTTTTACAAGGTTTAATCCATGAAAGCTTTCACTTGGAAAATGTTTGTAGCGCTGTTGCATAGGTGCTCATGTTAAGATGCTGAACGCCTCTTTTTAATTTATAAAATAACGCAGTCATGTGAATTACTCTAAAGCCTAAATAGTGACTAATTGTATCTAATGCCTAGAAAAAATGCTACTCTGTTACCACCATAGTTGAAAACATTTTATGGTTAGAGCCTAATCTTAATCTCAGGGAACAAAGCTCAAAAATAGCTTCTCTAAACCATCGTAAAATTTTAAAAATTATAATGATTAGTCTAACTCACTATTTTTTAAAGGTTTATTCAGCATATTATCGAACAGCTGAAAAAAGCTAGCTATGCCCATGACCAGCACACAACCTATTAAGTTTAAGAGTAGGTAGCTAATTTTCTCTTCACCATCTTCAAAAACATAAATGAAAGAATAGTAAATAAGAAAAATAAGTAATTGCGTTACGATAGCCGCAATAAAAACGGCATTCCCCTTAACGAATTTTACAAAAAAGGCTAATAGAAAAATGCCCAAAACATTGCCATAGAATATGGAGCCAATGATATTGACCAACTGAATTAAATTGTCAAATAAATTGGTAACGCAAGCAATGACAATAGCAACAACACCCCATGCAAGGGTAAACCATTTGGATACAGATACGTAATATTCTTGAGATTTTTCGGAGTTTTTATCGGTATGTCTTTTGAAAATATCTAAGGAAGTAATTGTCCCTAAAGCATTTAGCTCTGATGCGGTTGAAGACATGGCTGCTGATAAAATTACGGCTAATAGTAGTCCTATTAGTCCCTTTGGGAGATAATTCAATATAAAGTGAATAAACACATAATCCTTATCATTGGTCTCTGTATCGTTATCGGCTTTATTAATTAAGGTTTTAGCAGCTTCCCTGTTTCTTTTATCTTTCGCATTTATAGCAATAATGTTTTGTTTGGCATCCACCGTTGCATCATACTCTTTAATATCTAAGGCTGCCGAAAACTTATCTTGTGCCATTTTTTTCTCCATGGCAAGTTCTTCATGCTCTAGTTGTAATAGCTTATAATCCTCAGCATAAGAGGATTCTAATACGGCAGAAGTTGCTGCTGGATTAAAATTTAAGGGTGATGGATTATATTGGTAAAAAACAAACACTAAAACACCCACCAAAAGAATAAAAAACTGCATAGGAATTTTAAAAATTCCGTTAAAGATTAAACCCAGTTGACTTTCCCTAACCGATTTACCTGATAAATAGCGCTGTACTTGGCTTTGATCTGTCCCGAAATAGGCTAGAAACAAGAAAAGTCCGCCAGTCATTCCATTCCAAAACGTATAACGCGTCGAGGTGTCGAACTCAAAATTTAAAATATCTAATTTACCACTAGCGCCTGCTATTTTTAAAGCTTTACTAAAAGTAATGTCTGAGGGTAAATAACCAAGTATAAAGAAAAATGCCACAAACATGCCCAACATAATGATAAACATTTGTTGTTTTTGGGTTACGTTTACTGCTTTAGTACCACCAGAAACGGTATAAATGGTAACTATAGTACCAATAATTATATTCAGTGTAAATAAATCCCATCCTAAAACTGCGGATAAAATGATAGAAGGTGCGTAAATGGTGATTCCTGCTGCTAAACCACGTTGAATTAAAAACAGAATTGCAGCAAGTGTTCTTGTTTTAACATCAAATCTAGCTTCTAGAAATTCATAAGCGGTATATACTTTAAGTTTATGGTATAAGGGCACAAAAACAATGCAAATAATTACCATGGCTAAAGGAAGTCCAAAATAAAACTGAACAAAGCCCATCCCGTCATGAAAAGCTTGTCCAGGCGTAGAAAGGAAGGTTATGGCACTGGCTTGAGTGGCCATAACCGAAAGGCCAACGGTGGTCCAGTTGGCTTCATTTCCCCCAAGTACATATTCATTTACGTTTTTACTTCCTTTGGTTTTCCAAACACCATAAGCTACAATAAATGCAAGTGTTCCTATTAAGATACTCCAATCTAATGCTTCCATAATTACCTATTGCCTGTCATGATAAAATAAAAAATTATAATATAGAATGCGTTGAGCAGCAATACGATGGTGTATTCTTTTTTCCAGACAAACTTATCATCCATGATGCTTTAATTTTTTAGGTTTGTAGTTGTACTTATATCTTTTCCAACGGATAACATATTAGCAAATAATTTGTAGGCACCTGTAACTCCTGCGGGTAATTCTCTAAAAAAACTAAGTCCAGTATATATATAATGACCCTTTCCGTAAGGGGCTATCAATAGGCTGCCTTTTGTAGGAGATTCATCAACATCATTCATACTTAAAATGGGTGTATAGTCATTAGACCATTCTCTTGGGAAGTATAAACCTCGTTCTTGAACCCAGCCATTAAAATCTTCTGGAATAATCTTATTTGGAAAATTAACTAAGCTGTGATTTTTTGCCAGAATCGTCACTTCAGCATCTTCTTCGGTAACTCGATCATTTGATAATTGTAACTCAAAAGGCGCAATATTCTCGAATTGTTTATCCCAACGTCCGGCAGTATTGTATTGCACAATTAAGGTACCCCCATTTTTTACAAAATCGAGTAGTAATTTCTGTTTAAATTTAAGTTCTGGAATTACATTATAGGCCCTAATCCCCATGACGATGGCATCATATTTTTCTAGGTCACTAAGGGAGGAAACCTGAGCAGGATCAATGATTTGTACCGTATACCCAATTTGTGTTAAGCTTTCAGGCACGGCGTCTCCGGCGCCCACAATATAGCCAATATACTGGCCTGCTTTTTTAATATTTAAACGTACCACTTTTGTTTCTGCGGGCATTAAAACAGATTGTTGAGGAATATGATCGTATGCTATGCTGATTAACTCCTTATTTATAGCCTCTCCTTCAATATGTACAATAGGATAAATAAAGCTTTCATCTTCAGTATTCGGTGGTGTTAAGGTGAAGTACAAGGTTTGTTCGTCCTCCTTTTTTTGGATACTAAAGGCGCTGCGTTCACGATCAATTGTCCACCCATTTGGATACTTCAATTGCAATTCACCCGAGGCATTTTCTTTGTGTGCTTTTACGGTGACAGCTACTTGTTTAGGTGTGCCGTCTGCAAAAATTAATATTTTATCTTTTATACTGGCCGTAGCTTTGGGAAGTACCTCAAAAGGTTGGTATAATTCCCCTTTATCAGATTTTGAATAACGGTAAACCACAGGTTTTTCTAGGACCAATGTGGTCCCTTCTATGACTAGAGTAAAATATACCTTATGCGCTTTTGGAGTTTCTGGCGCACCAATAAAGGCTTTGTCCGATACTGTATAGGTACCCAAGCTTCCTTTTTCGTTTAACCAATACGCATTGGTATAAGCAGCATTTTTTGGAATAGTTAAACTAAGATCGAAATTGAATTTTTTGTTATTTGTTAAATCAATGTTGGTAGCAGCATTTTTTGTTCGACTGAGAGAGGCGGAAATCAAATTTATAGTAGCCGTGCTGCGGTTTAAGGCTTCAATATTTACCTTTAAAGTACCACTAGGATACGAAGAGGCATTTTCAGAAGAAGCTTCTAAATACAAGCCTGATACGCCTTGAATAATATCAATTAATTCTTGTGATTTTGTGCTAACCCAGTGCGTATCCGTATTTTTTTGAAGTAAATTATAAGCCTTTAGCAATTCGGGTAAGTGTACGGAAGGGTCTTTAAAATTAAAATTATTTTCAATTTCATATAAAATTTCACCAATAGCTTGACCACCCTCAATTCTTGACCAAGTCGTGTTAATACCGTCAAATACATTAGTTTTATCTTTCGGCAAATCTCCTTTCAGAAGCTCTATATATTCTGTTTCCGAACCTCGAGAGCTAAGTCGCCCAAAACCTTGACAAAGGTGTTGGCTGCTAGCCATGGCGGCAATTTCGTTATTAGAAAGTCCTAAATTTGGGTAGAAAAGCCCCGTATCAAAACTTAATAAATTGGTTTTATCCGCTGCATCAAATTTTTCTTGATTCCCGTAAAACCACCAAGAAGTATTAAAAAATAATCGTTTTGGTTGCCAAACACTTGTTTTTGATAATTGGTCTGGATAAATAGCTGGATTGTTCGCTAAATCAAAGGCTTCGTAACTCAGTATTGCAGATGAAGTATGATGCCCATGTGTGGTGCCAGCACTTCGATGATCAAAGCGGTTGATAATGACATCAGGTTTAAAGGTTCTAATAATCCAAACCACATCACTTAAAACAAGATCTTTATCCCAAATTTTTAAGGTTTCTTTTGGGTGCTTCGAAAAGCCAAAATCTTTTGCTCTGGTAAAAAACTGTTCTCCACCATCCACGCGTCGTGCAGCTAAAAGTTCTTGAGTTCGCAATACCCCTAGTAATTCTGAAAGTTCAGGGCCAATTAAGTTTTGTCCGCCATCACCTCTTGTCAAGGATAAATAGGCGGTTTCTGCTTTTACTTCATTTTCTAAATAAGAAATAAGTCGCGTATTTTCATCATCAGGATGCGCGGCAATATAGAGTGCTTTTCCTAAAAAGTTTAACTTTTGAAGGGCTAAATAAAGGTCAGATGAATTTGGTTTTTTTGGTACTTGAGCGGAAATACTATTTGATGCTAAAAGCAGCATCACAATCAATCCTGTAATCTGACGCATAGTCATGTATAATTTAGTTGGTCTTCAAATATAAATATATTAATAAGGAGTTGCTAGTTTTTAAAGGTACTTTAACAAAAGGGATGGGTGCTAATCTATATTTTCGTTAATACCTTGATCTTGGTTGTATTCGTAAACTTGCACCAGTGCTACACCTTTCTGTAAAACCAAGTTATTAGGATAGGTCAAAATTTCTCCATTGCTTCGGCGCAAATGAAGATGAAAAGCTCTAATATCTTCTATAACGAAAGTTTCATGTCCGGTTTTATCGGTTTCATGAATCTCTTTGTCAAATATTCTGATGGTGTTTCCTATTTTAAAAGGATAGGAAAAAAAGATAATAACACCAGCAGTAATGTTGCTTAAAATAGACCATTGTGCAAATAAGGCCACCCCAATAACTGCAAACACAGAGGCTAAAATGGCCCCTATATCCTTGACATTAACACTCCAAACCGGAATTAAAACACCTATAGCCACTATGGTTAGTGTTATCGAAATGTATTTTACAATTAAGTTTGTTCTTACTTTATCAAAATCTCCTATTTTTCCTACCTTACGAACAGCTTTGGTAAAAATAAATTTTAAGATAAGTATTATTAAAATCGTAATTAACGATGTTATCAATTCATCTTGATGATTAATCAAAAATTGTTTCATGTATTATTTAGTTTGAATGTTGTCTACAGCTATGGGTCACTTTTAAATAATCGCCCTAGGCATTAATCGTTTTGATGATGTATTGCAAATTATATCCTCAGGAAGAGCTATAAGCTAAATACATTTTTTTCACAAAATTTCATCCTTACTCTAGGCTAGCGATTGCTTTTTTTTCGATCTTAAATTACAACCCTAAACTGTCTCGCAAAAATAAGTCACTATTCTTATTTTGTTCCCAATAAGGTGTTATAATTCTTTTCTTTTTTTGACCAGAAGAAATTAATGTTCCATTTTCACTAGTTTCAATCCAACGTTCAATGCTGTATGGAAATTGTGTTGTAAATTGAATGGTTAGCGTTCTTTTAAGTTCTGTATAATGAATGCTATAACTGCTAAGTTCGTCTTCTAAATTTTTTAATGTAGCGAAAGCCTTTTGTGCTTTCATTTCTTTATGGTACACACGAATATATTCAAAAGAGGGGATAATCTGAACTTCACCTAAGGGCAAATTTGATGGATTAACTCTTATTTTACTCCATATTTCATCTTCAAGGTAGGTTTTATCCAGTGAAAATTCTTGATCACCTTCGCTTTCAAAATAAGAAAAGGAAACTATATCAAATTTTTCTTTATTATTTAATTGTGCATATACTTGACCACACCATTCTTGCGCAGAAAACGAAGCTTTTAAGGCGTGCGAATGATCACCAACAGGATAAAAAATACTTGTCATAATTGAGTAAGGGTAAATTCCAGTAATGTAATTTTTAGTACTGTTAAGTTTTAAAACAGGAATATGATTAGGATTTGGACGATCGGCCTTGACTTGCTTCTCGGCAGAAAAAGGCTCCGTTACATAAATTAGCACGGCACTGCCATTTCTTACTTCTCCATAACGCGATTGTTGTAAGGTATAGGAGGTTATTTCGGCCTTACCAGCGTACCAATATTTTTTAAATTCTTCAGTATGTTGTTTTTTTGGTGCTTTGCTCACTGAAGCATCTTCAGTGGTAGATAAATTCACTTCTTTGCTGGTGATTGTTTCTTTGCAAGAAATGAAGAGGGATAAACCAAGGGCAAGGGAAAAAATCGTCAGCTTGTTTTTTAGATACTTCGTCATATTATTTTTTTATAAAATTACAAACTATTGTGTCTAATGTCAAATACTTAGAAAATATCCGATTAAAAGAAGTGACATCTTGTTCCTGGTGCCCTAGAGCCTCATCGAAAAAGACACCCTTCAAGAAGCCCCTACGAATTCTTGGCAATTTCTAAAAGTGTTTTATGTACTAGATGAGTTGGCAAACCTACGACATTAGCGTAAGAGCCTTTTATTTCTTCGATGCCAATCAGTCCAATCCATTCTTGAATACCGTACCCGCCCGCCTTGTCAAAAGGATTAAAAGTGTGTATATAGTATCGGATTTCTTCATCGCTAAGGAGTTTAAACTTTACATGGGTAGTACAATGAAGTGTTTTTTGATCCGCGACCGTGGTAAAACAAACTGAGGTAATCACTTCATGCCAATCGTTGGATAAGGTTTTTAGCATTTCAAATGCTTCTGATTGATTGGCTGGTTTAGCCAAAGAGACAGCATTATGCCAAACAACCGTATCGGACGTAATAACGACTTGATTTTTTGTGAGCGTCCCTTTAAATTTTGAAGCTTTAAGTTGCGCTAAATAATCAGATATTTCGCTGCCTTTTAAATGCTCGGGGTATACTTCATCAACAGGGCGTACATCGATGCTGACTTCGATGGCTAAATCTTCAAAGAATTGCTTTCTTCTTGGTGATCCTGAAGCTAAAATTATATCTAGGGTTTTTAATTTTTCTGTCCACATACTTGTTATGCGTTTTGCGCATCAAAATTTCCATACCAATCGCCTCGCACTTTTAATACTTGTTCAATAACATCACGTACGCAGCCTTCTCCACCATTTTTGTGAGAAATATATTTTGATATCGATTTCACTTCAGGCACCGCATCTTGAGGACAAGTAGCTAAGCCAACCAGTTGCATAACTGGAAGATCAGGCAAGTCATCGCCCATATACAATACTTCTTCGGCCTTAATGTTCTTGGCCTTTAAAAATTCTTGTAATTCATTTTCTTTATGATGTGCTCCCAAATAAATATCGGTAACCCCTAACATTTTTAGTCGCTCTCGAACGCCTTCATTTGTCCCTCCAGAGATAATACACACATGATAGCCTTTGGTTAAGGCTGTTTTTAGGGCATAACCATCTTTAACATTCATTTTTCGTAGCATTTCTCCCGTGCTGGTAATGAGCAAACTACCATCGGTAAAAACTCCGTCCACGTCAAAAACAAAGGTGGTAATCTGTTCTAAATATTCTTTGTAACTTTTTTCCATTGTATATTTTTTGAGCTCCTATCTAAAGGCTTATATTTTTTTTTGAATTGATTCGCTGAGTAGTTTATAGATTTTTTGATTATTTTTTGAAGTCAATTGCTCTAAGTGAGCTTGCATGGTTTGAACGTCATTGCGCATGGCTGGTCCAGTTTGTGCTTCTAAAGGATTAATGGTATTAATCTTCCACGCAGTTTCCTGAATCAATGGTTTTAAAATTTCGAACGAAACCTTGTTTTCTTCACAAATTTCTTGCCCAATCCGGTACATGTAGTTGGTGAAATTATTCACAAAAACAGCGGCTAAATGTAGACTTTTTCGTTGTTCAGTGCTAATATCATAGACGATATCAGATATGGTTTCGGCAATGAAATGAAGAACTTTGTGATTTTGGTTGCTACTTGTTTCTAAGCAAATGGGAATTGTTCTGAAGTCTATTTTTTTTCCTTTTGTAAAGGTCTGTAAAGGATAAAATACGCCGTAATTCTGTAGCTCCGAAAGCGCGGTTAAGGGAACGCTTCCTGAGGTATGCACCACTAAACCTTTCAGATGTACTAATTGCTTTGCAAGGGATTGGATCGCATCATCACTCACTGCAATGATGTACACATCAGCTTTTTTTATAGTTTCTAAGGCTTGAGTTGTTTCTGTTTTAGTAGCAAAATGGGCTAATGATTTATTACTTCTACCAACTACTTGCACCACATTAATTGTGTTGTAAGCTAAAAAGGCATCAAACAATTGCGTTGCGACATTACCCGTGCCAATAAGTACTACTGAAACCATGCTCAAAAGTACAAATTTTAAAAATTAAGTGATGCCATTTCATTTTAATTTTAATGGGAGCTTTGCGTGCCATCAGTTCACAATTATTTTAGATCTATTTTTTAAAAAAATAAGAAATAATTAACATCTTAAAGCTACTTTTTGATACATATTACTTTCTAAATAGTCTCAAAAGACCGTACTTTTGCATACTAAAATTTAAATGGTTTTTTTCTCAAGTATTTTGCCTTTGTAAAATGTTAAATATAACTATTTTATCCACCGATGAATTGCTTGTAAAGTCCGAGTTTAGCCTTAAAAACCATTAAAATAAATTTAAAAATTACCAGATGAAAGAACTGCTTAGGAAGTACCTCTTTTCGACCCGATTAATGTCTGTTTTGTTTATTGTTTTTGCCACGGCTATGGCCTTCGGTACGTTTATTGAAAGTTGGTATAGCACGGCGACAGCTCGGATTTATATTTATAACGCATGGTGGTTCGAGGCGATCATGGTTTTCTTTGTTATAAATTTCGCAGGCAATATGTTCCGGTATAAATTATTCAGTTGGAGTAAGTGGCCGGTTTTTTTACTTCATGCATCATGGATTTTAATAATCGTGGGTGCCTTTGTTACGCGCTACATAAGTTTTGAAGGCATGATGCCTATACGTGAAGGTGCATCAGAGAACGTTTTTTATTCTGATAAAACCTTTCTAAATGTGAATGTCGATGGATTGATCGATGGTGAAAAACTTAGAAAACCATTAGAGCACCCAATTATTGTTACTTCTGAAGGCATCAAATCTACATTGCCTTGGCGACAAGATTTTAATGGACAAGATTTTAAAATTTCTTTTGTTGAATTTATTGAAGGTGCTAAGGAAGATATAATTCCTGATGAAAAAGGCAGTCAATATTTAAAAATAGTAGAATCGAGTGGGGGAGAACGGCACGATCATTACCTTGAAAACGGTGAAATATCCAGTATTCATAATGTATTATTCTCACTAAATAAACCAACAGATGGTGCTATCAATATTGTTACCACAGATAGTACTTATCAAATAAAATCTCCTTTTGAAGGTGATTTTATGCGAATGGCAGATCAATTTAAAGGGGTCTTAACGAAAGATAGCCTACAAACCCTTCAATTGCGTTCGCTGTACAATGTTGCAGGAATGCAATTTGTAATGCCCGACCCTCTGATGCGAGGATCTTATGGAATCGTAAAAGTTCCAGAAGAAGAAATAACAGAAAAAACAAGAGATGCTATTGTACTCGAAATAAGCTCGAAGGGTGAAACGGTACAGCAAAAAATATTAGGTGGTCAAGGTAATGCAGATTACTCCAACCCGGTAACGGTAGGGGGGCTAGACTTTACGATTCGCTACGGTTCTAAAGTGTATGGATTACCTTTTAATGTGCGTTTAAATGATTTTATTGCCGAAAAATATCCAGGTACAGAACGAGGGTTTTCTTCCTTCATGAGTAAAGTCACTGTAGAGGATGAGCGGCCGTTTGACTATGATATTTATATGAATCATGTTTTAGATCACAAGGGCTATCGATTTTTTCAAGCCAATTTTGATCCAGACGAAAAAGGAACAGGACTATCTGTAAATCACGATTTTTATGGTACCTGGATTACCTATATTGGTTATTTTCTCTTGTATATTGGCCTAATGGGAATTATGTTTTTTGGAAAAACGAGATTTAGAGATTTGGCAAAATCCTTAGATAAATTAAACGAAAAGAAAAAAAGTATACTTTCTCTTCTACTTTTATTGAGTTTAAATTTTGGAGTTCAAGCACAAGAAACACACAGCGCTGATGATGGTCATAATCATACAGAAAAAACGTCTGAAGTTCATTCCGATGATGACGGACATGCTCATGCTGGACAGCCAACGGAGGCTCAATTAGATTCTATTTTGCAAACTACCATTGTTCCTAAAGAGCATGCTTTAGCCTTTGGTAAATTGGTTATTCAAGATGAAGGTGGCCGTATGAAGCCCATTAACACATATTCTTCAGAGCTTCTGAGAAAATTAAGTTTTAAAGATAAATTCAAAGACTTAAACTCAGATCAGGTTTTGGTTTCTATGATGCTTAATCCTGCTTTGTGGTATAACATGGAATTTATAGCCTTAGATAAGAAAGGCAAAAATGATAGTATTCGAAAGATCATAGGCGTGCCCAATGATCAGCGCTATGTAAAAGCAACCGATTTTTTTAATAAAGAAGGGCAGTCTAAATTTGAACCTTATTTAGAAGATGCGTTTTCTACCAATAATCCGAACAAATTTGAAACCGATATAAAAGATACCTATTTACGACTGGGACTTTTAAATAGAACTTTAGGGGGCGAAATACTTAAAATATTTCCACTATTAGAGGACGAAAATAACAAATGGATTTCCGCTGTTGAATACCGTTCAGGAACTATTCAGGTAAGCGATTCTCTATATGGTAATTTCATCAATAATGGGTTGCCATTGTATGTCATGACTTTACGAAATGCTATTAAGACAAATGATTTTTCTCAAGCAGATGAATTATTAAAAGCATTCAAGAAAAACCAAGTCAACCATGGTTCTGAAGTTTTACCCTCCGAGAATAAAATAAATGCAGAAGTCTTTTACAATAAGGCTGATATTTTTAATCGGCTTTATAAATTCTATGCCCTTGTAGGTTTAATGATGTTTTTCTTTTTAATTTTTCAAATTTTTAAGGATCGAAAAGCCTTGCGTGTGGGTATTGGAACGTTTAAAATACTAATTTGGGCTATGTTTATCCTCCATACTGCGGGCTTACTTTTACGCTGGTATATTTCGGGAAATGCTCCTTGGAGTGATGCGTACGAAAGTATTTTATACGTTTCTTGGGCCACTATGGGAATGGGATTAGCCTTTAGTAAAAAGAGTGATTTTACCATAGCAGCCACTTCATTTATTGTGTCTATGTTGTTGTGGATTGCCCATGGCAACTGGGTAGATCCCGCTATTGCTAACTTACAACCTGTTTTAGATAGTTATTGGTTAATGATTCACGTTTCTGTGATTGTAGGTAGTTATGGGCCTTTAACGGTAGGGATGATTTTAGGTGTTGTTTGCTTAATTTTAATGCTTTTAATGAACCAAAAAAATAAAGCAAAAATTGAACATACGATTAAAGAGCTTACCGTTATTAATGAATTAGCGCTAACCATTGGTTTGGTGATGCTAACAATCGGCAACTTTTTAGGCGGGCAATGGGCTAATGAAAGCTGGGGACGTTATTGGGGCTGGGATCCAAAAGAAACTTGGGCGCTGATCTCAATTATGGTATATGCCTTTGTATTACATATGCGCTTAGTGCCAGGTTTGCGTGGTAAATGGATTTTTAATTTTGCCAGTGTAGTGGCCTTTGCGAGCATCATGATGACGTATTTTGGCGTAAACTTTTACCTCGCCGGCTTGCACAGCTATGCCAGTGGAGCTCAGGTGATAACCCCTGCATTTATTTATTACTTGGTATTTGGAGTTGTACTCCTTGGTGTTGTTAGCTTTTGGCGCTATCGCATTTATAATCCCAAAAAATAATAATGTAATTTTAGAACTTCAGATGTATAAACATTAAAATCATGAGCATAAAAAACCCAGGCTTAAATACCATTTGCACCCATGTTGGTGAGTTAGAAGATAAGGAATATAAAGGAGCAGTATCTCCCTTGTATATGAGTACCTCTTATGCGTTTGAAGATGTTGAAGTAAAACGGTACCCCCGTTACTTTAACACACCAAATCAAGTTGCATTGTCAAAAAAAATTGCAGCCTTGGAGCATGCCGAATCTGCTATGATCTTTGGTAGCGGTATGGCAGCGGTAAGTACGGCGTTAATGGCTTTTTTGAATGCTGGTGATCATATAGTTTTACAAAAAACCTTGTATGGCGGAACCTACAATTTAGTCACCGAAGAGTTTCAAAAATTTGGAATTTCTTATTCTTTTACCGAAGGTTTAGAGCCAGCACATTTTGAGGCTAAAATCAAGGAAAACACCAAGGTAATTTATATTGAGACGCCATCGAACCCCTTGCTAACGATTACCGATCTAGCGGCAGTGGCAACAATTGCAAAAAAACATGGTTTGGTATCGATGATTGACAATACGTTTGCAAGTCCTGTAAATCAGAATCCCATCGATTTTGGGATTGATGTGGTTATTCACAGTGCTACAAAATATATGGGTGGCCATTCTGATATTTTGGCGGGAGCAGTAGCTTCAACTGCTGAACATATGGAACGTATTTTTCAATTAGCGAAAAATTTTGGAGGTAGTTTAAGTGATTATACTGTTTGGTTGTTAGAACGTAGTTTAAAAACTATGGGCATTCGTGTAAAAGCTCAAAACGAAAATGCTCAAAAAATGGCTGAATTTCTATACAAAAATAAGGATGTTGAAGCCGTGTATTATCCAGGATTGCCTAGTCATCCTGACCATGAATTGGCTAAAGCACAAATGAGGGGATTTGGGGGTATGCTTTCCTTTGAATTAAACGAAACAATAAACGCATATACCTTTCAAAAAGCATTACAATTGATAAAATCATCCATGAGCCTTGCGGGTGTGGAAAGTACTTTATTATCACCAACAAAAACCTCACACGCATTACTTAGTCCAGAAGAAAGAGAACACCAAGGTATTTCAGATCATTTAATTCGCTTTTCTATAGGGATTGAAGAAATTGAAGACCTAATAGAAGATATTTCTCAAGCCATAGAAAAAAGCAAAGCCTAAAAGCATGCTTTCAGATAATGAGCTGGTAAGGTATACCTTAAAAACAGATCAACTTTTTTACCAAAAAACAAACTAAATTATGAAATTAGATATATTGGCATTCGGTGCGCACCCAGATGATGTAGAATTAGGTTCAGGGGCAACTATAGCTAAAGAAGTGGCTCAAGGTAAAAAAGTAGGAATAGTAGATCTAACTCGTGGAGAATTAGGTACTAGAGGGAGTGCGGAATTACGTGACTTGGAAGCTGCCAAAGCGGCAAAGATTCTGGGCGTTGTGGTTAGAGAAAATTTAGAATTTGCAGATGGTTTTTTTAGCAATGATAAAGAGCATCAATTAGCAGTAATTAAAATGCTTCGCAAGTATAGGCCCGAAATTGTGTTGTGTAATGCGATCCATGACAGGCATATTGACCACGGTAAAGGAAGTGATTTAGTAAGTGATGCTTGTTTTTTAAGCGGTCTTGTTAAAATTGACACCAAGTTTGATGGTGACGATAAATGGCAAGCGCCATGGCGACCAAAACATGTATATCATTATATACAATGGAAAAATATTACACCAGACTTTGTGGTCGATGTTACAGGCTTTATGGACAAAAAAAAGGAGGCCATAGTAGCTTACTCTTCTCAATTTTTTGATCCTAAGAGTAAAGAGCCTGAAACACCAATAAGTAGTAAAAATTTTACGGAGAGTATCGATTATAGAGCCAAAGATTTAGGAAGACTTATTGGGGTAGCCTATGCAGAAGGTTTTACTGCCGAACGCTTTGTAGGTATAAATACCCTAGACGATTTAATTTAGGCTATTCTATTTTTTAGGTAGTTTTATATAAAATGTGCTTCCTTTTCCTAAAGTACTTTCTACCCAAATTTCACCTTCGTTTTTTAAAACCATTTCCTTACATAAGGCTAGGCCAAGACCAGTACCTTTTTCGTTGGCTGTACCGTAAGTCGATACCAAAGTATTAGAGTCTGTAAAAACCTTTTGTTTAAACTCTTCCGTCATCCCCACACCATTATCTTGTATGGCAAATTGTATAAAGTCTTCTTCATCAGTGGCTGAAAAAGTGATATGGCCATTTTTAGGAGTAAACTTTATGGCATTGCTCAATAAATTTCTCAATACTACATCTATCTGGTTTTTATCGGCATAAACTATATAGGCTTCAGAAACGGTATTTTGAATACTGATTTTTTTATGTTGTGCACTTTCATCTAGAAATTTAATAGTGTCATTTATCATAGAACTTAAACCTATTTTAATTCGTTCCGAAGTAGCTCCCGTCATTTGCGTTCGTCCCCAAGACAGCAAATTATTAAGTGTAAAAGATATGGCATCAACATCGCTACTTACTTTTGGAATAAATTCTGAAAATTCTTCTTCAGTTATTTCTTTTTCTTTGAGCATTTTTAAAATACTTCCAAGTGCATTTATGGGCCCACGTAAATCGTGTCCGATGATAGAAAAAAGTTTGTCTTTGGTATTGTTTATTTCGTTTAATTCAAACTCCCTTTTTTCAAGGGCTTTGTTTTTTAAGCGCAAAATGGCATTAAAATCTTTTCGAACCTTCGATTGTTTTCTTAATAGAAAAATGATAAATCCGAAAATCACGAGCATTAATAAAGCCAAATAGGTATACACATTTTGTTTGGCCAGTTCTTTTTCATTCGCTAGCGCATCATCTTTTTGCTTTTTATCAAATTCTAATTTCGTTTTTAAATTGCCTAAGCTGGTCAAATTTTCTCGTCTAGAAATAGAATCAGATAAGAGTTTGTATTTCTCGTGATATTCCAAAGCTGAAAAGGCTTGTGCGTCTTCTTTTTTAATTTGATATAATATTTCGAACGAATTGGTACTATTTTCAAGTAGCCCTAGCTTTTGTGATATTTCTAAAGAAGACAAGGCAAACGTTTCAGCTTCTGTATATTTTTTCTGAACTAAATGAGCTCTAGCAATTTCATTGAGTAGTGGAGCCTTATAAACGTCATCGTTAAGGTTTTCATGTAATTCTAGACTTTTTCCATACCAATATAAGGCAAGATTTGAATTGTTTTGATTTAAATAAATATCTCCTTTTGTCTTGTAACAAGAAGATAGCCATTCAAGGGATTTATTTTTTTCAAAAATAGCAATACTATAATCTATGTTTAAATTAGCATTTTCAAAATCTTTTAAGTCCACATATAAATCGGCAATATTAGCTTTAGTTTCCGCAATATATTGCTCGTTGCCTAATTCATTGTTAATTGCTACAACTTCTTTATAAATTTCGAGCGCTTGTTGAAAATCGTTTTGTGCAATGTATAAAATAGCAATGTTTTCTTTCACAATAGAAAGTAGTATTTTATCTGAGGTCTTTTCTGCTAATCTCGTAGCTGATAAATAGGCTTTTAAAGCTTCTGAATGATTTCCTAAATCAAAATGGTAATACCCTAGCCTATTTAATATAGCTCCTTCATTTTGGTTATTTTGATCCTTTGCTAAATGTAGACTTTCATTTAAGAGGCGAAGTGATTCAGCATTGTCGCCTATATTAAAATAATAATGACTCAGATGAAGTAAGGCGATGATTTCCTCATTACTAAAATTGTTCGATTTAGAAATAGCATAGGCTATTTGGGAATAGTGTTGTACACTGTCTAAATTTTTAAAAAAATATAGGCCAGCAATGGTGTTATGCATTTTTACATAATCTAAATCATTTTTATCAAATGATTTAGTATTTTCGAAATATTCCAATTCTTGCCTAAGGCTATCTAATTCACTGGTCTGAGCGTTAGCAAAGCTTAGCCATAAAAAAAACAAAATAAGGAGCATCTTATTTTCAAAAGTTTTTAAAATGGTTAAATTTAGTTTCATGAAGCTACAGCTGGTATTTTTTAAAGTCTTTAAATTGTGTTCTCGATACTTGAATTTCTCTTCAAATAGCTATTATTATGTACTTAAACGGTGAATATAAGTATTTTAACGGTTAAATATCATTTAAAGTACATGTGATGTAAAATAATTCTGTCAGAAATTCTTAATTTCTAGGATTTAGTTTTGGGCATTTCATCTATTTTTAAAATTTAATATAAATTTTAAAAATAGCAGGTAATTTATTTTGAAGATAAGAACTAAAAAATTAACTTTGCAGCCGCTTACAAATGGTGGTTGTAGCTCAGCTGGTTAGAGCATCGGTTTGTGGTACCGAGGGTCGCCGGTTCGAACCCGGTCTTCCACCCTATAAGTTTTTAAAAGTCCTGTCTTAAGTGATGGGACTTTTTTATTTTATACGAGTAGGTAGAGGGCTGAGAAGCCTGTACAAGTTAAAGTTCAAGTAAAGCCATTTTTCAAAGTATACATTTTTTATAAGTCCTGCTTTTCTATAGCTATAACTGTGCTATAAGGTTCAAAATTCACATATATACCCAATAAAAAAGCCTTATCTTTTGAAAGATAAGGCTTTTTTTAGACCACTATTTTTTTATTTATTGGCTTTATCCACCACTAAGCGGTCGGCTCTATTAGCAACCTCCCAACCTGTATAAAAAACCAATCGGGTTCTGTTTTCTAATAAATCATAATTTATTTTATCAGGGGTATCTCCTGGTCTATGGTAATCATCATGTGTACCATTAAAATAAAAAATAATTGGAATATTATTTTTTACAAAATTGTAATGGTCACTTCTGTAGTAAAATCTGTTAGGATCATTTTCGTCGTTATACGTATAGTCTAACTCAACATTCATGTATTTCTTATTTACTTCTTCTGAAATGTTATGTAAATCTGTACTTAGTTTATCAGAGCCAATTAAATAGATGTAATTTCGATCACCTTCTCTTTTCGGATCAATACGACCAATCATATCTATATTTAAATCGGCTACCGTTTCATTTAAAGGGAAAATAGGATCTATATCTGTGTAGTACTGAGAACCTAAAAGGCCTTTTTCTTCTCCAGTGACATGTAAAAACACCACTGATCTTTTTGGGCCATGACCAGCATCAGCAGCTTTTTTAAAGGCTTCTGCTATTTCTAATAATGCTACAGTACCTGAACCATCATCATCCGCTCCATTGTTTATTTGTCCATCAGCGCTAATCCCAATATGATCTAAATGTGATGAAAACACTAAATATTCATTAGGTTTTTCGGTGCCTTTAATAAAAGCAACAACGTTTTCAGAATCTACATCTTCATCGGTACTTTTAACCGATAGTTCAATTTTTTTAGAAATAGTTTTACTTGTATGGTCTTCAACTATCGATGGTAAAAGATTTTTTGCAAAATCAGCATTGATAAAAAAGTTAAAAAATGCATTTGGATCCTCTACTTTTAAACCCATTCTTCCACTATCATTTTTTTGCATATAATCAAAACGATTCTTATAACGACCAAAATTATTTTCATCGAAATACAATACACCTTTTGCACCGTTGTTTTGTGCAGCTTCAAAACGTTTTCCTACAGATTCAGACATATTACTCCAAACTGATTTCTCTTTACTTCCTGAAACCATATAGGTACCATCAGCATTCATAGGTTCTCCGGCCTTTATTAAAACTAATTTGCCTTTAACGTCTAAATTTTTATAATCTGAATAATTTTCGTCTTCAATCCCGAAACCGGCATAAACTAATTCATTATAGTTACCTTCTGCGGCAGAAAAAGTTAAAAGACCTTCACCATTTTTAAAAGATTTGCCATCCACTAAGATGCCACCTATTGGTAATTTACTTAATTTTAAAGGTACTTTTTGAATATAGTCGCCATCGGCTTTGGCTGCTGCAATGCCTAATTTTTTATATTCATTCGCTAGGTATTCTACTGCCTTTTTCTGACCAGGCTGTCCAGTTTCTCTTCCCTCAAAATCATCCGAAGCATAAATATAAAGGTGGTCTTTAAGTTCAGCTTCTGTAATGGTCTCAGCATATGTGGAAGGATCAACGACTTCCATTTTTGTGTCAGAAGTAGGCTCGCTGACTGTTTTTTGAGAAGAATTACAAGCCATGGCTAGTAAGGATGCAAATAGTACTATTTTTTTCATTTCTGTTTGAATTATAATTTGTATGTCCAAAAATAGTTAAAACAAAGTACTTTTAAACTAAAAATTATAAAATGTGTCTTCTAGAGATGCGCATAGGCGGAGGGCGATTTGCTTTTTAAGGTCTTAAAATGTCGATTAAAATTTGAAACTGAATTGAAGCCGGAAGCTATTGCTATATTTTCCATGGAACTATCGCTGCTGTTTTCTAGTAATTGACAGGCATGCTCAATTCTAAATTGAATTAAAAACTGAAAAAAAGTTTTATTGGTTCGCTGTTTAAAAAAGCGACAAAAGGCATTGGGTGTCATATGAATAAGGTCAGCAACATTATTTAAACTAATTTGATTTTGAAAATTTTTAATCACATAGTCAAAGACCACTTGCATGCGTTTTCCTTCAATATCAGTGATATTTTTTAAGGCCTTGAATTCACTTAATTGAATGCTTTTTGCATTTAAAATTAGTTGAATAATTTGGAAGAAGAGTATACATCGGGATAGTTTATCTGACCTAACAATAGTCTCTATTAATTCATGTAAATGCCCTGTGTCTGTATTGATCTTAAAATTTAGCTCGGTCTTAGTGAAAAAAGCCTTTAATTGCGCTAATTCAGGAATATGCGCATAGCAATCTTCGAATGACTTTCGTGTAAAAAAGAGTGAAATCATATGGACCCCTTCACTATTCTCTGAACTTTTAAATACATGGGGGTGATTACTTCCGATACAAAAAAGCGCTCCTTTTTTAAAAGAATGTGCGCTATCTGCAATGATTAACTTTCCTTCTCCTTTTTTTATAAAGCTGACTTGTATTTCTTCATGCTGATGTAATTTGCTGTAAAATTCAGATGTTTTATCTACCTGTACAGTGATACTTTCATGAATTTTTTTGGCTATTTTGAACGGTTGAGCTTTTACCATAAATTTAAGGATATGACGCAGATTAACTACTAAAGTTGTAAATATCCTAAAAATAAGGTAATATATGCATATATCTGGTTAAAATAGAAGCAATATAAATTTTCATTACAGCTTATATTTGGCAGTATAAAAATAAAAACTAATGAAAGTAAACTGGGAAGGCGTTCTGCCAGCTGTAACAACGAAGTTCACAAAAGACGATACATTAGACATGACCATGTTTAGTGTCAATATAGAAGCACAATTACAGGCGGGTGTAAACGGGATTATTTTAGGAGGAACGCTTGGAGAAGCAAGTACCTTAACTGATGAAGAAAAAAAGACCTTAGTTACAGAAACCGTTCGGATGGTTGAGGGTAAAGTTCCGGTCATCATAAATATTGCAGAACAATCCACTACGAATGCTATTGATGCGGCACATAAAGCCGAGAAGTATGGTGCTCAGGGCATAATGATGTTGCCACCAATGCGATATAAAGCTACTGATTATGAAACGCTAAGGTATTTCAAGAAAATAGCTTCAAGTACCGATTTACCCATAATGATTTATAATAATCCTGTCGATTATAAAATTGAGGTGACTTTAGATATGTTCGAGGAACTTCTAAAACATGACAATATTCAAGCGGTAAAAGAATCTACAAGAGACGTAACGAACATCATCCGTATTAAAAATAGATTTGGTGAGCGCCTGCGAATTCTCTGTGGTGTAGATACCTTAGCTATGGAAACCATGCTTACAGGAGCCGATGGATGGGTGGCTGGTTTGGTGTGTGCTTTTCCCAAAGAAACTGTTGCTATTTACAAATTGGTTAAAGCGGGCAGAATTGCAGAAGCCTTAGAAATTTACCGATGGTTTATGCCTATTTTAGAATTAGATATCAATCCACAATTGGTGCAAAATATTAAATTAGCCGAAGTGGCTACGGGAATAGGTACTGAGTTTGTTCGTGAACCACGACTACCCTTACAGGGTCAAGAGCGTATTCGTATTCAAAAAATAATTGATGAAGGTCTTAAAACAAGACCTAAATTACCTTTTTTGTAAAAGCTCTATTTTGAGAATAGGGTCTATTTTTTTTATCCAATTTTCTAGCTTTTTACATAATTTTTCATGAAGTTAGCTAGCACTTAAATACATAGATGAGGGACTTTTAGGTGGATTCGTTAAGCATTCAGGAAACTTATTTTGTCATCCATCAGCGTTGCTAATTTTTACAAAAACTATAAAGAATGATTTCAGGAAAAAATTATATTGGAAATAGCTTATCTGGCTTAAATTCAAAAACCTATACCACCTTCAATCCACAGCTAAACGAAGCAAATAAGGAGCAATTTCACGAGGCTACTTCTAAAGAAATAAACGAAGCTGTTTTGTTAGCAAGCGTTGCTTTTGAGAGCTATAAAAAAATTCTGGGATCTAAAAAAGCAGCATTTTTAAATGGTATAGCCGATGAAATTTTAGCTTTAGGTGATATGTTGATTGAAACCTATTGCAAAGAATCAGGTTTACCCAAAGCTAGGGCAAATGGTGAAAGAGCTAGGACTATTGGACAATTGCGAACATTCGCAAACCTAGTTGAAGAAGGGTCATGGGTAGCCGCTACAATCGATACTGCTCAAGCCCTTAGAGAGCCTGCACCAAAGCCAGATTTACGTAAAATGATGCTGCCTTTGGGACCCGTAGTTGTATTTGGTGCCAGTAATTTCCCTTTAGCCTATTCAACCGCTGGAGGTGATACGGCTGCCGCTTTGGCGGCTGGTTGTCCTGTAATCGTGAAAAGTCATCCCATGCATGCTGGCACCGGTGAGTTAGTGGCTTCTGCCATTATAAAAGCCGCCGAAAAAACAGGAATGCCAAACGGTGTTTTCTCAAATTTGAATAGTAGCGGAATTGAAGTTGGTGTGCAATTAGTACAACACCCTCAAGTAAAAGCTGTAGGATTTACCGGCAGTATTACAGGTGGTAGGGCTTTGTTTGATCTAGCCGCGAAGCGTGATGAACCCATCCCTGTTTTTGCGGAAATGGGAAGTATAAATCCTGTGGTTATTCTACCAAGGGCTCTGGAAGTAGCTAGTGAAAAATGGGCAAAGACCTATGCCGGTTCTATTACCCTTGGAGCTGGGCAATTTTGCACCAACCCAGGCTTGATATTAGGAATAAAAAGTACCATGCTCGATAGTTTTATTCAGCGTTTATCTCAAGAAATTGTGAAAATAGATCCTACTTGTATGTTACATCCCAATATTTATGAAGCCTACACAAAAAATAAAGAAACTTCAATTTCACAACCAGGGATTAAAGTGGTTGCCGATTATAGTCCCACTGTAAATGACAACTATGCAAAACAAGCCCTTTTAACGGTTGATGGCGATACGTTCCTGAAAAACATAAAACTCCATCAAGAAGTTTTTGGTCCTTATTCTTTGGTAGTTCAATGTGCAAATAAAAAAGAATTAGAAACAATTATTTCAAAATTAGAAGGGCAATTAACGGGTACTATTTTAACCGATTCTATTGAAGCTAAAGACTATACAGAGGTAATTAATGCACTGAGTAATAGGGTAGGGCGTATCATTTTTAATGGCGTACCGACAGGTGTTGAAGTTTGCCCTTCTATGCAACACGGTGGGCCTTACCCTGCATCGACCGATAGTAGATTTACGGCCGTAGGGATTCATAGTATCAAAAGATGGATTAGACCATTTTCCTACCAAGATTGGCCTAATGAATTGTTACCAGAAGAGTTACAGAACGAAAATCCACTTCAAATTAGTAGGTTAGTAAATGGAAATCATACAAGGAATAAAATATGAATTTAAAATATACCACCTTAATTTGCTTTTTTCTGTTGGGTCTTTTTACTTCGTGTACCTACTCAGGAAGTGAAACTCCTAAAAGTTCCACAGCAACACTTGAAACTTTAATAAAGTCGTACGAAGAGCGTGAAAGCTATGACAAAACAGCTTATCCTTTAGGCTTATTTACTAAAGAATATTATAAATCCGAAGCATCTTATGCCGAAGATCAGATGCAGTATTTTGATCGTATTCAAATGGATGAGCTTAACGAAACCGAACAGATATCTGCACAGCTTTTAAAGTTTGTTCTGCACGATAAAATTAACTTCTATAGGTTTGAACAGTATTTGAATCCTTTACTTTCTGATGCAGGCTTTCATTCTAATTTAAATTACATGGTGCGCCCATTCACCAATTATGAACAGGTTAAAGTGTATTTAAATAAACTCAATGCGCTTCCAGACTTTGTCGATCAGCATTTTGTCAACCTAAGAGAAGGTTTAGAAAAGGGAGTTTCACAACCCAAGATTATTTTTAACGGTAATGAGTCTACCTATGATACCCATATTGTTGAAAATTCGGAAGACAGCTTTTTCTTTTCACCCTTTACTTCGTTACCCAACGAACTCACTGAAGGACAGAAAGACTCAGTCTTAGCTGCTGCGCATGAAGCAATAGCTCAACATGTAATTCCTCAATTTAAGAGAATCAAAGTGTTTTTTGAAACAGAATATGTACCAAAAACAAGGACCACTCTTGGAGTTTCAGAAACCCCTAATGGCGCTGCCTATTACCAAAATCGAATTAATTTTTATACCACAAGTGATAGCTATTCTGCTGAGGATATTCACCAAATTGGACGTAAAGAAGTAGCTCGAATAAAAGCCGAAATGGAAAAAATTATTGATGACCTAGGTTTTGAAGGGAGCTTTGCCGATTTTTTACAATTCTTAAGAACAGATGAACAGTTTTATGCGAAAACCCCTAATGAATTGTTGATGATTGCTCGTGATATCTCCAAAAGAGCGGATGCGCAGCTGCCTAAATTTTTTAAAACATTACCCCGTAAGCCCTATGGTGTTGCTCCAGTACCAGAAGCTATTGCACCTAAATATACAACAGGTCGCTATGTGGGTACGTCTGTAAACAGTACTGATCCTGGCTATTATTGGGTAAACACTTATAATTTACCGAGTAGAACACTGTATACCATGCCTGCGCTAACCGTACATGAAGCCGTGCCAGGCCATCATTTACAAGGTTCTTTAAACAATGAATTAGGGGATAGTATTCCTAAGTTTAGACGCAACTTGTACCTTTCGGCTTATGGCGAAGGTTGGGGGCTATACTCAGAATTCCTAGCAGAAGAAATGGGCTTGTACACTACGCCCTATGAACATTTTGGGAAACTCACTTATGAAATGTGGCGGGCTTGCCGCTTGGTAGTGGATACAGGGATTCATGCCAAAGGATGGTCTCGTCCACAGGTAGTGCAATATATGACTGAAAACACAGCCCTTTCATTGCATGAAATCCATACGGAAACCGATCGCTATATTTCATGGCCCGGACAAGCGCTCTCCTATAAAATAGGTGAGCTTAAAATTCGAGAATTAAGAGTATTAGCAGAAAAAGAACTCTCAGAAAAATTTAATATTCGGGAGTTTCATGAAATTATTTTAGGACAAGGTACAGTGACCCTTGCTATTTTAGAGCAACGTGTAATGGATTATATTAAAAAGATACAAAATGGCTAGCAAAACCTTTTTTTGTATCGACGCTCATACCTGCGGAAATCCTGTTCGGGTGGTTGCCGGTGGTGGCCCTAATTTGGTGGGTGCTAGTATGAGTGAAAAACGGCAACACTTTTTAAAAGACTACGATTGGATTCGGAAGGGACTCATGTTCGAACCTCGTGGCCATGATATGATGAGTGGCAGCATTTTTTATCCTCCGGCAAACCCGGAGAACGATTTTGGAATTTTATTTATAGAAACAAGTGGTTGTTTGCCCATGTGCGGACATGGCACTATTGGTGCCATCACTATTGGTATTGAAGAAGGTTTAATTTCGCCCAAAACTCCAGGTAAAGTTCGGATGGAAACACCAGCTGGCTTGGTTCATATTGATTACGAACAGACCCACCATAAGGTAGATTGGGTACGGCTAACCAATGTAAAATCGTACTTAGCAGCAACAGAGTTAACTATAGCATGCACTGGTTTGGGAGAATTAGTTTTTGACGTTTCCTACGGAGGAAATTATTACGCTATCATAGACTCACAAAAGAATTTTAGAGGTATTCAAGAATTTTCAGCAGGGCAACTCATTCAGTTTAGCCAAGAAATTCGGTCAAAAATTAATCAAAAATATCCCCATATGTTTATTCATCCGGAGGATGAAACTATAAAAGATGTAAGCCATATTCTATGGACTGGCAATACCATTTCGCCCACAGCAACAGCACGTAATGCTGTATTTTATGGAGATAAAGCGATAGATCGTTCGCCCTGTGGTACGGGCACTTCAGCACGGATGGCGCAATGGTATGCTAAAGGAAAATTAGCTTTGGGGGATGATTTTATACATGAAAGTTTTATTGGTTCACAATTTATTGGGCGCGTGGAAAAAGAAACTATATTAGCTGGACAATTAGCCATTATACCAAGTATTCAAGGCTGGGCAAAAATATATGGGTACAACACTATTTGTATTGATGATGATGATCCTTATGCACACGGATTTCAAGTGATTTAAAAATGGCAAAAAACATAGTTATTATTGGTGGTGGTATTGTTGGGCTAAGTGCTGCGTATTTTTTACAGAAAGAAGGTCATCAAGTAACGGTACTGGATAAGTCAGATATTACCACAGGAGCATCTTTTGTGAATGCGGGGTACATTACACCGAGTCATATTATTCCCATGGCTTCACCCGGAAAAATTAAACAAGGTATTCAATGGATGTTTAATTCTTCGAGTCCGTTTTATATGAAACCGCGTTGGGATATCGACTTTTTTAAATGGTCGTGGTATTTTCATAAATCTTCTACCCATGCTAAAGTTGAAAAAGCCATACCGCTCATCAAAGACATCAACCTTTTAAGCTTTGAATTGTTTAGGGGGATGAAATCTTCTGGTGACTTAGGTGATTTTCAATTGACAAAGAAGGGCCTATTGATGTTGTATCAAACTCAGAAATCTTACGATCATGAAATACAAGTAGCGAAACGTGCTGAATTTTTAGGTTTAGAAGTGAAAGAGTTAACTAAAGCAGAGATCGCAAAACTGGAACCTAATATTAAAATCAACGCTGAAGGGGCTATTCACTATGAATGTGACGGACATACCACCCCCACAGAACTGATGCCCAAATTACTCCAGTATTTACGATCTGTAGGTACCCAACTAAAAACAAATGAAGAGGTACTCGATATTAAAATTTCAAATCGTAAAATCGTGGGATTAACAACTTCAAAAGCCTTTTATGAGGCTGATGAAGTGGTTTTAGCTGCGGGTTCTTGGAGTGGAGAACTTGCAAAAAAATTAAAACTCAATATAGCCTTACAAGCCGGAAAGGGCTATAGTATAAATGTAGAACGGCCAACAGGAATAACAATCCCTGCCATTTTGATGGAAAGTAGTATGGCGGTTACCCCTATGCAGGGTTTTACGCGCTTTGCTGGAACAATGGAGTTTTCAGGAATTAATAACATCGTAAGGAAAGAGCGCGTAAATTCTATCGCCAATGGAGCAAAAAAGTTTTATCCTGAATTTGAAATTACTCAAGAAGAACGCAATGCTGCTAAAACGGGATTACGACCCGTTTCTCCTGATGGTTTGCCCTATATAGGAAAATCGAGTGCCTATGACAACGTAACTTTCGCTACAGGTCACGCTATGATGGGTTGGAGCTTGGGTCCGGCTACTGGCAAGCTAGTGGCCGAAATTATCGATGGTAAAAAAACATCTATGGAGGTTAGCGCTTTTCACCCTGATCGAAAGTTTAGCTAATGCAGTTTTATTTTTTAAAAAGGAGTGGGCCTTACAAAAGTAAAGGTGGAAGTCTATACCCTATGAGCGTACTAAGGTTAGCCACCATTCTAGTTTAAACCGAAGTGCTATTAAACTTCAATTAAAAAAAAATCTTTTTTCTTTAATTATATTTGAATAGCGAAGGCCTAATGCGCGTATGATTTAAGGTTTATATGTAATGAATAATCAGCAACATCTTTTTAAAATTTTAAAGGAAAGCAAAATGTTTTTCCGAAATGATGAACTTCAATTCGACCTTTTATATCAGGCAGCCCAGCGTTTAGAGGCTAAACTACTCGCTATTTTAAGTGATGATATACGACTAAAAAAAATATTTTTTAAAGAGGTAAATTCAGTATTGATATTTGATAAAATTCAATTTCAAGAATTTATTTTATCGATGAATCAGATTTATCCGAAAAAAAACTATGCTTTTAAAAATTGGAAAAAATACTCAAAAGATAGTATAGGTATTCCTTCAGAACTCAAAGACGAAAATTACATTATTAAAGGCGATAATTTCCAAGTATTAAGTGCCATAAAACCCATATTCAAAGGAAAAATTAAATGTATTTATATTGATCCGCCCTACAATACAGGTAACGGGTCTTTTAGTTATTCGGATAAATGCAACTCTAATTTTTGGCTCTCTCAAATAGAAAAATGTCTTCGTCTAGCGCACGAATTATTGACACCTGATGGGGTATTATTTGTAAGTTGTGATGATCATGAATTTGCGTATTTAAAAGTACTACTGGATACAATTTTTAAGCGCGAAAATTTTATCGAACATTTTTCTTGGAAAAAAACAGATACACCTTCTAACTTACCCCAAAAGAGTAAAAAAGTGTTAGAGTACATTTTATGTTATGAAAAGAATAGAGATGCTGTGAAGTATAAAGGCTACCCAAAGGCTTCTGGCACAAGTAACGGATTAATGAATCAATCAAATGCAGTTAAAACACTCTGGTTTCCTAAAAATAAGGTAGACACAGCTTTAGCTGATGGAGTGTATGAAAAAGGAACCTACGGTACAAAAAAGTATCGTATTGAACTCTTGGAAGATACCAAAGTTAAAAACGGATTTTTCACCCAACCGGTTCAATTAGAAGCTAAGTTTAAATGGAGTCAAAAAAAATTAGATAATGAACTTAGTCAAGGTACAAAAGTATCCATTCGATCGAGCGCTTTTTCGCCGTCCTATGAAAAAAAGATATACCAAGTAGAAGCTCCTCTGAACTATATCGATAGTAAAATGGGTATCGATACAACTGAAAATGCAGGTAAAGATTTAACAGCCTTATTTGGAAAAGAAGTATTTAGCTATCCTAAGTCAGAAAGTTTAATGGCCTACCTTTTTAATATGATTAGCAATAAATTGAGCAAAGACGATTATATTTTAGATTTTTACTTGGGGAGCGGTACTACAGCGGCGGCGGCTCATAAATTAGGCTATCGCTATATTGGCATTGAACATGCCGACTATATCAGAGAAATTCCAGTAGAACGGCTGAAAAAAGTTATAGACGGAGAACAAACCGGAATTTCAAAAACATGTAACTGGACGGGTGGTGGTAGTTTTGTAGCTATGGAGCTTACCTTATCTCCAGAAAAAAACAACTTTAAGGATGCTATTTTAAGCGATTCCTTTTTTATCTTGAAGACTTAAAATTTAAAGGAATGCTAATAAAATATAATGAAGCTGATAAATCAATTGAAATTCAAGACGATATAAAAACGCATTATTTTGCATTAAAAATTGTTTTGGGTTTAAATGCATTAGCCGGAATTTTAAGTCTGGTTGGTACTTACAAATCAGGGCTTGGTTTTATCGAAGTATTTTGGATAGGTATGCTAGTGATAGCACTCGTTTATTGGTACTATTTAACCTTTAGAAAATCAGTTGCAGAACACATTCCACTGCATCAAATCAACTATCTAAAACAGCGATCTATTCTAGGCCGAAAGCAATTTTCATTGGTACTTCATAATGGTAAAAGTCGCGATGTAGCAAGTTCTAAAAAACAAGCTGATGTACAACAACTAAAAGATTTATTCAAGGATTTAGGTATTAAAATTATGTAATAAAATAAGTACAATAGAAAGCTTTAAAGCTTTTTTTTAGCAGCAAAAGTAAGTTGCATTCGGGTTACAACTTAGTGGTGAAAATAGGCAGATTTTAAACGCGATTCGTAATGAATGAACAAATAATGCGACTACAAAAAAAACATCATTTTGAACCTTGAGGAAGGAATATAAAAACGGGTTTTTTGGTATCCTAGTATCTATGCAATAGCTGCTGATATTGATAATTTTTGGGACTTAGCCTTTTGCTTTATCTCTTTTCTAAAAAAGAGGTGAAGTTGCAGTAAAAATTGAGCTTAATTGATTGAATAATTTTGAAATTAATGAACGAATACATACAAATTAGTATTGATGCTATTGTTGGTACTTTCAATTGGACTTGGAAATCTATTATTTTCGAAGTGCCTTGGTATACCAACTATTTTTGGGGATTAATTTTAATTTCATTGCTGGTTTGGGGATTAGAAATGCTATTTCCTTGGAGAAAAAATCAAGCTGTTTTTCGCAAAGATTTTTGGCTAGATGCCTTTTATATGTTTTTTAATTTTTTTCTATTCGCTATCTTTATCAGTGGATTCTATAAACTTTTAGCGAAAGCATTTTCAGAACTGGGAGTGGCTGCCAGCAGTTTGGCACTCATCGATTTTTCAACGTGGCCGATGTGGGGACAATTACTTGTTTTTTTTGTGTTGTTAGATTTTGTACAATGGTTTACCCATATTTTATTACATAAATATCCATTTTTATGGGAATTTCACAAAGTACATCACAGTGTTAAAGAAATGGGTTTTGCAGCACATTTACGGTATCATTGGATGGAAAACATCTTGTATAAACCCTTAAAGACTCTTGCGGTGATGCTACTAGGTGGTTTTGAACCGGAACAAGCCTATATTGTTCATTTTATAGCCATTACTATTGGTCATTTTAATCATTCAAATATTAAAATTACCTATGGTCCCTTGAAATACCTTTTAAACAATCCAGTGATGCATTTATACCATCATGCACACGAGTTACCAAAAGGGAGCTACGGTGTTAATTTTGGTATTAGCCTGAGCCTTTGGGATTATTTATTTAAAACCAATTATATTCCTGAAGAAAGTGGCACTATTGAATTGGGGTTTGAAGGAGATGATGCTTTTCCTAAAGATTTTCTGCACCAGAACATTCATGGATTTGTAAAGTCTAGAAAAAATAATAATTCAAGTGCTCCACACTGATGGCCATACGAGCGTAAATAATTTTTATGAGTTCTCACCTTATTATAGAGATTTTTGTGCTTTATTTTTTACCGTACAGCTTAAAACCGCCAAATTTGGCGGTTTTTTTAGCTACGTTCATTTTATGGCTTATACCTTAACAGCAGTTGCTCGAAGGGTCACAAGCATTTGAAGTTTGAACTTCTGACAGGATAAGTTTAGGCTTTTCTTGGGGTATTCCTTCTTTTTCTGCATAGACGGTAATACTGAAAATACCTGTTTTACTCTCCTTAAACGCTTGTATTTCATTATTTGAAAGGTATTTTTCTAGAATATCATCCGGAATAACAATCGTCTTTTCTTTTTGAATTTTCACAGCCTTAAATCCATTGTTTTCAATTAAATTAAGGTAATCGCTCTTTTGTATGGCACCAGCAACGCAGCCTGCATACATTTCGGCATCTTTTAATAAAGATTCTGGTAATTCGCCTACAAGAACGATATCAGAAATACTAAAATGACCTCCTGGCTTTAAAACTCTATGAATATCTTTGAAAACTTTTTCTTTGTTTGGAACTAAATTTAATACACAATTACTCACGATTACGTCAGCTATGGCATCACTTAAAGGCATAGCATCAATATCGCCTTCTCGAAATTCAACATTATTAAAGCCTAATTTTTCAGCGTTTATACGTGCTTTCTGAATCATGATAGGCGTAAAGTCTATGCCGATAACTTTTCCTTCATTCCCAGTTTCGTTTCGAGCTACAAAACAGTCGTTTCCAGCACCAGAACCTAGGTCCACAACAGTATCACCTTTTTTAATTTGAGCGAATTGTGTGGGTAGTCCACACCCCAATCCTAAATCAGCATCTGCTACGTAACCACTAGTTTCCGAATAATCATCCATCATAATATTATAGACTTTATTCGATGGGGTAGTGGCACCGCAACATGAAGAAGCATTTTCAACTTTTCCTTGCTCTGCAATTTTACTATACCGCTCTTTCACGATATTCTTTAATTCTTGTTCTTTGTTCATTTTCAATATATTTTTACCTAGTTCATGGTTATTTTAACAACAATCAGTTTTAGAGATGTCTTGGTTTAAAAAATGAAGCATTACGTCTTTCATTTTTAGCCAATTTTCTTGGTCAATACAATAACAAACGCTTGTACCTTCAACATTGCCTCTAATGAGTCCTAAATGTTTTAGCTCTTTTAAATGTTGTGAAATCGTAGGTTGTGCCAGTCCAATTTCAATAACTAAATCGCCACAAATACAGGTGTTAATTTTAAATAAATATTCTAGGATAGCTACTCTAGCTGGATGCCCAAAGACTTTAGCAAATAAGGCAATTTTGTTTTGTTCATCTGTAAATATTTCAGTTTTAGCTAAGCCCATTTTGTATATGTATTTGTTTATTGCAATATTACGATAAATAAATTTAAGTTTTCAGAATTTTAGTTAAAAATTAGGATTACTTTATTCAGGTGTGGTACAATTAAAAGCTGTTTTCTTTTTTTGGTATTTTGCGCTTCTATTGAGCTGCTAATTGGTCTAATTCGAGTTCTAAATTTTCCCTTGCTTGTTTTTCGTATTTTTGTATAAAGAAGTCGGTTTTATAGATAGAGGTTAATGCTAATAAGCTTTCTAACACTTTTTTTCTTCCCTTTCGGTACAGAAAATCTGGATAAATTTGATACTCCTTGCGAATATTCTCAGCGTATCGCATGTATTCGATAGTGCATTTTCCTAAAATCGAGAGATCACAATCTAAAAGTATATTGGTATCATGATCCTCAGATCGTTTATGGTATTTTGTGGCTTCAATGGTGCGCATACACTCTTGAATATTTGGAAAGGAAGTTTTCGATATTCTTTTTTGAAAGCGTAATGAACTTTGAAATTCGTTGTCACTTTTAGTGGCGGAATAAATAATGTCATGGTAATATAGCGCAAAGTTGAAGCAGTCTAAATTCACAATTTGTGTATTTACCTCTTCTACCTCCTTCAGCATATTTTCTAAATGTTCTAAATTATGATAGTAGCGCGATTTGGAGGAATATTTTTTCTCTATTTCTTTCCAGCAGTCTAAATTGTACATTTCATCTTCTGAATAGCTGCCGATAAGCTGTATGAATTTTTCTTTTAGCATTTTTGAGGTCTTAAATTGACTTAAATTTCAATAGCTACGTAAAAATAACAAGGATTTCGGTAGGATATTCTGTTTTTAATGTAAACTAGGCTTTATTTTGTGTTGCGTTGTGGGTTCTCCCGTTGATTTTTTCAAACATAGCTCATGAAATACAAGCTCTTAAGGATAGGCTTCATTTTTCTGGTCTGTTTATTCTTTGAATGTACAGCTGGGCGAAAACTTGCTGTATGACCTACACTAAACCTTCGATACCGTTATGTAATAGCATTAATTTTCAACCTGAAACTGAATACTCCAAATACCTCTCACTTCATTCTCCGCATAGCCAAGTGCTCTATCTTTGGGATAAAGATTTTTTATGGCTTTGTACGTTTCGGGAGAAACTTCTTTTTCAGTGCCATGACATTGTAAACACATCGTATTTGTCGTTATGGGATAGTAAAAATTAACGGTAGAACCCTGTTTTTTGGTCATGGCTTCCACGCTTGTTTTGTTGATCAGTGCAGTTTTAAAATTCTCAATATACCCTAGTTCTTCTGTATTTGCTTGGTTTTTTGAGTTCCTTGGTTTATCACTAACGCGTTTTATTTTTGCATTATAAACGGTCGACATACTATCCGTTAATGGATAAGCTTGAATAGCACAGAATTCTAAGGCTCCTAGAGTTCCTTTTTTCTGAATGGCACTCATGAGGTTTTTGCCTAAGATTTGTTTGGTGGCAAGCGCATAGCTTAAGCCCATGTCTTCTTGGGAAAGTTGTGGCGTATTTACTTTTTTATGCCCTTGTTTCTGATGATCTTCAAACCATTCTGGAGCATCAATATCGTAGGTAAACATATAATCGGCAATACGTTCTATATCTTCTTCAGGATAGGGTAGGTAAGGCATAAGTCCAAAACGCCTAACCGCACCGGGCATTTTAGATTTTTCTATAGCTGGTTTTTTAGTCCATGCTATAATATCTTTAATGAATGTATCTTTAGTAGTGGTCTCCTTTTTATAATGCTCCTTTACAGCAATCATGGGAGGTGCAATTCGGTTTTTTGCGGTAGTACTGGGATTATGGCAACTATAACAATTTGTTTCCATTAGTTCTTTTCCTCGATGCTGTTCAGTGCTTTCAACATTAGATTGTTGTACAATAAGCTCTGATTTTTTGCCTGTATCTTTACAAGCCACTAAGGACATAAAAAGTACAAAAAGAATTTCTTTTTTCATGGGTATAATTTTAGTTGCTTCGTACGACTTCCTGCTTTGAATCTGTAGTGGGTTGTATTGTAATGCAAAGTGACTTCAATGTCTTTTTATGTTTAGGACATTTTGCCAGTAGCACAGCTTACAAACGATTTAGCTTTTGATGTCAATGAATTTTCTTCGTCGATAGCCGGATAACCTATACTTTTAAGTTTTTCTTTGACCTTTAAAGTACTTTCTACACCATCAGAAATAAATGATATCGTAGCTGTTTCAATGTTCACAGTAATGTCTGCAATATTGGGAATAGCTGTTATTTTTGAGTTTATTGTTTTTGCACAGCCACCACATTTTAAATTCTGAACGATAATTGAATTTTGCATGTATTTAGACATTTATAAATAAAAACGCTTTCATTTGATAATTCGTTTTTTACACTATTCCAAGACCCAAACTTAGGTCCAAGCCGAATAGCCACCTTTTAGATTTACCACCTCAGTAAAGCCCATTTTAACTAATTTTTTAGCAGCGCTCATACTACGCGCTCCAGAACGGCAATACACATAAACCGGAGTTTCTTTTTGATACTTTTCAAATTTTTTTTCAAAGGCAGCACTATTAAAAACATCTATATTTGCTGCATTTTTTATATGTCCGGCACTAAATTCGGAAGACGTTCTGACATCCACCAATTGTACTTTTTTACCGTTTATAGCCATTTTAAATTCGGCTACATTTAAGTTTTTTATAGCTTTTAATGTTTCACTTTTTGTTCCAAATAATTGACTTAAAAACGACATATTTTTTTCTATTTAATTTGAGTAAATTTAAAAAATGGAAGTAGTAAAAACCACCCCACTACTTCCATTAAAACAACCAACCAATAAACTTTCTCTAAGTTTATTGTTACAAATTTAGAACGATTATACCTGTTTTACAGTAACCTAAGTTACACAGGAAGTTTTTTTATAAATCAATAATTTTTATAAAATTACGGTGCAGTTTTATTTTACCCATTTCTTCTAATTTTTTTAAAAGCCTTGATATAACTACCCGTGAACTGTGCAGGTCGTAGGCAATTTCTTGATGGGTATTATGAATCGTATCTTCTTTGTTAATACGTGATTTTTCTTTTAAAAAATTCAGCAAACGTTCATCCATATTCTGAAAGGCAATCGAATCAACGGTCAGTAAAAGTTCATTTACTCTTTTGTGGTAACTTTCAAACACAAAATTACGCCACGATTTATACTTCGCTGTCCATTCTTCCATTTTTTGCACTGGAATCATGATTAAAACCGTATCGAGCTCAGCAATGGCTCTAATTTCGCTTTTAGAATTAGCCATACAACAGGTTAGGGTCATAGAACAGGTTTCACCCTTTTCTAAATAATACAGAAGTAGTTCATCTCCATCAGCATCTTCCCGTAGTATTTTAATAGCTCCTGAAACTAACAAAGGCATGCTTTTTATATATTCTCCTATTTCTATTAATTTATAGCCTTCTGGAACTTCTTTAAAAGTACCAATCGCCACAATTTCGTCCAATAATTCTTTTTCAAAAATTGACCCGTAATTATCATACAGTTGTTGTAACATAAGCCTCAAATATTGAGTATCAAAAATACAGCTATTCATAGATTGGTGCAAGTAAATAAAACCATGAGGCTCTTTCACTCTATTTATATCGCGCAATGCTTCCCTTATTGCTTTGGAAAGATTTAAAGGTATTTACAAAATTAGCGGCTGAATTTATTTTTTATCTGGGGGAGCAGTTCGTCTTTTTAAATGGCGTTTGCTAGGTCAGAATAAATTTAATATTATACCCGCAAATACACCTACAAGCCGTAATTTTGATTTTCGAAAAAAAACAAGACGATGAGTGATACTTTTGGGCGTTTATTATACGATTATTTAGTAAAAATTGGAATCAACCAAGATGTAGTTGCCCTATTAAATGCGGCCATTATATTGACCTTCGCGCTGCTTTTAGCCTGGATTCTTGATTGGATTCTTTGGAAAATACTGCGTTCGTTTAGTGTGCGTTTGGCTAGAACTACCAAATCTAATTTTGATAATTTTTTAGTTTCAAATAGAGTTCCACGGGCGCTGGCTCACATTATACCCTTATTTGTTTTATTTGAATTTTCTCCTGTAATATTTTTTGATTTTAACTATGTTGGAGGTATTGCGTTAAAATTGCTTTACGTTTTAACAGTTTTCTTAGTTTTATCGATTTCAAAACGAATTTTATCTGCCATAAAAGACTATTTGAAAACACTTCCGCACCTAAAAGATAAGCCCTTAGATAGCTATATTCAAGTACTTATGATTTTTAACTGGCTGGGGGGTATTTTAACCATTTTTGCTATACTGTCAGGTAGTTCTGTTTGGCAGTTTTTTACCGCGCTTGGGGCAGCTTCGGCCGTTATTTTATTGATTTTTAAGGATTCAATTTTAGGTTTCGTAGCCAGTATACAGGTGAGCATTAATGACATGGTTCGTATTGGTGATTGGATTACTTTTGAAAAATATGGTGCAGACGGGGATGTTATCGAAATTAACTTAGCTACGGTAAAAGTTCAAAATTTTGATAAAACAATTACCACCATACCTACCTATGCCATGATTTCTGATTCATTTAAAAATTGGCGAGGTATGCAAAATTCGGGAGGAAGACGTATCAAACGCTCCCTTATTATCCGTCAAAAAAGTATTCGTTTTTTAACCGAAGAAGATATAGTAGAATTAAAAAAAATTCAATTGATCGCGGCGTATTTAAATACCCGCAGTGAGCAAATAAATAAGTACAATGAACAGCATGAAATTAATAAACAAGTGACTATAAACGGTCGAAACCTTACCAATATTGGGGTTTTTAGAAAGTATATAGAAACCTACTTAGAAAATCATTCTGCCATCAATAAAAAAATGACCTTAATGACACGGCAATTGAGTCCTACGGCACAGGGGATTCCATTAGAAATTTACGCATTTAGTGCTGATAAACGGTGGGAAAATTATGAATATGTGATGGCAGATATTTTCGATCATCTCTTAGCTTCTCTTGACTTTTTTGATTTAGAAGTGTTTGAATTTCCGGTTTCTTTTGAAGCATTAAATTCGTAATAAAAACGCTAATCTTGGCAAGAGCACAAACAAAATGGAACTAAAAAAGGCATTTACTTTTATGTTGATCAGTACAATGTCATTTTCTTTAATGAATGCCATTGTAAAATATTTAGTGCATTTGCCGGCTTATGAATTGGTTTTTTTTAGATCCTTAGGAACCCTACTTTTTTCAACATCTTTTTTAGTATACCATAAAATTCCCATTTTAGGAAATAAAAGAAAGTTATTGCTTTCTAGAGCGATCTTTGGTGTTATTTCAATGACTCTATTCTTTATGTCATTAAAATATTTAACGATGGGAACGGCGGTATCATTACGCTATATAGCTCCTATTTTTGCTGCAATTTTTGCTATTTTTATGCTTAGAGAAAAGGTTAAACTCGTTCAGTGGTTATTTTTTGCGATAGCTTTTGGAGGCGTTTTGGTATTGAAAGGGTTAGACAAGGAAATTAATACGTTCGGCCTAGGTTTAATCATCGGAGCGGCATTTTTCAGTGGCTTAGTTTTTGTGACCATTACTAAAATTGGAAAACAAGACCATCCTGTTGTCGTGGTCAATTATTTTATGTGTATTGCTACTTTGGTGGGTGGTTTTTTAATGCTTTTTAATTTTGTGACTCCTAAGGGAATAGAATGGCTTTTATTGATGTTATTAGGAGTATTTGGCTATTTTGGACAATTGTACATGACTAAGGCTTTTCAATCAGCAAGTACCAATCAAGTAGCTCCTTTTAAATATATTGAAGTGGTCTTTACGGTGACTATTGGCTTTTTTTGGTTTCAAGAAAGCTATAGTCTTTGGAGTTTGTTAGGTATTTTGATGATTATTGGTGGTCTGGTATTGAATGCTTTGTACAAAAGAGGTTCGCTATAAATTTTTCTAAACATAGAATCGATTTTAAAAGGCTCGAAATTCCTTGGTAGGCTTATTTGAGTTTGAATGATCTTGAGGTCGTCTGTATTCTTAGGTAAACTTTAATACAACCCGATGTTCGCCAAAATTAGTGCTCTATTTCAATAGGATCAAAAGTACTATGCTCGTTAAATTGCTCGTAAATAATCTGTTTTTCTTTAAACGTAAATTTTTTGCGTTCAAACCAATCATGAATAGCAATTTTCTTGTTTTCGATTTGAGCGTTTCTTATGGCTTGTAAGGTTACTAAATGCCAATGTACCCCTTTTTGTCTCGAAACAGAATATCCTATGCTTTCTGTGATATACGATATTCTAGGTTGGTTTACCAAACGAACGCCATTTTTTAAAATAACTAATGTTTTTGTCACTTCAACAACTTCTGAAAACGAGTATCGTATAAAATCATCAAAGCCATCTTGTTTTGTATTGTATACCTTATCACCAATCTTTAGCACGTCCATATCTTAAGAAAGGTGGCAAAAATAAGCTTCCGAATTTGTTTTGAAGGCATTAAAAGGATGTAAATTATGAACAAATAATTTTTAATAAATTGTGCTCTTTGAGAACAAGATGATTTTAGAAGTGCTCTAAATGACTCCTAATATATAAGCTTGATAATACAGGAATAAGTAACAGAATAAAGCTCAAAATAGGTGTTGCTGACCGATGAAATGCTTTTCTGTTTGAATAAGGATGAGCCTAAAAATAAAGACATCCTGAAGTACAATCCTAGCAGCATTTATATAGGTTACTATAGAAAAATGCAAGACCTTATCAACAACCTTTGGTGCCGAACAGCAACGAGAACTTTAAAAAAAGCCTCAAAGGTTTCATGTTATTTTCATATCGCCTTACTATTTGTAAAAAAAAATTGCCTTTACTTTAAAAAGTAAAGGCAACTTGTGCGGATGGTATACACTATAGTAAAATTATTTAGCGATGGTAGCTCTGAGCATCCAAGCCATTTCCTCATGTTCCTGCATTAATCCAATCAAGAAATCTCCTGAACCGGCATCTTTATACTCATCATCGACCTTAGTTATGTTTTCTCTAATGAATTGAATGATGGTGTCGTGATCTTGTAGTAATGCTTTAATATAATCATGACTGGTATTATCGCCTTCGTATTTTTCTTTTAGATGTGTTAAATCTAAAAATTCTTTAAGTGTCCCAGGGGCATAATGTCCTAACTTACGAATACGTTCTGCTACACTATCCGTGAATAATTTTATGGCATTATAATGTTCTTCAAAAAATACGTGCTTTGTATGAAAATCATGACCCTCCAAATTCCAATGAGCTTTTAATGTTTTTGTATATAAAACAAATTCATCAGCCAATAATTTTTCAAGTATAGCTGTAACTTTTTTTCTGTTGTCTTCTGATATTCCAATATTCGTCTTCATAAATCTTTATTTCTGTTTGAATCAAAATTAATAGATTTCCTTCCGGATGCTTATCGCAATCGATAAAATTATTACTGCGATTCTGTCTAATTATAAAACAAATAGTTGTGGTAGAACACAGGTCGATAAATGATATAAAACTGCTTCGTTTTTGAGATCAAAGAATCAAGAACCACGTGCCAATACTTTCATCAAAGTTGCTACCGATTAAAACTAAATCTTGTCGAACCCTTTTCCATAAAAAAAATTAGAAAAGAAAGGCCTTATTTTAAAATTCTATTTTCAAAAAAAATTAGGAAACTAGGATAAAAAGAAGTGCAAATTATAGGATGTTGTTGTCATTTTTTTTGAACTTTTGCTAGTTTTTCAAATTCACTTTCTTCATTCCCTTTTTTTAGAACATGGCGTTTCATTATATTTTTTACACTAGACGTAGTACTTTTTTTAAATTGAATTTCGTGACTAGGATATTACATAAATGGGGACAATAGCCGTACTACTTTTTCCCAAAGGTGAACGCGTTTTGGTCGGTTCAACCAATCGGTTGCATTTATTTTCGTAGATGCTATTAAATCATTTTCAAAAACATCAGCCAGTTGCCCGGCTACTTTTTGACTGTAGACCATGGCATTGACCTCAAAATTGAGATCAAAACTGCGATAATCCATATTTGCAGACCCGATAATAGCCAAATCATCATCGATGACCATAGTTTTAGCATGTACAAACCCCTTATTGTATTGGTATATTTTTGCACCATATCTAAGTAACTCAGTATAATAGGCATTGGCCGCAGCATTCACCATTTTCGAATCTGAAATGCCAGGGATTAATATGCGAACGTCTAATCCGCTTTGAATAGCAATGATTAAAGCATCCATTAAACTTTCTCCAGGGATAAAATATGGACTGGTAATAAAAATTCTTTTTTTAGCCCTGTTAATAGCCTTTAATAAGGAATAAAATATGACAGGTTGTGCACTATCTGGTCCTGAGGCAGCAATTTGCATGGCTTCTTTGCCAATAGTTTTATTTTGCGTGTAGTCTTTAAAATAAACAGAACTATAGGCTAATTTATTTGGACTACAAAAATTCCAATCACATATAAAAAGATATTGTAGTTGCGCTGTTGCTTGACCTGTAACTTTTAAATGGGTGTCACGCCAAAATAAATGATCTTTTAAAGGTGTATCATTTCGGTATTTATCACTTATATTAATCCCACCAATAAATCCAACAGAGGTATCAATAATAATTATTTTTCTATGATTTCTATAATTCAGTCTATTACCTAAGGCATACCATTTTATTTTATAAAACGGCACTGTTTGCACCCCAGCCTCATTCAATTTCTTAATAAAGGATTTGTCCAAACTATGGCTTCCAAAATCGTCATACATAAACCTTACTTCAACACCTTCTTTTGCTTTTTTTATGAGTAGCTCTGCCACCTGATTTCCGGTCACATCATTTTCATAAATATAATATTCCATATGAATATGTGATGTAGCTTTTTCAAGAGCACCTAATAGTTCAGGAAACTTCTCTTCGCCATTCATCAACAACTTAATCTCATTGTTGGCGGTAAGTGGGCTGATGCCAGAATTTTGAATATATGCAATGAGTTGCTCATAATGATCTGATATAATTCCCGATTGTATAATAGCCTGCGCGTATGCCTCCTTTTTTTGGGTTATTTGCTTCCAAAGAGGTTCATCAAGTAAAATTTTTTTGCTGTAAATTTTTCTTTTTCTATAATTAATTCCGAACGAAAAGTAAAAAAACACCCCCACAAAAGGGACGAAAATGATAAAGAGAATGTAGGCTAAGGCTTTAGTGCTACTGCGAGTATCTAATAATACTCGAAATATGATGACGAGAATTACAAGAATGTATGTTATTTGTGCGGCTAAAATCCAACTCATACTAAAGACTATTTTTTACCTTTTTCATAAATTAATTTCTAGTGCAGCCAAAAGATATCGCCATTAAAATAAAATCAACCAGGTAAATTTTTGCGTATTTTTAAACGTAAATTAAGCTTAATTTTTTATTCTATTTTGTACTGAGCTCACTTTTAAAGTCATGACTATTCGCTTTTCATGGTCTAGAAAATAGTTATCTAAAATTAAGTCTCCTAAGAATCCTAATTCTTTATAGATTTTTATCGCAGCATGATTATTTGGATATACGGTTAGGGCAATTTCATTTACATGATTGAACTTTAATATCGTTATCAAATTCGAGGTTAACTGTTTACCTAAACTTTTACCCCTTGCATTAGGATGCACACCTAATGACAATACCCAAGCTTTCTTTTCATTGGTGTTTATACCTCCTAAGGCGTAGCCTAAGATTTTGTCATCTTCTTTCGTTACTACAAAATAATCGCCAGAGATATCAAAAAGTTGTCGAACTACAAAAGCAGGATAAGCATCGGTATTAAAAATTTGTTGTTCAATGGCAATAATGCTTTCGAGGTCTTCTAATTGAGCTTTTACTATAGTCATTATTCTTTTTTACTGATTTTAATAAAGATAGTATTTATTCTTACTCTCAAATGCTTTTCTAAGTGATAGCTAGCGTTAAATAGATCATTAGAGGCATTTATAGCTATAATTTTGTACCTGATGTACCTTGTTTATATTGTTACATAGAATGATCCTAATCTCGAAATGTTCCGTACTTTTTAATAATTTTTTTTGACTAATACTTCTTTTTATGCCTAAATAGGTTGCGTATATCTTTGCAAGAGAATATTCGTTTATCAAATTTAAAGGTTAGAATTTATGATAAAATCGACGTATTTTTTAAAGCCTTATTTTTTCTACTTCATTTAGTTTTGGAATATGCGCGTTCCACGAAAAAGTTTCCTTAATTTTTACTCTAAAGGCATCTAAAGCGGCAGGCTCTCCGTGTATTAAAAAAACTTTTTCTGGAATATTTTTAATAGTACTCATCCAATGCAGTAAGTCTTCTTGATCTGCATGTGCAGATAGGCTTTCTATAAATTCAATTTTAGCTTTTACAGGGTAGTATTTTCCAAAAAATTTAATTTCGTGCGCTCCATCTTTTAATTGTCGGCCTCGGGTACCTTCCGCTTGGTAACCCACCAATAAAACCGTGGTAGAGGGCTCGTCGATAAGTTGCTGTAAATAGGTAAGTACTCTACCACCAGTAACCATACCACTGCCCGCGATGATAATTTTTGAGCGTTTATCATCAATAGTTTCCCAAGTTTCTCGGTAAGAACTTACTATATTAAAATGTTGCAACATAGCCTTATACTCTTCAAGACTTAGTTTATGCCAATGGGCGAATTTATTAAAAACACCTAACACATTAGTACCCATGGGGCTATCAATAAAAATGGGAATATTGGGAATTTTATTTTTCTTGTACAAATCCCAAAGAATAAACATTAAAGTTTGCAAGCGCTCTACGGCAAAACTGGGAATAATAAGATTTCCTTGCTGATGAATTGTTTCTTTAATTAATGTGGCTAATTTAGCTTCTACGTCTTCTTTTGGATGCAATTTGTCGCCATATGTGCTTTCAATACATAAATAATCTGCCCATTCAGGTCTCATGGGTTCTCGTAATAAATAGTCATTTCTTCTTCCTATATCACCTGAGAATACAAACTTTTTGCCAAGGATATCTAACTCAATAAAAACGGCACCAATAATATGCCCGTTGTACTGCATCCGATAAGAAATATGATCTGCTATTGAAATCCATTTATTTTCTTTGGCAACTTGAAATAATCTCAGTGTTTTTTCTACATCTTCTAGCGTATAAAAAGGAAGAGCCGGATGGTGTTTTGTATACTGTTCTTTATTTGCTTTTTGGGCTTCTTCTTCGTGTATTTTTGCACTATCTCTTAGAATAATTTCAGCAATTGCTAGGGTAGGAGCCGTGCCTATTATTTTGCCCTTAAAACCTTGCATCACTAAGCGTGGCAAATAGCCTACATGATCTAAATGTCCATGGGTTAATAGTACCATGTCGATGGTCGAAACGTCAACAGCTAAAGCTTGCCAATTAATTTTTCTAAGTTCTTTTAGGCCCTGAAACATTCCACAATCTATTAGGATATTGAGTTCTGAAGTTTCCACTAAAAACTTAGAACCAGTAACAACACCTGAGGCGCCAAGAAAAGTGATAGTAGCAGATTTTTCCATAATTATACGTTATCAAGGGTGCATAAATGTTCAATTTCGTTTAGAATTTTATTCTTTCTTAGCTCTGAAATACCCAAGTGGTCTAAATAAAATTTATCGTCAAGAAGGTCGCGACAGAGTACGATATTTCGACCTAATAAAAATTGTTTTTCTCTGTTGCTGAGTATGGTAGAAACCGTAATTGGGTAAAGTCCTAAAGTATCAATCAAATCTTTCAAGCCTTCATTTTTTGGATAATCCCAACTCATTAAGTATAAACCACAGCATTGGCCATACTTTAAAGCATCTTCGGTAAATCTCGTATTGGTTACCAGCCATCCTTTTCTCAGTTTATTGTTTTTTGAATTTTTAGTCCAATGCGTTTTTATATCTTGAAAGCGAGAATGAATGTAAAGTGGAATTTTCACATTACACTTAAATTCTTTTTCACTGTGGAACTTACATTCAACAACCGTAGTTTCATTATCTTTTTCAGCTATGACATCTATTTCATGACTTACGCAATGCCCTTGTAAAATTTTATTAACCTCAGTTCGGTATCCAGAGTTTTCTAATAGAGCACTAACAAAGCGCTCAAAAGGAAAGCCTGTTGGTCCTAATTCATAGATTGCTTTTTTTAGTTTATAACGCGAGGCATAATGACTTTGTTTTTTTTTAAGCAAAGCGAAGGCTCTGTGATACACTTCTTTGGTAGAAATTCCTTGATATAGTTCATCTCGAACTACATTAATAATGTTATCGATAGTCGCTTTATCTGCTTTAGTTTTATGCAATGAAGCACGCAATTTCTCAAAAGAAAACTTTGCTTTTTCCCCTGATGATTTTATAATTTCGATTGGATTATTTTCCATAAGTTACTTTTAAGAAATGTACACTTTTAAATACACTGTTTCTAAGGGTTTGCGATTTGTTTCACAGAGTAAGCAGCTCTAACCTTATTTGGGGCAAGTGTATCTAAAAACTTAGAAATAAAGCTTTTTATCTGGTACAAAAAAGGTATCCAGGCTTGCTGAGCATGTTCAGAAAGTATAAATCAACAATTAAACTAAATGTTATTTTTCTGTAACACAAGGCACAATTAAAAAAGGTATTGTTGTTTTAAAACCTAGTTTTTTTATGATGGGCTCGTTAATTAAATTTTCTAAAAAACTATGCTTGTAATTTACCATTGCTAAAATATGTATCGCATGAATATCGATAAAATCTTTGATCCCTTGTTCTACATTGTCATAATCTCGCATCCAATGAAAACTATGTAATTGACTTTCCAGAACTTTTTTCAGTTGTTTTAGATTTGTTTCTTGGATGGGCGTTAAATTTTCTTTTTCATTGATATGAACCACCCTAATCCTAGCTTTAAAATGGCTACTAAAATTGGTTATTGGTTCTAATTCTTCTCCGTAAAACCTATTAAAATCTGTTGGGAAGGCAATTTGTTCTGGGCTTTTGTATACACTTTCCTCTGGAACGAGGAGTATAGGACAATCTTTTATTTTAAGAATACTGGCCACGGTATTGCTACCAAAGAAAATACCCTTTGCTTTTGAGGCCCCTTTGGTACCCATAACCACTAAATTAATTTTAAAGGTTTGAACGGCTTGAAGGATAGCGTCCTGTAAGTCTTCAGGACTTAAAATAACTTTAAATTCATGTTTACTATTAGGAAATGTTTTTTTTGCCTTTTCAACAAGTTCATTAAGCTCTAGCTTATTATTTTCGGCCATTACGGTCGATAGTTTGCTAGAACGTACAGCAGCACTGGAAACTTTGAGTTTCGCGGCATGCATAAAGTAAAAAGTACCTGCTTCCTTAGCATACAATTGCAGAATATAGGAAGCTGCACGCCAAGCGTTATCAGAAAAATCAGTGGGTAATAATATATTTTTGTACATCGGAAATGTTTTATTGATTATTATTTTGATGTTGTTTTTTATTGATTTGATGGAATTACTAAAAAAGGAATTTGTAATCGAAAACCAATTTGATTGATGGTTGATTTAAAAAATAAGTTTTCAAAAAATGAATGTTTGTTATTGATCATGACCAATAAGTTCACTTTGGTCTTCACTTGAAATTGAGTGATGGCCTCAGCGACTTCCATGTGCTTATATGCATGAAAAACAAAGGCTAATGCCTTACATGCTTCAGTTAATTTTTTTTTGTTAGCTTCCTGTTTTTGTGTTAAAGCATTGCCTTCGCTCACATACATAGCATTTATTCTAGCCGTATGAGTATGAGCAAGGTCTTTTAGTAAGGCTAATTGATTGTTCTGGTAATCAAGCTCTAAATCTGTCGGGAATAAGATATCATGCGGATTTTCATAGTCAAAATTTGATGGGATAGCTAGTATAGGACATTTTATTTCCTTAAAAACATGAACGGTATTAGACCCAAATAATACTTCTTTCGCGCCGGTTGCACCTTTGGTTCCCATGACAATGATAAGTTTAGGGTACTTTACCACATATTCTTTTATGGCTCCAATTAAAGTGTCGAACCGAGACCTGGTCTTAAAGCTATGAGAAGGGTTTACAGGGAACCTGTTCATAATACGATTTTTAAGTTCCTTTAAACTATTTTGTGAATTGCTGCGTAGCGCATCGCCTAAACCAAATTGAGCAGGTGCTCCGATCACATATTCAAGATTGTAGATGATGGGTGTATAGGTATTTAAAAGGTAAAACGTGCACTCGTCATCCTTAAAAAGTTGAATTGCGTAGGTAATTGCATTCCAAGAATTTTCAGAAAAATCGGTAGGGAGTAGAATATGTTTCATATTATTTTTATTTAATGTTTTAGGCTTTTAAAAAAAGCTTAAAATGATAAGGCGCATATGGTATTTGTTAAGGTAGGTGTGAACCTTGAACTATTAGGTTTAAACATAGCATCTACCTAAAAAATAGTTTTAACCCACAATGCATCTCGATCATCTATTTGTATTTTGTAAGGCTAAAATTGGAATCTCGAGTTCTAAACTTACTTCATCTAAGGTGGTCGGAAAAAGCATATCTTCTAAAAACGAATGTTGGGTATTCACCATCGTTAAAAGATCTATGTTTTTTTCTTTAATATATTTTTTAATACCCTCTTCTACTTTTTTAGCATCCTCTGTATAATAATTTGTATTGTTTTCTCGTAATTCTTCTTTTATAAATGTTTGATTATCTTCTTGACGAAGTGATAATTTATAGGGTTTTGATATATGAACTACATGAATATGACTGCGATAGGGTTTTGCCAATTCTGATAGTAATTTTAACTCCCGACGCTTATAAGGAATTAGGTAGTTGGTCGGAAATAAGATTTGTTTGGGTTGCGTATTCTTATAATTCGTGGGTACCGCTAAAACGGGACATTTAACATATTTTAAAACTTGAAAGGTTTGACTACCAAAAAGAATAGACCTTTTGTTCGATTTTCCTTTAGTGCCCATGACAATTAAATCTATATTTTTTTCTTCTGCTATGGCATTTGCTTCATCGACAAGGGTGTTATTGGCAGATATAGGATGATAGCTATATCTTGGGTTTGGTGCTAATTCTTGAACTGTAGCGATAAGTGTATTTAATTTCGTTTCGGATTCATTTCTAACCTGTTCTAGCACCTTTGTAAATACTTGGCGAGACGTTAAATCGTCATGATCATAAAATTCGTTCTTATAAGCATGCATAAAATAAAAGTCTACTTTTTGGTATTTAAAGAATTGTAAAGCATACTTTATAGCATTCATGGAATTGTCTGAAAAATCTGTAGGTAACAGTATGGTCATCATAGTACTTCATTTAAATCTTGAAGCTAAAAATAATTGATTTATAGACCACATCCTATGATAATTATCATGTAAAATGTAATAACAAGATCTAATAATAGGGCTATGGGAAAGTATTTTTATAAAATTGTAAAAGGCAAACTAGAACTTTAGCTCGGATTGTTTAAATTTGGTCAGTTTAATATACCAAAGCCAGCTACTTTGAATACCCATAAGTATGTATTATTTTCTTCTGATCACCAATATGTGGTAGAATACTTATTTAATCAATTGGTTTTAAGTAATAGTATTTCTGAAGCTTTAATTTTTGAAAATTACGAGCTCGCTATTCGGTTTCAAAAGACAATTGTGGAAGAGTGTAAGTGCCAATGTTCTATAAATACGTACATTGAATTTAATGCATCGAACACCTAAACGCTATTGGTAATTTTGAGTAATTATGACTCTTTAGCTTTTTTAAGAATAGCTTGTAGTCGGTCTTTTCTTAGCTCCTTTTCAGCTTTCTTTTTATTTACCTTTCTAGCCATAAGCTTGGCATGTTTGGCTTTGTTTTTCGTGTTTTTTTGACCTTTAGGTTTTGGCATTGTATATATTTAGGGGTTCATTTTTTCACTAGGACTCAGATGGACTGCAATTCTAGTGCAAAGTTACTATAGCGTCTCGTAGGAACGGTTTAGTAAATTAAAGGTACTAAAATACGTAGATAAAAGGAATTAACATTGTACTTCGCTGGCGTTAAACAAGGGATACCAAATTAAAGTGGTATTGAAAATTTTAGTTGGCCCTCATCCAATCAAAAGAATCGAATTACAGGATCCATTTGAATTTAAATCTAGAAATACAGGTATACCTAAGACCTCGAAGAATTGAGCATATGTCATGAATACCCTATGTTTACCCTTACCTTAAATTGCTCGATATAAATTTATAAAAAATAGTAGGGTAGTTATTCATCCCTGAAAGCATGTGCTCCAAAATAAGAGGTTTTTAGGGTTAAAAATAAAATTTTCTATTCAATGAATTGATCTGCTGGGATATATCGTATCAAATACTACTAGAACAAAAAAAATTTTTATATATTTGGTAAACCAAATTGGTTAACCAGTTTATTAAAAATGCAACTTATTTACAATGAAAAGAAGGGACTTTGTAAAGCAAACAGCACTGAGCGCAAGCCTAATTCCTTTTTTGAGATATGCGGATAAAAATCTAATGTCCACAAAAACAGATGAATTATCTGTACATATTTTTTCTAAACACCTTCAATTTCTAGATTGCGAAGCACTAGGAGAAATAACGGCTAAAATGGGCTTTGCCGGAGTAGATTTAACGGTGCGGCCTGGCGGACATGTGCTACCAGAAAACGTAAAAACAAATTTAACAAAGGCTATAGGAGCCATCAAAAAAGCAGGCTCGAACTGCGAAATGATTACTACAAGTATTGAGAGTATACATCATCCTTTGGATATTGCTGTTTTAGAAAGCGCAGCTGCTGCCAATATTTCATATTACAGGACCAATTGGTTTAAATATACAGAAGACAGGTCTATGCTAGATACGTTAAAAATTTACCGAGATGAAATTAAAAAACTTGGCGAATTAAATAAGACCTTAGGACTTGTAGGATGTTATCAAAATCATGCTGGTACTTCTATTGGCGCGTCGTATTGGGAAATTGAAAAACTGTTAGATACGGTAAATCCGGATTTTTTTGGAGTACAATATGATATTCGCCATGCGATGGTCGAAGGTTTTAATTCGTGGGTAAACGGACTAAAACTATTGCAACATCGTATTAAAGTAATTGTACTCAAAGACTATACATGGAAAAAAATAAATGGCAAATGGCTCTTGGTTAATACGCCCATAGGTGAAGGTATGGTTGATTTTGACGCTTATTTTAAACTCTTAAAGAAATACAAATTAAATCCACCCGTATCACTGCATTTGGAATATGATTTAGGGGGTGCAGAAAAAGGAAATCGAGTCCTGACCATCGATAAAAATGAGGTTTTCGATGCCATGATAAAAGATCTCAACGAAGTACAGCGTTTGTGGCGCGAAGCCTAACAAACAACTAGGAATTAAAATTAGATAAACAGTATAGATTAGAATTATGAATAAAAAACTTACAATACTATTAATTATTAGTACTCTTTTTATCGGTCACTATAATTTAATCGCTCAAACCTTTGAAGTGAATACCCCATCAGAATTGCATGAAGCCATTGCCAATGCAAAGGCTGGGAATGAAATTATCATGAAAAATGGAATTTGGAAAGATATTCAGATCAAATTTTACGGGCAAGGAACAAGACAGCAACCAATTACATTGCGCGCAGAAACAGCAGGAAAAGTTAGTATCGAGGGGGTTTCAGATTTAAAAATAGGAGGAGCGTATCTTATTGTTAAAGATTTACATTTTAAAAATGGATATACCCCAAGTAGTAGCGTTATTCAATTTAAGATTAACAATGACTCTATTGCTAATTACAGTAGGGTTACCAATTGCGTCATTGAAGAATACACCCAACCCAATAGAGAAGTTTCTGATCATTGGGTAGAGTTTTGGGGAAGACACAATCAATTAGATAACAGCACTATTGTTGGTAAATCTAATTTTGGTCCTACCGTTCGGGTTTTTTTAAAAGGGAACGAGCATATTTATAATTACCATCAAATTATAAATAATCATTTTGGACCAAGACCTCGAAAAGGAGGTCCACATGGGGAAACCATGCAGATAGGCGCTAGTGATACTTCTATGTCACCATCATATACTAATGTTTCTCATAATTATTTTGACAGATGTAACGGCGAAGTTGAAATCATATCCAACAAATCAAACTTTAATGTGTATCGAAACAATATCTTTTTTGAGAGTGAGGGTTCTTTGGTATTACGCCACGGAAATTATTGTACCATAGATGGTAATGTTTTTATTGGTAATGATAATTCAGAGTTTATAGGTGGTATTCGGGTTATTAATACAGGTCATTGGATTACCAATAACTATTTCTATAAAATAAGGGGAAATGAATTTAGAAGTGCTTTAGCGGTGATGAACGGAATTCCAAAATCACCTTTAAATCGTTATAATCAAGTAACCGATGTTGTGGTGGCTTACAACTCATTTATTGATTGCATCTCGCCTTTTCAGTTCGGGGTAGGTGCTAACGTAGATAAAAAAGACGTATTGCCAGCTTCTGAAATTCGCTCTGCCCGGCCAGAACGTATGCTGATGGCTAATAATTTGGTGTATAACAGTGTAGCAGATAATTTCCCAGTGGTTAATTATGATGATATGAATGGAGTTACTTTTAAAAATAATTTAAGCAATAGTGAAAATAAAAGTAATGCAGCCATTAAGGGAATCATCACTAAAGATTTTGGCGTAAATAAAGTTTCCGATCATCTATTTGTCCCTAATACAAATCAAGAAGATGTGTATCAAGGTTTCGATTTTGATACCATTAAAACTGATCTTTTTGGAACAAACAGACAAGATCAAAATAGTATAGGAGCTATTCGTTTACCGATACCTCAAAATACTAATTTTTTAACTACAGAAATTTACGGAGCCAAATGGTTTTCTCAAAATAAGGAAAAGTATAAGGTAAAAACAATTCAAATCAGCTCAGAAAAAGCATTGCAAACAGCACTAAAAAGCGCCAAATCTGGTGATATTTTAAGCTTGAAATCAGGTGTTTATAAATTTAACACTTCGTTGGTCATCAATAAAACCATAACCATTACATCTTCAGACAAAGGTAAAAAGGCCGAATTGAGATTTACTTCAGAAAACCCTGGTTTTCAAATGCATCCTAAAGGCGAATTACATTTAGAAAATGTAAAACTAAAAGGAGATAGGAGGCAAGATGCGATTGTCACTTTAACCGAGAATATGTCTAAAGCCTATAATTTATATATAAAAAACACAGAAATATCGAATTTTAAAAGCGTTTTAATGAGTTATAAGGCATCGTTTGCAGATACTATTTCTATTGATAACTCCAGTATTAAAAATTGTGTAACAGGGATTCATTTAAACACAGAGATTGATGCTAAAGGCGATTACAATGCGGAGTTTGTGTATATCACCAACTCTACCTTTGATACTATTGGAGCAACAGTTTTAAATTATTATCGTGGTGGGTATGATGAATCGACTATTGGTGGAAATTTGGTATTGAAAAACAATACGTTTACCAATAGTGGCGGGGCTGATGAAAGTGGAATCTTGATTCAGAATTTTGGAATTGTAAATGTTGATTTTTCGGATAATACCTTTAAAGATAATCCTGTAAAGGAAATTGCGATCTTATGGGGAGAAAAGGGTCAAAAACCAGTGAATAATACCATTTCAAATTCCGGACAAATTAGAATAGAACAAAATTTAGTTCAAAAATTAATGTATTAAATACCAAAATGTATGAAGTTTTTTATCCTAGCCCTATTGTTTTCAATTTTTACTTTTTCTCAAACTATACCTACACATCAAGTGCTTTCAACTTCAGATCTTGTAGATTACTTAACTCCTGAAGTTAAAGCAGAATTAAGTAAAAAGGGTGTCATTACCGAAGCGGTTTTAGCGCAATATTTCCGAGAGAAATTTTCAGAACGCTATTTTTATAATTGGGCCGATGTAGATGCTCGTTTTAAGCAATATAATATTAGTTATTCGGGTGCAGAAAAGACCCATGCTGAAAATGCAAAGGATCATATGGGTAAATATTCAGGAGCTACTACTTGGAAGTTACCTTTTGATTATTTAAATGGTGATGCTGTAAACGCTTATGCGTTGCGTCATTTAGCGCGTCAACATAAAATGGTCGATATTGCCTTTCAATATTATTATACCAATAAGGATCCAAAATACATTAGCTATTTTAAAGATCAATTAAAATCTTTAAATGAAGCTTTAATAGAAAATACCTATGAAACCATTGAAGATGGAAACGGCGTTTATGAAGTTTTTAGATCTGGATACCGAATTTTAAATTGGTTGCAGATTCACAATATGTTTTTAGGTCAGGAAATGTATTCCGATAAAGATCAATTAACTACCATTGCGACTTTACTACAACACGGTGCGCACCTTTACAAACACAATCCTTCTTTCGATTCAGGGAATCACCAAACAAGAGGAATGTCGGCTCTTGCCATGATTTCTATTTTGTTTAGAGATTTCAAAGAAACTGATGTTTGGAATCAGCAGGCGATGTCTTTATTAGAGCAACATATGGATCATGAAATCAATGAAGATGGCTTTCAATTTGAGCGAACTGTTCATTATCACATGAGCGATATAGATAATTATTTTTATGTATATCAATTAGCTAAAATTAGTAAAATAGCTGTAAAACCATTCTGGTCAGAACGATTAAAATCGCTTTTTGTAACCTTAACAAAAATAGCTTATCCGGATAAAACTTCTCCAGTACTATCCGATGACACAGACAATCCTTGGGCAGAAAAAATTGATATTTCAGGGGCTTTAACCTTAGGGTATTTATTATTTGAATCGCCGAAAATCGGTTATTTTGCGAATACTCAGGTAGAGCGAAAAATGTTTTGGTATGTGACTAATTCACAATTAGAAATGTTAAAGGCTATTGAAGCGCAATCTCCAACAATAAAGTCTGTAGAGTTTCCGGAAACTGGATATTATGTAATGCGTGAAGGGTGGAATCCGGAAGATAAAATGATGATTATTTCGGCAGGCTTAGATGATAAAAAGCCAGACCATCAACATGGCGATATGTTAGGGGTTCAGGCCATGGCAAATGGTAAGGCAATTTTACCTAATTATCAAGTACGTTATTCGCTTAGCGATTATGAATTTTTTAAAAATTCAATGGTAAAGAATGTAGCTTTGGTTGATGATGAATTGCAAGGAAAACAATACACGTCAAACCAAGGAGGTAGTGGTTTTGGAAAATTTTTAGAATTGCCAAATCCAAAAACTATCACTTGGAAAACTAATTATGCTATTGATGTATTTGTGGGAAGTCATGACGGATTCAAAAATAAAGGAGTTGACTACACCAGACAAGTAGTTTTTCTAAAAGATGATTTCTGGATTGTAAAAGATAATTTTTCATCCGATACAACGCACGATTACAAACAAGTGTGGCAAGGTCATTATTCCTTAGAACAAGCTCCAAACTTAATTCGTGCTACTTTTGATAATGCTTCAGGACTAGATGTCTATCAAATTAAAAAAACCGATGCTGTCAACAGTTCGGGTACACGCGGCAAACAATGGTCTGTAATTACCAAAAAGAATACCAAAGCGTTCAGTTTTATCACTGTTTTGTTTCCTTACCAGGGTTTTTCCAATAGAATAGATGAAGAAAAAGAGTTTCCTATGTTAAAGGATTGGGCTTTAAATGACCCCAGTTGGACTATTTCAGGGAATGAACCAACTTCGCTATCCAAAGGAACAAAAGCCCTATTTTTTTCCGTACTTAAACTAGAACTTGATGGCATCCAGTTAAGCCTTTCAGAAATTTCCGATGTGTTTATACAGCTACAAGACAACCTTTTAACGGTACAATCGGTTGGAGAAAATGAAATATCTTTATCCTTCAGGTATAAAAATAGTAAAAAAAGCACTGTGCTAAAACCGGGAGATAGCATTGAATTTGCGATACCCTAAAAGTATTTTTGTAACAAGTATTTTATACCTATGGTTATGACTTTATCAGTTTTTAGGGAATGCTATACATACCTCGAATATTAAAGTGAGATCAGGGTCTTTGGACATAAAATTTTAGGGAGTAAAGGCGCTTGGTCTCCAGAGTTAACTCGTTTAAGGCATAGCCGATGTAGTACAGTGCCAGAATGATATTTGCTAAAACCTAAAAACAATTTGATCATCACTATTCATGGAATAACTAAAGAAATTGTGGAACACCTAATAACTGAACTAAACTAAAACTAAAAATATGTCTGAAAATAAGACAAGACTTTGGAAAAAAATTATTGCTTTAGTTTTAGGTTTTGGACCTGGAATTTTTGCCATTGGCTATACTATTGGGACTGGCAGTGTTACTTCTATGATTGTTGCAGGTAGTAGGTTTAATATGCAATTATTATGGGTGCTTTTATTGAGTTGTTTTTTCTCTGGACTATTAATGTTTGTTTATGGTAATTATGCCTTAATAACAGGCGAAACAGCGCTTTATGGCTTTAAAAAACATTTAAAATACGGTAAGGCTTTAGCGATTGTTATTATCGTTGGAGTTACTTTTGGCCAGTGGAATTCACTTATGGGTATTTTAGGAATTTCATCTAATATTATTTATGAAATATTAGCCGTAAATTTTGATGGCTTAAGTAGCTATAAGTATCAAACTGTTTTAATAACTGCCATTACAATAATAGTTGTTTTTTACTTTTTAATGTTAGTGGGTAAGTATACTTTTTTTGAAAAAATATTAGTCATTTTTGTAACATTAATGGGAATGTCTTTCGTAGTATCATTACTCTTTGTGCAACCACTGTCTATGGATGTAGTTAAAGGCTTACTACCCACTATTCCTGATATTCCGGGGGGTAAAATGTTAGTTGCTGCATTTGTAGGTACTACCATGGCTTCGGCAACTTTTTTGTCTAGACCCTTATTTGTAAAAGGAAAAGGGTGGACCATTAAAAACCTAGATCAGCAAAAGAAAGATTCAATTACAGCAGCAATTTTGATATTTATTATAAGTGGTGTCATTATGGCCGTAGCTGCTGGTGCTTTGTATTATGAGGGAAAAGTAGTCACTCAAGTTTTAGATATGGCAAATACCTTAGAACCAGTTGCAGGTACATGGGCGGTTACTATTTTCTTTTTTGGAGCATTAAGTGCAGGTTTGTCTTCTATTTTTCCTTGTTTATTAATTGCACCCCTATTAGTGGCAGATTATCAATCTGGTCAATTAGATACCAATTCTCGTCAGTTTAGAATCATAACAGGTATTGCCTGTTTGGTAGCTTTAATTGGGCCAGCATTTGATGCAAACCCAATTGAAATTCAAATTTTATCCCAAGTTTTTAATGTTTTTATTTTACCATTAGTAGTGTTAGGAATCATTATCATGGTGAATAACAAAAATGTTATGAAGGATTATAAAACTAGTCTTGGAGTTCAAATTGGATTGTATGCAGCATTATTTTTCTCATGTGTCGTTTCTTATGCTGGAGTTATGGCTATCCTAGAAAAGTATTTTTAAAGCCTTGGGTGTACCTATCTAAAATTCCAGTTCGAGTTTTTTTATTAGCATGAAATCAAACAATATAGTATCTCTAATCTTGTTATCTTATCAGGTACTTGTTTTGGATACAATTTTGTATCGAAAATCATTCAAACTTACACCGCATTTATAAAAAGTAAATTACACCTGACACATAATTTTTATAATTCAATAGAAGTTACTTACTATTTTCTTTTTTCCACAACGTAAACTCGGCATTATACTTTTCATCTGTGAGTGGGTAAAGTCCAATAATTGGCGTGCCACCGGCAACCTTATGTATGACGAATTCTTCGAATAAGGTCATTTGCAAACATTCATCGGCTACCTCGTGAACAATGTTGGCAGGGATGACCATTACGCCATCGTCATCGCCTACTATCATATCTCCTGGAAAAACAGCTACATCACCACAGGCAATAGGATCATTTATCGCAATGGCTTGGTGTAGCGTTAAATTAGTGGGAGCAGAAGGTCTTTGGTGATACGATGCAAAATCTAAAGCTGCGATTTCAGCAGAATCACGAAAACCACCGTCAGTAATAATACCTGAAACTCCTCTGACTTTTAAACGCGTAACCAAGATTGATCCTGCTGAGGCAGCTCTGGCATCCTTTCTACTGTCAATGACTAAAACAGCACCTTCAGGACATTCTTCAACGGCAACACGTTGTAAATGTTTCGGATTTCTAAAAACCTCAATAGGGTTTAAATCCTCCCGAGCAGGAATATATCGTAAGGTATAAGCTTCGCCAACCATTATTGGTTTTCCTAATTTCAGTGGTTTTACATCTTGAATAAACTGATTTTTTAACCCTCTTTTAAAAAGGCAAGTAGCAATAGTAGCGGTACTTACTTTTCTTAATTTAGCCTTTGTTAGCTCTGAATTATTTATCATGCTTTTTTCTTTGAAGTTGGTCAAATTTAGACCACTTTTTTTAAATCTAATCATAAATGCTATTTTCTTTTGTTTCGTGACAAAAGAATTTCCTTCAAAAGATGTGTGCTACATTTTTGGCAAAAGTAGTATCGATTGTGATTTTACCTATTTCAGCGTCATTTATTTACTATAAATGGAAAAAATAGCCGCAAAAAATGTTAAATATTTGGAGGTTGTTTAAATAATTGTATTTTTGGTAAACCAAACTGGTCAACCAATTTTATATTCTATGTTTAAATCTATCTTTATTCTTCTATTTTCAATAGTGTTAGTATGCAGTTGTAAAACTGAAATTAAGAACACCCGTATCGTGAACACTGTGGAAGAGTTTAACCATCTCGTGGCAAATGCCCAAGCAGGTGATAGTATTGTTTTAGCTAATGGTGTTTGGAAAAATGCGGAATTAGTTTTCGAAGGAAAAGGTACCGCAGATAAACCTATTAAATTAACCGTTGAAGAAAAAGGAAAAGTAACACTAGAAGGTGCATCTAACCTTCAAATTGCAGGAGAACATTTAATAGTTGAAGGTCTAGTTTTTAAAAATGGATATACCCCAACAAATGCTGTAATCTCTTTTAGAAAAAACAAAGATGAACTTGCAAATAATACCAGACTAACAGCATGTGTTATCGATAATTATAATAATCCCGAACGTCAGGTTCAAGATTATTGGATAACTATTTACGGCAAAAACAATCGAATAGATCACAATCACATCGTGGGTAAAAAAAATCTAGGTGTAACGATGATAGTTGGTTTAGATAGCGATGGGAGCAGGGAGAATAATCATAAAATAGATCATAATTACTTTGGACCACGACCTACTTTTGGCAATAACGGAGGCGAAACCTTAAGAATAGGCACAAGTCATAATGCCTTAGAAAATTCAAACACTTTAGTCGCATCTAATTATTTTGATAGAACTAACGGAGAGCATGAAATTATTTCTAATAAATCAGGTCAAAATACCTTTAAATACAATACCTTTTTTGAATGTACGGGAACTTTAACCATGCGCCATGGAAATGAAACCCTAGTAGATGGTAACGTGTTTATTGGGAATGGAAAGCCGAGTACTGGTGGTGTTCGTGTAATTAACGAATCACAAACGGTGATTAACAATTACCACATTGGTCTTACAGGTTACCGCTTTAGAGGTGCTTTTGTCATGATGAATGGCGTACCTAATTCCCCACCAAATCGGTATGTGCCGGTTATAAATTCTAAAGTCAATAATAATACATTTGTCAACTGCGATCATATACTATTCGGTGCCGGAAATGATTCGGAAAGAAGTCAAGCTCCACGAACTTCTGAATTCTTAGAGAATATTGTTTATAATGATCAAAAGAAGCATATTTTTACTTTTGATGCTGAAAGTAATGGTATTACCTTTAAAGATAATATTCTTGGAAATAACATGGTAGCCCCTTTTTCCAGTGGTTTTGAAAATGCGGAAATTACCTTAGTGAAAAATGAACAAGGATTTTTAATTCCGAAATCAGCCTTCATCAAAAATGAGATTAACATAAGTGAATATATCGCCACAAAAGAAAACACAGGGGTTTTTTGGTATTCTAAAAAAGATGCTACGGTGGCACTTAATTCTGGAAAAATTACAAAAGTAGCACCAGGAATTAACACTTTATTTGATGCGGCAAAAAACTCAGAACCAGGTGATGTACTTGAATTGACTTCAGGAGCTAACTATTCACTAACTAAAACTGTAGCCGTATATCATCCCTTAACATTTAAGTCGTCTGGCGATGAAAAACCAATTATTTTATTTGAAAGAATGATGGCTTTTGAAATACAAAATGGAGGGAGTTTATCTTTAGACAATTTAAAATTTGATGGTGCAAGTTCCCCAGATTACGCCGGAAATTCTGTTGTTAGTACTAGTAAAAATTCCATGACCGAGAACTATAAGTTGTTTATTGAACATTGCAATTTCGAAAACTTTGTGGTGAATCATTCTTTCGATGTGTTGCGGGTTTCTAAAGGAACATTTGCGGATACGATTAGTATTCAAAATTCAAAATTTAAAAATATTACAGGTCATATCGCTGCTCTAGACACCGAAACCGATGATATTGGTGCTTATAATGTAGAGTATCTTATCATGAAAAATAACATTTTTGCTGATGTACAAGGTGCAGCATTACGCCTATATCGGGGCGGTAAGGATGAAAGTACGTTCGGTCCTTTTTTAGAAATTGCTCATAATGTTTTTGATAATGTAGGTCATGGCAGTAAAAATAAGTATGCCAATGCCGTATCATTATATGGGGTTCAAGTAAATACTATAGAAAATAATATTTTTAATAATTCTAAAGGAATATTCATGCACTTGGTGGTAGGGGAGCCTATTGTGAATGTGCTAAACAATAATTTTTATAAATCAGGCAGTATTGAAGTTACTGGCGATGAAAAATATAATGTGCAGAATAATTGGAACTATGAGCCAAGTTTTAAGGAAAATAGCTATTTGTTAAGTGAAAGCTCAAAATTAAATGGTAAAGCCACTGATGGTCTTAATTTAGGAATAGTGACAAAAAATAATCCGATATTAAAAAAATAAGTTTATGATTTTAAATAAGTTAGGCCTAATTGTTTTGTTGTTGATAGGCATGTTAGCATTTGGACAAAATCATCCAAATTTAATTCTCACGTCACAAGGGGTTAAGGATATAAAAGCGCAACTGGGAACTATTCCAATTTTTGACCATTCTTTAAAAGCTGTTCAAGATGAGGTAGATGAGGCAATTGTTTCAGGGATACACATGCCAATTCCAAAAGATTATTCTGGAGGATATTCACACGATCAACATAAACGTAATATGGTGCTCATGCAAAAAGCTGGAGTTTTATACCAGATTTTGGATGACGAAAAGTATGCGATATATGTAAAGGAACTATTGATGCAATATGAGGCGATGTATAAAACATTACCAATACATCCAAAAACAAGATCGTATGCCCGTGGCAAATTATTCTGGCAGTGTTTAAATGATGCCAATTGGTTGGTTTATGTGAGTCAAGCCTATGATTGTGTCTATAATTATTTATCTGAAGAAGAACGTAATACATTAGAATCTAATTTATTTAGACCCTTTGCCGATTTTATTTCGATTGAGAACCCGCTATTTTATCAAAGAGTTCACAATCATAGTACTTGGGGTAATGCAGCCGTTGGTATGATAGGCTTAGTGATGAATGATGAGGAATTAATTCAACGTGCTTTATACGGTATTTCAGGCTTAGAAATGGATAAAACAGCTAAAGATGATGATGGTGGTTATATAAATAAAGATGGGAAAGCAGGTTTTTTGGCTAACATAGAAGAGCCTTTTTCGCCAGATGGTTATTATAATGAAGGACCTTATTATCAGCGTTATGCTATGTATCCATTCTTAATTTTTGCTGAAGGATTACAAAACGTGCGTCCAGATTTGAAGATTTTTGAATACAAGAATGGCGTGCTTTTAAAGTCTATTCACGCCCTATTAAATTTATCGGATGCCGATGGAGAGTTTTTTCCATTGAATGATGGTCAAAAAGGAATGTCTTATTTTAATAGTGCCTTGGTTACAGCTGTCAATATATCGTATCATTATGGCAATAAAGATCAAGGTCTCTTGAGTATTGCTGAAAAACAAAATGAAGTAGTATTAGACGATTCTGGTTTAGCCGTAGCCTTGGGAATTAAAAATGGAGAAGTAAAACCATTTGTAAAAAAATCTATCAACTTATCTGATGGACCCGATGGAACACAAGGTGGTGTTGGAATTTTAAGACAGGAAGATTTAGAGTTAGTATTTAAATACGCCGCACAAGGGTCTAGTCACGGGCACTATGATAAATTATCATTTTCTTATTATGAACAAGGAGAAGAAATTATTCAAGATTATGGTTTAGCCCGTTTTGTAAATATTGAACAAAAGGGAGGTGGTAATTATTTAAAAGAAAATAAAACCTGGGCAAAACAAACCATTGCTCATAACACAATAACACAAAATGAAACATCCCATTTTAATGCGGAATTCGATTTGGGTAGTATGTACCATCCTGATCTACATTATTTTTCATCTGAGAATGAAAATTGCAAGGTGGTAAGTGCCATTGATAAACATGCTTATCCAGGAACAGTAATGCATCGTACCATGGCCTTGCTAAAAGATGAAGATTTTGAAAAGCCTTTTCTCTTAGATATTATGAAAGTGAATTCCTCTAAGGCTAATCAATACGATTTTCCTTATTACTTTATAGGTCAACTTTTAAAAACCAACTTTAAATATAACACAGCAGAAACTTTAGTTCCATTAGGCGTTAAAAACGGGTATCAACATTTATATCTTGAAGGCAGCACCATAGCTTCAAGCGAAAACAGTAAACTATCATGGCTAAATGAAGGCAAATTTTATACGTTGACAACGGTAACTGGTGCTAAAGATGAATTGCTATTTACAAGAATTGGAGCTAATGATCCTGAATTTAATTTAAGACGAGAAGCTGCCTTGCTATTAAGGCGAAAAAATGTTGAAAATACAATTTTTGTCACTACCATAGAAACACATGGTAGTTATAGTCCTGTAACAGAATCTGCTATAAATTCGAACAGTAACATTACAGCATTAAAAATAGTTTTAGAAAATGAGGATTATACGGCCATTTCAATTACACATACGAATGGGAACACCAAACTATTTATTACTTCAAATACCAATGTTTCAAAAGAGGCACAACACAAGCTTAAAATTAACAATAAGAACTACGAGTGGATTGGCTCTTATTATTTTAACTAAAAAAATAAATTAAAAATTATGAATCGATTTAGCAAAAAGTACATCATTACAAAAGAAATGGATTGGGAAGTACTTGGAGGTGGCGTATCAAGAAAGTTCTTAGGGTATGATAACCAAATTATGATGGTAAAAGTGAAATTTGACAAAGGGGCATTGGGGGCACCACATCAGCATTTTCATACACAAGCAACCTATTGTGTTTCAGGCAAATTTGAATTTGAAATTGATGGAGAAAAGAAAATTGTAGAAGCAGGAGATGGGGTTTATATTGAACCTAATTTAATGCATAGTGCAGTTTGCTTAGAAGAAGGAATTTTAATTGACACCTTCAGTCCCGTAAGGGAAGATTTCTTAAGCGGAGGTAAAGTATCCTATTTTGGCGATAAGTCGTAAAAAAGCATAGCTTAAGACTAAATTGGTTTAAGTGTTGAATGAGTTAAGGATACCTAAAGAAAATATATTTGTAAAAATCTTTTTCATAGTATACTAAATTTAGGTTTCCATAACAAGATAGGCCAATTCTTTAAGATTTGTTGTTCTAAGGTTTTAGGAAGATTGTCAACTTAAACAATCATTAAGGTAATTAATCATAATTATTCATTTTTACTTGTTAAAATTTACATTTAAATTTTTTTTTAACACTTTAATAACATATATTTGGTTATCCAAACTGGTAAACCAATTTGGATAACCAAAAAAAAGAAACTCAACGACAATTAATTTATAAATCAAAACACTATCTATGAACAAAAACAACTAGCATAAAAAAAAGGATTAGCGCGAACCAATCCTCTTTTTTAAAAAATCACTTCTTGTCAAACGGAAGCAAAATTTACACCATTAATGCTTTACCATTAATTGTTACTACAAAAGTAGCAATTTTAATCAACTTTATAATTCTAAATAATGTGATGGTGGTACAAAGTAAGAACTTAGGATTAACTCACTAGTATTAATAAAACTAAATCACAAATGAAATTTAAAATAAAATTTTTACTAACAATGCTGATACTGCTAAATGTAGCGGTATACGCTCAGGATAAATACACGATCACGGGTACCGTTACGGACGCATCTCAAATGCCAATTCCAGGAGTTAATGTTCTTCTTATGAATTCGACTACTGGTACTTCAACTGATTTTGATGGAAATTATTCTATCGTTGTTCAAAGTGGAGACGTACTTCAGTTTTCCTATATAGGATACACGAAACAAACCATTGTTATTACCAATCAAAAAGAACTGAACATTAGTCTTGTAGAAGATTCTAGTCAGTTAGACGAGGTTGTTGTTGTTGGTTATGGTACACAAAAAAAATCTTCTATAACTGGGTCTGTTTCAAAGGTGGTCAACGAAACCTTAGATCAAATTGCAGTATCAAGGGTTGATGATGCATTAATTGGGCAAGTGTCAGGGGTTAACATCCAGGCCACAAGTGCAGAAGCGGGTGCTGCACCTACCATTACCATTAGAGGTGTTGGGTCGGTAACTGCTGATTCAGGACCAGCTCTGGTCATAGATGGGGTGATCGTTAGCTCTGATTTTCTTGGAAATCTTGATATGAATGATGTGGAGTCTTTTGAAGTATTAAAAGATGCTGCATCTGCTGCTATTTACGGTAGTGAAGGTTCCAATGGGGTAATTTTGATTACCACTAAGAGTGGTAAGTCTGGTAAAACAAAATTTAGTTACCAAACTTACACGGGTTATAAGCAGGCACATGAAAGCGATGATTATAGAAAAAGTGTTAGGGATTGGGCAGCCGAAGAGTTGGCTCAGACTGGAGAGCTGTCTAACGATACGCAATATGCGCAGTTATTAGTAGCAACAACTGGAGTGGATAGAGATTGGCAAGATGTTTTCTTTGACGGTGGCACACTAACAAGTCATTCTCTTTCCGCGAGGGGAGGTACGCAAGATACAAAGTTTAGTACTTCTTTACGTTTTTTGAATGATGAGGGTGTTGTTATTACGGATAATTTTAAACTTTATACAGGTAATTTAAAATTAGATACAAAACTAAGCGATAAAGTTAGGTTTGGAATTAGTGCTACTCCTTCCTATACTGCACAAAGAAGTTTACCAACTTCTATACATAATCCTATGCGTCAGTCTCCGTGGTTGCCAATTTATCATACAGAGGAATCCTTACAGTTTATCGATAGAGCGGTATATCCAGAGGTAGGTGTTGGTGATTACTTTTATGAAAATCATCTAGAAAATAGAGATATAAATGGAGATGGTAGTAGAAGTAGACCCCGAACTTCAGGTGACTCTAACCCCTATGCTCAATATGTAGAAAGAGAACATTATGAATACAATACAAAACTGTTCGGATCTACCTATTTAAGTTATGAAATATTAGATGGTCTTACGGCTAAAACATCCCTAGGGATTACCTTGGAACAACGTAAAAGAACTAGATGGGATGGTACAAAACACCACGCTGCTGGTAATAGTAGATCACAATACAACTTACAGAATAGATTTCGTTCAAGATTAATTTTAGATAATACCTTATCCTATAGCAAAAGTTTTGGCGAACATGATTTAGACTTATTAGCAGGTGCAACCGTTCAGCAAAGAAAAAGTGAAAACAGTGAAGTCACTGGTACTGGTTATACCAATGATTTACTTAAAAACTTACAAGGTGCTACCACCATAGGTGAGTTTGTGGAAACAAATACTGAGTTAAGAAAGGTAGGTTATTTTGGAAGAATAAATTACGCCTATGCTGATAAATATTTGTTCAATGCTTCTTTTAGACGTGATGGTAGTTCGGTTTTTGGCGTAAACGCTAAGTATGGTAATTTCCCAGCAGTTTCTATCGGATGGAACGTTGCAAAAGAAGATTTCTTAAAAAACAGTTCTATTGTTAATAATTTAAAATTTAGAGCTAGTTACGGTTTTACAGGAGCTGAAAATTTTAATGTTGGAGATGATAACATTAATTTATACGCCTATTTGGCCTTGTTGAATAATTCAAATGCGGTTATTGATGGAAATGTAGTGACTGGGGTATCGCCACTTAACATATCCAATGCTCTTTTGCAATGGGAAGCTTCTGAAGAATTTAACCCAGCAGTAGATTTTGGCTTTTTCAATAATAAAGTATCAGGATCATTAGATTTTTACCAAAGAACAAGTGATAGGTTACTATTAGAGAATCCGGTTTCTTATGTAACTGGTTTTAGCAGCGGTATTGTGAACTTAGGTGAAGTTCAAAATACAGGATGGGAATTAGAGTTAAGAACAAAGAATATCACTTCAGAGAATTTTAGATGGAACACTACGTTTATTGCTTCTACGAATCAAAACGAACTCTTGAGTTTTGGTAACTCTAACAACGCCTTAATAGAAGATGAATACGGAAGAAACTCACAATGGATCAACCGCGTGGGAGAGCCCATATCTTCGTTCTGGGGCTATGTGGTAGATACTGATAAGTTTAATGAAGTAGATTTTAGAACCACTTACGTAAATAATCCTTGGAATAGAATCAATGGCGAATCCGAAGATACCATTGTAAGAGACTTAAATGGAGATGGCATCATCACAGCAGAAGACAAGACTATTTTAGGAGACCCTTACCCAGATTTAATTTACAGTTTTACCAACGAATTTCAAATAGGAAATTTTGATTTTTCCTTTATGTTGCAAGGAAGTCTTGGGGCTCAAGTGAATAATATAGGAGATCAATATTTTTACAATTGGTTTGGTAATCAAACCAAAAGTGGCGGGGCTTTACAAGCCGTGGCAGATGGTCTTGTGCCGGATGTTTCATTTATTCAGGAAAAAGTATTGACCAGTGAGGTTATTGCTAGTGCTGATTACTTTTCACTTAGAAACATCAATATAGGTTATGATTTTCCAAACGTTACGCTAGATAAAATTGGTCTAGACGGTTTACGTGTGTATGCTTCTGCTCAGAACTTGATATATATTACTGCAAACGACTACCATGGTTTTAATCCAGAGTTTGTAGACGGGTCAAACCCTAGGGCTTATGGTTCTCAAAGGGCTGGTACGCCAATATTTAAAACAGTAACCTTAGGTCTGAACATTGATTTTTAATTTTAATATAAACGATACATTATGAAACATATAAAATATTTAGTCTTCGCATTCATAGGTGCTGCTATTTTTTCCTGTGATGATGATTATTTAAATCCATTACCAGAAACAGCTATTGCGGTTGACTCTTATTTCCAAACCGATGCAGACGTCTTATCGGGGATTTATGGTATTTATGACGCCTTACAAGGGGTCAATGATAATACTGAAGGGAACGAAAGAAATGCAAATAGGGGTGTTCAATTTGAGCACCTATTAACAGAGCATCGTTCTGATAACACTCAAACTCAGACCCTAGAAGGATCTAAGGCCGATTTTCATCGATATGTCGTAGATGCGACCAATGTAGAGTCAGAAGATTATTACCAATCTATGTATGAAGTGGTATTCAGGGCGAATAATATTTTGAATTATATCGATATTGCCGATGAATCTAATCAGGCTACCTATGCCGCAGAAGCTAAATTTTTACGTGCCTATGCCTACTTTAATTTGGTTCGGCTTTATGGGGATATTCCCTTGGTCACTGAAGTAGTAGGGCCCACTGATAATGAAGCCCTATTTACCAGAATCGCTTCAGAACTGGTCTATGCACAAATTGTTCAGGATCTGCAAGAGGGCGTTAATGTCTTGAGTAATGGTTCTAAATCTAGAGCTTCTAGAGCTGGTGCTCAGGCGCTCTTAGCGAAAGTATACTTAACGCAACCTACCCGTAATTATTCTGGCGCAAAGCAATTGTGCGAGTCAATTATTACTAGTGGAGAGTTTGATTTGGAATCGAATTATAGAAATGTTTTTTATTCAGAATTAAACGATGAAATTATCTTTGCCATTCAATATATTGCGGGCAATGCTCTTGAAAGTCAAGGTTTTTCTGCTGAGTTTACTTCGACCTTCCGTCAAGGTACTGATGATGGTCAAAATATTGTCAATGCCAACCTAATTGCTGATTTTGGCGCTTTTGGTGGCATTAGAACCAGAGAGTCTTACTACACTTTCCCAACAAGAACAGAGGTAATCAAGTTTTTACCAGAAGGTTCAGATCTATCAGTTTTTCCACCAACCTATGGGGGTAATGCTCGAAATGCGGGTAATGATTACATTGCTATACGTTATGCGGATGTTCTTTTAATGCATGTGGAAGCAGCTATAGGCGAGAATACAAATACGAATGATGTAGGTGCTTTAGCTTCGTTTCAAAAGATAAGAGACAGAGCTTTTCCAGAAACTGCGCCCAATAGTGTTTCGAGTGTTTCAAAAACAGAACTTTTAGTTGAAAGACGTGTTGAACTAGCCTTTGAAAATCAACGGTTTTATGACCTTCTTAGATTTGGGGTAGCGGATGCCGTTTTAAGTGCTCATGCTGCTGAAATGGGATATATATTCAGTGCAAGGTCTTTACTATTGCCTATTCCAGCCAGTGAAATCAATTTAAGTGGTGGACTTTTAACACAAAACCCAGGGTATTAATATTAATTTTAAAAACTATGAGTTACAAAGTAAATTTATTTAATAAGACAAAACTTTTGCTGCTATGTTTAGTAATAGCAAGTTTTGTTGCCAGTTGTGTGGGTGATGAGCTTTTTAGAGATGAATTGCCAGGAGCAAATTCTAAAGTAGATACTATTTTTCCTTCAGCAAACTTTTCTTATGCTTCTTCTTTGGTAGATTTTAAAACCATTAATTTTAGTAATCTATCTTCTGAGGCGACAAATTTCGTTTGGGATTTTGGTGGTGGAAATACATCGACAGAAAAAGATGCTACGTTTACCTTTGAAGCCGGAGAGGGCACCTATCCAGTAAGCTTAACCGCTTCTGATGCAAACGGTATGACGGGAACCATTACCATCGAAGTTTTGGTAGTGGAAGGTCCTTTTCAGCCCATTATATTAGAACCAGGTTTTGAAGACAATACCCTACCGGATGGTTCAGGTGATGGTCGTGATTCATGGCGAGCAGATTGGAGTGATGAAAGATCCATTTTTGGTATATCTGGCAGCCCAGTAACCTTTGGTGATCAGGCAGCAAAACTAGAAATTAGTAGTGCTCGTCAAGGATATCAGGAAATTGTTGTTGAGGCAGATACTAATTATGACCTAACCTTTTGGTACACCATGACTAGCGGTTCTACAGATCCTTACGCAATAGTTGCAATTGTAGGGGTTACCCAGTTCGGTCCAATCGGCAGTATTGCTGATGCTGAAGCGGGTATTATAGCTTCTATTACCGTTAATGATACTTCTGACCCTTCGACCTACGTACAACAAAAATTGTCCTTTAATTCCGGAAGTAATAATAAGGTGGGTATTTATTTTTATAATGATGCCAATGTGGAAACCAGATTGGATGATTTCTCAATTGAAGTTGGACTTCCAGGCGCAGTTCCACCTTCTGCAGGATTTGCTTCCGCTCAAAGTGCAACGAATTATTTGGAGTATACTTTTACCAATTCATCGACGAGTGCTACAAGTTACCTTTGGGATTTTGGGGATGGAACTACTTCAACGGAAGTTTCCCCAACGCATGTGTATACCACGGCCAACATATATACCGTAACACTTACAGCAACGAACGATTCTAATTTATCTGCAGCTTTAAGTAAAACTATTGATATTCAAGCACCAGTTACGGCAGCCTTTACCTTTGAGGTTGATGCCTCAGATTACAAAACGTACTCATTTACAGATGCTTCGGTAGATGCAGTATCGCTGTTATGGGAATTTGGAGACGGATTTCAATTCACAGGAATGAATCCTTCTCATACCTATGACCAAGACGGTATTTACGATGTAAGCTTAACAGCAACTAGTATAACAGGTGCTACATCTGTTGCCACTGAGAGACTTGTGGTGTCCGCAGGGTTTATCGTACAAGTGCTAAACGGTACTTTTGATGAATTTACCGTGAATACGGGAGACAATGCAGATGCTTGGGATATGACGCCGAATAGTACGGTACAAAATAATTCCGGAGATATCGTGGATAGTCCTTATAGAGCACTTTGGAATAATACAGCTTTGAATGACTACATCGATGCAACCTATGGCACTAATGAACAACCTTCAAGTACTTCTGATGGGGCTAACGGAACAAGGGGAGGAAAATTCAATAACAGTTCTCGTCGCCTATATCAACTAGTTGCGGTACAACAAGGTGCTAGTTATACGTTTTCTATCGATACGCGATCGGAAGCTGCCGGAGTTAATACTGAAGTATTTATTTTGAATACAGAAATTGCTACAGAGACCGGTATTGATGCTTCTACTACTGACGCTGCAATTGATGCTTACTTTAACATCACAAATGATTTCAACACAGATAATGCAGCATTTACAACAAGTACTTTTACATTTACCGCATCTTCAAATAAGGTGGTAATTTACGTTAGGGCTTTAAATGCCATAGACGGTACTACTGAAGTATTTTTAGATAATGTTGTCATGACAGCCAACTAGTTAGGGTACTAAATAGCTGTTTACAATTAAAAACCACCCAAGCTTTGATAGAGCGATGGGTGGTTAATTTAAAGAAGATTGTAAGAAAATGGAGTTAAAATTTATACTGGTATACATAACATTTAAGCAATAAAATGAGAAATTTTAGAACAGAACTAGGGATATTTTTAGTAACTACTTTACTATCTGTTCATGCTGTTAGTCAAGATTTGGCAAGTTTGAATACAGATTCAGATTTTAAGGTCGAAAACAAAATAAAAAATAAAAAGAAATATAAATTACCCAAGATCGATTTAAGTCAATGGAGTGTTACTACGCCTGAACTAAATGCAAAGGGAAGTGCCACTTCTATTGAACCTCCTGAAATTTTGGATTATGCCACTGATAAACGGCTTATTCCTTACATGTATAATGATTCTACGAATGGGGCCTTGGTGTTTTATGCTTATCCCAGTAATGCAACAACAGCCAATACAAAATATTCTAGATCAGAATTACGAGAACAAATGGTACCCGGTGACAATAATGTAAATTGGACTTTTGCTCAAGGTGGCACTATGAAAGGAAAGCTCGCCATGGAAGATGTTAGCAAAGATGAAAATGGGAAATACCATAAAGTAATTATTATGCAAATTCACGGAAGACTTTCGAATGAGCAGCGCGATATCATCGGACAAAAAGACAATAATGCACCACCTGTGTTAAAAATTTATTGGCAAGATGGTAAAATTAGAGTTAAAACTAAAGTTTTAAAGAACACCAGCCTCGTCGGCAATTTGTTGCTTCACGAAGAAGCTTGGGGCGATGACGACGGATTTAACTTTGATCAAGAAGTAGGTTTTAGAAAATTTACTTTGGAGGTAAAAGTTTCTGACGGAAAAATGGTTGTTATTTTAAATAATAGTGAATATAAAGTGTATGAAGATATTCATATGAAAAAATGGGGTGTTTTTGAAAATTATTTTAAGGCAGGAAATTATTTTCAAAGCAGGGATGAAGGCTCTTTTGCAAAAGTTAACTATTACGAATTAGAAGTTAGCCATTAAGTAGTGTATGAAACCTTATTCACCAAAAATTTTTGTTGGCATATGTTTTCATTAAAAATTGTTGCTTTAGCCAAGGTTAAGCTTCATATATGGGACGTTACACATTAAAATTTAATAATTAGTTCTTTACTACGTATTATTTTTATAATTTTAACAAACCAATCTGGTTAACCAATTTAAGATTTTAGATGTAGTGTTATGAAATTAGAAATTCCAATAAAAAAAGAAAATCAAGATATTCAAAAATTAATCATTTCTAATTTAAAAGAACTGATTAGTTATAAAAATTTAGAACCTGGAGACAAACTCCCTTCAGAACGAAAACTTTCTGAAAAATTTGGGGTAAGTCGAAGTAATCTGAGAGAGGCTATTGATAAATTAGAATTTTACGGAATTTTAATTTCTAAACCCCAAAGCGGAACCTTCATTGCAGACATTGGAGCTGTCGCTATGGAAGGCATGTTAGAAGATATTTTAAGATTAGATGATCCTGATTTTAAATCCTTAGTGGAAACCAGAATTTTGTTAGAATTAAAAACCGTAAGGCTGGCTGCTTTGCGAAGAACAGAAGACGATTTAAAACAAATGAAAAGTGCTTTAGACGCCTACACCAAAAAGGTGACACATGGTGAAGATGCAGTTCAAGAAGATCTACTATTTCACTTGGCTATTGCAAGAGCTAGTGGTAATAGCTCTTTAAATACTTTTATGTTAATTATTACACCTGAAATTATTACAAACTTTGAGAAATATCATGTTTGTGATACGAGTCAGTCGCTTCTTGGCATTCAGGAACACACTGAAATTTATCAAGCTATTGTGGATCAAAATCCCCAATTAGCCAAAGAAAAAATGAAAATACATTTTAGAATTTTGTATCAATATTGTTATCATACCGATGAGCGTAAAAGTATGGGCATGTAACTAAGCCCATTTATCCTATGCTTAGTCATAATTCATTCGTAGCATAAACTAAATTATTTCTTCAATTTAAAAGAACAATAAAAACGAGTGTTTTTATTAGTGGGAAATTTATTTATCATTTTTAAATTATAAAAAAGGATTAAGTTGCTGTAATTGAGGAGTATAGGACTTTAATTTATAAGAATTATTAAAAATAAAAATATGAAAATCAAAGGTTTAAGATGGTGGGTTGTTGGTCTTGTAGCGCTAGCCGCAGTTATAAATTATATAGACAGACAAGCTTTTGGAGCGCTTTGGCCTGATATTTCTAATGAATTATTTCCTGAAATGGACAAAGATGGCCATAAGGCTATTTATGGGACTATTTCAACAGTTTTTATTTTATCATACGCAGGAGGTCAAGCACTTTTTGGTAAAATTTTTGATTGGATTGGGACAAGAATGGGGTTTGCACTTTCTATAGGTGTTTGGTCAATAGCCACTTTGCTACATGCATTTGCTCAAGGGTTGCTAACTTTTTCAATCTTCAGATCCATATTAGGAATTGCAGAAGCAGGTAACTGGCCAGGTGCTGCTAAGGCAAATGCAGAATGGTTCCCTACTAAAGAAAGAGCTCTAGCGCAAGGAATATTTAATTCAGGAGCGGCTATTGGTGGTATTGTTGCTTATCCGGTAATAGGATTATTGTCTGTTTATTTCGATTGGCAGGCTATATTTATTGTTGTAGCTGTGCTTGGATTTCTTTGGTTGTTACCTTGGTTATATGTAGTTAAAGGAACACCAAGCACCCATCCTTGGCTAACTGACGATGAAAAAAAGTACATACTTTCTGGACAAAGAAATCAAGATATTAACGAAGATGGTAATTTCGATGAAGGGTATATACCAACTACTGGTGAATTGCTTGTACGAAAGGAGAGTTGGGGAGTCATCATTGCTTCGGCAGCAATAGATCCTATCTGGTGGCTTTTTATAGTTTGGATCCCCATTTATTTATCCGAAGTTTTTGGAATGGATGTCAAGGAAATAGCATTTTCGGCATGGGTTCCTTATGTAGGAGCCATGATTGGAGCAATATTCGGCGGAGTTCTTGCAAAAAATAGGCTTTCAGCGGGTTGGTCTGTTGACAAGACACGAAAAATGACAATCACTTTAGGTTGTTTAATCATGATTCCGTGCTTTTTCTTATTAAAAGCGCCAGGATCTGCATTATATGCCGTAATTATAATGGCAGTATTACTTTTCGGATTTCAAATATCCATCGGAAATATACAAACGCTACCAAGTGACATGTTTAGTGGAAAAATAGTAGGTACACTTTCTGGTTTTGCAGGCATGGCCGCAAAGCTTGGTGCTGCCGGACTTACCATCTTAGTCACATTTATAACTACTGGTGGTAACTATACACCTGCATTTTTAATCGGTGGCGCATTGGCTATAACAGCATTACTTGCTGTTTGGATTTTATGCCCTAAAATTGAGCCTTTAAAGCCGAAAACATATTAATTATTAAAATTATAAAAATAAATATATATTAAATTAGTAAAAATGAGTATAAATAAAGGAAAAGTAGCAGTAATTACAGGAGCAACAGGCGGAATCGGTTTTGAAGTTGCTAAAAGGTTAGGAAAAGATGGCTATACTGTTGTATTAAATGGTATTGAAGATGAGGCAGGTGCTGAACGAGTTAAAGAACTTACCGCATTAGGAATTAGCGCAGCATATTATGGTTTTGACGTGACTAAAGAAGAAGAAGTAACTTCAAACATTGCGGCAATTGGAAATAAATATGGTAGAATTGATGTATTGGTTAACAATGCAGGTGGTTTAGGTGGAAGATCTAGATTTGAAGAAATGACCACAGAATTTTACAGATTTGTAATGGCTCTAAACCTTGATTCTGTTTTCTTTGCGTCAAGAGCAGCTATCCCATTTCTTAAAAAAGGAGACCATCCATCTATAATTAATTACACTTCAAATGCAGGATGGACAGCAGGGGGACCTGGAGCTGGAATTTATGGAACCTCCAAAGCTGGGGTTCACGCCATTACTAGAGCATTAGCAAAAGACTTAGCTGAGTACGGAATCAGAGTTAATGCGGTATCGCCAGGTACCATTGATACTCCATTTCATGCGCAGATTAAGGCAACGAAACCCGAAGTATTTGCCTCTTGGGCCGATAATATTATGCTAGGCAGGTTAGGGCAACCAGAAGATGTTGCAGGTGTAATTTCATTTTTAGCTAGCAAGGATGCCGCATTTATAACCGCTGAGACTATCCAAATTGGGGGGGGGCAAGCACTAGGAATTTAATATAAATCTTTTTATAAATAAGCTTAATGAGTACACTTAAAGGTAAAATAGCAGTAGTTACAGGAGGCTCTAGAGACATTGGTAGAGCAATTGCCGTTAAACTTGCAAAAGAAGGGGCTAAGGTAGTAGTAAATTACAATAGCTCAGCATCTGGAGCAAACGAGACGGTCGCTACCATAAAATCTTTTGGCGGTGAAGCCATAGCAATTAAGGCTGATGTATCAAAATTAGAGGATATAAAAAACTTAAAAACAAAAACAGTTGATGCGTTTGGTGCTAAAGTCGACATTTTGGTGAACAACGCAGGTGGTCTTTTTGCACGTAAAACTCTAGAAGCGCTTGATGAGTCATTTTTCGACCTGGTCATGAATGTTAACTTTAAGGCCACCGTTTTTGTAATGCAAGCTTTTGAACCTTTAATGGGTAAAGGGTCTTCCATCATTAATCTTTCTTCCCAAGCAGCAAGAGATGGCGGCGGTGGAGGCTCATCGTTATATGCTTCTTCTAAAGGTGCAGTAACCACATTTACAAGAGCAATGGCAAAAGAACTAGGCCCTAAAGGTATTCGTGTAAACGCCATTTGTCCCGGGTTAATTGGGACTAAATTTCATGATGATTTCACGGCAGATGAAATTAGAACGAAAGTAGCAGCAAGTACGCCATTACGCAGGGAAGGTTCTGCTTCAGAAGTGGCAGATTTAGTTGCGTACTTAGCTTCCGATGAGGCATCGTTTATGTCTGGAAATAATGTTGATATTAATGGAGGTTTAGCTTTTAGCTAAAAGATTTAAAATTATATTGGTGACCATTAGCCTTTAAAAAGGTTTTAGTGGTCACCCTTTAAATAACTCTCGAAGAATCTCTGACAATCAATTCAGCAGTCAAAATCTTTTTAGTTAAACTTTGTTTTAAATTTGGCTTTTCTACGAGTCTTAAAAATGTTTGAGCTGCCAATTTGCCTATCTCAGCACTGTGTTGGTTGATCGTAGAAAGGGTAGGGCTGACCATAGCTGTAAAAGGTTCATTACCAAAACCAACCAAAGCTATTTTATTTGGTATGGCAATATTATTTTCTTGAAGTACTTGTAAAGCACCAAGTGCAGCATAATCACTAGCCACATAAACCGCATCAGGTGGAAACTTTAGTGCCAATAATTGTTTCATTTTTTCACGCCCATCTTCAATAGTTAAACTACTTTCTAATAATAGCTCGTCATCAGAGGGTAAATTATTTTTTTTAATAGCATCTATATAACCACGGATACGGTTGTTAAAAATTCTGGTGTGTCTATATCCACCGATATGGGCAATTCTTTTTTTTCCTTGGGCTATTAAATGCTCAACAATTAAATGACTACTATCATAATCATTAATTCCGATGTAATCTACATTTAAATCGTTTTCTCCACGATCAAAAAGAATAAGTGGAATACCATTCATTTTAACTTTTTCATAATGGGATAAATCTATGGTTTCATTGGCCATGGATGCTATAATACCATCAACCTGTGTAAATAATAGGGTGTTTATCGTATCGCATTCTTTTTGATAGGATTCATTCGATTGAGTGATGATAATTTGATATCCATTTTTATTTAACACCTCTTCCATATTCTGAATAACCGAAGAAAAAAAATTGCTATTCGTTCTTGGTACTATGACACCAACTAAATTGCTTTTTCCTTTACGTAGAGCACTAGCTAAGTGGTTAGGTTGGTAATTTAATTGCTTTGCTACTTTTTTTACAGCTTGCTTAGTTTTATCGCTAATTCGAGAATTATCTTGCATGGCTTTAGAAACGGCTGCTGTTGAAATATTTAAAACATTCGCAATATCTTTTAATGTTGTTTTTTTATTCGCCAATTTTTTTTATATTTGTTTAATCGATTAACCAAAGATATTGTATTATTAGAAATTATCAAAATTATTTTGTTCAGGCTGCAGTTTGAACTTTTTATTTACCAGGTTGTTTAATCGATTAACCTAATCAATTTTAACATAAAAAATAAACGAAAAAATGAAAAAAGTTGTCACGTTCGGAGAAATAATGCTGCGATTAGCTCCAGAAGGATTTTTAAGATTTTCACAAGCAAACAGTTTTGATGTCGTTTACGGTGGTGGAGAATCAAATGTAGCGGTATCTCTTGCCAATTATGGCGTACCGGTTGATTTTGTAACACGTTTACCCAAAAATGATATTGGTGAATGTGCTATGATGGAAATGCGTAAGCGTGGTGTTGGTGTGGATAAAATAGTTTGGGGTGGTGAACGTTTAGGTATTTATTTTTTAGAGACAGGTGCCGTTTCTAGGGGAAGTAAAGTGGTTTATGACCGCGCTCATTCTTCGATGGCAAGCATACAGTCCGGAATGATTAACTGGGATGAAGTCTTTAAGGGAGTTGAATGGTTTCATTGGACTGGAATTACCCCTGCCATCTCTCAAAGTTCTGCGGATGTATGTTTAGAAGCTGTAAAAGCGGCAAGTAAGCTGGGTGTTACGATTTCCACCGATTTAAATTATAGGGCTAAATTATGGCAATATGGTGGTGATCGTGAAAAAATAATGACAGAACTAACCTCGTATTGCGATGTAATTTTAGGAAACGAAGAGGATGCAGAAATGCATTTCGGAATTCATCCGGAAGGCTTAGATGTTCATAAGCATGGTCACGATGTTAAAGCTGAAGCTTTTTTATCTGTTTGTCAACAAATGATGGTGAAATTCCCTAAAGCCAAAAAGGTGATAACCACCTTAAGAGGTTCTATCTCGGCTTCCCACAATACCTGGGCAGGTGTTTTATATGATGGTAAAAAAATGTACGAAACACGTCAATACCAAATAACAGACATCGTTGATAGAGTAGGTGGTGGCGATAGTTTTATGGGAGGCTTAATTTACGGATTATTAAAATTTCCAGAGGATGATCAGAATGCCTTAGACTTTGCCGTAGCAGCATCCTGTTTAAAACACACTATCAAGGGAGATGCGAACTTGGTAACGGTTGATGAAGTAAATAAATTAATGGGTGGCGACGCTTCGGGCAGAGTTGCACGATAATCTTATAAATTCTATTAAATTTTGAAAAAATCGATAGCAATCATTTGTGGTGGGGGACCTGCTCCTGGAATAAATACGGTAATTAGTACATTAGCCAAAACTTTTCTTAAAGATGGCTACGAAGTAATTGGGGTACATCATGGATATCAAGGGCTATTGTCAGACAATCCAGAGCTAAAGATTTTTGATTTTCATCATGCAGATCGAATTTTTAGTCGTGGTGGTTCTACCCTTATCATGAGTAGATTTAAACCAAAAGACAGCGATTTTAAAGCTGATTTTTTCAAAAAATATAATGTGCAATTGTTAGTAACTATTGGTGGCGATGACACGGCATCAACCGCCAATAGACTAACGAAATACTTGCAAACGCAAGATTTAAAAGTGGCGCATATCCATGTGCCAAAAACAATAGATAACGATCTACCTTTACCAGACAGAAACCCTACTTTCGGATTTCATACAGCAAAAGATGAAGGTGTACGGATTGGGAATACGGTTTATGAAGATGCTCGTACCAGTGAAAACTGGTTCGTAATGTCAGCCATGGGACGCTCTGCAGGTCATTTGGCTTTTGGTATTGCGTCTGCTTGTCATTTTCAAATGATGATTATCCCTGAAATGTTCAATAACACCAACATTACATTTGATAAGATTACTAATATGATTATTTCATCAATTATAAAATGTAAAATTAAAGGGGTTGAATATGGGGTTGCTATGGTGAGTGAAGGTGTTTTTCACTTTATGGATGAACAAGAAATTATAAATTGTGGCATAAACTTCACCTTTGATGAGCACGGGCATCCAGAATTAGGGAATGTTAGTAAATCACACATATTTAATTACTTATTGCGAGTAAAACTTAAAAAAATAGGTTTAGACATAAAATCTAGACCCGTAGAACTTGGGTATGAATTAAGATGTTGCAATCCTATTGCTTTTGATTTAACGCTTTGTACCTTGTTGGGTATCGGCGTTAAAAAGTTATTTGATCAAGGAGTTTCAGATTGTATTGTAAGTGCCAATTCTAAAGGAGATATTACGCCTTTATTTTTGAAAGATTTTGAAGATGAAAACGGTAAAATTCCACCTAGATTGGTCGATATAAATTCAGATATGGCGCAACTTTTTATCGATAATCTTTTCTTTATTAAAGAACGCGATTATGAAATAGCTCAAAAGTATGTGGATAACCCAGAAGAATACGATTTCAAAAAAATATTAAACTGGACCTAAAATACAAATCTAAGTTCAAGTGAAAATTTCAAAGTATACTTGAATATGTTTATTTTAAACCTTAAACCAATTTAAAAATGGCACAATTTTCAAGAATAGAGGTTGCATCAGTAATGAAGGAAACAGGAATGATTCCTTTGTTTTTTAGCAGCGATTTAGAATTAAGTAAGAACGTATTAAAAGCTTGTTACGATGGTGGCGCGCGTTTAATGGAATTTACGGCTCGTGGCGATTTCGCTCACGAAGTTTTTGGCGAATTAACAAAATACGCCATAAAAGAATTACCGGGGATGATTATGGGTGTTGGTTCTGTAACCGACGCTGCGGCAGCTTCATTATATATGTCATTAGGCGCCAATTTTATTGTAACTCCTGTATTGCGAGAAGATATAGCCCTAGTATGTAATCGCAGAAAAGTATTGTGGTCACCAGGATGCGGGTCATTAACCGAAATTGCCCGAGCAGAAGAGTTGGGCTGCGAAATTGTTAAGTTATTTCCAGGTGATATTTATGGTCCTGAATTCGTTAAAGGAGTCAAAGGACCACAACCATGGACCAGTATTATGCCTACGGGTGGTGTTTCGCCTACCAAAGAAAATTTATCAGGTTGGTTTTCAGCTGGCGTTACATGTGTAGGAATGGGTTCTCAATTAATATCAAAAGAAATCCTTGCCGCTAAAGATTATGAAAAACTTAAATCGGAAGTGAAGGCTGCTTTAGCATTAATAAAATCACTAAGGTCCTGAAATAGTTACTTAGTTAGTTAGTTAGTTGAAAGTGCTTTGCAACAGTATAAGACATTGTTGTAAGAGCACTTTTTTTATATTTTAATTGGTGATCCTAGGAGTAGATCATAGCTTCCTTATAGGTTTAATTGTTTTCATTATTCTTTTACCATATGCGCTAGGATAGCCATGCCATCCTTTAAAAGATTTTCTACAAAACGATTTTTAATGAGAGGGTATAAAAAAACCCATAACTTTCGTTATAGGTTTTCTTCAGCGGAGAAAGAGGAACTATCCAAATTCTCATTTTTATTGCATTTATAGGGCTTAAAACGACCTTGAAAATTTAGTGACACCGAATTCGCCCCTTTTTAACAAAAATTTGTGAGTTTTGAAATGTTTATGCGAACTGAGTGCTCAAATTCATATAAATGAGTTCAAATAAAATTTTAAGAGCAGATTATAGTAAACTTTCGAGAAAAGTACTAAATATTGGTACTTTTCTCGAAAGTTTACTAAGATAGGTCGTTTAATTATCTCAAATCGAAAGAGGTTAAAAAAATCATTCTAATGGTAATTTTAATACTTTTTAGAGTGATTTTACCATTATAATGGTATTTTCAGAAAGATACTTTCTCTTCCAAAATTGATATCAAATCAGCATCATAATATTTGTAGATATCAGGGATATCCAACACGTTGATTTTTGAGTAATATTTTGACCCAGTATGCTTTTGAATCTGGTCAAGATGTTTCTTTTCCATTACATAAACTTTGTCAGCCCACTCGAATAAATCTTCAGTAAGCTCAGTAGTGCCTTCTTTTCTACAAATTTTGCTATTTGTCCCTGCGCTTAGAAATTCGTGCTCTGGATATTTCTGAGAAAAGAAGTCTTCAGCTGTCTTTGAGCGTTGTTTGTTGGCTGAGCAGATGATGAGGATTTTCATATTTATTGTAACAAATCAGCTATATAAAATTAAAAAGCAAAATCAAGTGAAATATTAAATTCTCTAAGTATCTTATTTAATCGAAAAATATTTCCCTTATTCATAAAAATCAAAACCTTCTATTAAAATCAAACTAGCATTATCAATCGCTTCTTTTTCGATTCGTTGGTCTATAGTTGCAATAAGGGCATCGGTTGAGTCCTCTTTATTAAGTAAGTATTGAAGGGTGTTTGAATCTATGATGTTGTGAACACCATCCGAACAAATAAACAATTGGTCTCCGTTATTCAAGATGAGCTCTTGATAGGAGGGTACGGATTTCTTAACATCGCCCTGAATGGAACGCGTAACGATATGGTTATATTTAGAAGAGGTTAAATTATCGGTTTCAGAAAGTTCACTGCTTAGATTATGTGATTTGCTCTCAAAGCAAAGTTTGCCTTTTGAATAATGCAGAATTTTCACATCTCCAACCCAAAATGTTATTGCAGTTTTGCCAGTCACTAATATTCCACCTAGGGTAGATCCAAGTTTTGATTGATGCTTTTCTTGATACTGGCGCAAAGCTAAGTTCGCTTTGTTTATGGCCTTGTGAATGACCTCTATATTAAATTGAGTGCGATTGGATAGAAACGTAACCAAACTGTCGATAATCATTGTGGCGGCGATATCGCCATTATCATATCCTCCCATTCCGTCTGCAACTAAATAGAGATAAGAATCCATATTAATTTTCTCAGTCAATATTCGGTCTTGATTGATTTTTCGCTTTCCTATATATGTTATTCCTTTAGATTTCATTTATTTCCTGTGGCTTGGATGGTACCACCTCCGTGTTTTGTTACTCTTGGTCTGGTCGAGATTTTTACAGGTCTGGTAGAAATGCTTTTATCCGTAGCTTTTTTGGCCCATAGGAAACCTTCACCAGGAGTTAAAGCACTCATATCGATGGGCGACAAAGAACTTAGCTGGGTAATAGATTTTTGAACGTGTTTGAGCCATTGAGGACTATTGAATTGATGCAAAAGTACTATAGAGCTTAATTCAATAATCTCATTTGGCAAACTAGGCGGGTCTTGACTTGCAATCATTATACTAACTCCTTTGTGACGCATCTCTCTAATGGCAGTCACAATATTGCCAGTGAGGTCCTTATTATCCATATACTTATGTGCTTCGTCAAAGACTATAAACTTGTTAAAGTGTGCTCCTTGAACTTTCTTAACTGCTGAAAAGACATTCAACATAATAACAAATAATCCTAGTGCCTCATCCTTAACTATAAACTCATCTCTTAAATCGACAATTAGCAACCGACCTGGTTTAAGTATTTCTCTCATCATAAAGCTGTCATCGATATACTCTCGTGCAAAACTTAATTTTTGTCTCGCCAAAGCCTTTTGAGAATTACTAAGAAGTTCTGATTCATCTACACTCCTAGCAATTCCTTCGATTGTTATATTAGATCTGTGTTCTTTCATTATGGCCTTTAATTGTCTAATATAGGTGGAGTCATTTCCTAATGCCCCAAGTATGAACATCCAATCTTGTACATTAAGTTCTTTAGAGTTAAATGTTATTGGCTTGACTTCTATTGAAGGATATTCCAACTGTCTTTCATCCATTTTGTCTTTAGGTGTTAGAATTATGACATCATCAATTGAATCAGGTTCTGCACCATATCGTTCTTTTAGTTTTTGTAATTCTCGTTCTTGATCATTCTTAAATATCATAGATGTAAATTCTGGTTCATAATCCATACTTTCACTGTAATGAAATATCACACCAGCAAGTGGCGACGGAAGCTTATTTATTTTGCTAAATTGTTTTAAAACCATTTCAGAAATTGTTCCAATGGTATAACTTTTGCCGCCTCCTTGAACACCAAAAAGACTTATGGTGTTTGTTTCACTTAGATCAATTGCTATTTTTTTCTTAATGTTGCTTTCACCTAAAATTCCAAACTGAGAACTTGCAGAACTTTTTCCAATTAGAATATCATATTCTGGTGTGATATGTTCCAATTGCGTATTAGATCGTTCCACTTTTTTAGAAGCATCAGATTGATCTTGTGTTTCTGAATTCAAACCTTCCTCGGCGACTTTACTTAATTTTTCCTGATGTACTTCATAAGAGGGTGCAACTGTTTTATTTTTATCGGTATCTTCTAATTCTAATTTATTAGACTTTTTATCTATCTCTGAAGTCTCTCTTTCTTTTAAATCAGGCTCTAGTTTGGATTTGAATTTTTGAATAAATGGTTGGAGTTCACTTTTGTTACCAAAAGCTTCATTAAGATCTTTGTCTAAATCACCTTCTTCTAGTCTTTTCGTGTTAAGATCAGAATCTGGGTCTAATATATCCTCGATTAATTTCCCTCCAAAGGTGAAAAATACAGAGTCATTGTCTAGCGTAACTTTTTTGTGCCGATCAATAGCAGTAAAGTCAAATATTAATCCCAGACGTTTAAACCGAATTGTAAATCCAGAATCTAGATTTTGCATAAATTCAAGATACTGATTATAGGCTTTGTTAGACAAATAATCATATCTATTGGCTCTTTCCAAATAGAAAGACAATAAAGATTTTAGTTCCTTATTTTTGATTTCTCTATCTAGACGATCAAACGAATTATTATATTCCGGGTCAAAGTGAGTCCTTAGTGCCTCAATAGTATTTTCGATCTGATCTAGCATTTTTAACCGGAGTGCATCTTTTTCGGTTTCTCCTAATGACTTTCTGCATTTGATCTCGATTACTGAAATAAAAATTTCCTTTTTTGAAGGATTCATTGACACCAAGAGGTTATCTGCTCTAGATCTACTGCCTGATGGGAGATTTTCAAAAAGGTTTTGGTGTAAGTCTATTGGGATAAGAAAAGCTTCTTCTAACATTTCCTTCTTTTCTAGAACACGTTTCGTAAAAGCCGAACCAATTACTTCAAAGGCTTTGTTTTTGGTTGAATTTAATTGAAGTACTAGAGAACTACTTACTGCTCTTAAATCTTCTAATAGAATTTTAATCTTTTGCTCATCTTCTTCATTGTGAATATCCAAATTGAATTCTTCAAAATGAGGCCCCAAAAGTCCCAATACCTCAGAGGTGGGGCGAGTAGTTAAATAGGACGATATTCCTAAAGTTTCTTCCCCTGGCACATAATCTAAAAGAAAAGGAATTTTACCATCTTTTGAAGGTTGATCAAAAATTTCAGGTCCAAGATTTTTGTCAAAAGTAACTACCCAGTCAGAAAAATCGTGTAAATGTGTTAATAACACCTTGTCTTTATCATTTAACCGTAATTGAGTTGAAGGAATGGACTGAGTATATTTTGAAACTAAAGCACCGCTGATAAAGCTTTGAATATTATCAAAAAGTTTAATACCATTTTTACCTGTTTTGCCATATTGATTAGGTAATTTATTACCTATTACAAAACTATTCCATTTAATTTGAGAGCCATTCTCATTTACAAGCACAGTAGAGTCTGTAATCAAACCATTTAAAGAAAAATTGCGATCATCTTCGCTAGGCTTTATTAACTCTGTTGTAACCGGAAAAGGACTTATTAAAAAACTCAAATGAGACGTGAATATTGAAGGCTCTTTTAAGAAGTCACTGATGTTATTGATCGAGAATCGAAGTTTAGGAAACAATCGATTTCGGGATGGTTGTGAAAAAGCCTCAGCTTCAGGAGTTATATTTGATTCCGGATTTATTAAAGTCTTTAATGACTCACCGTGTTCGATGATTTTGTCATCACCTTTAAATATACGGACTTCATAATTAATATTTTCAAAATTCTTTTCTTTCTCTAACTCCACGAAAGCATCCGAAAAAACATCGGCGTCCCCTGAGTTAAAAAGATTGATAACCAGTTTATCTATGTAAGGATGTTGAGCTAAATAATTTTTTATATGACGAATAACTAGTTTTAAGCTTAGATCGGTCTCTACATAATTGTCTTTGGTTATATTGAACAATAGCCTTAAGTAATGCTGCAATTGCCGCGATATAGAGGTCATTCCGTTGTTTGATTCTTTAGATACAGTGCTCAAGTATAGTCCCCAACCAAAAGACAATTCGCCACTGTAATTAAACGATTTTAACGTGTTAGAATCCAAAAGAACCTGCTGATTGTTTTCTGGAGAGAGCTGGCCAATAAAAAGGTTTTCTAATTGATCTGACCAAGAATCCTTATGCCCAGAAAACTCCTTGGTTTTTCTTTCCCAATCTTCAAATACTTCAAGTAGTTGTGCAGTCCAAGCTAGTCTTAATGGATGTAAGGGCGAAACTAAAAGCGCTTCAATTTTATTGCCATCTGGAAGTTTACTTTTTACACGAGCTACATCTATCATCTGTAGTTCAATCAAAAATTCTTTAAGCTTAGTCTGTTCTTCCAATTCAATATTATCATTGGCAAGTTGTTTGTTTAGTTTAGTCGTCCATATTTTATAGGACTCTATATACTCATTTATTGAATCTTTTAAGTTGAAAATATCTGCCGTTTCAAATATCCCATTACCATCTTCGTTTGAATTGAGTATAGAATCAAATACTTCCTTTCGTTTCCTTAAAAGGGATTTAGGAACAATTTCACTTATTGGACTCTCAACAAATTCAAGATTTTCAAAACCAATAGCCAACTTATTTCCTTTTAAGGTAGATCTTACATAACCTATACTATCAGCATTTTGAAGAAATATATTTTCTATCTGCCGTAACTTGGTTGATACGTTTATTTGATAGTTGTGCTTATCTGAGTAGTTGATATGAAATGTAGAAGAATGCTTTTCTTTACCGTCGTTGATCCAAACATTCGAAGAGTCTGAAGGTTCGGGTATATTAAAATCTTCATCGTTTTTTAAGCCAGTAATTCGATACTTAAAATAGGCCTGTAAAACATTATTTAACTTATCTTTTCTTTGATTTTCGTCCCGTTCAATCGCTTCCTCAATTATGTAATCAAAATCTTCCGAATCACAAGTTAGTTTGTATGGAAATGAATTCTTTTTTATTTCATCATCTTCCTCTTTTTTAGCCTCCCAAGCTTTTTGAATTTTACTATCTTTAAATTCATCATTTGCATTGAGCATATTTCCGTGCTCATCCTCTGCCAAAACTTTAACGAAATAAGATCCTTCTTCAATAATATTAGTATTTAATTCAATGGTTGCATCGCGATAGGATCTATTTGAATTTGAATTTTTTATTTTTCTTAGAACTGTAATCTCTTCCCCGCTGCCGCCATTAACAGCCATTAGAATAATCTTAAAGGACTTTAAGTCTTTTATGTCTTTTGGTTTACGATTTGTGTGAAAGCGTACTCTCAACTTTGCGGTCTTCTGTTGTTCTGCGTATAAAACATTTGTTCCTTCTTCGACTTTTAAATCAGTGGATTTGATTTCATCTACAACTAATTTTATGTGGGAAAAGTCTAAATCTGGAATCGACCAATTTTTGAAATTTAGATTTTGATATTTCTGATGAATTGATTCACAGATTTCAGCAGAACTCTTTACATCATTTTTATTTTTCAAAAAGTCAACTATATCTTTTTGAACCGAATCATTTTCTAATTTTAAATCAGATATGCGATCATATAGCGGCTTATTGAATGCAGAAAGTAACGCGACATTTTCACGATTGAAATTAAGCCGAGATCTTATTTTTTCTTTTTTATCCAAAAGGATTTCATCTGGTATCAAGGATAGGTGATGAAGTTGGTTTCCAACGGCTTTTTCATCATAGCTTGCTTCCTCCAAAGCAATCAAATAATCAATAATCTCCTTGTCTGAAGGATTGAGATAATTAATTACGTCATTAATTATATGATCTGCAATCACGTCTGGAGTTTCATCAATTAAAGACTGAGCTAATTTTTGTTCAATTCCATTTAAAGAAATCTCTTTAAACGTGGCATTGCCATAAGAGTCCTCTGCCGCGGTTCTGCTACTGGAAGGAATAAGAATTAGTAATGGCTTATTTTGTTTGTTACGTAATTCAATAAGCTTAGTCGCCGATATATATCTATCTCCATTGTTGCTTTCAGAAATGATATAAATGTCTAAGTGGGTATAAGCATCTTTTAAAAGGTCATATAGAAACTCTAGCTCATTAATACCCAAACCGGTAATTTTCATACAATGACCCGCAGATGCATTTTGAAAGTCTTCTTGATGAAGTTCCGTAATTAGACGTGTAATTTTCTTATAATATGTATTTATCGCAGTTGATTGCATTGGTTTTTTAGTCTTTTAATTCGTAGCGCGGGCGTATTCTTTGTAAAATATAGGCATCACTCAAGTCGTTGTAGAAACCTATTTGACGTAATTTCATCTTGAAGGACTCAACATTTTCTTTAAATGCCAAATGAGTGTGGATAGGGCGGTCAAATTGAACCACTTGCGGCGGATGAAAGTGAGCATAGCAA